>NZ_JAPDVG010000001.1:0-1200000 GCF_026015625.1 Segatella copri | reverse complement strand
TGCCGGGACTGGCAGCCAAGTTTGAGGATGGCGGTTATGGTTTCGATTATCGCATGGCGATGAATATTCCAGATTATTGGATCAAGACCATCAAGGAACTGAAGGATGAAGACTGGAAACCATCCAGCATCTTCTGGGAGGTAAAGAACCGCCGTTCCGATGAGAAAACCATCTCTTATTGTGAGAGTCATGACCAGGCATTGGTGGGCGATAAAACCATCATCTTCCGTCTGATTGATGCCGATATGTACTGGCATTTCAAGAAGGGCGATGAAAACGAAATGGCTCATCGTGGTATTGCTCTGCATAAGATGATCCGTCTGGTTACCGCCTCTACAATCAATGGCGGTTATCTCAACTTCATGGGTAATGAGTTCGGTCACCCAGAGTGGATTGATTTCCCTCGCGAGGGTAATGGCTGGAGCCATAAATACGCCCGCAGGCAGTGGAATCTGGTAGATAATCATGAACTCTGCTACCACTATCTTGGAGATTTCGACCGAGAAATGCTCAAGACGATTACAAGCGAAAAGAATTTTAACAAGACACCAGTTGTAGAAATCTGGCATAATGATGGCGATCAGGTTCTCGCCTTTATGCGTGGCGATCTGCTCTTCGTGTTTAACTTCTCGCCAACCCGCTCTTTCACCGACTATGGCTTCCTGGTTCCAACCGGTTCCTACAGCGTAGTGCTTGATTCTGACAGCAAGGATTTCGGCGGTAATGGCTTGAATGATGACACGATGACGCATCTGACTAATTA
This sequence comes from Segatella copri, assembly GCF_026015625.1. Classification (NCBI taxonomy): domain Bacteria; kingdom Pseudomonadati; phylum Bacteroidota; class Bacteroidia; order Bacteroidales; family Prevotellaceae; genus Segatella; species Segatella copri. The sequence goes on along the minus strand of NZ_JAPDVG010000001.1, from coordinate 1,199,237 downwards.
CGATCCACTTTATGTGAAAGACCGTAAGGAGTGGCTGAAACTTTATCTGCCAGCTCGTACAGCTTTGGTGCTGAAGAAAAATTAATAGATTGATTTATGAAAAATAAAAGGAGTAGTACTGCGAAGATGCAAATCGCCTGTGCTATCATCTTTATCACATTTACCTACGTCTACCTGGCATTTTACCAGGCAGACGTACTGGCAGTGGCTCAGCATGTTTTCTCAGGCGGTTTGACCAACTACAGTTACACGCTGGCTCCACTGCTTATCACGCTCGTACTCTATCTGCTGCAAGTGGGAGTGTACGCGGTAACCCGTGTGAAACGCCGTTTCCACGGGCTTACTTATTTCCCTTCGTTCCTCATCCTGACGATGATTACCGATATCCCCGTTGATATCGACCGTTATCATTCGCTGGGGGCGTGGTGGATTATCTTGCCACTCTGTCTGATTCTATGGGGCGGATTGATATGGATAGCCCGCCAGTTGGAGCCGATAGAAACAGAGCCTCACAGCAACGGCTGGTTCTCCCGCTATATGTGGGTGAATTTGCTCCAGATGCTGGTGATGATATTGCTTGTCAACTTTGTTGCTAGCAATGATCGGCTGTTTCATGAACGTATGCGCATGGAACATCTGATGAAAGAAAAACAGTATGAAAAAGCTTTGGAAGTAGGTGAAAAATCTCTGAAAACAGATTCTTCGCTGACGATGCTCCGTATAGCCTGTCTCAACGAAACAGGCGAGCTGGGCAGCCGTCTCTTTACTTATCCGCTGGTAGGTGGAAGTAAGGCGATGATGCCGGATAGCGTAACCGTGAAGGCTATGATGTGGAAGGCGCCAAAATGGATGCAGAAACCTTCGGCATGGATGGTTAAACATCATCTCAAGTATCGTCTGCCTGTTGACTATCAGCTTTGTGCACTCTTGCTGGACAAGCAACTAGACAAGTTCGTAGCAGAGGTGCAGAAACATTATAAAGTAACTTCGGGCAAACTGCCTGTTCATTATAAGGAAGCGTTGGTTCTTTATACGCATCGCCGCAGTAATCCAAGTATCGTTTATCACGATAATGTGATGGATACAGACTTTGAGGATTTCCAGCAGATGGATCACAAATATGCTAATGAGACAGAAAAGCAGAATGCTCTTCGGGATACTTATGGAAATACCTACTGGTATTATTATGAGTATGGAAATAAATGAAAGTTTTAATTTAGGAGATTAATATGAAAATGCAGATATTCAGAAACTTATGGGTTTTACAGATAGCTTTTCTTCTGTTGGCGCCATTAGGGTTGCAGGCACAGAAGAAGGAGATTTCTGCAGCCAAAGATCTGGTAAAGGCTGGCAAGGATTTGGCGAAGGCCGAATCCAGTATGCGTAAACTCCTGACGGATTCTGCCAACCGGAATAACAAGAAAATTTGGAATATTCTCTTCGATGCTGTGAAGAAGCAGTATGAACAGGGTAATGAGAAACTCTACCTCAAACAGGCGTATGATACAGCCCAACTCTTCAATGCAACCCGACAGCTCTTCGTTATAGCCCAAGGACTTGATTCCGTTGAGATGATTCCTAACAAGAAAGGAAAATGTGAGTTTGATTTCCGTAAGTCTCATTCTGAATATTTGAACAGGATACGTCCGAACCTCTATAACGGAGGAACCTGGTTTATCAGGAAGCAGAAATACAAGGAGGCTTATCAGTTCTTTGACCAGTACATAGAGTGCAGTACAGCTCCGATGTTCCAATCTTATAAGTATGTCCAGAAAGACAAATATCTTTCTTCGGCAGCTTATTGGGCTGTATATGCCGGATATAAGATGAAAGATACCAAAGCTACGCTTCATCATTCTTATGAGGCGCTGAAAGATACGGCTCATTATAACTATATGTTACAGTATCTGGCAGAGACTTATAAACTGGAGAAGGATACTGCGCGCTATCTCTCGACCTTGAAGGAAGGTTTTGAGCGGGATCCGAAATTCCCGTTCTTCTTCCCGCGTCTGGTAGAGTATTATTCGCAGAAAAACCAACTCGATTCTGCACTCGCCGTAGCAGATAAGGCGCTGGCGATAGCTCCCGACAATGATATCTATCTCTTTACCAAGGGAACCATTCTCCTGAATATGGGTGATTTCAAGCAATGCATCGAAGTGAGCAAAAAGGCACTTGCCGTGAACGATTCTTTGGCTGGTGCTTATTATAATATAGGTTTGGCTTATTTCAATCAGGCGGTTGAAATGGATAAGAATTCGCAGCAATCCCGCAAAACTCATCAGGAGATAGACGGACTTTACAAGAGTGCGATGCCTTATCTGCAGAAGTACAGAACGATGGCGCCTGATATGCAGGACCAGTGGGCTTTGCCGCTATATACCATCTATCTGAACCTGAACATGGGTAAGGAGTTTGATGAGATAGACAAACTTCTCAATCAGAAAAAGAAATAATGCCTCATGATGAGGAATTTATGAAAACTTCTCTTTAATAAAAGAAAACTTCTCTTTAGAAATTGATTATTAGAAATTTATGATAGACAGAATTTTAGATAAACTGGGCATTGAGCTCAATGATATGCAGCAGGATTCCATGCAGGCAATCTTGCACGGGAACAAGGATGTGGTGATACTTTCGCCAACTGGTAGTGGCAAGACACTGGCTTATCTTTTGCCTCTTACCCAACTTATAGATGCTACTGATGACGAGGCACAGGCGGTGGTGGTAACTCCTGGTAGAGAACTCGCTTTGCAGTCGGCTAACGTATTGAAGAATATGGGCAGCGGTTTGCGTGCGATGGCTTGCTATGGTGGTCGTGCTACGATGGATGAGCATCGCGTGATGAAACAGGTTCGTCCTCAGATTGTATTTGGAACTCCAGGTCGTCTCAATGATCATCTGGATAAGGGAAATCTTTCTCCATATCACATCAAATACCTGATTATTGATGAGTTTGACAAGTGTCTGGAGATGGGCTTCCAAGACGAAATGAGCCGACTGATCAAGTCATTGCCTGGCTTGCGTCGTCACTTTCTGCTTTCTGCTACCGAAGCAGAGGAAATTCCTCATTTCGTACACATGGGTAGGGTAGAAAAGATAGATTACCGTGTGGATGAAGATCAGGTTCCTGACCGTGTACATATATATAAGGTGGATAGTCCGGTAAAGGATAAACTGGAGAGTCTGTCACTTTTGCTACGCAGTTTAGGCGATCAGAGTACCATTGTATTCCTCAATTACCGTGATAGTGTAGAGCGTACCAACAAATATCTGGTAGAACAAGGTTTTTCTACATCTTTCTTCCATGGTGGATTGGAACAGAAGGAGCGAGAGGCTTCTCTCTATCGTTTCAGCAACGGTAGTGCTAATATCCTGGTGAGTACGGATCTGGCTTCGCGCGGACTTGATATTCCTGATATAGATAATATCATCCATTATCACATGCCGGAGAGCGAAGATGGTTATATCCATCGTGTAGGACGTACGGCAAGATGGGAAGCCCAGGGAAAGGCTTTCTTCCTGTTAGGTCCTGAAGAGCATATTCCGGAATATGTGGATGCAGAGATTGAGAATTATGAGATGCCTGTTGCTGATCAGCTTCCTGCGCCAGCCAAACCTAAGATGGCTACTATATATATAGGTAAAGGCAAAAAGGATAAAATCAGCAAGGGTGACATCTTAGGCTTCCTTTGCAAGAAGGGTGGGCTGCAGTCGGCTGAAATCGGAAAGATTGATGTTAATGACCGTTATGCTTATGCTGCCATTTCCCGAACGAAGTTGCGCAGCGTACTGAATAATGTAAAGGGCGAAAAGATAAAAGGCGTCAAAACGATAGTGGAAGAGGTAAGGTAGTTGACAAACTGCTATTATCTTTTCTCTGTTGCTTGCTAATGTATAATAAATGTAAAAATAGACATAAATATGCAGTTATTATACTAAAATGACTAACAAAATGAAAGAAATCTGCGCAAAACGCTAAAAATGTGCAGAAAAGTTTGGTAGTTTCAAATAAAAAGTGTAATTTCGCAGTCGTAAATACAATCCAAAGGTTTACTATGTATCCTATATGGGTGTATTGTGCACTAATTTTTCCTGCTAACAGGATTATATCGTATAAAACTTAAATAATTATACAAAGATGAAGAAGTACAATTTTAACGCAGGTCCATCAATGCTTCCACGCGAAGTGATTGAGAACACAGCAAAGCAGATTTTGGATTTTAATGGTTCAGGTCTTTCATTGATGGAAATCAGCCACCGTGCTAAGGATTTCCAGCCAGTAGTTGATGAGGCAGTCTCCTTATTCAAGGAACTTCTTGACATTCCTGAGGGTTATTCCGTTATCTTCCTTGGTGGTGGCGCGTCATTGCAGTTTATGCAGATTCCAGCAAACTTCCTCATCAAGAAGGCTGCCTACATTAATTCTGGCACTTGGGCTAAGAAGGCAATGAAAGAGGCAAAGCATTTTGGTGAGGTCGTGGAGATCGCATCATCGTCCGACGCCAATTTCACTTTCTATCCACAGGTTCCTAACACTGTACCAGCCGATTGTGATTACTTGCATTTGACAAGCAACAATACTATATATGGTACTGAACTCCGTGTAGATCCAGATGTAAACGTACCATTGATTTCTGATATGTCTTCAGATATCATGAGCCGTCCAGTAGATGTTTCTAAGTATACTGCCATCTATGCAGGTGCTCAGAAGAATCTTTCTATGGCAGGTGTTACCGTTATCATCGTTAAGGATGATATGCTCGGCAAGGCTCCTCGCGAGCTTCCTACAATGCTCGATTATCGTACTCACGTTGAGAAGGGCAGTATGTTCAATACTCCTCCTGTTGTTCCTATCTATACCTTGATGGAGAATCTCCGCTGGTTGAAGGCTAATGGTGGTGTTGAGGCTGCTGACAAGCGAGCTCACGAACGTGCAGAAGTTCTTTATGCAGAAATCGACCGCAACAAACTCTTCAAGGGTACTGTTGAAGAAGCATCCCGTTCTTTGATGAACATCTGCTTCGTGATGAACGATGAGTACAAGGAGTTGGAGAAGCCATTCCTCGACTTCGCTACAGAGCGTGGCATGGTAGGTATCAAGGGTCACCGCTCAGTGGGTGGTTTCCGTGCCAGCTGCTATAATGCACAGACCATGGAGGGCGTTCAGGCACTCGTCAAGGCCATGCAGGATTTTGAAGCACAACATTAATTTTTGAATTTGTATGAAAGTATTAGTTGCAACAGAAAAGCCATTCGCAGCGGCTGCTGTGGAAGGCATTAAGAAAGAAATAGAGGGAGCAGGCAACGAATTGGTGCTGCTCGAAAAATATACAGAGAAGGCTCAGCTTCTCGATGCAGTGAAGGATGTGGACGCGATGATTATCCGTTCTGACAAGGCTGATGCCGAGGTGCTCGATGCAGCAAAGAACCTGAAGATTATCGTTCGTGCTGGTGCAGGTTATGATAACATTGACCTTGCTGCTGCTACTGCTCATAATGTAGTGGCTGAGAATACTCCTGGTCAGAACTCTAACGCAGTAGCTGAGTTGGTATTCGGCTTGTTGGTCTTTACTGTACGTAATTTCTACAACGGCAAGGCTGGCAGCGAGTTGAAGGGTAAGAAACTGGGTATTCTTGCTTTCGGTAATGTAGGTCGAAATGTGGCTCGCATCGCCAAGGGATTCGGCATGGAAGTAGCTGCTTACGATGCATTCTGCCCAGCTGATGTTATCGAGGCTGCCGGTGTTCATGCTGTAAAGTCACAGGATGAGTTGTTCCAGACTTGCGACATCGTTTCTCTTCATATCCCTGCTACTCCAGAGACTATCAAGAGCATCGACTACAAGACTGTAAACCAGTTGCCTAAGGGTGGCATCCTCATCAATACAGCGCGTAAGGAAGTTATCAATGAGCCTGAGCTCCTGAAACTTCTCGCTGAGCGTGAGGATTTGAAGTTCATCACTGATATCAAGCCTGATGCTGATGCAGACTTTGCCAAGTTCGAGGGTCGCTACTTCTCAACTCCTAAGAAGATGGGTGCACAGACTGCAGAAGCAAATATCAATGCCGGTATTGCAGCAGCTAAGCAGATCAATGCGTTCTTTGCTGATGGCTGCACAAAATATCAAGTAAATAAATAAAAATTAGGATATAAAAAAGCTCATAGAGGGTGCTTTAGCTAGTGCCCTTTATGGGCTTTTTATCTTTACAGACTTCATGATATACTTGCCCTTCGTGGGCTTTTATTCATTAAAATCAATAAAACATTATGGCTATAGTTAAACCATTTAAGGGTATTCGTCCCCCAAAAGATTTAGTTGAGCAAGTTGAGTCTCGTCCTTACGATGTTCTCAATTCTGAGGAAGCACGTGCCGAGGCAGGCGATAACGAGAAGAGCCTTTATCATATTATTAAACCTGAAATCAATTTCGAACCAGGTACTTCTGAGTACGATCCTCGCGTTTATGAAAGCGCTGCAGAGAACTTCAGAAAGTTCCAGGAGAATGGCTGGTTGAAACAGGATGATAAGGAACAGTATTATATCTATGCACAGACGATGAACGGCAAGACTCAGTATGGTCTTGTGGTAGGTGCGTATGTAAACGACTATATGACGGGTGTCATCAAGAAACATGAGCTGACACGCCGCGATAAGGAAGAAGACCGTATGAAGCATGTGCGTGTATGCAATGCCAATATCGAACCAGTATTCTTCGCTTATCCTGATAATGAGGTGCTTAACGAACTTCTGATGCGTTATGCAGCAACAACGCCGGAGTATGATTTCATTGCTCCAATAGATGGTTTCCGTCATCAGTTCTGGGTTGTAAGCGATGATCAGGATATTGCCACAATTACAGCGGAATTTGCCAAGATGCCTAGCCTTTATATTGCTGACGGTCATCACCGTAGTGCAGCAGCAGCTCTGGTAGGTGCAGAAAAAGCTAAGCAGAATCCTAATCATACAGGTAAGGAGGAATATAACTACTTTATGGCAGTTTGTTTCCAGGCAAGTCAGCTTACTATTCTCGATTATAACCGAGTTGTGAAGGATTTGAACGGTCTGACTTCTGATCAGTTCCTCGATGCTTTGACAAAGAATTTCGAGGTGATAGATATTGATGCAATCAATGTGAATGTATCTGGTGATGAAGAGGGCATACCTTGCTATGAAAAGATGGCTATTGATGATGCTATCAGCCAGTTTGGCTTGGATATTCTGAAACCAGCTGCTCTCCATTCTTTCCTCCTCTATCTGGACGGTAAATGGTACGGTTTGTTTGCCAAGCCAGGAACTTACGACGATGCAGATCCTATCGGCGTGCTCGATGTGGATATTTCATCTCGTCTGATTCTTGATGAAATTCTGGGTATCAAGGATTTACGTTCTGATAAGCGCATCGATTTTGTGGGCGGTCTTCGCGGTCTCGGTGAGTTGAAACGTCGTGTGGATAGCGGTGAGATGAAGATGGCACTTGCTTTGCATCCGGTTACTATGCAGCAGATTATGGATATCGCTGACAGTGGTAAGATTATGCCACCTAAGGCAACTTGGTTTGAACCTAAGTTGCGCAGCGGTTTGATTATTCACAAGTTGGATTAATGATAGACGAATTTAAGACTATATCAGATACGATAGGCGAGGGATATTACACCGAGAAAAGGAGTAAGTTTCTCGCCTTTGCTCACCATGTTACAACTGTTGACGAGGTGAAGGAAATTGTTGCCGGGTACCGTAAGAAATATTACGATGCCCGACATTGTTGTTATGCATATATGCTAGGTCCTGAACGGACAGAGTTCCGTGCCAATGATGATGGCGAACCTTCTTCTACAGCAGGAAAACCAATCCTCGGCCAAATCACGAAATCAGAATTGACGGATATTTTAATTGTCGTCATCCGATATTTCGGAGGAGTGAAATTGGGAACCAGCGGACTCATTGTTGCCTATCGTGAAGCTGCTATTGATGCTTTGGCTCATAGTGAGGAGGTTACGCAACAGATAGAGGAAATAGTAACCTATGATTTTACTTATCCGATGATGAATGATGTGATGAGGATAGTCAAAGATATGAATCCGCGTATCCTGGATCAGACTTTCGATAATACTTGCAGCATCAAACTCTCTATCAGAAAGAGCGAGGCGGAGCAGTTACGTTCCCGTCTGAAAAAGCTGTCGTTTGAATAGCAGATAACTGACAGACAGATGAATAACTGCTGGGTAAATAAAAAGAGGGTGAATCATTAATTTATGATTCACCCTCTTTTTGATGGTTATTTCTTTTGAATTTATCCCTTTTCTTCCAATTCCTTCTGCAATCGGATGATTTCATCGCGATATTGGGCAGCTTGCATGAAGTCGAGGTCTTTGGCAGCTTGCTTCATCAATGCCGTAGTATTGGCAATGCTCTTTTCCAATTCTTCCTTGCTCATACTGCGAACAATAGGGTCGGCAACGAAGGCTGCACTTTCCGGTTCCACGTAAACGCGAGGCTTGGAACCCTCGGCTCCCATCGGAACAATCTTTGCTCCTTCTTCCTTGCTGGTAGGCAGAGCTGAGGTTATTGCTTTCACAATCTGTTTTGGAGTAATGCCATGGTCGGCATTGTATTTCAACTGGATGCTTCGGCGGCGGGCAGTTTCATCTATCGTTTTCTGCATGCTGTCTGTGATGTTGTCTGCATACATGATTACCTTGCCGTTCACATTTCGGGCTGCACGGCCAGCTGTCTGGGTCAGAGAACGGTGACTGCGCAGGAAACCTTCCTTGTCTGCATCGAGAATAGCTACGAGCGAAACTTCCGGTAAGTCGAGTCCTTCTCGTAACAGGTTGACACCCACCAGTACATCGTATACTCCTGCACGGAGATCGTTCATGATCTTTACTCGGTCTAAGGTTGCCACATCACTGTGGATATAGGCAGCCTTTACGTTGTGGTTGAGCAGGAACTCGGTGAGTTCTTCTGCCATGCGCTTTGTAAGAGTCGTAATCAGAACTCGCTCGTTGCGGTGTGTTCTTGTTAATATTTCGTCCAGAAGATCATCTATCTGATTCTCACTTGGACGGACTTCGATTTCCGGATCCAGGAGTCCTGTAGGACGAATCAGCTGTTCTACAACCACGCCTTCGGCTTCTCTCAATTCATAGTCTGCCGGAGTTGCACTTACGTAGATGGCCTGCGGAATGAGATCATGAAATTCCTCGAACTTCAGCGGACGGTTGTCGAAGGCAGCAGGCAAACGGAAACCATATTCTACCAGGTTCTTCTTTCGTGCCCGGTCGCCTCCATACATGGCTCCAATCTGCGGGATGCTCACATGGCTCTCGTCAACCACAAGCAGGAAATCTTTAGGGAAGAAATCGAGCAGGCAATACGGGCGTTCGCCTTCATGTCTGCCATCGAAATAACGGGAATAGTTCTCGATGCCCGAACAGTGGCCCAATTCCTTGATCATTTCCATATCATATTCTACACGTTCCTTGATGCGCTGTGCCTTGATTCCATCTCCAATACTCTTGAAGAATTCTACCTGTTTAACCAGGTCGTCCTGAATTCTGCGAATGGCACTTTCCTGTTGTTCTTTTGTTGTTACGAAAAGGTTGGCTGGATAAATCTCGTAATCTTCGAACGAGGCAAGGCGGTGATAGGTGAGCGAATCCACTTCTTCGATACTGTCAATCTCATCGTCCCACCATGTTACGCGCAAAACATGATCGCTGTAAGCCATAAAGATGTCAACCGTTTCGCCTTTCACTCTAAAGTTGCCACGTTGCAGTTCTATGTCATTTCTAACGTAAAGTGCATCAACGAGTTTCCTCAGAAATTCATTTCTGTCGAGTCGCTGCCCGCGATGAATCTTGATGATGTTCTCCTGCATCGCCACAGGTCCGCCCATACCATAGATGCACGATACGGATGAGACAACGATGACATCCTTTCTGCCCGAGAGAAGGGCAGAAACAGCACCGAGTCGCAACTTGTCTATTTCATCATTGATGGCGAGGTCTTTTTCAATATAAGTATCAGTCGTTGGCAGATAAGCTTCCGGCTGATAATAGTCGTAGTATGAAACATAATATTCTACAGCGTTCTCAGGGAAGAAACCCTTCATCTCCTGATACAGTTGGGCGGCAAGAGTCTTGTTGTGGCTCAAGATGAGCGTAGGCTTCCCCACGTTGGCAATCACGTTTGCCACCGTAAAGGTTTTACCCGAGCCGGTTACACCCAACAACACCTGTGCAGGGTCTCCTTCAAGCACCCCCTCTGTGAGTTGCCTGATGGCTTGCGGCTGGTCGCCAGTTGGCTTATATTTTGATGTAATCTTAAAATCCATTTTCTTCCTGATTTCTTCTCAAAAGTTCTGTTTCAAGGTGCAAAATTACAAAAAAAACGCCATTAATCGTTATAAAGATTAATTTTTTACGAAAAAATGTATCTTTTCTTTTGATAATAAGTAAATTATGAGTAACTTTGCAGTTCAAAATGAGAATTATGAAAAAATTGACTCTTATTGCATCGTGTGTTGCATTGCTCTTGTCGAGCTGTGCCCACGAATATAACCAGGTATTGAAATCAGGCGATTATACTTATAAGTATGAGTACGCCAAGCAGAGCTATGCCCAGGGCAAGTATTCCCGTGCCATTCCTCTTCTGCAGGAACTGGTAACGATGAAGAAAGGTTCTACCGAGGGTGAGGAATGTTTGTACATGCTGGCTATGGCCGAGTATGGTATGAAGGATTATGAGACTGCTGCAGAGTATTTCAAGAAGTATTACTCTTCTTATCCTAAAGGTAAGTTTGCTGAAAATGCAAAGTACTTTGTGGGAGAGAGTCTGTATCAGAATGCTCCAGAGCCTCGTCTTGACCAGAGTACCACGATTACAGCCATCGCAGCCTTCCAGGAGTTTCTGGATCTTTATCCGGATGCCCGACTCAAGCAGCAGGCTACAAACCGCCTTTTTGCTCTTCAGGACCTCTTGGTTGAGAAGGAGTATAAGAGTGCCAAGCTGTATTTTGATATGGGCACCTATTTCGGCAACTGTACCAGCGGAGGCAACAATTATGAGGCTTGTATCGTAACTGCACAGAATGCGCTTAAGGATTATCCTTACAGCAACCGACGCGAGGAGTTTGCATCGCTCATCATGAAAGGTAAATACGAACTGGCAAAGATGAGTGTCGAGAAAAAGCAGCTGGAGCGCTATCAGGATGCTGAGGATGAGTGTTATGGCTTTATCAACGAATATCCTGATTCAAAGGACCGCGCACTTGCCGAGAAGTATATCGAGAAGTGCAAGCAGTACGAGAAAGAGCATCCGGAGACTGCTCTCGACCAGCTTGGCAATAATGCCAATTAAAAAAAAGCATATATATAATAAGGTAAAAACAATATAATAATAATAGTACTATAATTATGGATTTCAAAAAATCAAAGGCACCAGTAAACACAGTAACTCGCAACATTATGGATCTCTGCGATGATACCCATAATATCTACGAGAGCGTAGCTATCATTGCAAAGCGCGCTAATCAGATTTCTATCGAAATCAAGCAGGAGTTGAGCAAGAAACTTCAGGAGTTTGCTTCTTATAACGATTCTTTGGAGGAAGTTTTTGAGAACCGCGAACAGATTGAAATCTCTCGCTACTACGAGAAGTTGCCAAAGCCAACTTTGCTCGCTACAGAAGAGTTTATTGAGAATAATATTTATTGGCGCGATCCTACCAAGACATCTGCACCAATGGTTCACGAGAGCGAAATTTAATATTCCAGAGCTATATGATACAGCGTAAACAGACATTATTTCTGCTCTTTGCTGTCATCGCCATTGCTATCTGTCTTTTCCTTCCTATCGCCAGCATCGCAGCTAAGACGATGGGAGGAGACACTATGGTTTATAATCTCGGAGTGGTAGGGGAGGCAGGAATGCAGATTTCAACTACTTGCGTTCCTCTGTTCCTTCTGCTCGCCGTTTCAGCCATCATAGCATTGGTAAACATCTTTTTGTACAAGAATCTGAAGCTTCAGAAATCACTCTGTTCACTTGCCATGCTTTTTGCAGGTTTATGGTATGTAGATTATATCGTGATGTTCATGGGCTTGATTCCTGTTCCTGAAGCAGAAGGAACGATGAAGTTTCAGTTTGCCGCTTGCCTTCCTTTGGTAGCAATCATATTCGAATGGATGGCAATGAAAGGTGTGAACGATGACATCAAACTCTTGAGAGCAGCAGACCGAATCAGATAAAAAATGCTAAAAAAGCATTTGAATATAGATAAAAGTTTGCTCAATTCAAATAAAAGTAGTAATTTTGCACCCGCTGTCACGAGATGGCAGCATAAAATTCAAACCTCATTATAAATTAAATTAAAATTAAGATTTAAAAATGGCAACAAAAATCAGATTGCAGCGCGGCGGTCGTAAAAGCTATGCTTTCTACAGCATCGTAATCGCTGACGTTAGAGCACCACGTGATGGTAAATTTACTGAGAAGATTGGTACTTTCAACCCTAACACCAATCCAGCTACTGTAGATTTGAATTTCGAGCGCGCACTCTACTGGGTAGAGACAGGTGCACAGCCAACAGACACAGTTCGCAACATCCTCAAGGGCGAGGGCGTTTACTTGATGAAGCACCTCAAGGGTGGCGTTAAGAAGGGCGCATTCGACGATGCTGAGGCTCAGAAGCGTTTCGACGCTTGGAAGAATAGCAAGGACGCTAAGATTTCTGCTGTTCGCGAGGGCGATGCTAAGGCAAAGAAGGAAGCTGCTGCTAAGGAGCTCGAGGCTGAGAAGAAGATGAACGAGGCAATCGCTAAGAAGGTAGCTGATAAGAAGGCTGCTGCAGCTGCTGCTGAGGCAGAGGCTAAGGCTGCTGAGGAAGCTCCTGCAGAGGAGGCTCCAGCTGAGGCTTAATCTTCGACAGAATCTTCTTTTGAGATTTTAAAGTATAAAGGTTGAATTTCTCTTTCGGGAAATCCAACCTTTTTTTTGTTTCTTTTGATTATGGGTGATAAAAAGGAAAACAGTTATTCGCATATTCTGAAATATACAGGATTGTTTGGCAGTGTGCAAGGATTGGGAATTCTTGTAGGAGTTTTGCGCAATAAATTTACGGCGCTCTTCCTCGGACCTTCTGGAATGGGACTGCTGTCTCTTTTCAGCTCAACGATTTCTGTTCTCAGTTCTGCGTGTAATTTCGGCATTCCTACAAGTGGTGTTAAATTTATTTCTGAAAAGGAACATGCTGCAGATGAATCGCAGTCCGAAAAGGCTGATATCGCCGGGGCGGTTCTTCTTGTCCGCACCTATAGTCTGCTTGCTGCATTTTTCGGAGCCATCGTCTGTGTCCTTCTGGGTCCGTTACTCAATGGGTTTACTTTTTCCTGGGGCAATCATACGCTACATTTCATTCTCCTGGCACCAACCATTTTCTTCACGATTCTGGCTGGAGGTGAAACTGCCATTCTGAAAGCTACCGGACAGTTGCGTGCGTTGGCGATGCAGGCAAGTCTTCTGGCTATTCTTCTGCTTTTGGTTTCGGTTCCGGTTTATTGGATATTTGGTGAGAGAGGTATTCTGCCCATTCTGTTCATTTTGGCATTTATGCAATGGGCTCTGAATTTTCGATATTCCCGACGAGTTGTACGGTGGGGCGTAAATATGCGAAAAATGACGCTAGTTGCAGGTTTCCCACTTTTGCGACTTGGCGGGGCATTTGTACTTTCGGGTTTGATGAATAGCGGATGCGAATTTCTGATTCGTGCCTTTTTGAACCAACAAGGCGATCTGGAAGTTGTCGGACTTTTCAATGCCGGTATAACGATTGTCTTTGTTTATGCGGGAATGGTGTTCTCGGTCATGGATCAGGATTTTTATCCCCGTCTCTCCGGCATTTCGGGTTCCAGAAAAAACGAGGAGTCTGTTAAAGAGCGCAATCTCTGTGTGAACCGCCAGCTTGAAATGAATGTCCTGTTGCTGGGGCCTATAGTAGCTGCTATCATTTTGGGACTGCCTCTCATTATTCCGATTTTATACAATGCCCAGTTTATGGGGATGCTCCAGATGACTCAGCTTGCTGCTGTTGCCATGTTGTTCAAGGCCGTTTATCTTCCAATAGAATATCTCCCGTTGTCAAGAGGCGATTCCAGGCTTTTTCTCATTCAGGAAAGTTTTTGTGTTATCTTGCTGATAATCTGTGAAATAGCTGGTTATCAGTTAGATGGATTGAGAGGAGTAGGAGAGGGTATTGCCGTTGCTTATGCCATAGAGACCTTAGCAGTATTGGCTTTCAGCAGAGCCGTTTATGGTTATCGGTTATCCGCTCTTGGTTTCAGATTCTGTATCTTTCAGCTTCTGATTCTGCTCCTGGTGTTGTTCCTGGTTTTCATGATCAGTTATCGTGCTTGGCTTTACTGGCTGATTGGCGTAATCATTGCACTTATGAGCACATCGTTTAGTTTTAGGAAAATTAGAAAGCTGGTTAGATAAAAATAGAAACTCTGTAGGATAAATTATTTTCTCCGAAAGATAGAAGAATATCTCCGAAAGATAAAAAAATATCTTTCGGAGATATTTTTTTATTCCAGTAAGATATAAAGATTATTCCAGTAGGATAAATAAAGAAAAAGCCTTGAGAATCAGCTGATTCTCAAGGCTTTTATATGTTTTGTATCTCAAAGAAATTACTTCTTGTTGATAGCGAGGTCGATAGCTACGGCGATAGCAACAGTAGCACCTACCATAGGGTTGTTACCCATACCGAGGAAGCCCATCATCTCTACGTGAGCAGGAACTGAAGAAGAACCTGCGAACTGAGCGTCTGAGTGCATACGACCCATAGTATCAGTCATACCGTAAGAAGCAGGACCTGCAGCCATGTTATCTGGGTGCAAAGTACGACCTGTACCACCACCAGAAGCTACTGAGAAGTATGGCTTACCAGCAGCAATACGCTCCTTCTTGTATGTACCAGCTACTGGGTGCTGGAAACGTGTAGGGTTTGTAGAGTTACCTGTGATAGATACGTCTACATCCTCGCTCCAGTTGATAGCAACACCCTCGCGAACGTCGTCAGCGCCATAGCAGTTAACCTTAGCACGTGGACCGTCGCTGTAAGCGATGCGGTTAACAACCTTCAACTCACCTGTATAGTAGTCGAACTTTGTCTGTACGTATGTGAAACCGTTGATGCGGCTGATGATCTGAGCAGCATCCTTACCAAGACCGTTCAAGATAACGCGCAATGGGTTCTTGCGAACCTTGTTTGCCATCTCAGCAATCTTGATAGCACCCTCAGCAGCAGCGAAAGACTCGTGACCAGCCAAGAAAGCGAAGCACTGAGTCTCCTCACGGAGCAAACGAGCAGCCAAGTTACCGTGACCAAGACCAACCTTACGGTCGTCAGCTACAGAACCTGGGATGCAGAAAGCCTGCAAACCGATACCGATAGCCTCAGCTGCATCAGCAGCAGTCTTAACACCTTTCTTGATAGCGATAGCAGCACCAGCTACATACGCCCACTTAGCGTTCTCGAAGCAGATACGCTGAGTATCTTCACACATCTGATAAGGGTCAACACCTGCGTGCTCGCAGATTTGATTAGCCTCTTCCAAGCTCTTGATACCGTTAGCATTAAGAGCAGCAAGAACCTGCTTCTCGCGACGTTCCTGACTTTCGTAACTTACTTTTCTAATCATATCTGTATCTCCTTATTATTCTTTACGTGGATCAATAGCTTTAACAACACCCTGCTCAGCAGTTGTACGACCGTAGCTACCTGTGAACTTCTTGACAGCCTCGTTAGCGTCCATACCGTTCTTGATAGCTTCCATCATCTTGCCGAGGTGAACATACTCATAACCACAAACCTGGCTGTCCTTATCGAGGAACTGCTTTGTGATGTAACCCTCTGTCAACTCGAGGTAACGTGTACCCTTAGCTACAGTACCATAGAGAGTACCAGTCTGTGAACGAAGACCCTTACCCAAGTCCTCAAGACCTGCACCGATAACGAGACCGCCCTCTGAGAAAGCGCTCTGGCTACGACCGTAAACAATCTGGAGGAAGAGCTCGCGCATAGCTGTATTGATAGCATCGCATACGAGGTCAGTGTTCAAAGCCTCAAGAAT
This sequence comes from Segatella copri, assembly GCF_026015625.1. Lineage (NCBI taxonomy): Bacteria > Pseudomonadati > Bacteroidota > Bacteroidia > Bacteroidales > Prevotellaceae > Segatella > Segatella copri. Next base: position 1,183,098 of record NZ_JAPDVG010000001.1, on the reverse strand, counting down.
AGTCTTGCCTGGGAGAATCTCAGAAGCCATAGCAGCTGAGTGAGTCATACCAGTACAACCGATAGTCTCAACAAGAGCCTCCTGAATAACGCCTTCCTTGATGTTCAAAGAGAGCTTGCAAGCACCCTGCTGAGGAGCACACCAACCCACACCGTGAGTATAACCAGAGATGTCTTTGATCTCTTTTGCCTGAATCCATTTTCCCTCTTCAGGAATTGGAGCTGGTCCGTGGTTAGGACCCTTAGCGACAACGCACATGTTGTCTACTTCTTTAGAATAGATCATATTCGCTAAATTTTATATTAATGAATATTATAAGTATAAAGTTCTGTACTTAATTCATATTGTTTTGCTGAAACATCGGTGCCATCACCTCAATTCCGAGCACAAAAGTACAAAAAAAATCCGGAAAATACCTAAAATTGGGTATTCTTTTTAACTCTTTAACCTAATATTTAGATTTTTTCTTGGGTTTATGCACAATTTCATGTATCTTTGCAAACTGAAAATTGCAATTTTGTAGATTATGATCGAAGTAAAGATAAACGATGCCAAGCTTCAGCATGCTGCCGAGGCGGGCATGGATGAATTTGTAAAGGCTTTCGTGGACGCTATCCGCGAAGCGATTGGTGGTGAACTGACTGCCGAAACCATGGCGCAGCTCAACAGCGACCAGATTACTCTTCTGGCTTGGGATATCCTGCATGAGGAGATGATGGATGGCGGAATGGTTCAGCTCATACATAACGGTTACGGTGCTTTCCTCTGGAAGAACCCTACCGACAAGGCGTTTAAAAACTGGGGATTGACAGAACTCGCCAAACTCATCAAGAAGAGTCATTTCCTGTATAAAACAAACCATGAGGAGATTGAGCGCGATCTGACCGATGAGGAGTTTATGGCGCTCTACGAAAAATTTCCTGAGTTTGATGATTTTGACGATGAGTTCGTTGAGAACGAAGAAGAGTGGACCAGCAAGGTTGCCTTCTACATCGATGATCATATCGACAATTTCTGCGAAATTGTCAAACTATAAACTTATAATACATTATTATATATATATGAAAAAGCAAGAACAGGAACTCCGTAAGAAGAGTCCGATACAGATACGCAACAAGAAGGCTTCGTTTGAGTACTTCTTCGTTGACACATATACCGCAGGCATTGTGCTTACGGGAACAGAGATTAAGTCAATCCGTGGCGGAAAGGCTTCGCTGGTAGATTGTTATTGCGATTTCTATCAGGGCGAACTTTGGGTCAAGGGAATGAACATCTCTCCTTATTTTTATGGTTCTTTCAGCAATCATGAGGCTCGCCGCGACCGCAAGCTTCTTCTCACTAAGCGCGAATTGCGCCGTCTTGAGGAGGACAGCAAGCAGCCTGGTTTCACCATTGTTCCAACCCTCATCTTTATCGATAATCACGGTAGAGCCAAGGTGGATATTGCCCTCTGTAAGGGAAAGAAGGAGTATGACAAGCGCCAGACTCTGAAAGAAAAGGAAGACAGAAGAGAGATGGATAGAGCAATCAAGCACTTTTAGACAATGAAGAATTTAAGAGAGATTGTAAAGGAGAAAATTCTGATTCTCGATGGTGCCATGGGTACTGAGATTCAGAAGTATAATCTTACAGAAGAAGACTTCAGAGGAGAGCGGTTCCGCGATTTGCCGGGTATGATGAAGGGCAACAACGACATGCTCAACATTACTCGTCCTGATGTGATATCTGATATTTACCGACGCTACCTGGAGGCTGGCGCCGATATTATTACCGCGAATACTTTTTCGTGCCAGCGCATTTCGCAGGCTGATTATCACCTGGAGAACTGCGCCCGCGAAATGGCATTCGAGGGTGCCCGACTGGCACGTATCGAATGCGATAAGTTTTCTACGCCTGATAAACCACGCTTCGTTGCAGGAGATGTGGGACCAACCAACAAGACTTGCTCCATGAGTCCGGACGTCAGCAATCCTGCCGCCCGCGAGATTACATACGATGAGCTTTTCACCGATGTATGCGAACAGGTGGACGGACTTATCGAAGGCGGTGCTGACGTGATTCTCATCGAAACCATCTTTGATACACTCAACTGCAAGGCGATGATAGATGCAGCGCTCACCATGATGAAGAAACATGGAGTAGAGTTGCCTGTCATGATCAGTCTTACGGTAAGTGATCTGGCGGGCAGAACGCTCAGCGGTCAGACTGTAGATGCTTTCCTAGCTTCGCTTTCTCCTTATCCTATCTTCTCTGTCGGCATGAACTGCGCCTTTGGTGCTCCTCAGATGAAACCTTTCATCGAGCACATGGCTCAGGTTGCACCTTATTATATTAGTGCGCATCCTAATGCCGGTTTGCCTAACGAAATGGGCGAATATGACGAGACAGCCGAATCGATGGCTCCGCAAATAGCCGAATTCATCGATGAAGGCATCGTGAACATCATAGGCGGATGCTGCGGTACAAGTCCTGAATTCATCGCCCATTACGCCCGTATAGCTGAGGGTAAGAAGCAGCACCAGGTGGTGGAGAAACCTAAGTATATGTGGCTCTCGGGATTAGACCTTCTGCAGGTCGATGATTCCGTACATTTGCCGGTTGACGCCAGTCGGTTTGTCAACGTGGGCGAACGCTGTAACGTAGCTGGTAGCAGGAAGTTCCTGCGTTTGATTAACGAAAAGAATTATGAAGAAGCCATCGGTATTGCCAGAAAGCAAGTGGCTGATGGAGCGGCTGTCGTTGACGTGAATATGGACGATGGTTTGCTCGATGCGAAAGCCGAGATGGTTAATTTCCTGAATATGATTGCAGCCGAACCAGACATTGCGAAGGTTCCGGTGATGATCGACTCTTCCAAATGGGACGTCATCGTGGCTGGCTTGAAGTGCTGCCAGGGCAAGTGTATTGTCAATTCCATCAGTTTGAAGGAGGGTGAGGAAGTATTCCTTTCTCATGCCCGCGATGTGTTGCGCTATGGTGCAGCCGTTGTTGTGATGTGTTTTGATGAGGTTGGTCAGGCTACCACTTTCGAGCGCCGCATCGAGATAGCAGAACGTGCTTATCACCTTCTGGTAGACAAGTTGGGTATGAATCCGCTCGATATCATCTTCGACCCGAACGTACTTGCCATTGCTACCGGTATGGAGGAGCATGATAATTATGCCGTTGAGTTCATCCGTGCAACGGAGTGGATTCATCAGAATCTGCCTGGTGCACATGTCAGCGGAGGTGTCAGCAACCTCTCGTTCTCATTCCGTGGCAATACTTACATCCGTGAGGCTATCCATTGTGTCTTTCTGCATCATGCCCAGCAGGTAGGTATGGACTTTGGTATTGTAAATGCCAAAGCCAGAATGGATTACAATAAAATTCCTGAAGAACAGCTTCATCTCATCGAGGATGTTGTGCTGAATAGGAGAAAAGGTGCAGCTGATGAACTCATCGAGCTTGCGGCAGAGATAAAAGCCCAGGCTGATGCTGCCAAGGCTGCAGCTAAGGCAGGCGGTGTTGCTCCCAAGAAACCGGCTGCTCCTGAATGGCGAAAGGAGAGTGTGGAAGAACGTCTGAAGTATGCGCTGAGAAAGGGAATCACCGATTTCCTGCATCAGGATATTGACGAAGCACTTGCCAAATATCCTCATGCAGTAAACGTTATTGAGGGTCCTCTGATGGACGGCATGAACCTGGTAGGCGAACTTTTCGGAAAAGGCGAAATGTTCTTGCCGCAGGTTGTCAAGACGGCTCGCACGATGAAATCGGCAGTTTCTATCCTTCAGCCTCATATCGAGGCAGAAAAACAGGGTGGAGCAACAACTGCCGGCAAGATTCTGATGGCAACCGTGAAGGGCGATGTTCATGATATCGGAAAGAACATCGTCTGCGTGGTTATGTCATGTAACAATTACGAAATCATCGACTTAGGTGTGATGGTTCCAGCCGAACAGATTGTACAGAAAGCTATCGATGAAAAGGTAGATGCAATCGGTTTGAGCGGACTTATCACCCCTTCGCTTGAAGAAATGGTTCATGTGGCCCGAGAAATGCAGAAAGCTGGTTTGCGCATTCCTATCATGGTAGGTGGGGCAACGACGAGCGAACTGCATGTGGCTCTGAAGATTGCGCCTGAATATGACGGACCGGTCATCTGGGTGAAGGACGCATCGCTCAATGCCGGAATCTGTGCCCGCTTCCTCAACGAGGCTGAATGTCCTAAGTTTGAGGCGGAACTGAAGGAACGCTACGAGAAACTTCGCCAGAACTATCACGAAGAGCAGGCTAAGATAGCCTCGCTCTCAGAGGCTAGAAAGAACAAGCTGGAGCTGTTCTGACAAGATAAAGAATACAACGTTTTTAGGATAATTATATGATTAAAACTGTGATTTTTGATATGGGTGGTGTCATCATCACCCTCGACGAGAATGAGGCAGGCAAACGTTTCATTGAGTTGGGTATGAAGGAGTTTGCGGAGAAGATGGACCCTTATAAGCAGGTTGGTTTAAACGGTCAGCTGGAAGAGGGCAAGATTTCCGAGGAGGAATACCGTCGGGAAGTGTGCAAGAAGATTGGCCGCGAGGTAACCTTCGAGGAACTGCAGCATTGCTGGCTGGGCTACATGAAGGAAATTCCAGAACGCAATCTGGTTACTCTCCGCAATCTTAAGAAGCAGGGCTACCGTGTAATCTTGCTCAGCAATACCAACCCTTATGTATCAGCCTGGGTAGACAGCGAGGCATTCTCCGGCGACGGTCATCCTATCGGCGATTATTTCGATGCGATGTATCGTTCTTATGAAGTAAAGTATATGAAACCGGATGAGAATTTCTTCCGTTATGTCCTTTCTCAGGAGAAGATCATGCCAGAGGAGTGTCTGTTTATTGATGATGGTCCCCGTAACTGCTGTGCAGCCTCAGAACTGGGACTGTTTACTTATTGTCCGCAGAATGGAGAAGACTGGTGCGATAAGATTTACGAGCATTTGAAGTAATTATTTGTGGTGATTATTTGCACTAAAATGCAAATAATTGCCATTTTATTTTGTGCTCTGCAATAAAAAATGTACTTTTGCAGTCGCAAATATTAAATACATAATACAATGATTAAGAAGAAAAGATGGCATTGCTTGCCAGGTCAGCCTCTTACAGAGCTCGACAAGCAGGTAATGTTTTGGGAAAACAAGGGTAAACTTGTTCCTACCCGTGACTTGATTAAAACTCCAGAACAGATAGAAGGCATCCGCAAGAGTGGTGTCGTAAACACCGGTTGTCTTGATGCGGTAGCCGAGATGATCCGTCCGGGAATCAACACCCAGGAGATTGATGATCTCTGCATGCAGTATTGCAAGGATCATAATGCCATTCCTGCGTGTCTCAATTACGAAGGCTATCCTAAGAGCGTTTGTACCTCTATCAACGAGGTGGTTTGCCATGGTATTCCTAAGGAAGAGGATGTGCTCGAAGAGGGCGATATCATCAATGTGGACATGACAACCATCGTAGATGGCTATTACGCTGATGCCAGCCGTATGTTCATCGTTGGCGGCAAGACTACTCCTGAAAAGGAGCAGCTGGTTCGCGTAGCCAAGGAATGTCTGGAAATCGGTATGGAGGTTGCCAAGCCATACTCGTTCGTAGGTGATATCGGTCATGCTATCGAGAAGCATTGCAAGAAGTATGGTTATGGTGTGGTTCGCGATCTTTGCGGTCATGGCGTAGGTTGCCAGTTCCATGAAGAGCCTGAGGTTCTTCACTATGGTCATAGAGGCACGGGCATGCTGCTCGTTCCGGGCATGGTATTTACTATCGAGCCAATGATCAACATGGGCACCTGGCAGGTATTCCTCGATGCGGACGATCCGTACGGTTGGGAAGTAATCACCGGTGATGAGAAGCCATCTGCGCAGTGGGAGCACACGCTTGTGATGACAGAGACAGGTGTGGAGATTTTGACATATTAACGTTAAATGTTAAGAAATGAAGGATATATATATATTAGGTATAGAGAGCAGCTGCGACGATACCTCTGCCGCAGTGCTCAAGAATGGTGTGCTGCTGAGCAATGTAACCGCCTCTCAGGAGGTTCACAAAGCTTACGGCGGTGTTGTTCCGGAGTTGGCTTCCCGTGCCCACCAGCAGAATGTGGTTCCAGTCGTTGACCAGGCCATCGCGCGTGCCGGCATCAAGAAGGAAGATCTTTCTGCCGTAGCCTTCACCCGTGGTCCGGGTCTGATGGGTTCGCTCCTTGTGGGTGTAAGCTTTGCCAAGGGATTCGCCCGTTCGCTCAATATTCCGATGATAGATGTAAACCATCTGCAGGGTCATGTGATGGCTCATTTCATCAAGGAGAGCGATGATGACCAGAGTGCACCTCCATTCCCGTTCATCTGTCTTCTCGTGAGCGGTGGAAATTCGCAGATTGTAAAGGTGAATGCCTACAACGATATGGAAGTGCTGGGACAGACCATCGATGATGCGGCTGGCGAGGCTATTGACAAGTGCGCCAAGGTGCTGGAGTGGGGCTATCCTGGTGGTCCTGTCGTAGATAAGTATGCACGCCAGGGCAATCCGAAGGCTTTCAGTTTCTCTGAGCCTCATATTCCGGGTTTGAACTACAGTTTCTCAGGCTTCAAGACCAGTTTCCTCTACAGCTTGCGCAAATGGGTGGCTGCTGATCCTGATTTTGTTGAGAAGAACAAGTACGATCTGGCTGCCAGCATAGAGTTTACCATCGTTGATATTCTGATGAAGAAACTCCGCATGGCTGTCAAGCAGACCGGTATCAAGCATGTGGCTGTAGCTGGAGGTGTGAGCGCCAATAATGGTTTGCGCAACGCTTTCCGCGACCATGCCAAGCGCTTCGGCTGGACTATCTACATCCCAAAGTTCAGCTATACTACCGATAATGCGGCGATGATAGGCTGCGTGGGAACCTTCAAGTATCGTGATGGTGAGTTTGCAACCATCGACTTGCCAGCCTATAGTAAAGTATCATTTAAGTAAGAAATATGGAATTTGAAACAAAGATATTGAGCAAGGGCATCCAGGAGATGCTCTACAACAGTGACAAGACAGTAGGCACAGCAGAGAGCTGCACAGGCGGCCGTATCGCCGAGGCGCTGATTTCTGTGCCAGGTGCCAGCAATTACTTCAAGGGTGGTGTAGTAAGCTACACCAACGAGGTAAAGGAGAATCTTCTGGGCGTGAGCCATGAGGTTCTGGAGGAGCAGACTGCCGTTTGCGAAGAAGTGGCAAGGGAGATGGTGCTCGGCACAATCAAGACCCTGAATGTAGACTTCGCCATTTCAGCAACGGGTGTGGCTGGTCCGACGGGTGGAACTCCAGCCATTCCTGTGGGCACAATCTATGTAGGTTATGGCGATAAGAACGATGTTCGCGTAGTAAAACTCACCGAAGATTTCGGACGCGACATCAACCTTGCAATTGCCACAAATACAGCGCTTAAAGGCATGCTCGAATTCTTGAAAGAACATGCTGAAGAACTTAAAAAAGAGGCTTAAATTGCTAATTTAAGGCTATCAAATATTAATAATCCTTAAAAGACAGCGTTCTTTTAGGGATTATTTTGTTATTACCAAATTATTTTGTAATTTTGCACTCTGTTTGGAATAGGTATCAATTAACGAATTACAAAATTAAAGATAGAAATGTCTAAGATTTGTCAAATTACAGGTAAGAAGGCACAGTTAGGTTGCAATGTGTCTCACTCAAAGCACCGTACAAAGAGAAGCTTTGATGTTAACCTCTTCAGCAAGAAATTCTACTATGTAGAAGAGGGTTGCTGGATCAGCCTCAAGATCAGTGCTGCTGGTCTTCGTCTTATTAATAAGGTAGGTCTCGATGCTGCTTTGAATCAGGCAGTAAAGAAGGGCTACGTAGATTGGAAGGACATTAAAGTTATAGGAGAATAAATATCATGGCAAAGAAAGCAAAAGGTAATAGAGTACAGGTTATCCTCGAGTGCACTGAACACAAGAACAGTGGTATGCCAGGTACAAGCCGTTACGTGACTACAAAGAATCGTAAGAACACTCCTGAGCGTCTTGAGTTGATGAAGTACAACCCAATCCTTAAGAAGATGACTCTTCACAAGGAGATTAAGTAAGCTTAGCTTACAAGTTTAATAATTTTATCAATTTAAATAGACTATGGCAAAGAAAGCGGTCGCTACCCTCCACGAAGGTAACATGGATGGTCGCGCATATACAAAGGTTATCAAGATGGTTAAGAGCCCTAAGACTGGTGCATACGTTTTCGATGAGAAGATGGTACCAAACGAGGCTGTTAAGGATTTCTTCAAGGATTAATTTCCTTGCAGATGATGCATCGTTGAATTAAGATTACATCAAAATTCAAATATAAAGATAAAGGTCGCTCCCCAGATAGGGGAGCGACCTTTTTTTCTTCTTTTTCTTTTCTAAGGTCAAGAAAACAGCTTTTGGCCTTTTACAATACTATTTGAAGCTTCTTTCATCGTCTCTTACGAATCTTCTTAGCGTTTGCTTCCTCTTATCATCGTTTGACACCTCTTACGGCCTGACTCTCTAACGGATTCTCCGGCCAGAAATGCTTAGGGTAACGGCGCTTCAGTTCCTTGCGGACTTCGAAATAAGTGCCTTGCCAAAAACTTGCGAGATCCTGAGTAAGCTGAACGGGCTTGAAACCGGGAGATAACAACTCAAGCAGAAGAGGCTGTTTGCCAGCATCGACAGTTGGTGTTGATGTCATTCCGAAACACTCCTGAAGCCGCACACTCAGAACCGGGGCTTCGGCCCCCAAGCGATAATCGATGCGGATGTTGCTGCCCGATGGTACACGGATGTGGGTGGGAGCAAGGCGGTCTATCTCCTGCTGAAGCTCGTAAGGAAGGATGTTCCAAAGGATTTCGCACAGGTTGAGTTTCTTCAGCTCAGTAACAGAAGTCTTCATCTTACCACCTTCTTCGAGATAGAAAGGGAGCCACGCTTGGGCTGTTGTCAGGAGATGCTCTGTTGACAGGTCGGGAATCTCCAGTTCCGGATGCCACTCAGCTACTTGCGCCACGCGTTGTTGCAGACGATGAACCGATTCGTTCCAATCGAACATGCTGAGTCCGTCTTTTCTGGCAGCTTCGCAGATAATGTCTGAAACTGTCTCTCGGCTGGCATTCTGTATCGGCTTGCTGTCTATGACGAGTGCTCCTATCCGTGTTTCCTGTTGCATCTTTACTGCCAGCGCTTTGCTGTCCCATGAAATATTCTCGCAGGTTTGTGCCGGCAAGTTCTTCCAGTTGACGGGGGCTGAGAGAAATACCCTTCCTTTCCGCCCCTGCCTAGAACTGGATGATGAGGTTGAAGATAGGTTGAGTGATGCGATGGCAAGCCATTCGTTTGCTGCCATGCTGTCGCACGGGTCTATGAAAATCGTGTTGCCATTCGACATCTTGAAGTTGCCCGCATGGTCGGTGGCATGGGCGATGCGCTCAGGGTAGGCTAGGGCGATGAGATGGCCCACTTCCTCAGCATCAATTGGCTCGTTGTCTTCCCTGATACGCAGCATCTTCCTGTATTCCTGGGCAATCTGAGCGATACGGTTCCAACGTCCCAGATTCTTCTTGCAGCGTGCGGAACGTAGGATAGAAAGGCGGAGCGTCATGTCAGAATCTTCATTTTCGCCCATCGGGTCTTTCTCTTCCAGCAGAGCAGCAATGTCGCAGGCCAGGGCTTGGCTCGCCGGAGAATCGCTGCTGATCATCATCTTGGCAATGCGCGGATGACAAGGAAGTTGAGCCATTCTGCTGCCTTCTGCGGTGATGCTGCCACTGAGAGCGTGAGTATCATGATCAGGAGTGAGGGCGTTGAGCGACATAAGAAGTTGCTGTGCCAATACGAGGTTGCCCTTGGGAGGAAGGGTGAGCCAAGGCAGCAGTTCCGGTTTGTTTTCGCCGAAAGCTGCAATGTCGAGAACCATCGAAGAGAGATCTGCATCCAGTATTTCGGGCAGCCGCTGTTCTGGCATCAGATGTTCCGAGGTCTGTGTCCAAAGCCGGTAACATACGCCTGATGTTATTCTGCCCGCACGTCCCCTTCGTTGCACAGCCATGTCCTGGCTGATGCGAACGGTTTCGAGATGACTCAAGCCTGTACGGGCATCATAAACCAGTTTTCGGCAGAGTCCGGAATCCACAACGATTCGTACCCCTTCGATGGTGAGAGAAGTTTCGGCGATAGGAGTGGCCAGTACGATTTTTCGTTCACCCGGTTTGGAAGGAGCGATGGCGAGCCGCTGCTTTTCAGGCGAGAGGTTACCGTAGAGTGGATAGATTTCCGTTGAAGATAAGGCAGAACGAAGCAGTTCTTCGCATTTCATGATTTCTCCCTGTCCCGGCAGAAAGGCAAGAATGTCACCTTCCTGGTTTCTGAAAGCCTGACAGATAGTGGCTGCCATTTCCTGCGCTACCTGATATCTGTCGATGTCGTGGTCTGCATAAATGGTTTCTATCGGAAACATTCTGCCTTTACTCTCGATAAGCGGAGCCTGAAGTGCCTGGCAGATGATAGAAGCATCGATTGTTGCTGACATGATAATGAGCTTCAGGTCGGGGCGGATGATTTCCTGTGTTTGCCGGGCCAGCGCTAACGCCAGATCGGAATTGATGCTGCGCTCATGAAACTCATCAAAGATGAGGCACGAAACGCCTTCGAGTGTAGCATCATTGACCAGCATTCGGGTGAGAATGCCCTCAGTAAGGACTTCGATGCGTGTATCATCCGAAACCTTGCTTTCGAATCTTACCCGATAGCCGATGGTTTTGCCCACGGGTTCTCCCAGAATCTGTGCCATCCGTTCGGCAATCTGGCGAGCAGCCAGACGACGCGGTTCGAGCATCAGAATCTTACCCTGACTTTTAAGATGATCATGGATGAAACCTTCCAATGCCTGATCACTCATGCCCCGCAGAATGGTGAGCGGGAGAAGGGTAGATTTACCGGCTCCAGGAGGAGCTGTAATAACAAGGTTAGCCGACTCCATCAATGCTTCATTGACAGAGTCGGCTATCTGGTAAGCTGGCAGATGACCAGCCTGCTGTTCTATTCTATCTAAGTTCATTTCTTCTTATTTCGCAAACTTCAGAATCTTTTTTATTTCACAAATTTCAGAATCTCTTTACTCTTTCTGCCCTTTTTGGCAGGAATCGGCATGAAGCCTTCTGTGAGTCCTGTTTTATCTGTCATGGTCTGGAAAACGGAGGCGGCATAGGAAGAGAGTTTCTTCTCTGCCAGTTCTTGCTTGATAGCATCCTCATCATAATCATCAGCATAGAGGAGTGTGTGTAAATCGTCAAGATATTTTTGCGGAATGTTCTGATGCGGCATGCGGCTTTTTATCTGCATGATCTGTGCGATGATTGCCTGTTTGGTTTGGGCAGCGATGGCTTCTGCCTTTTGCTGCTCGAAGACTGCCAGCGTCTCCTCATCCGTCTCCTGCCAGTTTTGCATCATGGCTTCAGTGTTGGTAAGATGACTGTAGCCTGCATAGCGAATCAGGGCGATGCGCTTGTTCCAACCTTTCTTTTCCAGATAGTTTTTCTCCATAGGGGTAGTAGCTACTATGAGGTTGGCTTTGGCGTACATGGCTTTCTGATACATAGACTGTTGCAGTGAACGCTTCAAGTAAGGGTTCTTGCAGTTTCTCTCAGAAATATCACCTAGTGGACAAACGATGTAGGGAATGTCCATCTGCCTTGCTTTCTTGGCTATCTGGGCTCCCTGCCATGTCCATGCTCCTATAATCAACACAATGTCGGCATCAACCAGGTTGTTGGTGATGTCGAGCTGTTTATTCAAGGCTTCGATGTATGGAAGATACATCTTCAGCAACTTCTTATGGTTGGAAATGAACAAATATACTTTCATCGTTCTGTCGGTTATTTTTAACTGTTATTATTCAGATAGACTGTTACTTCCTTTTTACCCTGTTTAGAGTTTATGAGAAGTGAAATCGTTTTTGTCAGCCCGCCAATAGCGCAATTTGGTAGCCAGATTTCTCCAGATAATTCCATATTCGAAGAATGGCAGTTTGAACATCGCTATTCCGTCATCAAAGTGTTTGATGGCCTTGTTGGCTATCAGCATTCTCACGATGAACAGCAGGAGGAAACTGAAACCTGCGCATCCTGTAAGAATCCAATTCTTCATGAGGATAGAGTAGGCTGCAACGGCCAGTGTTGCTATCAGGCTGAGATGTGGCATGAGATGGTCAAAGAACATGAGGGTTCGCATGGAACCGGCTCTTTCCAAACTCTTGCGTGAAGCTTGCAGATAGAGGTGGGCATTGTGCCAGCTCTTGTTCGATGGTGCTTCGCGGATGAGCCATGCATCGCAATCCAGTTCTGTAGCTGTATCTCCACAATGTGCATACTTGTTGACGAGAAAATCGTATTCGCCGCGAACATATTCCAGGTTGCCCTGATAGCCCTGTTCCTTCATGAAATCGCTCTTGCGGAACGCTACGTTTGGCATGTGACTGCGATAGCCGTAGGTCTGTTGGGCACGGCGCAAAACATAGTAAGCCTTGCGGATGCTGTCGAAACGGCGTACGCTCTTGGTTTCCTCATCAAGGGCTACATATCCCAATACCAGATGGTTTGGGTCCTGGCATTGACGGACCATGGTTTGCAGCCACTTGTCGTTGCTTGGGCGGCAATTAGGTTCTGTCAGAATAATCCATTCATGTTTGGCTGCCTTCACACCCAGTGTAATCTGCAATTTCTTGCGGCTCATGTAGCGTGAACTCTCAGGAATATAAGTATAATACAGATGAGGGTTCTCGGCTGCTGTTCGCTTCAGAAAATCCTGCGTCTCGCCATCTGTACTCTGGCAGACTACGATTACCTGATAGTCGGCAGCGTACTGCTGACGCAGGAACATAGGGAGATTCCTCTCCAATTCAGCAAGATTATCGTGTGCGGTAATGAGTATACTGACAGGAGGTTGATTCTCTGCCGTTTCTGTCTTTTGAAAGCGCAACGAGCGCAGAAATGGATTTATCAGCGATCCGAGAACCGCCAATAAAACCACCACTGCGCCTGCTATTATAGTAGTTGTACTAATGATCATCATATTCTTTTTCTCGTAATATAGAAAGCTAGAGAAAGGAGAATCCTATAAACTCTTAACTTTTAACTTTCAGCTATATTAAAAGTCTTCTGTAATATACCCCTTTGGCAACTGGCGACAGTTATACTGGCTCGCCATGATCTCACCATAGGCTCCGGCTGAGCGGAGGGCGATGAGGTCGCCGCGATGGGCTTTGTTGATGTCGACAGCCTTGCCGAAGACATCGCTTGATTCGCAGATAGGACCTACTACGTCGTAAGTTTCTACAGGTTCATCGCTTGAGATGTTCTCAATCTTATGGTAAGCCTGATAGAGTGCTGGACGGATGAGGTCGGTCATTCCTGCATCCACAATGGCAAACTGCTTGGCTGTGCCCTGCTTGATGTAGAGTGTCTTGGTGATGAGAGAACCCATCTGACCCACTACGGCGCGGCCCAACTCGAAGTGAAGCTTCTGACCATCGCGCAACTTCAGTTTCTTTGCGTATGTATCGAAATAATCCTTGAAATTAGGGATTGGCTGTCGGTTTGGATGATTATAGTCAATGCCCAATCCACCGCCCACATTGATGTTCTTCACAACGATGTGATGCGCTTCAAGTTGGTTCTGAAGTTCGTTGATACGGTTGCAGAGTGCCTCGAAATCACCCATATCGAGAATCTGGCTTCCGATGTGGAAGTGCAGTCCGAGGAACTGGATGTTCTTCATCTTGGCAGCCTCTTCGATTACGGCTTCCATGTCGCGCATGGCAATTCCGAACTTGTTTTCTGCCAGACCTGTTGTGATGTTAGCGTGCGTATGGGCACCGACATCCGGATTGATGCGGAAACAAACCTGCGCAATCTTATTCTGTTTTTCAGCCAGCTCGTTGATGATTTCCAACTCCGGAATACTCTCTACATTGAAGCAGAAGATGCCTTTCTCCAATCCGAGGTTGATTTCCCAATCGCTTTTGCCTACACCAGCGTAAACAATCTTACTGGCAGGGAAACCGGCTTTGATGGCTGCCTGAATCTCTCCTCCGCTCACACAGTCGGCTCCTAAACCAGCCTGACAGATGATATTGAGCACCTTAGGGTTGGCATTTGCCTTTACGGCATAGTGCACTTCAAATCCCTCGTGCTTGCCAGCCTCTTCATTGATGGTTTTCAATGTCTGGCGCAACACATTGGTGTCGTAATAGTAGAACGGAGTCTGTATCTCCTGAAACTTATCTATCGGAAATGTACCTTTCATTTCACTTAATCTTAAATTAATACCTTATTATAGTTAAATCAGAATATCCAACGAAGAGTGGATAGGAAGCATTACATACGAATTCTTCACTCTTCACTCTTCGTTTTCATTTGCATTACTTCTTCTCGAACAATACGTTGCTCAAGTTCTGCAATGCCTGCTTCTTATCTTTCTCTCTGATGAGGAATGAGATGTTGTAGTTAGAACCACCGTAAGAAATCATGCGTACAGGAATGTTCTTCATCGCATCGGTAGCGATGGTCTCGAAGCCAACGTTGCTCCAGTCCAAATCACCTACAACGCAGATGATGCACATATCAGAATCTACAGTTACTGTACCATATTTCTTCAGCTCGTTTACGATGTCGTTAAGATGAGAATCATTATCAATACTCATGCTGACACCCACCTCAGAAGTGGCAATCATATCAATTGGAGTCTGATAGCTCTCGAAGATTTCGAATACCTTGCGTAGGAAACCTGTAGCGAGCAACATGCGGCTACTCTTGATCTTGATGGCTGTGATGTTGTCCTTGGCAGCAACAGCCTTGATCTTGCCGCGTACGATGACATTGTCGATGATTGTACCGTCGGCCTTAGGATCCATGGTGTTCTTCAAGCGTACAGGGATGCCTGCATACTTTGCTGGCTGAACACAGGTAGGGTGGAGAATCTTGGCACCGAAGTAAGCCAACTCTGCAGCCTCCTCGAAGTTCAACTGGCGGACAGCTTCAGTGTGCTCTACGACACGAGGGTCGTTGTTGTGCATTCCGTCGATATCGGTCCAGATCTGAATTTCGTCAGCTGGGAGAGCTGCACCGATAAGAGATGCGGTGTAGTCGCTACCGCCACGCTGCAGATTGTCAACCTCGCCGTATGCGTTGCGGCAGATGAATCCCTGAGTGATGTAAATCTGATAGCCCTGGTTCTGCTCCATGATAGCAGCCAACTTCTCCTTGATGTACTGAGGATCCGGCTCTGCGTTCTTGTCAGTGCGCATAAAGTCTAATGCGCTGAGCAATACGGCCTTTACACCCTGTTCCTTCAAGTAGTTTACAACCATGTTGGTGCTCATCATCTCGCCCTGAGCCACGATGCTCTTCTCCTCGAAAGAAGTGAAGAGGTCTTTGGTGAATGAGCGGAGATAGTTGAATTCGCCCTGCAAGAACTCACGAGTCGTATTTTTCATCTCCTCGGTAGAGTAGAGTTCTTCTACATGCTGCATGTATTTTTTCTCCAAGTTGTTGATTACCTCGTTGGCGCCCTCTGGATTCTTCTTGTAAAGATAGTCAGAAATCTCAACGAGAGAGTTTGTTGTACCGCTCATCGCAGACAATACGATGAAAGTTGGTTCACCTGATTCTGTAACCAAAGAGGCTACTCCCTTCATGCGCTCTGGTGAGCCTACAGAAGTACCTCCGAATTTCATTACCTTCATAGTCGTAATTTTATTTAATTATTTCACTTAATTATCTTCTCCATCCTCTGTGAGGTCGATGTGGTTGTACTCGTTGGTTACGTCGTAGAGCACACCTTCCTTACAGCGGTAAACGATGCCTGGGAATTTGTCGAGCATCGGGATGTTATGGGTTGTCATCACAACAGCTGTGCCTTGTTTGGTGATGTCTTTCAGCAGACTCACGATGTTGCTGGCTGTCTCTGGGTCGAGATTGCCTGTAGGCTCATCGGCGATGATGATTTTTGGATTATTGAGAATGGCGCGGGCGATGGCTACACGCTGCTGTTCACCACCTGAGAGCTCATGAGGCATCTTGTCGATTTTATCAATCATGCCTACTTCGTTGAGCACCTCTTCGATACGCTTTTCTCTGTCTTTTTTGTTTTTCCAGCCTGTTGCCTTGAGTACGAATTCAAAGTTCTTGCGAACGGTGCGGTCGTGTAGCAGCTGGAAATCCTGAAAGATGATTCCCAATTCCTTGCGCAGAGCCGGAATCTCCTTTCGTCTGATAGTTTTGAGGTCTCTGCCGAGGATTTCAGCCTTCTCGGTTTCGCCTTCTACAAGGTCTAGTTCGCAATAAAGTGTCTTTAATAGCGAACTTTTACCAGAGCCGACTTTTCCAATAAGGTAGGCGAATTCGCCTTCGTCAATATGGAAATTGATGTTCTGGAGCACGCACTTATCGGCCTGATATATGCTGACGTTCTGATAATCTATTAACATCTTCTATTTTTTTCTCCTTAATGTTGGTTTGTTATTTCATTTCGCCCTTGCTCTTGGCAACGCGGCGTTTCTTATCCCATTCCGGGTCGTGACGCATCTGAAGTTCTTTCACAACATCTTCTATTCTCAAGCCCTTGCTTGTGAGCAGTACGATGAGGTGATAGAGAAGGTCTGAACTCTCGTAAACGAGTTTCTCGTTGTTGCCGTTTGTGGCTTCGATAATGGTTTCAACAGCTTCTTCTCCAACCTTTTGTGCCATTTTGTTAACGCCTTTCTTGAAGAGGCTGGTAGTGTAGCTTCCCTCTGGCATTTCTTCGTGGCGCTTGTTGATGAAGTCCTGAAGCTCTGAGAGGAAGAGGATTGGGTTGAGTGTATTCTCTTCTGCCCAGCAGGTGTCTGTACCTTTGTGGCAGGTTGGACCATCAGGGTGAACCTTAACCAGCAAGGTATCGTTATCGCAGTCGTTCTGAATGCTAACGAGATTCAGGAAGTTGCCTGATGTTTCACCTTTTGTCCAGAGGCAGTTGCGTGAACGGCTCCAGAATGTAACCTTTTTGGTTGCTATTGTCTTATCGTATGCTTCCTGGTTCATGAAACCAAGCATCAAGACGTTCTTTGTAACTGCGTCTTGGATGATGGCAGGAACCAGTCCGCCTAATTTTTCGAAATCTATTTCCATTTTATCTTGTTTTTATTTTCTTACATTATTATATTCCCCGTGTTCTATATTCTCACGTTGATTCCTTCTTCTCTCAGATATTTCTTGAGGTCAGGAATGGCAATCTCGCCAAAGTGGAACACGCTGGCTGCCAGTGCAGCATCTGCCTTGCCTTGGGTGAAAGCATCGCGGAAATGCTCCATCTTTCCAGCACCTCCTGAGGCGATGATAGGAATGCTTACTTCTTCAGCAAGACGGGCGAGGGCCTCGTTTGCGAATCCCTGTTTCACACCGTCATGATCCATACTGGTAAAGAGAATTTCACCGGCACCCCGGTCGGCTACTTCCTTAGCCCAGTCAAACAATCCTAGTTCCACCCGTTCTCTTCCGCCTTTTACATAACAGTGCCAGCCGTCAGAATCAAGACGTGCATCAATGGCGCATACGCAAACCTGTGAGCCATAATGGTTGGCAATTTCATCGATGAGCTCCGGATGTCGGATGGCAGCACTGTTGATGCTAACCTTGTCAGCTCCGGCGTTGAGCAGGCGGTCAACATCTTTGAGTTCATTGATTCCACCTCCCACAGTAAATGGGATATTGATTTCGGCAGCCACACGGGTTACCATATCCGTAAAGGTTTTGCGCTCTTCGAAACTCGCTGTAATATCGAGGAATACGAGCTCATCGGCTCCAGCATCGCTATAAGCTTTTCCCAGTTCTACCGGGTCACCAGCGCTGCGAAGGTTTACGAAATTGGTTCCCTTTACCGTCTCGCCGTTCTTAACATCAAGACAAGGAACGATTCGTTTAGCTAATCCTTTGTTACTTTGAACTTTGACCATTGAACTTTGAACTTTATGATTACTTAACTCCTAACTATAAACTTTTTGACTGTCAACTATTTAACTATTAACTAGTTTCTTAACATCGATTTTCCCTTCGTAGAAAGCTTTTCCAAATACTACGGCAGGAATTCCTGCAGTTTCCAATGCTTCGATGTCTTCGTTGCAACTCACTCCGCCTGAGGCGATAAGATGCAGTTGAGGATAGGCAGCCATTACTTCTTTGTAGAGTTCTATGGCAGGTCCCTGCAGCGTTCCGTCTTTGCTGATTTCTGTACAGAGAACATAGCGTACTCCTTTATCGATGTACTTTTTCAGGAAAGGAAGGAGATCTTCAGAAGAATCTTCTTTCCATCCGTTGATAGAAATCTTACCGTTTCTTACGTCGGCTCCCAGAATCAGGCGGTCGGCTCCATACTTGTCCAGCCATTGCATGAAGAGTTCAGGATTGGTGACGGCAATACTGCCCACTGTAACCATGCTTGCTCCCGCAGCAAAAGCTTTCTCAATATCTTCTTCGGTCTTGATTCCGCCACCGAAATCAACCACGAGAGAGGTTTCTGTGGTAATGGCCTTCAACACCGCATCATTTACGATGTGCTTTGACTTGGCTCCATCGAGGTCTACTACATGAAGGCGTTTGAAGCCCATCTGCTCAAACAGTTTTGCAACCTCGGCAGGATTGTCATTGTATACCTTCTTCTGGTCGTAATCGCCTTTTGTAAGACGAACACACTGGCCATTTATCAAGTCGATAGCTGGAATTAATTCTATCATATTAGTATTTCCTCTTTTATTTTATCTCTAAAAAGTTCTTTAAAATCTGTTCTCCCACTTTTCCGCTCTTTTCCGGATGGAACTGGCAGGTATAGAAATTGTCTTTGTGGAGCGATGCGCTATAAGGAAGAATGTATTCTGCCTTGGCAATGGTCTCCTCGCAGAGTGGCACATAATAACTATGTACGAAATAGGAGTAGGGATGAAGCAGCGCATCAGCGGTAGACTTGTCTGAGTCAGAATCCACTCTGTTTCCGAACCCCTTATAAAGGTCAGTCTTCAAATCATAGATTTCATTCCAGCCCATAGCAGGCACCTTGTCTTCGTGTTTCTGAGGCTGGAATCGCTTTACATCTACATCAAAGATTCCGATGCAATCTACGTCACCTTCTTCCGAATGGCGGCACAAGAGTTGCTGTCCTACACAAATGCCCAGGACGGGTTGCTTCAAGTTCTTGATTACTTGATCAAGCTGATGAGCCTTCAGATATTCCATTGCTTCTCTTGCCTGGCCTTGTCCTGGGAAGAGAACGCGGTCTGCCTTCTGGAGCATTTCTGCATCATCTGTAAGTACAGGTTCGATGCCTAAACGCTTCATGGCGTTGACTACGGAATAGATATTTCCGGCATTATATTTTACGATTGCTACATCCATAACCTAACGTAATTCATTTCTATTTCTTATTTTTCGATGCAAAGGTACACATTTTCTTTTAATTTAAAGAAAATAAAAGCAAAAAGATTACGAAATATAGTAGATTTCTTTCAGAAAGTTAGAAATATGGCGTGTTTTTACGTTTTCGTTAAGTGAAAAAGGAGCAATTGGATGTAAACCAACATCTAATTGCTCCTTTTGAAGTGTTTATTTTGATAATCGAAACTTCTTAGTTTTCTTCTTCACTGTCTGCTGTGCGGAGAATGATAGAAGTTGCTCCAATGGTGAACAGGGTTCCGTCTTCGATAACGCGGCGTTCTCTGTCGCCCAGAATCTCATTGTCAACGAAAGTTCCTGTATAACTTGGTCCATCGCGGAGTACATACTTCAACTTGCCTTTCTTGTCGCGGCTAACGTTGATTACGCAATGGTTCATGTCAACGCTTGGGTCTACGGTTTCGATAGGGCAGTTGATTCCGCTGTTCTTCATGTAGCGGCCGATGATGTTGTCGCCTAACTGCAGCGGGATGACCTGTTTGTAAGCGAATACGTTCTCGATGACAACGATAGAACCGTATCCCTTCTCGTTGGCATTCTCGTCAAGTTTTTCCTCCTTGCGGGTTTCGCGGAGCTTGGAAACTCCCATTCGGATACCAAACTGCTTATTGCAATTAGGGCAAACGAAAACGAGACTCTGACCTGCCTGATACTTGGTCTCATCGAAGGTGATAAAATTATCGCATTTAGGACAACGTACTCTTTTCATATTCTTTTTCTTACTTTTCTGTCTTTATTATAATAATGTGTTGTAGAAGTTTCCGATACTCCTTGCTCTTTGTTCTAGCTAAAAGCTCTTAACTATCAACTATTCTTTCACTTTCGTAATCCAGCCGTCAGTAAATGCATCATAGTTGTGTAAACGGTTGAGAGCAGTATAAGCTTCGCCCTCGGTAGAGTATGTTCCGTATATAACTTTCACATTATTATCCGTAATCAACACCCTAGCTTCCTTGAATCCCTTGTTCTGGAGGAGTTCAGCATAGCAGGCTGCATTGCGCTTGGTAACACGACTTGCCAAAACGATGCTATAGTAAGAAGAAACTGTTTGCAATTCGTTGTCCTGAGTCATGTTGACAGACTTGGCAGGAATGCTCTCTTCTGCCTGTGATTCTGTACTAAGTACCAGTTCTTGAGGTTGCGCAACCTTATTAATCTCCTTAGGCATGATGCGGTTCAACATACCTGTGTCGATTTGGCTCTTCTGAACGGTTGGGGTTCCCAATGGAGAAGAATAGGTGAAGAATGCAATGAGAGCGATGCAGGCTGCTGCAATATTGCGCAACCAGCTCTTCTTGATGCTGATGAATTCGGCATTTGATTCTTCTTCTTCGTTAACGAATACAGAATTGTTGACAGAGAGCCCACTCTCCATCTTCTGGTTACTATCCTGATTCTTGACTTCGCTTTCTGTACGATTGTTTTCTACTGTCTTTGCTGGCATTTCAATGATTGAAGCAGCAGAATTTTCAGCCTTCTGAACCTCTTCTGCAGAAATCTGCGCGAGTGGGAGCATGTTTAAGCCGCCCAAACCATACAACTCAGGGGTAAGAATGCCCGCCTCGCATGGTTCGAAGGTATAATTTCCGTCTTCGTTCAATATGATGGTGCCAATATCATTCAGTTCGAATTTTCCTGAATTCTCCAGAGTCTGACGCATCTCTGTCACCTCATCAGCAATGCGGTTCAAAGCTTCCGGATAGCTGATGTCGTATGCTTCAACATACGAAAGTGCAAGGAGAGAATCGTTCATCTGGAGCTGTGGGTTAAAGCCAATAGTTCTCAGCGGTGGCAAAAACATGCTGTCTCTGCCATCGTAACGCGCATCTACATGATGAGCCATGAAGCCACCAAATCCTGGGACAATCACGCAATCGTTGCTCAAAAGTAGGATCTCTATATGTCTTTCTAGTCTATTCACGTTTGCAAAGGTAGTGATTTTTTCGGAAATGACCAACAGAAAATAGAGAAAATTTTCGATGAAATCATAAAAAGTCTAATTTGTTTTGTCGTTTCGGGAAAAAGTATTACCTTTGTGCCTAAAATAAATAAGGTATAAATCAATGAAATATACAGAGACAGAAATTGAAGGAGTCTGGCTGATAGAACCTCGGGTATTTGAAGATGCTCGCGGCTATTTCTTTGAAGCATGGAAGCAGGCTGACTTTGATGCTCACGTTGGCGGGCATGTGGAGTTTGTGCAAGACAATGAATCGATGTCGGCTCGTGGTGTGCTCAGAGGTTTGCATTATCAGAAAGGTGAATTCTCGCAGGCTAAGTTGGTGCGTGTCATCAAAGGCCGCGTGCTGGATGTAGCTGTTGACTTGAGAAAGGGCAGTAAGACTTTCGGTAAATATGTAATGGTAGAACTGAGTGGAGAGAACAAACGACAGTTTTTCATTCCTCGCGGTTTTGCCCATGGTTTCCTGGTACTGAGTGACGAAGCCATCTTTACTTATAAAGTAGATAATGTTTATGCTCCTGATTACGAAGCCAGTATTCATTGGGATGATCCTACTATCGGAATAAAATGGCCTATTGAAGGAGTTGAGGTGCTTACGTCAGAAAAAGACAGAACCAAAGCAAAGTCTTTCGATGAGGCTGATTATTTCGAGTAGAATTGGCATCAGCTTTTACCGATTAATTTATTTAAAGAACTCATCATGAAAAAGATAGTTAATTTATGGCTGCTCAGTTGTATCTTGACTCTTGTTGCTTGTGGGCATAAGGCCGAAAAGCAACAGGAAGTGAAGGAAGATACTGCGGCTAAGAAGATGTTGCAAGGCATTTGGCTGAACGATGACGATGAGGATGATGTGGCGTTCCGCGTAAAAGGCGATACGATTTATTATCCTGATTCTACCAGTCAGCCTGTCTACTTCTACATTGCTGGCGATACGCTTGTAATGAAGGGTGCTAATATTGCAAAATATCCGATTGTAAAACAGGCTGAGCATATTTTCCAGTTTAAGGTGCAGAATGGGGATGTGGTTAAGCTGGTGAAGACGGAAGATAAGTCTTATTTGCAGCAGTTCATCCACAACCATGTTTCCGTGGCGCTGAATCAGAATACGCTGATTAAACGTGATACGGTGGTTGTAAGGGGCGATGAGAAATATCATCTCTACGTCCAGGTTAACCCAACAAGTTATAAGGTCTACAAGAGTTCTTATAATGATGATGGTGTTGAGGTAGACAATGTTTATTATGATAATATTGTGAACTTGCATGTTTATCATGGTGCCAACTGTCTGTTCTCTCGTGATTTTCATAAGAAGGATTTCGATAAGCAGGTTCCTGCTTCTTTCTTGGACCAGTCTATATTGAGCGACATCGTATTCAATAAGATAGATGAATCTGGCATTCATTATCTTGCTGTTCTGGCAATGCCTGACAGCAGTTTGAGTTATCAGGTTGAGGTTATCATTTCCTTTGAAGGAAAAATGAGAATGCGGGTTAAGAGCTAAAGAAGAAATAAAAAAGTCGCCCTGAAAGGGAAAGCATTGGATGTAAGATGCTTTTGTCCTTTCAGGGCGATTCTTTTTTATGTGCTTATCCTGGAGGGGTAGCTTGGTGGCTCAATTTTTAATTGAAGAATCCCAGCAAAGCTCCGGCTGCAACGGCAGAACCGATGACTCCCGCAACGTTTGGTCCCATGGCGTGCATGAGAAGGAAGTTGTGGCGGTCGTATTCCAGACCTAGGTTGTTGGAGATGCGTGCACTCATTGGTACGGCACTCACTCCGGCGTTTCCGATAAGTGGGTTCAGTTTCTTGCCTTTTGGCAAGAAGAGATTCATCAGCTTGACGAATAAGATTCCGCTTGCCGATGCGATGATGAAAGCAAGAGCACCGAGAGCAAAGATTTTGATGGTGTTTAATGTCAGAAACTCTGAAGCCTGGGTAGAACAGCCTACGGTCAGGCCGAGGAGGATAACGACAATATCATTCAAGCTGCTGCTTGCTGTCTTGGCGAGTCGGGTTGTCTTTCCACTCTCTTTCAGAAGATTTCCGAAGAACAGCATTCCTAATAATGGCAAACCGGATGGAACGATGAAGGTGGTGAGAAGCAGACCGATGATAGGGAAGAGAATCTTTTCTGTCTGTGAAACCTGACGTGCCGGTTTCATCTTGATGACGCGCTCTTTCTTGGTTGTAAGCAGTCGCATCAAAGGTGGCTGGATTACAGGCACCAGTGCCATGTAAGAGTAGGCGCAAACCGCAATGGCTCCCATGAGGTTCGGACTCAGTTTGCTGCTCAGGAAGATGGCGGTTGGTCCGTCTGCTCCTCCGATAATGGCAATGCCAGCTGCCTGGTTAGGTTCGAATCCCAGAGCCAGTGCAATCATGTAGGCGCCGAAGATTCCAAATTGGGCAGCGGCTCCAATCAGGATGAGCTTCGGGTTGGAAATGAGCGCAGAGAAGTCGGTCATGGCTCCAATGCCCAGGAATACGAGTGGCGGGTACCAGCCCTGTTTCACTCCCTGGTAGAAGATGTTCAGAACGGAGTTGTCTTCGTATAAACCTATTTCGAGTCCTGCATCGGCACGGAATGGAATATTGCCAAGAATGATTCCCAATCCGATAGGAACCAGGAGCAGCGGCTCAAAATCTTTCTTGATGGCGAGCCAGATAAAGAGTGCTCCCACCAGAATCATGATGAGGTTTCCTGCCGAGGCGTTGGCAAAGCCCGTAAAGGTAAGAAACTCATTGAAGTTTTGTATAATGAAATCCATAATTTACTTTGAACTTTGAAAGTTAGACATTGATTTACTTTGAACTTTGAAAGTTGAACATTGAACTTTATGATTAGTCTTTTGATTGGAAGAGTAATCATTAGCTTTTTGTCTAAACAGCTTATTACGCGATCGTAACAAGCGTGTCTCCTTCCATTACTGCGTCTCCCTTGTTCACGTTGATGCTGGTAATGGTTCCCGAAGTTTCTGCATCGATGTTGTTCTGCATCTTCATGGCTTCGAGAACGACAACAGTATCGCCTGTGTTCACCTTGTCACCGACTTTCACCTTGATTTCGTTGATAGTGCCAGGCAGAGGGGCAACAACTGGTTTGCCTGCAGCAGGAGTTGCCTGTTTGCTTGATGAAGCAGAATCAGAACTTGCTGAAGAACTGGAACCTGCAGCAGAACCTGCGCTTGCAACAGAGCTGGCAGAAATGTTGTTTTGTCCATCACTTAACTTCACTTTCTGCTTACTACTCTTAACCGGCTGTTTCATTTCCACTTCGAATGGAATTCCATTCACGGTTACATTGGCGATATTGCCTTCAATATCCTGTATTTCAACGACGTAATCTACGCCTTTAACCTTATATTCGTACTTTGCCATAGTTTCTATATTTTAACGTTGTTATTGTTGTTGTTGAATTTCGGAGCATTCCATCTGGTCTGTTTTGGCTTGATGGTGATAATGCCTGGTTCTACATCATGAACATCTTCCAGATATTCCTGTAGTGCAAGGGAGATGACTGCCATGTAAATCTCCTTATCAATACCCTTGGTTTCTAAACCATCTTTCAGAATCACGTTGGTCTTATGACTGAGGCCTTGAGTAACCTCGATGGTCTTCTTTCCTGTCTTATATAATAAGGTGGCGTGCTTCTCAGTAGCACGGGCGATGCGCTGTTTATGTTTCATGTAGGCTCCGAAAACCCAGAACACGATGAAGAGGAGAGCAAGGCAGGCAAATACGATTCCCATTGAAAGTACGGCGATTCCTATTCCGTATGGGTCGCTTTTCTTCAATTGCTGGGCTTTACTCAAACCTGTGTTTTGAGGCAGATAGCCTGGAGTTACTGATCCGGCAATGGCTTTCTCCCATGTCTTGAAGTCCTTACTCAGTTCAAAACTCTCATCGGCAGCCAACACTGGCACGCTTACGGAATCTATCAGGTCAACGGCATTTCCGTCATAGAGTGCTATCCAGTTGGACATCTTTTCCTGTAGAATAAGATTGAGATGAAAAGGTCCCGAGTTGGAAGAATTCTTTGCCTTCCAATGTTGTCCGTTCCTGCCATTCTGGTACCAGGAACTGCTGTCGAAGATAACGATGCTCTTCTTGCCTCCCAGTGTGGTTCGTGGTTCATTGTTAGGCAATGGACACATCAACTGTCGGCGAGCTTCAGGCGACATTTTCTTGTCGAGAACCCTTCGGTCGGTGGTTAGGAACATACCACGCACATTATACGTGGTAAAGGAGGAATTGCTCAATTCCACCCATGGTTTGTGCTGCCCGTACTCATCTACAAGATTGGTACGGTTGTCGGTCATCACCTCCGTAATACGGATACTTTTGGCTCCTTGACTCCAAGCGGGCAAGGACGTGATGACTAGCATGGTTATCAGAAATCCCAATTTCTTCATACGCTTACTAACGTTTATAGGGTTATTGTTTCATATTTCGAAAAAATCTGCATCATATAGGAACGATAGCTGTTCCTAGAAGATTCATTAGGTTTGTTTCTTGTGCTCAAAGGTACGAAGAATTTCTGAAAAGACAACAAAAAAGGTGCACAATTTTTAGTCATTGTGCACCTCTTTTATAATTTATAACTATTTCCAGTTGTTTTGTTAACTTTTGTAAGTCTTACGCTCCGCAGAAGAACAGCACCACTATCTGGGCTGTAAAGATACGGAGGAACATGCTCAATGGATAAACCGTAGAGTATCCTACAGCTGGAGCCTCTTTAGAGCAAGAAGCATTTGCATAAGCCAATGCAGGAGGGTCTGTGTAAGTACCGGCGAGCATACCCATGATGGTGAAGTAGTTGAACTTAAACTTCAGGCGGGCAATTGTACCGATGATGAGGATAGGAATAACGGTGATGAGGAAACCGCATCCCACATATTTCAAACCGTCACCCTGTACTACTGTGTCCCAGAATCCGGCACCAGCCTTGATTCCCACACTCGCCAGGAAGAGTACAAGTCCTATTTCTCGTAGCATCATATTAGCCGAAGTCGTCGTATAAGTTACCAGCTTCATGCGATAGCCGAAACGGCCTATGAGGATGGCGATGATAAGCGGACCTCCGGCAATACCCAACTTCAAAGGCACCGGCATTCCCGGAATGGCAAATGGGAGAGAACCGAAGATAATACCTACCATAATGCCTACGAAGATAGTAGCAATGTTAGGCGCATCGAGGCGCTTTACAGAGTTACCCATAATTTCAGCCACACGGTTCACATTCTCTTCAGGACCTACAACCAGAATCTTATCACCTACGTGGAAGTGGTGGTTTCTGCCTGCAAAGATGTCCATTCCCTGACGGGAAATACGGGTTACGTTAACGCCGTATACGCTGGAGAAGTGCATCTTACCCAAGGTCTTACCGTTCATTTCCGGACGGGTAACGATGATACGGCGAGAAACAAAGTGCTGTACTTCATCCTTCTCGCGGTCCCATTCAGCTTCAACCTCTGGTCCGATAAAAGCCTTGATGGCTTCAGCATCAGCCTCTGCACATACAACGAGCAATTCATCTCCAACCTCAAACTTAGTCTTGCTGTTAGGAATGCTCACCTCGCCATTGTGGAGCAGTCGTGAACATACAATGTCACGGTTCAAGAATTCTGAAACTTCTCTCAGCGTTCTGCCTGTAATATAAGCATTTTCCACGCGCAAGTGCATGTTGTGGGCCTTAGCGTGTGGGTTGGCAGCATCTTCTTCGTTAAGCTGTTCTTCCTCATCAGCAGTATTAATCTTACAGATGTACTTGATAAGGATAGTAGCACCAATAATGCCCACTACACCAAGAGGATAAGCACAAGCATAACCGTTGGCAATACTTGGAGCGCCATTAGGGAAGACGCTGAGCAAAGCCTCGTTGGCAGCACCAAGACCCGGAGTATTGGTAACCGCACCATAGAGAGTACCTACCATCATAGGCAGGTTGTTAGGGTTGCTCGTGTCGAAGAAGAGATAATAGCAACCAAACATCACGAGGATGTTGAGCAGAATTGCGCTAGCCGAAAGCATGTTGAGCGTAACACCACCTTTCTTGAAACTCTCGAAGAAGCCAGGTCCTACCTGGAGACCAATCATGAAGACGAAGAGGATCAAGCCGAAGTCTTGCACGAATGTGAGAATTTCCTTTGGACCGGTGAAGCCAACGTGGCCAGCCAAAATACCTGCGAAGAGAACGAAGGTGACGCCTAACGAAATGCCGCCAATCTTTATCTTTCCGAGGTAAACACCAATAGCTATCACGATAGCGTAGAGTAGGGCGATGTGAGCCACCGACTCGGTATTGGTGAAGAGATTAACAATCCAATCCATGTATTCGTTTTAAAATCAGAAAATTATATTCCTTGTAGTTTACCAAATAATTTTAGAATTTATGTTTTCTGTTGCTTGTTTTAATTGAAAGATACAGTTCTGTTTATAGAGAGAATCTGTAGATTATTAGGGATTCAGTTAAAACTGAAAATTGGAGGACATCACATAGGATGCCCTCCAACCTATTTTTTCTTGTAAAAAATCAAGCCCTTTTTGCAAATGGCTTTCTTTTTGACATGAGATTACTTCTCGATAGCTGCTACACCTGGCAATACCTTACCCTCGATAGCCTCGAGGAGAGCACCACCACCTGTAGAGATGTAAGATACCTGATCAGCCAAACCGAACTTGTTGATACAAGCTACAGAGTCACCACCACCGATGAGTGAGAATGCACCTTCCTTAGTAGCCTCAGCGATTGCGTCAGCAATAGCCTTAGAACCACCAGCGAAGTTGTCGAACTCGAATACACCTGCAGGACCGTTCCAGAGGATAGTCTTGGCACCCTTGATGGCAGCTGCGAAAGCCTTGCGAGTCTCAGGACCTGCGTCCATACCCTCCCAACCGTCAGGGATGTTGTTAGATGGGCAAACCTGAGTATTGCAATCGTTCTTGAAGTCGTCACCGCAGATAGAGTCTGTGCCGAGTACGAGGTTTACACCGTTCTCCTTAGCCTTCTTGATTACGTCGAGAGCAACGTCAAGCTTGTCATCCTCGCAGATAGACATACCGATCTTGCCGCCGAGAGCCTTAGAGAATGTATAAGTCATACCACCGCAGAGAATCAGGTTGTCAACCTTAGTCAACAGGTTCTCGATGATACCGATCTTAGTAGAAACCTTAGAACCACCCATGATAGCTGTGAATGGGCGCTTGATGTTGCCGAGAACTGCGTCAACAGCCTTAACTTCCTTCTCCATCAAGAAGCCGAGCATCTTGTGATCCTTGTCGAAAGAATCAGCGATGACAGCTGTAGAAGCGTGCTTGCGGTGAGCTGTACCGAATGCGTCCATTACATATACGTCAGCGTAAGAAGCCAACTTGGCAGCGAACTTCTTCTGACGCTCCTTCATCTCAGCCTTTGCAGCATCGAATTCTGGAGTACCCTTCTCTACGCCAACTGGCTTGCCTTCCTCTTCTGGATAGAAGCGGAGGTTCTCGAGCAAGAGAGCCTCACCTGGCTTCAAGGCAGCTGCCTCAGCATCAGCGTTACCGCAGTCCTTAGCGAACTTAACGTCTACGCCGAGAGCGTCTGATACGTTCTTAACAATCTGAGAGAGAGAAAGCTCTGGTTTAACCTTGCCCTTTGGCTTACCCATGTGGCTCATCATGATGAGCGCACCGCCGTCTGCAAGTACCTTCTTCAATGTAGGAAGGGCACCGCGGATACGAGTGTCGTCTGTTACATTACCATTTTCATCCAATGGCACGTTGAAGTCAACGCGCACGATTGCCTTGTGACCGGCAAAGTTAAAATCTTCAATTTTCATTTTACCTAAATTTTATTTAGTTTATGTACTAATTTATTGTTCTAAACCTTTCTGCTGGTTTCAAAAACCGAAGGCAAAGATACAAATTATATTTGAATCAGCAAAATATAGTAGCGGTTTTTATGATTTTTAGTAGATGAAATCGTCTGTTTGCTATATCGGGTTTGCAAAATTCGTGTATTGCGCTTCCTTCTGCCTGATTTGTTAAACAAAATGGAGAGAAATGAAATATATTCTTAACAAATTACTTTTTTTTTGGATTTTTCGATAATAAATAGTACCTTTGTGCGCAGTTAAAACGTTATTACATATAAATGAGATAAAATGGCGAAAGATAAAATTGCTTTTGTGTGCAGCAATTGCGGACAGGAAAGTGCCAAATGGATGGGCAAATGTCCTAGCTGCGGACAATGGAATACATTTAAGGAAATTCGTATTGCTGCTGATTCCGGATCGCAGGCTGCGAAGAATGCCGGAATGACCATGCGTCATGGTGGGGCTGCCACGATGTTTGGCGGGCAGCACAGCGAGCATGACGCTGCGCCGATGAAGCTTCGCGATATTTCTGCGATTGATGAACCGCGCATCGATATGAGGGACGAGGAGCTGAACCGTGTGCTGGGTGGCGGAATGGTTCCTGGCAGCATCACGCTCTTGGGCGGTGAACCGGGAATCGGTAAGAGTACGCTCACCTTGCAGACCATTCTGAACATGACTGACCGCCGCATCCTGTATGTGAGCGGAGAGGAAAGTGCCCATCAGATTAAACTCCGTGCCGACCGGTTGGCTAAAGGACAGGCGATGCTCAGAGAGGGTTCTTCTGCGGACACACAGAAAACGGCTTCTCTTTCATCAGAAGGAGCCTTTGATCATATTACGGTTCTCTGCGAAACGCAGTTGGAGAAAATCTTCAGCCATATTCAGGAAGTGGCTCCACAGTTGATAGTTATAGATTCTATACAAACTATTGCTACGGAAGAAGTAGACAGTTCGCCGGGTTCTGTTTCCCAAGTTCGCGAGTGTGCAGCCTCCCTGCTCCGATTTGCCAAGACGAGTGGCATTCCGGTTATTCTGATAGGACATATTAATAAGGAGGGAACGCTTGCCGGACCAAAGATTCTAGAGCACATCGTAGATACGGTGATTCAGTTTGAGGGCGACCAGCATTACATGTACCGCATCTTGAGAAGCATCAAAAACCGATTCGGAAGTACTTCAGAGTTGGGAATCTATGAGATGATGCAAGGTGGACTCCGACAGGTGAGCAATCCTTCAGAGTTGCTGCTTACTGAAGATCATGACGGGCTTTCGGGTGTTGCCATCAGCGCAGCCATCGAGGGTGTCCGTCCGTTCCTGGTAGAGACGCAGGCTTTGGTTTCAACAGCTGCCTATGGAACTCCGCAGCGTTCGGCAACTGGTTTTGACCAGCGCCGTTTGAACATGCTCCTGGCGGTTCTAGAGAAACGTGTGGGGTTCAAACTGATGCAGAAGGACGTGTTCCTGAATATTGCCGGAGGATTGAGAGTAACCGATCCTGCCATGGACTTGAGTGTGTTGGCAGCCGTATTGAGCAGCAATGTTGACACACCTATCGAGCAAGGTTGGTGTATGGCGGGCGAGGTAGGTCTGAGCGGTGAAGTCCGTCCGGTGAGCCGTATCGAGCAGCGTATTGCTGAGGCCGAGAAACTCGGATTCCAGCACATCATCATTCCGAAGTACAACAATCATGGTTTCGACCATAAGAAATATAAGATAGAAATTCATCCCGTAAGGAAGGTGGAAGAAGCATTCCGCTGCCTGTTCGGGTGAAGTAAAAAGTAATCATACAGTTCAAAATTCAAAATTCAAAGTAAAATGAAGGATTCAGTAATCATTGTGAGCGGTGGCATGGATAGCATCACGCTGCTCTACGATAAGAAAGACGAGATTGCACTCGGCATTAGTTTTAACTATGGAAGTAATCATAACGAGCGTGAAATACCTTTTGCCAAGATGCATTGTGAGCGTTTGGGAATCAAGCATATTACGATTGATTTGGGTTTCATGCATCAGTATTTCAAAAGTTCTCTTCTTGAAGGTGCTGATGCGATTCCTGAAGGTCATTATGCTGCTGATAATATGAAGAGTACGGTGGTTCCTTTCCGTAATGGAATCATGCTGAGCATTGCCATCGGCATTGCAGAGAGTAATAATCTGAAGAAAGTTTTCATCGCTAACCATGGTGGCGATCATACGATTTACCCAGACTGCCGTCCGGAGTTTATCAAGGCGATAGATGAGGCTGCTGAAGCAGGAACGTTCGTTGATGTGCGCGTAGTGGCTCCTTATACGAATATTACCAAAGGGCAGATTGCTGAGATAGGTAAGAAGTTGGGCATTGACTATGCTGAAACCTGGAGCTGCTATAAGGGCGGAGAGAAGCATTGTGGCAAATGCGGAACCTGCGTTGAGCGCAAGGAGGCTTTGGCCGAGGCGGGTATTGAGGATACTACCGAGTATGAAGAATAAGGATGACGACGAACCAGGCGTTCTTCGTTCCCTATATATAATAAGGTGTAATCAGAATAAATATAATAAAAGAAAATGAAAACAGCGATTTTATCTGCGGCGTTGATGCTTGCATCAACTGTTGCGATGGCTCAGAAGAGCAACTTCCAGTTGAAGGTGGATTTGAAGAATTTCAATTCCGATTCTGTACTTGTTTACAAGGGCAGAAATGTTAAGATGGATACGGTTTTGGTGAAGAATGGCAAGTTTACCTATTCTGCAAACCTTGATAAGGCAGCCGGATACGTTTTCCTCTCACCTGAAACTTATCGTGGTGCAGGTCAGTTTATGTTCAACCTGCCTTGTGTTCCTGGCGAGAAGGCTGAAGTTAAGGGCGATGCAAAGACCCGCTTCGATATTTCGGGTTCTAAGTTCTATCAGCAGTATCATGAAGTAGATGTTCTGCTGGAGAATGCTAATAAGGAGTTGAGAGATTACGAAGCTTCCCTGAACCAGAGAATCAAGAATGGTGAAACCCAGCAGACTGTCATGGCAGAATATGAGCAGAAGGCTCCTGCCCTGCAAAAGGCAAAGGACGATAAGATTTTCGATTTCGTAAAACAGCATCCTGATTATGAGGCTTGTGCTACTATCTTAGAGCAGTTTGATGATGTCAGCAAGATGGAGAAACTGCTGGGCTTGCTCTCAGAGAATGTGAAGAACGGCAGAATGAAGGCTTTCTACCAGCCAATGATTGATATGGCTAAGAAGCGTGCTGAGGCTGAGGAGAAGGCTAAGAAGGTGCAGGCTGCCGGTGTTGAGGCTCCTGACTTTACGCTGAAGGATATTAAGGGAAATGATTTCAAACTTTCCAGCCTTCGCGGTAAGATTGTAGTTCTCGATTTCTGGGGTTCATGGTGCGGATGGTGCATCAAGGGAATGCCTAAGATGAAGGAGTATTACGAGAAGTACAAGGGTAAGTTTGAAATTCTTGGTGTAGATTGTAATGATACAGAGGCTAAGTGGAAGGCTGCTGTTGAGAAGCACCAGTTGCCATGGATTCATGTTTACAATCCGAAGGACAGCAAGGTTCTCAGCGACTATGCTGTTCAGGGTTTCCCTACAAAGATTGTGATTGATGCTAATGGTAAGATAATCAAGACTATCGTTGGCGAGGATCCTGCTTTCTACACTTTGCTTGATGAAGTGTTGGGCAAGTAATGTAACATCAAACAATGTCGCCCTGTAAGTGCAAAATTACATTTGCTCTTACAGGGCGTTTTTTTTGTTTGTATTTTTATTTCTTTTTCTTCTTCAATTCCAGTTTCGGAATCTTGATTTTCTGTCCGGCTTTTATGGTGCTTGTACCATTCAGGGCTTCTACGTAGCATTCCATGCCCGAACCTAAATAGCGGGTGCTGATCTGTTCGAGGGTCTGACCGGCGCCAACCGTAACGGTCTGGGCAACTCCTATGATTCGGTAAGCTCCCGTGCGTACGCGAGCATCCTTATCATACTGGGATGATGCTATTTTCGAAGTAGCCTTTTCTTCGGCTTTATCTTTAGCCTTTTCTTTTGCTTCAGCCTTAGCTTTTGCTTCAGTCTGCTTAGCTTTTTCAGCGCTAGCACTTTCCTCATCCGAATTTTCAGCCAGTTTTACTGCTTCTGCAGTTTTAGCCATACGGATGCTGTCTTCCATCGCTTTCTGGCGGAGTTTCTGTTCCTGAGAGAGTGGGGCGGCAGCTGGTTTGGCTGGGACTTTCTTGGCTGGAGCCTGGTGATACTGGTTTAGCTGCATGGCTAGATGATCGCGCTGGGCAGTCATCTGACCATAGTTGAAGGCAAACCATCCCATTCCGCCAATCAAAGCTACTACGATGAGACAGACTGCAACGACCAGATAGCGAGGAATAACAATATGATGAGAATTGGAAGGTTCTTCTTCCTCCTCCTCCTCTTCTTCTTCAGATTCATCTGATGCAGGTACTGCGGGTTCAACAACTGCTTTCAGGGCTTGCTGTTGCTGGGCTAATTCAAGCTTCTCTTGCTCCAGTCTTTCCTGCTCCAGTTTTTCCTGCTCCAGTCTTTCCTGCTCCAGTCTTTCTTGCTCAAGTTTCTCCTGCTCAAGTCTTTCCTGTTCCAGCCTTTCCTGCTCCAGTCTTTCCTGCTCTTGCTTTTCTTTCTGTATTCTTTCCTGCTCCAGTTGGGCTTGTTTTAATCTTTCCAGTTTAGCTTGTTCAATAGCAATTTGCTTTGCCAGTTCGTCTTCGGCTTCTTTTTCCTTTTCCTTTTCAGATCCGATTACGACAACCTCCGGATTTGGAGTTGCAGTTTTTTCTTCGTCCAGAAAATCGATTACTTGTGCAGGAGCATCTTCTGTCTGTTCTTCTCCAAACTTCTCATCTATTTCATCGAAATCTACGCCGTCATTTACCACCACCGTTTCAAATTGGGCGAATGGCTTGTTCACGATTTCTTTCAGGATGTTGTCAGGCGTGAAGGTGAGTTTGTCTCTACCTTCAATGGTGAAGCGCTCGCCCGTGTTCACATTGATGCTTTCACGGTCTTTCGTGGCCTGTACCTTAAAGGTACCCAGCCATTTTATCTTCACCTGCTTGTCGGCATCTAGTCCCTGGTTGCACACATCAAACATCTTCCGGATGAAGAGTTCTGCTTCCACCTGGCTCAGCCCGCTTTTATCTGCAAGCAGTTTTCCGAGTGTATTTAAACTGAATTTGCTCATTGCTCATCCCCTCCATTCTTTAGTTTTTCCTTGACCGAAGCAACCGGTCGGAAACCCAACACCAACTTAGGCGGCACCAGCTGGCGCTTCTTGGTAGTAGGATTAACCACCACTCGCTCCATGCGCTTCTTCACTTCGAAGGTGCCAAAATTGGGGATAGAGACAGCTTCTCCATCCTCAAACTCGGCAATCATAGCGTCTATCGCCTTGCGCACCAACTTCTGGGTGTCTTCCTGCGAATAGCCGGTTTGCTGAGCCAGTTCAGCGATGTATTCCTTATTGTTCATATTTATTTAATATGTAGTCAAAATTTCTAAAACTCCAGGCTATGGGAGAGAGAATGATTATTTCACCACCTTGCCATAGAGGTCAAATTCCTCGCTTGCAGTAATTTCTACCTGATAGAAACAACCCACGCGCAGACGCTTCTCATCGGCACGGATCAGAACCTCAGGGTCTACTTCCGGAGAGCAGAACTCTGTTCGTCCGATGTAGTAATCGCCTTCCTTGCGGTCGATGATAACGGTCATGGTTTTGCCCACCTTATCAGCCTCAATCTCAGAGCTGATGTCTTGCTGCAGAATCATCAGTTCGTCCAGTCGGCGCTGCTTTACCTCGGCAGGCACGTTATCTTCGTAGTGGGTGGCGCTGTAGGTTCCTTCTTCCTCAGAGTAGGCAAAGGCGCCCATGCGCTCAAATCTCTGTTCGCGTACAAAGTCGAGGAGCTCGTGGAAATCCTCATCTGTCTCGCCTGGGAAACCAACCATCAGCGTAGTGCGGATGTGAATGCCTGGCACGCGTTCGCGGATGGCCTTCAGCAGATTGATGGTTTCCTGCTTCGTTACGTGGCGGTGCATGCTGGTGAGCATGTGGTCGCTGATGTGCTGGAGGGCAATGTCGAGATATTTGCATACGTTTGGCTTCTCGCGCATCACGTCCAGAAGATCCATTGGGAACTGGTTTGGATAAGCGTAATGCAGGCGAATCCATTTCACGCCCGGAATGTCAGCCATCTCGCTGATGAGTTCGGTAATATGATGCTTGCCGTCAATATCTACACCGTAGTAGGTGAGTTCCTGAGCGATAATCTGAAACTCCTTCACGCCTTCTGCCACCAGTTCGCGCACCTCCTGCAGAATCTCTTCCTTCGGACGGGAAACGTGCTTGCCGGTGATGATAGGAATGGCGCAGTAGGCACAGTGGCGGTTGCAGCCCTCAGCTATCTTGATGTAGGCATAATGGCGCGGAGTGGTGAGATGACGCTGGCCGTTGCAGGATGAAACTTCCGCCTTGCCGAGTTCCTGCAGAAGCTGCTTGTAGTTGAATTTGCCGTAGAACTTATCCACTTCGGGCATTTCTTCTTCCAGTTCCTTCTGGTAGCGCTGCGAGAGGCAGCCCATTACGTAGAGCTTTCTGAGTCGGCCTTCTTCCTTAGCCTGGATAAACTCCAGGATGGTGTCGATGCTTTCCTGCTTTGCATCCTCGATGAATCCGCACGTATTGATGACGGCTATCTCGCCCTGAGGGCGCTTTGAATCGTGAACGCAATGGTAGCCGTTTGCCTCAAACTGCTTCATCAGCAACTCGCTGTCAACGAGGTTCTTCGAGCAGCCCAGGGTAATAATATCTATCTGATTTTTCTTCATTTTCTAATTTTTAAAGAGCGAGTCTACGAATTCTGTCTTGTTGAAGAGCTGCAGATCTTCCATACCTTCGCCTAGTCCGATGTATTTTACAGGCACCTTGAGCTGGTCGCTGATGCCGATTACAACGCCGCCCTTAGCGGTTCCGTCGAGCTTGGTGATGGCGAGCGAGGAGATGTTGGTAACGGCAGAGAACTGCTTAGCCTGCTCGAATGCATTCTGTCCGGTACTTCCGTCGAGCACGAGCATTACCTCGTCTGGTGCCTCAGGCATTACCTTCTTCATCACTTCCTTTATTTTCTTGAGCTCATTCATCAGGTTCACCTTGTTGTGCAGTCGGCCTGCCGTATCGATGAGCACCACGTCGGCGCCGTTTGCCTTGGCGCTCTGCAGGGTGTCGAACGCCACGCTTGCCGGGTCGCTTCCCATCTGCTGTTTCACTACAGGCACACCCACGCGCTCGCCCCAGATGCAAATCTGCTCTACGGCAGCGGCACGGAAGGTGTCGGCAGCTCCCAGAACAACCTTCTTGCCAGCCTTCTTAAACTGGTAAGCCAGCTTGCCGATGGTGGTTGTCTTGCCCACGCCGTTTACGCCTACTACGAGGATAACGTAAGGCTTATGGTCGGCAGGAAGTTCCCAGTCTGCCAGGTCATCGCTGTGATTCTCGGAGAGGAGAATGGCGATTTCCTCGCGCAGAATGCGATTGAGCTCGCTGGTTGAAACATATTTATCGCGGGCCACACGTTCTTCGATGCGGCGGATAATCTTGACCGTGGTTTCTACACCTACGTCTGAAGTGATGAGTACCTCTTCGAGATCGTCGAGCACATCATCATCGACGGTAGACTTTCCGGCAACGGCGCGCGCCAGTTTGCCAAACACACTCTCCTTGGTTTTTTCAAGTCCCTTATCGAGAGTTTCTTTCTTTTTGTTGCTGAATAATCCGAATAATCCCATAATCTTGTTTTTTATCTTCTGCAAAGATACTCATTTTTTTTTATTTTATGGCTTTTTCACTTGCTTTTTCGCCCTTTTCAAGAAAAAAAGTAAAGATTTAGAGGGTTTTATGTCATGACAGAAGGGTTTTCGCCGATAATGTGGGTTAATAAGGTTTAATAAATTAATGTTGTCTGCTACAAAAAACAATTCGCCCTGCAAAGGACAGAAGCGGTTTGGCTTCTGGACCCTTGCAGGGCGTTCTGTTTATTTCTTCATCATTTCCTTTACGGCTCTTTCGAGCTGGGTATCATGGCCATTGATGAAATCTTCTGGACTGTTGTAAACCTCGATGTCTGGGTTCAGCTGGGTATTCTCACCGAACACGCCACGCATGTCGCGGCAGCCTACCTGAGGAATACCGAATACCAGCGTGTTGTCCATCAGCGTTTCCCACCATACAGCTGTCATGGTTCCTGCTACTGGAGCACCGATCAGCTTGCCGATTCCGAGTTCCTTGTAAACCCATGGGAAACCATGACCGTTGCTGTAATCGTTCTCGCAGATCATGACGCAAGATGGCTTCACCCATTTGTTGAACGGATCGCGGCCAACTACCTTGCCGTGAGGCACAAACTCCTGATACTGCTTGCCGTTGAGTAGGGTGCAGAGATCATCGTGCAACCAGCCGCCACCATTATGGCGCTCGTCTACGATTACAGCGTCTCTGTTTCGGTTCTTGTCGCTCAGCAGTTCGCTGTAAACGGTGCGGAAACTCTCCGAATTCATCGCCTTAACGTGAACATAAGCGATGCGTCCGCCTGAAATGCTGTCAACGAAAGCGCGGTTGCGGTCTACCCATCGCTTGTAGAGCAGATTGTTGAGGTTGCCCTGAGAGATAGCCTTCACCGTAACCTCCAGCTTCTTGCCCTTGGCGTTTCTGATGCCGAGTCGTACATTCTTGCCAACCTTTCCGTCGAGCAATGGGAAGTAGTCCATTCCGGCTTTAATCTCCTCTCCGTCGATGCTCTCGATGATGCAGCCGGCTGTTACGCCCGTATTCTTCACATCGAAAGGACCACGCTTGATAATCTCCTGAATCTTCAGGCCGTCGCCCTGGTACTGAGGGTCGAAGAATACTCCCAGATTGGCGGTGGTAAGCGCGCTGTTCGAAGCGTAGTAGCGGGCTCCTGTATGCGAAGCGTTCAGCTCGCCAAGCATTTCGCTCAACATCTCCTGGAAGTCGAAATTGTTGTTGATGTAAGGCAGGAACTTCTCATAGGTCTTGCGGTAACCTTCCCAGTCAACACCATGAATCTTAGGGTCGTAGAACTTGTCTTTCACCTGTCGCCATACGTGGTCGAAGAGATACTGGCGCTCCTCGGCTGGCTTATAGTTGAAGTTAGCCTCAAAGCTGATGTTCTTGGTGCTGAATCCGCTCAGATCCACCTTCTTGATGCTGCTTCCGTTGCAGATGAAGAGGTTCTTCACATCCTTGTCAGTCTGCAAGTTGCCCTGGCCTACGCCCTTCATCACGAGCTTGGTAGAGCCGTCCTTCAGGTCGTGCTGCCAGAGGTCGTAATCATCCTCGAAGGCTGCCTGGTAGTAGAGCTTGTCGCCGTCTTTAGAGAGCACAGCATCGCCCATGTGCGAAGAGTTTGCGGTGAGGCGTACGATTCTGTCGCGGCAGTTTTCGATGTCCAGCTCCAGTGGCTTCACTTTTTCCACCTCTATCTTTCCGGTCTTCTTCTGCTTTTCGTCAGCCTTCTTTTTAGCCTCTTCCTTCTTCTCGTCTTCCTTCTTTTCCTTTTCGTCCTTGTTGGCGTCAGCCAGTTCTATTTCTTCCTTGCTCATGTTGAAGCGGTTGTAGGCGTCCAGGTCGAAGAACATGATGTAGGCGTCGTCTTCAGCTCCCCAGCTTCCATGACTGCGGTAGCCGGCTCTGTCGCTCTGGAAGAGCATTGCCTTGCCGTCGAGCACCCATTTGCCGTTGCTGTCGCTGTAGCCGGAATTGGTCAGGTTGTGAACCTCCTTGCCGTCAGCCTTTACCAGCGCAATATCCTGGTTGTTCCAGCCGCCGTTGCCGATATAGGTTGAAAGGAGCCATTTGCTGTCTGGTGACCATTCGAAAGCGATGTCTCCATCGCTGTAAGAGTAGACGTATTTCCCGTCGAGCACAGTGCGGATTTTCTTTGATTTCAGATTGACGATGCGAAGTGCAGCGCGGTCTTCGAAGAAAGCCACTTCCTTGCCGTCAGGAGAGTATTGCGGATACTGCGATGTAATGCCTGTTTTCACCAGCTGCTCTTCCTCGATATCGGTAGCGTAGGTGAAGTTCTTCTCTTTCTCGTTCTTGATCTTAGACTGGTAAATCTGCCATACGCCGTTGCGCTCGGCTGCATAGACCAGGGCTCTGCCGTCTGGCGAGAAACTCAGGTCGCGCTCCTGCTGCGGTGTGTCGGTAATGCGCTTGGTAGTGGTGTATTCTACAGAAGTTACGTATACGTCGCCATGCATCACGAAAGCCACTTCCTTGGCGTCTGGCGAAACGGAAATCTCTGTAGCTCCCCAGCTTTTAATCTGACGTACGAGGCTTGGAGCGTCATTATCTGTTGTAATGGAGATGTTCACCTTCTGAGGCTCTCCACCTTCTTTCACGGTGTAGATTTCGCCATCATATCCGTAGCAGAGCAGGTCGGTGCTGGATGCAGTGAGGAATCTTACCGGATTGCCTTTGTGGTGGGTAATCTGCTTGTCGCTTGAACTGTTGAGGCTGCGGCGGTAGATATTGAATGTGCCGTCCTGCTCGCTCAGATAGAAGAATGATTTCTCGTCTGATGTCCATACTGGCGTGCGGTCTTCGCCGGCAAAGGTAGTCTGCTTGGCAAACTTTCCGTTGCTCTTCAGCCAGATGTCGCGAGCGATAGGTGATTTCTGGTGTTTGCGCCAAGGGTCTTCGTATCCCTTTTTGTCGTGGTAGAGAATGTCGCCGTTCTTGGCGATGCTGATATCCTCCATGGTGAGGGTAGAGAAGAGTTCCGGTCTTCCGCCCTTGGTGCTTACCTTATATACTTGTGGGAATGTGTTGTCGCCGAAGATGATGCTCTGGGCTGTAGGCTGCAGACTGGCTGAGTAGAGCACATGGTCGTTGTCTGCAAAGGCGATAGGTGTTTCGCTGCCGCTGTTGGTAGTGAGTCGGGTAGGAGCACCGCCTTTTGCATCGATTACGAAGATGTCGAGACTTCCTTCGCGGTTAGACTGGAAGGCAATTTTTTTGCTGTCAGGGCTCCATACAGGGTGCGAATCGAAGGCTGCATGGGTTGTGAGCTGTCGTGCTTCACCGCCGTTGACAGAAACACTGTAGAGATCGCCTTTATAAGCGAAGGCGATGGTTGTGCCATCGGGTGAGATGGCTGGGTAGCGCATCCAGAGCGGATGATCTTCTGCGCTGGCAGAGAGTGCTGCCGAGAGCAGGGCTACTGAAAAGATTAACTTTTTCATTTGCGTATGTTTTATGTTTCAATATGCGTTATAAAAATCTCTTCTCTTTCGGGGTCAGAATGCTGTTTCTTGCTCCTAACGGATGCAAAGGTAGTGATTTTTTGCGATATTTAAGCATAAAAAAAGAAAAAAGTGAGAAAAAGTTTGGCGTATTCAAAAAATATATGTACCTTTGCAGCCGCAAATAAGAAAATGGCTAATAGATTGCCCAATGGCGCTGGTTAGACAATTTTGCGATTTGAAAAGTGTTGGTTCCGTAGCTCAGTTGGATTAGAGCAACAGCCTTCTAAGCTGTGGGTCTTGGGTTCGAACCCCAACGGAATCACTATAATAAGCAAAATGAAACTTATTTGTACAAAATTAGCATGGGAGAACAATGGTAGTAAGTTGCTTATTTATAGGCACTTACCTCTGTTGTTCTATTTTGTTTTTAAATATATTTTATCGTTTATTCCTCTTTTATGTACTCTTTTCGTAAATAGCTGTTAATCAATATGTTATGAATTTGGCGTATTGGAAAATCATCCATGTGTGTTACAAATGTGTTATCAAAAAGCGCTAATGTGTTACCAGAATAGAGAAGTTGAAATCCTTAATGACCGTGACCTTAATGACCGGAAAACGCCCCTAAACATTTATTTGTTTTTCTGATGAAACTCCTTCCTTGTCTTAGCCATTGCTTCCGTAGCCCTATCGTGGGTCTCTATCAGCAATGGACTCTTGTGATATTGCACAATCTTGACTCCGACAAAGTTGTGCCTTTTCTTTTCCTCGATGCATTGAACAATCAAGTCTGGATTGGCAGACTTTGAGGTTGGAGTCTTGTCAAAGTTCTGAATATAGGCGGCATTGGTCAGGAAGAGAATGTCGGAACCTTCCGGTATTTCCTGCATTACCTTCACCATGAGGGTTAGCATCATGCGGAACTCCGTGGTGTGCAAGTCGCTGATTACATCACGGCTGATGATGTTGCCGTTATGCTCAATCACAACGGCAGCACCACCAGCTCGCTCTTTATGACCATAATCACATGAGCCACCTATCCAAACGTAATATGTAGATGTATCTTGTGTCATAATTATTTTATCTTCAATGTCCGCAGATATTCCTTCTGCTCGGGCGTGATTCTGTAGCTCTCGATGGCCTTCTGGATGGTCTTGTTGTGCGTCCATGGAGCAAGGCGGCGTTGCTCGATGTAGGGAATCGTTGCGTCCCATTGCTTGGCAAGAGCCGTGGCGAAGAACCAGGCTATCATCATTTTTACGTAATACTCTTCGCTCCTTACTGATGCAGGAATTTCAAGATATTCTGCCTTGAAGTCTTTATCCAGGTAATAAGACATAAGTGTCTCTATTCCAAAGCGACAAGTATAAACGTGCGATGATTTACTCCAAGTCTTGATCTTTGCCAATAGTTCCTTCTTGTGTTTGGCAAACACCTTCGGAGACATGATGTCGCACACTGCCCAGTTGTCCACGAAAGGCAGGAAACTGTCTGTAAGACGAATGCATTCTTCGTAGTCCTTCACCTCGGAAATGAGGAGACCGTGAAGCATGTTCTCATCGTAGTATTCGTGAGGAAGCTGATGAAGGAAATCCTCGCAATCTGCTTCCTTTGTAAATTCTTTTGTGAACTTGCGAAGCACGGGCACACGAATGCCTATGAAACTTTCCATAGGCACTCCCGGTGTCAGTTTGGCCTGGAAAGCAGCATACTGCTTATCCTGCATGGCGAACAGTCTTTCTTGAAGTGAAGTCATAAATCTTATTGATATTTTTTATCTTGTTATATTCCTCATCGCTCACAGCCTCCTGCCACTCGTTGGAGCTGTTCTCGCCAGGTATTTCAAAGGCGAGGTGGGCAAACCAGCTGTCTTTTGCAGCACCATGCCAATGCTTCACGTTGGCAGGAATATGGATGACTGTGCCGGGGAGGATTTCCTGCGCAGGCTTTCCTTCTTCCTGATACCAGCCACGTCCGGCTACACCTACCAGCATTTGTCCGCCGCCCTTTGTGGCGTAGTGCGTATGCCAGTTGTTACGGCAACCAGGCTCAAAGGTTACGTTGAAGAAAGGTATCTGACTATCGGATATTTGTGCCAGATAACTGTTGCCCTTGAAGTACTTGGCATAAGCGGTGTTAGGCTCACCGATAGGGAAGATCATCTCGCGCTGGAATGCAGCCTTCGCATCGTCGCCTTTTACATCTTCGTTCCATACCTCCTTTGCCAGATTGAAGGCAGCCCAGGCCTTTGGCCAACCTGCGTAGAAGGCGATGTGGGTGATGATCTCTGCCGCTTCCGTGCGAGTAATTCCATTGTTCTTTGCTGACTGCAGGTGATATTTCAGCGAGCTGTCGGTGATTCCTTGACTGATGAGCGAAGTGATGGTTACCAAACTGCGGTCACGCAATGAAAGCAGGTCATTGCGGCTCCATACTTCTCCGAAGAGGATGTCGTCGTTGAGGTGAGCGAACTCTGGGGCAAACTCACCCAGTTGGGTGCGCCCTGCTGTCTGTACTATTTTCTTCATTGTATCATTTTTTTAATTCTTCTCCATATTTTCAAATTCTTCTCCAGGAAACATCTTCGATGTAAAAAAACAGTTATTCTATATATGCTTCATTATATTTAAGCAGTCTTGCGGTACTCGCTTGGAGTCTTTCCCGTCTGTGCCTTGAAAAAGCGGACGAAGTGCTGAGAATATTCAAAGCCGAGGCGCTGGCTGACTTGCGTAATGGTTAAGGTTTCATCTACAAGTAGTTGGCGGGCTGCAGAAAGCAGTCGGTCGTTGATCAGACTCTTTGCGGTTCTGCCAGTCTCTGTCTTGACTAATTCACCGAAATATTTAGGCGAATAGCAGCATTTGTCGGCAAAGTAGGCTACGGTAGGCAGCCCTTCATGCTCCGCTTTCCGGGCAATGTATTCATCGAGCAGAGAAATGAATTTCCTAACCACCGAATGGTTTATTTCCTCGCGTGTGATAAACTGGCGATCATAGAAGCGCAGACAATAGTTCAGCAGCAACTCGATGTTAGAAACGATGAGTTCACGCGAATGCCTATCTATAGGATGCTCGAGTTCCTGGCCAATCATTGAAAGCACGTCACGGAAGATATTAACCTCGGCAGCGGATAGATGTAGTGCTTCGTTGCTTGTATAGTCGAAGAACTCATAGCGGGAGATGTTCTTGCCAAGCTGGGTGCGGTTGAGCAACTCGGGATGGAAAGCCAATACCGTATATTTGGCAAACGGTACTCCTGGAATGGGTTCAACCTTAATCGACTGACCTGGAGCAAACGAGGTTACAGTCATTTCGTCAAAGTCATATTCTGTTCTGCCGTATGACAATTTGCAGCCCTTGTTTTCCTTCAGGAAGAGGGCGTAAAGTCCGTAGTGATGCACAGCCTCCTGAATAGGAGAGGTGTTCTCTACACGTGCAATGCTTACCAGAGGATGAAGTGTTTTCACCCCTATGAAGTCATTGAACTCCTGTATTGTATTAAAGAATAATTCCTTCATAATCCTATTCATTTTAAATTTTTGCAAAGATACGCACATTCTCCAAAAGAGCTTATACCTGGTTTTCGGAAGATTTTACCATTATCGGAGATTTATTCCATTCTTTGTACTTAAACACTTTAACCATATCCCTGTCGCCACCCACAAGCTGGCTACATTTATTCAACATACCAGTATCGACGAAACCGCATTTCTCCATGACTCTTCCTGATGCAGGATTTCCGGTGAAGTGGTCTGCCCAGATGTTTTTGAACTGCTTCTCGTGGATGCAGTAGTCGAGCATCAGCTTCAAGGCTTCGGTGCAGATTCCCTTGTTCCAATAAGGCTTTCCTACCCAGTAGCCCACCTCGCAGTCGTTTTCTCCGATAGGGATGTTGCTGTTTTCATGGGTGT
Organism: Segatella copri; assembly: GCF_026015625.1. Lineage (NCBI taxonomy): Bacteria > Pseudomonadati > Bacteroidota > Bacteroidia > Bacteroidales > Prevotellaceae > Segatella > Segatella copri. Next base: position 1,138,565 of record NZ_JAPDVG010000001.1, on the reverse strand, counting down.
AGTAGCCGATGCAGCCGATTGCCTCGCCAGTTTCTTTCAACACAATCGCCCAAGTCGTTTCATTATGGAAGAAAGTCCGGATTATCTCCCGACTTTCTTCTACAGACTTATGCGCCGGCCATCCAGCACGTGGTCCTACGTCAGGGTCGGAGGCGTACTTGAAGAGTGCCTCTGCATCTGATTCCTGCCAATAGCGAAGTAAAATTCTTTCTGTTTCCATCAGTTTATATCAATGTTTTGCTGTCTATTTATTATGTGTGCTTACCCCAGCCAGTCGGTAAAGATAAGTATACATTCGTGCACCTTCTCAAAGAATCTCCCTATCCGTTGCTTAATGCCCTTCCAATAAATCCCATTCATTGTATTACTCATATGCTTCGTTCTTTAATTTGAATTTCTTGTGCATTGTCTTATGGTGCCAGACTTTCATTCCCATCCATGCCCCGATGCTGCAAAAATACAAAAAATATTCAGAAAAGTGATTATATGGATGGATTTTGTTTGCAGGGCGAACTTGATTTAACCTTATTTATAAGCTAGAGAGGCATTGAGGGACAACTTGGGGACATCTTGAATAACCGGAAATCCTTAATGACCGGAAAAAAGCCCCTAATCATTATAGTTAAACTTTGTGAAATCCTTGCTCATTTCTTGTAAAAGTGTGCAGAAATAGAGACTTTTCGAAAATTATTACATTGGGATTATCGTATTATAGAAATATAAGGAGCACATGAAAAAGATGCTTCTTATGATATTGTAGAACTTAAAATACATAATGAACAATGAACAAAAAACAGAAACGCAAGGTGCAACTGCAACAGAGAACACTCAACGAGTCGTTGACATTCCAAACTATGTTTGGTGCAAAGCAGAAATTCGATTCCCTGACACCTGAAATCGAAACCCGAATAAAAGAGGAGTTGCTAGTATTTGCAAACTTGGGTATTGCTAAGGACCTAATGACATTGAGAGATGTAATGGATAAAGTAAAAGAACAATTAGGATACAGTGCTGAGCCTTCCAAGGGAATATTGGCTGGCAGCTATGTGGCATACTGCCTTGGGCTTGAACCTAGCAACCCAATGGTGACAGGCAAGGAAATCGAACCAAAAGATTTTCAAGTAACTCTTCCTTTAGGTCTCACCATCTGCTATGACAACGAGGTTAGAAATGAGGTGGTGAATTGGATGAAGGAGCACGGCTGTGAGTTTACCACCTATATGTCTCAGCCGATGCTGAAATTGGAGAATACGAGAGTCATTATACGAAGAGTATTGAAGTGAAATCAATGATAAGCAATATTGAAATAATAAAGGGTCTGATGAGGGAGTTTTATCAGACCCGTATGGTGGTAAGCATTGATAATGATGACTTTGAGTCCTTCTTTCTTACAAAAGGCAAACTTGTAGCCTTTGATTGTGAGGAGTTTGATTTATGGAATAAGCCATATAAATTGGTTTGCAAAATGACGCAAGATAAGCTTGAATCCTTGTGTGGGGGGCGTAAGATAGCTCGTGTACTCTTTCTTGTCTTCCAGCCAACTGGCCATGAATTGCAAATGACAGATATGGAAAGTTTGCATCTGGTAAGTAAGTCCTTTGAAACTGTAACGTGGGGAATAGGCTCTTGGCATGAGGATTCTGTGAGATTAGTAACCTTAGTTGAAGTTGTATCAGATGACCATTTGATGAATGAACAACAACTAAAGGAATTGTTGGGGGATAAGTTCTCCGAATTGTCTTTAATATGAAGGGGAAAAAAGATGGATTTAAGACAATATTTCTAATAAGTATACGTTTTTCTAATAACACAATGAAATTGAATGACGATGGCAAGATTTCAAACATATCTAAAAGATAGCGATGTTGTAGTTACGATTCATCGTGGAATAGACCAAATAGGTGGATGTATTACTGAAATATCAACGAAGACTTCTCGTGTCTTTGTGGATTTCGGTCAGAACTTGCCTGGTTGTACTGTTCCTACTACACCTGAGCAAGATGAAGCTCAGGTGCGTGACATCTTTGCGCAAAATGTTAAGCAGCACCAAGCGGTGTTATATACTCATGCACATGAAGATCATGTCGGCTTGTTTGACCTAATTCCTTGCGATGTGCCTCAATATATAGGAGTGGGAGGTCAAGAACTAATGCTTGCGAAGTATGACCTGTTGAAAATAGCTCATGAGCAAGAATGGAAAGATTCGGAAGAAAAAAGTAAGATATTGATAGATGATGAGCAGAAAATAAGGAAGATAAAAGATTTTCATATATGGGAGCGTACAGCACCGCATACTCGGCCAAAATCTTTTATGATAGGGGATATCCGTATCACTCCTTTTTTTAATAGCCATAGCATCTATGACTCCTATATGTTTCTTATCGAAGCTGACGGAAAACGCATATGGCATACTGGTGATTATCGTGACCATGGCTATCTTGGCAAAGGATTATATCCTACGCTTCATAGATATGCTTCTAATATAGACTTGCTTATCACAGAAGGAACTACACTGAAGCGTGGAGACCTTTGTATTCAAGAAAGTGAGGTGTCTAGACGTATGGCTTGTGTGATGAGTGCTTTCAAGTATGTGATAGTCTTGACTTCTGCCACGGATATTGAGAGATTGGCTAGTGTGAAAACGGCAGCTCTCAAAGCTCGTAAGGGACTATACTACACTGGTGGAATGATGGGCAGGGCGATGAGAATCTTTACACATCGAGAAGCAAAATCTTCAAAGGGCTTGTTTGCTTTTCACTTTAAGTATGTGGGGGAGGATGATCCTAAACTCGGTGAGATGCAAAAGAAAGGCTTTGTCTTGGTAACAGGGGCTAGCCATTTGGATTTTGTGAAGAAAATGTGTCAAGGATTATCTTCGTCAGAGGTTCTTCTCATCTATTCTGCTTGGGATGGTTATTACAAAGACCCATTGCAAGTAAAGCAAAATCCTGCTTACAGAGACTTTCGAGAGGCATTTCCCAATGTGGTGGATATTCATACCTCAGGACATGCTTCGAGAGAGTGCATCAAGAAAGTTATAGATATTGTTAAACCCAAGGAGGTCATCTGCATCCATAAGGAGGCTGGGGCTGAATTATAAACTTCATAATTGTGACAGACAGAGAACGTATAGAAAAAATTATTAAAGACACTTTTGATGTTATCCAAAAAGTGTATCATACGCAAAGAGAAGGGGATGGAAATCATAAAGATTTTTGTGAATCACAATCAAGAATTATCTTCCCCAAATACAGTGAGCAATATCGTGATAGTGAAACTCGCATCAGCGAGCAAGAGTTGAGATTTATATTTGTTGAGCAATTCAACAAGTATTGTGAAGCTAATCAGTGGAATGCATATTATTCTGTGGAAACCCCAACTGAAGAAAAATATGTTTTTAGTAAAGAGCATATAAAAGTTGTCCCATACAAAGCTGATGGAAAAGAAAAAACGGGACAGTCAGCCATGATAGACCTCAGTATCCACAATGATAAATTCGACAGAATTGCTCTTATCGAGTTCAAGGCTCTAAACCCAGAAGAGTCTGCCTTCGCCAAAGACTTCTGCAAGTTGAGTAATGAGCCTACTTGCCTAACCTTTTTTATCATGATAGTAAAAAGCCATGACAATGGAACTATCACAAATATCCATAAAAAAATTGAGTCAAAAGGCGCTGAAACAGAGTTTTATTGTTTTGACTTAGAAAAAGGAGAAGACATCTCTAAGAAAATAATAGATGGAATTTCCTCTTCCGAAAATAAATGAAGATACTTCACATTTCCGACACTCACAGCCAGCATCGTCAGCTGCAGGATCTTCCTGCAGCTGACGTGATAGTTCATTCCGGTGACTTCACGATGGTAGGAACTGAAGCCGAAGTTATCGACTTTATGGAATGGTTCTGTGCCTTGCCATACAAACACAAAGTTTTCATAGCAGGAAACCATGACGACTGTCTTTTCGGAGCCGATATCAATGGTCTGCCCGAAAACTGCCATTATCTTTATGGTAACGGTGTAACGATAGAAGGCATAAAGTTCTTCGGCATCCCGATGTTCGTGGAAGATGATATAAGTGGTAACTATACTAAAATGTTGGAGAACATTCCTTCCAATACCGACGTGCTTATCACTCATCAGCCACCCTATCTCATTATGGATGAAAGTGCAGGTTTACATTATGGCAGCAGAACATTGCTAGATGCAGTTAAACGCATCAAGCCGGAGGCTCATCTCTTCGGGCACATTCATAATGCCTATGGGATGAGCGAATGCAGCACTGTGTTGTTTTCCAATGCCTCGATTGTTACTGAGAATTATGAGTTTTGTAATCAACCAAATATGATCAATTTATGATTATTCCAAGAAAAGACAAGCCTTACTTTTACCCTCCCTTTTTTGACATTTCATGTTTCTGGCAAGAAAGCATAGGGCTTAGTCATAAGATCAGAGTTTATATTCCTTTTGAAACGACTATGACTTTCACGCCCTTTCTAGGTGTAATGGTTAACCGAAAGCAATTTGAATATTTTACGATAGAGGATAATCCGATGAGAAAACCTAATGCAAAGTTGCTTTCTGATGAAGATGCAGAGAGTGTGATTGCTTGGATAAAATTAAATCGTGTAGCTTTGCTCCAGCATTGGTACCAAGAGATTGGTACGGACACCCTTTGCTTCAGTTTGAAGAAAATTTGAAAAAATCATTTTAACCAATTACATTCCTCTTCCTCAGCAGCTCGCGAGCTTTGCCTGATATTTCCATGTCGTTGAGGGGATATCCCAGTCTCAAACACTCGAATATCGCTTCGGTCGCTATTTGCCTGTATTTTTTGCTCACGTTCATAAGATACTGCAGAGCTGTTTGACCGTTTACCAAATATATAGTCGATAATTTTTCTTCCATAATTCTCCATCCTAATGATTTTTATGCAAATGTTCAGATTCTCTTGCATTCGTTCCTTATGAACAGTCTTCGGGATGATGATTACATCGCTCTGCAACAGCCAGTGCAAGGCTACCTGTGCAGCAGTCTTGCCGTATTTCTCGCCTATCTGGGTGAGGGTAGGGTTGGATCAGGTTCCACCTGATAAACACCATAACCCAGTTGCGGCATTTCCACGCCATTGCTTAACTTTATCTTTACCATAATCAAAATGTTTTAAAAGTTCGTTTATTCCATTCTTCCATATTTCATCTCCACGCCTTCCTTATCATACTGCTTGCGCTTGCCGGTTGGTGGCTCAGTAAGTGTGATGCGAACTACAGCCGTGCGTGAAAGGGAACGGGCGATGCTCTCGTCGAAAGCATCCATGTGTTGAGGAAGGAAACGTTCACTGATTAGTCGGAGACCATGAATCTTCTCAGCATCCTCGGTCACGATTTCTGCCTTGCCGAATGCAATGGCTGATTTGAATTGCAGGGTGAAACTGCCGTCTTTCGGACCAACCGTAGGCGTACAACGGGTTACGGCTGAAAGGCAAACCTCAGGATGAGCCTTGATTGCCTCCAACTTCTTGCCTTCCAAGGCACCATGAAAATACCAGTTCACATCATCATCTGATGCGAGTGACAGGGGTAAACCATAAGGCTTGCCGTCTTCGTCAATGAAACTGACAGTTATATACGGAGCCTTGTGCATTACTTCCAATGCCCACCCACTATCCATTGCTCTTGATTCCTTTCTCATTTTTATCCTATTAATTTAATAATCTGTTTATCCGAAGCGTCAGGCAGGATTTCTTTCAGATGTTTGAAAATCTTCTGGTAAGATTCCTGGGGAGTACGGTTGCATTGGCAAGCCTCCCTGCCATAGAGATCTTCGGGAGTGTTGAGCAGCGACCATCCCCAGCCATATTCATGATTGTGCTTGTCACGAGGGTAGATGAAATCCTCGGTCACGATGTAAGTCGCCATTTCCAGTCGGGTGAGATAACCGTCAAACTTGCTTCTCATTCCCTTGCCGGTGAAACCGCAGGCTGCCCGAAGTTCTCTTGTGATGAGACTACCGGTAGATTGAAGCGTGCTGAGAATGGCTCCTTCTATCGATTCTTCATCTGGATGGGGGCATTTGCTTCTTCTGTAATTGCAGAAGTCCGGCCACCATTCCTGGCTGATGAATCCTGCTTTCTTGTTAAAGAACTTTCCGTACATACACGGCATTTCCTGCACAATCTCGCCCTTCCATTTCCATAGCGGCCAGTCCCAACCGCCTTCAGGAAGTCTTACGTAACCGCAGTCTTCCGCCACGATGTCTTCGGCAGAGAATCCTTCAATGCCACTATCAAGGAGAGGGAGGAAGCCGATCTGCTGAATCAGTTCCATCATGCCTGTTGCTGAATATATTTCTGGAAAATTCATGTTCATTTATTTTTATCCTTTGTACTTAAACACTTTAACCATATCCTTGTCACCACCCACAAGCTGGCTGCATCTGTTCAGCATTCCGGTGTCGGAGAAACCGCATTTCACCATGACCTTTCCTGATGTTGGGTTTCCGGTGAAATGATCTGCCCGGATGTTTTCTAAATGTTTCTTTCATTCAAATCTGATCATTTTTGCAAGTTCCATAAAATAGTCATTCGACCAAATATCTAACTCTTTGGGATTCCTGACAAAAGGCAACACATCTGCCTTTATTTGATTCATGTCTGCCATGGCAAGTCTTTCATTCAGTTTTTGAAGGAACGTCTCCTTGTCAAGCTCTTCGTGATTGAACTGCAAGGCTCTTTCGCACAAGTGAGTAAAGTCAAGAGGAACATTGTGGCGAACATACCATTCGAAGTCATACCAATCACGTCCCTTAACTCTGTTCTTCCAGGCACGATACACCAGTGCATGCATCTTTCCTGCAAAGAGGGCTGGCAAAGTGAAACATCGTGTCATGAAAGATTGGGGGAGCAGAAGCAACTTCTGTTCTGTTTGAAATTTCAAAGGAGGTTGAGTATCAACTTCAATCTTGATCTTGACAGATTTCTCAGTTTGGAATGTAATGTCATATACATCTGTGTTGTCTTTCAGAAAGGCAGACTCCACTTTTCCAAAGTTCTTTTTGTCCTTCTTTCTGATTTCAACCTCTCTACCCACCATAGCGAATTGGTCAATGATGGGCTGAAAATAATGTGTAAAATCAAAGTTTTCATTCGGAGCAAGCAGGGAAAAATCCATATCCTCAGAGAAACGATGCAATCCATGGAATATACGCAGACATGTTCCACCATAGAAAGCTGCCTCGTTGAAAAAGCCACCATTGTAAAGACCAGAAAGAATAATCTGCTGGTTGACCTCAAATATAGCATTGCGCTTTTGCAGCTCGGTCGTTATGTCATAGCTCGAAAGCATTTGATTGAATATCTCGTTTGTGTTCATTTCCTTAAATATTTAATTAGAGTTTCTATGGATTTAGACTTTTTTCCAACCTGAGCATATCGTTCAAATATACTTATGTCCATATTTCTGAAATCATCTATTTCCATTCGGATGTCCTCCTCCAGATAGTTCTCTACCTCCTTCTGGTAACGTAAATTAACCTTCGGAGAATTTGCGATTAAGTCACAGAGCGCTTTTTCTGGTGTTGCCATCAGAAAGGCGTAACTCTGCATGTTGATGCTTGTGATCCCTATAGAAAAGGCTTCTCTTGACATGTTCTTATACTCAAAACGCCCGACAGGAGTATCAAAACTACGGGAGTGCTTTAGTGTCATAGACTGAGTAGTGTAAACAGCTTCTGGTATTAATCCATAATAACGTAATGCTGTCTGCATTGACACATACGAAGGGGCATAAAGATGATTGGCTATCAGTTCTGTGGATAGAGCAACACGAGACACATTTGGGGCTACCACATAAAGCCCCTTCTTGAGTCGGATAATTTTATGAGCCGCCTCAAGACTGCGTACTTTCTGATTCCCTGCTTCAATATTTGTAAACAATGAAGCTATAGCTGAAGTACTGACGGGTATGTTACCTATATGTTCTAAATCCATTATCATGGTGCAAAAATAGTAAAAATTGGAATAGAAAACGAACTTTTATTTGTTTTTCTGTTCTATTTTTGACTATTTTAACAAGTCGCTTAGTCAGACCGTTAAACATTGATGCAGAAATCAGACTACATACTCCGAGTCTGAATAGTGCTCCTATTCCATAGCTTTCTCATTGCCCACATCAGAATTGCATCTTCGGCTGAGCCTTGCCAGATAGGATAATGTACTCCATCTGGTTCAAACAACTTCTTTTGAAGATGTGAACAGAGATTTATTTTTATCCTTTGTACTTAAACACTTTAACCATATCCTTGTCACCACCCACAAGCTAAAATTCTTTCTGTTTCCATTTTTATTCATATTTAGAAAAACTTACATCTGTTTTCTTATGTATCGGGCAAGACCGTAAACATATCTGCGGCAACCTGGACGATAGTGGAGCAGGCGGTCGAACCATGCAAGATGTTTGTTGAATAGGCGAACTGTAACACCTACATAGACCATGGCGAAGAGCGTTCCGATGCCCACGATCTCCCATTTCCATGTACCGAGAAGCAGGAAACAGAACAAGACGGCCAAGACCACGAGCGTGATGTCCACCCGAATCTTGGCGTTAGGGAAAGGCCAGCCGGTAACCTTGTGAATGGCGATGGAAATGCCCTCGCCAGGCATGGTTACTGAGCCGCACTTCACCTCCATGGCAATTCCGAAACCGAGAATGGTGCAACCGGCAATCTGCACAAGGGCATTGACCAGGATATTTCCTGAAACCATCCACTGTGTAAGCACCATATTGAGGTCTATGAACATTCCGAAGATAAAGCCGATAGCGAGCTGGAAGAGTTGTACCCACTCGAAGTTTCTTCTCAGAATCAGAATCTGCAGCACCACGAAGATCGCATTCATCATGATGGTGTAGCCGCCGATAGTCCATCCTGGGATGTAATCAAGCATCTTACCTGCCGAAGCCATCACGTAAGGGATGGTGGAAATAACGCTTGAACCTAACTGACTTCGCACACATGCTGCGACTCCGAAAGTCATTACATAGAGCGAAACGAGCAGCAGAATATGCTGCCATACAAAAGATATAACTTCTTCTTTCTTAATCATTTATATTATTTTCTTAATCAATTCGTTCAGTTTGTCCTCTCTGATAATCTTCGGCTGAGCCTTGCCAGCGAGAATGAGAATCTTTTTACCATTACGATAAATATGAAGCTGTCGTGAGCGAACCGCGGCAGTCAACTCCTCATCGTTCTGCATGGCTTGCCAGATAGGATAATATACTCCCTCAGGTTCAAACAACTTTTTTTGAAGATGCGAACAGAGGTTTGTTGTATCAATTGTCATTGCCATAATTTTCTTCAAACTATTTGTTTCCAAAGATTCATGTGCAAATACGCCATCAGCGCAATCTGTATCAGCAGAATGGCAGGAATGCCGTATTTGAATTTCTTGTGCATCGTCTTATGGTGCCAGACTTTCATTCCCATCCATGCCCCGATGCTTCCTCCAATGACAGCCAGCAATAAAAGCGTTACTTCCGGAATGCGCCATTTGGCTTTCTTTGCCTTGTACTTATCAATGCCGTACACGATGAATGCAACTGCATTGATAGCAAGGAGATAGTAGGCGAGGTAACTATGTAATGTATTCATGCTCATTTTCTTGTTGTTACTCCTTTATTCTTTTCATCTGTTATGTCAAGAATGGATCAAGCGTAGCCAGAAGTTCGGCTTTATCTACCACACCGCTTGTGCGCCACAATACTTCTCCGTTTCTGAAAAGCATCAGCGTAGGCACGGATTGGATGCGGTATTGGCTTGCTGTTACGCCGTACTTATCTACATCCACCTTGATGATTCGGATGCGGTCGTCCAATACACTCTTCACCTGCTGCAGAATGGGGTGCATCGCCTTGCAAGGTTGGCACCATGTAGCAAAGAAATCGACCAGAACAAGCTGGCCACTGTTTATTACATTATTAAATGTCTCCATAATTATCTGTCTATTTCCGTGAAACGATTAAAAGTTCTGCCGTCCCTCGTAACTTTCCCGAAGAACATATCTTCCGGTCTTACCCAATAGGCTTTGTCTCCATAGAGAGCCTGATAAACCACCATGCGCTCCTGAGTCTCGGAGTCGAAGGCAGAATGGATGAACTTGTATTTACCGCCCTTAAAGTGCTGGAAATATCTTTCTTCCTTTGCAGAAAACTCCATCAGCATTTTCTGGGCAAGGGGAGCGTACCAGGTCTTCACCTCCTGCTCTGTAGGCGTATGACCGCCTGGGAAATGGAAGGCTTGGTTGTAATGCTTCAGGAAGAGAGGGGAGAAGTGAGCCAGGGCGTCCTGCTCACCAAAAAGACCCCACACACGATCCTTATAATAGGGGTTGCAATGGTCAAACTGCACGGCTTCCAGCTCCGCAAACTCCTCTATCAGAGCCTCGTCAATCACAAGCCGCTGATTGCCGTCCCTTCTCGGAGCCTTGTATTCATGCTCGCCGATGCGCTCCTTCAGAAACTCCGTCATCATGAAATACGGATTGCCGAGCAAGGCAGGGATGCCCACCACAGGAGCCAGCATCTGGGCGAGGAAAGAGCCGCAGCTGTTGCCCAGAAGCAAGTCGGGCTGTTCCCGGTCGATGATGGAGCGAATCTCCTTCAGTGCCTCCTTGGGGTGCAAAGGGAGGTCGGGAGTCAGCACCACCGCCGTCCCTTCAAACGCCTCTTTCAAGGCTCTCGCCATCGGACAACTGCCCGTAGCGAAGAATCCGTGTAGGAATAATATCTTCTTCATGCTCTAATCATTTGATAATGATGCGCCTGTAATCTAGGAGGGTAAGCCATGCTCAAACCCCATGTTGGCGCATTTTATTTCTGCAAAAATACAAAAAATATTCAGAAAAGTGATTTTATGGATGGATTTTGTTGGCAGGGCGAACTTGATTTAACCTTATTTTATAAGATAGAGGGATATTTTGATAATCAGAAATCCTTAATGACCGGATTCATGAATATATGTACACATATACACCAAGGGGAGTTTGCTCGTGATGAGTAAACTCCCCTATAATTATCTTAAAAAATCTTATTTATTCTATAGAAAGTTTTGATATTCAGAATATAATCATTATATTTGCACGTAATATTAGTGGTGTTATTATGTGCAATATTAAATATTATATAGCTGAAACTGCTGCATATTTCGGCAACATGTTGGGCGAAAAAGTAGCTTTGGAACCAGCAGATAAAGATTTGCTGGAAGGAATCCCTATGAATGTTTCTTCCAGGTTCTCTTTTTATAAAGGATGTATTTGGGGGCAGCACATTTTGATGGCTTACCTAAAGGATGGTGACTCTGTGCCACCTGCCCAGTTGAAGAAACAATTGGATATTATAGGTCGACAGACACAGCTCGTCGTCGTATTAATCACTCCATCCATTTCATCTTATAATAAGGTAAGATTGGTGGCACAAAAAGTTAACTTTGTTATCCCCAACAGGCAAATGTTCCTGCCATCTCTTTTGCTTGACATCAAGCCAGACAGGAAGGTTGGCTTGGATTTGAAAGAAACCATTCCTCCCTTTGCCCAATGTTTGTTGCTTTATCATTTGCAGATTGAATCCATTGTTGGGACAACTGGTTATGGACTGAGCGATAAGTTTGGCGTTTCTTATGCGACCGCAAACAAATCATTGCGCTGGCTTGTCTCCAAAGATCTGATTAAGTTGGAAGGAACAAAGACCAAGACGGTGCAAATTGATATAAGCAATAGGGAACTTTGGAATAAAGCATTGCCAATGTTGGTTTCTCCGATTGAGCAGCTTTATTATACGGATGCAGTACTTGAAGGACAACAGATAAGTGGGGTGAATGCGCTGGCTTTCTACACGATGCTTAATGAAGAATCATGGCAGTGTTGGACTGTTACAAAGAAAGAGCTGAAAACTCTGGCCATCGTAACCGACAAGCAGTTCGGAGAAAATGAAATTCAAGTATGGAAGTATAACCCAAAAATGTTAAGTACTGAAGGAGTGGTTGATAAGCTTTCGCTTTATCTGTCATTGAAAGACAATGAAGATGAGCGAATACAAATAGAGTTAGAACGATTAATAAATGAAATGTCATGGTAAGAGGAATAGATACTTTCAAGGAGTTCTTCAAAGGTTTTGAGGACAATTATGTTATAATAGGTGGCACGGCATGCGAAATTCATGAGGATTTGTATGCTCAGGTACCTCGTGCTACTAAGGATATTGACATTATCTTAGTGGTTGAAGCTTTGTCGGCTGAGTTTGTTGCTAAATTCTGGGAGTTTGTAAAAAAAGGCAATTATGAGCAGCGAAACAAGGGTGTTAATGAGAATGTTGAGCCCAAACATGAATATTTCCGCTTCATGAAGCCTGCTAATTCTGCTTTCCCATATCAGGTTGAACTCTTCTCACGTAGTCTTGGCTTGATGAATTTCCCAGAGGAGGCTCGTATCACACCGATTCCAGTGGATGAAGACCTTTCAAGTTTATCGGCAATACTCATGGATGAAGACTATTATCGTTTCACGATAGAACATAGCTTGCAGGAAGATGGCGTGCATATCGCCAATATCGAGAGTCTTATCTGTTTGAAAAGCAAGGCTTTCTTGGATTTAAGTCAAAGAAAAGCTAAAGGTGAAAGTGTTGATAGCAAGCATATTGCAAAGCATAAGAAAGATGTCTTTCGTCTTGCAGCAATGCTTACTCCAGCAAGTAGATATGAACTGCCCGACATATTAAAAACAGATGTTAGTGACTTTTGTGATGCTATCATGCAGGATTTGCCAAATGCCGATTTCATCAAGTCTGCAGGTCTTGGCAATGTTACAAGCCTGCAGATTATAGAACAACTTAAGAAATCAATGTTGTAGTTATGGTTAAGATACAATATGCTTCAGATTTGCATCTGGAATTCATGGAGAATACCCTGTATTTGGAGACTCATCCTCTTCAGCCTGTTGCTGACATCCTGGTGTTGGCTGGAGATACTGGCTATTTAGGTGATGAAGGCTTTGTCAAGCATCCATTCTGGGATTGGGCTTCAGAGAATTTCAAGGAAGTAATAGTAATACCAGGTAATCATGAGTTTTATTTGGGTTATGACTTGGGGCAACTCTATGATGGATGGTGTATGCAAATTCGGCACAATATCAGATGCTATTATAATGCTGTAATACATCTTTCGGATGATACAGACCTCATCGTTTCTACACTATGGGGATATATAGAGCCGCAGGATGCTTTTTCAACCGAGCGCAGAGTAAATGATTTCTACCGTATTAAGGATTGTGGCGTTGTGATAAACAGTGAACGGTTTAATCAAGAGCATGCTAAGTGCCGCGCTTTCATAGAAAAGGCTGTTAGTGAAAGCCAGGCAGAGCATATTGTTGTGGCAACGCATCATGTTCCATCATTTCAACTGGTGTCTCCGGATTTTAAGGGAAGTCCGATAAACGGTGCTTTCACAGCAGAGCTGGGGAACTTCATTGCTTATAGCCGAATAGACTATTGGATTTATGGTCATTCTCATCGTAACATAGACAGGATAATAGGAAATACTCAATGTGTTTCGAATCAGCTTGGGTATGTGAATCATGGAGAATCTGAGTCTTTTGATTCAAAGAAATGTATTAATTTAATGCTTTAGTTGAGGCTCTACATTATATAGAGAAGCAATAGCGTCCGTACTGCGGACGCTATTGGCTTAAGCTCATAAAAAGACACTGCCCCTTCATGACACCCTTGGAAATTCGTAATTTGGCACTTAAGTTATACGTGTCGAATGGCATTCTGTTAGTTACCAGTGTATTCGCATTTTGCCCCCCAAAAAATCCTTAATGACCGAAAATGACCGTGACCTTAATGACCGGACCCTTTGGGGGGATTGAAAATGAAAATGACCCTTAATGACTTTGACCCTTCATGACCGGAATTCTCGGTAGAACGAAAACGGCCGCTCTCCTCATGATTTTTACTCAGAGGTGAGCGGTCTATTTTTATGGTTGAGTCTCCTTATTATAATAAGGTAGACTCCATGTTCTTTATCCCATGCAGCTCGTTACTCCGAGCGTAGTAGCGATAGCGGTCAGAATGCTGATGGCTATCTGCAGAATTGTTTTCCAAGTTTTCATTTTTTTTTGAATGTTGAATGTTGAATGTTGAATTTTTTGTGGGCGGACAGTCTGGGCTAGGGGCTAGCACCCTAGCCAGTCTATCCTTGGGCTATTCAAGGCCGTCGCCAGTATCGTCCTTGCCGGTAGTACCGCCGCCAGATTCAGAGCCTTGGCCGTCGCTGCCGGTCTGACCGGTGTTTGAACCACCTGGGGTAGAACCGCCTGGCGTATTATTCGGAGTGGTTGGGGCGTTGAGGTCAACGTTGGTCTTACCCTCCTTAATCGCCTTGATAACGGCTGCCTGAGCGCTGCGGCTGGCTACGAGGTTGAACTCGGCATCATCGCGAAGGTTCTTGAACTCCTGACCTGGCTCCCACTGAACCTTCACACCGGTGATGTTCTGTGCGGTGAACTTGTCAGCATCCTCAGCACCCTTCGAAGTGAGAAGGAGAGAGAAATCACCAAGATCGCCCAGACGAATCTTCTTGCCCTCAAGCAACATCTCACGCATGCAGTCTACGGCGATGTAGAGGATGGCGCTGATGTCAGCTCTCGAATAAACACTTCCATGAGAAGTGATGTGCTTGGCAAATTTCTCGATGGTCATGATGTCAGTGTACTGTGAGATGGCAAAAGCGTTCTGCTTCTCGGTCTTCACGAGTTCCAGGTCCTTTGGGTCAGGGGTCTTACCCTCCTTCTTTGCCTGGTTGATGCGTGACTTAGCCTGGTTGATTTCCAGAAGATTTGCGTTCACGCTACGCATTACGATGCTGTAATTAATCATAGTCGTTTGTAGTATGTTTAGAGTCCTTTGTTTTGCAACTCCCCAGAACGCCCCGTTTCTGCCGTTTTCGGGGTCTTCATTGATGACCGGCGTCTGCCATCATTTATAACCCGTGTTGGTCTTAATAGAAGACCCGAGCAAGGCACAAAAGGCTGTTCTTTCGATTGCCGGTGCAAAGATACAACATATTCGGACAGAATGCAAGCTTTCACCCTAACTTTCTATACTGAAAATGACGTAAGTGTCTGATAGATAATACTTTCTATCGTTTTTTGTCAGAACTTTATTGCAGAAACATAGCAAAACAGGAAAATACGCATTGAAGGTAGCTGAAGAAACGTGAAAAAGCGGTCATTAAGGTCAAGGTCATTAAGGTCATTAAGAAAATGGGAATCGGTCATTTTGAGCTATAGTATATATAAATATTATTTATATATACTATAGGAAAATGTTTTTCCCCCGAAACCTTAATGACCTTAATGACCTTGACCTTAATGACCGGATAGAATATTTCTGTTTTAAAGACTTGCAGTAAATAAGGTAACGTATCGTAATTAGTTGTTTATTACACATTTATACCAGTATATTAAAGTTGCTATTAATGTTTTTATGTATAAGTATAATCTACATTCTCTAGTGCCGGAAATGAGTTCTTGCATTGCTTTTTCTCCTCTCTTTACCTCATTCTACCCCTTATTTACCCCTCGAATTTGTCAAAAATACGTCAAGTCTGAGACAGATTTATGTCTGAGGAGGGGCATTTTTCATCCTTTGGAGAGGGGGTAAAACATCTTCCTAACCTCCATATTTTGCATTTTCCGTTAAATAACGTGATAAAATTCTTTGGTTTGCCTGCTTTTTATTATCTTTGCTAGTAATTAACAAATTATTGACGTATCAATAGTTCGGAAAGCTAGAAACTACATAACAACAATGCTGAGATGGAAATGGGTAATCTATTGTCATATAGCTATTTAGTATGTATATTTCGTGTGTAAAGTGAAGTCTGTATGTTGGGTTACGAATGGAATATATATTTACTTTTTAAATCATAGCGCTCGCTTTTTATGCATTCTCCCAATACCTGTTTTCAGCGATGAAAAACGGAAAAATTAGAGTTTCCTGATTACATAAACCCCTTTTTAGCCCATGAATAGCCGATTTTGCCCTTTAATTCATGCCCTCATTGAGCAGCTGAAGGAGGAATATCCATTAGCCACGATTCATGGTCATAATGAATTTGCCAACAAAGCCTGTCCCTGCTTTAATGTGAAATCTTTAAAAAGATTATTCCACAGTTGCTTTTTTCGATAATTTTAATCGCACCACTTCATGTATCTTCATGTTGCAATTTATTCAGATATAAATGTAATCCTTACTTCTATCAATTATTTGTCCGGCTCCAATTCCTCTATTGCGCAAATGGCTTGTAGCTCGACCTTTTTAATGTGAGGATAAGTCTTCTTATAATTATCTGTCACATCTTTAAAGATACTCTCACCGTCACTAAAGAATGTAGCCAAGACAACTTCTCTATAATCTTCGAAAGGCAACAAATGCCAAACTTCAGAATTATCAGCATTTTGTTGGATGTTAAGAACTTCCTCCATACGTATATTTCCTTCACTGTCAGTTATGGTAAGTCATCAGAAGAAGTTGCGGATACTTTACCTTTAGCTCCATTAACATTCACCTTGCTGCCACTAGGCAAGGACAATACGATAACATATGTGCTAAATAAACAGCAAACAAATAAGATCTCGTATTATTTCGGTTGAAGACTCTGCCGGTATTCGCTGGGGGACTGGCCAAGATGCTTGGTGCAGTAGCGGCTGAAGTAAGAGAGTGACGTGAAGTTCATCAGGTCGGCTATTTGGGTGAGGGACAGGCGTTCATCATTCAGATAGTCTTTCAATATAGGTATGGTGTGTCGGTCGATGTATGAGGTGACACTGTGTCCTGTCACGCGTTTGATGGTGGCGGAGAGATACTTTGGCGATACGTTTAGTCGCTCTGCATAGTAGTTCACATTACGTTCCGTTCGGCTAATGCCGGTAGAAAGTAGTGTCATCAGCTGTTTAACGATATAAGCTGTGCGGTCGGTATGGGGAACTGTGGATTCTTGTTGGGCATGGGCTTCGAATATGTCGTACATCATCGTCAGGCAGAGACTGCCCATCAGTTCGCGATAGAACTGTACATGGCTGTCGTCCTTGCGGTCACGAAGACGATGGAAGTCATCAAGCAGATGTCGTGCTTGTTCATTTGTCAGTTTGATAACGGGGTCTTGGTTCAGCGAGATACTGCCACCGATGCTGTAGTTGTTCGACGGCAGCAGGTTCTGAAGAAACTTATAATCAGCAGCAAACCATTCTACCTGCAAGTCATCATGTGCCGCCAGATTGCTGATACGGTCAGGCATCGGTATCACCACCATGTCGTTTTTGATAATGTGGTAGCAATGCTCGTTGAACACAAAACTTGCCTCACCTGCCAAGCAAAGCAGGTGCATGCAGGTGTGGCTCAACTCACGGGAATTCATCCCGTAGAAGTCTGTAGAATATTGAAAATCTGTACTCATATCTTGCTATTTTCTGCAAAAATACACTTTATTTTATAAATAAACGAACAATTTGTGCAAAAAGTGAAAATTGTGACGCAATTTATGAAAGTAAAGTACCTGAAAAACGTCGTAACTTTGTACCGTGAAATTTAAAAACGATAATATGGGTAAATCATTGAAACTGATACTTGCATCAGCTCTGTGTATGCTGGTTTCCACTGCATGCGGTGGAAACAGCAAGAAAGAGATTGCTGCGAATGAACAAACAACGACAAACGGGAAAACAGTTATGGCAAAAGACGGAAAGGCAATTGTAGTGTTCTTCTCGCATGCGGGAGACAACTACGCAGTAGGAAACATTGAGGTAGGTAACACGAAGATTGTGGCAGACTACATCACAGAAGTGACAGGTGCAGAGCAGTTTGAAATCGTTACCCACAAGTACGACGGCATGGCTTATACACCACTCATCAATCTGGCAAAGGAAGAAGTTAAAAACGGTGAGTTGCCTGAATATGAAGGCGACATCGACCTAAATAAATACGACACTGTGTTTATCGGTGGCCCCGTATGGTGGGGCACTTATCCTCAAGTAATGTTTACCTTCTTCAAGAAGCATGTTAATGACCTGAAGGGCAAGACCGTCATTCCTTTTACCACTCATGAAGGTTCTGGATTGGCCAACTGTGTAGAGGATGTGAAGGATGCATTCCCTGGTGCAGATGTTACAAAGGGATTCAGCATCTATGGCCACGAAGTGCGTACGGAAAAGAAAAAGGTCGAGAAGTGGTTGAATGGTTTAGGATATTAACGACAAAGATTCACGATTAAAAGAATAAAAGGAGAACAAATTATGATTTTCGACAGAAACGAACAGAAACAGGTAGTGGCACTATTGGGTGCCGGTAGTATGGGAACAGCCATTGTGCGCCGTATTGGTGCCGGTAAGAAGATTCTGTTGGGCGACATCAGCGAGAAGGCATTGGAACGTGTCGGTGACGATTTCCGCCGCTGTGGCTATGATGTAGAGACTTTGCAGGTAAATGCTTTGCAGAAGGAAAGCGTGGAGGCATTAGCAAGGAAGGCAGCAGAACTGGGCCCCGTGATGTACTTCATTGATACAGCAGGTGCATCGCCCAATCAGGCCAATCCTGAACACATCGTTAACCTCGATATGCTGGGCACTGGCTATGCCGTAGATGCCTTCGGAGAGGTAATGGCCGAGGGTGGTGCAGGACTAATCATTTCGAGTCAGGCAGCCTATATGTACCCCATCCCCAACGACATTGAACTGCAACTGGTGAACACTCCGACCGCTCAGCTGAAGGACGTGAAGTTCGTTCAGGAGGTGGCCATGCAGAACTCAGGCTTTGCCTACATGATTGCCAAGCGCATGAACCATCTGCAGGCACAACGCGCCGCAGCTACAAGTTGGAAGAAACGTCGTGCCCGTATCAACACCATCAGCCCTGGTGTCATCGTTACCCCGCTGGCTTACGATGAGTTCAATGCCAATGGTGAGGGCTATCAGCGCATGATTGATGCCTCTGCCGCCCAGCGCACAGGCACCAGCGACGAGATTGCCGAGGCAGCAGCCTTCCTGCTGGGAGAGCATGCCAAGTTTATTACAGGTACCGACCTGCTCATCGACGGTGGTGTCATCGCTGCTATCCGCATGGGTGAATATCAATTAGGATAAAGAACAAAGACAACAATGAAAAAGCTAATATTTAGTTTAATCGCATTGATGACAGCAATGGTTATGAACGGACAAGTGAAGCAGACGTATCTGACGTTGAACAATGGAATACAGATGCCACAATTCGGACTCGGAGTGTATAGCATTCCCGACGGTGACGAGACCTACAATTCTGTGATGACAGCGTTGAAGTGCGGCTACCGCCATATCGACACGGCACATGCCTATCAGAACGAACGTAGTTTGGGACGCGCTGTGAAGGACAGCGGCATTGACCGCTCCGAGATTTGGATTACAAGCAAGCTGTGGCCTAATGAGTACGGTGAGGGTAAGACACTGAAGGCCATCGACCGCATGTGCGGACGCTTGGGTGTTGACTATATTGACCTCGTGTATTTCCATCAGCCTGTTGGCGACTTCGTTGGAGGCTGGAAAGAAATGGAAAAGGCGCTAGAAAGCGGAAAGGTTCGTGCCATCGGCATTTCGAATTTCGACGTGAACGACAGCATCTGGAACTCCATCGTCGAGAACTGCCGTATCGTGCCGCAGATTGTACAGATTGAATGTCATCCCTATGCTCAGCGCGAGCACTGGCAGAAGATGGCTGCCAAGCACAACATCCAGATAGAGTGCTGGTTCCCACTGGGCGGACGTGAATCAAAGGGTGAACTGTTGCGCGACCCCGTCATCTGCGAGATTGCCAAGGCTCATGGCAAGAGTCCCGCACAGATCATCATTCGGTGGCACATGCAGATGGGCTTCTCGGTCATCCCTGGTGCCTCGAATCCTGACTATATCCAAGAAAACATCGAGACCTTCGACTTCGCCCTTTCCAACCACGAGATGGAGCGCATCCACCAGTTGAACAAGGAGAAACGCTACTTCAATATGTCGTATGAAGACCAGGTGAAATGGTTCTCACAATTCAATCCAACTGACTAATAAATCAGACGACAAAATACGTTGGAATCATTAAGAAAGGATAAACGAATCCGTAATTTGGGTATAACCAGATTGCGGATTTCTTTGTAATCTATAGCAGTCTGTATTTACCACTTCATGGCATCCTTAGGAAGCAACGGAATGGCTCCGTAGCGTCCTAATAGATATCCCTTGCGGACATCTTCACGAGGCTTGAATTCTGCCAAGGATGTAAGATGAGATGCTCCATCCTTTCCCTTCTCGACAAACCATACTTCGTCAGCTCTGATAAGGTCGAGGTTGAGCAGGTTACATTCATGGGTGGAGAAGATGAACTGAGTGTCTCTTCCTGACTCCAGTCCTGAGAAATAGCACTCTAAGATTTTCTGCGAGAGCATAGGGTGCATACTGCGGTCAATCTCATCGATGAGATAATCAACTTCATTTTGCTTCAAATCGATGAGCATTGGGATGAAGTCGAGCAATCGGATGCAGCCATCTGATTCTTCGCTCAGATCAAAAACAACCTCGGTGCCGGAAGTAAGATTCCGGTGAACAGCCTTCTGCTTGTAAATCTCATATCCTCCGTTGGCATTTACCTCGAAAAGAAGCATTTCGCCTCCAACTGTGGCAGCCATGCTGTACGCCTTGCCGTTCTTTGCCTTGCTGAGTATGTTGTCAAGTAAATCGGAAGATAAGTTCACATCCTCTTTCTTGATTTTGTACAGGCGCACGTCTGAAATGCCCGTGTTGAAGTAGGCAAGAAGCGAGCGAGTCGTTTCCTGCAGCTCGTCATTGTTTTCAGTAAGGAAAGAAATTCCCTGCAGGCGTGTGCTTGGGAAGATGATCTTCAATCCGTCTGCAAACCAGTTCTTGGCCATGCGTATGGTTTCAAGTCCCTTGCCGTTTCTGCGTACATACTCTGAAAGGAAGCTGGAATCAGAAGGTGTACTGTGGGCGATGAACTTCAGAAGCATGGATGTTTCTTCATTTCCATCCACCTTGCCAAACGTGAACTCGTTGCCATCTGCAGTAACCTTTCTTGTGAAAACTTCCTTGTCGGTACGGCTGTTGATTTCAAACAGCCATTCCTCCTTGATTCCTCCGACGGTGAACTCCATGCCATAGGCAAAGCACTTACCCTTGGTCTTGAACTCGATTTCTACCTTAGAGTTTTTCTCTTCGGTATCAGCAAGCTTGAAAGGTTCCACCTTGCTTTGCGGAAAGCTTCCATTGGCAATCTGCTGGAGCAGTGCAATGGCCTTGATAACGTTACTCTTTCCGGAAGCATTGGCTCCATAAACGATACCAGCCTTCAGAACAGAAATGTCATCACGCTTCTCTGCACGGGAAACGTGAGACGGATGGGCATTGCTCTTACCAGCCACAAAGCTGATTTGAGTCTCACCCTTGATGGAATATATATTTTCAATGTAGCTCTAAGTATCATAACAATGTCATTTTCTTATTAATACAGATGCAAAGATAAGCTTTTTCTTCGAAAAATGTGTTTGTTAATGTCGAATACTTGCAAGAGTATTGCGTGTTTAACACACGTTAGTATGCTTGTGGCTAAGTCTCTTATGTAATCGTTATGATTATGTTCTGGTGTTGTACTATAATAAATGTAAATAAACCTTGCAGATAAAAAGAGTTAGGTTGCTAGTTAAAAAAGGATAAATATAGGCGAGCATTTCAACCACGTGGTTGAAATGCTTAATTTTGTATTTGCTTGTGATTCTTTAAATTATGACTTTAGAGAATTGCCAAAATGGGCAACTTGTAGAAAAATTTGGATAGTTCAAACTGGAGGAAGCTATAGTGTTAAACATACCTCGTTGTTTAATAATTTCGATTTTAATGTCGATATGGATCTTACTTCATCTCTTTGGATCTGCATTTCCATAAAGCCATAGGGTGACTTGTTATTCGTTAAACGATTGAACTTTCATTAAATAGTAGAATATGTGTCAATGTTTAATCAAGTTCAATGTAAAATGGCTACGATTCAGACACTTATCGGTATTCTGGTGTGACATTTTTTCTTTTTATAAAAGAAAGTGCCGGAAAAAGTTGGTGATTTCGAAATATTTCATTATATTTGTAATTAAAAATTTTATAAGCGGAGAATATGGATTTGACTCATAATATAATTGAATACGTGAACTGCTGCGTTGGTGCTTTTGCGAATCGTTTTAAGCTTTCATTGGCAGATTCGTACGCCTATTTGCGTAGATTTGAAGGAATAGACTTCCTTATTGATTGCTATGCAGCTGAGCATACTCTTTCTATAGAGGATGCGGTGGAGGATATTGCCATATTGTGCCAAAAGAATGGAGGACGAATAGGTTGCTAAAATTATGTCATGGTAGCAATGTCGTGATAGATAAAATAGATTTATGAATGAAGATATTCAGTTTCAGATAGAATGCCTCTCTACAGAATTGGTTGAGATGCTGATGCAGAAGGTAAAATAATGGTAATTTTAGGAAGTAATTTGAAATTCAGAGAATATGGCAATCAAGGAAAAGAATGGAAATACGTTCCCTCATGAGCTATTCAAGGTTGGTGACTTAGTCACATTTCAATGGGATGATACGTTGAAGGAAGGCATTGTCTTAGTTGTAGATGCTTATGGGGCATTTGAATCTCCCAATATTCCTTCTTATGATATTATGGTAGAGAATGAGAATATGTTGTATAAGCATGTAAAATGCGATTTGGTAAAATCGAAAATCTAAAGATAATGTGTCGATAAGTCGTGGAAATCTATTGAAATACGATAGATTTCCACGGCTTATCGGTATGTTTTTTCAAATTCCATCCTAATATGGATGAGTTTCCCTCTCCATTTTGTATAACTATTCTTGCATTTCAGCAAGGAAAAATAGATTCTCCCAAAATCCTTAACTATATGTTAATAAACAAGTTTATTTCGGCATATATACATATATGGTTTTCTTAAACTTGTAAACTATCTGGTTTGAGTGGTTAGAAATCGGTAGAGGTTTACTATTTGAGTTTGAAAGTACATGTATAATACATGGGTAAACTTAAACCTTAAACTTGTATGCTGTATGCGCCGTAAGCTTTGCCTTGGCAGCTGCTCTTTAGCTGGTTCAAGGCTTTACCTTCTTCTCCTTGCTGAAATTTCGACGTTCTTCTCTTCAACTTCGCTTGTTGCCAGGAGATTTGGTTGAACTTGCCTCTTGTGTCAGGCATCATGCTTCTCTGATCAGCTTCCCTCTACATGCTGATGCTTACCCTTGGCAGTCATAGGCCTGATTGTTCTGTCCTTGGCTTAACCTTATTCATGTTCATGATGAAGTTTGAGTTTTCCTGCCAATCTCTTGAACTTATAAGCCATCTTGCGCAACCAGTTTGCTTGAACAACATTGAGGAGGAGGTTGCTTTCCTTTACCCAACCAACTGCAGATATTTTCTACTCATCCTTTTCATTCATATTTTTGGACGAAGCATCCACACTTACTTTTTCCGCTGCAAAGTTAGTGCAAGCCACATTTCTGCAAGTACCAGGTGCCTTATTCTCTGAATTTTTTCAAAAACTTTTCCGTCTGCTGCTCATCCAAAAAACTTTTCCTGCCCAAGGGTGAAATAATTCGATAATTCCTTGCTTCCTATGCTTCCCTTGCCAACTCTGATAGCACCGTAAAAAATAAATGTTTCACTTCTAAAAATATTGAATTATGAAAAAGATGGAAAATTCTTTCGCAGTAACTGGTTTCGTAGGTAAGGATGCAAGCATCCATCAGTTTACAACCGCAAGTGTAGCTCGCTTCTCACTGGCCATCAGCCGCAATGAGAAGAATGGCGATGAAAACTCTCGCATTTCCGCCTTCATGAATGTAGAGGCTTGGCGCAAGAACGAGAACACCTCTTCATTCGACCGCCTGGTCAAGGGAGCACTCCTCACAGTAGAGGGCTACTTCAAGCCAGAGGAATGGCAGGATGCCGAGGGAGTCAAGCACAACCGAGTGATTCTCGTAGCCACCAAGTTCTACGAAGCTGTAGAGAAGGAGAACGCTCCTGATTCTCAGCAGGGCAAGCCCCAGAAGGATAAGTAAATCCTTCTCTCCTCATAAAAGAGCGGCCTTCGGGTCGCTTTTTTGTGCTAATACTTCTATGTTATTTTAATCATTCTGCTTCATTTTAATACCCTATTAAAACGATGCAAAATTATAAAAAATGAACTGATAAAACCAAAGGTTTTTCGCTTTATAGTACCTTTCGCTCAGAAGAAAGGTTAAACAATGTGCAAAAACCAGATATTCTTTGAGATAAACATGGTTATTTCCAAATAAAAGAGTATTTTTGCACTTTACATAAATATACGTAAAATATAAGGATAGAGCCGTGATGCGGCTTAGCAATATAGTAATAATGAAATATATTTGGTTGATTATCTTTCTGATATTGCCGATAGTCGGTGTTCTTTATACCGCTTGGCGAATGTGGCATTTACTGCCTTTTTCCATTGCCATGAAATGGGTGGCAGTGGGAGTTTTAGTTATGTGGTTCAGTACCATATTCATCGCCTTTTCGGGAGCGTTAGAGAAAATGCCACTTTTTGCTGCAACTGCAGTTTATGAAGTGGGCTTTTCCTTTATCTTCATCCTGTTGTATCTGGTGATGCTGTTTCTCGTGCTCGACGTTGGCCGCCTTGTTCATATTGTGCCAAAAGCATGGCTTTTCGACAATGGTCATACATCCATCGGCATTTTTGCCGTCATGCTGCTGCTTTTCGGCTATGGCAACATACACTATAATAATAAGGTGAGAGAACAGATTGATATCAAGACCAATAAGGCTATCTGCTCAGATAAGAAGCGTACTAAGATAGTGCTCCTTAGCGATCTTCATCTTGGTTATCACAACCGCCGTTCTGACTTCAAGAAATGGGTGGACATGATCAATGCTGAGCAGCCCGACCTCATATTGATAGCTGGAGACATCATAGACAACAGCGTCCGTCCTTTGATGGAAGAGAACGTAGCTGAAGAGTTTCATCGACTGAAAGCCCCTGTCTATGCTTGTCTTGGCAACCATGAGTATTACAGCAACCAACCAAAGGCAAGGCGATTTTATCGTGAAGCAGGCATTACGTTGCTGCAGGATAGCGTGGCAAAGATAGGCAATCTGTGCATCATCGGCAGGGACGACCGCACGAATATGCAGCGCAAATCCCTAGCGATGATTATGGAAGAGGCAAGAAAGAAGGGCTTCATTTCTGACTTGCATCATGGAAAATATTCGAATGAGTTTCTCGTTCTTCTCGACCACCAGCCTTATCATTTGGAAGAAGCTGAACATGACGGCATTGACTTCCAGTTTAGTGGTCACACCCATCACGGACAGGTTTGGCCTGTCTCCTGGGTTACCGATGCATTATACGAGAAAGCCTATGGCTCACTTCAAAAGGGCAATACCCGATACTACATCAGTTCTGGCATGGGAATCTGGGGTGGAAAATTCCGCATAGGCACTCAGTCGGAGTATGTAGTGCTGACGATTGAACATAAGTAAAATATAAGATCTGTGTATTTATTAAGAGCGGCCTTCGGGTCGCTTTTTTTATGCCTATACTTTTCCTTGCTGAAAAGATTGTCCTGTTATAGGAGGATTTCATTCATCGACTTCTGGGAATCGGTAAGAATTCTGTTGCGAAGGTAACGGTTCTGTCTTATCTTTACAAGGTCAGGGCGCTGCTTTGCTGAAAAATCTCCACACCTATCGGGTAGTATTTTGCAGACAAAACCTTGTATAGATAGCCATAACACCTTCTGAATGCAACATAATTTTTAACCATCCCCGAAGTAGTTGATCTACGAAAGGGAGATAAAATCAGATGGCATTATGACAACAATGAAATCAATTCTCAGCCGACTTACCCAGGCGGTGAGCGGCACAGACAAGGAACTCTTCAGTGAGCAGGAATTGAACCAGTTTGCTTCATTCTATCTTGACAAGTGGGATGAAAACACAAGCGAGGACGTGGTGGCAGAGTCTTTCGTGGACTATTGGTGGAACACCGACAGGGCTTGCAGACGATGCTCGGAATGTGGCAAGCTGATGCATGAGGGTTATTGCGCAGACATGGGAGTAGCCTATTATTGCAGCAAAGACTGTCTGCATAGCGACTTCACAGATGAGGAATGGGCAGAGGAATGTGAATCCAACGACCAGAGTTATTATACAGAATGGTAATCCTGACGTTTCCCCTGACACTTTGGGTTGTTAGGGGAAGCGTGAAGGAACTCTCGCCAGATACCCGTACCTTTGTACACGTTAATACATGTAGCCACGTACACGTGGAGCCATGTACACATGAATACGTTAATACATATATACAAAAGATTTTATATTATGTCATTGAAAATCATTACATTCGCCAATCATAAAGGTGGTGTTTCGAAGACCACCTCTACAGCCTCCATCGGGGCTTGCATGGCACGTATGGGCAAGAAAGTCCTACTCATAGACCTTGACGGTCAGGCAAATCTTACCCTGTATTTTATCCCGAATGAAGATGAGGTGCAGGCAAGCATCTTTGACTCTCTGGTTGATGGCGCACCCCTGCCAGTGAAGCACATCAGGGAGAACCTCGACCTCGTTCCTTCCTCTCTCGAAATGGCAAGCGCAGAGATTGCCCTCACCAATCTCCTGGCAAGAGAACAACTGCTGAGCCGACTGCTCGAACCCGTGAAGCAGAACTATGACTACATTCTCATAGACTGTCCTCCATCTTTGGGAATCGTCACCACAAACGCTTTCCTCGCAGCTGATGAAATCATCGTTCCGATGACTCCAGAGCTTCTTCCTCTGAAAGGAATGAGAATGCTCGATTCCTTTGTCTCGACGTTGCAGCGAGTGAAGCCGAACCTCAGACTGGGAGGAGTCTTTATTGCCAGATTCAACCATCGCAAGTTGAACAAGGTGGTTGAGCAAGCCGTGAAGTCCCGTTATGAGACTATTACCATGCAGACTCGCATCCGTGAAAACATCGCCCTGGCAGAATCGGCAGGCAGCGGTCAGAGCATCTTTGAATACGACCCTCAGTCGAACGGAGCGAAGGACTATCAGGCATTGACAGAAGAAATTATCTCACGTAATCATTAAAGACTATGGCAAAGAAGAATATGGACATTCTGCTTGGCAACATTCTCGGTAAGGCTGCCATTCATCCGCAGGACAGATTTGACAAGTCTCCTGGGTGTTCTCAGGAGAAGCAGAACCCTGCTCCAAGCCCTCAGACAGAGAGCGATTCGCCCAATGATGAACCATGGCGACATTTCTCCTTTATCTGCTCAAAGGAACTCGTTGACAAGGTTCAGACCATCGCCCGAAAGGAAGGTTTCACCATCCGCTCGTTCATGGAATACGTCATGAAACAAGGCGTTGAAGCGTATGAGTCGAAATATGGTAAGGTCAAGAAAATCAGAACTAAAACCATTAGGGAAGTCATGTAGAAAATGTGGATGTGTAGCCATGTACACATGAATACATTGATACACGTACACGTTGATACATATAGACATATAGACGTTGATACATGTCCACATGTGGATATGAATACAATGAAATTAAATAACATCAAAAACGAAAAGTCATGAAAATGAAAAAGTATCTTTCAATCGCCATCCTTCTGATGATGATGGCTTCACCAGTAGTATTCACCTCTTGCGACAATGATGACCCGATGGAGGAGGTCGAGAGTCCGGAAACAAAACTGGACGTTTGGACAGAGCCTTACCATATCATGGGTGCAAATGTGGATGAGGCCAAGAGCTATATGGCTCAATCCATGAAGCGTTACCGCCAGGTAGCTGAGACTTCCGGCGACAACATCCAGTTGACCTTTATGACTGGGCAGGGTAGTGAAGGCGTTCTTTACAGTTTCTCCCGTCTTAACGGTTCTCTTTATTCTGTCATTGATACGGAGCGAAGTGTGAACCGTGGGCTTGTCATTGACTATCTGATGAAGTACTACACGCTTGTTTCTGCCGATGAAGCCAGCCTGCAGTACTGCTTCACCAACCAGGACAAATCCATGGTTATTACAACCATGAAGATTTCAGATTCCTATTTCAATGTGAACTATTCATTGGTTTATTGATAGAGAAAAATAATATTGCCACCATCAGAACTTCGTGCTCTGGTGGTGGTAGTTTTAGATGTCTGTGCGTGCTTGAAGGGGCATCCAGCTCTTTGTTGTGCTAAATAATAATAAAAATAACGTCTGATGAATATAAAAACAAGTTTTATTTCTTATATTTGCAATCAAATTACAAATATCGAGGTTAAAATGGTTTTAGAGATACGTATAAGCAATATGTTCTCGTTTCGTGACGAGGTGACTTTGGACTTGCAGGCTGCCAAGATTCAGACAAAGAAGGCAAGGGTGCTTGAAGGTAATCTGTTTTCTGTGGATGGAGAACAGATGTTGAAGAGCGTTGCCTTATTTGGAGCCAACGCTTCGGGTAAAAGCAATGTGATTAAAGCCATCAGAGCTTGTGTGAACATGGTTCGTTCATCACATAACTATAATGTTGACACCAGGTTTGCCATTTCACCTTTCAAGTTTGAGGATTATGCCAACAAGCCAAGCTCTTTCTACATCCGTTTCCTGCTGAATGGAGTAGAGTATGAGTATTCCTTCTCCTTTATGCATGATGAAATCATCACCGAGACTTTGTACTATTATCCGAATGGTCGCAAGTCGCTGGTATTCAGCCGTGATGAAAGCAGAGGAACAGAGAAGAAAGACATCTATGAGTTTAAGACTGTCATCAAGCGTCCTTTCGATGTAGCTGACAATACATCGAAGAAGACACTCTATA
The DNA here is from genome assembly GCF_026015625.1 of Segatella copri. Classification (NCBI taxonomy): domain Bacteria; kingdom Pseudomonadati; phylum Bacteroidota; class Bacteroidia; order Bacteroidales; family Prevotellaceae; genus Segatella; species Segatella copri. The sequence goes on along the minus strand of NZ_JAPDVG010000001.1, from coordinate 1,109,604 downwards.
TTTCTCGTGCCAGTCAGATGGACAGGGAAATAGCCCAAAAGATTTTCCTGTTCTTCTGTAATGACATCGTGCTTGATTATCAGGTGGCTAACATTGATTCTCTGGATAATTTGTTCAAGGAACGAAAGGAGAAGATGCTGGAGGTGTTGAGAACGGCAGATAGCGACATCATTGACTTCAAGATTCAGAACAATGCCATCACGACGTTTCATCGTACCAACCCTTCCGTTGCGTTTGATTTCGAGACGGAAGAGTCGGAGGGAACCAAGACATTGTTCCGAATGATGGTGAGGATGATTGGTATTATCCATGAAGGAAAGATGCTCCTTGTCGATGAGATAGATAACAGTCTCCATACCCAGCTGGTGGAATTTGTGATAGGTATGTTCAATCATAGCGACCATGCCCAGCTCATCTACACCACTCATAACACCCATTTGCTGAACACCGATTTCCAGCGAAGGGATCAGGTGTATTTCGTGAACAAGCGAGAGGATGGAAGCAGTGATTTGTATTCTCTGTTTGATTTCAAGGATTTCCGGGACACGCTGGATATGGAGAAGGCTTATCTGCAGGGACGCTTTGATGCTATTCCTTATATTTCGACTCTAACACTTTAGGATTATGGCAAGAGTACAAAGAACTTCTAAAGGGAAGACAATGAAGCCCAACTATTTCGTTTTTTGTGAGGGTGAAACAGAGGTCGCTTATGTTGAAATGCTGAGAGCGCATTATCGTCTTCCTATTCATATCATACCTAAGCGTACATTGCTTAATGTTACACCTGCTCTGATAAGTAGGTGCAAGGCTAATTATGTGGAGACAAAGCATGATATGACATTCTTGATGTATGATTTGGATGTGCCTTCTGTTCTTAGCAGATTACAGAAGATACCTGGGGCTATACTGCTTTGCTCCAATCCTTGTGTTGAATTATGGTTGCTGTTACATTATACAGACCAACGTGCTGAAATCGGAAGTGCCGATTGCGTATCTAAGTTGTCTGGATATATTAAGCAATACAAGAAAGGCAAGTTATCCATTGAGGATAAATTAAGTTTGATGGACAATGTTACGATTGCCAGTAAAAGGGCAAAAAAGTTGTCCCCATATAAGAATCCTTCAACTACAATTTATGAGTTGATAGAAGAACTTGATAAGTTGAAGGGTAAAAATTAAAGGTTAGAGTCGGCTTTGTTTATATATAAAGCCGACTTTAATCTATTTAGATATTCGTCTATTTTTCTTCCGTACATTCCGCACACAGTGTATTCGCAATTGGAATTAGTTATGGATTTCCCCCATTCCATATATTATTTCATTGTATTCATGTGGACGTGAATACATGTATATATGTATAGGTGTGTACATGAATACACATTCAAAAGCCGTAAAATGCCGAAAAAGAGACTCTTTAAAGCCTTTTTTCTGGAAAAATGCCCCAAAAACAACTTTTTTGAAACTTTTTTCTTGCTACGAAAAAAGACTTCACTTTCCCTTTCTACCTTTGCATCGTCAAAACAAGGAAGTATGGGTGAGCGGCTTAAACCAGCACACTGCTAACGTGCCGAACCGAAAGGTTCCGAAGGTTCGAATCCTTCTGCTTCCGCACATTGGCTCGTTAGCTCAGTTGGATCAGAGCACGACGCTACGAACGTCGGTGTCGGGAGTTCGAGTCTCTCACGAGTCACAATATTGGAGGTTTGGCAGAGTTGGTCTATTGCACCGGTCTTGAAAACCGGCAGGCGGCAACGTCTCAAAGGTTCGAATCCTTTAGCCTCCGCAAACTTGCCCTATCGCATAACGGTAGTGCGGCAGATTCTGGATCTGCAAGTGGTGGTTCGATTCCATCTGGGGCAACATCAGTAAGGAGCTTTGGCAGACTTGGTGTATGCGCGGGACTGAAAATCCCGAGAACGTGGTTCGACTCCACGAGGCTCCACTTTAAAATTCGGGAGTGCTCCAGTGGCAACGAGGGTGGACTGGAGTTCCTTGAGCTTGCGAAAAAATCCGCTGTCTGATGACTTCGTAGGTTCGAGTCCTACCTCCCGAACTCAACTTGCCCTATGGTATAATGGTAGCACAACGGGTTTGGGTCCTGTTAGCGAAGGTTCGATTCCTTCTGGGGCGACAAGTTAAAAAACAACTCCATGGTGTAATTGGTAGCATGCCAGATTTCGGTTCTGGAGGTGGTGGTTCGAATCCATCTGGAGTTTATATGGAGTTTGTAGCTCAGTTGGTAGAGTGCCAGATTGTGGCTCTGGTGGTCATGGGTTCGATCCCCATCAAACTCCCAAATGCTTCAATAGCACAGTGGTAGTGCAGCTCCCTTGTAATGAGCAGGTCGTAGGTCCGAATCCTACTTGAAGCTCTATATAAGAAAGGCTTCTCTTCAGGCAGTTTTGCTTGAAAAGAAGCCTTTCAACTTTCTTGTAAGACGATGTCTCGTTGATGTTCGTTCATAATTTTCCTCCTTTATCCTTACACAAAGTTCAGAATAGATTTGAGTCTATCCTGTACCTTGTTGAGCACCTGGATGGTGTCTTCGTTATTCTTATCCTTCTTGTTTTCAAGAAGAATGATAGCCTTCTTTATCAGCTTGCAGTCCTCTATGGATAAAGGCATTTCAGTGATAGAGTAGTCTGGATCAGCGTATCTGTAGTATATTCTATCATAAACCTCTATAGGAGCATTGTAGCCAAGTTTGTCAGATCTCATAATCTGTATGTCCATCTGAACAGTTCTGGCGCATACTCCTTTGGTGATTCCCTCCATGTCGTAGAGAGCATCGCTACATGCCTCCACGAGATCATCGAGAGTCCATCTTCTGTATCTGTTTCTTAAACAGTTGCCTATAGTTTTGTACCTTATTAAGGCATTCTTATTTGCTGGCATAGTTCTTTCATTTTAAGCGTAAAAAAATGGTTGGATTTCATCCAGCTTTTTCTCTTTATGTCAGAGCAGATGCAAGCATTTGGCTAAAATGAAAAAGTTGGATTCTCCCGGCAAGGAAACTCCAACTCTTTCGTATTATCTTTGTTCTCTGTGGGGCACGCTGCTACGATGCCCGATAGAAATAACTATGCGAATAATGATGTGGGAATCCTATACCGGCTGTATCTGATGTACTTGATGTATGTACATAACTATTCCGCTCAAAGCGTCGATAGCTCTGAACGAATGATTGTGATGTTATGTGCATATTTAAATTCATTTCCGTATAGGATTTTTATTGTATTTTACTTCTAAATTCTTTTAACGGGTGCAAAGATACAAAATTAGTGCGAAATCTTTTTGCGTAGCAGCAAAAAAATGGTATAAACATGCGTATTTTAACCTAAATGAGCTGTTCTTATAGTGATAATCGGCTGATTTTCCCTTTATAATGCTTCGCCCACACCATGAAGGATGCTACTGGAGTTCCACCTGATAGACTTTGCAGTTATGTCAGCAGAGCTTGACGTAAGTGCATAGTCCTTCAGTCGGAAGGTGCCCACGAAACGACATCCGGTTGCTTACAAACTGAGTAGGTGGGACGCAAGCGATTCCCACTTAATCAGTTTGCCACTACTGCATGTCCATTCGTCGAGAAGGGCACTGGCTCACAGCATCCTCCTTCATTTTCCCTCCCTTCCACCTTTTATAATATCCTGGTCTTCCTCTTTATAAGCATTCTGTCTTTCCTAAATAAATCTTTCGGCTTTCCTTCTTTATAATCTTTGCCCACGCCATAGTCCAGTAAGCATGAACAGTTTGCCAGGGTGTTGTTCTTTCGCAGGCCGATTTTATCGACTTACGAAGGAACAACACGCTGGCTTTTAAAACTGTTGATACTTGCTTGGACTATTCCCACCCAGCTTTTCTATCCCTGCAGTCATTCCCTGTTATACTTTTTCTTCTTACTGAAACCAGAAGGCTTTGATTCCGTATCGTCTTTGGGATTTCGGGATTCTTTTTCTGCAAAGTTATCGCGTATCTGGCAAATAGCAAGTCGTGATTCGGTAACAATCTTCCTTTTCCATGTAACATGCAAAAGAGTATTCTTCCCATCAGACTTGCCTTATTGCCTTGTACGCACTTTGAAAAGCAGAAAAAGCTTCCCGATCCCAAGTCCGAAAGGACTTAACGAAAGGGAGATAATAAATTTAGAGACTATGGCAAAAGATTTCAACAACCGCCTGATTACTCCAGAATTGGAGAAGGCAATGCAGGACTATCCGCTCTATTCCCAGGATAGCAAGAAGAAGGATGCAGTTTGCATCGCAGTGTTTTTCATCGGCAACGCTCGCTGGTACATTCTTGAAGGACAGCGAGAGAATGATGATTTTGTGCTCTTTGGCATCGTTGTAGGTTTGGCTGAGACTGAGTACAGCTACATTTCTGCCAATGAAATGGCAAGTGTGGAGTTGGACGCAACCAAGTTCGGACTCGGCAAGGTCAGAGTGGAGCAGAGAAAGCCATTCCAACCATGTCAGCTTTCTGAAATCATCGACAGAGAGTTGCGGTCTTTCCTCAACAGACTTTACGATTGAAACATTTTTCTCGGTTGGTAGTGGCTGATGGCTGCTACCTGCCAAGTAACAACAATTAAAGCTATGAACATGGTACAGGTTTACATCAAGGGACAGGAGGATAAGGAGTTGAGCAGCTTTTTGCGCTATTATCCGGTACGTATCAAGAACATCGGTATGGATGCTTTCTTCGACCGCCAGGTTATCTATGATTTCAAGGATGGTCGAAACCATGCTGATGTGGCGAAGTGCGTGGCAAAGATGCTTGTCAAGAAGTTTGGTCGCAAGGTTCGCAGCGTTGTCTTCTCTTGCGTTCCTGCAAGCAGCCAGGAGCGTAACGAGGCACGCAACAAGAATTTTTCTGAACTTGTCTGCAAGTTTTCAGGAGCAATCAACGGCTTTTCCCATGTCAAGGTTGTTGGCGAACGTACCGCAGTTCATGGCACAAAGGTCAAGAAGGAAGAGCGAGAAAAGCGCTTGAAGGAAAGGGATAATATTGAGGTGGATGCGAACTTCTTCAAAAACAAGATAGTCTGCATTTGGGACGATGTGGTTACTACTGGCACTTCATTCTGTGCCTACACCGCACAATTGGAACAAGTCGGGGCGCACGTAACAAACGGCATTTTCCTCGGCAAGACATCTTATAAATACGTACAACAATGAAAAGAAAGAATATGACAAAGTTTGACAAGGCTATTTCGGCAGCCTTTACAGGTCATCGCTTTTACAACTTCTCGCAGCAGGAGGTCATAAGAGAGCGATTGACCAAAGCCATCCTCGAAGCTTACGAGCATGGCATCAGTAATTTTATTTCGGGATTCGCCATCGGTATTGACTTGATGGCAGCCCAGACAGTGCAGTCGCTGAAACCTTCCTGCCCGGGAATGACGCTTACCGCAGCCATTCCTTTCAGAGGTCAGGCAGATAGGTTCAAGCCCGGCGATAGGATAGTTTATGATGAACTGATGGCTTCAGCAGATGAGGTGATCATCCTTTCAGAATACTATTACACTCGATGTTTTCTTGACCGAGACGAGTTCATGGTTGAGAATGCATCCCTCCTCATTGCCTTCTATGATGGGAGAGAGAAGGGTGGAACCTACTACACTTTCAAGAAAGCCAACTGTTTGGGCATTCCGGTTGTGAATATATATTGAATAACTCGCTAAATATCAAGCTTATGAATGAATTTGTTGACATCATCGTTATCTACGTCGTTCTCCGTGCCATCCTTGCTTTTCTGGGCGCATGGTGGCATGGAGACGGACGCAACGATTTCAGACGAGACCGATAAATTAGCCGGAAATGTAAAAAGTTACGGAGATAATTCATATTCTCCGTAACTTTTTACATAACCACTCACTTTTGGTCTTATTGAGTTTCTCTCAGTTCTTCTATGAGATTTTCAAGAATATAATCATCACTCATAAGCTGTAAACCATATTTGGGGTCAGACAGTTGCTGGTACACCTTAGTAGTGTAAAACAAGTTGAGTGCCCTTTCTGCATCAATATGCAGAGTTTCTGCCAGCATCATTATTATTCGGCTTTGTTTGCGCCATAATACAGAATCCCTCATAGTCAATCCTCCTTTTCTATTTGTTCTGACGAAATAAACGACAGATAGTTGTCAACAATCTCTTGGTTCAATATGCAGAGTTGATGATTTACAGCCTTGTATTTCAATTGTCCTAGGGCTTGCTCGGCTGTAATGACATTGTTCTCGTAGTCTTCTACTGTATCAATGACATTATCGTTGGCAACACCACCTTCCACGATGTCATACATGGTTTGCTTTGTACCTCCTTTGCGGCAATCTACAACATATTCCAGCCATTCAAGGTTGTAACTGTCGAAGATTTTAATGCGATAATCCTTATTCTTTACTGCGTCATAATCAAATGAATATATAGATAAAGTCGGTAGGGCGTTGCGTCCTTTTCTTTCAGCAATAGTTTTTGCCCATGAGGAAGCCTGTTGGCGCAATTTGGTAAGGTAGAAACCTTGCCCAAAGTCCACCTTCTTTCTTCCTAATTTTACAAGTGGTTTTCCAACTTGTATATAAGAGCCATGATATAGTGTAATCATACTTCTTTCTCCCAGTTTAATAATGTTTCACTAATGTCGTCTGCCACCCAGTCAAGGCTTTGCGTATGCAGGTCTTCATACCGTTTAATCAGCCTACGGTGAATCAGTCCCTGCTTCAGCAGGCGGTCGTGCATCTCCTTTCCGGAAATGCCCAGTTTCCGTGCTCCACTCTCTATTGCCATAACGGCGAAGTGAATATGTCTGTATGTATCGTTGTCTGTATATGCCATATTCTGTATTCCGTTAATTTTGTATTCATTATTGTTTCTTCATGCTCTAATCATTTGATAGATATGCGCCTGAATCTATGGTATAAGCCAAGTTAAACCCCATATTGGCACTATATATCTGCAAAAATACAAAAAATATTCAGAAAAGTGGTTTTATGAATGAATTTTGTTTGCAGGGCGAACTTGATTTAACCTTATTTATATGCTAGATAGGCATTGAGGGACAACTTGGGGGCATCTTGAATAACCAGAAATCCTTAATGACCTGTAAGCGGCTCCGCATTTATACCTTGCCCTTTATCGTAAAAGTTCTTACCTTTGCACCATAATTTTAAAAGCAACGAAATTATGAGAGCAACAGAACGTTATGAGAGGGCATGGAATGCCTTCCAGATTCATTTGAATCATAATCCAAAAGCCAGTTTGATTCCTTTTTTAAAGGAACGGCATGTAAGCCATCGCTCGATGCATAGATGGATGTCAGAGAAAGGTTATTCTGTTAGGTTAGCCAAACAACAGATTCGTCTGCTTCAGGCCGAAGCCCGTAAGGAATGTTCCGAAGCAACAGCCAAGGACACTGGGATGATGTTCCTTCCCATGGAAATGCCATCCGATTCCGTCTGTCCAGAGAACTATCTTTTCGGCATAACCTTAACCTTTCCCAATGGAACGATAGTTACCATCAAGAAAGGTAGTGCCAAATCAGTCATGCATCTGATGAAACTTTACGAGAAGGAGGACTTGCTATGTTTGGATTAAACGAAAACACCCAGTATTACGTCTGCCAGCGATATGTCCGAATGAACATGGGCATAAATGGCCTGTACCAGATTGTGAGGACGGAGATGGAGCTGCCGCCACTCGGTGGTGCCGTCTTCATCTTCTTCTCAAAGAATCGCCAGCAGGTAAAAATGCTAAAATGGGATGGCGACGGTTTCTTGCTGTATCAGAAGCGACTGGAGCGAGGAACCTTTGAATTACCATTCTTTGATCCCCAAAGCAAACAATGCAAAATGCCGTACAAGACGCTATCTGCCATCATGAGCGGAATTTGCCTGAAAAGTATGAGATATAGGAAACGGCTTAATCTATAGGCGCATAAGATTATATTTAATGAACTGTGTATCAGCAAGATAGAAAAATAAATATCTAAAAATCCTTGCATATCTCGATATTTTTTCGTACCTTTGCACTATGAAAAAGGACGAAATTATAGTACTTTTAAAGGAACAGCTTCAGCTTGCAAACGAGCAGCTTCAGCAAGCTAATGCTACGGTGAGTTCGTTGACTACACAGGTCAACGAACTCATTGAACGTATAAAGTCATTAGAAGAATTACTCGTCCAGAAAGGAATCGCCATTGACAAAGCGAATCGTCAGAACAAGGCACTCGGCAAGCTCGTTTCAGGCAAGAAGTCCGAACGTCAGGAAAAGAATCCACAAGATTCGATGACCCAGGAGGAATTTGACAAGAAGAAAACAGAGCAGGCCGAAAAGAGAAAGGCACGCAAAAACAACGGAGCCAAGCGTGACATGCATTACGAGATGAAAGAGGTGCATGTTACGATAGATCCTGTCATGGATGCAGAGTTTTTGAAGACGTTGCGTCTCTTCGGAACTCGTACCTGTATACGTTACAGCATGGAACCCATCAAATTCATCAAGACCGTGTATCACATCAACACTTATACTGATGGAAGTATCATGTATCCGGGGAAAACTCCGCCGGCTCTGTTGTTGAATTCTTCCTATTCACCTTCCTTTGCAGCAGGACTCCTGCAGATGCGATACATCTATTCCATGCCGGTAGAGCGAATTACCAAATACTTTGCCGACAATGGGTTTACGTTAAGGAAAGCTACGGCAAACAAGCTGATTGCCAGAAGTGCTGATGTACTGGAAAACTTCTATAAGGCTATCTGCCAAGTAGTGTTGCAGCAGGATTATGTCTCGGCAGACGAGACATACCATAAAGTGCTGTTAGCCAAGACAAAGCCTACAGACAAGGGGTCGAAGAAAGGCTACCTCTGGGCTGTAAGTGCGCCTGAACTGGGACTTGTCTTCTTCGTATATGAGGATGGTTCACGCTCTGAGCAGGTCATACTTAACGTATTCTCAGATTATAAAGGTACCATACAGAGTGATGCATATGCTCCTTACCGGAAACTGGAGTCGGATGCTTATCCTGACATTATGAGAATCGCCTGTCTACAGCATGTCAAGAGAGACTTCATCGACTGCGGCAAGGAAGACAAGGATGCTCAGGAAGTCGTAGATATCCTCAACAGATTTTATCGAGAAGACAAAAAACATAAGGTTGGGGTAAATGGATGGACCGTTGAAGGCCATCTAGCCTATCGGCAGTCATATGCACCGGACATTTTACAGGATTTATTGGAGAAACTGGAGGAAATATCTTCCAGGAAGGATTTGCTGCCCAAGTCTACCTTGGCGCAGGCGGTCGGTTATGCCCTTAATGAATATAATGCCATTTGTGACATCTTCAAAAGAGGTGATACGGCTCTCGATAACAACTATATTGAGAGAATCCAGAGGTACATATCACTATCAAGAAGAAACTCAATGTTCTTTGGTTCGCACGAAGGAGCAAGCCGGGCGGCTATCCTATATTCCATCGCCATCTCATGCAGGCTGAATGGCATTAATCTGTTTGAATACATATGCGACGTAATAGAAAAGACTGCAGAATGGCAACCCAATACCCCATTGAAAAAATATAGAGACTTACTTCCTGACCGATGGAAAAAGCAGTAACAGCATTAGTTTAATCAGCTGTTACTGCTTTTTTGGGGGGTGTAATTTAAACTGTGTCAAGGCTTGTTCTTAACTTTCATTCCCACTCCCTGCTGGGGGCATGCCCCCAGCAGGGAAGCCTTTTCGGCTGCAAAGTTACATAATTTTAAATCTATCTCCAAATTTTATTGCCAATTGTTGAGAAAGTTGTCCCCAATTTGCCAGTGGCATAGTCCATTTCTTACGGATGTTGCGGTAAGCTAAGTACACAAGCTTCTCCAAAGAATTATCCGTAGGAAAGACCCCTTTAGTCTTTGTGACCTTTCTTACCTGTCTGTGATACCCCTCAACCGTATTGGTCGTATAAATGAGTTTACGGATGGCTGGAGTATATTGGAAATACTCTGTCAGACGTTCCCAATTGTCACGCCATGACTTGATGACAATTGGGTACATCTCTCCCCACTTAGACTCTAACAGGTCTAAATTAGCAGCAGCGGAGTCTTTGTTTACTGCACCATATACTGTTCTTAAATCCTTGATAAACTCCTTTTGATGCTTACTGCCAACATACTTGATAGAATTGCGTATCTGATGGACAATACAGAGCTGCACAGAACTCTCAGGAAATACGCTTTGGATGGCATCTGGGAAGCCTTTGAGACCATCAATACAACAAATCAAGAGGTCTCGAACACCACGGTTCTGAAGATCCGTAAGAACTTCTAGCCAGAAGTTAGCTCCTTCACTCTTAGACACATACATACCTAACAGTTCTTTTTGGCCTTCCTTGTTGATACCAAGAATGTTGTAAATGGCTCGTGTGACAGCTCTGCCATTCTCATCCTTTACCTTATAATGGATAGCATCAAGCCAGCAAATGGCATATACAGGATCGAGCATGCGAGACTTCCAGGCGGTGATTTCGGGTAATACACGGTCTGTTATAGAGCTGATAGTATCGGCTGATAGAGTTGTGTTGAACTCACGCTCAAAGTAGCTGCTGATGTCACGTGTGCTGGTGCCCATGGCGTACATCTCAATAATCTGGTCTGCCATGCCATTGGCAAGAATAGTCTCACGCTTCTTTACGGTCTCAGGTTGGAAAGTTCCGTCTCGGTCACGAGGAGTCTCTATAGTGACCTCACCATATTTTGTTTGAACCTTCTTACTCATCTTACCATTACGACGGTTGCCGGAAGAGCGTTCCTCTTCACTTAAATGAGCGTCCATCTCACCTTCGAGAGCTGAGTTGAGAATACGCTCTAACAATGGAGCTAATGCTCCGTCCTTGCCAAATAAGGCTTCACCACTACGCAACTGCTGAGCTGCTTTCTTGTAATCAATTTCTAAGTTGTCCATAATATAAAAACTGTGTTAAACTACTTTTATTGTAGCTTGACACAGTTTAGTTTACACTCTCCTTTTTTTTGAATTATGCAAGGTATAAACGCGGAGACGCTTACAATGACCTTAATGACCGTGACCTTAATGACCGGAAAACGCCCCTAAACATTTACTTGTTTTTCTGATGAAACTCCTTCCTTGTCTTTGCCATTGCTTCCGTAGCCATGTTATGGGTTTCTATCAGCAATGGACTTTTGTGATATTGCACAATCTTGACTCCGACTGATTTGTGTCTTTTCTTTTCCTCGATGCATTGAATGATCAAGTCCGGATTAGCCGACTTTGATGTTGGAGTCTTGTCAAAATTCTGAATATAGGCAGCGTTGGTCAGGAAGAGAATATCAGAACCTTCCGGGATTTTCTGCATTACCTTCACCATGAGGGTTAGCATCATTCGGAACTCCGTGGTGTGTAGGTCGCTGATTACATCACGGCTGATGATGCTTCCATTGTTCTCAATCACAACGGCAGCACCACCAGCTCGCTCTTTATGGCCATAATCACATGAGCCACCTATCCAAACGTAATATGTAGAAGTATCTTGTGTCATAATTATTCTTTACTTACAGTTTCATTTGTAGATAAATTCCCAGGATGTTGCCAACACGCAATTGTCGGGCATAATCCATTAATTTACTGATATTTCTTCCTGGTCTGGAAAGATAGTTATCGATGATTTCAGAACAGACATCAATGCCCACCTTATTGCGGAACTTTACTGCATCGCATACGCATCGTTCTACATCATATACCTTTACCTTAAATCCATCTATGACTTTCTCCATCACGCCGATTTCAAGAATGTTGGAAGTATAGTGATGGAGCTCTATCTTTGGGAATGAAGGAACTTTTACTTTTCTATCCCTTTTGATAGCGACATGATAAGCTTGCGGCATGGATGTCGTAAGCTGATGGATATTCCAGGCAGACCAAAGGCAGAGGATTCCGCTGGGAACAATAGACTCAATATCAACCATACATGCTGACAATTGGTCTATGTTAGCATATACGCCACGGCAAACCTGAATCAGTTCACCTTGATGAACGGCTTCCAGCATCTTGTAGTAAGCTGTTCGTCCTTGTACTTTGACACTTGCAGATGATATGAATGAATTCTTTGTTTCCATAATTGTTCTCCTAATTTTGGTACAAAAGTACCACAAATATTGCTAAGTGTGGTAGTTTTGTACAGGATATTAAAAAGGCTCTTTCTCCAATGTATGGTTATTCGTTTTCTAAATTTTTCCTTTTATTTTATCTTCAACGTCCGTAGGTATTCCTTCTGCTCAGGCGAGATTCTGTAGCTCTCGATTGCTTTCTGGATGGTCTTGTTGTGCGTCCAGGGAGCAAGACGGTTTTGCTCGATGTAGGGAATCGTTGCGTCCCATTGCTTGGCAAGGGCTGTGGCAAAGAACCAGGCTATCATCATTTTTACGTAATACACTTCGCTCCTTGCTGATGCAGGAATTTCAAGATATTCTGCCTTGAAGTCTTTATCCAGGTAATGAGACATAAGTGTCTCTATTCCAAAGCGGCAAGTATAAATGTGTGACGATTTACTCCAAGTCTTGATCTTCGCCAACAGTTCCTCCTTGTGTTTGGCAAACACCTTCGGCGACATGATGTCGCAAACTGCCCAGTTGTCCACGAATGGCAGGAAGCTGTCTGTCAGACGAATGCATTCCTCGTAGTCCTTTACCTCGGAAATGAGGAGAGCGTGAAGCATATTCTCATCGTAGTATTCGTGAGGAAGCTGATGAAGGAATTCTTCGCATTCTGCCTCCTTTGTAAACTCTTTTGCGAACTTGCGAAGCACAGGCACACGAATGCCTATGAAACTTTCCATAGGCACTCCCGGTGTCAGTTTAGCCTGGAAAGCAGCATACTGCTTATCCTGCATGGCGAACAGTCTTTCTTGAAGTGAAGTCATAAATTCTTTGTTTTATAATGCAACATAGAAGGAGCAATTGCCTCTTTATTCCATTCTGCCATATTTCATTTCCACGCCTTCCTTATCATATTGTTTGCGCTTTCCGGTTGGAGGCTCAGTGAGCGTGATGCGAACAACAGCCGTGCGTGATAGGGAACGGGCGATGCTCTGGTCGAAAGCATCCATGTGTTGAGGAAGAAAGCGTTCACAGATTAGTCGGAGACCATGAATCTTCTCTGCTTCATCTGTCACGATTTCTGCCTTGCCGAATGCAATGGCTGATTTGAACTGCAGGGTGAAACTGCCGTCCTTCCGACCAACCGTAGGCGCACAACGTGTTACGGCTGAAAGGCAAACCTCGGGATGAGTCTTGATTGCCTCCAGCTTCTTGCCTTCCAAGGCACCATGAAAATACCAGTTCACATCATCATCAGATGCGAGCGAAAGAGGTAAACCGTAAGGATTGCCGTCTTCGTCAATAAAACTGACCGTTATATACGGAGCCTTGTGCATTACTTCCAATGCCCACTCACTATCCATTGCTCTTGATTTCTTTCTCATTTTTTTATCCTTTGTACTTAAATACTTTAACCATATCCTTGTCGCCACCCACAAGCTGGCTACATCTGTTCAGCATTCCGGTGTCAGAGAAACCGCATTTCACCATGACCTTTCCTGATGCTGAATTTCCGGTGAAATGATCTGTCCAGATATTTTCTAAATGTTTCTTTCATTCAAATCTGATCATTTTTGCAAGTTCCATAAAATAGTCATTCGACCAAATATCCAACTCTTTGGGATTCCTGACAAAAGGCAATACGTCTGCCTTTATTTGATTCATGTCTGCCGTGGCAAGTCTTTCATTCAGTTTTTGAAGGAACGTCTCCTTGTCAAGCTCTTCGTGATTGAACTGTAAGGCTCTTTCGCACAAGTGAGTAAAGTCAAGAGGAACATTGTGGCGAACATACCATTCGAAGTCATACCAATCACGTCCCTTGACTCTGTTCTTCCAGGCACGATACACCAGTGCATGCATCTTTCCTGCAAAGAGGGCTGGCAAAGTGAAACATCGTGTCATGAAAGATTGGGGGAGCAGAAGCAACTTCTGTTCTGTTTGGAATTTCAAAGGAGGTTGAGTATCAACTTCAATCTTGATCTTAACAGATTTCTCAGTTTGGAATGTAATATCATATACATCTGTGTTGTCTTTTAGAAAGGCAGACTCCACTTTGCCAAAGTTCTTTTTGTCCTTCTTTCTGATCTCAACCTCTCTACCCACCATAGCGAATTGGTCAATGATGGGCTGAAAATAATGTGTAAAATCAAAGTTTTCATTCGGAGCAAGCAGGGAAAAATCCATATCCTCAGAGAAACGCTGCAATCCATGGAATATACGCAGACATGTTCCACCATAGAAAGCTGCCTCGTTGAAAAAGCCACCATTGTAAAGACCAGAAAGAATAATCTGCTGGTTGACCTCAAAGATAGCATTGCGCTTTTGCAGTTCGGTCGTTATGTCATAGCTCGAAAGCATTTGATTGAATATCTCGTTTGTATTCATTTCCTTAAATATTTAATTAGAGTTTCTATGGATTTAGACTTTTTCCCAACCTGAGCATATCGCTCAAATATACTTATGTCCATATTTCTGAAATCATCTATTTCCATTCGGATGTCCTCCTCCAAATAGTTCTCTACATCCTTCAGGTAACGTAAATTAACCTTCGGAGAATTTGCGATTAAGTCACAGAGAGCTTTTTCTGGTGTTGCCATCAGAAAGGCGTAACTCTGCATATTGATGCTTGTAATCCCTATTGAAAAGGCTTCTCTTGACATGTTCTTATACTCAAAACGCCCGACAGGAGTATCAAAACTACGGGAGTGCTTTAGTGTCATAGACTGAGTAGTATAAACAGCTTCTGGTATTAATCCATAATAACGTAAGGCTGTCTGCATAGACACATACGAAGGTGCATAAAGATGATTGGCTATCAGTTCTGTGGATAGAGCAACACGAGACACATTTGGGGCTACCACATAAAGCCCCTTCTTGAGTCGGATAATTTTATGAGCCGCCTCAAGACTGCGTACTTTCTGATTCCCTGCTTCAATGTTAGTAAACAATGAAGCTATAGCTGAAGTACTGACTGGTATGTTACCTATATGTTCTAAATCCATTATCATGGTGCAAAAATAGTAAAATCTGGAATAGAAAACGAACTTTTATTTGTTTTTCTGTTCTATTTTTGACTATTTTAACAAGTCGCTTAGTCAGACCGTTAAACTTTGATGCAGAAATCAGACTACATACTCCGAGTCTGTTATGTACAAATACGTCATCTGCGCAATCTGTATCACTTTAAAATCCCAACTCCACATCCTTTCCGAATGGTGCGAGCGAAAGTCCGGCCATCTTGAAATGCTGTTTTCCCCAAGGAATGCCGATGATCGTTATACATAAGAGAAAGCCGAAGAACAGATGCATGATGCAAGCCCACAATCCCCCGAAAATCAGCCAGAGTAAATTCAGCAGAATACGAATGCAACCAGTTGGACTATTCGTTTCTCTTACTGTAGAGCCAAAAGGCCATAGGCAGAGCAGACCAATCTTGAATGTCTGTATTGCAAAGGGAATGCCGATGATGGTACATGCAAGAGCCAGACTTCCGGTGAAATAACCGATGGCAGCTTCGAGACCTCCGAAGAGCCACCAAAGTAAGTTTCCTATTATGCGCATAAGATTATTCTTTTATATTCTTGTTAATTTCTTGCCATTCCTGATGCTCTTCCAGATGATTGGTCTTTACCAGTACGCTCTGGAAACCAAATCGCTTGCCTGCCTCGGCATTCTCTGTGCGGTCATCGAAATAGAGCGTAGTGGCAGGATTCAATCCAGTCTGTTGCGTCATCTCTTCATAGATTTCGATAGATGGCTTTTCCTTTCGCATGGCGTATGAGAGGAACACTTCATCAAACAGTTCGTCTGTGGAATATCCCAGCTGATTCATCTGACTAACTGATTTCTGCCAAAGCGTATCGTTGATGTTGCTGAGTAGATAGACCTTATATTGCTTCCGAAGCTTGACCAATGCCTCCAGTCTTTCCACGGGCAGATTGCCACACAACTCTTCCAGGACTTTCTCAATATCCCCGGTTGTGGTTCCTTTGCGGCAAAGGCTCAGCATCTCTTGCAAAGTCTCAGCTTCCGCCACCAGACCATTAATATATTGGTGCATCAGTCTCTTGATTTTGCGGACATGGATTAGCCGCTTGAACGCCGTAACGCCCAGGCTCTCCATGGCTTTCACAACAGAGGCATCATCAATGTTCACGATGACACCTCCATAATCAAAAACGAGTGTTTCTATCTGTTTCATGCTCATTTTCCTGTTGTTAGAATTTATCTATTTCTGTGAAACGATTGAAAGTTCTGCCGTCCCTCGTAACTTTCCCGAAGAACATGTTTTCCGGTCTTACCCAATAGGCTTGGTCTCCATAGAGAGCCTGATAAACCACCATGCGCTCCTGGGTCTCGGAGTCGAAGGCTGAATGGATGAATTTGTATTTGCCGCCCTTAAAGTGCTGGAAATATCTTTCTTCCTTTGCCGAAAACTCCATCAGCATTTTCTGGGCAAGTGGAGCATACCAGGTCTTCACCTCCTGCTCAGTAGGCGTGTGACCACCAGGGAAATGGAAGGCTTGGTTGTAGTGCTGCAGGAAGAGAGGAGAGAAGTGAGCCAGGGTGTCCTGCTCACCAAAAAGTCCCCACACACGATCCTTATAATAGGGGTTGCAATGATCGAACTGCACGGCTTCCAGCTCCGCAAACTCCTCAATCAGCGCCTCGTCAATCACCAGCCGCTGATTTCCGTCCCTTCTCGGCGCCTTGTATTCATGCTCTCCGATTCGCTCCTTCAGAAACTCCGTCATCATGAAATACGGATTGCCGAGCAGGGCAGGAATGCCCACCACTGGAGCCAGCATCTGGGCGAGGAAAGAGCCGCAGCTGTTGCCCAGAAACAAGTCGGGCTGCTCCCGGTCGATGATGGAGCGAATCTCCTTCAGTGCCTCCTTGGGGTGCAAAGGGAGGTCGGGAGTCAACACCACCGCCGTCCCCTCAAACGCCTCTTTCAAGGCTCTCGCCATCGGACAGCTGCCCGTGGCGAAGAATCCGTGTAGGAATAATATCTTCTTCATGCTCTAATCATTTGATAATGATGCGCCTGTAATCTAGGAGGGTAAGCCATGCTCAACTCCCATATCAGCGCAATATATCTGCAAAAATACAAAAAATATTCAGAAAAGTGATTTTATGGATGGATTTTGTTGGCAGGGCGAACTTGATTTAACCTTATTTTATAAGATAGAGGGCTATTTTGATAATCTGAAATCCTTAATGACCTTAATGACCATGACCGGAAATGACCGGAATCTTTGGGGGGTGAAAATGATGATGACCCTTAATGACTTTGACCCTTCATGACCGGATTTTAGGTAGAAACAAAAAGACCGCTCTCCTCATAATGAGGTGAGCGGTCGATTTTCATTTTATGACTGAGTCTGCTTATAATAATAAGGTAGACTCCATGTTCTTTATCCCATGCAGCTCGTTACTCCGAGCGTAGTAGCGATAGCGGTCAGAATGCTGATGGCTATCTGCAGAATTGTTTTCCAAGTTTTCATTTTTTTGAATGTTGAATGTTGAGTGTTGAATGTTGACTTTTTGTGGGCGGATAGGCTGGGCTAGGGGCTAGCACCCTAGCCAGTCTATCCTTGGGCTATTCAAGGCCGTCGCCAGTATCGTCCTTGCCGGTAGTACCGCCGCCAGATTCAGAGCCTTGGCCGTCGCTGCCGGTCTGACCGGTGTTTGAACCACCTGGGGTAGAACCGCCTGGCGTATTATCCGGAGTAGTTGGGGCGTTGAGGTCAACGTTGGTCTTACCCTCCTTAATCGCCTTGATAACGGCTGCCTGAGCGCTGCGGCTGGCTACGAGGTTGAACTCGGCGTCATCGCGAAGGTTCTTAAACTCCTGACCTGGCTCCCACTGAACTTTCACACCGGTGATGTTCTGAGCGGTGAACTTGTCAGCATCCTCAGCACCCTTCGAGGTGAGAAGGAGAGAGAAATCACCGAGGTCGCCCAGACGAATCTTCTTGCCCTCAAGCAACATCTCACGCATGCAGTCTACGGCGATGTAGAGGATGGCGCTGATGTCAGCTCTCGAATAGACACTGCCATGAGAGGTGATGTGCTTGGCAAACTTCTCGATGGTCATGATGTCGGTGTACTGTGAGATGGCGAAAGCATTCTGCTTCTCGGTCTTCACGAGTTCCAGGTCCTTTGGGTCAGGGGTCTTACCCTCCTTCTTTGCCTGGTTGATGCGTGACTTAGCCTGGTTGATTTCCAGAAGATTTGCGTTCACGCTACGCATTACGATGCTGTAATTAATCATAGTCGTTTGTAGTATGTTTAGAGTCCTTTGTTTTGCAACTCCCCAGAACGCCCCGTTTCTGCCGTTTTCGGGGTCTTCATTGATGACCGGCGTCTGCCATCATTTATAACCCGTGTTGGTCTTAATAGAAGACCCGAGCAAGGCACAAAAGGCTGTTCTTTCGATTGCCGGTGCAAAGATACAACATTTTCGGGCAGAATGCAAGCTTTCACCCTAACTTTCTATGCGAGAAAGGCTATAAGTAGCTGTAATACAATAAGTTCTATTGATTTTCTATCTGAACTTTATTGCAAATAACAGAAAAACGCAGAAAAAATACAATGGAGAACAAAGAAAGGCAAAAGCGGTCATTTCCGGTCATGGTCATTTTCGGTCATTTTCAAAATGAGTTGGGTCATTTTGAGCTATAGTAAATATAAATATTATTTATATTATACTATAGATGACCTTTTCTCCCCCGAAACGAAAATGACCGGAAATGACCATGACCGAAAATGACCGGAATATAATCTTCATAGTGATGGGAGATAATAAATTGTTAGATGCGCTAAAGTGTTGGCTATTAATGTTATATATGATTTGTGTGTAGTCTTGCTATAATTGTGTATGTATAAAATAATCTACATTCATCAGGCTCATATTTGTACCTTATTGTTCTTCTTTTGCCCTTTTTCTACCTGTCATTTCTTCTATTTTTGTCAAAAATACCTACCTTTGGAGCATGGTTTCACGTCCGAGGAGGGACATTTTACACCCTTAGGAGAGGGGGTAAAACATCTTCCTAACCTCCATATTTTGCATTTTTCCGTTAAATAACGTGATAAAATTCTTGGGTTTGCCAACTTTTTATTATCTTTGCTAGCAATTAACAAATTATTGACGTAGCAATAGTCTGGAAAGCTAGAAACTACATAATAACAATACTAAGATGAAAAGATATAACTTATTGTTATATAACTATTTAATTTGTATATTTCGTGTATGAAGTAAAGTCTGTATGTTGGATTAAGGATGAAATATATATTTACATTGGAGATGCTTGAATCCGCTTTTTATGCATTCTCCCAATACCTGTTTTCAGCGATGAAAAACGGAAAAATTAGAGTTTTCTGATTACATAAACCCGTTTTTTAGCCCATGAATAGCCGATTTTGCCCTTTAATTCATGCCCTCATTGAGCAGCTGAATGAGGAATATCCATTAGCCACGATTCATGGGCACAATGAATTTGCCAACAAAGCCTGTCCCTGCTTTGATGTGAAGAAGGAGTGGGGCTAACAGATAGGGAACGCGCTGCGTTCCCTATTTATACTTATTTTCCGATGCAACATGTGAATGTTGCTGATAGTATAGCTCTCTCTTGGATTTTTGGCTAAATGATATGCTAAATAATAATAAAATTGCTGCAAAGTAAGTCTGTTTTCAAAATTTTCAATTATCTTTGCTGATAGCAATTAAAATAGATAAAAGATATTAATCGAATAAAAGTCGTGTTGGTTATCAATATGTAACCACCGATTTGTATTATCTAAAAACTAAGGATTATGGCAAAGATAAAAGTTGAAAATACAGAAATATCTGTTGTTAATGTTCAAAATGAGGATTATATCTCTCTGACAGATATGGCACATAGCCAAATGCAAGAGCATATTATTTTCAGATGGATGAGCCTCAAAAGTACAATAGAATACCTCGGTGAATGGGAAAAGCTATATAATCCGAATTTTAATTGTACCGAATTCGATACAATTAAAAATGCAGCAGGAAGCAACAACTTCGTACTTTCTGTAAAGGCATGGATTCAAAGAACAGGTGCAATAGGCATCATGGCAAAAGCTGGCCGATATGGTGGAACTTATGCTCATCGAGACATTGCGTACCACTTTGGAATGTGGATTAGTCCTCGTTTCCAACTTTTGTTGGTAAAAGAGTATCAACGTCTTAAAGCTGATGAGCAGAAACAATTGTCATGGTCTGCCAAGCGGGAACTATCAAAGATAAACTATCGCATTCACACGGATGCTATCAAAGTAAATCTCATTCCTGCGGAAGTGACTCGTGAGCAAGCTGCCATGAAATATGCTGATGAAGCGGATGTACTCAACATAGCCATGTTCGGCATGACTGCGAAACAATGGCGTGAGCAGAATCCCGACAAGAAAGGCAACATTCGTGACTATGCCAGTATTAATGAACTTATCTGTCTCTCAAATATGGAGAATCTCAACGCTGTATTTATCAATGATGGTATGGCGCAGTCTGAGCGACTTATCAAACTCAATCAGATTGCCATTCAGCAGATGAAAATTCTTGAAGATACAGGAGGAAGAAACTTATTAAAATAAAGATTAATTTGGCAATAAAGGATAAGGATGGAAATACGGTGGGATGCATTTTTTATCAGATGCATCCCCCTATGTAAATCCATATATTTCTTGTAGCGGCTTTAAACTTTGTCTTCTATCTTTGTGAATAGGCATTTCCCTTTTCTATAATCGTTGGGAGAAATTCTTTTTTTGTCATCAAATTCTAATTTATAGTCTTCAACATCCCATTCCCAAGCTTCTAGCATTACATAATGTTGGTCATATAGAATCCAAATGAGTTTATCCCAAAGATAATTCGTTGCTTTAGGAACCATTGTGACTTTACTTCCGGGCTTACCACTTGGTCTATTTGCTTTTACCTGGTATCTTTGATGATTAAAAACAAAATCTGCACCTTTACTTACTGCGGTTTTATCCTGCATGTAATCAGAATAATCACTTTCTGACATTCCAACTAACATCGCTGCATCAAATTCAGATATAACAGAAGTAATCTGTGGCGCAACACCATATTTTGATTGCCATTGCAAGGCAATCTCAACAAGTTTATCTCTTAACATAATAATCCATTTCTTGATATTTGCTATATATTAAAAAACAGCAAAATTATTTCCCGATGCAACATGTGGATGTTGCTGATAGTTAAGCTTTTATCTTTTAAACGGTACAACTACCCTTTTTACAAGTGCAGAGAAAATGAACAACAAATGTAATATGCTTATTCTCAGCCTGTTAGCGATAAAGTTGTACCGCTTCTTTTTAGCCTTTTTTGTAAGATTCTGGAAACAAATGCAATGCATTGTTTCTCTGCCTCTTCCGTTTCTTGTGTTACAGAACGCTTATCTGGTTGCAAAGATACAGATTTATATTGGATTAGTGCAAACGATTATCTTAAAAAATATTATTTTATTCCTTGTGTTATTTCATCAATACAGGCTTATTATCGTAGCCGTTCATCTTGTTTGTCACTATTGTCGTTCCAAATAACCTCTGGTTCATGTATAGTTTGCAATGGTACTTTAACAATAGAGTCAGAAGCCACTTTCTCATAGTCATTTGGTGAGTGATTGGTTTGCTCTACAAAGGTTTTAAAGAGAAAATTTCTTCCCATACCATTACCGAATATTACATCCAATGGTTCTCCTGTATCTTTCCATATTCTGACTCTTGCTGCAAAACCAAAATCAAATTTAACGGCACATTGTCTGCAACTCATTGACTGTGGCATTAACCTCTACATTCAAAAGGAACAGCTTATATTATTGGACGATGAAGGACATCCGTCCCTCTTTGCCCCGATAATGATAGCCACGCTTTCAACCTGTGCGCAATTGGAACGTGAAAATATCTCATTCCGATTGCAGTCAGGAAGGAAGCGGTATATAGAGAAAGGTGGAAAACTCGGACGCAATGTAGGCTCTGTAAAAACGGCAGAACAGATGAAAGCCGAATATAGGGAAGTTATTAGTTTGCTCCGCAAGGGGTATTCCATTCGGGATGTGGCGAAGTTAAGTGGAAGGGGCGTGAGTACGGTGCAACGAGTTAAGCGATTAATAAAAGTGCAATCACCGCAATAATACTATTGATTTTACGTTCTTTTCAAAGAAAGGGGTTTGTGCAATAGTGGCTTATAGGCTAACAGCACTACCTTTGAATGCTGTTAAATATGAAATGTTCAAAGTCGCAATTTGTGATTTTGGAAAAATGAATATAAATATGACAGATAAAATAGAAAAAAGGAGAGCAGCGAACTGTGTATATCACATAGGTGCATCCATTAAGGACTTAGTCAAAAAGCTGTTTGGTTTCTCCAAGATGGAGATATATAGTATTAAGGCGCATCGCCAGTAAACGTCCTTTGTTATTTGATCCAAAATAGAACACTTTAAAAACGGAGGTAGAATGAATAGATATTTCGACTCTTACGGTTCTGACCCACGCCGCATCCAGTATGCAGGTAGCGAGACTGATGGACTTTCTGTTGACTATAAGCAAAAATATGTTCAGCAGTTGCAGGTTATCAAGGATAATTATGCAACCTTTGATATGATGGCAGGCTATAAAGCTGGTGCATCGGGGCTGGAAATGGTCAGATGTAGAAAATGCTTTTGATATGTATCAATCACGCTCTATTCATGTTATTCAGCATGAGGGATTTTCAACTAAAAATGCTGAAAAATATGGGTATATGTTAGGAAGACATTCATTGCCTAAGCATGGTCGTGATAAAACTATCAATTTTGCCGCATTATTTTATTCTTTGTTTAGTCATTAAAGTTTTATGAGGATGGGAATTCCCATCCTCATAATTATAAAATCGAAAAATCAATATGAAAAAAGTAATATTTATAATTATTGTCATTATCTCAGTTTTATTACAATATTTTTTTGGTAAAACACGATTATACTATTATAATAGTTATAATTTGTTTTTATTAATAAATGAGAAGAATATCACAAATGGAGAACTAAAAATAAGCAAAAATATATTTAGTTTTAAAAACAAAATAGATTTTGGACATTACGGTGAATTGCCTATATTTTATATGGTACCTAAAAATGGACAAATATACATATGTGATTACCGTAATAATATAACGAAGATACATAGCGAAGATATTTACTTATATTATACAAAAAATGATGTAAAAACAAAACTGTCAGACAAGATAATCTATATAACCTGGGACGTGATACCTGTAATTTATGATGCAGAGAAGAAAACAATTTTAAATGTCCAAAGATTGTTATAGAGCTTTATTAAGAAGGGCGTACCTTCTATGTTTTTTCTTGTGGAATAATCATAGAAGGCACACCTTTTTTATCCTTTCTTCTTCAGAGTATAGTTCTTGCTATCCTCTCTTTTAGGTTCATTGTCAAATGAATCCAGCAAAATAACACTTTTATTCTCTCTCACCTTATAGAAAATGTTGTCACCACTCAAAGGATGCACAAGCATCAGGATATTGTAGTCAAGTATTTGAAAAGTTCCTCTTAACCTTTCCTGTTTGTTCTACTTTTCATTGTATGACTGTATCAACAAATAGGTACCATCAGCATTTAATGTGAGTGTTGTTTCAACATCAGGTGGTAACACTCCGTAATATGTTCCAACATTTGTGGTTAAAGCTACAATTCAATGCAATAAAATCAAATGTCTATCGTTCTTTAGATAAAACATAAAATAAAGACGTATGAAAGTATCAACAAAACAAGGCTATAAACCGCCTTAAAATTCGTCAGGGCTTATCAGAGGATATTTCCCTTGTATCTTTGAAAGTTTTTCCATATAAAATCCAAGCACTACGGGTTAGAGATGATTTATCCAGACGAGGAGAAGATTACCTATTCTTACAACCTCGGCGGTCAGCTTGAAAAGGTGCATGGCTACAAGTCATACGGCTACGACTATGTGAGCAAGATTGACTATGACAAGTTCGAGCAGCGCACATATTTGAAGTATTGCAATGGTGCGGAGACGTTCTACACCTACGTCCCACAGCGTCGCAGATTGCAGAACCTCACGGTGAACAGTGGTGGCAACGCCATTATGGACAATGCCTATACATACGATGCGGTGAGCAATGTGCTCAGCGTTGTAAATGGTACGTCAGTTCCACAAAGTGGCAAGGCTGGCGGAAAGATGGCGCATACCAATACATACTCTAACAGTAGCTAAGGCTCGGAATATTTCGACCAAGCTTACGCATGCAGGAGCTGTTTTGATAGGAGCTGATATACTCCTTTCAGGAGAGATTAAGCCTTCACATTTAATAAATGGAGCTATGCTTGGTGTTTCAACAACTGGTGTTGGAACTATTATTGCTGGAGTATGGTTTATAGCAGGCTATGGTACAATGAGAATTAATTATATTTTTACAGGAGAAGCTAAAGGCATAAGTGATATTTATCTTATATAAGAAAATTAACGCAATGAAATGATCAAAATATTTAAAGACAATGAAAAGAATTATCGATAGTACATTAGTAATACTTTCTTTGATGTTGATCTTCGGTTGCAAGGAAAGTAAGGTGGGGCAGGGAAACCCTACCAAAGACAGCATGTCTATTGACACCGATAGTGTGATTTCGGGCAAAGTCTTTAACAAGCAAGATATTGCATCGGAAGATACGCTTAACGCTGTTATAAGAACACAATCTCCCAAGTCCAAGGATTTCGATTTTGAAGTATTTATTATGCGAGGGGAGAAAACAGTACAAATTATACCTTTCTCTTATCCAAAGGACGATACTTTTGACCCAAATGGTGGCCGGAAGGATAGCTGTCTGATGACTGATGTGACGTTTGATGGCAATAAAGATCTGTTGGTATATTTGGGACAATTCGGAAATCAAGGTGTGGAATATTGGGATGCTTATGTCTGGAATGAAGTCAAGCAGAAGTTCTTGTTTGTTCCATCATTCCATGATATTCCCAATCCTACGCTTAACGAAAAAGAAAAGATTATTGAATCTTTCAGCCGTGGTTCTGCCGTTGATTATGAGTTTGGAAAATGGAAGTTCGAGAAAGGAGTGTTTGTACAAAAAGAACTTCTGTCACACCCTCCGAGAGAGTGTGAATAATGTTATTCTCCGTTCATCACCACTTCATGGCCTCCTTGGGAAGCAACAACTTCGTGCTTTCTCTAAAGGTATGGATTCAAAAAACAGACGCAACAAGTGATAAAAAGATAGAGAACGCAGTGCGTTCCCTATTTTCGTTTCTATTACTTGCCGATGCATACAGTGAAGGAAATACACGTATGGAGGGAGTTCTTAACATCCAACAAAATGCTGATAATACAGAAGTTTGGTATTTGTTGCCTTTCAAAGATTATAGAGAAGTTGTCTTGGCTACATTCTATAGTGACGGTGAGAGTATCTTTAAAGATGTGACAGATAATTATAAGAAGACTTATCCTCACATTAAAAAGGTTGAGCTACATGCCATTTGCGCAATAGAGGAATTGGAGCCGGACAAATAATTGATAGAAGTAAGTTACATTTATATCTGAATAAATTGCAACATTGTGGCATTAACCTCTACATTCAAAATGAACAGCTTATATTATTGGACGAAGAAGGACATCCGTCCCTCTTTGCCCCGATAATGATAGCCACACTTTCGACCTGTGCGCAATTGGAACGTGATAATATCTCATTCCGATTACAGTCAGGAAGGAAGCGGTTTGTATCTTTGTCGCAATAAAAATAAAAATAAAAAGAAGTATGAAAAAGATAGTTTTTATTCTACTCATTTTTTGTAGTTTTCTTGTAGTATGGGGATGCAATAAGAATAAAACGAAATGTGTTCCACAGAAAGAAGCAACTTCTGATTCTTCTATGAGAAGTAATGACGACACTCTAAGCCTTATGATAGAGCATGAGGTTGACGATGTTGATTATGGAGTGATTATAAAACGTGGCGACAAGACCATTCATCGCTTCGGATACAAATATCCTGAAGATGATGATCTTGTACCAAATGAAGAACGTATTGATAGTTGTCTGTTGACTGACTTGAATTTTGACGGTATAAAAGAAGATGTGCTGTTTTATTTGGGTAGCTTTGGTGCTTCTGGCACTGAACATTTTGATGCATATGTTTGGAATCCTAATACTGAGCATTATGACAAAATTGAAGAATTCAAAGATATTCCAAACCCCAAAATCAGCGACAAATACAAGTGTATTCTTTCAAGAGTGTATGTTTCTTCCGCAGAGAACGAATATGTAAAATATGTATGCACCAATGGACATCTCATTAAGGTTGCCGAATTGAGACAATATTGGAAAGGGAACATTTATCCAGAGCGAGACAGGGCTGTTTATGAAGAGCATTTTATTAAAGCTAATGTTTGGAAGAGAAACTTGAAACTAAATCAAATTAGCGATTTCTGGAAACCGGTCGTACCGTTTTGATTATATCCAATTGGAGTTGGTGGGGTCATATAAAAATAAAAGGAATTATGGGCAAATATCGCTTTCCATAATTCCTTTCTAATATTTTTTCTTTTTAATGAGTTGTAGATATTACCTTTTTCCCATTAATAATATATATGCGTCCGTTCTCTATGCTTGTTACCTTTTTTCCAGACAAATCATATATCTGTTCTTCCTTTTGTGGGCTTATAGTAATGTTATCGACTCCTGTTGTCGGGAAATCATCCGTTTAAGGGGTAAATACCGTACAACGAGTGAAGCGATTAATAAAAGTACAATCATAGCAATAAAACTATTGATTTTACGTTCTTTTCAAAGAAAGGGGTTGTGCAATAGTGGCTTAAAGGCTAAAAGCACTACCTTTGAATGCTGTTAAATATGGTAATGTTCAAAGTCACAATTTGTGATATTGGAAAAATGAATATAAATATGACAGATAAAATAGAAAAAAAGGAGAGCAGCGAACTGTGTATATCACATAGGTGCATCCATTAAGGACTTAGGCAAAAAGTGTTTTGGCTTCTCCAAGATGGCAACAAAATAGTTCAAAGAGCGAATCGCCCCACTTTGGGGCTATATTTAGGCTACAGGAGGCATTTTCACGTTGCATAAACAACTCGTTCGCCAACTGGTTGTCAGAGTTAGTTAACGCCGAGGATTGCATAAAGGCTTTCCAAGGCATATGTTTAATTCAAATTTAATCCACTTTTTAAAGTGGAGTCATAGATAAAATCATATAGAATAAAGATGAAGGAATTAGTGGGTATTATATTATTGACAGTTTTGGTAGTATTTGGTTCATGCAACTCCAATACTAATGTGTCTCTTGTGGGAACATCTCCGCAACTATTTGATGTATGCCAAGTAAGCACAGGTAATCCTGGCTATAGAAATAGAGAGTTGTTCATAAACGAATTGGAAAACAAGTGTAAATATCCTATTGAGTTTCAAAAAAATAATTTGGAAGCATACGTTGCTGTTGAATACAAGACTGACCAACGAGGATATATTGTAAAAAAAAGAGTGGTTATTTGCGACAATAAAAAATTCAAAAAGATAACAATGGAAATATTCAATCAAGTTAAAACTCTCAAAATAGCCACAACAGAGAAAATAGATACAATCTACTTCCAATACAAGATACAAGGTTCACCAACTTTAATCCATTCAAAAGTAGATGTAAAGATTATCGGCTATGGCTACAATAATAAATCAATTTTAATGAAGTAACTCGATTTGTCATAATTCACTACTGTCCAATAAAAAAGGCAATTCAAATTATAGAATATTATAAAAACAATAATAGTCGAAATGAACAGAAGAAAAAATAGATCCCAAAATAGGAAAAAAGGCATTTGCAGTAAAATTACTGCTGCAAATGTCTATTTTACAATTTGTGCATGTGTTCTTATTTATACCATTGCTATTCCTGTGTTAGCAATGATATTAGAACATTGCGGTGAACAAACTGAAGCGATAATAACATCAAACACATCAACATGGCTTCATAGATGGAGTGTAAGTTGCTATATGTATGAGTTTGGGTTAAATGGACAAATTTATACAGGAAACTCTTTAATAAAAGAGGGGGAGAGTGATAAAATAGGAACAAAAATTAAAATTTACTATTTTAAAAATTTCCCATCTTTTAACAGACCATTAAGTTATTATGATGATTAAGTTGTAAAAGCTAAAATAAAAATGAGGGTATGTTAGTTTTCATACCCTCATTTTATGATAGTTATAGTCAAATTGAAATGGTTTGAGGAAATCTTAAGGTTTCATGTTCGATGGATAAAACAGTTCATGAATAGCATATTAGAACAATTCTATGCAATAAAATCAAATGTCTATCGTTCTTTAGATAAAACATAAAATAAAGACGTATGAAAGTATCAACAAAACAAGGCTATAAACCGCCTTAAAATTCGTCAGGGCTTAACAGAGGATATTTCCCTTGTATCTTTGAAAGTTTTTCCATATAAAATCCAAGCACTACGGGGTTAGAGATGATTTATCCAGACGAGGAGAAGATTACTTACTCTTACAATCTCGGCGGTCAGCTTGAAAAGGTGCATGGCTATAAATCTTACGGCTACGACTATGAGAGCAAGATTGGCTACGACAAGTTTGAGCAGCGCACATATTTGAAGTATTGCAACGGTGCTGAGACGTTCTACACCGTAAGTTATCATGCTTACATACCTTTACTAAAATTTAAAATATTGTTATGAACAAAATGATAAAAATAATATCAAGCATAATTTGTTTTGTTTGCTTCGTCATTCATGATTGGATCGATTATTTTAATGGTTTTTTGTTTTTTTTGCCAAATCTTCCAGAATCATTAATATCTGAAAAAAAGTGGGAAAAAAGATTACGCAAATTAATCAAAAAATCATAACATTATGAATGTGAAATAACCAGTCTTTTTAGGGGATTTTGATTAGGGCACGAAAAACCGCAAAGAAATTTTTAGGTATCACTGAAAATTTCAAAAGAGTCCAAAGACAAAGCAATTCAACTTGTTCAGTTCTCCTTCAGGGCTGATGTGCAAGCGAGAGAGTCGTATGTACGACGATGAGTCAGCATGGCATAACAAGTTCTACAAGGAAGTAACCTCCAAGGTTGACGAAGACATTTTCAAACCGCTCTATACAACAGAGCGAGAGGATAATCGTGTCGGGTGTCCTCCTGAACGGGCTCCGTTATAAGTTCCAGCTATGGAATCCAAGCTAGCTCTGTTTCTCAAAACTGCCGTATATTCTTCAAACTTATCAGCACACCTGCCTCCAGCGTAATGAGGTTGGCGAACGAGTGTCGTCCCGAATGGTAGGAATAGGTAAGTCCGTTCTCTTTTCCACAAGCACATCGAAAGCCTTTTGGATGGAAAGCAACAACTGCTCGATGTACTTGTTGGTCTCCACGGCTTCCTTGCTCTTGTCCTCCTTTGGCTGCTTTAGAGCTTTATGTTAATAAAACTACAATCATAGCAATAAAACTATTAATTTTACGTTCTTTTCAAAGAAAGGGGTTGTGCAATAGTAGCTTAAAGGCTAAAAGCACTACCTTTGAATGCTGTTAAATATGGTAATGTTCAAAGTCACAATTTGTGATCTCAAAAATAAAGATAGAAATATGGCAGACATAACGGAAAAGACAGGAAACGGCGAACTGGTCACAAATCGTGACCAGTTGGTTGTTGTTGACAATATAGAGCCTCTAATAAAAGTAATTAGAGGACAGCAAGTTATGCTTGACCGTGACCTTGCCACACTTTATGGCGTTGAAACAAAGCGTCTTAATGAGCAAGTAAAGCGTAATATTAAACGATTTCCAGAAGATTTCATGTTTCAATTGACCAAGGACGAATGTTTAAGGTCGCAAATTGCGACCTTAAACGAAGGACGCGGACAACATTTGAAACACATGCCTTACGTATTTACTGAAAACGGAGTCGCTATGCTTAGTAGTGTTTTACGTTCTGACACTGCGATTGAGGTGAATATTCGAATAATGCGAGCTTTCACTTCAATGCGTTACTTTCTACAGAACAATGCCGAAGTGTTTCAGCGTCTCTCGACTATGGAATACCATCAATTGGAAATGCAACAACACTTGCAAGAATCCGACAAGCGCATAGACGAGGTGTTTCGCAGATTGGACGAGGGCAACGCAAAGCCGAAACAAGGTGTGTTCTACAGAACTATCTTTTGGAAAGGAACTAAACAAAAGTTAGTAATGAGATTTTGCGCGATATTAATACTTTCTGTGATTTCAATTCTAAACAGTTTGGAATTGAAATCACAGACTGTTGTAAACATTTTAAGTAATGGTTATAAGTTAGAGAGAAGTTTATTTCTACACGGGAAAAAAATCGGGGTATATAATAAAAAGGGTAGATTGATTAAATTGTCCACAGATGACAAAACGCGTCAAAAGATATTTTTAAATCAATCTAATAGCCTAACAGATTATGGAATAAAGCTAAAATATCCCGAGGTCATATATAAGGATGCATGTGTTATTGCTGATATTTTATCAAGTTATGACCCAAGCGAAATCTTGTCATTTACAAAGCCAATAGGGGAACAAAAAAAGATTTCTATACAAAATATCAATAAGTATTACACATATCTTGATGCCAGTGTTGACTATGTGTTAAGTATTGAAATTATAGTCAAGGATTGTCTTATTACTCAATATAGTTATACATATAAGCCAAACATGTCTGACGTCATTATTTCATATACATGTGTCTTTACTTATGATAAGAATAATAGGGTCGTAAAATTAAAAAAAGAATATAGGAAACACTATGAAACAATAGAATTCATATATGAAACCAAATAAGACATGTTTCTTGCCAAGTCATATTGTGACATAGGTAATTCACGAAGTTCATCCAGCATAGTGGCCCCGGATGGTGAGATTACCACCACATTCGAGTACGACGATCACATAGGAGCATCCATTAAGGACTTGGGCAAGAAGTGGTTTGGTTTCTCCAAGATGGAGATACTTACACCAGACGAATGGTGGAAAGGATCAATAGAGAGTAATCAATACGCAATATTTCAAGAATATAAATATTAAAAATTACGAATTATGAAAAAAATACCATCTATAATGATTGTAGTTTGGGGAATAGCGGTATTATGTACACTATTCTTGAGTTCATGCAAGCGACCAGAGGTTTTAGACAATAGTACTCTTGTAAATAGCGCAAGAAACGTGGCTTTGACCTTTGGTCCTGCGTATGTTCCATTTTTTAAAGAGGCTAACGTATCGGATGTTCAAGTTTTTAAAAAGAAGGATTACGGAGGAGACAGCCGCCCTCAAATAAGAAAACAGATAGGAAGAAAGTTCTATACTGTAACTTTTACATATGATAGTACTGCCGTTAAATTTGATTTCGGATTTGCAGCAAGAGTCAGAATATGGAAAGATACAGGGGAACCATTAGATGTTATATTTGGTAATGGTTGGGGAAGAAATTTTTTCTTTTTAAGTTTTAAGGAACAAACAGATCATTCTGCAAATGACTATGAGAAAGTGGCTTCTGACTCTATTGTTAAAGTTCCATTGCAAACTGTACATGAAACAGAGAACATTTGGAATTCCAATGCTGACAACAAACAAGACAGCCTATCAACGAGGGTTTTTCTAACAAATACAGAGAAAGAGAAAATAAAAGAATTGGCTTCACATGTTCCAGATAGCATAAGAAATCGTTTTGCAGTTTTAGTGGATAAATGGAATTTTGCAATAGACCATAATCCTAAGACACGATATAGTGCAAGCACATATTCATATGCAAAATTGCCTGAGTTCATTCCTCTCAAATCAATGGGAAAACAAATAGTTCCACTAATTATGGAACGAATGATAAACTCTTCCGATTTTTATTTTCTTGTTCTTTATGAAGCTGTTCTGGAAGGAAATGAAACGAATGACGATTCTAAGTTTAGCGAAAGCGAACAAATCAGAGCTATAAGGTGTGTAAATAAATGGCTGGAAAAACAATAATGGGCAAGTTCTTCTATTATAATTGAATCTACAAAGGACTACTATGTTCTCACGAACAACACAAAACCGACTGAGCCAAGAACGTATCGCAACTATTTTAACAAGCTATTGAGCAGTTGGATATTCCGCGATTAAAATTCCATGGGCTATGCCACAGTTTTGCTACTCGCTGTATTGAGAGTCATTGCGATTACAAGACTGTGAGTGTTCTTTTGGGGTTACCGTTAGAACGTTCTAACGTTTGTTCAAATGAATGATATACATATAAACATATATACAATACTTTCTGTCTATATATCAATACGACAATGAATCAGTACGTCAGTAAGTCATTATCATATTTGCAAATCAATACTTACCGATAGGTTGATTCTGATACTCGACTTTGGAGAGGTATCTACCGATAGGCAAGTGCTTTCGAGAGTAACTCGAAAGGTTTTGAGTAACTCAAAACATAACTTGCTATCGTCAGATACCTCGATTTTTCAAATCATCTCAGAGTCTGAAACCACGTTGCCTTTTAGGAGTGCGGAAACGTGGTTGAGGCTCGTCAACAATTTCGAGTTTGAAGACATCTATCAACTTCCGAATGGCAGGATTCTGTTTGATGAGGGCTTGAAGTTTTGCTTCTGCAGGCTTGATTTTGAGCAAATAATCAGCAATGTCCAAGCCTTTAGCTTTATCTTCTTCGCAGGCTTGATGCTCTAAAAAGTCGAAAAGTGTTGCACGGATGCCGAGAACTTGCATCATTGGCAGCTTGTCTTGCCAAACTGTTGTCGCTCCCAAATCAGGGAATAAGATCACATCTCTGTTTTTCAGAACAGATAGCGACTTCGTGTTAAAGCAACCATTCTTACCACCACTTGCTATCCATAAGAATTGAGGAAGATAGTAGGAGGCTATCAAAGCTGTCTTCTCACTTTCAACCAATGCTATGGGCTTGGTCTTGGCTACATTGATAAGATGTTCACCAAAAAAGCATTGACAGAGATTGAAATCCTTGTGGGGGATAAGCGAGTGTACCCATGAAACATGGTTGTATGGTTCTTTTACTCGCTTACCTGTCTCTGGATTATAGAGCATTACCTTACCAGTTCTTACCTTGCCTTGATTGTCAACTTGCCAAAATACCGTGGCACCAGTCCAGTGTTTGGAAGTTCCGACATGATATTTCTCCATCAAAGAAAGAGTAGCTGTTTCACCGAATTGAGAAGATAGAAACAAGAAAAGGTTGTTCGCCTCATAACATTTCAGAGAACTTCGCATGATGTTCTCGTCTATATAAGAAGTGGGTAATGGCTTCGGCATTTCTCTCTTCTTATATGAAATAGTATCATCCTTTGTGAATGTCTCATTCTTCTCGGGATTCTTCACAAAAAAATCCTTGGGAGTGAAGTGATAACCACAACTTTGCTCATGGTTGCAGCGCCCCACGTAAGGAGGAAACTCAATCTTCCCTTCTGTGTCAATATATCGAGCGAAGTTACGTTTCTTATGGCATTCTGGACATGTATGTCGGGTAGCGATGCCTTTGTATGGCTCTAATATGAATCTATGTGTACTCATTTCATTTCTTTTTTATGTGGCGGTTCTGTCGGTTTTGTCGCTTTTGGTATTGAAACCGTCAAAAGCGACAATTCCGACAATACCGTCACGAGTTAATCTTTGAATATTCCCCATGCTTCTCTTTGCGAAATAGGACTCCGATGTTATCATTCAGAAATCTTTCCAATGTCCTTGACTTCATGTCGTTCTCTTTGGCGACATCATGAGCTTGGGCAGTAGTGAATGTTGCAGGAAGATGGTTGACGATTGCTTGTTGTTGAGCTGTAAGCATATTCTCGTTGAGGATATTTTGTACTGATATGGCAGAGTTCTTGAAATAATCTGTCAATCGGATGGCTCGCTCTACACTCAGCAGGTCGATGGCTTCCTTATCACATTCTCCACACGTCCATCGTGCCAATTGAATAATCAGACAGAAACGGATGATGTATATCTCCAACTTGCAATAGATGCTGACAATGGTATCATTTGTTTCATTGTCGCATTGCTCGGAGAAATGATGCTGCCATTCATAGAGCCTTGCCTTAGCTTCTTCAGTGAATGATAAGACATGAGGCTCGATTTCCTGTTGCTCATTTATTGGACACTCCATATCAATAAGGTGTTGAATGATGGCTTGCCAATCTCGCTCTATATTATCGGGCAACTCTCGGTCACTCCATCTCGCTTTCTGCTGAAGGTTAGGCATGACGAACAAAATGCGATCGATAAAGCCGTTGCTGGAGCGTTCGCCTTTCGCCAACTCACTAAGTATCTTCTTTTGGATGGTTCCGATTACTGAGATATAGGGGCGTTTAATGAAAATGGAACTCTTGGAACTTCTTCTGTCTGATATGGTTGTCTTGGCGCTAAAGACAGATAGCCAGAACTGTTCCTCTGAACCATTGTTATAGCGGTTGAAGTTCTTGAACCATGCAGATAGCTCGTCTGTCCATAGGCACAAACCCCTCTTGTTCTGCGCATGAATATAGCTCAAGCCTTCTGGTGTGACATCAGAGACCAAGAAACGTTTGCGTACAGGTTCTTGCGGGAATCCATCCTCTCCATTTTCAATGCGTTCCTTGCGAGACATGCACATCTTTTCCTCAAACTTACTGTATTGCTCCTCGAACAACTTGTTTTGCTCATAGTCGTAATCGAGGAATGGCTTCATAGCGAAGCTAAGTGGGTGGCTCTTGTTGGCTCCTGGTCTTCCGATAAGAGCCATGTATAAGATAGGACTTTCAAGCCAACCTTGTTTCATCTGTGCCAAGTGCGTGTTGCCGATACCAACAGCCAATGCAGTGAGTATGGCTGCTGATATATAGTCGGTAGGAAAACTGTGGCATTCGTGTACCTCCTTGATGATTCTCTGAATCTTGGCAGGAAAGATGCTTACGGGAAACTGGCTTCCTGATAGGCGAGTACTCATATCAATAGCCTTATCCATGATAATCATTGGATTGATGGAAGTTTCCTTATTGTTATTTAAAGCTGTCATTTGGCATAGAGTTAAAAATTATACATTGACTTGGGTTTGCGCTTCATTCCTCCTTGCATGGCTTTTAGCATTTCAGAATGGTTCTGCTCCTTGGTAGCTTTTCGACCATTCTCAATCCATGCAAGCAGCTCATCCTTATAGAAGTATAGCTTCTTACCTTTTTTATAGGATGGCAGAATGCCATGGTTAACCAATCGATAAATGGTTGGCTTCGACTTCATTATAATAATAGCAGCCTCATCAATCTCAACCAATATATGGTTATTTGCTGATGATGTAGGTTGAAGTGCTGATACCATTTGCTTCAACTCGATAACTTGTTCTGTTAAATAAGATACCGCTTGTGGTAGCTTATCAAAGGTGATACTTTCATTTATCATATCTGTTCATTTTTTATTATTCGGGTACAAAGTAAATGAGTTATGTGATGGAGATAAATATCACTGAGATATAACCTCTGAATAACTGCTCAATGCTTATCAGCAACAATAATGTGTCTTGATTCCGCCTTGAACATCTAAGCTTGGTAGTAATTCTATGATGCAGGTACCTTCCATTCTTAACTTCCTTATAATAGTGGATATTTCCACATCAACCAATGCATCTGCAAAAACTTGTTTTATAAAGGTTGCTGTATCAATGCCTTTCTTCTTGAAAAGGTTTCCTATATTCCAAGCATAATGCATTAAGTCAATAGTACGAATAGCCTTGTCAACAATCAATGAATGATGTCTCATGTGTGTAGAGGCACAACACTGGAAAATAGCGATGTTGTCACAAAGTTGGTTCAAATGCTCCTCTTTCATGTAGGCAGCAAAAGTTCTTCTGGTATAATCGATAGCTGAGTTTAACAAGACCTTTTCCTTTTTGGCTTTGTCTTCCAATGCTTCCTGTCTCAACTGTTCATAGCTTGTAATACAAGAAGAGGCTTCATCTGCATAGACGAAAGTTACATCTTCCAGGTTTAGCTCTTCCCCCTCGTCATATGTATTTGTTTCATTGATGGCAATAGAAGACAGACGCTTTCTTTCTGTATTGTTTACTGTATTACAAAAGATATGCTTAAACCATGGGGCAAGCAATCGTACGATACTATCTAATGCATGGAGATAAACAACCATCAGTATGGTGGTTGAGATAACGAACGTCAAGTTGCAGCTAAAGGTGTCTACACCATATTGCATAGCTTCGTTGCGAACAAGTGCACCAATGATAGACATTGCACACAAAACCAATAAATGCTGTGTCAAAAATTCTTTTTTAAACTGTTTCATATTGCGTATTATTAATCATTTGTGGCGCAAAAATAGGAAAAACTGCAGAAACAGACACGTGAGTCACGCGTGACTCACGTAAAACTTTTAGGAGCCTTTAACTAAAAAGCCCGATATTGAACATTTTTTCAATATCGGGCACCATGAAATGAATGCAATGGTTTTATTTAAGAGAAATCTTATTTGCAGTCTCTCTTTTCTTTGCGTTCACGAGGTCGGCATATATCTGTGTTGTGCTTACATTCTTATGGGTAAGCATTTTCGAAACCGTGTAAATGTCTGTGCCTAAGGCGATTTGAATTGTTGCATATGAGTGCCGGCTCATGTGCACAATTTAAGCAAAAGCAACGGAAAGTGAATATGAGATAAATGAGCTGCAAGTGGTTGAGAATGAGCAATATTTCATAATTCTACCAATTGGCTGCAAAGCAAAGCCGAGCAGGATATTGAGTTATTTCAGTTACCAAACCGTTAGCGGTCAGTTACCGAAACCAACACTGCTAACGAGGTGAAAAACAAATAGTTTGTCACCAGTGTTTGTTGCACTGTTCTGCACAACTTTCAATGACGGAGAATGCTTACTGATTGATTATTTTTGCAAACTAAAAAAGTAAGCAGATGAAAGTTGAAAAATTCAAGGTGCTGCTCTACCTCAAAAAGAGCGGATTGGACAAGAACGGTAAGGCTCCCATCATGGGACGCATCACCCTCAACCGAACAATGGCGCAGTTCGGTTGCAAGTTGTCATGTACGCCAAAGTTATGGAATCCACGTGAGAGCAGACTTGACGGCAAGAGCAAGGAGGCAGTGGAAGTGAACGCCAAGATTGACAAGCTGTTGCTGGCAATAAACTCAGCCTACGAGTCACTTGTGGAGCGCAAGACGGATTTTGACGCAAAGGCGATAAAGGATCTGTTTCAATGCAGTGCAGACACTCAGATGACCTTGTTGAAGCAGCTTGACGCCATCATTGCGGACATTGAGTCAAGAATCGGCATCGACTACAAGAAAGGCACGCTCCCAAACTACCAGTACACTCGCCTGACATTGGTATTGTTCGTCAAGAAGCGTTATGGAACTGACGATGTGGCATTCGGTGAGCTTGACGAGCAGTTTATCCGTGAGTACATGGACTTTTGCTTGGACGAGAGAGGTCTTGCACTTGATACAGTCCGCCACTATCTCGCCATCTTGAAGAAGACCTGCCGAATAGCTTTCAAGGCAGGACACTCCGAGCGTTATCATTTCATGCACTTCAAGCTACCTCAAAAGAAAGAGAATCCACCAAAGGCATTGACACATGAGGACTTCCTGAAAATTCGTGACCTCGAAATACCAGAGCGAAGAAAATCGTTGGCTTTGACCCGTGACCTTTTTCTTTTCGCTTGCTATACAGGCACGGCTTATGCCGATACTGTTTCTATCACGGAAGAAAACCTCTTTCGTGATGAGGAGGGCAGCCTTTGGCTGAAATACCACAGAAAGAAGAACAAGATGCTTGCACGTGTGAAGTTACTGCCAGAGGCGCTTGCCATGTTGGAGAAATACAAAGACCCGACAAGACCTACTCTTTTACCGCCACAGGAATTTCGAGTGCTGAGAGGTAACATGAAAAGTCTCCGAGTACTATCTGGCATAAGTATGGATTTGGTCTATCATGTTGGACGGCACAGTTTCGCATCGCTCGTTACGCTCGAAGAAGGTGTTCCGATAGAGACTATCAGCAGAATGCTTGGTCACAACAACATTCAGACCACGCAAATCTATGCACGTGTCACCCCGAAAAAGCTATTTGAGGATATGGACAAGTTCATCGAAGCCAACAAGGACTTCAAGTTTGTCCTGTAATATTATCACAAAATAAGAAAGGAACATAACAATGAGAAGTACATACAAGCAGTTTTATTATATCAACCGTGGCAGAGTAAAGGCAGACGGAACCACATCTATATTTTGCCGTATCACGATTGACGGCAAAGTGTCAGCCATAGCAACAGGTCTTTACTGTGCTCCCGAAGAATGGGACACGAAAAAAGGTGAAGCCAAGAATGCAAGAGTGAACGGACAACTGCAAGCGTTCAGACTAAGAATTGACGAAGCCTACGAGCAGGCAACAAAGGAAAAGGGCATCGTTACCGCCGAGATCCTGAAGAATGTTATTGTTGATGCAAATACTATCCCGATGACATTGCTTGCCACTGGCGAGGAGGAGCGTGAACGCCTTAGGCTGCGCTCCATCCGTATTAACTCAACATCTTCTTATCGCCAATCTAAGACATCGCAGCTAAACTTGCGAGAGTTCATCGGGTTACGAGGAATGAATGACATTGCATTTGAAGATTTGACTGAGGAATTTGGCAAATCTTATAAATTGTTCTTGATTGGCAAAGGGTATAGTGCATCCAATACGAACCATAATCTCTGTTGGCTGCAACGCTTGGTTTATATTGCTGTTGACAGAGGTCTGCTGAAATTCAATCCATTGGAAGATGTCGGATATGAAAAGAAAGGCTCACCAAAGCGTAGACATATATCCAGAAATGACTTGCTGCTCATTATGGAGACTCCTATGGAGGATAAGGCTTTGGAGTTGGCACGAAGAATGTTTATTTTCTCCAGCCTTACAGGTTTGGCTTATGTCGATTTACGTAACCTGTATCCACACCATATCGGGATGACGGCAGACAGTAGAAAATACATCCGTGAGAAAAGAGCAAAGACCAACAACGAAGCGTTCATTCCCTTGCACCCGATAGCTGAACAAATAATGTCGCTATACAATACAGCGGATGATAGCAAACCTGTTTTCCCTCTTTCTTCACGTGATTCCATGTGGTTTGAATTTCATTCACTCGGTGTGGCTTTGGGTATCAATGAGAACCTTACCGCACATGTTGCAAGACATACATTCGGAGTAAACATGGTTACTTCGGGCATATCAATGGAAAGCATCGCCAAGATGATGGGGCATTCCAACCTGCGAAGCACCCAGGTCTATGCCGTCATCACCGATGACAAGATATCCAAGGACATGGACAAGCTGATGCAGCGCAGAGAAACAAAAGAAACTGACCAGAATAAAAATAAGGAGGACGGGAAATGAACAGAGGGATAATAACTATCAGCGAGAGCGGAACGGTATCCATGCCGACCGATACTGTATGGATGACCATGCAGGAGATTGCCGACATGTATAATGTATTCGGCTGCTATGTGCGCAAGGCTGTTAAGGCTATATTCAAGGATGGCATTCTGAAAGAGCAGGGTGTACGCCGTCATGTCAGGAAGAACGACCGCATCAGCTATGATGTGTATAGTCTTGAACTCGTCATTGCGGTAGCCTTCCGTATTGACAGCATTGAGAGCCGAGCCTTTCGGGAGTTCATCATGCAGTCCGTCATCGGCAGACAGACAAGCCGCACTAAACTGGTCTGTATCTTTACAGAGAATGCAATGGCGTAGACCTACCATAAAGCAACGTTCCTTGGAGGCTTTGCGCCTCCAGCCACTTGGGCGAACCACCGCAGTGTTTTTTTTACCTTTGCACCCAGGAATCAAGTTAGGATATTTGGTTAATGGGTGTTAAGGTGAACTATCTTTCTTTCAAGGTATGCCCTTTCTCATGTCATAGTCCTTATATAATCCAGCCAACTTTCTTGATTCCATTTAACTATTAAATGTCAAAATTATGGATAAAGAACTTTACATAGGCGTGGATGTCTCAAAGCAGACTCTCGACCTTGCTTATTATGACGGAGAAAGCATTGATTGGAAGAAAGCCCATATAAAGGTGAGCAACAACAATGCAGGTTTCAAGAAAATTGGTTCATGGGTGGCAAAGGTAAGCAAGGGGTTTGATATAGTCTTGTTCTGTATGGAATATACAGGACTTTACACCCAAAACTTTAGACTGTGGTTGGAAGAGAAACATTATATTTATAGGATGGTGGAACCTCGCAAGATGCATCGCTTTGAGCCAGACTTGGATGATGGACTGCGTTCGCTCGACCGCATCAAGACTGACGAGCTTGATTCTTTCCGCATAGCCATTTACTGTGAGCAGAACCACAGAAAGATTCTTCGCAACCCATCAAAACTTCCTCCTCCTGTATATTTTAAGTTGAAGAGGCTTTTGGCGGAACGCAAGCAGACAGTCAAGCAGTCAGTCCTTTACAAGCAGCAGCTTCATGATATATGTGCGTATGACACAGATTTGTCTGTGGAACGTAAGAATGGGCAACTTAAAACGCTCAATGATGCACTTAAAGGCATAGACAATGAAATTGACATGTACATAAAAGAAGATGCGGACATCAGCAAGAACTTTTCCCTGCTGACATCAATACCTGGTATTGGGCGTGTTGTCGCACTTGAAACCATTGTCTTGACCGAAAACTTCATGGCAATAGATAACCCACGTAAATACGCTTGCTATATTGGTGTCGCTCCTTTCAAGAAAGAATCTGGTACATCTGTGAGAAAAGGCTCGTCAGTCTCTAAGAAAGGTTTTAAACAGGCAAAGGCAGATTTGTCCATTGCCTGTTTGGTTTGCATGCAGCACATTCCGAACATCAGAGATTACTGGGAACGCAAGAGAAAGGAGAAATGCAGTGGAATAGTGTTTAATGCAATCAAGTTTAAGATGATACTCCGTATGTTTGCCGTTATAAAACGAGGTACTCCGTATGTGGAGACGGACAATTATCGAAATGGGAAAAACAAGCAACCAGGAGTGAACTAACAGTGTTTTAAGACCATCACTATACCATGATAGAGTCTCTTGGTTGCTTTTGGCACTACCTTTGCGAGGAATCCTCAAAAGGAAGGAACTCCAGACAGAGGTAGTGAACTTTTTAATCTTAGGCAAAGCCCTTTCCCTTGATATAGTCTCCTCTGCCCGAAATGTCAGACTCAGTGCCTTTTAGGGAATTAGCTGTCCGTCCCAGCTTTTAAAAGATTTGGCTTATCCTGACATAGAGAGTTCCTTTCGTAAAGCGGTGCAAAGATATGAAAAATAAATCATTTGTAGGCATTGACATCTCTAAAAATGTCATAGATGTATCTATATTTCGTGAGGATACCAACATCAAAATGTTCCCTCATGAGGTGTTCAACAACACTCGCAAGGGATTTGGCGATATGTGCTCATGGCTCAAAAA
Source organism: Segatella copri (assembly GCF_026015625.1). Taxonomy (NCBI): domain Bacteria; kingdom Pseudomonadati; phylum Bacteroidota; class Bacteroidia; order Bacteroidales; family Prevotellaceae; genus Segatella; species Segatella copri. Next base: position 1,067,951 of record NZ_JAPDVG010000001.1, on the reverse strand, counting down.
GAGCCGTGTGGTACTTTCCCAAGCCCTGTTTGGCATGGAATTTACAGGTTGCTACTCCTTGGACTTGGAAAAATTCCTCACGTCCAAGAATTACTCTTTCTGTATGCTTAGTACACGTATAGTAAAACATCATCCTATGGGGACAATAGATAAGCGAGACAAGAATGACTCTGCAAAGATAGCTGACTTCCTCTATCGTTATGATGGCACGGAATGTGCCAAGCCATACAAGTTGCCAAGCAAGGCTATGCAACAATTGAAGCAACTTGTCAATGAGCGTAAGTTCCTTGTGGAGCAACGGACAAACTTTATGAACCGAATGCAGATGTTTGAAACGAAAGAGGATTCTGCCATGTATGAGAGCTACATTAAAAAACTCAATCATGACATTGAGAAGATAGATCAGGAAGAGTGTGAATTAATGTCCAAGGAGGAAGATGTCTTTGACACTTTTCAGAATCTGTTGACGATACCAGGAATTGGTTTTGTCAATGCAACAAACATAATTGCCATCACACGAAACTTTACCGCTTTTGACACAGCTCGGCAATATGCGAGATATGTTGGCGTAGCTCCATGCAGTCACACTTCTGGTACCAGTGTGAAATGGCGTGCCCGACCTTCCGCACACTGTAACGGTCAAGTGAAAGCTGACCTGTCTATGGCGGCATTGAGAGCTGTTGAGTACGATGTGGAAATGCAAATGTTTTATAATCGAAAGTTAGGAGGCAGAAAAGATTCTGATACTAAGCGTAAGGCATTGAATGCCGTCAAGTTTAAGCTCATTTGCAGAATGTTTGCCATAGGCAAGCAAAAGAGAAAATGGGAAGTGTTGAACACCTCTGACGACAGAAAGAACTTACATATTGAAAAGTCCAAAGCAAGTGAACTATGACAATGTACCATTGTCTCTTATAGTCTTGTGAGGACAGATACGGATAACTAATTAGGAATCGAGCAAAAAGCTATTAAAAGAAAGAGTTCCGTATCGTTTTTTTTTTGTAACAGAAAAGTCAAAAAATGTCTTCTTCTGCTACAGGGGTAGGTATGACTATATGCTTTCTGGGGGCTATTTTGCTTATTTTAACACAAAAAAGCTCTCAAAAATTTGGTGATGTCTTAGGAATCATGGTATTAGATTTTATACAGACCATACGGAGAACACTCGGCAAACACGACCAACTCGGTATAGCCAATAAAACGAGGCGACAACCTATAACAGCCACGCTCGGTAAGTTATACGTTGTCGCCTTGTTCATTTCACCCCACTCATCAAGGACATGCATTTCTCCTACAAGCCCTTCATTCTGTACGCCTCACGATAGTTAGCCATCAGAATCTTCTGAATGTCGGACTCGCGGTAGAGTATCTTTCCGCCAAGCTGGATATACGGGATGACACCGTTGTTTCGGTAGTCCTGCAGGGTTCTTCGGCTCAGTTGCAGCCTGGCACAAAGCTCCTTGTCCGTCATGAAGCGCTCACCGTCAAGCATGGGGCGGTAGTTCATCACGGCACGTTCAAAATTGTCAACCATTCGGTTGAGGTGGTTCACGATGTGGTTCATCCACTCGCTGTTTCTTGTCATTACTTCATTGCTCATAGTTTTATTGTTGATACTTACGTTACTCGGTTTACTTGCTGCATTGGATAAAGTGGCTGTTGTATATTGACAGCCTAACCTGTGCGCTTGCGAAAGCGCATGTCCTTTTTCTTGTCCTCCACTACTGCTACGATAGCCATCACGTCCTCCGGCTTGTAGTAGGTCTTGTGGCTGATTTGCGTATAAGCCAAAGTTCCGTTGTCCCGAAGCGTCTGCACTGTCCGTGGGCAGATGTTGAGCGTCTGACACACGTCCTGCGTGTCGAGCCACTTGTTCATGGTCTTGTCCTCACTGCGCTCACGGATTCTGTCCATGCGCTTCACGAAGTTCTCCAACTGGGCATCAAGATAGTTGAATGCCTCTTCCTCGAATACGATGAATCCCATACTTTTCTTTTTTCTAAGTTAATACTATGTTATATGTCGCAAAGCTCCACGCATATGCTGTGCTCCACGTTTGTGAGTGCAAAGATAAGGCACGGCAATCTAAAAACAAGCGTTTTCAATTTCTGTGGCAGTATGTTGCCGGGGTTTGCCGACTTCAACGCCAAAAACAACAAGAAAAACTTGCACGACTGCAACGAATACATGAACTATGATGAGTTGAGAAATACGTTGAAGTTCTCACAACTATCTCGGTATGCAAATAAGCAAGCCACAACTAAATTGCCACGTTACACCCAATCAGTTGCATGGCTGCACTCAGTACACTTACTTTGCACCCGACAATCGGTCAATGGTGCAAACCGTGACCACTATACTAACAAATAAAACAGCATAAGCTATGGCAAGAACAAAAGATGCAGTCTTGGCTCCTGAGCAAAAGGAGCTGATGGAAAAAGAGTATTTGGATTTTGTTAAACCCTCTACGTATGGCAACAAAGCCAATCCAAGTAGTTGTGATTCTCTCTATGATGATGTAGAGAACCCAGAGTTGAGAGCAATTGTAGAGAAAGTTGCTGCAACAACTCCCTATAGAGAGGAAACATCAACGAACGAGGCTCAATCGCCACCGAATCCGCAGAAGCGCATCAGTGGCAAGCAGCGCAAGGCGACATTGGAGGAGTATCAGCAGACCTTCCTCCAGGTTCCAAGGATTGACGACCGCAAGCCAGTCTTCGTCAGTTCCGATGTACGAGACCGTCTTGATCGTGTCGTCCGCATCCTCGGAGGGAGACGCATGAGCGTATCGGGCATCATCGAGAACATCGTGCGCCACCACCTAAGCCTTTATGAAGAGGACTTCGAGGCTTGGCGCAAATTGTGAGAATTAAGGTCTGCGACCTTGGACGTGGATAGCTGAAAGGCTGTAGTTCCAACTAACGTGTTCTGAGAGGGAGCGAGGTTATGTTTTGGGAACCCCAAAACGCCTCGCTCCACCATGAGGGTGGAGGAATTTTGCTCCCGATGGTCGCAGAAAGTGAGTGTACCAACTGTAAACAGTGTATAGAATGACAAGCATACATGAACAGGACAAGAAAAAGGACGGAAGACCGCCCACAGGCAGGGTTCGCAAGCTGTCGAAGTCTGTTACGGTGAAGTTCTCGAAGCCAAGCTACGAGGCATTGAAACTGAGGGCAAGAAAAGCCAATCGCAAGTTGGCGGAGTATATCCGTGAGTCAGCCTTGAATGGCGAGGTGGTCAGCGGACACAATGCAGAGACGGTAGCCATTGCCAAGAACCTCATCGGTATGGCGAACAACCTCAACCAACTTGCCAAGCTGTCGCATCAGAGAGGTTTCCATGAAACCCATGTATATGTGGTGGACTTGTTGAGAAGATTAAAAGAAATCCTTGGCGAGTATCGCCAAGCAAGTCCAAAATCGAAGCCATGCGGAATAGGCAGAAAGGAGGATGCTACATGATAGGCAAGCTAAAGAAGGGCAGCTCATTTGCTGGTTGCATCCGCTATGTTACAGGCAAGGACGAGGCGAAAATCCTTGCCTCTGATGGTGTGTTACTCGGCACGAATACCGAGATGACGCAAAGTTTCGAGCTACAAAGGCAACTAAATCCAAGGATTAAGAAGCCTGTGGGGCACATAGCTTTGAGCTTCAAGCCCGAGGACAAGCCACGTTTGACGAATGAATTCATGGCTAAGATAGCCCTTGAATACATGCAGATGATGGGGATAAAAGATACTCAATTCATCATCGTAAGGCATCACAACACCGACAATCCACATTGTCATATCGTGTATAACCGCATCAATAACGAGGGCAAGCTCATATCAGACAGGAATGATTACAGGCGTAATGAGCAAGTGACCAAGGCTCTTAAATCCAAGTATGGGCTTACTTACGGAACTGACAAGAGCAAGACTAATACTCGCAAGTTACGCAATGCTGAGCGTGCCAAATATGAGATTCACAATGCAGTCAAGGATGCCTTGAAAGTCGTAGAAAATTGGCATAAGTTCAAGAATGAACTTGCAAAGCGAGGTGTTCACTTGGAGTTAGTCTATAAGGACAAGGAGAGAACCAAGGTGCAAGGTATCCGTTTCTGCAAGGATGGATATAGTTTCAAGGGGACACAGATTAGCCGAGACTATAGCTTTGGCAAACTGAATGCGAGATTTGAGGGAATGGAGAAACACGTTTCATCAAGAGACAACTCTACTCTGCAATACGAGCAAGGCCATCACAAGAGCAACGATGAGCCATCCATGTCGGATAGCAGCCAAGACCTTTGGTACGGCATTTCTTCCATTGGACTTTTTGCTCCAGCTAATGCTCAGACCTTTGAGTCATTCCCAGAGGATGAATCAGCCAAGAAGAAAAAGAAGAAACGCAGAAGAGGCTTTAGCCTTTGATGCAAGTTACAAACCAAACAACATCAGAAATATGAAAGAAGAAATATTGGAAGCCATCTACGGCACAGTTGAGAGATTGGAGCAGAAAGTCGATGAACTTTCTGCTTCACCAAAGAACGCAGGAGCGGAAACAGTTCTTAGCCCTGCAAGTGTTGACACAAGCAAACTTGAAAAAGCCATCCTTTCTGTGCTGTACAAAAATTCCGTGGAAACGCAATTCGTTCCACGGAATTTTCCTTAAGTTATTTTATCGTATCTCCATAATCAGCTTCCTCTTCTTCCTGTAAATATAAGCATATTACATTAAGATAATCTACAATTTCCTTGTGTGTTAAATTTAACTTTTTAATACAAGAGCAGAATTCCATAATAACACCTTCTGGATTATAGTCCCCTCGGCTATTAAAGATGAAAATTTTCTCTCTCTTATAGACAAAAATTTGTCTTGGAAAATGTGGTCCCATGCCTTTGAAAGCATATATTCCATCCACAAAATTATAATTATTAGGAGAGATGAGGTTTACAACATTTTTACTTGCATTTGTATATTTATCTTCATAGTTATTTTCTATTTGTTCCGCTATACTATCAGGTAAGCACACACTTTTTAGTGAATCTAAGCATTGTCCCTTAATTGATATGTAAGGAACAATGCTACAGATAAAACATAATAGGATTTTATTGATTATCGTTATTTTCATTGTTATTTCTTAATTTACCTCACAAAGTTACACCATAAAAACGGCAATTCTCCGATTTTGTTTCTCTCAACTCAAAGGTTGCCATAAGCAGCACCTTATTGCCATCTATGTTATCTTCGTAGAAGAAGCGATAGACGCCTGGTTTGTTGGGAAGAATATCGGGAAAAAGATGGGCAGTAATGGTGCCGCTTTGACCATCGTTTAAAACATGACCGATGGCCGTGAACAAGCAATCGGTGGGCACAACAAACCAATTGCCATCCGCTCCTTGGGCTGTGATGCTATAGGCATCGCCATACACAAATTCCTCGCCACTATGGTTGGTAATCGTGAATCTGATTTCCGTGGTGCCCAATGGATAGGAAGGCTTCTCCGCCTTGAGGGAGATGCCTTGGTAGGTGCTCACGCCTTCCCTGTTGTCGATGATAGGGTCCAACTTGCCCTCAAACCTGATGGCGGGCGAGTTGTAAATCTGCCTACGAAACTCCAGCTGCTTCTCCTTCGTGTTCCAACGGAGCGCAACATCAATGGAGTTGGATCCCATTCCAAATCCAACAACATTTCGCAAGGCCGGGGTCTTGTCTTCCGACAGGAACTTCCGCTCAAGTATCCGCATAATGGCGTTCAGTTCCCTATGCGAATATTTACGCGCCGAAGCCTTGCGATAGGTTCTCTTCTTGCTCTTGACAACTCTCTTTTTGCTAATGGCAACCCTCTTTTTGCCAACAGTTGCCACTTTCTTTTGCTGAATGGCCATTGATGGGTTGCAAGCAGCACAAGTGGTTTGCATTGAAAGGAACATTGTCAATCCTAATATTATTGCATTGAGGAGTTTTGGCTTCAGTCTCATAGTTATCAGCAATTAATAATTTAACATGTAGAGATATGAACTCTTATAGTATATTTCTTTTCAAGGATGAAAATAATTGTCATAAGGAAAAATCACTTTGCCTTATGACAATTATACACAGTTAGAATACTTAAAACAGATATTCTATTTCAACAGACTATCAAAAGTCCTTATTAACGAAATAGGATCTTTATAAAATTCTTTCGTATCTAAATTAGACACAGTTTCTTTCATCACAGGATATGGCTTAAATACAATTTTAAGCAACATTTTCGCACCAATACTACTTCCCATACAATAACCCTTTGCCACATCTTCATTCTTTACCTTAAAATAGAAAACATAGTTTGTGCCTTCCAAATGTAATGTTTTGGTATTTGTTATTGTTGAGATATAGTGTATATAGGCAGACACATTTTCCCCTTCATACACAGGTTTGAGGAATATCGGAGTTTTGTATGGTTTTGGATTTTTGTTCCAAACGCTTGGCAATGATTTTTGCGCCATAAGCGGAACGAACTTTATCCACTTTTTAGATTTTGAATCGTAGTACTTAATGCTCTTTATCTCTGTAGATTTGTATTCTTTCTTTTCTTTAGAGTTGGAATCTTTAGTAACAACGACATCACCATCATCAAGCATAAATAAAGTTTTTGTGACTCCCTTAACCACATTTCCGTTGTTTAAGGTAATTTCAACATTGTCCTGTGCTTGTACCATTACACACAACAAGAGGGCAAGAAACATAAAAAATAGTCTTTTCATACTCATGTTATTTTACGGTTTGACTTAATATCACAAAAATACTATTTTTTTCTTTGCTATCCAGAAAAAACACATTTTTTAACTTATTTATCCGTGCAAATAGTAATATTTAACGCTTGAAACGAAAAATGGTTTATGGAAACTGTTATCTGTTATCTGTTATTTGTTATCTGTACAGCAAAAAAAATCGTTTTTGGAAACTGTCAACTGTAACGCTTGGGGATGATGTTATTGACCTGTCATGTGACATTTTACTCTTGTATAGACTACACCCTTTATCCAAGTCTTCAAAAGAGACATTTGAGATAGTGTTACTTATAAGAAGTTTTTTAACTCGTAGAGAACAAACAGTTGCCCCGGAATCTTTCAAATAAAATAGCTCCTCACCGTTCTCCAATGATTATGATTCGCATAAATCCTTGTATTTCTCCCAATAGGCATCGAATTCCTCTTTGCTAACCAACATATTGGTTTCTATCGAATACAAGTCATATTGCAGGATGATGGACATCGGAGGATTGTGTTTGATGAAATCTTCTGGAAAGCAACCATCTATTTCGACATTAGCTACGCAATAGTTGCCATCCGCAGAAATTGTAATAGCCCTTGATACTCTCACGCAATCAAACTCGCCATAGCAAACCGTGTCGAACACCTTTATCTTGAAATAGAACTTGTATATCAATATTCTATTGTTGCATGGAAGTTGTTTTCTCAGACGGATGCACAAATGAGCCAAGGACAACAAAAAACTTTTCTTGGCATCCTTTGGAGACATTATCAGCGTGAAGTACTTGCCAAGCTGACCTACGGAATGCACTTCAACTTCTGTTTCTGGGGCTTCCTTGGAGACAAGTATCTTGACTTCATTCACCGCCTTGCTCCAAATCTCGACGTAATCAGGAAAAATAAGGTAATAGTAGCTGCTGAAAAAGAACTCCTTCGTCTCAGGCTTGTACTGTATGAAGAAGTTGGCAGAATCAAAAGATTCGGTAAACTTTTCTTCGTGCATGATGTAAGAATCATCGGGCGACTTCTCACAAACCGTACTAAGCATCTTGACTCGCCTCTTGAACCATATTTTGTATCTTTTGGCAAAGAGAACAAAAGCAATCGAGACAACAGCCCAAACGCCAAGTACGACAACACCGATAATATCCGAGCAGATATGAGTGATGACACCTATGCCATATATGATGACAATGCACCATAAAACGACCATTCCAAGTTTAGACATTATTTTTTCTATCATAAAGCTATTCGTTTTTGTGGTTTTTTGAATCCACGATTTTCTGTTATCTATGATACAGGCAGTGCCCTTTTCTGTAGTCTTCGGGAGATAATCTTTTTTTGTTTTCAAACGCCATTTTATAGTCTTTCATATACCATTCCCATGCTTCTTGCATTACATAGTCCTTGTCATATAATATCCAAATTAACCTGTCCCATTCGTAGTTCGAGGCTTTGGGAACCATCGTTACTTTACTTCCTTTTTTACCGCTTGGGCGATTGGCTTTTACTTGATACCTTATATTTCTATAAACGAAATCCGTCCCTTTGGCAACAGCAGTTTTATCTCTCATGTAATCAGAGTATTCTTTTTCTGACATACCAACCAACATTGCTGCATCATATTCAGAAATGGAACTTGTAATAGACGGTGCAACTCCAAAACTTGCTTGCCATTGCAAAGCAATATCTACAAGTTTATCTCTTAGCATTATTTTTTCTTCCATAGTCGTGAAAAATTGAATTTACGAATTTGCAGTTCACAGAAAGTGAATATTAATGTCTATTTTTCTTTTTGTTGGCATTTTTATTTGCCTCTAACCAAAGCAGGAAAGACAACAGGAAACATATAAGAGCAACATATTTTCCTCTATTTATTCCCGAATCACGACAAAAGACTCTATCAAGTTTCTCATCGTAGAAGAACGTGGTGTTGTTAAACCCAAGCTGTAAACTGTCACTCTTGTTTATGACAGTATCGTATTTTTTACCTTGGTAAATAATGTCTGCCGATGGGTGATGTCTTGAGCCACTTCGCAAATCCAAATTTATTATCTCACAAGCGATATTGCTTTGTGTTGTAGAGATTTTAGTTTCTCTATCAGATACTATAAACATATATGCAGTAAAAAGTCCGACAGCTATGTTTATCATAGCCACAACTATTTTTCTTCCCATAGCTTTCCTTATTTGTCCTTGCGGATTTATAAATTATTGCATTGTTCCATGAGAATTTTATCTATCATAGAACATTTCTTGAAAAAGGGATATGTATGATAAAAGTCCTTCGGGTCAATGGAGTCAGAATCTTGCTCCATCATCCATGCCGAAACGATTAAGACCATCATTTCGTAGTTCGCCTTTTCTTTCTGCCGTGGAGACAATCGTTTCAATGCTTTCCGAAGCCCTTCTATCTTTTGGGGATATTTCCGCAACATTCGGCTTAATCCTTCAGAAAGGGTCTCGTCATACGTCTCATCGGTATGCGACAAGCAATGCCTTATCACCAATATGTAGTCCTGCTCTTCGGAATGTTCTTGGGCAAAGAAATCACCATCTATGATTCGGCTGAGAAATAGGCTGTCGGTATTCGTTTCTTTCTTGCCTTTCAATTCTATCCTTCTTATGCTTTTGTCACAGAAAAGGACTCCATCAGTAGAAGCGTTTAGTGGATAGATATAACATTTTTCTCGCCCTCTTTTAAACAAGTATTTTATATCATAGAAGATTTCGCCAGTCACAGTTAGCGTATCAGCCTCTAATGAAGCAAAGTAAAATTCTTCGATTTTATTTTTGCCAAGTGCTTTGTTACTTTTGGAGATTTCCAATGTGCCAGTGGTGTCATTATCAAATGTAAGTTTTACAGATATTGTTGTGTCAGAAAGTTTCACATCTCCGACATAACAACATATACCTTTTCCAAAAGTAGCTGATTGACATCCCATACTGCATAGAAACAGTATGGTGATGCTTGTCAAAATGATAGCTTTTCTTCTTCCCATAATCACTTTAAACATTACGTTCTTTTTCATTCGTAATAAGTTCTTTCATATCCACAGACAGTAATTGTGCAATTTCAAGAAGTGTGGTAAGGTTAGGTTGAGAGCGGTTGCATACGTAAGCATTGACCGTACTGAAACTTCTTCCCAACTTCTTTGCAAGCCATGTTTGGCTTATCCCTTTGTCCTCTAAGACTGCTCTTATGCGATTTAACTTCATCTTTTTATCGTTTTTATGCTACAAAAATAACGTTTTATTTTGATAATCCATCCAAATCCCTTGAATATCTGCTGTATTCCGTCGTAATTTAGACAAAATAGAAATATAATCTGCAAAAATGGAACTAAGCAATTGATTTCCCAATATGGGAAGATACATATATGCGTTTATGAATATGTTCTTTTTGCCATACTCTTAAAATGACATTACATGAAAATTACTGTTGGTAACTACTCTTTTACCTTTGCAAAGACTAATCTTAATATTTTGTAAAATCACAGCATAAAATGTTGTTTTTCAGAAATTAGATTTAACTTTGCACTCGAAATCAAAGCGTTCTTTGTATATTGCAAAGTTGTGAAAGAAAAAGAATATAGCTCGTTTCTAAATCGTTAGCAGTCACATTCTTTAAAATACTCAACTCGCTGATATTCAATAAATAAAAGAATTTACTGTGACTCAAGCAATGGAATGAAAATGGCTTGGTGATTCCTGCCTTCTTCAACCATGCTTTAAGGGGATGGTTAATCATGCTGCGCTTCAATCCCTTGAACACGATACCCGTGCTTGGTTCACCACATAGTTCGTATGCCTCGTTGCTGATAGGCAAGGTTGCCTCGGTCTGAGTTTTCTGGGTACGAATACGCAAGCAATAGCCTTGGTCGGGAGCTATCTCGAAGTCTTCCCAACGCAATTTTAAGATGTCGCTGATTCGCAATCCAGTGAGGCAAGCAAAGAGGGAGGCAGACTTCAGTACAGGTATATCGCAAGGTGTAGCTGCCAACTGCTTTACTTCATCGAGGGTAAGAAACTCCTTCTTTACATCTTGTGGCTCAATCTTGTCCAGATAGTCATTGATGTTCTCACGAAGCCACTTGTCACGATAGGCGATTTTTAAGAGACCACGGAAAGTAGAGTAGTAACCTGCTGCAGAGTTGAGAGATACCTTTTGTTTTGTTCGATTCAACTGATTTGCATTCAGAAGATACTCTCTGAACTTTTTGCAAAGTTCCACTGTCACATCCCCAAATGTACAATGACCTTGAACAAATTTGAAGAAATGCTTGTAGACACATGTCCACTTGTCATCTTTCTTATGTGTCATCTTCTCAAAGTATGCCAAAAAATCAGCTTTCTGTCGTGTTTTGTCCAAAAAACCAAATTCTTCGTTGATGAGTGATTGGGTTCTGATACAACGGATGGCCTCTGCTTTGTTGAGCATATCTGTATTAAACTCACGTTCCATCTCATTCTTTGGATGAGCATAGATATAGATACCTAAATATTCCCTGCGACTCATTTGCATAGTCTCAGGGTTGCGTACTGGTGGATAGAAATCCAAATAAAGAGAAATACGGTCGTTTTTAATCGCTCTTTGGCGAAGAGAAACTCTTGTACATGTATTTACCATGATGTTTACTTTTTATAATGTGATACTTATGTTTCATATATGATCCCGTATTAAGAGATCTTTGAAATCGATTGCAAAATAATAGAGTTATGTAATGGGGTACAACTTAACCTTTTGAAAACCGCTAAATAACCTTAGGCTTGCCGATAGCTTTCTCTAAATCTCGCTTGGAAATCTTGATATACTTGCCAATCTTCACCTTTTCAATAGCGAATTTCTTGATACGCTTATAGATCTGGTCCTGACTTAAACCATACAACTTCATGGCCTCCGGTATTGTATAATAAAGTTGGTCTTCTACGGATTCACCTTTTGCCAATTGTACATGACGCTTGGAATACAGAACATTGTTACCTTCCATTTTTCTTGGAATAGCATTGTGACTAACGAAACTATATACGGCCGTTTTCGTCATACAATATTTCTGTTGAATGTCCATAACAGTCATCCATTCACTGATGGTTGGATCTGGAGACAGGTGTGCAAAATAATCATCCACCTCTTTCTTGTTCCAATATACTCTTCCTTGTATGGATATTCTTGAAATCTTGACTTTCTTGACTATCTCATAGATGGCGGTCTCGTAAGTGTTGTGGACTTCTGCAATTTCCTTGGCAGAGTAATATTCTGGAACAGGTAGCTCTCGGTTTGCATGAACAGCTTCTTTTGAAGCACTTTTTTTTGTGGTGTATGGCAAACTATCAACAAGATAATCTATATCTCGCTTTCTGATTAAAGATAAACGAGAAGTAATCTTGGATGCTCGCAACTTACCACTATACACCATATTATATATGGTCTGTCTGCTTAGTCCCAAAAGTATAGCGACCTCTTGAATAGTGAGGTATTCTTTCATGAGGATTTCAGACATGGATTTCTCGGAAGCTTTTCGGTGGCTCATTGTCTCAGCCATCTTTACTTTCTCCTCACGCCTTGCTGCCTTATAGGCATAACTGTTGCATTGCTTGGAGCAATAACGAGTTGTGGATTTTGATGCATAGAAGCTCTTACCACAATACTCGCAAATTTTTAGAATTCTTTCTTTGCTTGCTGTCATTTGTACGCTTTTTATACATTTTTACTTAATTTATTGTAGAAAAAGTCGTCTGTCATTACTCCGTTTATTTTCAATAGTCTTATATCATCGTCCATCATTGTCCAAAACTCTCGGCAATCTTGCACTCATTTGCCAAAAATGGAATCTCAAATTATTACTTTTGAAAAGTGGAGGTACAAGAGCGGTACAAAAAGGTGCTAAAAAAACCTTACCATTGATTATAACCAATAGTAAGGCTAAAAAGAAAGGTGCTCAAAATGAGCACCTTAACTATCATTTGTTATCGATATTAATCGTTGTTTATCACGACTTATTTTCCGATGCAAAAGTGCTTGAAGATATTATTTAGCGTTTCCTGGCTACTGATCTGTCCGCCAGTGATTTCACCCAATTCTTCCAATACCATTTTCAGGTCTTCGGCGATGATGTCGCCGCTCATGCCCATTTCCATCGACTCCAATACTCGGGAGAGGGAATCATGGGCACGGAGAAGGGCCTCGTAATGGCGGGCACTCGTTATGATGACGTCGTTCTCGGTAATCTCAGGAATATCAGCGGCTCTTACTAATGCCTGCTCCAGGGATGAAACGTTCTCGCCCGTGCGGGCACTGATGAAAAGTGGGGATTCTGCTTCAGTGGATTCTGATTCACTGGAATCTGAGCCACAGGAATGGGTGAATTTATCGAACGCAAGTTTATCATTCTCAAGTTTATCCATCTTATTAAATACCACCAGCAGCTTCTTGCCCTGGTTCTTCAGCTTCATCTCCTCGATTTCTGAGGCTGACGGCTGCTCATCTAATAGCCAGATTACTATCTTCGCCTCTTCCATCTTCTGGAAAGTGCGCTCTATTCCGATGTTTTCTACCACATCATCCGTCTTGCGGATTCCGGCTGTGTCAATAAAGCGGAAGGTGATTCCGTCGATGAGGGTGGTGTCTTCGATTACATCTCGGGTGGTTCCATGAATGTCGCTCACGATTGCCTTCTCCTCGTGGAGCAGACGGTTGAGCAGGGTGCTCTTGCCCACATTCGTCTTGCCTACGATGGCTACGGCTACTCCCTGCTTTAGGGCATTGCCGGTTTCGAAGGAGTGGGCGAGGGTGGTAATCTTGTGATTGATTTCTTCGGCTAGTGCCTGGAGTTCGCTGCGGTCGGCAAACTCCAGTTCTTCGTGGTCGCTGAAGTCGAGCTCCAACTCAAGGAGCGAAGTCATCTTTAATAATTTTTCGCGCAGCAGGGAGAGTTCGTTGCTGAAATGACCCTTCAGTTGGCTGAGCGCCATCTTGTGGGTTGCCTTGTTGGTAGAGGCGATGAGATCAGCTACGGCTTCTGCCTGAGAGAGGTCCATCTTTCCGTTGAGATAGGCACGACGGGTGTATTCGCCCGGTTCTGCCTGGCGACATCCTACCTCTGTAAAGCGATGGAGAACCTGCTGAAGAATGTATCGGCTGCCATGACAGGAAATCTCGGTGGAGTTCTCGCCTGTATAACTGTGGGGTGCACGGAACACGCTCACCAGTACATCATCGATGGTGTTGCCATCCTTATCCTTGATTTCGCCATAATGCAGAGTGTAGGGCTTGGCTTCTTCCAGGGATTTGCCGTTGGCAGACTGGAAGATTTTGTCGGTGATGGTAATGGCGTTAGAGCCACTGAGTCGGATGATTCCGATGGCACCGCCGGCTGGGGTTGCCAGGGCGCAGATACATTCTTCTTGATTCATTTTTTTATTGTTTAAATTCTATCTAATACAACCTTGATGAGATTGCCGATGGTGCTCTTGTAGCCGGTGTTGGCGCTGAGGGCACGGCGGTTGGCGATGACCATGCAGCAGGTTAATGCCTTATGACCGAGGAGAAGGGAAAGACCGGCGAGGGCAGAACTCTCCATCTCGAAGTTGTTGACGCGCAGACCGTTATACTCGAATGCTTCAATCTTCTGATTAAGTTCCGGGTCGGCAAGTGGGGCACGGAGTTCGCGGCCCTGAGGTCCGTAGAAACCGCCACAGGCTATGGTGATTCCGCGTACCATATCATCGCCGGCTATCTGGTTGAGCAGTTCCTGATTGTTGTCTACACAGTATGGGTTGCCAATCTGGTCGTTCCATTTTACCTGGCGCTTGAATTCTGCCTCTGTTTCGAGGTCGCAGATTTCGTTGCGACGGGCATAGAAGTTGATGAGTCCGTCAAAACCGATGCTCTTCTGCGAGGCTACGAAGGTTCCGGCAGGGCAGTTGAGCTGCAGGCCGCCGCAGGTTCCGATGCGCACGAGGGTGAGCGTGGTGTGCTCGGGTTTCTCGGTGCGGGTTTTGAAATCGATGTTCTTCAGCGCATCGAGCTCGTTGACTACGATATCGATATTATCGCATCCTATTCCGGTGCTCTGCACGGTGATTCGCTTGCCTTTATATGTGCCGGTGATGGCGTGGAATTCCCGACTTGAAACTTCGCATTCCTTCTCATCGAAATGGGAGGCTACGAGGGCTACGCGACCTGGGTCGCCAACGAGGATTACTTTATCAGCCACTTGTTCCGGGCGTAGATGAAGGTGGAAGCAGCTTCCGTCTTCATTGATAATCAATTCAGATTCTGCAAAATATTTGCTCATGGTTCTTTTGATTTTAAGTTATACATTATTTATATTGGGGCTTTGCGCCCCTCTGTGTTTAAGATTAGCAAAGATACGAATAAAAAATGAAATGGAATATTTTTTTAATGATTTTAAACAGTAAAAAAGCACGAAGGGCAAATCCCGAAAATGGAACTTGCCCTTCTCTTTCAAATCTCTCTTCTTTTATATCTAGTAAAGACTGCCGATGAACGGAGCCTTTTGCCGGATATTCAGATATGGTTAAACCCGGATGAGGGGTTATGAATTCATAGAGAGCAGGAACTCGTCGTTGTTGCGAGTATGCTGCATATTCTTGTGGATGGTGCTCATCGCCTCGATAGCGTTCATATCTGACAGATACTTGCGCAGAATCCACATGCGGTCGAGCGTTGTCTTGTCCTGCAGCAGATCGTCGCGACGGGTAGACGAAGAAATGAGGTTGACAGCAGGGAAGATGCGCTTGTTGCTGAGTGAGCGGTCGAGCTGCAACTCCATGTTGCCGGTTCCCTTGAACTCCTCGAAGATGACTTCATCCATCTTACTACCTGTATCGATGAGGGCAGTAGCGATGATGGTGAGCGAACCGCCGCCTTCGATGTTACGCGCAGCACCGAAGAAACGCTTAGGCTTCTGGAGGGCGTTTGCATCTACACCACCGGTAAGCACCTTACCAGATGCAGGAGCTGTGGTGTTGTAGGCACGGGCGAGACGGGTGATGGAATCGAGGAAGATGACAACATCGTGTCCGCATTCTACCATTCTCTTAGCCTTCTCGAGCACGATTCCGGCAATCTTGACATGGCGCTCTGCTGGCTCGTCGAAGGTAGAGGCGATAACCTCTGCATTCACGGTGCGTGCCATGTCGGTAACCTCCTCAGGACGCTCGTCGATGAGCAGCATCATGAGGTAAGCCTCAGGATGGTTGGCTGCGATGGCGTTGGCAATATCCTTCATGAGGATGGTCTTACCGGTCTTAGGCTGAGCCACGATGAGCGCACGCTGACCCTTACCGATTGGCGAGAAGAGGTCTACGATGCGGGTGCTGAGATTGGTGGTGCGGCGGTCGCCACAGAGATTGAACTTCTCATCAGGGAAGAGTGGGGTGAGGTGCTCGAAAGGAACACGGTCACGAACCTCTGACGGGTCACGGCCATTGATCTTGATGATGCTGGTGAGCGGGAAGTATTTCTCGCCCTCGTGAGGCGGACGCACCTTGCACTCGATGACATCGCCAGTCTTCAGACCGAACTTCTTGACGAAGCTGGATGCTACATAAACATCGTCCGGTGAAGAAAGGTAATTGTAATCGCTGCTGCGCAGGAATCCGTAGCCCTCTGAAATCACTTCGAGCACACCGTTGGATTTCACGAGATTGCTGAAATCGTAAGCTGGTGCTTCCTGCTTGTTCTTGGCTGCAGGGGCAGCAGCAGGTGTGTGCTGGTGAGAAGTCTGTGGAGTGGTAGGACGGTCGAAGATGTCGACAGTAGGAATGGCAGCCTGGTCTTCGATAGGAATGTCGACTACCGGGATGAAATCGGTTCCATCGCCCGGATCACCCTTCCAGGTTCCGTCTGCATCGAGTTCTACCTTCATACCTTCAGTATAGTGGATAGGAGCTGACTCCTGTTTCTTATCGTTTGCAGTTTTTTCAGTAGCTTCTTCCTTTGCCTCCTCAGCTGGAGCCGGAGCTGCTGCCGGAGCTGGAGCTGCTGCTGCGTTCTGTGCATTCATCTTAGCCTGGAGCATCGCCTGCAAATCGCCGCTGATGTCAGCGCTCTCAGCGTTTCCTGCAGAGAACTGCTCTTCAGGAACGGCAGCTTGCTCAGGTGCTGCCTGCTCAGGAGCAGTCTGCTGGTTATCGGCTGTTGCCTCTTCCGGCTGTTCTGCCTCAGTAGCAGCCTGCTGGTTAGCCGTCTCCTGTGCATCTTTCGCCATCTGCGCTTCTATCTCGGCTTTTACCGCCTGATGCTTTCTGATGGCAGCTGCTCTGGCTTCTGCAATGGCTTCGAGTTCAGCCTTGCTTCTTCTGCCGCGGTGTTTCGGGAAGTTGGCAAGTACCTGAGCCTCGATGTCTTCGCCTGATTGGTTTAGAGTCTGCTTCTGGGCAGATGATTGTAAACTCTGCTCTGCCGGGCTGAACTGGATTTCTTCCTCAACCGCTGGGGCTGGGGCAGTTTCGTTCATAGCCTGAGGAGCAGTCTCGCCGCCGTTAGGACCCAATACCTGGTTCTTCTGCACGTCGAAATTCTCTCCTTCATTACCGTGTACGGAATAAACACGGTCTTCTTTCTTGGTTGCAATGCGGGTGCGCTTGCGCTTAGGGGCTGCTTCAGAAGCTGGCTGTTCTGCCTGGGCGTCGAGAATGGCGTAGACGATAGTTCCCTTGTTATCGCTCTTCTTTACCTTGGCTCCAAGTTCCTTGGCAATGTCCTTCAACTGAATGACACTCTTTGCTTGTAATTCTTCTTTGCTATACATATATTATATATTGTATATTAATGATTTTCTTTCTGAAATGTCGCGTTTCTGAATGGAAACACGGTATTGATTGATAAATTCGTGTGCAAAGATAATTAAAAAATTTGTTTCTGCCAAATATTTTGCCTATCTTTGCACAAAAAAAATAAAAATGGCTAGTCAAATACCCTATTTAGACGTTCAAAACCTCACCAAACGCTTTGGTGCACAGGTTCTTTTTGATAATATTTCCTTCTCTATCGCTGAAGGACAGAAAGTGGGACTCGTGGCGAGAAACGGCACGGGAAAGTCTACGCTCATGTCGGTGCTGATGGATAAAGAGGGACACGAGAGCGGAGACATCATCTACCGACGCGACTTGAAGGTGGGCTATCTGGAGCAGTCGCCGCAGTTTGATCCGGAGGAAAGTGTGCTGCAGGCATGCTTCAATCATGAGGATGATCCGGAGAAGGTGCTGAAGGCGAAACAGATTCTCACACAGCTGCACATTACCAACCTGGAACAGCCGATGGGACAGCTCAGCGGCGGACAGCAGAAGCGAGTGGCGCTGGCGAATGTGCTGATTACGGAACCCGACTTCCTGATGCTGGACGAGCCGACCAACCACCTGGACCTGGAGATGATAGAGTGGCTGGAAGGTTATCTGAACCGCGGCAACAAGACCATCTTCATGGTAACGCACGACCGATTCTTCCTGGACAAGGTGTGCAATACGATTCTGGAACTAGACGACCGCACCATCTACACCTACCGCGGCAATTATGCCTACTATCTGGAGAAGAGGCAGGAGAGAATGGACAATCTGAGAGCCGAAATTCAGCACTCGAAGAATCTCTACCGCAGGGAACTTGACTGGATGCGCCGCCAGCCTCAGGCGCGCGGACACAAGGCAAAATACCGCGAGGATGCTTTCTACGAGCTGGAGAAGGTGGCGAAGCAGCGCATAGAAGACAGGCAGGTAAGCCTGAAGGCTTCTACCGTTTATATAGGTTCGAAGATTTTTGAATGCCAGTATGTGAGCAAGGCTTTCGACGACAGGGGACAGAAGAAGGTGATTCTCGACAACTTCTACTACAACTTTGCCCGCTTCGAGAAGATGGGTATTGTGGGTAATAACGGAACGGGAAAATCGACCTTCATCAAGATGCTGCTGGGCGAGGTTCAGCCCGACAGCGGCAAGTTTGACATCGGCGAGACGGTTCGCTTCGGCTATTTCTCGCAGGAGGGACTGAAATTCCGTGAAGACCAGAAGGTGATTGACGTGATTACGGAGATTGCCGATTACATAGATCTGGGCGGCAAGCACATGACGGCTTCGCAGTTTCTGCAGTTCTTCCTCTTTACGCCCGAGGAGCAGCACAACTACGTTTACAAGCTGAGCGGCGGCGAGAAACGCAAGCTCTACCTCTGTACGGTGCTGATGAGAAATCCGAACTTCCTGGTGCTGGACGAGCCGACTAACGACCTCGACATCCAGACGCTGCAGGTGTTGGAAGAATATCTTCAGGATTTTGCGGGTTGCGTCATCGTGGTGAGCCACGACCGCTATTTTATGGACAAGGTAGTAGACCATCTGCTTGTTTTCAAGGGCGAAGGCGAAATACAGGATTTCCCTGGCAACTATACGCAGTACAGGGAATGGAGCCGGATGCAGGCGAAGGACGAGGCGGAACAGGCGAAACCGGCAAAGAGCGGAAATGCAACGGCAGAAAGTGACGGAGCAGGCACGGCCAAGCGCGACGCCAACTTTGAGAACAAGCGCAAGATGAGCTACAAGGAGAAGCGCGAATATGAGCAGCTGACCCAGGAAATAGACGCGCTGACCGAGGAACAGAAGAAGCTGGAAGAGGAACTCTGCAGCGGAAATCTATCGGTTGAGGAACTGACGGAGAAAAGCAAGCGCCTGCCTGAAATCAAGGATGAACTTGATGAGAAGGAAATGAGATGGCTGGAACTGGCTGAAATGCTCTAGACTTTGAACTTTGAGCGTTGAACATTGAACTTTATGATTAGTTGATGTGCGGCCGTTAATAATAAACATTTATAAAAGAAAATAGAAAGAATGGAAATTAAGAAATCAGAATTTACAATATCGGCTCCACGAGTGAGCATGTGTCCGAAAGATACGAAGGCTGAATATGCTTTCATCGGCAGAAGTAATGTGGGAAAATCGAGCCTCATCAATATGCTCTGCAACCACAAAGGTTTGGCTAAGACTTCAGCCACACCGGGTAAGACGCTGCTTATCAACCACTTCATCATCAACAACGAATGGTATCTGGTTGACCTTCCTGGCTATGGTTTCGCCAAGCGTTCGAAGACCGTACAGAAGCAGCTGGAACAAATGATAAGCAGTTATATTCTGCAGCGCCAGCAGTTGGCTAATGTCTTTGTGCTCATCGACGTGCGCCACGACCAGCAGAAGATAGACCGCGAGTTTGTAGACTGGCTGGGCGAGAGCGGCGTTCCTTTCTGCATCGTCTTTACCAAGGCCGACAAGTTGGGTCCGGTCAAGGCTCGCATGAATGCGGAGAAATGGATGCATGCGCTGGAAGACCGCTGGGAAGCACTTCCACCTTATTTCATTACCAGTAGTGAAAAGAAGATGGGACGCGACGAGGTGCTCGACTATATTGACGAAATCAACAAATCGCTCGCCGGAGAATAATCTTTCGGGAGAGAATAAACCAATAGAGAATGAAACAGATTAATTGGGGATTTATCGGCTGCGGAGAAGTAACCGAAAAGAAAAGCGGACCGGCTTTCAACGAAGTGGAGGGTTCGCAGGTGGTGGCTGTGATGAGCCGAAGCGAGAACAAGGCACGCAGCTATGCTGAGCGCCATCATGTGCGCAAATGGTACACGGATGCATCGGAATTGATAGAAGATCCCGATGTGAATGCTGTTTACATCGCCACGCCACCTTCTTCTCACGCCACCTTCGCTATCATGGCGATGCGTGCGGGCAAACCCTGCTATATAGAGAAACCGCTGGCAGCGAGCTACAACGACTGCATCCGCATCAACCGCATCAGCGAGCAGACGGGTGTTCCCTGCTTTGTAGCTTACTATCGCCGTTATCTTCCTTACTTCCAGAAGGTAAAGGAGATTATCGAGAGCGGAACCATCGGTAACGTGGTGAATGTTCAGGTGCGCTTCTCGGTTCCTCCGCGCGATCTCGACTTTCAGAGCGGCAAGGAAATGCCTTGGCGACTGCAGCCGGATATTGCGGGCGGCGGCTATTTCTACGACCTGGCTCCTCATCAGATAGATTTGCTCCAGAATCTGTTTGGTGTGATTACCCGTGCGCACGGCTATCCTGCCAACAGAGCGCATCTTTATCAGGCTGAAGATACGCTCTCGGCGTGCTTCTTCTTTGAGAGCGGAATTCCGGGCAGCGGAAGCTGGTGCTTCGTGGGACATGAGAGTGCGAAGGAAGACTGCATCGAGGTGATTGGCGAGAAAGGTTCGCTCTCATTCTCGGTGTTCACTTACCAGCCGATAGAAGTGATTACGAGCGAAGGAAAGAACTTGATTACGGTTCCGAATCCGCCTTATGTGCAGCTGCCGCTCATCAAGAGTGTGATTCAGCATCTGCAGGGAATAGGAAAATGCGACTGCACCAGCGTTTCGGCTACGGCTGTCAACTGGGTGCTGGACCGAGTATTGTGGAAGAACTGATTTTTTTACAAAATCATCATCAGGATTAGAGCGTAAGTTATGAAGAGATGTTTCTGTATAGTAGGATTTATCTGTTCCCTCGCCTGCACTTCGGCAAGGGCTGGGGAGCCCGTGGATTCTACCATGCTGGGAACGCTCTTCAACAAGACTATGTTCATGTCCAATTCCCAGGACAGCCTCGTGAAAGAGCGCCATCGCAAAACCTTCTTCCATCAGGTGGGAGATGTGTTCACCCGGTTCTTCAGAGAATTCAACAGTACGGATTCGGCTTATATCGAAGACCAGCATTACAATTATACGGTGATGCTGCAGAACACCAATACCTACGAGGAATATACGCTCAGGAACAGCGAAGGACAGAGCATTTCCTTCTCGCCTGATCCTTCTTACCGCCTGGGGCCTTATCTGGGCTGGCGATGGGTGTTTCTGGGTTATACGTTCGACCTGAAACACATTAATTTCAGGAATAACCACACTAATAAAAAGGAGTTTGACCTGAGCCTCTACAGCAGTCTGCTGGGAATAGACCTGTTCTGGCGACAGACGGGAAATGACTATCATGTTCTGCGGATGAATCTGGGTGAGCACATCGATTGTGACCCTATCCGCAAGGCTCCTTTCGACGGTTTCAAATCGAGCATCAAGGGATTCAATCTTTATTACATCTTCAACCATCGCCGCTTCTCTTATCCTGCCGCCTATTCGCAGAGTACGGTGCAGCGGAGAAGTGCCGGTTCCATGCTTCTGGGAATCGGTTACACGGAGCATGAACTGGAGGTGAACTGGGATAAACTGACCAATCTTGTAGATGAACGGCTGAACAAAAATCTGACAAACGGGGGAACTCCGGAAGCCAAGATAGACAGTTCGCTGATGTTCAGCAAGGTGAAATACAGCGATGTGAACGTAACCTGCGGCTATGCTTACAACTGGGTTTTCGCCAAGAACTGGCTCTTCAACGCTTCGCTCTCGGTAGGTGTGGCTTACAACAGCTCGAAATCGGATAATGAAAGGGAACATCTGGACATTACCAACTTCAGTTTCAAGAATGTGAACCTGGATGGAATAGGCCGCTTCGGTATTGTGTGGAACAACACGCATTGGTACGCGGGCGCCAGCACCATCATCCATTCCTACAACTATAAGAAAAAACAGTTTTCTACCAACAATTCGTTTGGCTCACTCAATATTTATGTGGGTGTGAACTTCGGCAGGAAACGTCATCATTAACATATTAAAAGAGAAGAGATGAAAATATTTACGAAAATGGCAGCTGTCGTGCTGGCTTGCGTGCTGGCTGTTCCGGGAGAAGCCAGGGTGAATGTTGTTTATCAGCGGCAGGACAGTCTGCGGATTGTAGAACTGCTGCAGCAGGCAAGGGCGATGAAGAAGAAACCAGCCAGTTGGATGCTCTGGTTTGGCAAGCAGATGGCGGGCGTTCCTTATGTGGGCGGCACGTTGGACCGGACGAAGGAAGAGGTGCTCATCGTGAACACCCGTGAGCTGGACTGCACCACATACGTAGAGATGGTTACGGCGCTCACCCTGTGCGCCAAGAAGAACGAGACTTCTTTCTTGGCTTTCTGTGAACATCTCCGAAATGTGCGTTATGTGAACGGAGAGATTTCCTATGTGAAGCGCCAGCATTATTTCACGATTTGGATGGATGCAAACGAGCGCGAGGGAATCGTGAAGAATATTGCGCCCAATCCTCCTTTCTCGGCCGTTCAGACCGTGAACATCAACTTGATGAGTACGCATGTTTCGAGCTATAAGATGCTTAAGGCTCATCCGGAATGGAAATCGGGAATCAGAAAATTGGAACAGAGTGTGAACGGCAAGCGTTACCGTTATGTTCCGAAGGGCAAGATTGCCAACACGGCAGTTTTCCGCAACGCTATTCACGATGGTGACATTATCGCCATCATTACCAACAAGAAGGGGCTCGACACGACCCACATCGGTATTGCTTCCTGGCACAAAGACGGATTGCATCTGCTCAATGCCAGCAGCATTCACAAGAAGGTGATTGATGAACCCATGACACTTTATACTTACATGCACAAACATCCGGTTCAGATAGGAATCAGGGTTTGCAGAGTTCAGTAAAAAAATATTAGAAAAGAAAAGATAAATGGAAGAGAAAAAGAATTTTGAAGCGATCTTCAAGGAAGATCTTTATCAATATCTGCTGGGTATTGATAAGGTAGATGCTCATTTGCCGGAAGCTCCGGATTTGGAAGAGCTGTGGCAGAAAGTAGGCGAGAGTTATCTGCCTGATGCGATTCGCGAGTTTGCCAAATATCCTACGGTTTCATTGGGTTGGATCATGTATGTAGGAATGGCGCTTGCCAAGTATTGGGATGAGGATTGGGAACTCTACAGCAAGGTAGAGAATCATTATGAATATCTTCGTGACAGAATAGATTTCGACCACATGGACGATTACATCTGCGAAAAGGTTCTGCTGCTGAATGAGGAAGCGCATAAGGCTGTTACGAATGTGGTTGCAGAATGTGCTTCGCGCTCTTACAGCAAGCTGATTCATCTGAATCTGCAGCCTGGAAGCGAGGAAGCCTTCCGGGGGTTCGTTGCCGCCCTTCACCAGATGTTCCTCATGGGAATAGCCGTAGAGCTAAAAATGCTGGGTTACCACATGACTAAAATGTAAAAGAAAGTCCGTAGGCGTTCTGTTAAAATGCCTACGGACTTTCTTACTTATTACTAAAATAATTACTTCATTTTCTTGAGATATTCTCCAGCGCGGGAATCGCCGAGTTCCTGGGCTTTCTTCAGGTTCTTGATGGCCTCTTCCTTATTTCCTTTCTCCTTCTGGAGCAGACCTAAGAGAAGGTAGCCGTCAGCATATTCAGGAGCTAACTCTATGCAATGGGTGGCTGCGCTGATTCCTTCATCATAACGCTTTACACGCAAGTCAAGACTTGCCCATTCTGCAAAATATGTAGGCTCTTTAGGAGCCAGGTAACAGGTGCGGGCAATATCAAGCAGGGCTGGCTGCCACATGCGTAACTTGGTTTCGCATTGGTAACGGGTGTAGAAGAAGGCTGGCGAAACAGGACGGGCAATGGAATCGTACATATTATAATCCTGAATAGCGCGGCGGAATTCACCCTGCTCCTTCAGAAATTCTGCACGAGCCAGATAGTAATTCGCAACCATTCCGGTCTTGCTTCCAACGCTTACCGCACTATCGAGCAAAACTTCAATCTCCTTGGCAGGAGCCTTGAGATTCTTCTTAGCCTGGGCAGCCTCAAAATAGAGTTCGCCGCTGAGAAGTGAAGTATTGGTCAAATCCATGAAAGTATCGTAAGCTTTCTGATACTCACCCTTTACAAAATTAATCTGCGCTTCCTGATGGCGGTAAATAGGCTGAGCCTTGATTTCGTATGCCTTCTGAGCCTCAGCTATGGCCTTGTTAAGCGTCCAGTCCTTATAAACAGAATCGCCCTTGTAAATAATCTTCTGATAAATCAGGTCGGCATAGTTGGAATGAGCCTCATCCTTGGCAGCCGATTTCTTAATGCTTTCTTCCATCAGTTTGGCAGCTGCATCATATTCTGCCTTATCCGTCAGATAAGCGGCTTTCTCCTTGTAACCGAAGGCTGAAGTAGGGAATTTGCTGATAAACTCATCGCTATATTTCGCATACTCATCAGCTGTAGTCTGGCCTTTCTTCAGAGTCATCATCGTCATCGCTTCGTTCTCTGTATCAGGAAGAGCTGTACGGATGGTGGTTTCGCGAAGGGCTGCATCAAGACTCGAAAGACCGGTTACCTTCAGTTGCTTGGCGTAGTTGGCGTCGATGGCCGTAACCTGTCCATTGCTGTGCATCAGACCGATGACCTGGCCGTTCTTGTTGGCAAACGGACAACCTACTGCATTTTCGGGAGCACTATTCGAGAAGATGTAATAGTTGTACGTAGTCTTGAACTTCTCTACGCTGCTGATATCCTCCTGCTGGTAAGCCGGCTTCTTGATAGAATAAGGAACCAGCCAGACCTTGTCGCCAGCAGCCGATTCCTTGGTTGCAATAGGGGCTGCAACTGTAGAGGCGTTGATACGGAATTTAGCCACATCGTAGAGCTCGTCGGCTCCCATGATAGCCTCAACAGGAATCGATTTGCCGGAAGCGTCAACAACGCTTGCCTTTACAGCTCCGACAAATGGCTTAAAGGTGCTGATAGCCGTTCCCTTGTTGTCGATAAAAACACCTTGGGTAGAGGCGATAATGTCGCCTTTCTGATTGAAAGTAGTCAAGGTGAAAACGCTCTTAGCCAGTTTCTGGACCGAACCCGGCTGGGCATAGAGGGACGATGCTCCGAGCATCAGTCCCATCATGATCATATTTATTTTTTTCATAATCTTATTTGTGTTGCTTGTGTTTATTGAGCAACTCCTTAGCATTTGCCAGGGCAGCAGGCGTAATGTCGCTTCCGCTGAGCATCTGGGCGATTTCTTCTATACGCTGCTGCTCGTTGAGTTCCTTCATGTGAGAAAGAGTTCCCTCTTCGGTTTCTTCCTTCAGAACCTTGTAATGATGGGTTCCCATGGAAGCAATCTGCGGCAGGTGGGTGATGGAAATAACCTGGCGGTTCAGGTTGCCCATCTCTGTCATGATTTCCGCCATCTTTTCAGCAATCTTACCGCTTACTCCCGTGTCGATTTCATCAAAGATGATGGTTGGCAGTTTTACGGCGCCGCTGATCATGGCCTTCAGAGAAAGCATGACGCGGGCAATTTCTCCACCGGAAGCAACCTGGCTGACCGGCTGGAGAAGCGTGCTCTTGTTGGCGCTGAACAGGAAATTGACCTTGTCAACACCATCAGAACTGAGCGGCTTGGCGGAGAATGAAATTTCGAAGCGGACGTTTGGAATTCCCAGAGGAATGAGACGTTTCTTCATTTCTTCTTCTATCTTTCTTGCCGATTTCGTTCGGATGGCAGTCAGTTCGCTAGCTTGCTTTTCAGCCTTGACAAGCAGAAGGCCAACTTGCTTTTCCAGCTCTTCTATGTCTTCATCTCCATTATCGATGTGCTGCAACTGTTCGTTGATTCGCTCGCGAGTGTCGATGAGTTCTTCTACATTTTCCACATGGAATTTCTGCTGGAGCGAGTAGAGCTGGTCAAGCCGGGAATTGATGGTTTCAAGCCGGTTCGGGTCAAACTCTATATTGTCAACGCTTCCGCTTATTTCCTGGGCAATATCCTTGAGTTCTATATAGCTGCTCTGCATTCGTTCAGCCACCTCCTTCACATCCGGATAAACCTCCTTGATGTTGTCAATCTGCTGGGCTGCATTCTTCAGTTTGTCAAGAATGCTGCCGTCTTCGCCCGAGAGTGCATTATCTGCTTCATAGAGCGCAGTCTTGATGTCTTCAGAATGGCTCAGGGTTTCTGCTTCCTGTTCCAGTTGCTCAAGTTCGCCTTCCTGCAGGTTTGCATCATCCAGTTCCTTAAACTGGAAGCGCATGAATTCCTCGTTCTCCCTGTTCTTTGCGATTTCCGCTTTCAGGTCTTCCAGCTGTTGCTTAGCCTTTTTATAGTTCTTGTATTCGGCAAGATAAGCCTTCTTCTGCTTTTCATCGTGGGCAATAATGTCGACCACGCTGAGCTGGAAGTCTTCCTTCTGCAGTAGGAGGTTCTGGTGCTGCGAATGAATATCGACGAGCTGTTCGCCCAGTTCTCTCATCTTGCTCAGGGGGACGGGCGTGTCGTTGATGAAGGCACGGCTTTTTCCGGCAGCTGTCAGTTCGCGGCGGATGATGGTGTCTTCTGCATCATAATCAATATCGTTAGCATCGAAGAAATCCTGCATTCCGTATTTTGACAGGTCGAAGTGGGCTTCTATCACGCATCGGTCTCTTCCTGCCTTGATGGCCTTGCTGTCAGCACGGTTGCCCAGTAGCAGTCCGATGGCTCCGAGAATGATGCTCTTTCCGGCACCCGTCTCGCCCGTGATGACTGAGAATCCTGGATAAAGAGGAATGTCCAACTCGTCAATCAACGTGAAATTCTTGATGTATAATTGCTTGAGCATAATTTCTTATCTTATTGTTTTTAAGGAACTTAACCTTTCTAGGAAGATTCTTTGCTTTATCATTCGAGAAGTTGCCTCGAATCATTCTGCATGTAGCCTTATTCCTTGATTTTGTCCCAATATGAGTTTTGAGAAGGATTGATGGAGAAGAGCAGCTCATAAATGCTTTCTTTCTCTTTCTGAGTGCCATGTTTCTGATAGATGTTAGCAAGCTCGTCCTTCTTATAGTCGGTCCAGATTTGTGGCAGCAGACTGAGCGGTCTGTCCGTACGTGCCTTCTTCAGATCCTGGAGCAGGGTGTTGGTGATTTCAGTTCTGCCACGTTCCACATTATTCGCCATTTCATCGAGCCCTTTTCTGTAATAGTTGTATTGCAGCATTCTGAAAGGTTCCATGGCTCCGTCGAGATAATCGGAAATGATGGCGAACCGGTTTCTGTTATCACTAAACGCTTTCCAGCCCGGAAAATCAAGATTCTGGGCGTTGTTGGTGAGGTTCATGCAACGTTGCAGAATGTCCTCCCCACCTTTAGGCGCAAAACTGTCAAGATCTAAACCGATGATGAGGTAAGCATAGTAGGCGAGCAAAGCCGTTAGCTGGTTGTCAATCCGCTCTTCGGTAAACTCCAGCTGGTCGAACTCGGCAAACTTGAACGTGAAGTTTTCATCCACATTATTATATAAGGTGGACGTATAGGCTGAATTGTAGACGGGACGGTTGGCCTGGATGAGCGCCTTGCAGGTAAAGATATTCTGGTCTTTATCATACTTGCTTACCGTGATATTGAAGTTGCACACGATGCGCTCGTTCTTCCTGAATTGAAGATTCGTCCATTGCCTGTCGTTCACAAACTGCTCAAGAGTTTGCTGCAGATTATCGAATACCCGGTTTTCCGTGCCCTGAATCTGTGCATGGTTGATGGTAATCTTAGCCTGCAACTCCTGAGCGGCTGATGTGATGGGACTACAAGAGATGAGCCAGCTCGTTGATAATGTCGCGAGCCACTTCAGTTTTCGGTTTCTTCTCATATTCTTTCTTACCCTCTTCAGAAATAATCGTTATCTGGTTATCATCCGTACGGAATGTGGTTCCCGGATTGCGAGTAGAGTTAAGCACGATGAAATCGGCATTTTTCTTTTTGCGTTTTTTCTGTGCATTAGCCTCTTCATCGTTGGTTTCCAGGGCGAAAGCCACAATTCGCTGATGTTTTTGTTTCATTTTGCCAAGGGCTGCGGCAATATCGTGAGTAGGGACGAGGCGGAGTTCCAGATCATCTTTCTCGCGCTTGATTTTCCTGTCAGCAATCTCGCTTGGCTTGAAATCAGCAACAGCAGCACAGAGAATGGCTGCATCGGTAGAGGCAAAAGCTTTAGTGGCTGCCTGATACATTTCCTCGCAACTTTCTACATCGATGCGATGAATGGCTTCGGAACAGCTGAGCGAAACCGGACCTGCAACCAGCGTAACCTCAGCACCACGACGGCAGCACTCTTCAGCAAGGGCAAAGCCCATTTTGCCGGAAGAATAATTGCCGATGAAACGTACCGGGTCAATCTTTTCGTAAGTTGGTCCGGCTGTAATCATGATCTTCTTGCCTTTCAAATCGAGCTTATCGCTTTCTTTTTCCTTGCAGTTTTCTGATGCAGCTTCAGCGGTCTCTGCATTCTGCTGAGCCTGTTCATCGAAGAATCTGTCGAGGCATTCTACGATAATATCAGGTTCTTCCATGCGTCCCTTTCCTTCCAGTCCGCTTGCCAGGAATCCCACTTCGGGTTCTATGATGTGATTTCCATAGCCCAGAAGTGTTTTCATGTTGGCTTGGGTAGAAGGATGCTTATACATGTCGAGGTCCATGGCTGGAGCGATGAAAACAGGCGCTTTCATCGACAGATAGGTTGTGATGAGCATGTTGTCAGCAATTCCGTGAGCCATCTTTCCCATGGTAGAGGCTGTGCAAGGAGCGATGAGCATGGCGTCGGCCCACAGACCCAAGTCTACGTGCGAATTCCAGGTTCCATCGCGCTGCGAGAAGAATTCGCTTACCACAGGCTTATGCGTAAGAGCCGAAAGGGTGATGGGAGTGATGAACTCCTTTCCTGCAGGCGTAATGACCACCTGCACTTCGGCTCCGCGCTTGATGAGACCTCGTATGATGAGGCAAGACTTGTAGGCTGCAATAGAGCCCGTAATGCCCAATACGATTTTCTTTCCTTTTAACATGAATTTTTCTAACTGTTAAGAAATAAATCCGAATTTCGCAAGGTTTGTTCTTCAACTGCTTGCGAAAGTCCGGTAACAATTATTTTCCCATTCTCTTGTTGAATTCACGAAGGCGGATGCGGGTAAGCACCTGCTTGGTATTGTTGGTGAAATCGCTTCCCAAGACCCATGTAAAATAACCCGGGTCTTTGGTCAGAATCTCAGCCACATCCCATCCTTTGTATTTTCCGAAGTTGAATACTTCGTGCTTCAAAGGATTTCCGTTCTCATCGTTTACAACGTTGCCCTGGGCGTCTTTTACCTCTTCCCAAACGATGCGTCCGGCGAAATCTACATTATCCTTTTGCTTAGAGAAATCGGCAAGTTCATCCATGTTGTTGTTGAGCACGCGCTCAGGTTCATCCTGCACGCCTGGAGCATACTTGTCGAGCTCGCCCATGAGCACGCGGTAAGTAGCCTCTGTATCCTGATCTGCACGATGAGCTTCGAAATCTTCCTCCATCTTTCTGCCGCAATAGAACTTGTAGGCAGCAGCCAGGTTACGGCGTTCCATCTTCATGAAGATGGTCTGCGCATCGATGAGACGGCACTTGTTGAAATCGAAGTCGATTCCAGCACGCAGGAATTCTTCTGCGAGCATCGGTACATCGAAGTGGTTGGAATTGTAGCCTGCGAAATCGCAACCTGTAAATTCCTTCTCTAATGTGGCAGCCAGCTGCTTGAAGGTTGGCGCATCTTTTACATCTTCGTTGCTGATGCCTGTAAGGGCAACTACTTCTGCAGGAATCTCCTTGCAAGGATTTACGAAGAGGTTCTTGCGGTCTTCAGTTCCATCAGGCATTACCTTGATGTAAGAAATCTGTATAATACGATCCTTGATCATGTCAAGACCCGTTGTCTCCAGGTCGAACACGATCAGAGGCTTTGTCAAATTGAGTTTCATTTTTGTAGAAATACTTTTCTTTTTGTTGTTTCAGAGAAAGCCCGTGCTCCTTTAGTCGTTAAGGAGCATAGGCATGATGAGCATCAGAATATCTTCGTTCTCTGGCTGTTCTGCTGGTACGATGATTCCGGCACGGCTTGGGTCTGCCAGCTGGATGATGATGTTGTCGCTGGTAAGATTGCTCAGGATTTCCATCAGACTGCTTCCCTTGAAGCCGATGCTGATAGGTGAGCCGTTGTATTCGCAAGACAACTGTTCCTTTGCAGATGTTGAGAAGTCAATATCCTCAGAAGAAACCTCGAATCGACCTGACTCGATGTGGAAACGGATGAGCTGGCTGCTCTCGCTTGCAAATGGCAATACGCGGCGCAAAGCACTCTGCAAGCCTCTGCGGTCTACTGTAACCTCGTTAGGGTTGTTTGGAATAACAGAGTTGTAGTTAGGGTAGCGGCCATCAATCAGTCTGCATCTCATAACGCCGTCAGTAAACTGGATTTCTGCGCTTCGGTCATCAAACTTGATGATAGCGTCGTCGCCGTCCTTGCTCAGAATGTTCTTCAGCAGAGAAGCTGGCTTCTTAGGCAAGTTGAATGCTGAAGGAGATTCGCTCTTGATAGTGAAGTTCTTGCTGCGAACCAGCTTGTGACCATCGCTTGCTACGATAGCGAGAGCATCTGCTGTCAGGTCGAAGTAAATACCGTTCATGACAGGGCGCAACTCATCGTTGGCTGTAGCGAAGAGCGAGCGTGAAATGTTGTTGATCAGCATTTCTGTAGGCAAAGAAACGGTGGTGCAAGCATCGTTCATGCTCTGTGTGCGAGGATATTCCTCTGCGCTCTGACCTGTGAAGTTGTAAAGACCGTTCTGGTAAACAATCTTGATGGCAACGGCTTCTCCGGCAGCATCTACATCGAAGTGAAGAGGCTGCTCAGGCAGTTCCTTCAGCGCATCGAGGATAACGCGGTTAGGCACACAAAACTCACCTTCTCCATCGTGGTCGGTAAGAGCGAGTGTACTCTTGATGACATTATCACTATCGCTAGCCGTGATGCTCATTTCACCGTTAGCAACTTGGAAAAGGAAACAATCGAGGATTGGCAACGAATTCTTGCTTCCAATCACTTTTGCGAGCATGTTGAGCTTGCTGCTCAATGCAGAACTTGATACTGTAAATCTCATGAGTATTTTATTTAAATTTTATTTTGTTTTCTGTTTCACCTTAATTTAATTAGGCAATATCACCTAATTGAGCACAAAAATACAAAAAATATCGCTGATAAGCAAAAATAATTGGAGAAAAGTTCTAGTTTTTGAACTATTTTTAGTAATTTCGCAGTCAGAAAGAAAAAAACACCCTTTAAACAAAGGAAAAACTTTAAATATTATCATATGGAATTACAAGGAAAGGTTATTGCCGTTTTGCCTGAAAGAAGCGGCGTCTCTGCAAGAGGAGAGTGGAAAGCTCAGTCGTTCGTAATTGAAACCCACGAGCAGTATCCAAAGAAATTGTGCTTTGATGTTTTCGGAGCAGACCGTCTGGCTCAGTTCAACATTCAGAGTGGTGAGGAACTCCTGGTTTCTTTCGATATTGATGCTCACGAGTATCAGGGCCGTTGGTTCAACAGCATCCGTGCCTGGAACATCCAGCGTGTTGACCCTAACGCCGTAGCTGGTGCTATGGGCGGAATGCAGCCAGGTGCGTTTCCTCCAGTAGGTGCTCCTGTAGCTCCTGCTCAGCCAGCAGCTCCTGCTAATGGCGCAACTGCAGCATTCCCTCCAGTTCAGCCTGCAGCTCCTGCAGCAGAGGGTGGTAGCGCAGATGATCTTCCTTTCTAAAAACAGAAAAGTAAGATAAAAATAAGAGCACTTCGCCTGAGACTTTCTTCTGTCTCGGATGAAGTGCTCTTTTTTTTATTCGTAATCTTATATTTCTCTTTATCAACTGTTTTCTATTCTCTGCGTCTCTTCTCAAAGAATTGTTTCGAAGCGGCAAAGAAGAGGAGAACGGAAGCTGCATTTTCTATAGCAACCATCCAGAATGTTCCGTTGTAACCGAAATGTTCTGCCACAACTCCGCCTAGCAGACAGCCGATTCCGAAGCCCAAATCCCAACCTGTAAGAATGCTGCTGTTTGCCGTTCCACGCTGGTTGTGACGAGCTACATTAATGAACATGTTGAGAAAGGCTGGGTAAAGATGACCGTTGCCCAGGCCGATAAGACAAGCCGAAAGATAATAGGCTACCGGGTGCTTGACGGCAACAAAGATGATGAAACCAACAAGCGAAAGCAGCATTCCTTCGGCCGCATTCTGGGTAAGTTTGCCCTGGCTCAAGGCTTTTCTGCCTTGCAGTCTTGAGAGGAACAGACCCATGGAAAGAAGGGCGAAATAAGTGCCCGTTCCACCCGTAATTCCGAGTTCCTCCTTGCTGTAGATTGCAAGATAATTGCTCAGAACGCCCCAGCAGAAACCGAACATGGCGATGTTGATGGCAAGGAGCCAGGCACGCGTCAGGAAGAAGCGGTCGAGAGAAAGCTTCTCCTTGTTCTTAACGATTTCCTTTTCGGGGAGGCGGATGGTTCCTGCAATCACAACTGAGGCTATCGCCACGATGAAAGCTATCCAGAAGAGAATCATGTAACTGTCTACCGCATTATGGAGATAGATTCCGATGGATGGAGCAATTGCCATGGCAAAATTGTTGCTCAGTCCGTAGAGTCCGATTCCTTCATTTCTCCTACTTGCCGGAAGAACGTCGATGGCGCAGGTGCTGTTGGCAACCGTTACGGCTCCGAATGGACCTCCGTGCAGGGTTCTGCAGATGGCAAACATCAGGATGGTGCTGGCTGCAATATAGCCGGCAAAGAAGATTGCGAAGGCCGAGAGACAGACCATCAGAACCTTCTTGCGCGAAAAGCTGTCAACCACATATCCGCTGAACGGACGAATGATGAGGGCGGCAACCGTATAGCCGCTCAGCACAATTCCAATCACATCTTTCGTGGCTCCAAAATTTTCGCTCAGATAGAGAGGGAGCAAAGGTGTGAGCAGATAGAAGGCGAAATACAACAGAAAGTTGGTAGTCATCACCTTGATGTAGTTTGCATTCCAAAGTTTCTCTTTCATCATTTTTTAGAGTTTATCCCCACTTTTAGAGTTTGTCCTCATTATTAGAGTTTGTCCGCCAGCCAGGCGTCGATGAGTTTTCGGGCGATGGAAAGTTTCTCTGGGAGAATAGGGAGATTCTCTTTCGTGAACCATTTACCACGAGAGAGTTCTTCCTTCTGAAGATGAATTTCTCCATCTACATATTCTGCCGAGAAGCCAATCATCAGACCGCTTGGATAAGGCCAAGGCTGGGAGCCGAAATATTTCAAGTTCTTGATAGTCAGACCGGTTTCTTCCATTACTTCACGATGAACCGCCTCTTCCAGATTCTCGCCAGTCTCTACGAAACCAGCCACGAGACTGTCGAAATTTCCCTTGAAATTGCGAGCGTGTACCAGCAAAACCTGATCATCTTTCTTAATCAGAACGATGATGGCTGTGGCAAGCGAAGGCCAGACCTGTTTGCCGCATTCTGTACATTTCTTACTGATGTCGGTTGCCATTTTCATCGGAGCTCCGCACACGCCGCAGAATTGGGTATTCATATTCCAATAGTTGAGTTCCTGACACTTTCCTGCTTTCTGGTAAAGGGCAGGAGAGAGTTTGTAGAAACTAGGGCGCAAGCCGCACATTTCGTACTTCGGATTGCCGGTAACGGGCTCAGAAATGGTGAAGGTCTTCACCTCTGTTCCGTCTTCCATCGGAGTAATGTTGAGAATGTGAGTCCAAGGCTTTGTTGGGATTGGACTCTCTTCTGAACAAGGAATCGTATAGGTTCCGTCTTCTTTCTTTTCGAGCAAGAGATCAGTCTTGCAAAATATAAACCAATACTTCATTCTTTATTTTGAACTTATTTACTTTGAACTTTTTAATATGCTTTTCCAGAAGCGTTTCGAGGTGCTATTTCTTCTTACCGAACAGCAATTCGAAATCGCGCTGGGCAGCAGGCTTGGTCCATGCTTCCGGCACAAACTTCCAGTTGTTGTTTGGTTTTGCATCAACCGTTCCCATCTTTTCAATTTCTTCCATCAGATAGTAGCGCTGGTCGAGCTTGCTGCGGTAGATGATTCGGCTGTCAAGACTGTCTTTCGGGATTCCGGCACCCTTGGTAAGGAGTTCGCCGCCGCCATTTCCACGATAGCTGTTAACGGCTACCTTGTACCATTTTTTCTCATCGAAAGGTTCGCCGTTGCTCATGCGTAGAATCTTCACCTTCTCGCCATCTGGCTTCGTTACGTCAACTTCGTAATCGATTCCCGCAGCACTATCAAAGTTGAACGAGAGATTCTTGAAACCGAGGCGTTGCTGGTCGCCAACGGTCTTCTCATCGAGCAGCAGGAGATGGTCGTCCGGGCTCTTCATGGTGTTCACCCAGAGGTCGTAACTCATTTCCAGATGCTTTCTGATTTCTTCGCCCGTCATGCGCATTACGTAGAGCTGGTTCTCATATTTATAGAGATTGAACATGTCGCTCACGTAGATTGGGCCGGCTTTCAGAACCGCGTTGAACTGAAGGGGAGCGTTGAACGAAATGTCGGCTTTTGTAATCTGCAACTGGAGGTTGAGGATGAAATCGTTGAAGGCAGAACTGCCGAAGAACTGGTCGCGGCTGTAGATGGTAGTCTTGAAGTTGCCAATCTGCTTGCCCACATATTTCTTTACTTCTGCAATCTGAGGTTCGAAAGTCTTCATGAAATCCTCGTCGATAGGACAATCTGTCACATCCACAATCTTGCCTGTCACCTTTTTGTCAGTTACTACCAGCTGCTTCTTTCCGTTCACCTTTTTCTTGTTGAGGGTGAGGGTTATTTCAGCATCAGCCACGCTAATGGCGTTGTTGGCAGGATCCAGGCAAACCACCTGCTTTCCATCAGTATTGGTTACGGTTTCGTTGTCGCGCGTATGGTCGTGGCCGAAGAGAATGAGGTCGAAGCCCGGCACTTCTTTTGCCACCTTGATAGAGGCGTCTTCATCATATTCGGCAGTCTGAATGCCTCCGTCTTTTCCGCTGTGGAAGAGGCCGATGATAACATCCGGTTTTTCATTTTCCTGGAGATACTTCACCCATTTGCGGGCGTTTGTTACCATATTTTCAAATTTCAGTCCGCTCCAGAGATTCTCCGTGAGCCAGTTTGGAATGGCAGGAGTAATCATTCCCAAGACAGCCACCTTCACGCCTTCGCGGTTCAGGATGAGATAAGGCTTAACGTATGGCTCGCCTGTAGAAGTGCTGATGATGTTGGAACCAAGAACTGGGCAGTTGAGTTCTTTTATCCATTTGTCGTAAACTGGATGACCCGTTTCAACATCATGATTGCCAAACACTTGCGCATCATACTTCATGTAGTTGACCACATCGGCAGCCACGTTTCTAGCCTCTGTGTTTACATAATTATAATAATAACAGGTAGGCTGTCCCTGCAGAATATCGCCATTTTCCAAGAGGATGAGGTTATCCTTGTAGTCTTTTCGCAAATTATTGACGTAGGAAGAAACGCGCGCCAAGGTTCCTGCTTTTGGCTTACGGTTGATGAAATCGTAAGGGAAGAAAGAGCCGTGCACATCGCTTGTCTCTATCACTCTCAGTTTTACGGTACGTTGTTGTGCCATCGCTTGTGAATTGAAAGTTAGCGCCAGAAGAAGCGCAGCAAATAATTGTTTCATATTAATTAATGTATATCTTTTGAGTAATGAAAGCCCATCAGTTGAGCTCTGTTTCTTATTTTCTCTGCAAAAGTACAAAAAAGAACTTAAATAGGCATACTTTTTGTTGGATATTTTTTAAAAACTAAAAAATAGGAGGTTTTATAATATGGCATTTGTTGATTATTACAAGATTCTCGGCGTAGACAAGAACATTCCGCAGAAGGATGTGAGAGCTGCGTATCGTAAACGTGCAAAACAGTTTCACCCAGATTTGCACCCTAACGACCCGAAGGCGAAGGCTAAGTTCCAGGCGCTGAACGAGGCGTATGAGGTGATTTCTGACCCAGATAAGCGTGCTAAATACGACCAGTATGGCGAACAATGGAAGAATGCTGATGCATTCGGCGGTTTCGGCGGAGCTGGTGGCGCAGGCGGTTCCGGAAGCTATGGTGGAGCCGGTGGAAATCCATTCGAGGGTTTCGACTTCAGCCAGTTTGGCGGAGGCGGAGGTTTCTCCAGCTTCTTCGAAAATCTCTTCGGAGGTCGTGGCAGAAGCCAGCAGTCTGCTGATGGATTCGGTTCCGGCAATTTTGGCGGTTTTAATGGTTCTGACGGTTATGGTAGCGGCTTTAATGGGGCTGGCTACGGAGCTGGTGCTGATTTCGGTACTGGTGGTTGTGGCGGCGGTTGCGGCCAGAATGGTCGTGCCAATAACGGCGAAATGAACATGAATGTGAATATCGACCTTTATACGGCTCTGCTGGGCGGCGAAGGAATCATTAAATTGAGTAATGGTTCTAAAATCAAACTGAAGATTAAGCCGGAAACGCAGAATGGCACGAAGGTTCGTGTTCGCGGAAAAGGATACGACCGAGGTGACGGAACCTTTGGCGACCTGATGATTACTTACAACGTGAAGTTGCCAACCGGGTTGAATGATAAGCAGAAAGATTTGCTCCGTCAGATGAAGGATGCAAAGTAATTTCTAAAAGAAGGGAACGGGTTCTCGGACATGAGACCTTTCCCGAAACATGAAGGTAAAAAGAAACGCCCTGCAAGAAGGGAACATTCAGAAATGATGTTCCTGATCTTGCAGGGCGTTTTTTATTCTATTCTGCGGCATTAATCTTCGACATGTTGAACGCAGAAACCTTGCCGTCTGGCGAAACGGTTGCGTTGATTTTGAAATGGTTGGTTTTCTTAGTACCGTCGGTAAGCTGAACTTCCTCACGTGCTGAGAACTGAACCTGATATTCATAATCTTCGTCACCCACCTCGCGCTTCTTAATCTTATAATCGTTTGTGAGGAACCAGTTCAGGTTGGTCACATCTTCCTTATAAAGCTTATTCATAAAGGTAACAACATCTGCCTTGGTAGCAGAATTCTTACCCAGAAGCGAAGAGAGAATGTCCTCGCATGAAGCCTGCAAACCATCAGCATCGCGGGTATTGATGCTTTGGAAGAAATGGCGGAACAGACTGCTTACCATATCTTTCTCTTCTGGCTGCAAATCTCTGCTCTTGGCTTTCTTCATCGCATTCTCAGCCTCTTCGATATGCGAACCGTTAGCATGAGCGGCTAGATAAGCCTGATAAGCTTCCACATTATCAGCATTCTTGGCCACATTCCAGTCGATGGAATCTATCTTGTTCAAAACCTCCTGCTTGTGCGGACTGTCTGGGTATTTGTCGAGATAAGCCTGCAGGGCCTCTTTCGAACCGCTTACTACGGCGTTGGTCCAGTCCTGATCGGTCTGTTTCAGAAGTTCGAGGTGAGCCATGATGGAATCACGATGCGCCTCGTCAGCATCTTTGTAAGTATCTAGGTAACTCTGCAGAACCATCGGGTCGCTACTCTGCATCGCATACTCGTAAGCTTCCAGTTCCTTATTCTTATTGGCACTATCATAGAAATAGTAGAAAATGCCACAAACGAGGAAGGCGAAAATCAGAGAGATGATGATGACGCCACGGTTGCTTTTTTTCTTTTCCTGGGTTCCCTCGCCGTTTCCGCCGTTCTGAGAATTAGATTGCTGTGGGCGAACCGGAGGAACGGGTGGAGTAGGAGGTGTTGTTGTTCTGACAGGTGTCTGAGGACGAGCCTGCTGCCTGAGAGCGTCCTGTCTGAGAGCGTCCTGACGGCGGATTTCTTCTTGTCTGATTGCATTCTGTCTGGCTGCGTTTTCTGCTTCTTGCTGCTGAGCCATAGAAGCCTGGCTGGCAGGAGTCTGCTGGCTCATTCCTGTCGGAGGCGTCATTCTTGTGAGCGAAGGATTCAGCTCATGGCAGTTAGGACACATTTCCAGGTTGCTGAAATAAATCTCGCCACAATTTGGGCATTTGGTAATTTTGCCTGCTATTTCTACTCCGCAACTAGGGCAGGTAGGTGCTTTATCGCTAATTTGGCGTCCGCATTCCGGACATTTTATAATTGCCATAATTCTATTTTGTGTTTATTAATTTACTTATATAATTCATGCTTCTCTACTTCCAGACCTTATCCACTCTTTACCTTGAAGCTAATCATCAAGTTCCAAGTTCAAGGTTTAAAGTACTATCGATGTCTGAATCTGATTTCTCTGAGCTTGTGGCGCCCCATGAAACGGCTTTTGTCAACATAGCCGTTTATTCCGTTGAGTCTGCCCTTACCCGTATATTGCCACATTTCGAAATCTCTACCATCGCGCAATACAGGGATGCGCTTCGTATACTGGGCAATCATCAGCTTGTAGCTGTCGAGCTTGCCCAGAAGATAGTTGTCATAGAAATTGGCTCCCGTATAGATGAGGGGTTTCTGCTTGTATGCTTTCTCTACGAGATGCAGAAACTTAAAGAGCGAATCGCAGAATTCTTCTGTATTCATGCCGCTTTTCGTCTCCACATCAATCATAGGCAAGAGGTCCTGATCTCCCGGACGGCATTGGGCCATGAAATTTTCCAGCTGCGTCTGCTGTGGGATGCGGGGTCTGTAGAAATGATAAGAACCTACTTTCATTCCGTAGCGATGAGCCAGGTCGATATTCTTCTTGTATTTGCTGTCGATGTTGGTTCCTCCCTCGGTAGCTTTCAGATAAACGTAAGCCATCTTAGAGTTGTCGCCCACGGTTTCCCAGAACACGTTGCCCTGATAATGACTCAAGTCGATGCCGTGAACGTGCCGACAAGTGTCTTCGCATTGCACCTGGGCATGGGCTCCCAAGGCAATAATGGATGCTATAATAGAGATAAATAACTTTTTCATAGATGCAAAGATACGAAAATCAGATGAAAATCGTACTACTAAGAGATTAATTTTATAGATATTTTACTCTTCGTCCTGATGAATCCCAGATTAACCCCTTCAATCCTTACTGAAATTTACTCTTCAATCTCAGATAATGACCGGAAGAAATTGTTCATGAAATTGCTCATGGTTTCTATCGGAGCGTATTGCAGATAGCGCATGCTGCGGCGCAGATTCTTGCGCATGGTTCCACCCGTGGTGCGTACAAAGCCGCTGCTGGTCTGCTCAAACTGAATGGCCTGCTGGTCCATGATATTATAGTAGAGCGAACGGAGCGTCAGCTTGTAGGCGCCTCTTTCTATGTGATGAACGAACGGGATTTCGTCCTGCTCAAAATCGAAGAAGGTGATGAGCACGCTTCCTTCCAGCTGGGCGATGCGCTGGATGCGGAGCTTGGCAAGCCACTTCTCCAGTTTCACGAAATCTACCTTGTCGCCTCGGGTTCTCAGGTAGTCTCCCAACTGGATGATTCCTCTGAGATTGATTCCGTTAGCCAGCATTCCATTTACGTTTGCCACGATGATGCGCAGCAGATAAATGGTCTCTATAGAGGTATCGATGGCGTGGCGTTCATCTTCCTGAATCTTGTTGAGCCGTCGGTTCAGAAAACTGTTGTTCATCTTCACCTCTCCGGCAGGAACATCATTCACATTCTTGAGCATCTGAGCTATCTTTTTCTTCTTAAAGGTAGTCATCGGTTCCATTTCTTCCTTGATGCCGAAGTTGTCGGCACGGAGCTTAGTAAAAAGGTTGCGCTGAAGAAAATTCATATGCCTTGTTCTTATTAATAGTCAATAATAAAGTTTTGTTCTTCCTGTCAAGAAATCTCTAACGCAGAAGGAGACCCTCCTCTGATTTTGAGAAGTCTTCCTAACTGTATCTCTTAGGATAGCGCAAGAGGATGGCCAGCAGGGCTGCCACACCTATCGCCAGCGGATAGTAGAGATAAGGAAGAATGTCCATCGGACTGAGATTGGCCAGACCGGCTGCCAGGAGCATCTGCACGCCATAAGGAATCAATCCCTGAACCATGCATGAGAAGGTGTCGAGAATGCTGGCTGCCTTGCGGTTGTCTACGCCAAACCGGTCGCCTATCTTTTTCGAAATATTTCCTACTGTCAGAATCGCTACCGTATTATTTGCCGTACAGATGTTTACCATCGAAACGAGGGCGGCGATAGAAAGTTCGGCTCCACGCTTGCTGTTTACGTGGGCTGTAATCTTGTTGATGATGAAATCGATTCCGCCGTTTTCGCGGATGATTTCGAGCATACCACCTGCCATCATGGCGATGATAATGAGTTCGCCCATGCCGATAATGCCGTTGCCCATGGCTGAGAACCAGCCAAAGAGGTCGTAGCTTCCGGAGGCACCCAGAAGATGACTGCCTATGCCGATGGCGCCACAGAGTAGGGTGCCCAGAGTGAGAACAGCCATTACATTCATGCCGGCAATAGCGGTAACGAGGACGGTGAGGTAAGGCAATACTTTCATGTATTCTACCTCGTTGATGTGGGTTGGGGCCTGAAGACCGACTCCCATGACAGAATAGGCGATGAGTACGAGTACGGCGGCCGGAACCACAATCATGGAGTTGACCTTGAACTTATCACTCATCTTACAGTTCTGCGTCTGCGTAGCAACAACAGTCGTATCGGAGATGAACGAGAGGTTGTCGCCGAAATAAGCGCCACCTACGATGATGGCGGTCATCATGCCTACGTTAGCATCCATCGAGTGGGCCAGTCCGGCGGCTATTGGAACCAGAGCCACTACGGTTCCCACACTTGTTCCGATAGATACGGAGATAAAGCAGGCAGCCAGAAAGAGTCCTGGCAGAATCATGCTGGCTGGCAGGATGCTGAGCGCCAGGTTGACGGTTGCATCAACGGCTCCCATCGCCTTGGCTGATGCGGCAAACGAGCCAGCCAGCACGTAAATCCAGAGCATGAGCATCAGGTTGTTGGCGCCGGCACCCTTGCTGTATGTGTCCACTCGTTTCCTGACAGGCATTCCGCCGGAAATAGCCACGGCATAAATGCTCGAAATCATGAACGCTACTGTGAGCGAGAGGCTGGTGTCCTGATGGCTGCTGTCTACCGAATATACGGTAAAAGCCACGATGAGGACAATCAGCAAAAATAATGGCGACAACGCCAGCAAACCTTTTTTATTACTCATACTTCTTTTTTCTTCTTAATTAAAGAGTTACTCCATTCTTGAAGATGGAGATTTCACGATAGCCATTATACTCGTTGCGAGCCTCCTCGCCACTTGCTACGGCTATAATCTTATCAATAAACTTGCTTACCAAGTCTTTCATTTCTACACCTTCTACCAGAGCGCCGGCGTTGAAGTCAATCCAGTTTGGCTTGTTCTTTGCCAGATTGCTGTTGGTAGAAATCTTCATCGTTGGCACGAAGGTTCCGAATGGGGTTCCGCGACCTGTGGTGAAGAGAACGAGCTGGCAACCTGCTGAAGCCAGAGCTGTGGCTGCTACAAGGTCGTTACCCGGAGCTGAAAGCAGGTTCAAACCGG
Organism: Segatella copri; assembly: GCF_026015625.1. NCBI lineage: Bacteria > Pseudomonadati > Bacteroidota > Bacteroidia > Bacteroidales > Prevotellaceae > Segatella > Segatella copri. Next base: position 1,025,961 of record NZ_JAPDVG010000001.1, on the reverse strand, counting down.
TTGTCTCCAGACGGTCGCCATACTGGAGCACGCCGCTTACCGGAGCACGACCGCACTTCTGGGTACAACCCAAAGCCTTATCTTCGAGGGTTGAGATACCACCTGCCTTGTTACCTGGAGAAGGGTTCTCGCCAACTGGTTCACCATGGCTCAGGAAGTACTCCTTGAAGTCGTTAATCAGGTGAACGGTCTTGTCGAAGAGTTCCTTATTTTCGCAACGGTTCATCAGAATGGTTTCTGCGCCAAACATTTCCGGTACCTCTGTCAGGATGCTTGTACCGCCCTGAGCTACGAGCCAGTCGCTGAATTCACCTACCAACGGGTTGGCTGTAATTCCGCTGAAGCCGTCAGAACCGCCACACTTCAAACCTACGCGCAGTTTGCTTACCGGAACTTCCTCGCGCTTGTCTTCCTTAGCCTGGGCATAGAGGTTGCGCAGAATCTTCATACCTTCCTCTAGCTCATCGCCTTCAACCTTCTGTGTTACAAGAAGTTTGATGCGGTCGTGATCATAGTCACCGAGCATCTTCATGAAATCATCTGGCTGGTTGTTCTCGCAGCCGAGAGAGAGAACGAGCACGGCACCTGCGTTTGGATGCAGACAGATATCGCGAAGCACCTTGCGGGTATTCTCATGGTCGCCCGAGAGCTGTGAGCAACCGAAGTTGTGGTGCCATGCGTGGATGGCGTCGATGCCTTCGCAGCCTGTTTCTTTCTTGAGGAGTTCTACCAGTTTCTCAGCCACGCCGTTAACGCAGCCCACGGTAGGAACTACCCATACTTCGTTTCTTACGCCTACTTCGCCATTCTTGCGAACGTAGCCCATGAAGGTGCGGTTTTCCTTAGCGATGTTCAGCTGCTCGTTAACCGGGTTATAGGTATATTCGAGCGTACCGGCAAGATTGGTCTTGAGGTTGTTCTCGTTTACCCATTCGCCCGCCTTGAGACCGGTCTTTGCATGACCGATAGGGTAGCCATACTTCAGGATATCTGTACCCTCGGCAGCATCGTTGATGAGCACCTTGTGTCCTGCAGGAGTATCCTGCAATAATGTGATGGTCTTGCCATCTACTTCAATCGTTTCACCCTTCTTCATAGGGCGCAAGCAAACCACTACCGAGTCGGCAGGGTTAATCTTGATAAAACTTGATTGTTCCATACGTAGTCTGTTTTTTATTTATTGTTTATAATTTATAATGTTCCTGTAAGAATATTCTTCCATGCGGAAACCCTGTTCTGCCCGATAGCCTTAGAGCTGGGTTCTGCGATAGAAATCTACGTTTTCCTTCATCAGCAGCTCGATAGGCATATAGTTTACCGGCGTAACTTTCTTCTTCAGCACGATGGCCTGGAAGAGCGTGTCTACGCAGGAGTAACCCTGCATGTAGGCGTGCTGGGCGATGAGGAAGGAAATGCTTCCTTCGCGCAGACAGCGGGCGTTTTTCTCTACCATATCATAGCCCATGATCTGAACGTCGCGGCGGTTGGTCTTCAGCAGGAAGTCGCCCACGATGTGCGCCTTCGAAGTCATGGTGATGCAATGGTGGATGTTCGGATGCACGGCAAAGAACTTCTCCAGCATTTTGACGAATTCAGCACGTGTGCCGCTCAACGGCAGGTCGAGCAAGGTAATCTTCACGTTAGGGAAGTGGTCGTGCATGTAATGGCGGAATCCTACCTCTCGGTTGTCCTGCTGCTTGCTGACCACTCTTCCGTCTTTGGTCTGCCTCATGAGCAGGATTTCATCTTCCTTTGCTGCAAGCATCATCAGCATCTTGGCTGCGAAGAAACCGGAACAGAACGAATCCTGGCCGAAGAAAGAGAGCGGACGCAGATCGGGCATGTAGGAGTCGAGCAGGATGAATGGGATGCTTTTGTGGTGCAACGCCTCGGTAAACTCGCGGGTTACATCGAGCGATGAAGGCACCACTATGACTCCTTCCGGACTGGCCTCAAGAATCTTGTTGCCTTCTTCGCGGAACGATTCCTCGCTGGAACGCTCATAGAAACGAATCTCTACATCGATATGGAAGTCACGTCGGGTATCTTCACATTTTCTTGCGCCTTCCTCTATCTCCTCCCAGTAAGCCTCCGATTCGTGTTTCGGAATCAGCAGGTAGAAGGTATAGGATTTGTTGTAAGCCAGAGCGCTGGCGTACACATTAGGCTGGTAATTCATTTCCTTGAGGGCTTTCTCGACCTTGTCGCGTGCAGTTTTCGACACGTTAGGACGGTCGTGCAGAACTCGGTCTACGGTTCCAACGGATACGCCAGCTCTCTCGGCAATATCCTTGATTCTGATTTTTTCGGCCATTGTTTTTTAGCATTACGGGTCTGGTTGCCTCGCGTGTACTTATTATATAAGGAGCCTCTCCTGGGGGCTACGATAGATAAAACGTCGCAGGTACTTCCTAGCTGTGCACAGACCACAATTAGTATTAAGCAATTCTGTTGTGTGCGACCACAAGTACGAATTTTGCCGCAAATATACAACATTTTTTTGAATTGTGCGAAGACACAGCAACTTTTTTGCACGAAAAACAAAAAAAAATGCGATTTTATTTCGTTATTCGAGAAATTATGGTTATTTTTGCCCTCGAAATTGAACGACAACTGATAATTGAACTTCATTTCTCTACTGAAAAGTGGAATTTAATTTGTTACTCATAACAAACAAAATAAAAACAAAAAAATTAAAACTATCAAACATGGCAAAAATTGTAACATTAGGCGAGATCATGCTTCGTTTATCACCAGAAGGCAATGATCGTTTCATTCAGAGTGAATCACTTCGCATCATCCCTGGTGGTGGTGAGGCTAACGTAGCTGTAAGCTTGGCTAACTATGGTCATGATGCTTACTTCGTATCTAAGCTCCCTAAGCACGAGATCGGTCAGATTGCTGTCAACGGTCTCCGTCGTTACGGCGTTAACACAGAGTTCATCGCTCGTGGTGGCGACCGCGTAGGTCTCTACTATGCCGAGACTGGTGCTTCTATGCGCCCATCCAAGGTAATCTACGACCGTGCACACAGCGCAATTGCTGAGGCTGACCCATCTGATTTCGATTTCGACAAGATTATGGAGGGTGCCCAGTGGTTCCATTGGAGCGGTATTACTCCAGCTATTAGCGACAAGGCTGCTGAGCTTACCAAGTTGGCTTGTGAGGCTGCTAAGCGTCACGGCGTAACTGTTTCTGTTGACCTCAACTTCCGCAAGAAGCTCTGGACTTCAGAGAAGGCTATCTCTGTTATGCGTCCTCTGATGAAGTATGTTGATGTTTGTATCGGTAATGAGGAAGATGCTCAGCTCTGCCTGGGCTTCAAGCCAGATGCTGACGTAGAGGGCGGTAAGACTGATGCTGAGGGTTACTACGGAATCTTCAAGGGCATGATGAAGGAGTTCGGATTCAAGTATGTTGTTTCTACTCTCCGCGAATCTCTCTCTGCTACACATAACGGCTGGAAGGCTCTTATCTATGATGGTAAGGAGTTCTATCAGAGCAAGCACTACGACATCAACCCTATCATCGACCGCGTTGGTGGTGGCGACTCTTTCTCTGGTGGTCTGATCCACGGTCTTCTTACTAAGGAGACTCAGGGCGAGGCTCTTGAGTTTGCAGTAGCTGCTTCTGCTTTGAAGCATACTATCCCTGGCGACTTCAACCTGGTATCTGTTGACGAGGTAGAGAGCCTGGCTGGAGGTAACGCTAATGGTCGAGTTCAGAGATAATTATAGTTTAAAGTTTATAGTTGATAGTTGATAGTTTATAGGCAGTCTTGCTTACGGCGTAGCTCTTATAAACTATAAACTATTCATTATTAATTCATATAAGATAATGGCAAAGTTTAGCAAAATGCAGGTTATGGCAGCCATGAAAGAGACTGGTATGGTACCTGTTTTCTTCAATAAGGATGTTGAAATCTGCAAGAACGTCATCAAGGCTTGTTACGAGGGTGGCGTACGTGTTTTCGAGTTTACTAACCGTGGTGACTTCGCTCACGAGATTTTCGGAGAGTTGGTAAAGTGGGCCGACAAGGCTTGTCCTGAGATGATCTTGGGTGCAGGTACAGTTGTTGATGCCGGTACAGCTTCTCTGTATCTCCAGCTCGGCGCTAACTTCATCGTAGGTCCTAACTTCAACCCAGAGATTGCTCCAGTTTGCAACCGTCGTTTGGTTCCTTATTCACCAGGTTGCGGTTCTGTAACTGAAATAAATAATGCTCAGGCTGCCGGTTGCGACGTAACCAAGGTATTCCCAGCAGGTAACGTAGGCGGTCCTTCATTCGTCAAGAACGTAATGGCACCTTTGCGTTGGAGCAACATCATGGTAACAGGTGCGGTAGAGCCAACAGAGGAGAATCTTACTCCTTGGATCAAGGCTGGCGTTCTCTGTGTAGGTATGGGCTCTAAGCTCTTCCCTAAGGAGACTGTTGCTGCTGGCGACTGGGCTGCCATCACAGCCAAGTGTCAGGAGGCTCTCGGATACATCGCGAAGGCTCGCGCTTAATTTAGAGACTATTTTTCATCTAGATGCAAATTTCAGCATCCTTTTTTTCCATGTCGCCATCATCAGTTCTGGTGGTGGCGACACTTTTTCTTTCAGCTTGTTCTCCTGCGAATAAGGCTAGGGTAGATGAGCTGAACGAGCAATCCTATGCTTATCATTATCGTAACCTCGATTCTACTAAAGTGCTGGCTGAGAGGGCTTTGAAGCTTTCAGAAAATTATTCCTCAGGCCGTGCTGAAGCCTATAACAACCTTGCTTTCGTCTGTATAGCCAAGATGGATTACAAGGGTGCCAAGGGATGGCTGAGGAAAGTTGAAGAGGAGAGCGATAATCAGATAGAACTCGCTATTGCCGATGTTCAGAACATGCGACTCTGCCAGAGAGAATCGCACAACAAAGATTTTTATGCTTATCGCGAAAAGGCGATGAGGCGTTTGCGCAGAATTCGCGAAGAGGTGAATTCCATGCCCCCGAGGGAAAGCAAACGCGTGATTTATGCGAAATCTGAATTCAGTATTGTTGCCGCCACCTATTTTTATTATGTGGGCTTAGACGAGCCGATGCTTCAGGAGCTTAACCGTCTGGACCCAGATGAGCTGGAACAGGATTCGGCACAATATCTCAACTATCTTTATAATATAGGTTCGGGCGGAGCTATTGTCAAGGGAACCGAAAACGAAATCAATCAGGCGGAATTCGACCGGCTGATCAGCTGCTACATGTTGGCTAGCGACCCTGCCCATCCTTATCCTTACTGGCAGGCTAACGCCCTGCAGTCTATTAGCGAGCACCTCAGAAAAGGAGAGGTGAGCGAATTCCTCATACGCAACAACCTGCCTGCCTTCCAGTATCTCAACATCGAGCAGATGCCAAACAATCTGCTGGCAGGCAACTTTGCCCAGCGTGCCCTCAACATTTTTTCGAGCTACGGAGATGTTTATCAGACTGCCGGAGCCAACCGTACGCTGGCTGAATGTTTCTGGGATATCCATGATTATTCTTCGGCGCTCGACTGCCTGAATCATGCCCTGAACGACAACAAGGCGATAGAGCAGGCACCCGACCTCGTAGCGTCGATACGTGAAAGACTCTGCCTGGTTTATTCGGCTATAGATGATAAGCAGCAGAGCGATTACAACCGCAATATCTATCTGGATTTGCAGGACCGTTCGCGTCAGGATCGCCAGCTGGAGGCACGTGCCGCGGCACTCGACGAGAACGCCCAGCAGCTCAACCTGATGATTGCTGCTGTGGTGGCGATGATTGTGCTCGTGGTGGTTCTGCTCTACGTTTTCGACCACATGAAGCGCAAGAAGATGAAGAACCAGTCGATGGATGAACTGCTTGCACCTTTGCGTGAGTGGAGCGAGAATAATACTAAGAAAATCAACGAATTAAAAGATAAGCAGGAGGAGGTTCAGGATGAACTGAACGTAACCCGACTGCATATCGAAGAAAACAAGAAACGCAATCTGGAACAAAGGGCTAAGATTTCGCTCGTAAATAGCATTACGCCTTTCATCGACCGCATGATTCACGAGGTAAACCGACTCGCCGAAGGGGGCGAAAGCGATGAGGTGCGGCAGGAACGTTACCAGTATATCGCCGAACTCACAGATAAGATTAACCAATATAATAACGTGCTTACGGAGTGGATTCAGATGCGCCAGGGCTCACTCAACCTGCGTATCGAAAGTTTCCCGCTCCAGCAGCTTTTCGATATTGTAAGCAAGGGAAAGATGAGCTTCCAGATGCAGGGCGTGAAACTCGATGTAGAACCTACAGATGCCGTGGTCAAGGCCGACCGCATCCTTACGCTCTTCATGATCAATACCATAGCCGATAATGCCTGCAAGTTTACACCCGAAGGCGGAAAGGTAACCATTAGCGCCAAGGTTTCTGACTTCGTGGAAATCAGCATCTCAGATACCGGAAAGGGTATGGACGAGGAGCAGCTGGCGCATGTCTTCGACCGGACCTATACGGGCGGTCACGGCTTCGGACTGCTCAACTGCAAGGGCATCATCGAGAAATATAAGAAGGTGAGTTCGCTCTTTGCCGGCTGCCAGATCAAGGCAGAAAGCAAGTTGGGCGAGGGGAGCCGCTTCAGTTTCCGTCTGCCTAAGGGCATCGCCCGCCGAACCCATCAGCTTCTGAGCATCATCATGCTCTTCGTGCTGCTGTCGGTTTCGGTCCAGCCTTGCGAGGCTAAGAAGACCAACGGCATCCGTCAGCGCCACAATCATCTCAAGACGAACGTAGATGCCAATCTCCAGCGTGCCGACGATTTTGCAGATAGTGCCTACTTCAGCAATATCAACCGTACCTACCAGCGCACCCTGGCTTTTGCCGATTCTTCGCGCCATTATCTCAACGCGTTCTATCTATCGAAGTATCCCGACGGCAAGTATCTCATGGTGGCTCATCCGGAGGTGGGAATGGCGGCAGAACTCTCCTGGATACGCTCCGGACTGCCAACCAATTATCACGTCATCCTGGACCTGAGAAACGAGTGTGCCGTGGCTGCCCTGGCGTTGCACCAATGGTCGCTCTACCAGAGCAACAACAAGGTTTATACCCAGCTGTTCCGCGAGATAAGTGCCGATAATACGCTCGATAATTACGTGCACACGATGCAGCAGAGCGAGAACTCGAAGACCGTGGCCGTGGTGCTGCTCATCCTGTTGCTGCTGCAGTTGCCGCTGGCTTATTATCTGCTCTATTACCGCCACGTGCTGAGCTACCGGTTTGCCATGATTGAGCAGACCAAGGCTAAGCGTACCGACGAGGCTGAGCAGGAATCCCTGAAACTGGAGCTGATGACCGATGAGCTGCATAGGGCTGAATATGAGAACGATAAGCTTCATATCTCCAATTCCGTGCTCGACAACTGTCTGTCTACGCTCAAGCACGAAACGATGTATTATCCGTCGCGCATCCGCCAGCTTATCGATTCGCAGCCCGATGATGTAGATTCGCTCAAGGAACTGGTAGCTTATTATAAATCGCTCTATTCTCTGCTCAGCGCCCAGGCGATGGAGCAGGTAGAAGGCAACATCAAGGCGGATGATTTCCTGAACCGCTATCTTGTTTCTCTGATGCGCGGCAATTCCAAGGATTACCATACCGGAGTGGCTGAGATTCCGGGTTCTGCCTACGTGAGATATTGGATTGACCAGCAGGATGTGGCCTATGATGCTGCGCTCCATGCCCAGCTCTTCACCCCTCTGACGGGCGATTTGCGCTATCTCCTGTGCCGTCAGATTGTGAGGGAACTGGGCGAGATTACCAATCTGCGCGGCTGCGGCATCAAGGCTTGCCAGGGCGATAAGGGTTGCCTCAGGATAGAGGCCGTGCTGCCGGCACGCATCAAATGGAAAAGTTTAAAATCATAAGAAAATAAAAATATCAGAAAATGGAAAATTTTAAAGTCATCATAGTAGAAGACGTGCCCCTGGAACTGAAGGGCACAGAGGGTATCTTCAAGAATGATATTCCAGAGGCTGAAATCATCGGTACTGCCGAGAGCGAAATAGCCTATTGGAAACTCATCAAGCAGCAGTTGCCCGATCTGGTTCTGCTCGACCTCGGTCTGGGCGGTTCCACCACGGTAGGCGTAGAAATCTGCCGTCAGACCAAGGAGAAGTATCCTGACGTGAAGGTGCTCATCTTTACAGGAGAAATTCTGAACGAGAAACTCTGGGTAGATGTGCTTGATGCGGGCTGCGACGGCATCATTCTGAAGAGTGGCGAACTCCTTACGCGTGGCGATGTGGCGAGCTGCATGGGCGGTAAGAAACTGGTGTTCAACCAGCCTATCCTTCAGAAGATAGTAGACCGTTTCAAGCGGAGCGTAAACAGCCAACTGATGCGTCAGGAGGCTCTGGTGAATTATGAGATTGATGAGTATGACGAGCGTTTCCTGCGCCATCTTGCGCTGGGCTATACCAAGGAGCAGATTACCAACCTGCGCGGAATGCCTTTCGGCGTAAAGAGTCTGGAGAAGCGACAGGCAGAACTGGTTCAGAAACTCTTCCCTGACGGCAACCACGGCATGGGCATCAACGCCACCCGCCTGGTGGTAAAAGCCTGCGAGCTCCGCATCCTCGATATCGACCATCTGCAGGCAGATGAAGAATAACTCGTTTCAATAAGCGCTTTTTAAAAAATGTATAAGAAAGTATTGGCCTATCTGGCATTATCGTTGGGAATAGCCGAAGTAGTGGTGATTCTGGTTTCGTGGCTGCTTACAGCTGCGATGCCCGAGTCGTTCACCCATTCGCTTACCAGCCCCGAGGGCATCCGCTGGTTTATGGGCCATTTTGTAGACCATCTCACCTCAGTATGGCTCGTATGGCTGGTGCTCATCAGCATCACCATCGGGGTGGTAAAGCAGAGTAGGGTGCTCCATTTCGACCATACCCAGTATCGCCAGCGCACGGCCTTGCGCCTGATGCTCATAGAGTTGTGCATCTCTGCGGGTATCATGCTGGCGCTCACCCTCTTGCCCCATGCCATTCTGCTGAATGCCGTAGGAACCCTCTTTCCGGGTCCGTTCACGCATAGTCTCATTCCGTACATCTGTTTCTCGGTCATGGTGATGGGCATGAGTTACGGCATCATGAGCGAGAGCATCAAGGGCATCAGTCAGGTTTATGATGCGATGAATCAAGGCATCCGCCTCCTGTCGCCCTGCTTTCTTTTCTACATTCTCGTGATGCAGCTCTATACAGCCATCCTCTATGTAATGGAGTAAGATAAAAGCCCCCGATGCTCGTTTCCTTGCATCAGGGGCTCTTTTTTTACTCCAAACCGTCGCCCTCATTACCGCCGGTGGTTCCGCCGCCTTCAGTATTTCCGCCGCCCTGAGTGTTATCCGAACCGCCGCCACCTGGGTTATTGTCTGGGTCTTCCACATCACCCTTATCGTCGGAAGTAACGTTTTTCACCACCTTGCCGTTGCGGTCGTAACAGGTAATCTGGATGGAGGTTTCCTGCAGCTCGCGCTTGATGTCAACGCTTGGGGTGAAGATAACACGGCGGTTGGTAATCAGACTGGTAGCCACTTCGCCTACGGTAGGCACACTCTTGGCTCTTACGCCGAATCGCATGGTTCCCAATCCCGGAACGGCTACGGAATGGCCTTCGGTACACCACGCCTTGATAACCTCGCCTGCTGCATCCCAGCAAACCTGCATCACGCCCACGCTAACGCCGCTTCTGATGGCAGCCTCCTTGATAACCTTGCTCTCTGAGAGCTTGTTGTAAAGTTCGGTACCGAGGATGAATCTGTACTGACCCTTCATTTCGCCTACTTGGATAAGGGTCTCCTTTGCTTTCAAATTAATTGCCATAATCTCAATAAATTTTAATGGTGAATACTATAAACTATTAACTATCAACTCTAAACTACCTGATGGTGATGGTTGGCACGTAGTTGCTGCCCCTCAAAAAGTAGACACAGAAAGGTGGAAAACTGATGGAAAATGATTACCTTTGCAAGCAGATAGAGTTGTGTGCCCTGTAGAGAGGGCGTAGCCCGAACGTAAGGGCACACAACTTGCCGAAGCACGGTTATCTTATCGTCAAGTATTCACCAGAAAGGAAACTTTTTATGGCAAAGCATTTAAATCCATTGGAAAAGGAGTTCTTGATTCGTAAGTTCAAGGGAAACTCCAAAGTTAAGCTCGGTGATTTCTGCAGGGCAAACAATGTCTCGGAAACTTCTTTTAAGAAGTGGCTGAAGCAATATGAAGAAGCAGGCATAGAGGGGTTGGCTCGTGCTGATGCTGAGATTGGGAACATACTTCCTGAGGGCATTGACAAAACCAAGGAGGGGTATAAGCGAGAAATCCTACGCTTGCGTATTGAGAATGAACGGCTCAAAAAAAAATATCTGGTGAGGCAGAACGAGGATGGGCAAACGGAGTATGTTCGTTTAAAAATGAAGAGTTCAAAATAGTGGACATGCTATCGCACGAGTATCCTGTCAAGGATATCTGCAAGATGATGGGAGTAAGTCGGTCGGGGTATTACAAGTGGCTTAGAAGAGAGCCTTCATCCCGTGAGATCAATCGTGAGTTCATGGTGGGTGTGGTTGAGGACATACACTCGGAACACCCAACACATGGCTACAGGTGGGTGGCGGCGTACATAAGAATCAATTTACAGTTGAGTATCAGCGACAATTTCTCTTATAAATGCTTCCAATATCTTGGTATTCAGTCACAAACGAGACACAAGATACATTACAAACCACGTAAGGTAAAGGATAAGTACCCCAACCTCATTTATTCCACGTGGGACACGGTAGACAGACCTCGACAAGTTATCGTCTCTGACATGACAGTCATCAAATACTCTTGGTTCTTCTTTGAGTTGACCATGTATTTCGATGTCTTTACGAAAGAAATCCTAACGTGGCATGTGGCTGAGAGACGTGGACATAGAGACCAGTACATTGATGGGCTAAATGATGTCATCAACCTGTTGAAGGGCACAGATGAGCCAACTGTTCTTCATACGGACCAAGGTAGCGTGTATGCTTCACTCGCCTATAATGAGCTGATAAAGGACACGTTGATTGTGAGGTCTATGTCCAGGGCAGGAAAGCCTACAGACAACCCTGTGAACGAATCCCTCAACGGATGGATAAAAGAGGAATTGTTCATAGACTTCAAGATTGAGACATGTAATTCAAGAGAGGAGTTCGAGGAGGCCTTGGACGCATACGTGGATTATTACAATGAGAAAAGACCATGTTGTGCTATCGGCTATGATACGCCAAATAATTACAGGAAGAGGTTTTATAAAGGGGAGCTTCCAAGAAAGGACACTTTTGGGAAGCGAGAGGCTAATGCTACACCGAAGTTCGTCACAGAACGGAAGAAAATGGCTGGAAATGAGAAAAATAAAGAATAATGTTCACTTTTATAAAGAAAAACTTGCAAATATGGATGAGATTGTCTACTTTTGCAAATGAAAAGGAACGAAATTTGATAGATATGTGTACTTTTAAAAATATAAATAATTAATAATCATTTTTTGTGTCCACTTTGGGGAACTGCTACATAGTAGGTAGAATCTACTTTGGTGGAGATGTTGTTCTCCTGATGTTGCCGCTGGTTCTTTCCGATTACGAGTCCTGCCGTGCAGGAGCTGGATAGGAAGGTGACGATGGCTGAGCAAATCGCCACGATGAGATACCGGATGAATGCCTTCATGTTCTGGTTCATGATTTTTTCTGCCCCCTGCTAAGTTTCGCTAGCGAAACGACTCGTTTCGAGGCTTGGAGTCTTGTTTTCATTACTTTTGTTTTCTTCTGAAAAGCCTTGCCGTGAGAGAATCGTGGTTGTTCTCTTGTTTTCCTGTGCTTCCTCGTTCTCTTCTTCAGGCCTTTTAATTTTCCCAATTAGGGAGATATTTTTCTCCAACTGGGCAAGTGATTTTGCGCGCTTTCTGAATCACGATGCAAAGATACGAAATCCCGATTTATCAGGTGTGCGATAGCGTGCGATACCATGCGATATCGGAACATTTTATCCCGGTTCCCCGAGGTTATCGAAAATAGCCTTCACCTGCTTGGGCGTGAACGACTTGCAAGTCTTTTCATACCCCATCTCCTGCAATTCATCCCAGAGCGGTTGGCAACGCCGAATCCAACTCATAAGATGATTCACGGCCGTGCGTGGCATACTCTCAGGAAAGTACATCAGTCCCAGTTCCTTCTTCGTATACGTGCGGTTTATAAAATCTTCCATAATCTTAATTTTTTAATCATTTGTTTATCGGCTCCTTGCTCCCGGAAGTTGCAGCAGCCCCTAAAAGATAGTATTCGCTGAAATCCTTACAGCCCGGTGGCAACTGATGGTGAACCAGCTGGGGGAGCATCTCCCTGAGTTGCATGAAGAGGCTTTCGCCCGGCACATCCTGATCAGGAAACATATGGAATTCCACCTGATACAGTCTTCCGATATCCGTCAGCAGCTGCTTATCCTCGGGCTTGAGAAGCGTGGCAGAAGGGATGGCAATCGCCTTATGTCCGGCAGAAAGCATCGCCCAGCAGTCGCTACATCCCTCTGTAATAAACAGCCTCTCGCCCGGTTTTAGTCTCTTCACAACCGGCAGGTTATAGATGCTGCATCTTGCGCCGTAAGGGAACCGGAAGCGGGGAGCATCCTGCTCCTTTTCTTCGCCCGGACTTTTTTCTTCAGAAGAAACATTCCCCTCAGAAGAACAACCTCCCGATGAAGATTTTTTCTTCTTGTAATCCAGGTTCCGGTTCTGGATTCCTATAAGCCGCCTATCGGTATCGAAGTAAGGAATCTGCAGCCAGTTGATGCCCTTCTTATCCGTCCATGAAGTCAGTCTACACCAGTTCACCACTCTCCAGTCAATCTTCCTCTCCTCGAAGAGAAATCTCCGAGCTGCCTGGTTGAGCCAGGGATGCTCAAAGAATCTCGCATACCTGCTTGCATCGAAGGAAGATTTCCCCGAATTATCACCCGAAGAAGAATCACCGGATGAAGAGCCCGAAGAAGCCCCTCTGCCCGAAGACCCCCCAAAGGAAAAGTTTTTCCCCGAAGAAGAATCCTCCTCCAGCTGAATCTGATGTTCCCCAGCGAGCCATCGGCAAGCCGACGGGAAATCCTTCCCCAGGTATCTCATCGCCAGGTCGATGGTGCCGATAGAACTCCTCATGCAGACATAGCATCTGCAGCTGTTCTTGATCTTGTTGAACGTAAGGCTGGCGTGGTGGTCGTCATGGAAGGGGCAGAGCGCCTTATGGTGCTCTACCTTCATCCCCATCTCTTTCGCGACCTTCTCTATCGGAAGCTCGCGCAGTTTCTGAATCTCATATTTCTCCATCATATCCCTTTCCCTTTCTTTTTCTTGGCATCAGCAGCCATCTCCTTCTGCCCGTCATCAGCCTCTTCCTTCTTTCTTCTAGAGCCGCCACTCTTGCCCCCGTTCCGAGCGATTCCATCGCTCGTCCCGCTTCCAGTCAAGTACTCCTCAGTCTTAGTATAAAGCCCCGTTTCTGCCGAAAAGGTGATAAACTTGCGGAACACCCATTTCCTGATTTGCCCCTTCGTGCCATCTTTCGATTTCCCCAGCTGCAAGCGGAGCGATTCCAGCTGCGCCTCGTTGAAAGGGTTTGGCAGGTCGTCAAGCAGGTTCTTAGGTCCTCTTCGCTGCGCCTCGCTTACCGAGTCAGCATCCTGGTTCAGCAGGTCGGCGAATAGCTGCATCTTGCTCCAGATATCATGATAAACCAGCCACTCCACAAGCTCACCCATCGCCTTCGTCCAAGTCTGGTCGTTCAGCACCCAGAGCAGGCAGCCCGCCTTCCATGCCGACACGATGGAGCGCTTTGAGATATCCCACAGCACATCATCATCCGTCAAGTCAGCAAGCGTAGCCATATCTGCCGCCAGACGGTCGGTAAGCGAGTTCAGAGGCTTGATGATAAACCGTCCCTTACAGATGCTGAGTTTCACCAGATACTCATCCAGCTTTTCAAAGAAACCGGCATCATATTCACCCTGTCTTGGGATCTTTCCCACTCGCGCCTGGCGCGCCTTATAAGAGAATACCATTCGGCCGAAAGTACCATTGAAGAGCTCGTTCTTGTAAAACTTGCGGGCTGCAAATGGGGTAGAAGAGAGCGTGAGATTGGCTCGCAGAACCGGATTACCTGTTATGCCGTCTGCCGTTGCTCTCAGAGCTCCGGCTCGCTGGCGGTCGTAGATATTGCGCAGCATCTGAGATATCTGCTTATGTCCGCCACACATCCGGTCCGCCATCTCCACCTCGGGCAGATTGAGGTATTGCGTTCTCTCGCCCAACTTCTCGCATCCCATGGCATTCTGGATGAAGGCGGCGTTGGTGACATCTGAGGGTGGAAACCAGAAACTCACATCCGGACGTGCTGGTTTCTCCTTGTTGGCAGACTTCGTTTTCATCTGTCTCTGCCATTCCACAAGCTTATCAAGTTCCTTTTCATCATGTTCACGGAAGTTGTGACAGATAGCTTCCACGATGTTGGACAGTTGTCCCTTATTACAGCCCGAATCGGCCACGAGATTGGCCATCATGCCACATAATTCCTTCCAACTGAGGTCGGGATATTGAAATTTCGCCTCACTTACCTGCGCTCCGAGTATCGGAAAGAGCATCGGAACTAAGGGCTCATGCATGTCTTTTGATACCTGAGAGAGCAAAAGTTGCACACATTCGGTGCCTTTTCCCAGCTTTGGCATCGTCGGAGCGGTTGAAATTGTGATATTATACTTCAAATTTTTTGTCTTCATTTCTTCTTAATTTATTGATTATGAGCTTTTTAGAGAGAAGTGGAGTTGGGAGGAGCGTTCCAGTTCCAGTTGTTCCAATTAATTTTTTGAGCGTTCCATTCCACCTTCTTATATATATAACTATCTATATATTAAGTAGTTATAGAGTCTCTATAAAGGGATATTGTCCTATGAAAACCTATTTGGAACAATTGGAACAACTGGAACAACTGGAACGCTTGCCCGAAAATCACTTCAGTTTTAATCCTGTTACCAGCCTCCCCAAAGTCCCCATTTCCTCTAGAAAGCCTCAACTCCGTTTATCTGTCATCACTCTTGCCGCTAATGATGCGCAGCTCGTTGGCGGCACCCTGGCAGAAGTCCTGGAAGGTGAAACGCTCTGAGAACTGCGGGCGGTTGAAGGTAGGGTAGAGCGTACCGTCTTTCTTCCGGTTCACGTTGATGTACGTTCCCAAATACACGTGCGGATTTCTCTGCTCCACCTTCTGCAGTTTCTTCTCCTGGTCATTCTGTACAAAGGTGAAGTGATCTTCTCCATCGTGCGTAATAGCTCCATCCAGATACTCGCCAACAGCCATGCGCCCTGGCTCCTTAGTCATCAACTTGAGGTCGATACCCAATTCTGTGTTTGGGTAGAATCCCTTTCCTGCCTTACCTGAACTTTCGTTCATATTGCCATTTAATACTATATTCATTTTTACTTGAGTATTAAATAAGCCTCTCTGGTACGATGACGTTCGAAGAGGTTTCCCCATCATCTTTTCTAGTACCATCATTCCCCATTTTGTGATTTGCAACTCGCCTGATGGGTAGTCATCTTGTTATCAGATGACGGGTGCAAAAGTAAGAAGAAAAAGCCTGGCACAGATGCTTTTCCAAAGTGCCGTCTCTAAAGTTCTCTGAATTTCTCCGATTTTCTCTGTTTTTCTCTGATATTCTCTCTACGTATAGTCGCATTTTTGACTTAGGGGTACAAAAAAGCGACCGATACCTGAACAAAAATCAAGTATCGGTCGCTATCAGAAGATATAAATCTCTATCAGGAAAGCACTAGTCGCTATCGGCTTCTAGTCCTTATTATAATATTTACAGAAAGTCTTGTATCCGAACCCTCCTTTCTCAATCGGCATACCCATTCGTATCAATTCTTCATGGGCATTTTTTGTGTTTTGTGGCAGCAGCACCTTGCCCTCCTTTTTCAGTATGTTCAGTCTCTTACAGATTTCCTGTACGTCAAATTGCTTTACCAGTCTCTCCACCTCTTTATGCACTTTCCATCCTTCGTCTTCATCGAGTGCAGGATGCACAAAATGGAAGAGTTCCTTCTGAAAACCTTCTCCTGCAGCTTCATTGGTTTCACTAGCTTTTTCTGTCACCTCTGCCTCGTAATTCTCCTCCGTCACCTCTGTTTCTTCTGCAAAAAAATCCTTTGCAATCTTCATCATCTGCTGTGCAGACAGATTGCCCTGGATAGTCAGTTCTTTGTGCTGGTTGTTGTAAATAACATTGCCTGCATAATAATTATTACTCATATTTCTTCCTTTTTTTATATTCTTGTAATATTTTTGTATGTCTATAAATCTGATGGCAGCAGAGCAGAATTCCCTTCTTCCTGGTGGTCAAGATGCAGATGCTTACTATGAACATCAAATGTAGAATCTCCTGCATGATAGTGCTCTGCCTGAATCGTAGGCTTCTTTGCCACCTCTTTTAAAGCCTTCGTCTGTTCCTTGATGGCATTAATCTGTATACCTTCTCTTGCCTCTTCTGAAAGGAAACGCTCAGTCATATTGTCAACCCGAAGTTTATACTCTGGGGGTAAATATGAAATCTCGTGATAGATGAATCTCTGCAAAACCTCAACATCTTCTCGTCTGACTAGAGTTTGGCTGTACTTGATGATTTTATCAATAAGGTAGTCTTCCTCCTGGCTTGTTAGAGATGGGGTAGGAGCAAAGCTGTTTGTTGGCAGCCCCAAACGCATGCGCAGACGGTCTCTAATCACGAAAGCGGTAAGCAATTGGCGATACTTATCTAATGGAATGCGTGTGTAGTGAGCGCGTATGAGCATGGCTATCTTATCATCATTGGAATAAGGAGCCAATGCCGGAATATTGGAAAGTTCTGTCTCTATATCTTCCAACCATGACATCATTTTCAAATTATCTGGTTTATGACAGTCGGCACCTTTTAAGTGCAACCAGTCATGCCATGCCCTTTCTGCTTCATGGGTGGATAGTAGATGGGGGAGCCAACTTTTGCGGAGCTTCTTCTGGCGACCTTCATTGCATAAACCGCTCAATAAGTGTTCTAGTTCATTCGCCATATAGCGCATCTTGTCGCCCTTTTTTGCTTCCATAGCTTTTATGACATTCTCTATTCCCTCCTTCGCTTCGTACCATAGAGCGTATTTTCCCATTGTTATTAAAGTCTCTGTGTATTCCTGAAGCTCCTCTTCTTCATCAGAAGTTAACGTCTCATGTCTCTGAATATCCATCATCATCATCGTAGCATCTTCTACGCATAAAAACTCCTCTGTCATAGGAAATAAAGGCAGGGGCGGCTCCCATTCTTTCCAATGGTCTTTATGCAAGATGGGCACAATTGGAGTAGAATCAGTTTCTGCTTCAACAAAAAAATAGCCCTCTGCAGAAATTATAACCTCCTTAACCCGAGCGCGGAAATAACCCCGTCCGCTGGTTGTCAATGCAGCCTGAGCCAATGATTTATATTCTTCTCTATTACGTACATAGCCTGCCTTCCGACTCGCAAAGCGCGCAACAAAAGCTTCTTCATCAGTTTCGTTAGTAGGTTCGGGTTTTACCGAAACATAGGGGTGCTTTCTGTCCAGCATGGTCAGAAATTCTATTGTTTTTTGTTGTTCTTGTGCAGTCATATCCTCACCTTTTACGTGGTTAGAATTTACTGCATATTGTACCCCAACTATTTTTATTAAATCTCCCATTGTTTGGTTTTTAGATTTTTGGAAAGCTGAATTTTGTTATTACGGCCGTCCAGAGTACAAAGTTACAAAATTAATTCCTATTAGCATTAAAATGTAACATTTTTAACATTATTCGTAATAAAAAATCTAGATTTCGCCTTTTTTTGTGCAGCTTTTAATAAAGAAGCTCCTGTTCTCCTTCCTATTTTCCACTCTTTCCTTCGCCTCCAATCTCTCCTCTCTCGCTCCCAATCTTTCCTCTCTCGCTCCCAATCTTTCCTCTCTCGCCTCCCAATCTTTCCTCTCTCGCCTCCGTTCCAAGCGATTCCATCGCTTGTCCCCCTTCATCCTCTCTTTTCCATCCAGCCTCCTCTCCAAGCGCCTCCATTTTCCCTATCTCCATTCCGCAATCCTTTCCGCCATCTCATTCAGTTCCAGGCATTGTTCCCTGGTAATAGTCTTCTTCTCCATATGGTAATCCCAGGGGCTAATTTGCAGCAGCAGCCCCTCAGAGCAGGCATAAAAACTCTCCCCGCAAGGCTTATACAACCTCGGGAACCCGTTCTCCCTCAAGAGCACAATACGGTACCCCCGGTTCATAGCCTCGCGCAAAACCTCCTTCTCCTTAGTCGAGATAGCAGCACTCACCAGCACGCCACCACGTTCTCCGCAAGCCAGCCATTCCTCGCGCAAGCGCCTCAAATCCTCCTCAGAATACCGGCGATGTACAACGACCGCCACCTTATCAGGAATATCGAGCAAGAAATAGTTGCCCACCATCTGGCATCTGCGACCCGCCACCTCTTTATTCTGCATCACGGTAAAAAGCCCCGGGTTCATCCTCTTCACCATCAGTCTTCTCGGGTTATCATCCAAGTATTTCTTCCATCCCTCCAGTTGTCTCTCATGCAGCAGAACCTTGTCATTATACCCCAATTCAAAGAGTCCCTTCCTTGGTGCCGTATTCATCCCATAAATCCTCCAGTAAGCCTTGTTGCATCCCATCTTAAACCCCTTTATCACCATTCCCAGCGAACCCATCTCTTTCTCTCTTTTCGCCGTCATCCCAATCGAGCCCGCCTCATTCTCTCCAGTCTGAGCCAAGTTAGCCCCTCCAGCCAGAGCCAAGTTAGCCCCTCCAGCCAGAGCCAAGTTAGCCCCTCCAGTCAGAGCCAAGTTAGCCCCTTTAGTTTGAGCTAAGTTAGCTTCTTTGGTCAAAGCCGAAGCCTGTCCCCCTCGAGCCTCCGTTCCAAGCGATTCCATCGCTTGTCCCCCTCTCAAGTCCTCCTTCACCCTCACAATCAGGTGAATATGATCAGGCATGATGCAAACCCTCCAAACCTCCACCTGGGGGTAATATTTATGAATCTTCGGAATCTCCTCCTTCGCGATGGCAATCCCAAGTTCAGAAAGCATCACTTTCGGCGCATCACCATCCCCAGGACAGGCATCCACCCGTCCCCACAGTTTCCCCAGCAGAGGCATGCGTCCCTCCACCACAAGCGTCAGCATATAAGTACCCCTTCCATGGTAATCATGCCATGGGCTTCTGCGTTTCATGGAGTGCTGGGTTTCATGCACCCTCAATCCTCTAGCTATAGCTTCATCTCTATCCATAATAAAATAAGTAAAAAGTAAATAATTAAAGCTCCCGCCCCCGTTTCTCCTGCAAGCCCGCCCCTTCAGCAAAGAAGCAAAGAAGCAAAGAAGGGAGCAGTCCCCCTGTCACCCCCGTTCCAAGCGATTCCATCGCTTGTCCCTCATCGCTTGTCCTTCATCGCCAATCTTCACCATTCATCCCTGCCTTCTCTCTTCACTATCTCCTTCACCCGTTCCTCTATTTTCCTCCAAGGTTGCCCCAGGTTTACCGTCCTCACAAAGATGCGATGCCCCGTCTCCTTATATCTATAAGAAAAGTCGAAATCCTCATCCACGGTAGGGTAGACCAAAGCTCCGCAAGCATTCATAGTATGCGGCTTGCTCCGGTCTTCCTGGTTCATCACGTAAGAAAGAATCTGCGAGAGATGGTCCCTGCGAACCTTCTCCCTGCCGCCAAACTTCGAAACCAGCGCCTCGCGGTAAAACTTGGCATCAAGAATAAGCTTCTCCTGCGTATTCGGATTGAAAAGCGTCACGTCGGTTTCCATCATCGGTAGAGCCTCGCCAGCCTCCTTAAACATCATCCCGAAAGGTGAAAGCTGGAAATCAATATATTCCCGATGCACCTCAGGATACTCATCCCGGCAATTCAGCTTGCAGAAATTCATGAGGAATCGCTCAAAGATGCAGTTCATCCGGAAATCATCCTCCGTGAAATCCAAAAACTCCAGTCTGCCATCCTTATCCTTGCAGGGAAGGGTAGAGTCCCAAATCAACCGGCAGATATTAAGAACCAGCTTATAAAACCCGCTAAGCCTATGCTGAAGAAGCCGCCCCAGCAAACCTTCAGTAACATGAATTTCCTCAATATGAGGAAATTTTGCCAAAGTCTTTCGCAACCTGGCTCTGATATCCTCATCAATTCCCTCTATCCTCATCAGTCTCTTCAAGGTAGAAAAGATAACCCGGTTGATGACTACATCCTGCGTAAGCTCATCTACCTGGCAGATGGTTCTGCCTTTTAGCTGCTTACCGCTTTTCAAAGTCTCAGCAAGATTCAGCTTGCCGCGAACGCCCTCCACTTCCTGCTCCTCAAACCGATACGCTCTCAAAAGTCCTTGGCGCAAAAGCCTATCGCAGGCGTTGAGCAAAACCATGGACAATAGGTTCTCCAGCGAATGGCATTTCTCGCCATCCACCTTCACCCAGTCAAGCTGGTCGCTTACGCCCCAGGCATAACAGAGCAGATAATACAGATTTTCAATTGGAATTTTCTGTTGCATTTCAGAACTTCAGTTTGTTGCAGATTAACTCATATTTATCCTCATCATCAAAGCAGATTTCACGAAGATACGGAAACAATTCATACTCACAGATATCGTTCCACCAGACAGAAAAATCTTCACAACCCTCTGCCTGACAGAAATAACTGTGCCCGATTTCCAGCCCTCGGTCGATGGTAGAAATTACCTCGTTGGCAGATTTTACCTTGCTCACAACCAGTTCCGCATTCTTCTGACTGATGCCTTTTTCTTCCAAAAAATTGATGAAGGCTTCGTTGAATTCCGGCTTGATAGGGCAGAAGCGGAACCGGCGCCGCAGGGCGTAATCTACGATGGCTAGCGAGCGGTCGGCCGTGTTCATGCAGCCTATCAGATAAACATTCTCGGGCACAAAGAAACGTTCGTCATCTTCGTTGCTGTAGGTAAGCTTGATGGCATACTGCTTCTTGCGCTTGTCGGCCTCTATCAGCATCATCAGCTCACCCAGAATCTTGCTGATGTTTCCTCGGTTTATCTCGTCGATGATGAAGACAAACTGCTGGTCCGGCGAACGTCTTGCCTTGCTGCAGAAGTCAAAGAAAATGCCATTCCTCCGTTCAAAGCCACCCTCCTCAGAAGGGCGGATGCCCTGCACGAAATCCTCATAGCTGTAGGATTGATGAAACTGCACCATCTCGATATTCTCATCCTTCACAAAGCCAATCAGCTGATAGGCTATCTTTCTGGCCAGAAAGGTTTTGCCCACACCAGGTGCTCCCTCTAGGATGATGTTCTTCTTTGCCTTCAGCAGGGAAACAATCTTCTTGAATTGGCTGGCGCCGATGAATGGCTTATCTGGGTCTTTATCAAACTCGTAAACAGGTTTGCCTTTCAGACCTTCGCAGAAGTTCAGAAATTCGATGTATTTTCTTACGTGGCATCTCAGGCTTGTCATTTGGTGCCTCTTGCCGTAGTCCAGTTCTTCGTCTATTCTGCCAGTCAGGAGTTTGCTCACTTCTGTGGCATCCTCTGCTTTCTTGATTTCCAATACCGAGTTTACCCCGCAAGCCTCTTTCGCTACCTTGCAGATAACCTTGTTTGAGCCTACGCTGGCATAGCCACCGGGCTTGGTTTTGTCTATTTTCAGAAATTCCAGAAAGGCTTCCTTTACCTGTTCCTGGCTTTTCCCTTCTAATTTAAAAATATTCTTATCTGCCATATTTATTGTCTTATTTATAAGTTGTTTTGTAATTATATTTTTAGTTGGATCTAAGAAGATCTAAATCCCATGGGTATCGATCTAAGAAGATCTAATTGATTTGTTCATTTCGATAGGATCATCTATCTTTGCAACGTGTTTGATAATTATATTGTAGAATTTAACAACGAAAATTATGGAAAAACAATGGATTTCAACTATTGAGCTGCTTAACTATCTGAAGGAACATCCTAATAAGGAGAAAGAATGCAGACTCAGTTTGGGCTATGGCCTAGGTTCCACCCATTATTGGTATTGGGACCCCAAGACAAACATGTTCATGCACTCCCGTGACTGGGATTTTGAGCCTTATACCGCAAGTCAAGTGGTTAAATGGTACGGGGAAGGCAAATGGAAGATTGAGCAATGAATCATCACGTAACCATGGCGTTGCTTCTTGTTGGGGAGCTTCGCAAGCGGGATTTATTGGAAGACGTAATTCTAGCAAATGACATTGGTAATCTTCGGGTTTGCACGCATTGCGGGAAGTTGATGAATGAGGGATGGACGTGTGTAGATTCTCCTTATTGTTCGGATAAGTGCTTGCTGGCTGATAATCCAGACCTTGATTTGGATAATCTGGCAAAAATGACAGAACAGGAACTGGATGCGTCTGAAATTTTCTGGACAGCATGGGAAGGCTGATAGTCTTCTCGAATTCTATTAGAGTGGGGGTGAACAAAAAGTTCATCCCCTTATTTGTTTTTTCTGCCATAAATCCTGATTTTACATTGCCCTTTCTCTTTATTCCACCTCCTCGCACATCGCCATCTCTGCGCCACGATAAATAACAACGAGCTGATGAAGCTTCGTTCTCTTTACTGATTCGCGCACGATGTCGCTATCGGCGTAGCGCCTTACCTGAGCAGAGGCTTCCTCGAAGAGATGGTTCAACTGCTCATCGCTGGTGCCCGGCTTACAATATTTCAGCTCCACGATGTAGGAATCTTCCATGTCCTTATAAATGTTGCAGAGGGGTAGGAGGAATATGTCGGCATAACCGCCATCGTTGTCAAGTTCTGAGATGGGACGGTAGAACTTGCATTGGCTCGTCATCGCCAGGGTGAAACCATGAACGTAGGCCTCGCCCTTCTGCTTGTCGCGCTGGGAAGAGAAGCGCTTCAGGCAATCGGCTATGTAGGCGAAGTAGGGCTTGAATGTGCCTTCGTAGGCAAGCTTGCTCTCCAGTTGGGTCTTGTCGTATTGCTCAAATGTGAGGTCATTCTCCTTATAGGTATCCAGCAGATAGGTGTACATCTGGTCTCGTACCACCTCGTTGGGAACCACAAAGCGGGTGTTGCCCTGGTAGGTGCCGCCTATCGTTACCATGCCGAAATAGAAGAGCAGACTCAGAAAATTGTCCGGGTCGTTGATGCGCTCGGCGGGGAAATTCTCCATCAGGGTTCCCGTGGTGAATCCCTTGGTTACAATATCCTGTATGATGCTGGCATCGTGGGCAAACTCCTTGTCATGGCGGATGAGCATGCGAATCTTATCGTAGTCGATACGGATGTTGGTTTCCAACATGCTATCAGGAATATCATAATCGTTGCGAATGTAATTGTCCACAAAATTGAGCACCATCACGGAGTTGTACATGGTTGTCTTGCCATATCTTCTGATGCTGAAACAATAATTATCATACCATGGTTTCATCACTTCTATCAGCTCATCCACACTATGGCGGAATGGCAGCACGCTGGCGTAATAGGCCAGCATTTCGCGCACTTCATCCTCGGTGAATCCCACCATCTCGTTGAACTCCGGAGACAGGGAATAGTTGGTGCCGATGTTGAAACCGCTGGTCAGATCATCCATGGTTACGGGACTTACTCCTGTAACAAAAACTCTGCCCAATGAATCGCCTGCGGCTCCCTTGATGGTATCGAAGAAATGGCGGAGATATCCCTCGCCGTGAGTCTGCTCGCGGTATCGGGTTTCATGCTCCTTGTGGGCAAGAATCTGATTGGTAAAATGGTCGTATTCGTCGATGAAGAGATAAATCTTCAAGCCAGCTTCAGCACATTTGTCGCATAGAAATCCCAATTGGGCAACGGCATCTTCCTTTTGGTTCATCTCTTCCTTTGTGTGCGGTGGCAAAAGGTGGGCGTATCTGCTGCAGAAGGAATTGAACTTGTTGTTGCAATGGGCATCAAGTCCTTTTTTATAATTATCCAATCCTGCTGAAATCATGGCAAAATTCAGGTGAAGGATGAGATAGCTGTTGCGTTCAGGGGTAGGATTCTCTCCGATGTAAAGCTTGCCGAAGAGGCTTTCAAACTTATCCTTCTTGTTGATGTCGTAATAGTTTTCGAGCATGGAGAGGGTAAGGCTCTTGCCGAAACGGCGAGGGCGAATGAAGAAGAAATACATGTTAGATTCTTCTATTTTCTCTATGAATGGGGTCTTGTCAACATAGTAACAATCTCTTTCCATTACATCCTCAAAGTTCTGCATTCCGTAAGGGATGCGCTTGCGATAGATTCGCTTTTGTCTTTCTATTTTTGCCATAATCGAAACCAACTTTTTGTTTTTATGCCGCAAAGTTAAGATTATTATTTGGAATAAGCAAAGTTTTCGGGGCTTTTTCTTGGTGGTTTATCGAAAATTACTCTCTTTTTTATTTTCCTCTTTTTAATTCTAACCGGTATTATGATAAATAGACGTTATGAGAAAAAGAAAGAGGTGAAATTCGGAGCCTGAAGATGGAAACGGTTCACCCCTTTCTGAGTATATCTTTTTTGAGTAACTCTTTTCTGAGCATTTCTTTCTGATCTTTTCTTTTTATTCTGAGATGAATCCTGATTTCAATATTATGAAAGCTTGGGGTTCATCTCAGAACAGAATCCTACATTATGCCCGTAAGACGCTGGATGGCGATGACTGCCTGATTGTATTCATTAATCGCATCGGCATGCTTCATCAGAACATCGATGGTTTCCTCGATGGCATTCACGTATTCAATATACGAAATTTCGCCATTTTCATATTCTATCGCACTCAACTTCGAAATTTGCGCAGAATGTGCCTGGTTGTTCTGCTCGTAATATTTCAGACGGTTGGATGCTGCCTGCAGGCGCTTCGTACAGAGACGGTAATCACGCTCTTTCTCTGTCTGCTCCTGACGCATTTCGATTTCAGCCAATTCGCGGTCTTTCTGAGCTGCCTTGACCTTTGCCTTCGTAGAACCATAAAACAAAGGAATGCCTACGCCAATCTCGAAACCGAAGAAATTGCCCTCGGCAAATCTTGAACGGTCTATGTTGTATGGATTCCAACTGGAAATGACACATTGGGTGCGCAAAGATAAGGATAAACTCGGAGCAAAACCCGTCTTGGCTGCCTTGATTTCCTTATCGAGAGCGATGAGCTTATCCTGCTGGTAAAGACCGTCGGCAGACTGCTGATAATTATAGGTATTGAGATTCTGGGCTGCGATGGCCGTGAGATTCTCTTCTGCCGGTTTTATGGGCTCCTGCGTGTTGAGCTGCGTCATGAGGTCGATTTGCAGACGCTCGATTTCGCTCTTTACATCTGCCATTTCCAGACGGTTTTCGTTGCATTTGCGGTCGGCTGAGAGATATTCCAGCTGGCGGCTCTCTCCTGCCTTGTAACGCATTTCTGCAATCTGGCTGTAACGCTCTAATACTGAGTCGATTCGCTCCAATATCTGGAGTCTGTGAGTCTGATAAAGCATCTGATAATAGGTGTTGGCGATTTCAGCCTTCAGTTGCTGGCTAACCACGTTCAGGCGACTCTTTTCTGCCTGGGTTTCAGCCTTCAGCTGGTTGCGGCGTGAGGCGTAGACGGTAGGAAAATCGAGGCTCTGGGTAAAGGTAAATCCGTTGTCCGATTCGCCACCCGTAGCAGGGTTTTGAGAGAAAGCGACCTCGGTTTTATCCAGTTCCCAAGCCGTGCCTTGCATCACCTGCGCACGCTCTACCGACTTCTTTCCTGCCTGCATCTGAAGGTTCTGTCGGGCAGCCAAATCGAAACATTCCTGCAGGGTAACTTTCCTGCCCGCAATATGAGCATCAAAATGCTGGGCTCCGACTGTGGCTGGCAGCAGGAGCAGGATGGCGGAAAAGCAAGCCACCACCCTATTCTTTATTATCTTTTTTCTGTTCATTATTTTCATATCTTGAAATCTTACTTTTTCGTAAACATCTTATAGATGGCTGGCAGAACCAGAAGCGTAAGGAGCGTGCTGGTAATGAGACCGCCTATTACAACCGTAGCTAAAGGACGCTGGACTTCTGCTCCGTCGCCATGGGATAATGCCATCGGGAGGAAACCCATAGAAGCTACCAGGGCCGTCATCAGAACCGGACGGAGACGAATCATACAACTGTCAATAATTCTGTTCTGAATAACAGCCGCCAAACTTGCGTCATTCTCCTCAGGAACCGCTGCCGCCTGCTTCTGTATCTGGTTCATCTGACCTATCAGCACGATGCCGTTGAGAACCGCCACGCCAAAGAGGGCGATGAAACCTACGCCCGCCGAAATGCTGAAAGGCATTCCGCGCAACCAAAGCGCCCAGACGCCACCTATCGCAGCAAGCGGAATGGCGGAGAACACGAAGAGGGATTCGCGCAGATTCTTAACCGTAGCGTAGAGCAGCAGCAGAATGATGATGAGCGCTACCGGAACCACGATTATCAGGCGCTGGGTGGCACTCTGAAGATTCTGAAACTCGCCACCATAATTATAATAGTAGCCCTCAGGCAGCTTCAGCTTCTCATCAAGGATGGACTGAATATCCTTCACGGTACTCTGCACGTCCCTACCCTTCACGTTGAAACCTACGTAGATGCGGCGGGCACCATTCTCATGAGAAACCTGAGCAGGAGCCGGTTCGTAAACCACATCAGCCAACTGAGAAAGCGGAATACTCTCGCCACCAGCCAGCGGAATACGGAGCGACTGAAGCGACTGGAAGTTGCGCTCCTTAGGGTCAAGACGCAGAACGATGTCAAACTTTTTATCGCCTTCGTACACAGCTCCAGCCGTAGCGCCCGCAAAGTTAGTTTCAAGAATGCGGTTGATTTCGTCAACAGTTACCCCATAAGCCGCCATGCGTTCATGGTTGTATTTTACCTGAATCTGAGGCAATCCGGAAACCTCTTCCACGAAGATTCCACTCACGCCCGGCACATTCTTTATCATTCTTGAAACCTTATCAGCCTGCTGGGTAAGCACATCGAGATTGTCGCCAAAAATCTTAACCGCTACATCCTGCTTGATGCCCGTAAGCAACTCGTTGTTACGCATCTGGATAGGCTGCGAAATCTCAGCTTCCAAGCCCGGAATCGTCTTCAGGGTTTCTTCCATCTTCTCCATCAGTTCGGCGGTAGTTTCTGCCGAAGTCCATTCAGCTTTCGGCTTGAGCGCCACCATGATGTCGGCCCTTTCTACCGGCATCGGATCGGTAGGAATCTCGGCGCTACCTATGCGGCTCACCACCTGCTTGATTTCAGGATATTCAGCCTTCAGAAGTTTCTCAGCCTTGGAGCAGCTCTCTACCATCTGCGAGAGCGAAGTGCCCTGCGACATGCTCATTTCTACCGCAAAATCGCCCTCTTCCAGACTCGGAATGAATTCGCCACCCAGGAAATGGAAGGCTACTGCGCTCATGCAGAAGAGCGAAACGGCGCCGGTAATCACATCCTTATATCGCGCCAAGACCCATTCCAGAACCGGTCGATACCAGCCCTGAAGTTTCTCTATCATTCTGTCGCTAAAGGTTTTACGCACATGTCCCTTCTTGCTCAGGAAGAGCGCACTCGCCATCGGAACATAGGTGAGCGAGAGGATGAAGGCACCCAGGATGGCGAAGAAAACGGTAAGCGCCATCGGACGGAACATCTTGCCCTCGATGCCCACAAGCGTCATCAGCGGAATGTAAACTATCATGATGATGATTTCGCCAAATGCCGCACTCTTGCGGATGCGCGAAGCGGAATCATGAACCTCCTCATCCATCTCTGCCTGAGAAAAACGGATGGGAGTATCGGCAGAATTTCTCGCCGTCCGCTCAATACTCTTCACGCCCAGATGGGCCACAACAGCCTCTACGATAATGACGGCAGAATCGACTATCATACCGAAATCGATGGCTCCGAGCGACATCAGATTGCCGTCGATTCCGAAGGTCTTCATCATGCCGAAAGCAAAGAGCATGCTGAGCGGAATGACGCTCGCCACAACCAGTCCGGCACGCCAGTTGCCCAGGAAAATAATCAGCACGAAGATGACGATGAGTCCGCCTTCAGTCAGGTTTCGGGCGATGGTTCCCTCTACTCGGTCAACCAGGTGGGTTCGGTCGATAAACGGCTCGATAACCACGCCCTCGGGCAGAGATTTCTGAATCTGCTCTATGCGCAGCTTCACATTCCTGATAACCTCCTGAAAGTTTTCGCCCTTCAGCATGATGGCTATTCCGGCAACCACTTCGCCCTCGCCATTTCGGGTAACGGCTCCGAAACGGGTGGCATGACCCAGCTGAACCTTCGCCACATCACCTATCTTAATAGGAGTGCCGTTTACGGTCTTCACGGCGATATTTGCCACATCTTCCAGACTCTTCACCACGCCTATGCCGCGGATGAAATACTGGTTGGAATTTTCCTCTATGTAACTTCCGCCCGTGTTGGCGTTATTCTTTTCGAGCGCATCAAACACCTCGCTCACAGTCAGATTGCTGGCGTTGAGCTTATCCGTATTGATGGCCACCTCATATTGCTTCACATAGCCTCCCCAGCCGCTCACTTCAGCCACGCCCGGGGTTCCCGAGAGCTGTTTTCTCACAATCCAGTCCTGGATGGTTCGCAGCTGGGTGAGCGAATATTTGTGCTCGTAGCCCTTCTCGGCGCGCACGGTATAATGGTAAATCTCGCCCAGTCCTGTAGCAATCGGTCCCATCTCGGTTTCCACATTTTTGGGCAAATCTTTCTCCACCTGGGTCAGCATCTGGCTCACCTGCGAACGTACCCAGTAGATATCTGCATCATCATCAAAAACGAGGGTGATGACCGAGAGTCCGCTTCGCGAGATGCTTCTGCGCTCCTTGAGTTCGGGGATGTTGGCGAGCGCCATTTCTACCGGAGTAGTTACGTATTGCTCCACCTCCTGCGCTCCGAGCGAAGGCGCCTGGGTGATAACCTGCACCTGATTGTCGGTAATATCCGGCGTAGAATCGAAAGGAAGATGGATGAGCGAAACGATGCCCCAGATGACGAGGGCTATCGTGAAAACTCCCACCACCAGCTTGTGGCGAATGGAGTAAGTAATCAGTTTCTGAAACATAATCTGTTTTTCTTTAAAAAGCTCTTTATTGATGAAAAGCTCACCTTATATTAATGCTCATCCGCATGTTCGCCCGTGAGCGAAGCCAGATAATATGCATTTTCTGTCACAATCTTCTTGCCCTCCTGCTTCAGATGTTTGCAGAGTTTTACCTCGGTATAAGCTCCATCCGAAACGCCCGTAATAACCTCGTGGCGGGAGAAGCTGTACTCGCCCTTCTCTGGCTTGCCGTTCAGAGCGAAGACAAACTGCTTGCCGTCGGTACTGACGATGGCCTTGGAAGGAAGGGCGATGCACGACTGGCTGCCCGTAGCTATCTTGCCGCTTACGTACATTCCGTCGAAGAGTCGGGCTGAGCCGTGAACTCCGCTGGTTTTAAGAGACTGCGCATCTATTTTTACATGAACAGCAACTGATTTCGAATTATCGTTAAAGTATTGGTTTAAACCAGAGACATGTCCGACGAGCTTGATGCCCGGCTGATTGGTAAGCGAGAGATAAACCTTATCGCCCGGCTTTACCTTCTGCAAATCTTTCTCGAAAATGTTCAAATCGCACTCTATCGCCTGGTTGTTCTGAATCTTCAAGAGCGGAGTCTGCATGTCGGCAAAGCTGCCCAAGCTGGCTGTAATCTGCGAAACCGTACCCGCAATCGGAGCACGCAAAGGGAAGGCTGTGGTAAACTTGCCCCTGGCTACGGCGGCGGTAGAAATGCCCATCTGGGCAAGCTGCTTGCCGATGCCGATGAGGTTGGCGTGGGCCACATGATACTCCTTAGCTGCCTGCTGCGCATTCTTCTTGACGCCAGCTCCGGCCTTGTTCAGCAGTTTCTGTCGCTCCAGGTCGGCAAGTGCCAGTTCGCACTCCTTGCTGGCAGAAAAATATTCGCGTTGCAGACTGACCACATCTGTATTTTCGACCAGCGCCACCACCTGTCCGCGCTTCACATTCTGTCCTTCCTTCACGTAGATAGCCTTCACCACGCCACCCATGAGCGAAGCCACATCGCCCTTGTTCTGGGCGCGCAAAACGAGCTGACCGTTGGCTGCAATCGTAGCATCCATCACGCGGTCAACCGCCTCGCCCATCATCAGATCTACAGCATCTACCTGTTTCTGAGAGAGCGGAATATTGTCAAAATCCACCTCTTCATGTTCATGCTCATGTCCGTGTTCGGCAGCATGAGCCTCTGCTCCGGCGTGGTTTGAGAAAAAGGTGAAACCACACCAGGCTAAGATTGCCGCAACGGCAACCACCAATATTCTTTTCATTTTTTCTTCTTTTTATTGATTAATAATTTCGGGTGCAAAAGTACGCACTTTTCCCTGCAACCCGGTTGCAAAAGCTGCATCCTGGTTGCTCTAACTGCAGAAAATCAACAAAAAGAAGGAGGTCCTCGCCTATTGATGGCCGTTTCATCAACACAAGGAAGGCTGGCTGCAAACTGCTGCCAACGCACGCAAATAATCGACGAGGTAGGGATAAACAAATACTCAGAAGAAAGCACGGAAAGAAGATGGTTACCATCGAAAAGCTGCTTCTGGATGTTCTTCACAATCTTGCCGTTGGTTACAAAATGGTGCATCTGATGCACGCGGCAACCATCGTTTTCATTCTCATGATGCTCAGTATGCTCATCGTTGAGCTTACCATCCTGCTGGCAACGTTCTACAACCATACATATACGCCCCATGTGATGATGATGCATCACCACCGTAGAGAGCAGCACACTCATCGTGGCCACCAGGAGGCTGAATAAGTATAGTTTCTTCTTTGCCATTTTATTCTGTTTCCAATTTTACGATTGCTTTCATTCTGCCCGCAAAATTACATTAAAAGTACGAAACAGCCAAGTAAAACTGAGAAAATTAGCATTTTTTCTTAAAAAAATTAAAACCGAGTACCCTTAAAGCCATCTGAATACGTAATATGATTAGTTTTTAGTAACTTTGCAACATAAAATTAAAAAATAGAAATGAAAAAAGTATTTTTAATCTTTCAATTACTCCTTGTAGTAATGCTGGCTCAGGCGCAGATGATGAACCCTGTGAAGTTCACCAGCTCGCTGAAAACAGACGGAAGTGCTGTGGCCGAAATCGTGTTTAGCGGAAAAATCCAACCGGGATGGCACGTCTACTCTACCGGTTTGGGTGGCGACGGTCCGATTTCCGCTTCGTTCAACGTAAACAAGCTTGAAGGAGCTGAGCTCGTAGGAAAACTTCAGCCACGCGGCAGAGAGATTGCAAAGTTCGACCCTCTCTTCGAGATGAAACTCCGTTATTTTGAAGGTAGCGTTACCTTTGTACAGAAGGTGAAGTTTACCCAACCAAATTATCATATTGATGCCTATCTTGAGTATGGCGCCTGCAACGACCAGAACTGCCTGCCACCAAGCGAGGCTGGTTTTAAGCAGAGTGGCAAATCACCAGCCGTTGATGCTCCTGCAGCTGGGGCTAAAGATGCTCTGAATGCAAAGGCGATTGATCCTGCCCTTGCAGCCAAGATGAAGGCCGATTCGCTTGCCAAGGCCGCAGCCCTGGCTCAGACCGATAGTGCTACTCAGCCCGTAGATTCCGCAGCTTTGGCATCTGCTATGGAAAATCTGAACGTCAAGGACTTATGGAAACCGGTTGTTAAAGAACTTCAGGCATTTGGCGGAGCTAATGATATCGCCAACCATTCGCTCTTCTACATTTTCTTCATCGGTTTCGTGGGCGGTCTGCTTGCGCTCGTCATGCCTTGCATCTGGCCTATCATCCCGATGACCGTAAGTTTCTTCCTGAAGCGTGCTAAGAACGATAAGAAGAAAGGTATCCGCGATGCGATTACTTATGGTTTGAGCATCGTAGTCATCTATCTGTTTTTGGGTCTTGCCGTAACAGCCATCGCAGGTCCTAGCACCTTGAATGCGCTCAGCACAAGTGCCGTTTTCAACATCATCCTCTTCCTCCTGCTTGCCGTTTTCGCCTTCTCGTTCTTCGGTTGGTTCGAAATCAAATTGCCTGACAGTTGGGGAAATGCGGTAGACAACAAGGCTTCCAGCACCACGGGTATGATTTCTATCTTCCTGATGGCTTTCACCCTGGTATTGGTCAGCTTCTCATGTACAGCTCCTATCATCGGTTTGCTGCTGGTTCAGACCGTTACCTCCGGCGACTGGCTCGCTCCTACCGTGGGAATGTTCGGTTTTGCGCTTGCTCTGGCGCTCCCATTCACCCTCTTCGCCCTCTTCCCATCATGGTTGAAGTCGGCTCCTAAGTCGGGTTCGTGGATGGAGACCATCAAGATTGTGCTCGGCTTCATCGAGCTTGCCTTCTCTCTGAAGTTCCTCTCTGTAGCCGATCTGGCTTACGGCTGGCACATCATGGACCGCGAGGTATTCCTCTCTCTCTGGATTGTCATCTTCGGTCTGTTGGGTCTCTATCTCATCGGCAAGCTGAAGTTCCAGGTTGATGCAATCGGGGGCGACATCAACAAGCCTATGCCTGTAGCCTGCATCATGTTGGGTCTCTGTTCTTTGGCATTCTCGGTTTACATGATTCCGGGCCTCTGGGGCGCTCCTTGCAAGGCTGTGAGCGCATTTGCTCCACCTATTAATACACAGGACTTTAACCTCAACACCAAGACCGTAGAGCCTGCTTACAAGGATTATGAGTTGGGAATGGCTGCTGCCAAGGCTTCCGGCAAACCGGTATTGCTTGATTTCACGGGTTATGGCTGTGTAAACTGCCGCAAGATGGAGGCTTCTGTCTGGACAGATCCATCGGTTGCCGATAAGCTGACAAAGGATTATGTTCTCATCTCACTTTATGTAGATGACAAGACTCCTCTTGCTGAGCCTATGGAGGTAACGTTTAATGGCGAGAAGCGCACCCTACGAACCGTTGGCGACAAGTGGAGTTATCTGCAGACAAGCAAGTTTGGAGCTAATGCCCAGCCATTCTATGTGGCTATTGACAACGATGGCAATCCTCTTGCAGCAGCCTTCAGTTTCAAAGAAGATGTTAGTGCTTATCTCGACTTCCTGAACAAGGGTCTGGATAATTACAGAAACAAATAATATATGATTTAATAGTTCAAATAAGGCCGGTATTGGTTCATTTAAGTAGATTTATGAAGGATAAATTTTAATAGATTAGTTTATTCAAGGTAGATTTATTTAGGATAGTTACTTCCCCCGACAGGTATGGTTTCCAAGCCATCCTGTTGGGGGATTTTTTTTGTAAAGGCACAAAAAAATAGGGCCTGTTTCACAACAGACCCTAAACATACTTACTAAAACTAAATTAACCACTAAAAAAACTAATATTTTTAAATCCTAGAAAATAAGGTGAATAACACCTTTAATCTAAAAACCTAATCTATGACACGAAATCATCCCGATTTCTTGATTGCAAAGGTAGGATTTTTATATGAAACCGCCAAACTTTTTCCCAACTTTTTTTCTAAGAGTGGGCTTTTTTATCGGGATTTCACATTATTTAATCAATAACTCCCCTACCTTCACATTTTAGAACCTATAGCCAACGGTCATCAGTAACTGGTGGCGTTTGTTGTCAACCTTGGTTGCATTAACAGAGCAGCCCATATCCGTAAAACTTTCGAATGGATAGAAATCTCCCTTTTGAGAAGAATACTGATAAGCCACATCTATAGCCAAATTCTGGTAATTGAAACCTACACCTAAAGTAAAACGGTTTGTCGCCTTCCAGTTGGTATAATCAGCAGAAGAAGCGATGTAAACGCCATTACTATCAAATGTCTGATCGCGCAAAGCATTATCCTTGTACATTGGCGATACATAATTATAACCTAATCGGATTGACAACATGTCAACAGGCTTAATCTCTGCACCTAACTTCAAGGTACTTACACCTTGCAGGTTCAATTGAGTATCGTGATTCATAGCCTCATCACTACTACTGCTCTCATAATAGTCTCCCCAATAGGAATCATAATAACCACCATCCTTCACACGGTTGTCCATATGATCGTACCAGGCATATTCATAAGTTGCACCAAGTGCCAGATAATTTCCTATAGTATGACCCAAGCTGGCGCCCACTTTCCATGGTGTATTAAGCCGGAAATCATAATCTATACTCTGTCCCCTACTACCCTTGACATAACAAGGCTGCTGACTTCCATCTTTTTCCTCATAGGTAGCAGGATCATTATTCCCCGAAATAGTAATATCATTATCACCACTAACTGTGAGATCATAGAAGATAGGGCTATTGAAATAAGCACCAATACGGAAAGGAGAATCCTTGACTGGACGGAAGATAACACCCGCCTTCACATCAAATCCTGTTCCAGTAATCTTCAACTGCTCAAATGAATCCATTATATTTCCATCAACGAAGTCTTCAGAATAAAGAGAATTGCTGTTGTAGTGAACATCATGAAGTCCGACTGTCAAACCAAGCCAAACCTGATTATTAAGCGAGCCACTAATGTTGAAATCATAGGTGCCAATATAACCATGCTGATACTGACCAAACAAATACTTATCAGCCTCAGCATAAGCCAAACCACCATCAGTAGGAACAGTAAACAAACCAGGCTGATAGTTTCCGGAATTATCCTTATATCCACCAAGGTTGGCGTCCTGACTGGTCCACCCCGCATACCCCTTGAAATTCTTAGCTGCGGTTATCTTATTAAGAGAAACATCCTTCAATGCTCCGGCAGCATTCAGAATCTGTCCAAAGTCGGCACTCTTATGATAATTGAAAGCCAGATTCAGCCAATTGGTACCTTTGTTTTTCGGACTCCATACGATACCCACCTGGTCAAAGGTAGGATGACTCTTTTTACCATTAAAAGTAATACGAGCATCATTATACTCCGTATAATTCTCTGCATCTGTCTGGGCGATAACTCCTGCAGTAAGAGTTATTTGGCTTTTACGGAAAAGACCAATACCTGCAGGGTTACTGCTGATAGTGGAAATATCGGCGCCCAAAGCTTCCATAGCACCACCCATACCCACATAGCGGGCAGTACCTGTAAGCTGGGGTGCAGCCAACTTAGCGTCCTGATAGGTTTCTTGCGCAGCAGCAGTCATGCTAGCCATGAGCATACTGGCAAAGAATATATGTTTTAATTTATTCAT
Organism: Segatella copri; assembly: GCF_026015625.1. Classification (NCBI taxonomy): domain Bacteria; kingdom Pseudomonadati; phylum Bacteroidota; class Bacteroidia; order Bacteroidales; family Prevotellaceae; genus Segatella; species Segatella copri. The sequence goes on along the minus strand of NZ_JAPDVG010000001.1, from coordinate 990,650 downwards.
AATCTTAAATACTAATTGTTATTATCAATTTATCTTCTTCCTCCGAAGCTGCCGCCACCAGAGTGACCACCGCCGCCTCCGAAGCTACCGCCACCGGAACGGCCGCTACCGCTGAAGCTGCCACCTCCGAAATTACCGCTACTGTTACTAAAGCCAGAATTACTACGACTACCCCAAGAAGAGTTATTATTAAAGTTGCCAGTATTCTGACGCTGGCCAAAGCTACGGTTAGAACCACTACGGCGTGAATAAGTATTACGGTTATTACCGCCAACACCTGTATACTGGTGATTAGAACCATCAATACGACCTGGGTTGTTATAGCGAATGTTGCCAGCAAATCCACCATAGCTAACATGCCCGATTACCGGACCTCCCCAATACCAAGGATTGTAGTAGCCGCCCCAGCCATAATACCAAGGGTCATACCAGCCGCAGTAACCATAATACCAAGGATCGTACCAAGGGTCGAACCAAGGATCATACCAGCCGGCATAATAGCCGTAGCGCCAAGGATTGTGCCAGCCCCACATGCGGCTGCGCCAGTAGTAAGGACCGTAACCATAATAATCGTAGAACCATGGATCATAGAATCCGTCCCATCGGCTCATCTCGCGTGTGCGTACGAAATCCTCATCCCTGTCAGCATACTTCTGGGCGAAGTAAGCATCATCATAAATGCTGTCTGGCGCCACACCCTTGCCCACATGGAACTGGATAATGTCGTTGCCCAGGGAATCTTTCCCTACATTCTCATAATGGCTGAAGATTCTGCCGCCTCGATTGTATTCATCTACCGAACGGTCGCTTCCGCTCCAAAACAGCCGATAAACACTATCTCTACGTGCCCGCTGTTCAGCATACTGGCGCTGGAGCAGAGCCCGTCTTTCAGCCTTTTCTTTGGCCTCCTTCTTCGGATTGAAGTAGAGGTCATCGTCCTGTGCCATCGAAGTGAGTGGCATCGCAGCTGCGATAAGGACTGCAAGAAGATACTTTCTTTTCATATTCTGTTCTCCTATTTATTTTTTCTCTTTTCTTTCTTCTATTTTTCTCATCCCGAATCATCATCAATCATCAGGAAGAAGGCTCCAGAAAGAGCCCTTTTCTGATTATATAATAATCTGGATGCAAAAATATTGCTTATCTTTATGCAAAAATACAGAATTTCCCTAAATAATTGTAGGTTTTCCCCTATTTTTTTATAATTTTGCAGAAGATTTAAAACAAATCTAGCTTTTTTGAACATTCGAAGGCGTTTTTAGACAAGAAATTAATACAAATTAAATATGAAATATTTAGTAGCAACATTCACTATTGAAACGACTGCCGACTTGATGCAGGCCTCTCAGGATCTGCTTGCCGATGGTGCAGCCGAAGCCGGATTTGAATCTTTTGAGGAAACAGAAACCGGAATGGAAGCGTATGTGCAGAAAGAACTCTTCGACAAGGAGATGCTGGATGCCTATATTGCTGATTTCCCTATCGGGGATGCGAAAATTACCTACGTGGTGAAAGATGCAGAAGACAAGGATTGGAATCAGGAATGGGAAGAACAGGGATTCGAACCAATTTATGTGGACAACCAGGTGGTGATTTACGATGCGAAACATCCCGAACTCTATCCCGATACGAGCAACAGACCCGACATGATAGAAATAGGTATTGAGGCGAAACTGGCGTTCGGAACAGGAAACCACGAAACCACACGCATGATCATTTCGCAGCTGCTCCACATGCCTATCAGAACCAAGCGCATCCTGGATTGCGGAACGGGTACGGGAATCCTTGCCCTTACCTGCTCAAAACTCGGAGCGAAAGACGTGGTAGGCTACGATATTGACGAATGGAGCGTGGAAAATGCCAAGCATAATGCCGTGCTTAACGGCGTAACTAACATGGAAGTACTCTTTGGCAACAGTCAGGTAATCAACCACATCAGCGGCGTTTTCGACCTGGTTCTAGCCAATATCAACCGTAACATTCTGCTCAACGACATGCGCGCTTTCCGTAGCGTGATGAACATCGGCGGAACCCTGGTTCTGAGCGGCTTCTACGAAGAAGATATTCCTGTACTCCTGGAGAAAGCAGAAGAACTGGGAATGCATGAAATAAACAGACAGATTGACAACAATTGGGCCTGCCTTGTTTTAGGTTCATAAAGATTCTTTTCTGATTCTAAACATTCAGAACGAAAAATCTGAAATCAGAAATATCAGATTGGAACATACGAATAAAGGTTGGATTTTCGCATATTGCCAAAAGTCCAACCTTTATTCCATGAATTTCTTCTCATTATTATTGCTTCCTATGCAGAGCTGCTTGAGCTCATAATAACTGCCGTTGTAAATATTGAAATCTACGTAGCCTTTAATGCCCGGCAACTTGCCCACATCCGTATGCTGCCAGAACTTCCATTTGCCCTTATACTGAACCTTGTCAACATAATAGTGGGCTATCCAGTAAGGATAATCATCGAAGACAGGCGCACTCAGATATTGCTCCTTGAATTTATAATAGGTGTAGATGATAGGTTTAACATGATACTTATCCTCTACTATATGCAGCCAGGTAAGCACATCACGCTGGAAATCCTCCACACTCTTATCTGCCGGCTTATGTTCTATATCCAGTACCGGAGGCAAATCGCCATCCGTAAGATGAACCTGGTCTAGGAAATAATAAGCCTGTTCTCGGGCTGTCGACTTATTGCTCCAGAAATGATAAACACCCCGGATGAAACCGAAATCGCGAGCCTGATTAAAGTTCTCGCGGAAATTCTCATCGAGCCGTGAAGAACCCTCCGTACTCTTGATGATGACGAAGCGCACAGGACAACCCTTGATCATCGCATTCTTGAGCTGTTCCCAGTCTATCTTGCCCTGATAATGCGAAATATCGATTCCATGAATCTCGTAACCTTCAGGATATTCAGCATCGCCATAAAGCGCACGCCAGCGGAAACCAGTTGGACCTACAAAGAAATGATAGAACAGAAAGACATAGAGCACGATAACCGCCGTTCCGCCTATCCACCACGCCCAACGGGGATAGCGTTGCAAAAAAGAAGACGAACGCCTTCTACCACGGGAGCCGCCACGCCGAGGAGTTTTCTTTCTCGCCATGGCACTCTTTTTCTGTGAAGAAGCCGTTCGTCTTGTTGACATATAAAAAAATATTTATTCTATTTTTTACTTAGCCTGCTCCAACTGGAGAGTCTTTGTGGTCTGGTCGCAAACCTCAGAAGGACCCCAGTACTGGATAGGACCTGGATAAACGTAAGCTGTTTCCTTAGCCCACTCATCGCGCTTAGAAGCGAAGAACTTGAATGGAGCACCATCCAGCTCAACGAGAGCCTTGCGGATAACTGGCTTGTTAGCACCATTACGACGCTCGATGTTCATCATCATAGTGATTGGCACACCACCTGCAATCCACTCTGCTGCAGGAGCAGTTGTGTTCTTGATGATTGACATGTAACCGGTCTTGCCGTTAGCGATAAGGCGTGAAGCGTTGAAACCGAGTGAGTAGCAGTAGTCAGCATCGTAGTTAGAAGGAGCTGCGCAACGTCCCTCGTAACCGAAGAAGTGGTGCTGTGCAGAGAACTTACCTACGTACTTACCCTCCTTCTTCCATGCAGCCAACTTCTCAGCTACCATGCGAGAAAGCAACTTCTCTGTCTCGATGAGAGAAACCTGTACGTTTCCGTGAGGGTCGCGGTCGAGGCAAAGCTGGCGAGCTACGTCAGCTGGCAAAGACTCCAATACTGCGAGGTTGTCCTTAGCGATGGCACCCTTAACGAATGCAATCTGCTCCTCAGCACTTGCAAACTCACGGCTCTCGCCTGTTGCAGGGTCTGTAAGAACCTCGTTCAATTCTGCGATAAGCTTCTTGATAGCTGGGATGAACTCGATCAAGCCTTCTGGGATGAGAACAGTACCGAAGTTGTTGCCCTCAGCAGCACGGTTAGCTACTGCAGTTGCAATATAAGTAACCACATCATCGAGTGACATTTCCTTAGCCTCTACCTCCTCAGAAATCAAGCAGATGTTTGGCTGAGTCTGGAGAGCGCACTCAAGAGCGATGTGAGATGCTGAACGACCCATCAGCTTGATGAAGTGCCAGTACTTACGTGCTGAGTTACAGTCGCGCTCGATGTTACCGATGAGTTCAGAATATGTCTTGCAGGCTGTATCGAAACCGAAAGAAGTCTCAATCTGCTCGTTCTTCAAGTCGCCGTCGATAGTCTTAGGGCAACCGATTACCTGTACGCCATACTTCTTGGCAGCATAGTATTCTGCGAGAACGCAAGCGTTGGTATTTGAGTCGTCACCACCGATGATGACAAGTGCCTTGATGCCGAGTTCACGAAGAATCTCAATACCCTTCTCAAACTGGTCTTCCTTCTCAAGCTTGGTACGACCGGAACCGATGATGTCGAAACCACCAGTATTGCGGTATTCGTCCATGAGTTCAGAAGTAATCTCCATGTACTTATGGTCAACGAGACCACCAGGACCGAGGATGAAACCGTAGAGCTTGTTAGCTGGGTTGAGAGACTTCACACCGTCGAAAAGACCAGAAATCACGTTGTGACCGCCAGGAGCCTGACCACCTGAGAGGATAACACCTACGTTGAAAGCAGGAAGTTCCTTAGCCTCGCCTGCCTCGAATGTAATAACAGGCATTCCATAAGTGTTAGGGAACAACGCCTTGATTTCATCCTGATTACCTACTGACTGTGTTGCTGCACCTTCAACTGCCTTTACTGGGCCCTGGAGAGCCTTAGGCAATTTTGGCTGATAAGCAGCTCTTGCAATCTGCAATGCACTTTTTTCCATAATTCGTTTTTATTTTAATTAGTTGAAACTTCAAAAACATCTGCAAAAATAACTCTTTTCTGCGAGATACGGAAAGAAAAATGCTAAAAATGCGTTAATAGATACATTTTTTCCCAAAAAATGATGTTATTTCAAAGAAAATGATTATCTTTGAGCGATATTTTTAATTATTCATTAATTAGGAGAAAAGAATTATGGCTAATAAAAGAGATTTAAAGCGCACGATCAACTACATTACAAGCGAACTTTTCGCCGAAACAGTAGCTGCATCTTTGTATAACGGTAAGCCTACACAGGAAGATGTGGATGGCATTCTTTCAGCTATCGTCATGATCAACGGCGATTACATCAGCCGCGTGTCTCACCCGGAACCGGGAATCAAGAAGGGTGAATATTATAAAAAGCTCATAGGCGACTTCAACAAGCAGATGAGCGAAATCATCGACCAGATTTCAAACCTGGCATAATCCTTTTATCATCAGAATCAGAAAATACACCTATTTATATATATGGTAAAAGGAATTTGTCAATGGATATTGTATAAGCGCTTGGGCTATAAGAAAATCATCACCCAGGAGCTTCCTGAAAAGTATATTATCTGCATGGCTCCGCACACCAGCAACTGGGACCTGATTCTGGGCCAGCTCTTTGCCCATGCTGAGGGAATCAAATGTAATTTCCTCATGAAAAAGGAATGGTTCTTCTGGCCGCTAGGTCCTATCTTCAGAAAGATGGGAGGTATTCCTGTGTGGAGAAGCAAACATACTAGCATGACGGATAATCTGGCTGCTGAAGCGGATAAGCGGAAGGCTTTCGGACTGTGCATTACGCCCGAAGGTACCCGCTCGCTCAACCCGGAATGGAAAAAGGGATTCTATTTCATAGCCCTCAAGGCGCATCTGCCTATCCATCTCTATGGGCTTGACTATGAGAAGAAGGTTATCCAATGCACCCGGCAGATTATCCCGTCAGGAGATGTTGACAAAGACATGCGTGAAATCAAGTTGTACTTCAAGGATTTCAAAGGAAAGAAACCGGAGAAGTTCACAATCGGAAATATTGATTAAACGTTAGAAGATAACGGTTTAGTCAGCTATTAAAGAAGGAGTATTCGTATAGTGAAACACCAAAACATAACATATTGTTTGATAAGCAGTTTGCTGTTAGCCGCTGGAGCTTCGCTTCAGGCTAACGGCAAATCGTTTTTTCCTACCTACGAAGAGGCTAACAGCGGCGCATGGCAAGGCATAGATTATGATGGCGACCCATGGGTGTTTAATGTTTCCCGCCCTTATTTCGTTACGGCAGGACTACAGAACAGGCACCTTTCGCTATGGGCCTCGCACGGACGGTATTATTATGCCGACAGAGATGTATGGAAATGGCAACGCCCTAACCTGTTTTGCACAAACGAAGATCTCTTTACCCAAACCATCGTAGTGCCCTACCTCATCCCGATGCTCCAGAATGCGGGAGCCATCGTCTTCACGCCCCGCGAAAGAGACTGGCAGACGAACGAAATCGTCATCGATAATGATGATGCTGTCAAGTCGGTTTATTATTTCGAAAAGGAGGGGAGCAAGCGATGGAAAAACTGCGATTCGCTCGGTTTTGCCAACTGCTCCCGACTGAAAGATGGGGAAAATCCGTTCCGCATGGGAACCGTGAGACAGGCGAAGGCTACCAAGCGCAAGAAAACCAGCCAGGTAAGCTACCAGCCCCGTTTCAAGGAAGCCGGCAAATACGCAGTCTACGTAAGTTACCAGTCGCTCCCCAAGAGCGTGAGCGATGCAAGATACATCGTTTATCACAAGGGCGAAGCCACGGAGTTTTCCGTTAACCAGCGCATGGGCGGAGGCACCTGGGTTTACCTGGGCACCTTCGATTTCGACAAGGGCTGCAACGAGTTCAACCGCGTGGTCTGCACCAACAAGGCTTCACGCCGTGGAGTAGTAACTACAGATGCTGTCCGCTTTGGCGGCGGCATGGGAAACATAGAGCGTGGCGGTTACACCAGCGGATTGCCCCGTTGCCTGGAAGGAGCCAGATACTACGCCCAATGGGCAGGTGCTCCTTATAAGGTTTATGGAGGCAGAAAGGGAGAAAATGATTACGCCGACGACATCAACACCCGTTCGCTGATGACCAACTGGCTGGGCGGCGGTTCGGTTTACATGCCTGCCAAAAATGGCAAGCACGTGCCTATAGAACTCTCGCTGGCACTTCATAGTGATGCGGGTTACAATAAGGACGGAAAATCTACCTTTGGAGCCCTTGCTATCTGCACCACAGATTATAACGACGGAATGCTGAACAGCGGAATCTCAAGATTCACATCCAAGGATTTCGCCAGGGCTCTACGCGATAATCTCGTTACGGATCTGACGGCTCAGTTCGGAGAATTCGGCAAACGCTACCTATGGGACAGAAACTATTCTGAAACCCGTCTGCCGGAAGTTCCGTCGGCTATTCTCGAAATGCTTTCGCATCAGAATTTCCCTGACATGAGAATTGCTCAGGATCCGCTCGGAAAGTTCTATATCGCACGCTCCATCTACAAAACTATCCTGCGCTTCGTAAACAGCAATCATGGAACCCGATACGTGGTCCAGCCGCTGGCTCCGCAGAACTTCAGCGTTACGCAGAACCAAGGTGTTGCCCTACTCTCATGGACTGCCCAGCTGGACAAGACGGAACCATCTGCCCGCCCTACTTCTTACATTATCTATAAGGCTGAGGGACAAGGCGGTTTTGACAACGGAACCATCGTGAACACCACCCGCTGCCAGATGCAGCTGGAACCGGGCAAGCTTTATCATTTCAAGGTGGCTGCGGTTAATGCGGGAGGAGAAAGTTTCACCACCGAAACCCTCTCTGTGCTCTATAATCCTGCTGCCAGCAAGTCTGTGCTCATCGTAAACAATTTCCATCGCCTTGCCTCTCCGCAGGTCGTGGATGATGAGGAAAAGCAAGGATTCGACCTCAATCAGGATCCGGGCGTAAGCTACGGACTGACGGCGGGATGGAGCGGCAAGCAGCAGGTGTTCGACAGAAGCAGAATGGGCAACGAAACCAGTTTCGGACTCGGTTTCAGCGGCAACGAAATGATTGGCAAGTTTGTGGCAGGCAACGACTTCAACTATGTTCAGGCGCACGCTACAAGTATTGCGGCTTCGGGCAAATATAATATTTCCAGCTGTTCGAGCGAAGTCATCGCCAGCGGCAGGGTTCAGATGAAGAACTATCAGGCAGTTGACTTCATCAACGGATTGGAGCGCCATGACGGCTATACTCACACCTTCTTCAAGTCGTTCACGCCTGCCCTGCAGAACAGCATCAGGCAATACGCCAGCCAAGGCGGCAGAATCCTGATAAGCGGTTCTTACACCGGAAGCGACATGCAGACTGAAGAGGAACAGGCGTTCCTGAGCGATATTCTGAAACTCAGCTATGAGCCTACAGGTTCTACGGCCATCACCAGGGACATCAATCCCGAAGATTCAACCGTAACAGAACGAGACAGTATTGTCTACACTTCGCCTAACGTCAAGGGTTTAGGTCTGCAGTTCAGCTATTATAACGAGCTGAATGCCCAGCATTATGCGGCAACCCATCCCGAGATATTGAAACCGGTTGGCAATTACGCCTTCACGGCGATGCAATACGATACGGGAACGAGTGCGGCTGTTGCCTACAAGAGCACAACTTACCGTAGCTTCGTCATGGGATTCCCGCTGGAATGCATCATCGACGAAAGAACCCGCACCAGCGTGTTGCTCGGCATTCTCAAATTTCTGACAGATTAAATTAAAAGTAAAACAGATAAAAAATTTTAAGCTTATGTATAAGATTCAAGCCAACCAGTCTGGCACTCGCTCTATCGAAGTGAGCGACCAGCATTTAGAGACCATCGAAAAGTATCAGTTACTCCGCAACCTCGTAGACAGCAACGGCATTATCGACGAGGAAGTGCTCGATAAACTGAAATTCAATGTGCGTTCACTCCTCGAGAGCAGCGACATCAAGGATAAGGAGTTGCTCGATCTCTGTCTCGACGTCATCTACAATCAGAACATGAAGGCGCTCGGTCTTCACAACCTCGTTCTGCTCTACGTAGACTGGAAAGACAAGAAGCAGGCTGAGGCTGCAGCAGATGCAGAACCAGACGCAGTAAATGATTAAAAAATATTGAATGGATTATAAGTTAACAGATTTCTTACCTACCACCAAGAAAGAATGCGAGTTGCGCGGATGGGACGAACTCGACGTCATCCTCTTTTCAGGAGATGCTTACGTTGACCACCCATCCTTCGGCCCTGCCATCCTCGGACGAATACTGGAAGCCAACGGCTATCGGGTAGCCATCGTTCCCCAGCCCGACTGGCACGGCGATTTCCGAGACTTCAAGAAACTCGGTCGCCCTCGCCTCTTCTTTGGTGTTTCTCCGGGCGCCATGGACTCGATGGTGAACCGCTACACGGCCAACCGCCGCATGCGTAGCGAGGACGCTTTCAGTCCCGACTCCCGCCACGACATGCGCCCCGACTATCCATCTATCGTCTATACGCAGATACTGAAGAAACTCTTTCCCGACGTACCTGTAGCACTAGGCGGTATTGAGGCTTCGTTGCGCCGCATCAGCCACTACGACTATTGGAAAGACGAGCTCCGCAAGTGCATTCTCTGCGATTCGGGCGCCGACCTCATTCTCTACGGAATGGGCGAACGTTCTATCGTTGAACTGGCCAATGCCTTTGCAGAAGGCAAGACGCTTAGCCAAATCCACGAAATGCCGCAGGTGGTTTTCTACTGCAAGGAAAGTGAGATTCCGGGCGGTTTCAAGGACGATGACATCATCCTCCACAGCCACGAAGAATGTCTCCACAACAAGAAGGGACAGGCTGAGAACGTGCGCCATCTGGAGGAAGAAGCCAACAAGATGCATGCTCAGCGCATGATTCAGGAAGTTGACGGCAAATATGTAGTGGTGAATCCGCCTTTCCCGCTGATGACTACCGCGGAACTGGATGCGGCTTTCGACCTGCCTTATACGCGTTTGCCTCATCCTAAATACAAGGGCAAGACCATTCCTGCCTACGAGATGATCAAGTTCTCCGTGAACCTTCATCGTGGCTGTTTCGGCGGCTGTTCTTTCTGCACCATTTCTGCCCATCAGGGTAAATTCGTGGTTTGCCGCAGCAAGGAGAGCATTCTGAAGGAGGTGAAGAAAATCATCCAGATGCCTGATTTCAAGGGCTATCTGAGCGATTTGGGCGGTCCTTCTGCCAACATGTACGGAATGCACGGCAAGAATCAGAAAGCCTGCGAAGTGTGCAAGCGCCCGTCGTGTGTAAACCCTCAGATTTGTCCGAACCTCAATACCGACCACAGCAAGCTTCTGGAGATTTATCATGCTGTAGATGCTTTGCCGGGAATCAAGAAGAGTTTCATTGGTAGTGGTGTGCGTTACGACCTTCTGCTGCATAAGAGCAAGGACGAAAAGGTGAATCAGGCGGCTAGAGAATACACGCGCGAACTGATTACCAAGCACGTAAGCGGCCGACTGAAGGTGGCTCCTGAACATACGAGTCCGGAGGTCTTGAAGTTCATGCGCAAGCCATCGTTCGACCTCTTCTACGAGTTCAAGCGCATCTTCGACAAGATCAACAAGGAAGAAGGTCTGAACCAGCAGATCATTCCTTACTTCATCAGTTCGCATCCGGGCTGTCATGAAGAAGACATGGCCGAACTTGCCGTCATTACGAAGGGACTGGACTTCCATCTGGAGCAGGTGCAGGATTTCACCCCTACTCCTATGACCATTTCTACCGAGACCTGGTACACGGGTTACGATCCTTACACCCTGGAGCCGGTCTTCAGCGCCAAGACTCAAAAAGAGAAGCTTGCCCAGCGCATGTTCTTCTTCTGGTACAAGCCTGAAGAGCGCCGCGCCATCGAGAGTGAACTTCGCCGGATAGGCAGAGCCGACCTCATCGACAAACTCTACGACAGGAAGAGCATGGGTGGCAGTTTCAAGGGTAAGAAGACGCATTATGACGATAAGGCGATAGGCTCTACATACGATAATCCAGGTGTAGGAAAAGGTGCTAAAGGCAAGCGTGGAGCTGGCAGAAATGCATCTGAACCGAATGCAGGAAAAAGCCGTGGCAGAAATGCTTCTGACCGCTTTGCCCCAAAGGGATATGGCAATGTGGGTTGCTATGATGAGGAGAAATACCTGAATAACGGAAAATCTCTAAAATCAGGTAAGCCTTCGAATGCCAACATCCGTGATGCCGTAGCAGCGGCCCGAGCCGAGCTGAGAAATCAGAAAGACCAGGGTGCCGGCTTCTTCAAGGACAAGAAGAAAAAGAGTTTCAACCCTAATTTCGACAATGACAACCATAACCGCAAGAACCGCTACAACAGCGGGGATAAGAACGAACGCGGCGGTCGTGGAAATCAAGGTCGTGGAAATCAAGGAAGAAATGAAGGTAGAGGCAGAAGAAGATAAATGTCAGCAATACGCCCTGAAAGGGCAAAAACTCCTAGCCCAGGGCAACACCCTGGGTTTAGAATGTGAGATACTAAAGTCGCCCTGTAAGGGCAAAAGCTTTAAATATATGAAGCTTTTGCCTTACAGGGCGACTTGGTTGTTAATATATAGACCCAGGGCGTGTTGCTTAAATGCTAGTACTGTCTCAAAGCACCGAGTAATTCAGCATTCTCGCTCTTGTTTCCTATCGTAATTCTCAGACAGTTGCCACACAACTGAACCTTGTTGCGGTTTCTTACGATAATGCCTTGTGCCACCAGATAATTATAGATGGCGTTGGCGTCGGTCATTTTAGCCAGGAAGAAGTTTGCATCAGTAGGATAAACCTTCTCGCAGATAGGCAGATCCAGGAATGCAGCCATTACCTTAGAACGCTCCTGCAGGATGTTCTTCACCCATTCGTCAACCTTCAGCGGATTCTTCATCACTTCCAGCGCATGCTCCTGAGTAAGCAGATTGACGTTATAAGGATATTTCACCTTATTAAATAGGTCAACAATCTCCTTGCTCGCAAATGCCATTCCCAAACGGAGGGCTGCACAGCCCCATGCCTTACTCATGGTGTTGAGCACAATCATGTTGGGAAATCTGTCGAGCACGCTGCGGAATGTGCGCTCCGAAGAGAAATCGGCGTAGGCTTCGTCGATAATGACAATACCCTGGAATTTCTGCAACACGTCTACGATTGCCTCGCGGTTGATGTGATTGCCCGTAGGATTGTTTGGACTGCAGAACCAGATAACCTTTGTCTGTTCATCGCAGGCTGCCAGCAGTTTTCCGGCAGAAATCTGATAGTTTTCATCGAGCAGCACAGAACGATACTCCACATCGTTGATGTCTGCACAAACTTCATACATTCCGTAAGTAGGTGCAATCGCTACTACATTATCCTTGCCCGGGCGGCAGAATACACGGTAAACCAAATCGATGGCCTCGTCGGAACCGTTGCCCAAGAAGATTTTCTCTTCAGCCACCCCCTTAATCTTGCTGATCTGCTTCTTCAGTTCAACCTGCAGCGGATCAGGATAGCGATTGTAAGGGTCATTATATGGATTTTCGTTGGCGTCGAGGAAGACGCGGGCATTTCTGCCTGCAAACTCCGTACGGGCGCAACTGTAAGGTGCCAGATTCCAGATGTTCTCTCGGCACAAATCTTTCAATTCTTTCATTTTTCTATCAAAAACTATTAAGAAGTATTTTTACAACTTCCCATTTCACCCTATTGTTTCAAACTGTTCACTCTCAGTCTCATCGCATTGGCATGAGCTTCCAATTGCTCATTTTCCGCCATGGTCACTACAGCATTTCCAATGTTACGAATACCTTCTTCTGTAAGATGCTGGAAGGTGATTTTGCGATTATAACTGTCCAGGTTCACTCCGTTGTAAGCCAAAGCATAACCATGGGTTGGCAAGGTATGGTTCGTACCGCTTGCATAGTCGCCTGCACTTTCGCACGCATAGTTTCCGAGGAATACACTACCTGCATTCACAACTTTTTCTGCCAGCTGCTCGTAATCGGCTGTGGCGATAATCAGATGCTCCGGTGCATAAGTATTGCAGAGGTCGATTGCCTCCTCTTCGGTCTTCACGAGGATAAACTTAGAGTTGTCTAACGAGGTCTGTGCCATCTCCTTACGTGGCAAACGTTCAAGCTGTACTTCAACTTCATTCTTTACATCATCCAGCACCTTTTCAGATGTAGTAATGAAGAAAACCTGAGAATCGAAACCATGTTCAGTCTGCGACAACAGGTCGGCAGCAGCAAACACAGGGTTGGCTGTTTCGTCGGCAATAAGACAAACTTCAGACGGACCGGCAGGCATGTCTATAGCCACATCGTGCAGGGAAACCTGCTGCTTGGCAGCCATGACAAACTGGTTGCCCGGACCGAAAATCTTATAAACCTTAGGCACGCTCTCCGTACCGTAAGCCATGGCTCCGATAGCCTGAACGCCACCCGCCTTAAAGATCTTGCTTACGCCCGCAATCTTTGCCGCCATGAGGATAGCCGGGTTCACCTTGCCCTCTTTATTAGGAGGAGTACACAGTACTATTTCTTTACATCCCGCAATCTTGGCAGGAGTAGCCAGCATCAGAACGGTGCTAAAGAGAGGAGCAGTACCTCCCGGGATATACAATCCCACCTTCTCTATAGCCACACTCTTCTGCCAGCAGGTTACACCAGGGCAAGTTTCAACCTTTACACCTTCAAACTTCTGGCTATGATGGAATGCGGCAATGTTATGATGGGCGAGGTGCAAAGCGTCTTTCAGTTCTTGAGAAACCATTTTCTCTGCCTCTTCGATTTCAGCTTCAGTCACAGCCAAAGAATCGAGATGGGCATGATCAAACTTCTCCTCGTAACGCTTCACGGCTTCGTCGCCATGGTTTTTCACATCGTCGAGTACACCATGTACGGTCGCATTCAGCTGCGAAACATCCAGGTGTGGGCGTTTTACAATCTCGCTCCATTCCTCCTTTGCAGGATACTTTATTACCTTCATTCCTATTATTAATGTTTAATTATTAATGTTTAATGTTTGGTTTTTAACGCATAATGTCTCTAAATAAACATTACACATAAAACACTACACATTATTACAATATCATCTTTTCGATTGGTGTTACCAGGATGCCCTGTGCACCGAGTTCCTTCAACTTGCCTATGATTTCCCAGAAACGCTTCTCGTCGAGCACGGTGTGGATAGAGCACCATTCCTCATCAGCCAACGGGATAATTGTAGGACTCTTGATGCCTGGCAATACTTCTGTAATCTCCTGAATCTTTTCCTTAGGAGCATTCATCATCACGTACTTCTTGTCCTGTGCAGAACGTACAGCCTCGAAGCGGAACAGCATCTCGTTCAGAATCTCATGCTTCTCCTCGTCCATGTTCCAGTTGCCGATGAGCAGAGCCTCGCTCTTCATCACCACCTCAACCTCAGCAAGATTGTTGCTGACCAGAGTAGAACCTGAACTTACAATATCGAAAATACCGTCAGCCAAACCGATGCCCGGACTGATTTCTACAGAACCCGTAATGACATGGATGTCGGCATTGATATTATTCTTCTTCATAAACTTGCGCAGGATATTAGGGTAAGAAGTAGCAATCTTCTTGCCGTTGAACCATTGCAATCCCGGATAATCAATCTTCTTAGGAATGGCGAGGCTCAGGCGGCACTTGCTGAAACCCAGACGGTCAATAATCTGCGCATTCTCTCCACGCTCTACAAACTCGTTCTCGCCCACGATACCGATATCTGCCACACCAGAGGCTACGCTCTGAGGAATGTCATCATCACGAAGGTAGAGAACTTCGAGAGGAAAGTTGCTTGACTGCACCAGGAGGGTGCGTTTAGAGGCGCTTACTTTGATGTCAGCCTCTGCTAAAAGATTCATGGTGTCGTCGAAAAGACGACCCTTACTTTGTACTGCTATTCGTAACATATTTCTATATTTTGTTTGAAAAACATTGCAAAAGTACATATTTTTATTAGAATAAACAAATAATTTCTCACTTATGTGCAAAATATTTCGTACTTTTGCAGCTGAAATGAAGAATAAAGGATATTTATACGCATTATATGCACTATTTTTGCTCGCTGCCTGTGCCGACAAGAAACCGCAGCAGGAGCTTACGCCATGGGGAACTCCTGTAGGCGAAATGGAGCATGCTGACAACTCTGATGGGGCTGATGGTGATGAAAAGAAACCAGCTTCAACCAGCAAGGGGCTTTCGCTCGAAGATATTCAGGCCAATGGTGAGCTCATCATGCTTACCGTTAACGGCCCTACTACCTATTATGATTACCGCAGCCACGGAATGGGACTGCAATATCTGCTCTGCGAGAAGTTTGCCCAGCAGATCGGCGTGTCGTTACGCGTAGAAGAATGTAAGGATACGGCTGAAATGGTACGCAAACTGGAGAAGGGAGAAGGTGATGTGATTGCCGTGCCCCTACCCCGAAAACAGACCAGAGGCAACCTGCTGTTCTGTGGTGTTACGCCCGACAGTACCCGAACCCAATGGGCTGTGCAGAACGGTAACAAGAGTCTTGCCGACACCCTGAACGGCTGGTTTAAGCCTAAGCTGATTGCTCAGGTCAAGCAGGAAGAATCGTGGCTGCTTTCTTCTGCCAGCGTGCGCCGCCACATTTATTCACCATTTCTGAACCGTTCTAAGGGTGTTATTTCCCGCTACGACCACCTCTTCCAGCGCTATAGCGGAACGGCTCGCATGGACTGGCGTCTGATGGCTGCCCAATGTTATCAGGAGAGCTGTTTTGACCCGAATGCGAAGTCATGGGCTGGAGCTTGCGGACTGATGCAGATTATGCCAGGCACGGCTGCCCATCTGGGTTTGCCGATGAGCATGATTCATGAACCTGAGGCGAATGTGGCTGCGGCAGCCAGATATATGGCGGAACTGCAGGGGCATTTCTCTGACGTGGGCGACCCGTCCCAGCGCATGCTTTTTGCCCTTGCTTCTTATAATGGTGGCTATTTCCACATCAGAGATGCGATGGCGCTGGCTCGCAAACATGGTCAGAATCCGCACAATTGGGGCGTAATTCGCAATTATATTCTGCGCCTTTCTCAACCGGCTTATTACACAGACCCGGTGGTGAAATACGGTTACATGCGAGGCACGGAGACGGTAGATTATGTGGATAGAATCAGAGCCCGCTGGGGTGAATACAGCGGTGGTTCAGGCTTCCATGAGAGTCTTCGTGGCAGCGGTATGGGCAGCGGTTCCTTCCATGGAGCCCCTGTTAAATCTAAGCGCCACTACCAAAATAAGTATCATATATAATATAAATAGGTACTGAAAACGATGAGGAAAGGTAAGCGTCTCCGCGTTTATACCTTGCATAATTCAAAAAAAGCAGTAACAGCTGATTAAACAAATGCTGTTACTGCTTTTTCCATCGGTCAGGAAGTAAGTCTCTATATTTTTCTAATGGGGTATTGGGTTGCCATTCTACAGTCTTTTCTATTACGTCGCATATGTATTCAAACAGATTAATGCCATTCAGCCTGCATGAGATTGCGATAGAATATAGGATAGCCGCCCGGCTTGCTCCTTCGTGCGAACCAAAGAACATTGAGTTTCTTCTTGATAGTGATATGTACCTCTGGATTCTCTCAATGTAGTTGTTATCGAGAGCCGTATCACCTCTTTTGAAGATGTCACAAATGGCATTATATTCATTAAGGGCATAGCCGACCGCCTGCGCCAAGGTAGACTTGGGCAGCAAATCTTTCCTGGAAGATATTTCCTCCAGTTTCTCCAATAAATCCTGCAAAATGTCCGGTGCATATGACTGCCGATAGGCTAGATGGTCTTCAACGGTCCATCCATTTACCCCAACCTTATGTTTTTTGTCTTCTCGATAAAATCTGTTGAGGATATCTACGACCTCCTGAGCATCCTTGTCTTCCTTGCCGCAGTCGATGAAATCTCTCTTGACATGCTGCAGGCAGGCGATTCTCATAATGTCAGGATAAGCATCCGACTCCAGTTTCCGGTAAGGAGCATATGCATCACTCTGTATGGTACCTTTATAATCAGAGAATATGTTAAGTATGACCTGCTCAGAGCGTGATCCATCCTCATATACGAAGAAGACAAGTCCCAGTTTAGGCGCACTTACAGCCCAGAAGTAGCCTTTCTTCGAACCCTTGTCCGTAGGCTTTGTCTTGGCTAACAGCACTTTATGGTATGTCTCGTCTGCCGAGACATAATCCTGCTGCAACACTACTTGGCAGATAGCCTTATAGAAGTTTTCCAGTACATCGGCACTTCTGGCAATCAGTTTGTTTGCCGTGGCTTTCCTTAACGTAAACCCATTGTCGGCAAAGTATTTGATGATTCGCTCTACCGGCATGGAATAGATGTATCGCATCTGCAGGAGTCCTGCTGCAAAGGAAGGTGAATAGGAAGAATTCAACAACAGAGCCGGCGGAGTTTTCCCCGGATACATGATACTTCCATCAGTATAAGTGTTGATGTGATACACGGTCTTGATGAATTTGATGGGTTCCATGCTGTAACGTATACAGGTACGAGTTCCGAAGAGACGCAACGTCTTCAAAAACTCTGCATCCATGACAGGATCTATCGTAACATGCACCTCTTTCATCTCGTAATGCATGTCACGCTTGGCTCCGTTGTTTTTGCGTGCCTTTCTCTTTTCGGCCTGCTCTTCTTTCTTCTTGTCAAATTCCTCCTGGGTCATCGAGTCTTGTGGATTCTTTTCCTGACGTTCGGACTTCTTGCCTGAAACGAGCTTGCCGAGTGCCTTGTTCTGACGATTCGCTTTGTCAATGGCGATTCCTTTCTGGACGAGTAATTCTTCTAATGACTTTATACGTTCAATGAGTTCGTTGACCTGTGTAGTCAACGAACTCACCGTAGCATTAGCTTGCTGAAGCTGTTCGTTTGCAAGCTGAAGCTGTTCCTTTAAAAGTACTATAATTTCGTCCTTTTTCATAGTGCAAAGGTACGAAAAAATATCGAGATATGCAAGTGTTTTCAGATATTTATTCTTATTATCTTGCTGATATACAATACGTTAAATATAGCATAGCAAAGCTATAAGTTAAGCCTCTTTCTATATTTCATGCTTTTTAGGCAAATTCCGCTCATGATGGCCGATAGCGTCTTGTACGGCATTTTGCATTGTTTGCTTTGGGGATCAAAGAATGGTAATTCAAAGGTTCCTCGCTCCAGTCGCTTCTGATACAGCAAGAAACCGTCGCCATCCCATTTTAGCATTTTTACCTGCTGGCGATTCTTTGAGAAGAAGATGAAGACGGCACCACCGAGTGGCGGCAGCTCCATCTCCGTCCTCACAATCTGGTACAGGCCATTTATGCCCATGTTCATTCGGACATATCGCTGGCAGACGTAATACTGGGTGTTTTCGTTTAATCCAAACATAGCAAGTCCTCCTTCTCGTAAAGTTTCATCAGATGCATGACTGATTTGGCACTACCTTTCTTGATGGTGACTATCGTTCCATTGGGAAAGGTTAAGGTTATGCCGAAAAGATAATTTTCCGGGCAGACGGAATCGGATGGCATTTCCATGGGAAGGAACATCATCCCAGTGTCCTTGGCTGTTGCTTCGGAACATTCCTTACGGGCTTCGGCCTGAAGCAGACGAATCTGTTGTTTGGCTAACCTAACAGAATAACCTTTCTCTGACATCCATCTATGCATCGAGCGATGGTTTACATGCCGTTCCTTTAAAAAAGGAATCAAACTGGCTTTTGGATTATGATTCAAATGAATCTGGAAGGCATTCCATGCCCTCTCATAACGTTCTGTTGCTCTCATAATTGCGTTGCTTTTAAAATTATATGGTGCAAAGGTAAGAACTTTTACGATAAAGGGAAAGGTATAAACGCGGAGCCGCTTACGAGGAAAGGTATATTTGGGGCTCAATTTACTCTGATTTCTTGCAAAATTTGGAGATAAGAGCCCCAAATATACCAAATAACGGGGATGTGAGTTTGCGTTCTTTTATAGGGCGTTTTTGTTGTTTTGTAAAGAAAAATACAAGATACTAAAATGTCGTTATATCATCTCCTACAACGATTAAAAGGAGTGTTTATATATATGTATGTATAATATCCTTACTACAGAAAATAGTAACGGAAATGATGCGAAAATCCGCATTTTTTTTGCGTTTTAGAAGATAAGATGCAAAAATTAGGGGGTTAGGAAGGTATTTTACCCCCTCTTCTAAGGGTAAAAAATGCCCCTCCTTGGACATAAAAACAGCCTCTGACACAATATATTTTGACAAAATGCAACAGAAAACAAGGATAAAAATGTAGAATCGAACAACATATCAACTAACTAAAGCGACTTAATATGTAGATAATCATTATACATAAAATATTAGAGTAGGAATACAACAAAATACACATAACGCGCTAACAACCAACACATTCAGACATACACAAAGAAACCATGTCAGGTAAAACTCACAAGTTCATCTAGCGGTCATTAATGCCCGGTCATTTTCGGTCATTAAGGTTTTCGGGGTGCGAAAAAGAGAGCTATAATATATATTAAATTTTTTAATATATATTATAGGGGCTAAATGACCGGAAGTGATTTTTCTTAATGACCGATAATGACCGGTCACTAATGACCGGATGCAGCCCGTTGCCATGACTCTCTTCACCTACTCTCGAAAGGCTCCATTTCACAAGATTCCGGAAAACTGAATTCAAGTTGCCGGAAAAGTATTGCTTCCTACAGCGCTTTTTCGTACCTTTGCACCAGCAATCGAAAGAAAGCTATTTTGTACCTAAAGGCGGTCATCTATGAAGACCGAGACAGGGAACAAAAGATGACAGGCGCCGGTCATCAATGAAGACTCTGAAAAGGACAAGAAAAAGCATCTGGGAAATTGTGATTAAATAAACTCTTTAAAGCATAACATAGTATGATTAATTACAGCATCGTAATGCGTAGCGTGAACGCAAATCTTCTGGAAATCAACCAGGCTAAGTCACGCATCAACCAGGCAAAGAAGGAGGGTAAGACCCCTGACCCAAAGGACCTGGAACTCGTGAAGACCGAGAAGCAGAACGCTTTCGCCATCTCACAGTACACTGACATCATGACCATCGAGAAGTTTGCCAAGCACATCACTTCACATGGCAGTGTTTATTCGAGAGCCGACATCAGCGCCATCCTTTACATCGCCGTAGACTGCATGCGTGAGATGTTGCTCGAGGGCAAGAAAATCCGTTTGGGCGATCTCGGTGATTTCTCTCTCCTTCTCACTTCGAAGGGTGCCGAGGATGCCGACAAGTTCACCGCACAGAACATCACCGGCGTGAAGGTGCAGTGGGAGCCTGGTCAGGAGTTTAAGAACCTTCGCGATGACGCCGAGTTCAACCTCGTAGCCAGCCGCAGTGCTCAGGCAGCCGTTATCAAGGCGATTAAGGAGGGTAAGACCAACGTTGACCTCAACGCCCCAACCACTCCGGATAATACGCCAGGTGGTTCAAGCACCGGTCAGACCGGCAGCGAAGGCCAAGGCTCAGAATCAGGCGGCGGTACTACCGGCAAGGACGATACTGGCGACGGCCTTGAATAGCCAAAGGATAAACTGGCTAGGGTGCTAGCCCCTAGTCCAGCCTATTCGCCCCACAAAAAAGTAAACATAAAACACTAAACTTTAAACACTAAAAAGATGAAAGCGAACACTTGGAAAACAATTCTTCAGATAGCCATCAGCATTCTGACCGCTATCGCTACTACGCTCGGAGTAACGAGCTGCATGGGATAAAGAACAAAAACGACCGCTCACCTCAATATGAGGAGAGCGGTCATTTTCGGTCACGGTCATTTTCGGTCATTAAGGATTTCAGATTATCAAAATATCCCTCTATCGTATAAAATAAGGTTAAATCGAGTTCGCCCAGCCAACAAAATCCATCCATATCATCAACTTTCTGAATATTTTTTGTATTTTTGCAGATATATTGCAAGAATGTAGGGGGTTGAGCATGGCTTATCCTCCTAGATTATAGGCGCATAATTATTAAAAGATTAGAGAATGAAGAAAATATTTATCATGAGCATTATAACCATGCTATCAAGCCTGTATTCTTGTCAGGCGCAAAATAAGGACTATAAGAGTCTGTCGGCAGATGACTATGAGAAAGCCATCGCTGACACCGCAGTAATCCGTCTCGACGTACGAACCGCAGAGGAGTTTGCCAATGGGCATATTCGGGGCGCAATCAACATTGACGTACTGAAATCAGACTTCGAGCAGAAGGCCGCTGCCACTCTTCCCAAAAGCAAGACTATCGCCGTGAACTGCCGAAGCGGCAAGCGAAGCAAAAATGCCGCAGCTATATTGACAAAGAACGGCTATCAGGTAATAGAACTCGATTCCGGCTTTATTGGCTGGCAGGCAGCAGGAAAAGAAATCGTAAAGGAGTAAATTGAAATAATCTGATGGAAACAGAAAGATTTTTTCTCCGCTAACGTGAAGCATTGGCACGGTGCTGCAAAAGACAGCTGATAAGCAGTATGCTGCTTTCTAAGCCAAACTTGGGTCGTCAGCCCGTACTTGAACCACATGCAAAAGTTCAGCAAAGAAGATAGAGTTAAACCTTCAGGCACGATTTGCGTCTAATTCTTAAGTGATGGCGTTAAAGCACTCATCACAACTTAGTTATTATAATTTTAAAATTTGTAGCGTATGAAAAGAATTTTGCGAATTTTGATGATTGCCATCTGCTGCATGGTTTCATGCAATATGGTGGCGAATGCGGGCAACGACAAACCTATCTCTGTAAATGCACTTCCTGCCAAGGCTCAGACCTTACTCAGCCAGCATTTCAATGGTCAGAAGGTGATGCTTGCTACCATTGAGTCGGGCGTTGTGAGCAGAAGCTACGACGTGGTTCTGCAGAATGGCACGAAGCTGGAGTTCGACAAAAAGGGAAATCTTACAGAGATTGACTGCAAGCAGGCCACCGTGCCAGACCAGCTGATTCCGCAAGCCATCAAGAATTACCTGATGGCTAATTATGCAGGACAATCGGTGAAAAAGATAGAAATGAACAAGAATGAATACGAGGTAGAACTGGCTAACGGATTGGATTTGACCTTCAACAAGCATTTCCAATTAATAGATATTGACTGATTATCAAGTTAACTGAACTTTCGCATATCAGGAAGCTAAGTTTAGCAAATAGTTTAAGTACGGACTGAAGGCCCAAAAGCAAAAAAGAATCCCAGTCAGGATAAAACCTTGACTGGGATTCTTATTTTAAATCTCTCTCTTATTTTTCTCATATAAAAAGATGATTACTTCAAACCACGGTTGATAAGGGTTGTGTTGAGAAGCATCACGTACTTACGATACTGACTGTTGTTCAAGATAACGTGCATGTACTTGAGATCCTTCAAAACTGCCTTGTCAATCATTGCAGAACGTTCCTCACCCTTTGCTGTTGCAGCATTCATCATGTCTGCGGTGAAGTTCTTGTGTACATCAGCTACAGCCTCTACCTGGTCGATGTTCAAGCTCAAAGCATCTGCCAAGCTAGACATCTTTACATTCATGTTGTAAGCTGCTGTTGCATTTGTCTCCTCTTCTGCTGCGAAAGTAGCTGTTGCCATTGCAAACATAGCTACTGCTAATACCATAATCTTCTTCATAATCTTTTTACCTTTCTTTACTTTGTGAGTCCTGCACATCCGTAGACGCCGGCTCTGTTAAACATTATCCTATAGTCTTTTTCTTTAAGACGCTGCAAAGATAAGAACTTTTCTCTGTGTGCGCAAACATTTCTTGGGATATTTTCAGTTTTCCGCCTATTTCTTGACTTAAATCAACAACAACACACCGAAATAGGCATCAGAACGTTAGAGATATTACATTTTCTCTATCATTTTGTAATATCATCGAAAAAAAAGCCCTTTTTCTTCGTTTATACCAATTATTATTTGTACCTTTGCAAAAGATTCAACCTATAAAACAAGCAAAATGGTACAGGAAAATCATATAGACAAGGCACTCGCCTTTATGGAAAGTCTCGAGAAACTGGGCAACCAGCTCAAGGCGGCTGAGGAACACCAGAAGCAGCTCATCGCCCGAATGCTGGATCTCAAGAAAGAGAATCTGACCGACGGCGAGGAATATGCTGAACTCTCGCAGAAGAGCAAAAGTCTGCAGGACATCATCGACAAATGGCGCCCTATCTATCTGGAGCGCATGGAGATGGTAAAGAGCGTAAGCATTCAGAAAAGAAAAAGAAATAATAAAAAATAAATATAGAAATGGAAACAAACAACAAAAACAAGTTTATTGTAGTTTCATACGCACTGTATGATGTAACTAATGGTGACAACGGCGAGGAAATGCTCATCGAGCGCACAACCGACGAGCGTCCGTTCATCTTCATCAGCGGTATGGGTGTTACCCTGCCAGCTTTCGAAGAGAAGGTGGTAGACCTGGCTAAGGGTGATGAGTTCGACTTCCAGCTGGACCCAGAGCAGGCTTACGGACAGCACTATGATGAGCGCGTACTGGAGCTCGACAAGCAGATTTTTACCATCAACGGCCAGTTTGATGCACAGCACGTACAGGTAGGCGCTATCATCCCATTGCAGAACGAGGATGGCAACCACTTCAACGCAGTCGTGAAGAACATCAGCGATACAAAGGTAACCTGCGACCTGAACCACCCATTGGCTGGCTTGAAGCTCAACTTCTGCGGCCAGATTCTCGAGAGCCGCGAGGCTACTGCTGAGGAGATTGCCAAGATGGCTCAGATGATCAGCGGCGAAGGTGGCGGCTGCTCAGGTGGCTGCGACAACTGCGGCGGCGACTGCAAGGATGGCAACTGCGAGGGTGGTTGCGAAGGCGGCTGCAACAAGTAATAAACACCTTTATAATATATTGAGGTAATGAGGAATACATTTGGCAATCTTTTCACTCTCACTACGTTTGGAGAGAGTCATGGAATAGCTGTAGGAGGCGTTATTGACGGATTTCCTGCAGGCATAGAAATCGACATGGACTTTATCCAGAGCGAGCTGAACCGCCGACGCCCAGGACAGAGCCACATCACTACGGCCAGAAAGGAAGCTGACAAGGTAGAGTTTCTGAGTGGTGTGTTCGAAGGCAAATCAACAGGAACCCCTATCGGCTTTGAGGTGCGTAACCAGAACCAGCATTCTCAGGACTATGAGAACATGCGCTGTCTCTTCCGCCCTTCTCACGCAGATTTCACCTATCACGAGAAGTATGGCGTACGCGATCATCGTGGCGGCGGCCGTTCTTCAGCCCGCATCACCATTGCCCGATGCGTAGGCGGAGCTTTGGCTAAACTTGCCTTGCGACAGTTGGGCATCAGCATCACGGCCTATACATCGCAGGTGGGCAGCATCGCGCTGGAGAAAGATTATCATCTGTATGACCTTAACACCATAGAAGATAATCCGGTGCGCTGTCCTGACCAGCGGAAGGCGAAGGAGATGGAAGATCTCATCGCCCAGGTTAAGGCCGACGGCGATACGATTGGTGGAATCATCACTTGCGTCATCAAGGGTTGCCCGGTAGGATTGGGCGAGCCTGAATTTGGCAAGCTTCATGCCCAACTGGGTGCTGCCATGCTTGGCATTAACGCCGTGAAGGGTTTTGAATATGGTGAGGGATTTGCCGGAGTTACTGCCCGCGGAAGTGAGCAGAATGATGTCTTTATCCCGAAGGCTGATGCTGCAGAGACGCCAGCTGATGCTGCTGTGAATCAGGATGTTGCTGCCCGTATTACAACAAAGAGCAATCATAGCGGAGGAATACAGGGCGGTTTGAGCAATGGTCAGGACATCTATTTCCGTGTTGCCTTTAAGCCAATTGCTACTCTGCTGATGGAGCAGAATACGGTAGATTTGGAAGGAAATGCCACCACGCTGACTGCCCGCGGCCGTCATGATCCTTGCGTTTTGCCAAGAGCCGTGCCAGTGGTTGAAGCCATGGCAGCCATGGTGATTCTGGATAATTATCTCTTGAATAAAACAATAAAACTTTAATTAGTGATTAATTGGTAGTGATTAGTGATAAACAAACTAATCACTACTAACTAATAACTAATCACTACCTAAAGCTTACTGTCCTTTAATAGTTTTGGGCAATATTCATTAAAAAAGCATTTATCGCAGAGCGGTTTCGTACTCTTGCAAATATATCTGCCATGCAGCAGAATCCAATGATGCGCATTCGGAATATCCTCTGCCGGAATGTGATTCATCAGATAATCTTCTACTTTTCGGGGTGTATCTGCCGTTTTCGGCACCAACCCCATACGATGACTCACACGGTAAACATGCGTATCCACCGCCATCGTAGCATGACCGAACCATACGGCACGAATCACATTCGCCGTCTTGCGCCCCACTCCTGCCAACTTCTCCAAATCATCCGCAGCCTCAGGCACCTCACCTCCGAACATCTCAACCAGCTGGCGAGACATTTCAGCAAGATGCTTCGCCTTGGCATTCGGATAACTCACCGAGCTGATCAACTCATAAATATCTTCCTCGCTCGCCTGTGACATGTGCTGCGCATCAGGATAACGGGCAAAGAGAGCAGGCGTAACCATGTTGATGCGTTTGTCGGTGCATTGCGCAGAAAGCAAGGTAGCCACCAGAAGCTGAAATGCGCTACCGAACTGCAACTCGGTAGTTACATTCGGCAGCGCACTTCTGAAATGATTCAATATAAAATCGTATCTTTCCTTACGAAGCATTTCTCTTACTTTTTAGCAGGAGCAGCCTCCTCTTTCTTCAGCTTACCCTTGTAAGCCTTGTTCAAGCCGGAAATCACCTCTTTTGTAATATCGTAAGCCTTGTCTGCATAGAGCAGGTTATCGCCGCTCTTAGAGAAGATGATGCTGTACTTCTTGTCCTTGTTGTAGCGGGCAAGATAGTTGGCAATGCTGTCGTGGAGCGCCTTGTTGTACTTCTCCTGCTCAGCAGCAAACTCGTTGCTCAAGCGCTGCTGCAAGCCCTGCAGGTCGTTGTTCTGCTTCTGCAGTCCAGCCTGGATAGCCTCAGCCTGCTCACGGGTGTAAGCATTCTGCTGAATCTTCTGCTGGAAGTTGGCTGCTGCAGCCTGGAGCTGCTGGCCCTTCTGCGCAATAGTAGCCTGAATGTTCTGACCCTTCTTCTCCAAGATAGAAGAATACTCCTTAGCAAAGGTATACTGAGTCATGATAGAGTCTACCTCTACATAAGCAATCTTCAATTCAGCAGGAGCCTTGCTCTCTGACTTAGCCTCTACCTGAGGCTGAGATTTGTTGCATGATGCCAATGACAGGGCAGCAACAGCTGCAATTGCCACTGAACTCAAAATGTTCTTTCTCATTTTTTCTATCATATTATATTATTACTATTTTCTAATAAGCCTTGTTGGCTTCTCTTGCCTCGCGGTCCTGATCCACCACACAATGAATGCCCTGCTTGCGCAAGCCCGGATTGTCGTGCACATGCTGGGAAGAGAACTTGCCGTTCTTCTTAAAAATCAACTTTACGCAAAATAATGCCATGCAGATAGCAATTATTAACACGCTTAATAACATTAATTTTATCATTTTTATTACCTTTGCAGTGCCTTAGTGCACTTTTGGGTGCAAAGGTACTATTTTTTTGGGAATAACCAAAACAAAATAGCAGAAATAAATGTTTTATCAAAACAAAATAATAGAAAATAAATGAATAAAAGTGAATTGAAGCCTGCTCTCGTGTTCGAGCAGTTCGCAAAAATCAACGAAATACCTCGTCCTTCCAAGCACGAGGAGAACATGATTGAGTTTTTGAAATCTTTCGGTGAGGCTCATCAGCTCGAAACGCTGGTAGATGAAACCGGTAATGTGCTCATCCGCAAAGCTGCCACTCCAGGCTACGAGCATGCTGAAACCATCATCCTGCAGAGTCACATGGATATGGTTTGCGATAAACTGGTAGATGTTGATTTCGATTTCCACAAAGACGCCATCCAGACTTACGTTGACGGAGAATGGCTTAAGGCAAAAGGCACTACATTGGGTGCTGACGACGGTATAGGCTGCGCCATCGAGCTGGCTATCCTGGCAAGCAACGATATTGAGCATGGTCCTATCGAGTGCGTCTTTACACGTGATGAGGAAACCGGACTGACCGGTGCTCACGGTATGAAGGCGGGCTTTATGACCGGAAAGATGCTCATCAATCTTGACTCAGAGGATGAGGGCGAAATCTTCGTATCCTGCGCCGGTGGTCAGACAACCCATGCCACTTTCCACTTCTCACGCGAAGAGGCTCCTGCGGGTTATTTCTTCATGGAAGCTTCGCTGAAGGGTCTCAATGGTGGTCACTCGGGCGATGACATCAACAAGAAGCGCGCCAATGCCATCAAGATTCTTGCCCGCTTCCTCTTCCTCGAAAATGAGAAACTGGATGGAAGTCTGCGCCTCGTAAGCTTCAACAGCGGAAAAATGCACAATGCGATTCCTCGCGACGGAAAAATTGTTTTCGCCGTCAAGAATGCTGATAAGGAACAGGTTCGTGCCGACTGGAACATCTTTGCATCAGAAGTAGAAGATGAATTCCATGTAACCGAACAGGCTATGCAGTTCAACATGAGCAGCACCGATGCTGCACCTGTCATCGAGAAAGCTGTAGCTGACAAGTTCGTAATGGCTCTCCAGGCTGTAGACAACGGTCCGCTTACTACCTGTCAGGATGAGGCGATTGCCTGGATGGTAGAAACCTCAAGCAATGTGGCAAGCGTGATGACCGATGAAAGCAGCATCAACATCGTAGCTTCTCAGCGAAGTAACGTGATGAGCAATCTGGCGAACATGACCAACACCGTAAAGGCAGCCTTCCTTCTGGCTGGCGCCGAGGTAACTGTAGGCGACAAGTATCCTGCCTGGAAGATGCGCGCCAACAGCGAGCTTACCGACCTGGCTGTGAAGGCTTACGAAAAGCTCTTCGGCAAAAAGCCATTGGTAAAGGGTATTCATGCCGGTTTGGAGTGTGGTCTTTTCTCAGAGCGATATCCTGAGCTCGATATGGTAAGTTTCGGCCCTACCCTTCGCAATGTTCACACCCCAGACGAGGCTCTTCTCATTCCTACTGTGGAGATGGTTTGGGACCACTTGCTGGAGATTCTCCGCAGCGTGGCTAAATAAGCAAGCGTGCTAATAAAACGACGAGTTTCATAAAAGCAGCGCGGCTTAATAAAAAAGAAGATGTCTATGATAAAGAAAATGATGTTTGTCATGGTTTCAGGACTTGTGCTGATGTTCACCTCGTGTGGCGATCAGCACAAGGCTCAATCTCTGGTCAAGGATTTTCTTAATGAAAACCTCGTTGATCAGGACTGCAGCTATGAGCGTTTCTCCCGCCTCACTCCTACCGCCATGATCAGTTTCGGCCAGATGAAGGAGATGCGACAAAATGTCAGCAAACTGCCTTACGTCAAGAAGAATATTGATTATAATGATGCAGCTTATCCTGACACCTTATTATAT
Source organism: Segatella copri (assembly GCF_026015625.1). Lineage (NCBI taxonomy): Bacteria > Pseudomonadati > Bacteroidota > Bacteroidia > Bacteroidales > Prevotellaceae > Segatella > Segatella copri. Next base: position 962,191 of record NZ_JAPDVG010000001.1, on the reverse strand, counting down.
TTAAGGGCTACATACAAGCTGACCAACCATCAGGGCGAGAAGCAGGAAGTAACCCAAACCTTTTATCTTGATAAAGGTTTGACAAGAGTAATCGGGTTTAAGGAAAACTAAAAAAACAGTTTAGAATTGCCTTTCAGCAAGGCAGTAAGAATAAACAGAAAGAGTTGACTAGCATTTTAACTAGCCAACTCTTTTTTCATATAATCTCTTATTTCTTTTCTAGCCAGAGTCAGACGGTTCTCAGCCGCTTTATATCCGAGGTTCAGACTTTGGGCAATCTCGCTCACCTGCATTCCTTCGAAAAGGTTCAGGCGGTAAACCTTGCTTCTCTTCTCCGTGAGCCGGGCAATGCCACGCTCCAGAATCTCGTTGATCTGCTGGGCAGAGAAAACAGATTCGCCATCAACATCATATCTTCCCATCCAGTCGGTAGCTCCCAGAAAGTGTTCATACTCCTCAATCTTATGCTTGCGACGGTAATAATCGATAATCAGATTCTTGGCAATGGTGTATACAAAACAAGGTAAAGTAACAGGCGTAATCATCTTATCGCCTCGAAGTAATCGCACAAAAGTATTCTGCACGATGTCTTCAGCCTCGTCTGCCGGAAGCGAACGGGACATGACATACAACTTCAACTCGTTGTAGTGTTCAGAGTAATAATCAGCAATAATGCTGTAATTTGAATTTGTTTGTTCCATGATGGCGATTTTTTTAATCATGTTTTTCGTTTATCGATATTGCAAAGGTAATAAAAAAAAGGAAAGCCACCAAAGGAAAGCGAAAAAAAAATGTGCTAAATGTTCGTTTTGAAACATTTAGCACATATGATAGAAACAATTTGTAACATGAAATGTTACGCATCGCAAAGTTTTATTTCTTAATTCAAACCCTTTACAGGTTGGATTACTTGATCATGTCAACGCTTCTCTTGAGGAATGCGTCGAGCGAAGCACCCTTCAACATACCATTCTGAAGCAGGGCGAGGTCGATGAGCTGGTGAACAATGTTGTTGTTCTTAGCATAACCCGAGATGATTTCGTTGCGCTTAGCCTTCTCATCGCTGATGGCCTTCTCTGTGTTGTGAACATCATCCTTCTCCTGCTGGGTAATCTCTTCAGGCTTCTTCTTGTTCTGCTCCTGATGGAGTACGGCAAGGCGAGCTTCCTGACCCTTGATTTCTGCAAGGATTGGCTTCAATGTTTCAGCAGTGTTGGCCTCAGCATCTTCCAATACCTTCTTTACCAGAGCATGGTCTGAGTTCAGTACGATGTTGTAGCTGTCTGGCATCTGACCGTAGAAGTTCATGCCTGCCTGGAACTGGCTCATCGCCTTCATACGGCGCATGTACTCGTTCTGAGTGATGAGCACTGGCTGGTTCTGTTCGCCCAAAGCCTGAATCTCAACAAAGAATTCTGTCTTGTCAAGTTGAGGCATCTGAGAGCGGAATACTTCTGTCAAGTTGTCAGACTGCTCTTTGCTCAAATCGGTCTTCTTAGCATCTTCCTTTACGATGAGGCGGTCGATGATGTCGGCGTCAACACGTGTAAAGCGGCTCTTCTCCAACTTCTGCTCCAGCATGTTTACCATCGGCGTATCGAGCTGACCTTCCATCAGGAGTACAGAATAGCCCTTCTGCTTGGCAGCTTCGATGTAAGAATACTGCTCTTCCTTATTGTTGGCATAGAGATAAACCAGGTTGCCGTCCTTATCGGTCTGGTTGTCCTTAATCAGCGTCTTGTACTCCTCGAAAGTAAAGTACTTGCCCTCAACATCTTTCAGAAGTGCAAAGTCCTTTGCGCGCTCGTAGAAATCTTCCTGAGAGAGCATTCCGTAGTTGATGAAAATCTTGAGATCATCCCATTTCTCTTCAAACTCCTTGCGGTTCTCCTTGAAGATAGAGTTCAAACGATCGGCTACCTTCTTGGTGATGTAGGTAGAAATTTTCTTCACGTTGCTGTCGCTCTGCAGGTAGCTGCGGCTAACGTTCAGCGGAATGTCCGGTGAATCGATTACACCATGAAGCAATGTGAGGAATTCTGGTACAATGCCTTCTACCTGGTCGGTTACGAACACCTGGTTGCAATAGAGCTGAATCTTGTTGCGCTGCATGTCGATGCTGCTCTTGATGCGTGGGAAGTAGAGAATACCCGTGAGATTGAATGGGAAGTCTACATTCAGATGAATCCAGAACAACGGGTCGTCCTGCATTGGATAAAGGGTGTGATAGAACTTCTTGTAGTCCTCATCCTTCAAGGTGCTAGGAGTCTTGGTCCAGAGAGGCTCCACATTATTAATAATGTTATCCTCATCTGTCTCCACATTCTTGCCGTCCTTCCACTCGGTCTTCTTGCCGAAGGCTACAGGCACTGCCATAAACTTGCAGTACTTGTTCAGAAGCTCCTCAATCTTGCTCTTCTGCAGGAATTCCTTGCAATCATCAGCAATATGGAGGATGATGTCTGAACCACGCTCAGCCTTGTCAGCATCTTCGATTTCGAAAGCAGGTGAACCATCGCAGCTCCACTTTACTGCCTTGCTTCCCTCTTTGTAGCTCTTAGTGATGATTTCTACCTTGCTGGCTACCATGAAAGAAGAATAGAAGCCGAGACCGAAGTGGCCGATGATGGCGTTGGCATTCTCCTTATACTTGTCGAGGAAGTCGGTTACGCCAGAGAATGCAATCTGGTTGATATATTTATCGATTTCCTCCTCAGTCATACCTATACCATGGTCGCTGATAGTCAGGGTTCCAGCCTTCTCATCGAGAGAGACACGAACGGTTGTGTCGCCTATCTCGCCCTTGAAATCGCCCTGAGCTGCAAGAGTCTTCAACTTCTGTGTAGCATCTACGGCGTTTGAAACCATCTCACGGAGGAAGATGTCGTGATCTGAATATAAGAATTTCTTGATGACAGGGAAAATGTTCTCTGTCGTTACACCAATATTACCTTTCTGTGCCATAATATAAAATGTTTTTATTCGTATTTACTATTTAATATTTGGCAAGGGGGCTTACAAATAGCGTGCCAAAATATAAGAAAGGTCTGAAAGCCCCATACACATCACGCCCTGCAAGGGCAAAGCTTCGTTGCATCAAGGTATAATCAAAGCTTTTTACTCTTACAGGGCGTGTAGAGTTCACTTTCGGAAACTGAATCTCATGGTTAAATGTCTCTTGGGAATCCCTTTGCCAAACCGCCTTCGCTTGTTTCCTTGTAAAGCGAAGGTAGGTCATGACCCGTCTGTCGCATTACTTCAACAACACGGTCGAAAGATACGGTATGATGGCCATCTGAGAAGGAAGCGTAGAGGTCTGCATCCAAAGCTCGGGCGGCAGCAAAGGCATTTCGCTCGATGCAAGGAATCTGAACCAGTCCGCAAACTGGGTCGCAGGTCATTCCAAGATGATGCTCCAATCCCATTTCGGCAGCATATTCTACCTGAGCCGGACTGCCTCCGAAAAGCTGACAGGCTGCAGCCGAAGCCATGGCGCAGGCAACACCTACCTCGCCCTGGCAACCTACATCAGCACCGCTGATAGAAGCATTCTGCTTTACGATGTTGCCCACCAATCCGGCTGTAGCCAAGGCTCTCAAGATGCGCTGTTCACTCATATCATGAGAAGTAAACATGTGGTAGAGTACAGCTGGCAATACACCACAGGCGCCACAGGTAGGAGCTGTAACGATTGTGCCACCCGAAGCATTCTCTTCGCTCACAGCCAGCGCATAAGCATAAACCAAGCCGCGGCTCTGCAGGGAAGCACGGTAACCCTTCGCCTTTATATAATAGGTGGCAGCCTTACGCTGTAGCTTCAGCGGACCAGGCAAAACACCTTCATGATCCAAACCATTTCTGATGCTCTGCTTCATCGTTTGCCAAACCATGTCGAGATAATCCCAGATATCTTCCGATTCGCATTTCTCAACATACTCCCAGAATGAGCGTCCGTTATCATAGCACCATTGCTTGATGTCGGCGAGCTTGTTCAGATCATAAACATCCTTGGCGCCCAGCTCTTCGTTGCCGGCAGTACCATCTGATATGGCTCCACCACCAATACTGTAAACGGTCCATTCATCAATAACATCGCCGTTCAGATCCTTGCCCACAAATTTCATTCCGTTGGGATGATAAGGCAGGAAAGTCTGTGGCTGCCAGATAATATTCACAGTTTTATGAGGTCTGAGCACTTCTTCTATTGCCACATCAGTCATGTGCCCTTTACCTGTAGCAGCCAGACTTCCATAGAGGGTTACTTCATAATAAGAAGCGTTAGGGCAACGCTCCAGAAAAAGTTTGGCAGCACGCTGAGGCCCCATCGTATGACTGCTCGATGGTCCCTTACCTATTCTATATAATTCCTTTAATGACTTCATTTTTCTCGTAATTAATATTTTTACTTATCGATTTTTCCCTTTTAATGGGCTCAGTTACTTATTTCTTCAGTTTACCATCCGAAAGTTACTTCATCTGCTTGGCTTTCAGGATGATGACATCCGTGAGAGGCCTGTCGTTGTTTGCCTTATCGGTAGCCACATTCTGAATCTTATCAACCACATCCATGCCTTCAAGCACCTCTCCGAACACGGTGTAGCCGTTGTCAAGGTGAGGAACACCACCATGCTTGATGTAGCCCTTCTGCAACTGTTCTGAAGGAATGGCGTAATACTTGCCTTCCCGTTTCAGTTTTTCTACATAATATTCCATCTGCCGTGGAGAAAAATTTCTGCCCCAGGTGATGTAGAAATCAGTAGGCGCCGAAGCTTTGGTTGGATTTTCATCATCTCCTTCGCGAGCAGCACAGAGCTGTCCGCGCTTATGATAATATTTAGGATAGATGATTTCTGCCGGAACCGTATAGTTTACATCAAACTTCTGCGGCTTTTCCATGTTCACCTTTCTGCATGAATAATCGCCACCCTGAATCATGAAATTCTTGATGACACGCTGAAAGATGCAACCGTCATAATAGCCCGAATTGACAAGTTTCAGGAAATTATCCCGATGCTTGGGAGTATCGTTGTAGAGAGCCACGAGAATGTTGCCCATCGATGTTTCCAGCAACACCTGAGGGCAAGTTGGATCGTGCGGTGTTTCCCAGTCGAGCAGAGAATCGGGCTTAGACGCCACAACTTTTCCGGCTGGTTCTGATGTGTTCTGATTGCCTTCACTCTGAGCGAATGTCGTAACAGGCACCGTAAGAAGAGCGAGTGTCAATAATCTGATGATCTTCTTCATATTTTTGTATAATTTTACATCTATTTATGTTATCGGATGCAAAGATAATGATTTTATTCTAAAAAAATAATTTTTTATGCGGGAAAAGTTACTTTGTTTCATACATTCTTCATATCTTTGCAGCAGAAGACAGAAAATGCAATCAATTATGAAGAAAAAAACATATATTATCATCGCTTTTTGCACTTTCCTCACTACAGAAACAAGTGCACAGCAACAGGTAAGCTTCGGACCATTGCACAGTCCGGACAGTCCGCGCGAAGAATGGTTGCTGCCTGGCGATACGGTTTACCAGGCAGGAAAACCTATGATTTATCAGGGAAAACCGGTGAAGAATGCATATATGACTCCTGCCAGACTATCAGATAAAAGAGAAACTCTCGGCAAAAACGGATTGCTGGGTGATACTTTGCTAGACAGCACCTATTATAATAATCCCATCTCCAACCTTACCAACAGCTTGAGTTATCCGTTGGGCTATGGCTGGGGGCTGCACAAGGGATTGAATCTCTCGGTAGACCTTTCTGCCTTTGCCACATTCGGCAAGAATGTGCCTCACAGAGGCGGTTTCACCCAGACCATCGATGCAACCTACCTAACGCCACTCACCAAAGACAACAAACTCTGGTTGGCTCTGGGCACTTATATCAACAACGTAAACTATGGTGGAGACAGTTATCATGACGGTGGAGTCTACGGCATTCTGGGCTACCAGTTTAATGAGCATTGGGAGGCTTACGTTTACGGTCAGCTTAGTGTAGCCAACAATTACAATTCTCTCTACGGCCGTTATGGCGATGGTCCCTACGGTTATTCGCCTTGGGGCTACGGAATGTATCCTTGGGGTATGGGAAGAGGAATCATGCCGGGTGGTTACGGAATGGGAGTACCTGGCGCCAACGTTTTAGGAGCCGGTGTAAGATACACTAATTCCAAAAAGACTTTCTCTATCGGTTTAAACGTAGAAGGAGTATGGTATGATAATAAGACGCCGTCCTATTTCAAGCAATACGACTATCCTGTGCCAAAAGCGCCTGAAAAAGATTAAGGAAAAGGATGGTTTTAAGTTAAGAAAAAGATAAAAGATAGCTTTGGCTTAAGAAAAAGACAAAGCATAAAAAGAAAGAGGTTCACTATTCAATATAACGATATTGAAGTGAACCTCTAAGTTTATTCTGAAAAGAATCAGTTTACATAGCATCATCTCTCTCCATGAGATTATACCTATGAGTTTAGATTCTATTCAGCGAGAATCTGGACTATTCTTTCTGCTGAGCGGCCATCCCATCTGTCAGGAATGCCCGCTTTCTTCCATTCACCCTTCAGAAGTTTCTGCATAGATTGCTTCAGTAACTCCGGATCTTCAGCAACCAGTTCGTTTGTACCCACCTTTACAGTTTCAATATGCTCAGTATAGCTGTTGAGCGTAATGCAAGGAACCCCATTGAAGGTAGCTTCTTCAGCCACATTACCCGAATCGGTAATCACACCTTTGGCGTGAGCTGTTAGATAAGCAAACGACAGATAATCGAGCGGCTGAACCACCTGGATTCCACTCTGATGATTACTCTCTTCCTGATAAGCCTTGAATGCGAGCACGAAGCCCAAGGCTTTGCCTCGAAGCGGAGCAATCACCTTCACTCCAGCCTGGCGCGCCTCTTCATCTATGACAGAAATGAGCGATTTCATCTCATCAATGTTATTGACGATGGCCTTGCGGTTCAGGGTCAAAACCATATATTCGCCTTCTTTCAGATGAAACTCGTCCATGACTTCAGGACGCTGCATTTTAGACTGAAGGAAGCGGATGTTGTCGATAAGCACATTTCCTACCATATAAACCTTAGACAATTCTGCACCTTCCTTGTTGGCGATGCTGTTGTTTGAAATGCCAGCGGTAAAGAGAATATCTGACAAGCCATCAATCACCAGACGGTTGATTTCCTTTGGCATGGTAATGTCAAAACTGCGGGTTCCGGCTGCAATATGAGCAAGCTGCACACCCTGCTTCTTGGTGACAATTGCCACAGCCATGGTTGAAGCCAGATCATCAACCACAATGACAACATCTGTAGCATTCTGCTGCAGATAGCGCTCAAACTGACCCATCACCTGTCCGGTAAGTTCGTTCATGTTTGGACAGTCTACGCCGAGATAAGCATCCGGTTTCTGAATGCCTAAGTCATCGAAAAGAGAAGATTCCAAAGTCGGATCATCCTCTTTTCCTGTGTAAACCAACTGATAGCTGATTTCGTTACCAGCTTCCTGAGCATTACGAATTGCTCTAATTACGGGCGCAACCTTGATAAAGTTAGGTCTTGCACCTGCAACGATACAGATTTTCTTCATTTTTATCCTGTTTTATATTTTTACTTACTGAAGTTACAGTTTACTGATATTCAGAGTGCTTTATTTTTTTGAGCCAATCTTGAGCCTAAGGGCATTATCCATTGACTCAGAGGTCTTTATCCCTTGAAAAGATCTTTGATTCCTCCGATAGAACCCAAGAGATTGGTTGCCTCGTATGGCAGATAAACCACCTTATTATCCTTACCCTGTGCTACTTCCTGCATCATGCTGATGTATTTCTGGGCCAGGAGATAGTTGGCTGGATTCGTACTCTGTCCTACAGCTTCCGTAATCTTCTGAATGGCAATAGCCTCGGCCTCAGCCTTACGGATGCGGGCAGTAGCCTCACCTTCTGCATTCAGGATAGCCTGCTGTTTGGCAGCCTCAGCCTTGTTCACGATGGCAGCCTTCTCACCTTCTGAGAGCAGGCGCTGCTTTTCCTTCTCACCTTCAGAAGTCAGGATAGTAGCACGCTTGTTGCGTTCAGCCTGCATCTGCTTTTCCATCGCCTGGAGCACACTCTCAGGAGGTGTAATATCCTGCAATTCTACTCGGTTTACCTTGATTCCCCACTTATTGGTTGCATCATCCAAAACTGCACGGAGTTTGGTGTTAATTGTATCGCGGGAGGTAAGAGTCTGGTCAAGTTCCATCTCACCTATTATATTACGCAAGGTGGTTTGCGTCAGTTTCTCTATGGCGTTTGGCAGATTGTTGATTTCATACACACTCTTGAATGGGTCCACAATCTGGAAATAGAGCAACGCATTTATCTGCATCTGGATATTATCCTTAGTGATTACGTTCTGACGGTCGAAGTCATAAACCTGTTCACGAAGGTCGATGCTGTTTGTATAAACGTATCTTCCGTTTCTCATAGACACAATATCCTTGGCATGGTCAATGAAAGGAATGATGACATTAATACCCGGCTTGAGCGTGGCAAAATATCGTCCGAGACGCTCTATGATTTTCGTCTCACTTTGAGGGATGATGACGATGGTTTTCTTAACCACTACGAGTGCAAGTGCTACTAGAGCCACCAGCACATAAATTCCTATGTTCATGATGTTTATACGATTAAGTGAATAATGTTGATTCAAAATTTTCCTACTTAAACTTTTTCTACCTTGAGGATGATAGATTCGTGACCTAAGATTCGAACCTTATCGCCTACAGCAAGCGGTTCGGCAAGATGCGGAGCTTCCGCTTTCCAATCATCTCCATCCAGTTTCACTCTACCATATCCTCCGGCAGGAATCATCTCGGTCACTTCCCCTATCTGTCCTGCCAGCGCATCGGCATTACTGCGGCGGTCTTCCCCACCCTTGTGTAGCGATTTCAGCAGATGCGGACGAACCAGCCAGATGCTAAGCATAGAGCAGATAGCCCAAACCACTACCTGCACCCAGAAAGGTGCTCCTACTAATGCCACAGGAATGCTGATAAGCGCCCCAATGGCAAAACAAGTAACATAGAAATCGCCCGAAGACAACTCTAAGATGAGGCAGATGAACATCACCGATGTCCATATCAGCCAAAGGTTATGAGATAAATACTCCATACTTAACTGTTTTAGTTTGATTCTTCTAATCCTTATCTCCTGCGGGTTGTAGTCTTCTTTCTGGTTGTAGAAGTCTTGCTCGTAGAACCTACCTTAAAAGTTGTCTGAGGTTTATAATACTTCAGTGCGGTAGGCATTTCCTTCTGCAAGGCAGCAATACGCTTGGCGTCTGAAGGGTGATCACTGAAAATATCACTCTGATTGCTGCTTGAGCCCTGCGACATTCTCTTCCAGAAAGGAATGGCCTGCTGAGGATCGTAACCAGCCATGGCAGCGAAGATAAGCCCCATGTAATCTGCCTCGGTTTCATTATCACGTGAATACTTCAGATTGCGGAATGAGAAATACTGTCCGGCAACTGCACTTGCCACATTACCTACACCATTACCTACTGTCTGGTTCAATACAGTTCCCAGGATGCTTGTACCGGTTTGCTGATTCTGCTGTTTGGTGAGCTGCTCAGCACTATGTTTAGCCACAGCATGAGCTATTTCGTGACCCAAAACGATTGCCAAACCGGTTTCATTCTGAGTATAAGGCAAAAGTCCTTCATAAACCACGATTTTACCGCCAGGCATACAGAATGCATTGGCAGACTTATCTTGTACCAGGTTGAATTCCCATGAATAATTCTTCACGTCGGCTTCAAATCCATTCTGCTTCAAATAGAGTTCAACAGCATTGGCAAGTCTTTTTCCTACCCGCTGAACCATCGCCGTATTGGCTGCATTGGTCGACTTCTTGGCAGAAGCCATGTACTTTGTGTATTCCTGATTAGACAGACTGAGAACCTGCTCATCGGATACAGAGATGCGATGAGTGCGACCGGTCAGAGGCACCGTCTGAGTAGTGCCGCAAGATGACAGCGCAAGGACTGCCACAACTGTCAGAACTAAAACCTTAAACTTTTTCATCTTAACTTATGTATATTAAACATGTTTATTCATTAAGTTAATGTGCTGTTTGAAACACATTTTCTCTGCAAATATACTATTTCTAGTTGAAACCACCAAAGAAAAATGAGAAAAACATGAAATATAACCTAAAAATAACACAAGATAACTGACAAAAAGGGGTGTACAAAAAAAAGATGGCAAAAAAATAAGGTGTGGCACAATCTTTGCAGTTTCGCAAAACCGTCAGACTGCCAGATGACAGCTGCCCGAGAAAGCAGCATTATCAGCAGACTGGGTTTAAGAAGTATAACATTAAAATATTTTAATATGAACACAAAGAAGGAAGTGCCTGTATTGCTCTTGACAGGCTACCTGGGTAGTGGAAAGACAACCCTTCTCAACAAGATTTTAGCTAACGAAAAAGGTATTAAGTTTGCCGTCATCGTCAACGATATTGGTGAAGTCAATATTGATGCAGCCCTAATAGAAAAAGGTGGCGTAGTAGGTCAGAAAGATGATTCGCTCGTTTCTCTCCAGAATGGTTGCATCTGCTGCACATTGAAGATGGACCTGGTAGAACAGCTCAAGGAAATTGTAGACATGAAGCGTTTCGATTACATTGTCATCGAGGCTTCCGGAATCTGCGAGCCTGCTCCTATAGCACAGACCATCTGCTCTATCCCATCCCTCGGTCCTCAGTACATCGAGAATGGTATTCTGCGTCTTGACAGCATCGTTACCGTAGTAGATGCTTTGCGCATGAAGGATGAATTCTCCAACGGCAGCGACCTGATGAAGAAGAATATGGATGAGGAAGATCTAGCTTCGCTCGTCATCCAGCAGATTGAGTTCTGCAACATCATTCTTCTGAACAAGGCTGCAGAGGTTGAACCTAAGGAACTGGAGCACCTGAAGCAGATTATCCGCGCCATCCAGCCTAAGGCAGAAATCTTTGAATGCAACTATGGTGACGTTGACTTGAATCTGATTGTCAACACCAAGAAGTTTGATTGGGAAACCGTATCCACTTCAGCCGGTTGGATTCAGGAGATTGAATCAGAAAGAAACGAAGAGCATGAAGAAGATGATGAAGAAGAAGCACATGAACATCATCACCATCATGGCGAGGAAGACGAACATGAGCATCATCATCATGACCACGATGAGCATGACCACGACCACGACCACGATGAGCATGAGCATCATCACCATCATCATCACCACGATCATGACCATGATCATGAAGGCGGAGAAGTTGAGGAATACGGAATCGGTACATTTGTCTACTACCGCCGCAAACCTTTCGACCTGGGCCTCTTCGATGATTTCGTAGCAAGAAAATGGCCTAGAGACGTGGTTCGCGCCAAGGGAATCTGCTATTTCGATGATGAGCGCGACATGTGCTACGTGTTCGAACAGGCTGGCAAGCAGAAGACTGTAAAGCAGGCTGGCCAATGGTTGGCTACCATGCCGAAAGACGAACTCGCCCAGGTCTTGATGAATAACCCTCAGCTGCAGAAGGAATGGGATCAGGAATTGGGCGACCGCATGATAAAAATCGTATTCATCGGTCAGCATATCAAGGAACAGAAAGATGCTATCATTGCTGAGCTCGACAAGTGTTTGGCGTAGAATCTTATTCACCCGGCTTCCTAGCAAAAAGCAAAGGAAAAATAGCTCAAAATGAGCAGAAAACAAGAAAAACGGAGGAAAACGAACAAAAAAGTGAAGTTTTTCCTCCGTTTTTTAGTTTAATTCGTTTTTTTTTGTTAATTTTGCACCCGAATAATAAAAGCGTAATTAATATGAAGACAAACTTCAGACAGGCGTATATTAAGGACTTTGCTGCTTGCTGGAAAGTCATCGACCAGGCTCGCCAAAGTATGATAGAATCGGGACGTCACCAATGGACTGAGGAATATCCATCAGAAAAAGACATCAGAAAAGACATAGAAAATGGCAACGCCTTCGTTCTGACAGTAAACGAAGAGGTGGTTGTCTATGGAGCAGTCATATTGAATGGTGAACCCAAATATAAGAAATTAGTAGGCAACTGGATTACCGATGGCGATTATTATGTAATACATCGCTTTGCCACGTTGCCTAGTTTCCAGCGTGAAGGTTTGGCGCGTATTTTCATCAGTAAGGTGAACAGCATGTGCGAGGTAGAAAAAATACCTAGCATCAAGGTTGACACCAACTTTGACAATACGCCGATGATTAACCTTCTGTCTTCGATGGGTTTCTGCATCTGCGGACGTGTAAACTATGGAGGAAACAGAGGTCAGCGTTTCGCCTTTGAAAAACTCTCCATAGCCATGGAACCTGCAGAATAATTTCTGGCCATCGAAAAACACAACATTTTATTAACATCCTCAAACATTCATTATGGAAGAGAAACTATTGCAGATGAAGAGCTTGGTTGAAAGACTCAACCAAGCTTCGGATAGTTATTATAACGGAAAAGGCGAACTCATGACCGACTATGAGTGGGACGCCCTTTTCGACCAGCTCAAGAGATTGGAAGAGGAAACAGGCGAAATTCTGCCTGACTCCCCTACTAATCGCGTGTCAGAAGATTCTATCGTAGGAAAGAAAGAGGAGCATGAATTTGCCGCCCTCTCTCTGGCAAAGACCAAACAGGTTAGTGATCTTGTAAAATGGGCAGAAGACCGCCCTATCTGGATTTCATGGAAACTGGACGGACTGACCCTCGTAGTAACCTATGACGGCGGAAAACTCACCAAAATCGTTACCCGCGGTAACGGACACATCGGCACCAACATTACCCACTTGGCTCCAGCCATTTCAGGCATTCCTGCTACCATTTCAGAGAAAGGACATCTTGTAGTTAGAGGAGAAGCCGTCATTTCGTATTCTGATTTCGAACAGTTCATCATCGAAAGCGAAGGCGATTACGCCAATCCACGAAACCTCGCTTCAGGCTCACTCACGCTGAAGGATATTGATGAGGTGAAGCAGCGCCACATCCAATGGATTCCGTTCACCCTGGTTTATACTGAGCGGGAACTTACCTCATGGGGCGAACGCATGCAGATGCTGAAAGACCTGGGGATGAATCCTGTAGAACGTGAGCGTATTGACCACCCTACCACAGAAAATATCCAGCTGGAAATAGACAAGTTTACGGAGAAGGTGACAAGCAAGAAGAATCCTTTCCCGGTAGACGGACTGGTGATTTGCTACGATGATACGGCTTATGCAGCTACCGGTTCGGTTACAGGCCACCACGCTACGAGGGCAGGATTTGCCTTCAAATGGCAAGACGAACATGCTGACACCGTACTCGACCACATCGAATGGTCGTGCGCAGCCAGCACCATCACGCCTGTAGCTGTTTTCAAACCGGTAGAACTTGAAGGAACCACCGTGCAGCGTGCCTCGCTCTGCAATGTAAGCGAATGCGAACGTCTGGGCATTGGCGACAAGGGAACCAGACTGCAGGTCATCAAGGCCAATAAGATTATCCCGAAGGTAATCAATATTACAGAGGTTGTGGGGAGTTTTGTCATTCCCGCCGAATGTCCGGTTTGCCATGCGCCATCCGTAGTGCGCGAGAGCGAGAGCGGCACCAAGACTCTCCATTGCACCAATGCAGCCTGCCCAGCCAAACAACTTAAGAAATTTGCACGCTTCGTCAGCAAGGAAGGAATCAATATTGACGGAATCTCAGAACAGACTGTCTGGAAATTCATCAATCATGGTTTTATCAGGGAATATGCAGATTTCTACAAACTGAAGAATTATGCGTTCGAGATTTCCTGTTTCGAAGGATTTGGCAAGAAGAGCGTAAGCAATCTTCTGGAGAGTGTAGAGAAAAGCCGCCATACTGATGGCCGTCATCTGCTCTACGCCTTGAATATTCCGCTCTGCGGCGGCGATGTGGCTAAAAAACTGCTCAGCCGTTACAAGGTAAAGGAACTGATAGAAACGGCGCGCCTGAGCATGTTCGATGATGAGTTTGCAAGCATTGATGGCATTGGACCTGAAAAGAGTGCCAAATTTATCGCCTGGTTCAAGGATGATGTTCATTTCCAGCATGTGCAGCATCTGCTGTCCGAGCTAATTATCGAGGAGCAGGAGCCTGTAGAAACGGGAAATAAATGCCAGGGGCTGACTTTCGTCGTAACGGGAGATGTGCATCATTACAAGAACCGCAACGAGCTGAAGGCTTATATTGAAAGCCAGGGCGGCAAGGTTACGGGAAGTGTGAGCAAGAGTACTAACTTCCTGATTAACAACGATGCTGCTTCGCAGAGTTCGAAGAACAAAAAAGCCCATGAACTCAATATTCCAATCATTACTGAGGATGAGTTCATAGAAAAGTTTCAGGAGTAAACAAGTGAATTAAGCGAAATAAAAAAAGCGAAAGCCAGATTCCGGATTACGGACTTGGCTTTCGCTTTTCTAGTTTTAAGAACCTGCAAATTCTCTGTTATTATTCTCCCAGGAACTGACCCATGAAGAGAATGGCGCCACTATTACGTTCCGTAATGAAATAAACGAATGGACGGTTGGCATGAAATTCTACACGCTTCATCTCGTTAGGACCCAGTGAGGTCAGCATCACAGCAGCTGTTACGGCAGCAGCCTTTGTTCCACGCTCGCTTACCTCAATCTTTGCCTTCTGCAACATCTTCGATACGTAGAAGCTGCCATTGGCAAAACGGCTGAAATCTGCCGTGCCTGGCTGGAAGATGCTTGGAGCTCCCAATTTACTGATAATCTGGTTGAGCGACAAATCCATCTCTGTGGTAAACTTAGGGAATTTTAAATCTACCTGGCAACGGTCCATGTCATTACTCAACTTCTGAAGTTTATCTGCATCCATCTCCTTCATCACCTCACTGATGCTCTTGCCAGCCTTAGGAAGAAGAACGGTCATCTGATAACTTCCATTTCCGTATGGCAGCTCTACAGCCTGCAACATATCATTTTCTGTATAGGCAAACTTCTTGTTCAGGTGCATCATGTTCACCTTCTTAATATCGCGGGTGTAACCGCTGAAGTTCTCGAGGTGGGTATTCTTCGCATCAAACTTCTCCTGCCAGATTCCATTAAAATAAATAGCATTCAGGAGGTAAGAAACGGCTGCTGGGTCTACCTGGTCGATGATGCTAGGAATCATGCCTTTAGTCTGCTTTTTGCACCAGTCATTAATGCGAGTGGCAGATTTAGGAGAGGTAAAGTCCATGCTCTCCACGCCAGCCTGATAAGAATCGGCCACGGTACGAGCGAAATCGCTGTTCAATGTGAAATTCTTGTTGATAGCGATAAAGTTGGCAATATTTACGGTTGTCTGCTTGTCGAGCTTGCCAGCCGAAAGCATCAGCGCCTTATAACAGTCGTTGAGTTCCTTCACACTCACGCCCTCGCAACCGATTGCCTTCAGAATCTCCTGCTGAGTCTTGCCGTCGGCACCATTTGCAAGCATTCCCATCAGATAGGCGATGCTCATTGGCGAAACCACCTCAGAATCCATGCCGCTGATCTGCTGATAGAGTCTGAAAGCGAAATCGTTGTTCTTCTTCACAATATTCTGCTGAGCCTCTGAGAGGATAAGATAACTCTCGTCCATTTCCTCATCTGCTGACGGATGGGCAGCCTCTGCCTCCGTTATCTTCTCTGCCTTTGTTGCGTTCTCATTCTGTGCATTCTTGCTAGTGCTGCAAGAAGTCATTGCCATTGCAGCTGAAGCTAAAATAGCTGCACTAAATACTTTCTTGTTCATATTTCTCTAATTTATTAGTTCATTTTAATGACTCAACGCTCCTGAACCAAAAGGGACTGTTCCTCTTTAAAAGGCAGTTCCCGAATCGGAATCTGAATCGTGAGATCTGAAGATAAAATGAAAAATCGGCTAATCCTTGCACGGGAAAAGCCGATTTTACTATTTCTTAACAAAAAATATCTATGTTCTTAACAAAAAATCAATGCAGCGGTGCCTCTTCCGAAGGTCTGCCAGGCTTTATTCTGAGATGATATCTGTTTCCATCATATTCCACGCGCATGATGTTCGTCCTGTTGGTCTTCATCTCATCGCTCGAATTAGCCACAAGATGTTCGTATAGATCGATTGCCACATGACCCATCGTTCTGCGCAGATTGATTTCGATGCAAGGAACCACGCCCAGACCGGTTCTGTTTACGTCCTCACCTTCCTGATTCAGCACAGCCTCGCAGAATTCATCCTTCTCCCCTTTCGTGCAGATCATCATGTCAACGCCGAACGGACCACTGTAAATATCCTTCAGCGCCGGCTCCATTACCTCGATGATGCGCTGTCTGATTCCGGCAAGCTGAGCCTCGCTAATGAGCGGTTTCATCATTTCCACCTTATCATCTTCAGAGCAGAGCACATTGCCCGAATAGGCATTCTTGATCGTATCGAATAGCGAAAGACCGCGATAGAGCGCCTTGCCATCTTTCATTTCAAACTCCATGGCGAAATCTCTCACCTTATTATATAGAGGTTCTACGGTTACGCCGCCCTGATGATAAATCATGTTTGCCACCCATCTTTCGAAGGTAGGATAATCTCCGGCTGTTCTGAAGTCCTCAGCACTCACATATTTCACTCCCCTCCCACTACTGCTCCAGGGAGCCTTGACAACAGCTTTGCCGTGCTGGAGAATGAGTTCTTTGACGCGGGCCGTCTCAGTAACATATTCCACGCCTCGCTGCAGATGAAGGGCAGCCCATTGCCTGCTGCTCACCTCGCGTACCTTATTTAATACAGCATCAGTCGGCAACATAATCTCCGGCATTCCCAAACGCTCCAACTCACCTTTCAGCGACAGGTTCCATCCCCAGGGATGAACACTGTCCAGAAATTCAGTCTTGAGCAGATGCTTCAGCTGAGGCTTGGTGATGAATTCAACCTTGCTGTTCAGTTCAGCCCCAAAATGGCGCACCCTGTTCTTCGCAAAATCAATATCATCCACAAGTACGAGGTCGCCCTCTTCCGCCCAAAGAGCCGGAATGAAAGCAAGATCACTTCTAAGTTGTCTACCCGCATGAGGCGCGGTGAACTGTTTCAGATTTGCAGCCAAAGCCAAATCATGTTCTGGATTGAAAATATGTAATTTCATGGTGCAAAGATATAAAGAAAAGTGCAAAAAAGGGCAGAAAAACCCCATTTTTACTTAGACAAGTGCTAAATAATGAAAAAAAAGTTACTTTTTGCTATCTAGAGTTTGCAAATTAGAAATATTTAATTACCTTTGCATCGTAAAAACAATTAGAAACGATATAAACTCATGGAAGAAGCATTCTTCAGAACACATACATACCTCGTAGAGCATACGGACGCACCGGTAAGACGCACTCTGATGGACGAAATCGACTGGAGCGACCGTTTGATTGGCATAAAGGGAACACGCGGTGTAGGAAAGTCTACATTCCTCCTTCAATATGCCAAGGAGCACTTTGGCCCTACAGACCGCAAGTGCCTGTATGTGAATATGAACAATTTCTATTTTCAAAGCAGAGGAATCGCAGATTTTGCAGGTGACTTTGTTCGCCACGGCGGCAGAACCCTTCTCATCGACCAGGTCTTCAAGCAGTCGGACTGGAGCAAGGAGCTGCGCAAATGCTACGACCTCTATCCAGAGTTAAGAATCGTGTTCACAGGTTCCAGCGTGATGAGACTGAAGGAAGAGAATCCTGAGCTCAATGGAATCGTGAAAAGCTATAATTTGCGAGGCTTCTCTTTCAGAGAGTTTATCAACCTGCAGACTGGCAACAGTTTCCAGCCATATACACTCGATGAAATCTTGCGCAATCACGAGCACATCATCAAGCAGATACTGCCCAAGGTGAGCCCGATGAAATACTTCCAGGACTACTTGCATCATGGATTCTATCCATTCTTCCTGGAGAACCGCAACTTCACAGAGAATCTACTAAAGACAATGAACATGATGACCGAGGTAGACATCCTCCTCATCAAGCAAATCGAACTGAAATATCTCACCAAGATCAAGCGGCTCTTCTATCAGCTAGCTGTAGAAGGTGCCAAGGCTCCCAACGTGAGCCAGCTTGCCGAAGAGATCAACACCAGTAGAGCTACGGTAATGAACTACATCAAGTATCTTGCTGATGCGCGACTCATCAACATGATTTACCCTAACGGGCAGGAGTTCCCAAAGAAACCATCCAAGGTGATGATGCACAACTCCAACCTGATGTACGCCATCTATCCTATCAAGATAGACAAGCAGGAGGTAATGGAAACATTCTTCGTCAACTCGGTCTGGAAAGACCACAAGGTAAGCCAGACCGGCAAGGACCACTACTTCATTGTAGACGGTGAGAAGAAGTTCAGAATCTGCGATGCGCAATCTCCAAACAAGGTGCGCAACAATCCCGACATCATCTACGCCCGATACAATACCGAGGTAGGCAAGGACAACAGGATTCCGTTATGGCTTCTGGGTTTCCTATATTAGGGAATGTTGAATGTGGAGTGTTGAATGTTGAATTGCCTAACGGCATCAGCATGAAGACACATAAGGGCGCAAGCCTAACTCAACACTCAACATTTATTAAGGAATGTTGAATGTGGAGTGTTGAATGTTGAATTGCCTAACGGCACCAGCATGAAGACACATAAGGGCGCAAGCCTAACTCAACACTCAACATTAGAATAAGAACATTAGAATAAGAATGAATTAAATACAAAACATTTTTAATATTTTATCTAAAAGTAAAATGGCTAAAGAGAAAAAATTTATCACTTGTGATGGTAACACAGCTGCCGCACACGTAAGCTACATGTTTACTGAGGTTGCTGCTATCTACCCTATTACTCCATCATCACCAATGGCGGAGCATGTAGATGAATGGGCTGCCAAAGGTCGTAAGAACCTTTTCGGTCAGCGAGTTTCTATCCAGGAAATGGAATCAGAGGCTGGTGCTGCCGGTGCAGTTCACGGTTCTCTCCAGGCTGGTGCCTTGACTTCAACTTACACTGCTTCTCAGGGTTTGTTGTTGATGATTCCTAACATGTACAAGATTGCTGGTGAGTTGCTCCCTTGCGTGTTCAACGTATCAGCTCGTACATTGGCTTCTCACTCACTTTGTATCTTCGGTGACCACCAGGACGTAATGGCTTGCCGCCAGACAGGTTTCGCTATGTTCTGCTCAGGTTCTGTTCAGGAGGTTATGGACCTCTCTGCAGTTCCTCACTTGGCTACATTGGAGACAAAGGTTCCTTTCATTAACTTCTTCGACGGTTTCCGTACTTCTCACGAGTACCACAAGATCGAGGAGATGGATATGGAAGACATCCGTCCATTGGTTAAGGAAGAGTTCATCGAGGACTTCCGTAACCGTGCTTTGACTCCTGAGCGTCCTGTTACTCGCGGTACTGCTGAGAACCCAGAGACATTCTTCACTCACCGTGAGGCTTGCAACACTTACTACGATGCAATCCCTGAGGTAGTAGAGAAGTACTGCCAGGAGATGACTAAGATTACTGGCCGTGAGTACCACCTCTTCAACTACTATGGTGCTGAGGATGCTGAGAACATCATCATCCTGATGGGTTCTGCTACAGAGCCAGCTCGCGAGGCTATCGACTACTTGAACAAGCAGGGCAAGAAGGTTGGTATGGTTGCAGTTCACCTCTTCCGTCCATTCTCTGTTGACTTCTTGAAGAAGACTATCCCAGCTACAGTTAAGCGTATCGCTGTTCTCGACCGTACTAAGGAGCCAGGTGCAGAGGGTGAGCCATTGTACCTCGACGTTAAGTCAGCTCTCTACGACGACGAGCGCAAGCCATTGATCGTTGGCGGTCGTTATGGTCTCGGTTCTTCTGATACAACTCCAGCTAAGATTGTTGCTGTATTCAAGAACCTCGAGTTGCCACAGCCAAAGAACCACTTCACTGTAGGTATCGTTGATGACGTTACATTCACTTCTCTCCCAGAAGAGGAGGAAATCCCAATGGGTGGCGACGACTTGTTCGAGGCTAAGTTCTACGGTTTGGGTGCTGACGGTACTGTTGGTGCTAACAAGAACTCAGTTCAGATTATCGGTAACAATACCAACAAGTATTGCCAGGCATACTTCTCTTACGATTCTAAGAAGTCTGGTGGTTTCACCTGCTCTCACTTGCGTTTCGGCGACAGCCCTATCCACAGTGCTTATCAGGTAAATACTCCTAACTTCGTAGCTTGCCACGTACAGGCTTACCTCCACATGTACGATGTAACACGTGGTTTGCGTAAGAACGGTTTCTTCCTGTTGAACACTATCTTCGACGGCGAGGAGTTGGTTAACTTCATCCCTAACAAGGTAAAGCGTTACTTCGCTCAGAACAACATCACTGTTTACTATATCAACGCAACTAAGATTGCTCAGGAGATTGGTCTCGGTAACCGTACCAACACCATCCTCCAGTCTGCATTCTTCCGTATCACAAAGGTTATTCCTTTGGATCTCGCTGTAGAGCAGATGAAGGCATTCATCGTTAAGTCTTACTCTAAGAAGGGTCAGGACGTTGTTGACAAGAACTTCGGCGCTGTTGACCGTGGTGGTGAGTACAAGCAGTTGGCAGTAGATCCAGCTTGGGCTAACCTCGCTGACGATGAGGCTAAGGAGGATAACGCTCCAGCATTCGTTAAGGAGCTCGTTCGTCCTATCAACGGCCAGGCAGGTGACCTCTTGAAGGTTTCTGACTTCGTTAAGCACAACACAGTTGACGGTACATGGCAGAACGGTACTGCAGCATTCGAGAAGCGTGGTGTTGAGGCATTCGTACCAGTATGGAACGTAGAGAACTGTATCCAGTGTAACAAGTGTTCATTCGTTTGTCCTCACGCAGCTATCCGTCCATTCGTATTGACCGATGAGGAGCTCGCAGGCATCGAGGGTCTCCAGACTCAGGATGTTAAGGCACCTAAGGCTTTGGCTGGAATGCACTTCCGCATCGAGACTTCAGTACTCGACTGTCTGGGTTGTGGTAACTGTGCTGACGTCTGCCCAGGTAAGAAGGGTGAGAAGGCGTTGACAATGGTTCCATTCAACGTAGACGCAGAGGATATGGTCAAGGAAGCAGCTAACTGGGAGTACCTCGTACACAAGGTAGCTTCTAAGCAGGATCTCGTAGACATCAAGCAGAGCCCTAAGAATTCTCAGTTCGCTCAGCCATTGTTCGAGTTCTCTGGTGCTTGCTCTGGTTGTGGTGAGACTCCATACGTTAAGTTGATTTCTCAGCTCTTCGGTGATCGTCAGATGATTGCTAACGCTACTGGTTGTTCTTCTATCTACTCAGCTTCTATCCCATCTACTCCATATACAAAGAACGCTAAGGGTCAGGGTCCTGCATTCGACAACTCATTGTTCGAGGACTTCTGCGAGTTCGGTCTCGGTATGGTAATGGGTAACAAGAAGATGAAGGAGCGCATCGCTCACTTGCTCGAAGAGGCTAAGGCTCAGGAGCATGTTCCTGCTGAGTTCGTAGCTGCTGCTGACAAGTGGATGGCTAACATGAACGATTCTGAGGGTTCTAAGGAGGCTGCTGCAGAGTTGAAGCCTCTCATCGCTGCCGGCGCTGAGAAGGGTTGCCCTATCTGCAAGGAGCTCAAGACTTTGGATCACTACCTCGTTAAGCGTTCACAGTGGATCATCGGTGGTGATGGTGCTTCTTATGATATCGGTTACGGTGGTCTCGACCACGTATTGGCTTCTGGTGAGGATGTTAACATCCTGGTACTCGATACTGAGGTTTACTCTAACACTGGTGGTCAGTCTTCTAAGTCTACTCCACTCGGTGCTATCGCACAGTTCGCTGCTCAGGGTAAGCGTATCCGCAAGAAGGATCTCGGTTTGATGCAGACTACATACGGTTACATCTACGTAGCTCAGGTAGCTATGGGTGCTGACAATGCTCAGACATTGAAGGCTATCCGCGAGGCTGAGGCTTATCCAGGTCCATCACTCATCATCGCTTACGCACCATGTATCAACCACGGTTTGAAGCGTAAGGGCGGTATGGGTCGTTCACAGCACGAGGAAGAGTTGGCTGTTGAGTGCGGTTACTGGCACTTGTGGCGTTACAACCCACTGTTGGCTGATGAGGGTAAGAACCCATTCACACTCGACTCTAAGGCTCCTAACTGGGAGAACTTCCGCGACTTCCTGCTCGGTGAGGTTCGTTACCTCTCTGTACAGAAGGCATTCCCTAAGGAGGCTGATGAGCTCTTCTCTCAGGCAGAGAAGATGGCTAAGCTCCGTTACCAGACTTACGTTCGTAAGAGCCAGGAGGACTGGAGCGAGCAGATCTAATCTAGCGAGATTTCAATAGGTTAAATATATCATCTCCGAAGACCTTGGTTGCGTTCTGCAATCAAGGTCTTTTTTGTTTAAAAATGCTCCATAATCATGTAAAAATTTGAAATAAGTGATGAAACATAGGGAAAAATCGTGATTTTGAGATTGGGTTCATTAGGGGCAATTCAGAATTGTTTTGTAAAGAAAACAGAATATTCAGATGTGGTATAAGACGGGCTGAAAGCCCAAAAGCTCTTAGCCCAGGGCGTATTGGGTAATTTCAACCGTACAGATCGAACAATTACGGATTTTTAATCCGCTAAAAGAAACGGAGCAAGAAACGCAATCAGTCTGAGTAATGTAAATTATCCTTACCTACCCAAAACAGAAACCAAAAGAGGCAAAAATCAGTGCTTTTTAGTGATTTTTCGAATGAAAAACGCAAAATAAGAGGGTTAGAAAGGTGTTTTACCTCCTCTACAAAGGGTGAATAATGCCCATCCTCGGACTTCAAAACCCTTTCGATTTTAGATATTTTTGACCGAAACAAAAGGTAAATAGAGGACATTAGAGTACAAATAAGGCAATAATCATATAGTGACAGATATAGATTAGGTTACACCAATACTATTGAAGTAATTCTATATATAAATTCCGTATCGTGCTAACAATTAACACTTTAGCATATCTCACCTTTCATCATTTCACATAGTCTCAAATATTATAATCCGGTCATTTCCGGTCATGGTCATTTTCGGTCATTTTTATTTCGGGGGAGAAAATGGTCACCTATAGTATAATATAAATAATATTTATATTTACTATAGCTCAAAATGACCAAACTCTTTTTTGAAAATGACCGAAAATGACCATGACCGAAAATGACCGCTTGCCACTCTGGTTCTCAATGCCCCCATTCACCCCCATTTACATTAACCTGTAATAAAGTTCAGCTAAAAAGCCAATAGAAATCAGTATCAATCAATCACTTACACTACTTCTCTGAAAGAAAGTCAGGGTAAAAGCTTGCATTCTGCCCAAAAATGTTGTATCTTTGCACCGGCAATCGAAAGAACAGCCTTTTGTGCCTTGCTCAGGTCTTCTATTAAGACCAGCACGGGTCATAAATGATGGCAGGCGCTGGTCATCAATGAAGACCCGAAAACGGCAGGAACGGGGCATTCTGGGGAGTTGCTTAAAGAAACAAAAATTTGAACAAGAAGAAAATAATATGATTACAGTTGATGGATTGACCGTAGAATTTGGCGGCACCACCCTATTCAAAGACATTTCCTTCCAGATCAACGAGAAGGACCGTATAGCCCTGATGGGAAAGAATGGCGCAGGAAAGAGCACATTGCTTAAGATCATCGCCGGTGTGAGAAATGCTACTCGTGGCACCGTTTCCGCTCCCAAGGATTGCGTCATCGCCTATCTGCCTCAGCATCTGATGACCGAAGACGGCAGAACCGTATTCGAGGAAACCTGTCAGGCGTTTGCCCATCTGCACGAAATGCAGGCTGAGATTGACCGCATCAACAACGAGCTCACCACCCGTACCGATTACGACAGCGATGATTACATGCAGCTCATTGAGAAAGTATCCTCTCTCTCAGAGAAATTCTACGCTATCGACATGACTCATTTCGAGGAAGATGTAGAGAAGACGCTGCTCGGTCTCGGTTTCGAGCGCTCTGATTTCAACCGCCCTACAAGCGAGTTTTCGGGAGGATGGAGAATGAGGATTGAGCTGGCAAAACTGCTCTTGAAATCGCCAGACGTACTGCTGCTCGATGAGCCAACCAATCATCTCGACATCGAATCTATCGGCTGGCTCGAAGACTTCATCATCAACAGTTCGAAAGCAGTAGTTGTCATCAGCCACGACCGAAAATTCGTTGACGACATTACAACAAGAACCATCGAAGTAACCATGGGCCGCATCTACGACTACAAAGCCACTTACAGCCAATATCTGGAACTGCGCAAGGAACGCCGCGAACAGCAGATGAAGAAATATGAGGAACAGCAGAAGATGATTGCTGAAACCAAGGACTTTATAGAACGCTTCAAAGGCACTTATTCTAAAACCTTCCAGGTGCAGAGCCGCGTGAAGATGCTAGAGAAACTGGAACTTATCGAAGTGGATGAAGAAGATACAAGTCGCCTTCGACTCAAGTTCCCGCCGAGCCCACGAAGCGGTGCTTATCCGGTTCAGATGAGCGATGTGGCGATGTCGTTTGATAACAAGAAGATTTTCAGCGGCGTAAATCTTACCGTAGAAAGAGGCGACAAGATTGCTTTCGTGGGTAGAAACGGAGAGGGTAAGTCAACGCTTGTGAAATGTATCATGGGTCAGCTTCAGAACGAAGGAAAATTGGAATTGGGACATAATGTGCAGATAGGTTATTTCGCCCAGAACCAGGCTTCTCTGCTCGATGGCGAACTTACCGTATTCCAGACCATTGATGATGTTGCCAAAGGTGAAATCCGCAACAAGATACGCGATTTGCTGGGAGCATTCATGTTTGGCGGAGAGGATTCTACCAAGAAGGTGAAAGTATTGTCGGGAGGTGAGCGCACCCGCCTTGCCATTCTCAAACTGCTGCTGGAGCCGGTGAATCTGCTGATTCTCGATGAGCCTACCAACCACCTCGACCTGAAGACCAAGGATGTGCTGAAACAGGCCTTGCTCGATTTCGACGGAACGCTCATCGTGGTTAGTCACGACCGCGATTTCCTCGATGGTCTTGTCAGCAAGGTTTATGAGTTCGGTCATGGTCGCGTCCGCGAACATCTCTGCGGCATTTACGAATTCCTGGAATCGAAGAAGATGGAAAATCTTCAGGAACTGGAGAAGAAACAATAACCCCCTATTCTATTGTTTTCTTATCAAAAAATATTTCAAGCATAAAACAAAAAGTCCTGATGTTTCAAACAAACGAAACATCAGGACTTTATTTTTTCTATCTATTCAGAAAACCATTCCCGAAAAATTCTATTCGGAAAAATTTCCTTCCGGATTTACCAAAGCTCCAGGCGCTGGTTCTTAGGAATGAACAGCTTGTCACCCTGCTTTACACCAAATGCCTCATACCATGCATCGATGTGAGGAAGCGCACCATCAACACGCCACTTGCCGAGAGAATGAGGATCATCCTTTACGCGGTTGCGGATTTCCTTATCAGTAATGTTCTGTCCCCAAACACCTGCATAGGCGAGGAAGAAACGCTGGTCAGGAGTGAAACCATCCTTGTTCTTCAATGGCTTCTTGGCTGTAGCATTCTTGAAGGCATTGTATGAAACCATCAAACCACCATGGTCGGCAAGGTTCTCGCCGAGGGTGAAACGGCCGTTGGCATTCAGATCAGGCAACACCTTGATGTTGCTGAAGAAATCAGCATACATATCAGCACGCTTGTTGAAACCTTCTGCATCTTCAGCTGTCCACCAGTCCTTCAGATTACCGCTAGCATCATACTGACGACCCTGATCATCGAATCCGTGAGTCATCTCATGGCCGATTACTACGCCGATAGCACCATAGTTGAATGCTGCATCAGCCTTAGGATCGAAGAAAGGATACTGGAGAATACCGGCTGGGAAGCAGATCTCGTTGGTAGTAGGATTATAGTAAGCGTTCACGGTCTGAGGAGTCATGTACCACTCATCCTTATCTACTGGCTTTCCTGCCTTCTTTGCAATCTCCTTATCGTTGGCAAACTTGCGGCAAGCCAATACGTTCTCATAATAGCTCTTGGATGGGTCGATGCTGAGCTTGCTGAAATCAGTCCACTTGTTAGGATAACCAATCTTTACATAGAACTTGTCGAGCTTGTTGTGAGCAGCTTTCTTTGTAGCATCGCTCATCCAGTTCTGAGCATCGATACGCTGACCGAGGCTGATCTGAAGATTCTTCACGAGTGTCTCCATCATCTTCTTAGAGCTTTCTGGGAAGTAGCGCTTGCAGTAGATGTGACCGAGCGCCTCGCCCAACTGAGCCTCTACCTGAGTAGTAGCACGCTTCCAAAGAGGATAATCCTCCTTACGGCCACTCATAGTCTTGCCGAAGAATTCGAAACGGGCTTCGCGAATCTCATCGCTGAGGTAAGAAGCAGAACTACTGATGATGTCCCACTCCATCAAAGCCTTCAATGTGCCTGCACATTCTGCAGCTGCCACCTTGTCATAACCGGCGAAGAAAGCAGGCTGACCTACGATCATCTCCTTGAGATTTTCGCTCTTGATTCCCTCGGCGTTGGCAAGTGCCTCGAGAGGAATGTTAGGATAATTCTCCTTGAATTCTGCCAAGGTCATCTTGTTGTAGTTGGCCTGAGGATCACGAAGTTCGGTACGGCTCTTTGAGAAAGTAGCGAGCGTTGTTTCGTGAAGGAATACGGCAGAAGCCTTCTTGGCAGCTTCATCAGCAGAGAAACCATAGAGCTGGAACATCTTGATGAGGTAAGTCTTATAAGCCTCACGGATAGCTACAGTTGCAGCATCGTTGTTGAGGTAATAATCCTTGGCACCGAGAGTAAGACCGCCCTGCATCAGGATGTAGATGTTCATGGCTACGTTCTTCTCATCGGCATCGAAACCTGAGACATAGCCCAAACCGAGACCCATCCATGCATACTTAACCTGAAGCTTCTGAAGCTCCTCCTTGGTCTTGGCAGCTTCAATCTCATCCAACAGAGGCTTTACTGGAGCGATTCCAGCCTTGTTGCGGCTGTCAACATCCATAGAGAGTTTGTAGAAATCAGACAATTTCTGCTCGATGGTTCCAGCCTTATAAGTCTTCTTCTGGAGTTCAGAAAGAATGGAGTTGACGCGCTTGTTGTTGTTCTCAGCCAGCTGGTCAAAACTGCCATAACGGCTGTAAGCGGCAGGAAGAGGATTGTTCTTCTGCCATCCACCTGTAGCAAACTGATAGAAACTGTCTGCTGGCTTCACTGTCTGGTCGAGATTGCTCATGACAAGACCCGATTTGTTCTGAGCATCAGCGCCTAATGGCAGAGCTGCGATCAGCATCATCGGTAAGATCATTTTCATTTTCATTTTCTTCTCTTTATTTTATATTAATGTTACTGTTATTTCGAAACTTCTTCCAATTCTTCCGAAAGGAGCATCCAGCGCTCGTTCTCCTCATCGAGACCCTTCATGAGTTCGGTGTATTCTGTCACGAGTTCCATGTTGGTTGCATTTTCCGGTTTCATCAGGAGTTCATCAATCTCCTTCTTTCTCGCTTCCAGCTTCTCTATCTTCGCTTCACATTCCTTCACGGCTTTCTCAGCCTTACGGATCTTCTTCTGCTGTTCCTTATGTTCAGCGTAGCTCTGCTTGCCGGATGTGGCAGAGGCAAGACTGTCGGCTGTAGAACCTGATGCGACAGAAGAGCCGGAAGTATTGGCAGAAGGCGAACCGGCAGAAGCCATGCTCTGGTTGGCAAGAGCCTGATTGATGTTCTCGGCATTATGGGCACGAAGATAATCGTAAATACCACCAAGATGCTCACGAACCTTGCCGCCGCCAAACTCATAAACCTTATCTACCAGACCATCGAGGAATTCACGGTCGTGGCTCACGATGATGGCTGTTCCATCGAAAGCCTTGATGGCTTCTTTCAGCACATCCTTCGACTGCATGTCGAGGTGATTGGTAGGCTCATCGAGAATGAGGAGATTCACCGGTTCGAGCAGGAGCTTGATCATCGCCAGTCGGCTGCGTTCTCCTCCACTCAGAACCTTGACAAACTTCTCAGAAGTCTCGCCGCCAAACATGAAGGCGCCCAGGAGATCGTTCACCTTCAGACGCATTTCACCTGTTGCCACATTGTCGATAGTCTGGAAGATGGTAAGATTCTCATCCAAGAGCTGCGCCTGATTCTGGGCGAAATAACCAATCTGCACATTATGACCAATCTTGAGAGTTCCGGTGAAAGGAATCTCACCCATGATACATTTTACCAGGGTAGACTTACCCTCGCCGTTCTTACCCACGAAAGCCACCTTCTCGCCACGCTTGATGGTAAAGGTAACATGGTCGAAGACGGTGTGTGCGCCGTAATCCTTGCGCACCTCATCGCAGATGATAGGATAATCGCCACTTCTGAGACAAGGAGGGAATTTGAGGTGCATCTGCTTGTTGTCAACCTCATCCACCTCGATAGGCACGATTTTCTCGAGCTGCTTGATTCTGCTCTGCACCTGAACCGCCTTGGTAGGCTTGTAGCGGAATCGCTCGATGAAATCCTTGATGTCGGCAATTTCCTTCTGCTGGTTTTCGTAGGCACGGAGCTGCTGCTCGCGGCGTTCAGCACGCAATACAACATACTCATCGTATTTCACCTTATAGTCTTCTACCCTTCCGCAAGTAATTTCGAGGGTACGGTTAGTTACATTGTTGATGAAAGCACGGTCGTGGCTCACCAGAACCACAGCCTTGGCACTCTGCGCCAGGAACTGCTCCAACCACTGGATACTTTCAATATCAAGGTGGTTGGTAGGCTCATCGAGGAGCAGTACATCAGGCTTCTGCAACAGAATCTTGGCTAGTTCGATACGCATTCGCCAACCGCCGGAAAACTCCTTGGTTGGGCGCTCGAAATCATCGCGCGTAAAGCCAAGACCGCTCAAGGTACGCTCTATCTCAGCCTCATAGTTTTCGCCACCCATCATCATGTTGCGTTCATGTTCCTGGGTAAACTTCTCTACGAGCTGAGCATAGCTTTCGCTCTCATAGTCGGTGCGGTCGGCCATTTCCTGCTGCATCTTGTCCAGACGCGCCTTCATCTCGGTATTATGGGCGAAAGCCTTGCGGGTTTCCTCTTTCACGGTCGTATCGTCCTGCAGTTTCATCACCTGTGGCAGATAGCCGATAGTGGTTTCGTTAGGAATAGCCACAACGCCAGCAGTAGGTTTCTGCAAACCGCAGAGAATCTTGAGCATCGTAGATTTTCCGGCACCATTCTTACCCACCAGGGCAATGCGGTCGCGGTCGTTGATAACGAAACTTACATCATGAAAGAGAGGCTTGACGCCAAACTCTACTTTCAGTCCTTCTACTGAAATCATCTATTTTTAATTTATAATTTACAATTAATAATTTATAGCTTTCCTAACTCCTTTTACGGAATGAGCAGGGATGAATCTCCATAGCTCAGGAAACGGAAATCATGCGAAAGAGCATAATCGTAAACCTTCTTCCAGTCGCCCTTGAGGAAAGCACTCACCAGGAGCAGGAGTGTGCTCTGAGGCTGATGGAAATTGGTGACCAGCATCTTCACAATCTTATACTGATAGCCAGGAGCTATGATAATCTGCGTGCTGGAATGGAGAGCCTCCAAGCCGTTGCGGTCCAGATAATCGATGATTGCCTGGATAGCCTGCATCGGAGTGATTCCATCTACCAGATTGCCATCTTCAGAAAGCTCGTAAGGATCCCACTGTTTTACGTGCAGATCTTCTTCATTTGCCTCAGGATGCTTCAGCAGATGAACGCCCATGTAATAGAGGCTTTCGATGGTACGGACGCTGGTGGTTCCTACGGCAATGACCCGGCACTCGTGCTTGATGAGTTTTTCCAGACTGCGGCGATGAACAACAATGTATTCCGTATGCATCTGATGGCCTTCGATTTCAAGACTCTTCACCGGTTTGAATGTGCCGGCTCCTACATGCAGGGTTACTTCTTCGCGGTCGATTCCATGCGCATCAAGATCCTTGAGAACCGCATCGGTAAAATGGAGTCCGGCAGTTGGAGCAGCCACACTTCCCTTGATTTTAGAATAAACCGTCTGATAGGTGGTCTTGTCGCTCTCCTCTGTCTTGCGGTTGAGATATGGAGGAATAGGCAACTCGCCTACTGCTTCGAGAATCTCAGCGAAAGACACCTTGTCGTTGTCCCAATCGAAGTCAACCCAATAGTTGGTTCCTCCACCTTTTGCAACCATTTTCTGCGCCTCAGAACCGAGAGCATCTCCGCGTCGCATAGTGGCGTTGAGCGTAAGCTTGTGGCCCTTGATTTCGAAATCACGCTTCAGGCTTCCCTCTTTCCATTTCTTCAGATTACCGATCATGCAGAGCCAGGAACAATGTCCGGTGGTCTGGAACATGAGTTCATAATCAGTAGGTTCTGCAGGCTCCATCAAGAAAACCTCAATAAGCGCACCTGTTTCCTTGCGGAAGTGCAGACGCGCTTGTATCACCTTGGTATTGTTGAATATCATCAAGGCTCCTTGAGGGAGATATGTGGGAAGATGATGAAAAACATCATCACTTACCTCGCCGTGCTTATAGACCAGCAGTTTGCTGTGGTCGCGCTGGGCGATAGGAAATTTTGCGATGCGCTCATCCGGTAAATCATAATTATAATCACTAATCTTAATGTGTTTTGTATCCATTATTTATTTTACTTTTGAACTTTTATTTCTGTACTAAAGATAAGCCATCTGACAGGTGGCATAAAACACAACCATAATAAGGGTAAATATCACTACGGTCATGATTTTATCTACATCATCATAGTCGTAACCCGTACTCGTATACTGGTTGGAAATATACTTAATCTTTGGGGAGATGCGGTAATACATCCTGATGTAGATAAGATAAACGACAACTCCCACCACAGCTCCGATAGCCAGACCGCAAAGAATGTCGACCGGATAATGAACACCCAGGTAAAGACGGGTCCAACAGTTCACGAGCGACCATAATAACAGGGTCCACGTAACCAGTTTGCTGCGGATAAGCAACGAGAAGAAGATGGCTAACGAAAGCGTATTGGCTGCATGAGCCGAACAGAAGCTGAAACTCTTGAGGCGCATATTGTCAACCACCTGAACCGTATACTTGAACATCGGGTCGCTGGAAGGTCTGCATCTTTCAGCCAGCGGTTTGATGATTCCATCCACCAGTCCATCAGCCAGAAAGATACAGAGCACCGCTCCTCCTACCACGAGCGCAATCTGGCCCATCATCTCGTTGTTTCTTATCACAACAACGAAGAGGACGATATAAAGCGGAATCCATGTCCAGCCCGACGTAAGCGCCATCGCCATCTGATCGAGCCAGACATTCTCGCTGCCGTTAAACACATGCAACAGCTGCATGTCAAAATCTTGTATCCTACTAAAATCCATTCTCTTTATTTTAATCAGATTTTATCTTAATCAGATTTCCTCAATTGCCTTGGTTTCAATCCAGCCTTCTCTGCCGTCTCCTACCTTGATTTCACGCCAGCCTTTCATCGCCTTATCGGTAATGTCAACGCGGGTTCCTTCATGCAGCAGGAAGAGGTCAACGCTCGTCTTGGCTGGAGTCTTCTTCACATTGACAGAAGGAGCAATGATGATGGCTCCCGTACGATTGATGAGCATCTGCCGCTGCTGGTAAGCAAAGAGATTGCTCAGCAGGAAGACTGCCACGAAGAAGATTCCACCGAAGAAACCAATCTTGCGCAAAACGATATGCGAACCGAAGAGATAAACCAAGACCAGAACCAGCGCCATGATGATGGCTATGATGCCTGTCTTAGCCCAACAGTCAACACTCGTAAAGTTAACCAGCGCCTTCCACCAGGTTACGAAGAACATCTCGCTTTCCGGCGTAATCTTATCGATGGTCTTGCTACGTGCAAACTGCAGGTTGAAACTGATGTCTTCATCGCCTGGCGAGAGCAGATGGGCACGCTCATAATTGAGCACAGCCTTGGTAATATTGTCTGTACGGTAATAAGCATTGCCCAAGTTATAGTAAACTTCGGCAGAAACACCATAGTTGTTCAATATTTCCTCATAGTCGCGTATGGCCTGCTGATAGTTACCTTTCTGATATTCCGTATCAGCATTGTTCTTGGTTACAGCGCCTGCAGAAACCGAGCAGCCCAACAGCATCATGATCATCAAGACGAAAGAATATCCGGTTGCACTCTTCTTACGCTGCTTACGCGTTGCATTGATAGCATTTTCTATATCCATAATAGCAGTCATTGCTGATTCGAATGTACGGTTCATATTGCCGGCAGGGTCGCCCGGCGCATAGCGTTCAAACTCACATTCATCGAGCGCAGTTGTAAACTTCTCAATAGTTCTCTCCTCTACACAATGTTTTTCGAGCATAGCCTGAATGTTTTCACGTGAGAGCTTTTCGGCAGGCATGTTGAGCTTGTAGCTTACATAGCCCCACAAAGCACGGAGCACTTCATCGTAGAATTCTTCCTGCTTGCCACCGAGCATCAGCAGATGAGCCTTCTTCAGGCGCTTGGTTGCTATCTTGTTTGCCTTGTTGGAACGGACCTTCACCAAGTCGGCATTCTCGAGAGCACGGCGGCGGAAAACAATGAGCAGGGCAAAGAAGGCTGCCAATGGAACCAGCAGACTGGTCCAGTAGCCGAAGCTTCCGTAGAACATATCGTCAATATCATGGAGCTTAGACTTGCCCAGTTTCAGCGCATGAATGTCCTTATCCTTGTTGCTGAAATCTGAGGTTTCATTGTCTGAAGTTCCATCGCCCTTATCTACATTCAGCGTAAACGGCTGGGTCTTAATTGTCTTGTACTTGTTAGCCGAAGTATCATAATAGGTGAATTCTACCGCAGGAATGGTATAATTTCCCTGATTACGAGGCACAGCCAGGAAGTCATAAATCATATTGCCTTCTACGCCATTGGCTGTAAGGCGGGTCTTGTCTGTCACCTTCGCATCGTACTTGTCAAAATCCTTAGGGAAGGTAATGACAGGCTGCTTGAGCAACTTCAGGTTTCCGATTCCTCCTACCACGACACGAATGGTGATAGGTTCGCCAGCCTTTACTTCCTTCTTGTCGATGGAAGCAGTAATATTGAATTTACCTACACCGCCCGAGAAGTTGGCAGGGCGCTGAGGCAATGGATCAACCTGAATTTTCACACTAGGAGCTATAATATCTTTCTTTACTTCAACATAGCCGGAGCCACCATTGAAGAAAGCTTCCATCGGGTCAACATTTCTGTTCTGCTGAACTACGATTCCCTTGAAGGTAATGGCAGGAATGGTGAGGCTTCCCGTCATCTGCGGATACATGACATACTGGCTCCATGTAACACATCGGTAAGGTCGGCCGTTTACGGTTTCAGTATGGAAGCTCTTCTGCTGAGGCAGCGGAACTTCCTGGTTGTGGAATCCCTTCAGGTCAGGCATCTTGCCTTCCAACTGAGTAAGGTCTACCTGCGTGTAAACCTTATAAGTAAGGAGCACCGGTTCCTGTTCATGAACACGTCGCTTGTTGGCTGTAACCTTGATGAAGAGGTCTCTGCCTGATATTCTTGATCCGGCAGTTCGCATACGTGGTTCATTATAATCATTCTGTCCGTGCATGGAAGGTGCACCGTTGTTGCGTGCAGCATGGCCAGAAACCGTAATCTTAACCGGATGGGAAGAGAGTTTCTTACCATTTACGATGGCATGAGAGGCACCAATGCCAAAGGTTCCGTTCTTAGCTGCGTAGAGCGTATAGGTAATGGTTACCGATGATGAAGAGGAAGTATGTCCATTGATCATCTGATAACTGGACTGCGATGAGGTGTAAGGACCTGCGATTACCTCAAGTCCTTCTCCTACTCCGCCCAGGCGGAATTCCTCAACATCACGTGTATTGATGGTATAGGCCACACGGAAGTTTTCTCCCGCCGCCACGTGTGTTGGTGCCGACACACTGATATGCTGGGCTTTCAGCTGCAAACTGAAGCCCAGAAGCATTGCCCATATAATAATAAACCAACCTATATGTTTCATGTTCTAAATCTATTATGCTCGTTGTATTATTTTACTTTTTACCAGTTTTTCTCATATTGCTTGCGGCGAGGCTGGCTCATCGCTTTCTGCATCTTGCGCTTCGTATCCTTCTCCTGCTGGATGGCAGCGTTCAAGAGTTGTTCAGCATTATCTTTGCTCATCTTGTCCTGATTGTTCTGATTCTGCTGATTGTTCTTATTCTGGTTGTTCTTATTTTTGTCGTTCTTGTTCTTGTCTTTATTCTGATCTTTGTTCTGATCCTTATTCTGCTTGTCTTTGTTCTTGTTTTTATTCTTATTGTTCTTATTCTTATCGTTCTGCTTGTTCTGCTTCTGGTTTTTAAGCAGTTTCTTGCAGAGGGCAAGATTATATCGGGTTGCATTGTCCTGCGGATTGCAGCGCAGGGCGTTCTCATAACATCCTATGGCCTGCGCATATTGCTGATGCTGCTGCATGACCACACCCATGTTGTGGTAACTTCTGGCGCGTCGCATCTTGTTCGTTTCCAGTTTCGAAGCATTCTCAAACTGTATCATTGCCATCGAATCCTTCTGCTGCATCATCAGGGCGCAACCCAGATTATAGACAGCCTGCGCATTCTTCTGGTTCTTGGAGATAGCCTTGCGATATTGCGTTTCGGCTGCAGCCCACTTCTGTTTATGATAGGCGCGGTTTCCCTGGCGGATGAAGTTGCGGTCGTTCTGCGCTCCCACCTTCGCCAAGCCCAGCACCATCAGGGCAAAAACCAATATATATCTTAAATATCTCATTCTTATTATATAATAATGTATAAACGTTTATCAGAAAGGCTTCTTGATGTCTTTCTTAAAAAACTTGATGTTTCTGAGCAGAGGATTCTTTACCTCCAGCAGACAGATTTCGATGATAAGCAACAGGATGACAAGAATACCTACAGCCTGGAACTGTTCATCATAAGCGCTGTAAACCACACTCGTTACATCGCCTTTCTGCAATTTGGCAATATCATCATTCAATGCTCTTTCCGCATCGCTGGTATTATCTACATGAATGTACTGACCCTTGCCTGCCTGGGCAAGCTCCTTGCACATCTGCTCATTCAGAGCGGTCATTACGGTGTTGCCCGCATTGTCCTTCAGATAAGAGCCGTCGCCCATAGGGATTGGCGCTCCCTTGGTGTTACCTATGCCCAGGATAAAGACATTGATTCCTTTCTTGTTGGCAGCAGCTGCAGCCTCCTGTGCGCCAGGCTCATGGTTTTCGCCATCAGTAATTACGATGATGGCTCTGCCTACATTCTCCTGCTGGGTGAAACTCTTGGAAGCCAAATCGATGGCTGCTCCGATATTGGTTCCCTGGGTCTGGATAAGACCAGGGGTTATGTTCTGGAGAAACATTTTTGCCGAAACATAATCGGTGGTGATTGGCAACTGCACGAAAGCATCGCCTGCAAAGACGATGAGTCCGATTTTGTCGTTGTTAAAGTTGTCGACCAGATTTTCGATAAGCATCTTACTCTTGTCCAAACGGGATGGAACCACGTCCTGACAGAGCATGGAATTTGAAATATCGAGGCAGATGATGGTTTCAATACCATGTCGCTTATCGTGAGAAATCTTGCTGCCCATCTGCGGGCGAGCTACCATCACGATGAGAAGCGCCAAGGCTGCGAGCATCAGCACAAACTTAACTGTAGGGCGATATTTGGAGATGTTGGGCATGAGCTGTTTCAGAAGTTCCGGATCGCCGAGCTTCTTCAGTTTAGCCTTTCTTCTTCTCCATCCTATCAGTCTGATCAGAATCAGTACTGGTATAATCCACAACAGCCAGAGAAATATAGGATCTTCAAATCTTAACATTTTCTATTCTAATTATATCTTCTATTCGATTATCCGATAATCAGTAAAATATCTCCGATAACTGGTAAAATATCTCCGAAAGATAGCAGAATATCTCCGAAGGATAGCGGAATATCTCCGATAATCAGTAATGGCTCAGTATCCGGATTACGGAATTCTTCTGAACCAGGTGATGCGGAGCAGGATTTCTACCAGCAATACCAGGAGAGCTGCCAGGGCGAATGGCTGATAAGCTTCATAGCGCTTAGCAAAGTGCTTGACATTAAACTTGGTTTTCTCCAGTTTATCAATGTCTCTGTAAATCTTCTTCAGCTCATTATTATTCGTAGCGCGATAGAAATTACCATCGGTTGTCTGCGCAATGTCGCTCAGCGTCTTCGTATCTATCTCTACCGGAATGTTGACGTACTGTACTCCTCCTGCCACAGGCATTGGATAAGGAGCCACCTTGTTGGTTCCTACACCGATGGTGTAAACGCGGATTCCGTAGCTTTTGGCAATCTCGGCTGCGGTCATTGGCGAGATTTCGCCCATGTTGTTACTGCCGTCGGTAAGAAGAATCACAACCTTCGATTTTGACTTAGAATCCTTCAGGCGGCTCACGGCATTGGCGAGTCCCATTCCCACTGCAGTACCATCGTCAATCAGTCCCCGGGCGGCAATATCCGTACGGGTTGCCTGCAAGAGGCGCAACAGACTGGCATGATCGGTTGTCATCGGACACTGGGTGAAGGCTTCACCTGCAAAGATAGTCAGACCGATGTTGTCGTTCGGTCTTCCCGAGATGAATTCTGTTGCCACATCCTTAGCCGCTTCCATTCGGTTCGGTCTCAAATCTTCGGCAAGCATAGAGGTGGAAACGTCCATTGCCAACATAATGTCAATGCCTTCTACCGTCTTGTTGTCCCAAGCTGTATGCGTCTGCGGACGAGCCATCGCACAGACGATGAGCACGAAACAGATGCATCTCAGCACCATTGGCAGATGGATGAGACGCACACGCAGGCTCTTCGGAGCATATTGATACTTTTTCGTGTCGCTCATGCGCATGGTTGGCGCATTCTTCTTCCTGTAGAGGAAATACCATAATATATAAGGTATCAGCAACAGGAGCAACAGAAAATAGCCTTTACTTGCAAATTCCATTTCTATATTTTTCTATTTATAGCCAGGCAAAGAGTTTCGGAATAAACCGCTTTGCCCAGCGAAACGTTTCATAAGAACACCCTGCTTTACATCAGCAGCATGGCTGACTGATAAATGATGTAACCCAACAGAGCCAAACCTACGATGGCTCCTATCCAAAGGAGCGACTTGATGAGGCGGCGCTGAGATTGCGTCTTCTGCTCTTCATTGGTCAGTTGTGGAACCACCTTTTCTTCAGTAGGTTTCTCATCTGTTTTGGTCTGGTCGATGAAGTTGATGGCATTCACCAGGTTTGCGTCGTTCTCATTCACCAGGGTTTCATATTTGGCAAACTTCACGAGATCGGCAGTCTGGAAGAGTTCCTTCAGTTCATCAATCATCTTCTGGTCACCTGCTTCGCGCAAACGTTCGATGATTTCCATACTGGTCATTTCCATCGCATTGAATCCGAAACGGCTCACGATATATTCTCTCAGCGTATTGGTAAGCTGGGTGTAGTAAGCCTTCTGTGTTTCCTGATTCTCAACGTGCTGCTGCTTGATGACGTTGATTTGATTCAGCGCCTTTTCATGAGCCGGAACACGTTTTACAATGCGGATATGGGTGATAATCGGCTTATTGTTCTTCAGTCTGTTGCGCAGATAAAGCCATAAGCCACAGAGAATTAACAGCAATAGGCTCAACCAGAACTGCGCGCTCCATTCGCTCCAGGAGAAAGGATTATCCTGAACATCCTTAGGCGGATAGAACTGGTTGGGATGAACCGTATCTACGGGCACGGTGAGCACCTTCAGCGCAAGCTGGTTGCCATGACAGTTCTT
Organism: Segatella copri; assembly: GCF_026015625.1. Taxonomy (NCBI): domain Bacteria; kingdom Pseudomonadati; phylum Bacteroidota; class Bacteroidia; order Bacteroidales; family Prevotellaceae; genus Segatella; species Segatella copri. Next base: position 924,266 of record NZ_JAPDVG010000001.1, on the reverse strand, counting down.
GCCGTTTACCTTCACATTGAGCGCAGGAATCGCATACACCTTTTCATCAAACGATGTCAGCGTATAGTCGCGGCTCACCACCATGCGGTCGTCGCCTATGTGCGAAGTGTCGCCTTTACTCTGCTCTACCACTTCCACTCCCGGCGTAATTTGCTGCTGCGGCTTGAAAGATGGCAGTTCCACCTTATCGCCCTGCTTTACCGAAGCCTTCAGATGCAGCACAGTCTGCTGTCCTATCAGTATCTGCAGCGAGTCGATGCGTTGCTCTACCTGCTGGGCTTGAGCTAAGCCTGAGCACCCCAGGAGAGCGAGCGACAATATGATATTCTTTACTTTAAACATAGTTTCTTTACTTTGAGCTTTCGGTTTATCAGCCCCTCTGCTTGAAAAGCATCAGGAGCGCCTTAGAGAAGTCCTCGTTGGTGGCAATCGAAGTCCAGTCGACCTTGCTTTTGGCAAAGTCGGTTTTCAGATTTTCCTGCTGCATCAGCCATTGCTGTGTATGGGCCATTCGCAGTTTCTTCGAACTTGTATCAATATACATTTCATGTCCGGTTTCTGCATCCATCACCTTGAGCAGTCCTACGTCAGGCAGCACTTTGGCACGCGGGTCGTAAACCTGGATAGCTACTACATCATGCTTCTGGTTGGCAATCTGCAGCTGATGCTGGAAATCCTTATGATCGTAGAAGTCGCTGATTACGAAAGCTGTGCAGTGGCGTTTCATCACGCGGGTGAAATATTCCAGGGCGCAACCGATGTCGGTACGCTGGCTTTGCGGCTGGAAGTTGAGCATTTCTCTGATGATATAGAGAATATGCTTTCTTCCTTTCTTAGGCGGAATGTACTTCTCTATACGATCAGAGAAGAAGATGACACCTATCTTGTCATTGTTCTGGATGGCACTGAAGGCGAGTGTGGCAGCAATCTCAGTAGCCAGATCGCGCTTCATCTGCTTCATCGTACCGAAATCGAGCGACCCGCTGACGTCTACGAGCAGCATCACCGTCAGTTCCCTTTCCTCTTCAAACACCTTGACGTAAGGCTTATGAAAGCGGGCGGTCACGTTCCAGTCGATGTCTCTCACATCATCGCCATACTGATATTCGCGCACCTCGGCAAAGGCCATTCCCCTACCCTTGAAGGCAGAATGATACTGACCTGCGAAGATGTTCTGACTCAGTCCGCGAGTCTTGATTTCTATCTTCCGAACCTTTTTTAAGATATCTTGTGTATCCAAAATCCTAAACTATTAACTATAAACTATCAACTGTTAACTATAAACTGTTAACTATAAACTGTTAACGATCAAGGCACTTCCACCTTATTAATGATGCGGCTTACGATTTCCTCGCTTGTCACATTGCTTGCCTCAGCCTCGTAAGAAAGGCCGATACGATGGCGCATTACGTCATGGGCTACAGCTCTCACATCCTCAGGAATCACATAGCCGCGATGCTTGATAAACGCATAGGCTCTGGCTGCCTTGGCAAGAGAGATGCTGGCACGAGGACTGCCGCCGAAGGTAATCATATCTTTCAGCTCTCCCAGTCCGTAGCGCTCAGGATAACGTGAAGCAAAGACGATATCGGCAATATACTGCTCAATCTTCTCATCGAGATAAACCTCGTTTACAATCTTGCGGGCCTTCAGAATCTCCTCGGCAGATGTTACAGGTGTAACCTCAGGAAGTCCGCCCTGAATATTCTCGCGGATGATGAGTTTCTCCTCTTCCAGTGTAGGATAATCGATGATTACCTTCAGCAGGAAACGGTCTACCTGTGCTTCAGGCAACTGATAGGTTCCTTCCTGCTCGATAGGGTTCTGTGTAGCCATTACCAGGAACGGACTAGGCAGTTTGAAGGTTTCATCGCCAATGGTAACCTGATGTTCCTGCATGGCTTCGAGCAGCGCACTCTGCACCTTGGCTGGGGCACGGTTAATCTCATCTGCCAAAACGAAATTGGCGAAGACAGGACCGCGCTTTACATGGAAAGCCTCATCTTTCTGTGAATAAATCTGAGTACCCACCACATCGGCAGGCAACAGATCAGGAGTAAACTGAATGCGGCTATAGTCGGAGCTGATAAGCTGTGACAATGTCTTGATTGCAAGTGTCTTCGCCAGTCCAGGTACACCCTCAAGCAGGATATGACCATCAGAGAGAAGACCGATAAGAAGGCAATCTACGAGGTGTTTCTGACCTACGATTACCTTATTCATGCCCATTACCAGATTGGTAACAAACTGACTTTGTTGTTCTATCCGGATATTCAATTCGCGGATATCAATAGCTTCTGCCATAATTCTATATTTTTACGTTTAATTTCTTAATTCAAACAATATATTTCCAAAACTAAACGCAAAAGTACTCAAATTAAGCCACAAAAGCGAAAAAACCTATCTAAATAATATTAAAAATGTTTCATAAAAGCTATTTTTAGGTTCTTTTAAAGAATAGCTTTTATGAAACAAACGAGATTTCAAATATTTTATCTGTTTTTATGCTTCATGTACCAAGGATGAACCAAGAAATTGTACACCAGCAACGATACGATTGTAAAAAGAAGCGCATAGTGCAACATCCCTGATTCAATCATATTATATACAGGATGATCTACGTCAAAATGCGCTCTCGCCGGAAGATTATGGAACAGGAATCCGAGACCGAGTCCCAAGCTCAATCCCAACTCCCAAGCCAGGAAGAATGAGTTCACGCTCGTGCCGCGCTGGCAATGTTTGGCAAGTTTGATATAGAAGAGCAGAAAACGGCTTCCGATGATTCCCAAGCTGAAACCCAGCAAGGTTGGAACCACGATTTCTACAGCAAACTCCTGACTTCCGAACGAAATCAATTCAGCAGAAGCCAACAATATCAGACCTACGATTATCTGACTCTTCAGATCTGCATCAGCAAAGACAAACTTTTCTGCCAGAAACGCCAAGACCAATCCTCCGAAAATCATCAGAAAGTTACCAGTAGAATGAGGCACAGAAAAGTATAATCCCGCAGAAAAAGTAATCAGGATGATGTTGATAAACAGTGGAGTTCCCTGTGGCAGATAGAAGCGGTCGAGGCTGAAAGCCTTAATTCCTTCTGCAGGTGCCTTAAAAGGAAACTTGGCGCGAGAAACCAGCACGAAGGCTCCCAAAGCCAGCAACGAAGCCGTAGGGAAAACATAGGCCATGCCGAAATAGTTGTAAACAAAATATGCCACCAAGGGGCCTATGGCTATCGAAAAGCGGGCAAACCAGGAGGTAATATAATTAGCCTCGGTGCGCTGGAACGACTCGCAGGAATCAATAACCAGCGTACTGGCAAGCGACATCTGAGCCAGCCCCAGAAATGCTCCCAACAGGAAACGGACCGCCAGGAGAATCTCAAAAGGAAACCTGATGTTCCAGAACGTATCCAGATAGTAAAGAACCGAAAGGCAAACAACCACACCTAAAATGGAAAGCTGACAGACCATATTCCTGCGGTAGCGCTGCACCAGATAAGAGCAGAAGCCGCCAAACAGGAAAAGTCCAAAGCCGTATGCAAGAAGCACACACCCTATCTGCCACATCTGATACTTCTCCTGAATCAGGAAATAAGGAATGGCAAAAACGAGCATGTACACACTCGACATCAGCAAGAGGTTGGCAAAGCATAACCGCCAGAAGTCCTTGTGCCACAGCTTGATATGTACTGGTGTATTTTGTGTATCCATTATTCTAAACTCTTTTATGAATCTATCGTATTTATACTCTCTTACACTTCGCTAAAAAGAGAGTTAATGTTAATAACTCTCTTCAGCGCTAGGATAATCTACGGTCTTCACCGCATCAATATAAGCCTTCACACCCTTGGTCATTTCCTCGCCTACCTGAGCAAAGTGGCGCAGGAACTTAGGCTTGAAGCCCTGTGTCATTCCGAGTGCATCAGCATAAACCAGCACCTGTCCGTCGCAGCCGTTACCAGCACCTATTCCTATAGTTACAGCCTTCACCTTCTTGCTCACTTCTGCAGCAAGTTTAGCAGGAACCTTCTCCAGCACGATGGCAAAGCAGCCAGCTTCGTCCAGCGCAATGGCGTCGCTGATAAGTTTCTGTGCCTCAGCCTCTTCCTTGGCACGAATGCCATAACCGCCAAACTTATTAACGCTCTGCGGGGTAAGTCCGAGATGACCATGAACAGGAATACCTGCATTAACCAGCGCCTTAACCGTGTCGCAAATTTCTACGCCGCCTTCCAGTTTCAGAGCGTCTACACCCGTTTCCTTCATCATGCGGCAAGCATTGCGCAGCGCCTCTTCCTTGCTGATCTGATAGCTGCCGAAAGGCATGTCGCAAACCACGAAAGCATGCTGGCAGGCACGTGCCACGCTGCGGGCGTGATAAATCATCTGGTCTACGGTAATCGGCAATGTGTCTGCATTTCCTGCCATCACATTGCTGGCCGAATCACCTATTAATATAGAGTCAATTCCTGCAGCATCTATAATTCCGGCTGTTGTAAAGTCGTATGCTGTCAGCATGGTTACTTTCTCGCCAGCCTTCTTCATTTCTGCGAAGGTCTTGGTGGTAATTTTCTTCTTGTCAGTAGATAAATATCCCATTTTTTATTTTGATTTATTTATTGTTCTGCGTTGAATCTATTTCGCATCATCCACGATGCGCTGCAAATCAGCATAGCCGAAGCCTCTGTAATCATCTATCACATAGTCGGATAGCGGTTGGATGGCTTCTCTGCTGTTCGTTGTGGCAAGACCTAGGGTAAAGGCTCCTGAGGCTCTCACTGCCTTCAGTCCGTTGAAGCTGTCTTCCAGTCCTACACAGTCCTCCGGTTCCACACCGAAATAGGCTGCACCTTTCAGATAGCAGTCTGGATGAGGCTTGCTCTCGGCGAAATCCTCGCTTGTCAGCACGCGGTCGAAATAAGCCTTGAATTCCGGGTGACGTTCATAAACATTCAGCATCTTCTGAATGTTGCTGCTCGTTACCACTGCGCATTTTACGCCATGCTGCTTCAAGTCGCTGATGAAGTCTTCGAACCCTGCAATATATTCATACTGCATGGTCTTTTCAAACTCATCCAGTCGGGCTGTAATCTTAGCCTGTTCCTCCTTTGCGCCTGTAAAACCTTCGATGTGGGCGAAGACGGCTTCATCGGTGAAATACTTGTCGTAAATCTGAACCAGAGTCTGTCCTTTGATGCGATATTCGAAATCGGGCATTTCCGGATGATACTCCCTGCCTATCATTCCCCAGAAGATGGAGTACTGTGATTCTGTATCGAAAACCACGCCATCCAGATCGAAGAGTGCTGCTTTTATCATATTTTCTTGTCTGTTTTTATCTATTTTTGCTTAAATTATATTGAAAACGGGTGCAAAGTTACGCAAAAATCTTAATATACGAGCATAATCTGACAGATTTTGATGTTTTTATTACGTGTTTTCCGATTTTTTACACTACCTTTGCAGAAAAATCAGTAGAAATAAAGAAGAATACATATAATTATATGATAGAAATAATAGAGAAATACTTCCCGAACCTCACGGAAGAGCAGAAAAAGCAGTTCGAGGCACTCGATGCATTATACCGCGACTGGAACAGCAAGATCAATGTCATCAGCCGCAAGGACATCGATAATCTGTACGAGCACCACGTGCTCCATTCTCTGGCAATAGCCAAGGCCATCCATTTCCGTCCGGGTACGGAGATTCTCGATTTCGGCTGCGGCGGAGGTTTCCCGGGCATTCCGCTCGCCATCCTCTTCCCTGAATGCAAGTTCAAGCTGATAGATGGAACGGGCAAGAAAATAAGAGTCTGCAACGAGGTGGCTACGGCCATCAATCTGCAGAATCTCAAGGCTGAACACCTGCGCGGAGAGGACGAAAAAGGCAAGTACGATTTCGTGGTAAGCCGTGCGGTAATGCAACTTCCTGACCTGATGAAGATTATCAAGAAAAACTTTAAGCAGAAAGGGCAAAACGCTCTGCCTAACGGACTTCTGTGTCTGAAGGGCGGTAATCTGAAAGAAGAACTGAAGCAATACTTCAAGATTTCAGAAATCACTCCGCTCAGCACTTTCTTCGATGAAGAATGGTTCAGTCAGGACAAGCAACTGGTTTACGTTCCGGCGTAGTAGAAGTGAAGAGTGAAAAGTTATCATAAAGTTCAAAGTAAGAAATGTTACATATAGAAAGATTTCAAGTAAACATGTTACAGGAAAACTGCTACGTGGTGAGCGATGAGACCAAGGAATGCGTCATCATCGATTGCGGCGCCTTCTATCCGGAAGAGCGCACGGCTATTACACAATATATTAAGGAGAACCAGCTCAAGCCTGTTCACCTGCTCGTAACCCATGGTCATCTTGACCATAACTTCGGCAACAACACCATCTATCAGGAGTTCAGACTGAAACCTGAAGTATCGGCAGCTGATGAAAACCTGATGAAGGGACTCGCCAAGCAGGCAGAAACCTTCTATCAGATGCAACTCGATTACCAGTTTCCGCCTATTGGCAGATTCTTCGAAGATGAAGAGGTCATCAGGTTCGGCAACCACGAGTTCCAGGTCATCGCCACTCCGGGCCACAGCAGCGGTTCCGTCACCTTCTATTGCGAGGCAGAGCACGTAGCCTTCACCGGCGACACCCTCTTCCACAACTCTATCGGCAGAACCGATTTCCCTGGAGGCAGTATGTTCCGCATCATCAACAGTCTGCGCCATCTCGGTCAGTTGCCTGACGAAACCCAGGTTCTCCCAGGTCATGGCGAATACACCAGCATAGGCGAAGAGCTCGCTCACAATCCTTATATGGACCGCTAGAACAAGCGTCTTTTTAAAAAGTCAGGAGATTTATTTGTGATGATCAAGAAATCGAATACAGAGAAGATTATTCTCGGCATTGACCCCGGAACCAACGTGATGGGCTATGGCGTAATCCGCATCATCGGCAACAAGGCAGAACTGGTGGTGATGGGCGTCATCGACATGCGCAAAGAGAGCGATCCCTATCTCCGGCTGGGCAAGATCTTCGACCGCGTAACCGGCATCATCGACAGCTATCTGCCCGATGAGATGGCCATCGAAGCCCCCTTCTTCGGCAAGAACGTGCAGTCGATGCTCAAGCTGGGCAGAGCGCAGGGAGTAGCCATCGCAGCCGCCATTCATCACAGCGTTCCTATCCACGAATATGCACCGCTCAAAATCAAGATGGCCATTACAGGACAGGGACAGGCTTCGAAGGAACAGGTGGCGGGAATGCTGCAGCGACTGCTCCATATTCAGCAAGACGAAATGCCGAAGTTCATGGACGCTACCGATGCACTGGGGGCAGCCTACTGCCACTTTCTGCAGATGAACCGCCCCGAGACCGACGCCAAGCATTACAGCAGCTGGAAAGACTTTGCAACAAAGAATCAGAGTAGAATAAAAAAATAAGAGAGATGCAAAAGATTATTAGCATTAAAAATGGTGTTACCCGTATGCCTGAATGGCGTATGGCAGAACCCGTAAACTTCGAGGCGTGCGATGGTGAACACATCGCTATCGTAGGTCCGAACGGTGGAGGAAAATCAATGTTTGTCGACATCATCGTAGGTCGCCACCCACTCCTGATGCACGACCCTGATTACGATTTCTCACCTAGTCAGAAAACAATGGTGAGCGACAACATCAAGTATATTACCTTCCGCGACACCTACGGAGGCGATAACGACCGCACTTATTTCCTGCAGCAGCGCTGGAACCAGCTCGAGATAGACGAAAACACGCCTATCGTAAAAGACAAGCTAGAAGAAGCCTACCAGATGGCCGGTGAAGACACTCCGGAGCGCAGAGCCCTGCAGCAGCACATCTACAAACTCTTCCACATGCAGCACCTGATGGACAAATACACCATCCTGCTCTCAAGTGGCGAGCTCCGCAAGTTCAAACTTGCCTCTACCCTCTTCTCAGAGCCTCGCGTGCTCATCATGGACAATCCGTTTATCGGACTCGATGCAGAAACCCGCGACCAGCTCAAGGAACTGCTCAAAACCCTCTCTTCTGAGCGAGCCCTGCAGATTATCCTCGTACTGAGCAAGAGCGATGATATTCCCGATTTCATCACCCACGTGGTAGAAGTGAAGGATATGAAGGTTCAGCCTAAGGTAACCCTCGCCGAATATCTTGCCGGCAGAGAATCCGTGCCTGCCCATGTGCTGAGCCCGGAGCTGGAACAGGCCATAGTAGACCAGCCTTACAGCGACCGCGAATATCACACCCAGGAAGTGGTGAAGATGAACAAGGTGCGCATACAGTATGGCGAGCGAATCATCCTCAACGACCTCGACTGGACCGTAATGAACGGCGAGCGATGGGCTTTGAGCGGACAAAACGGAGCCGGAAAGAGTACACTTCTCAGTCTGGTCTGTGCCGATAATCCGCAGAGTTATGCCTGCGACATTACCCTCTTCGACAACCCTCGAGGCAGCGGCGAAAGCATCTGGGACATCAAGAAGCACATCGGCTACGTATCGCCAGAGCTTCACCGCTCTTACCAGCGCGACCTGCCAGCCATCCGCATTGTGGCAAGCGGCCTGATGGATTCCGTAGGCCTCTATGTAAAGCCGAAGGAAGAAGATATGGACAAGTGCCGCTTCTGGATGAAAGTATTCGGATTGGAAGGTCTTGAAGACCGTGGTTTCCTGAAGCTCTCCAGCGGCGAACAGCGCCTCGTTCTCCTGGCACGTGCCTTTGTCAAGGACCCGGAACTGCTGATTCTCGATGAACCGCTCCACGGGCTCGACAACCGCAACCGCCGTCTTGTAAAAGACGTCATCGAAGCCTTCTGCCGCCGCCAGAACAAAACCATGATCATGGTAACGCATTATAAGGAAGAATTGCCAGCGTGCATTGACCACAGCATCTTCCTCTTGCGCCACACCAACGATTAAAAAAAATTGATAATTAATAATTTCAGAAAGATGAGATACATAATATTATTATTTGCGCTCACCCTCAGCATAGCTAAGGCAAGCGCCCAGGATGTATTAAACGAGGTGCTCCGCACTTCTGATGCGATCATCAACGACACCACGAAGAGCATGGACGAGCGTCGTACAGCCCTCTTCAAGTTTGATGCGATGACCTACATGCGCAGCAAGATTCTGCCACCGTATGTTATGCTCGACAAGAATCTGAGCAAGGACACCTTGAACGTAAAGGTTCGCTATCTCAACGAGCAGGCCTACGCCATGAGCGTATATATTACGCTCTACCAGAAGCGATTGAAAGAGGCTTCTAAAAAGAATAAGCCGCTCGTAACTCAGTTTTTCAAGCAGGCAACCATCGACCACAAGGCATTTAAGGATGAAGATACAGAGTTTACCCTGGCTTATTACAACACCCCGGATGTTCCTACTCCTTTCTGCCTCGACTGCGATTGGGTTTCAACCTTGGCATTTATCCGCAGCATCGACTGGTCAAAGCTTTAAGAACGTTTTCAGTCAGAAAAATATAAAGACAGATTAGCAGCATCCCTTATGCAGGGATGCTGTTTGTCTATAGGATGGTTATCCAGATACTTTCGTCTCGGTCGCGCGCCGCTGTCATGGCGTTGATAAGCCGCTGCAGCCAGATACGGGAGTTCACCACCATGCCCTCGAACTTGTTCTCCCCCACAAGGATGCAGCCTTGCGTATCGTCAGGATAATTGCCTGCATGGATGCGGATGCCCTCGAAATTCGGCACGCCCAACAGCAATGGCAGCCAACGCTTGAATCTTGGCGAATACGATATAACCACTGGATAAGTACCCTCCGGAATGGCAGTATGTCCAGGTACCTTACGCGCCTTCACGCCGCTCTTGCGGCTATAGCGGGCATCCACTTCCTCTGGCTTTAGCTTGATGCCCAGCAGATTACGCCATGTAGGCTCCATGGTATCGCAGAGATATGTATCTTTGGACAACAGCTGGCAGTCAAAGGTATGAATCAATTTGCACTTGTCGTCTTTCTTCTTACCGGGCAGCGAGTTACGATTTACGCTTGCATCGGTCAGCAGATAGAGTCTGCCGATGGTATAAGTTCCTTTTTTAGCTATACGCTTTAATACTATTTCCATTTGCTTGAATGTTATGTGTTAAGTTTGAAAACTATTTTGCGTTGAAACATCTCAGGTCGAGTCCGTCGGAACGGAATAATAGCTTCTTAAAACTGAATAACTGAATACTGAACACCTTTCCGCCTTGCTTTCCGTCAGCTCCGTCGGCATTTACTCCCTTCGGAGGAATTTTCTCGATATAATGACGGTTCACCCAGTTTCTCAGCATCGTCGCCGTACCCTTCTTTCCGAAGTCGTTATGTAGGCGCACCATCTCAGCCTGCGTGTAGGTAAAGGTGTCTGGCAATTGCTGCAGCAGGTTGGCAGGTCCTCGCTTGCTCGATTTCTCTCCTACCTCATTAGCCTTGGCTATGCCTGCACCAAAGAAAATCATCTTGCACCACAGGTCGTAGCTCTCGCTCCATCTGATGAACTCTTCTATTTCGGGTTCCCATTTGCAGCCGTTTGCCACGTATAGCACGCAAGCCTTGAGGAAGGCAATAACGTTGCCACGGAAGGAGAGATTCTCGAACACCCTGTTTTGCGACATGCGCGAAAAGTCGGCGTTCTCATCCTTCAACTTTTCTGCCAGGTCGGAAGCCTCAGCACAGTCAATCCTACCCGACGCCTTGCACAGATTCTCTATGTACGGTCTGAGCGCCTCTCTGAAGGCATCGTCGTATTCGCCGTATACTGGCATTTCGGCACCGATTTCCCGCTCCGGGATGGTACAGAAGTTGATGCGGCTGATAGGTCCGTCAGTGAGCACCTTTGAGAAATATCGCTGCCCCAGCTGGACGGTGGTCGATGCATTCCAGTTGAACCGGATGGTGATGCGCTCGGTGATACTCGATGTGCCCACGCGGGTCTGGCCGTATGAGTTGCCTGGATCAAAGGCAAGACACATGATTTTGAACTGCTGGTTGCCCTGTCCCTTGAGGGCGTCGAACTGATCTATCTCGTTGAGCGTTGTATAGAGGAAATGTTCCTGAGCCTCAGCCGTGCGCATCACGAATGCCGGGTTGGTCATATCGGCATCTATCTCCTGGATGATGAGGTTTTCCGGACGCTTGCGCTTATCCTTGTTGGCACCCTTACGTGTCACCTCCTCTTTCCATTCCTTCTCCCGTTGCAGGTTCTCACGGTCGCGCTGTCTGATGTCCTCCATAATCATGTTGATGGGCATCTGCACACAGTTCTTGCCTGCACCTGTGCCCGCCAGCAGACAGCACATCAGGGTGGCCTCGTGCTCCACATTGTCGATATACCTGAAGGTGGTCTTACAGAGGTGTGTAGCAAGTGGCGGGAAGATGGCGTGTGCCACGGCTGGCTTGTATACGTCCGGTGTCTTCGATAACAGCAGCTCCACGAGTTTGGGAAGATGTTCGGGCATCGGAGGTGGAGCTAATTTATCATCTTCCGCATTGGAATCCGTGCCGCCTTCGGAACCCACAGAACTTGCGGATTTGAATGCCACGGCATCCTTCTGGGATGACTTCTCAGCCTGAGCATTGATGCGGATTACGGCTTGCGACATCGGCTTCGAACTGTCGCCATATTTCGCATAAAAATCGTGGATGAGCTGCTGGCAGTCACGCTCCTGCGAAAAGGCAGGCATCTTCTGCGCCACCACCGCCTTCAGTTCGTCTTCAGGCATCACTCTCGATGCGCCTGCGCTCATGATAGCCAGGAGCGATGAGTGGCGCGAGCCTGGGGTGTTGATGTCTACGTCCTTCAGACCTGCCGCATTGCGGAAGAGGTCGAAGGCTGCTAGGTTCTTGACGGTTGCCTCTGCCCCAGCATCCTGATGAGCTCCAGCAGGGCTGAGATGAGCAGCATGAGCAGCATTGCTATCACAAGGTTGGGCAGGCTGAATAGCAGAGCCAGCAGAAACAGCGTGATGGCTGTCAGAGCCCGAAAGTCGATGGTCTTGAACATGGTCTTTACTTTGAACTTGGAAATTTGAACTTTGAACTTTATGATTACTATTAACTTTTAACTGTAAACTATTAACTTTCCCAGCCCGTCCGTCGATTGTAAGTCCACGGTCCAGGTAGGCTTGTCTGCGCCTCTTCAGCTCTTCCTGCGGCAACACCTCGTACCAATGGGGCGAGCGATAGATTTCCGACTCCTTGTCGGTGACGAAGAGCATGCGTTCTGGCGTGATGCAGCTCTCGTCGTAGGGCACGCCCAGCGCCTCGCAATAGGCTCGCTGCGTCTCCTCGATAGTCATGCCGACGGGCATGCGGATGTCGATGTGCAACTTCTTGCGGGCTGAGTACTCCAGGTGCAGCAGGGCTCCCTTCCAGATGGTGTCGCTGCAGTTCAGCTCACGTGCTTTCTCCATCGCCTTGTCCACATAATTCTTATCGTCCACATCGATGGTGGTCTGGAAGAGGAAGCTTTCGGGCACAGCGTTCTTCTGCGAGCGTCTGTTGTCCCGGAACTGGTAGTAGTGTGCGCAGCGGAAGGGCAACTGCTTCTTCAGTTCATCGTTACCCCCACGGATGGCAGCTACCAGGTCTGCCATCCAGGGATAAGCGATGGTCTTGTCGTAGACCGAGAGTGGCTGGGAGCTTACGCTCCCCTTATTGCCATTCTTGTACGGATTATATGCTATAATATGTTCCATCGTTTTTTTGAATGTTGAGTGTTGATTGTTGAATGTTGAGTGTTGAATGTTGAATGTTGAATTTTATGTTGAATGTTGAATTGCCTAACGGTCGCAAGGGCGCTAGCCTAATTCAACATTCAACACTCAACATTCAACATTATCTTTGAATCCGGCAATCAGTTCCTTGTGCTCTACCTTGAGGTAGCGCAGCATGTCCTGCTTGTCCAGGTCACGGCTGAAGGTATAGTTTACCTGTACCGTGCGCTTGGTGGTGCGCACCACGGCATGCTTGGTCTTGAAGATTTCCTCGAAAAGCTTCTCGCCCGTACGTTCATAAGGCTTGAAGTCGAACTCATCGCCACCCTTCTCGCCAGAGCATACCATTCTGCCAGGTATCACCTTAGGCTGTTCGCAGATAACCTCGGTATCGTTCCATGGCGCCTTGCGGAAGGCGATGGTACCGTTTTCTTCACTGATGATGGCTCCGTCCACCTTCTGGGCGTTGAGGAGCTGCTTCTTTGCTGCTTGTTTCATAATCGTAACAACTTGTTTAAAAGATGAATAATGCCCGCAACCAGACTTTACTTGTCTGATTACGGGTGCAAAGATAAGGCAAAAACACCTATGGGAAAAATAGGAAAAATAGGATTAATATTTGTCCCATAAAAAAAATCATCTATGGGCAAAGAAATCAGCCACTTTATCATCCATTTCTTGATTTTTCATGTCCTCACAATGATTGAAGACATTGTAGAACGATTTTATCGTAACTTCTTTTCGTATATGGCAATCATCGGTAAGAAATCGATAAATGGCATTGGCACTGACGATATGCTGCGGTGCCAGGATGCCCTTCCTTCTCCAATATCTGATAAACGCAAATATTGCGATATTCATTGGTGAAGACTTGCTCGCACTGGTAGACATAGAATTTAGGCCATTTAGGGTGAGAAATTCTATAAATAAAGAGGCTTGCTCAGCGGTCGTCTCTTCATCTTTTAAAGAAGATGCTTCATCAGACACAAAAAGGTATTCTCTTTTTCGGCCAATTTTGGAACCATTTTTCAATGGTTTCTTATTCCTTTGCTCCATGTATTCATTATAGCCATCCAGTGTGTCGATATAGGCATCAAGCCTAGGAAGCTCAGCTTCAACCAAATGATTGTCTATTCTATTAAAGGTCTCCAAGAAGCGACGTAATACGAGTACATCATGATAATCTCTTTCCTGCATGGCAACATCTACCAGTAAGTGTACGTGTCTGCTCATATCCATAGGAGGGAACGCCTCAAATTGTAAGTATACTCAATATACTTGCTGTTGCCATTCAATTGAATGACCACGCGAAAAAGGCCGAATCGCCCATACTTCAGTATCAAGCGCACGAGCTTGATAATAAATCTCCCCATAATTCGAAATTTATAGTAGTTAGTATTTAAGTTCTTTGTCGCTCGTTCCTTAGTAGAGGACGTCAGAATTTGTTTGCGCTAACAATTTTGCTGGTACAAGCAAATGCCAGGAGAGCTATAAGGGAATACACCCTTAGGGGACAGTTGGTCTCCGATTTCATCATATTTTACTTTCTTTTTTTATAGGTATTTATTTATAGATTAGAATTAGCCTCAAAATGAGTTCGCTAACACATAGTGAGGCGGAAAAACTCACTTATATTTACTTCATAAAAGCCAGCAAGTCCTTTCCCTTATGCATAAGGTTGAGAACCACTGCGGCTTGCATTCCGTAAATTTTCTTATATACCACATAGGCATGGAGGTGGGCATTGAAGGGTCTTGGGTTATCAGTTGCGCCATTGCCCTTGCACTTATCTATGATACGACGATGGTGGTCCCAAGGAATAAGAAAAAGCAATTTGAAATCGTCCGCAGCTTGCGGACAATTTGCCTGTAATGGTGCATAGAGCTTATAAAAGTAGCCATTGGTGGCACATGACGCTTTGAGGCGATAGCTGTAGAACCGGTCGCAATTTGCGACCAGTTCTCCTTTATCTTGATGTTCTATATTATCTGCCATATTTCTATCTTTATTTTTGAGATCACAAATTGTGACTTTGAACATTACCATATTTAACAGTATTCAAAGGTAGTGCTTTTAGCCTTTAAGCCACTATTGCACAACCCCTTTTTGAAAAGAACGTAAAATTAATAGTATTATTGCGATGATTGTAGTTTTATTAACATAAAGCTCTAAAGCAGCCAAAGCCCTGTACGCATTGTATATGATATTGTCTGTTTTTTATTTAATAAAGTGTCTCACTACTGTCCAATAAAAAAAGGGCAATTCGATCTTTGAAACAGTTGAATTATAGTCTTTTATGCAGTATTTTGCAATGAAACGGACTTGATTTTGTAACTTTGCAGCCAAAAAGAATTGGCTACTATGTTTCAAGACAAATATGTTTTCGCTCAACTTACTGCATTTCTGAATAGAACTCAGTTCAACAACTACGTACGCAAGTATGATGGCAACCGATACGTGAAACACTTCACTTGCTGGAACCAGCTTCTTGCAATGATGTTTGGGCAACTGAGCAATCGTGAGAGTTTACGTGACTTGATAGTTGCATTGGAAGCTCATCGAGCTAAGCAATATCATCTGGGACTTGGACGTAATACTATCGTAAAAGCAACTCTTGCTTATGCCAATCAGACTCGTGATTACAGGATTTTCGAAGACTTTGCATTCTATATGATGAAGGAAGCTTGCAAAAAGCGAGAAACCAACATTTTGAATATACCAGGAAAGAAGTATGCTTTTGATTCGACAACTATTCCGTTGTGTCTTGCAACTTTTCCATGGGCAAAGTTCAGAAGTAAGAAAGGAGGAGTTAAAGCACATGTCTTATATGACGTAGAAGCACAAGTTCCAGCTTTCTATACTGTGACCACAGCATCAAAGCATGATTCTACAGCAATGTCTTCAATTACGTATGAACCAAACAGTTACTACATTTTCGATAGGGCTTATGATACTTTCAAGGAACTTTATAAGATTCATCTTACAGGTTCCTACTATGTAGTCAGAGCCAAAACGAACTTGAAGTACAAAATGGTAAAATGGAAGCGAAGAATGCCAAAGAATGTACTAACTGATGCTGAAGTAAAACTAACAGGATATCTTTCCGAAAAGAAGTATCCTGAATCATTCAGATTCATTCGATACTACGATGAAGAAGATGATCGTGAGTTTACTTTTCTGACGAATGCAAAGCATCTTTCAGCGTTGGATGTCGCGAATCTATATAAAAAAAGATGGTTGGTTGAGCTATTTTTCAAATGGCTAAAGCAGCATCTTAAGATAAAGAGATTCTGGGGCACAACGAAGAATGCTGTACGCATACAGATTAGTGTTGCCATTATCACTTATTGTCTCGTGGCTATTGTGCACCATGATATGCAACTGAAACGCTCGACATATGAAGTTTTGCAGATTCTAAGCATTTCATTGACGGACAAAACCCACCTAAGAGATCTATTTGATAAGACTATTTTCAACGATGTCAAAGAACTCGATTATCCCCTTTTTAAGGGACTATTTGATTAATTAATTAACGTGTCCAATTTTTATTGGACACTAATGAAAGTGTCTATTTCACTACAGAACCTAAACTCTTTAATTAAAATAAACGAGAATTTTATAAGATTCTTTCCTTTTGCTATCTTTACTTGCATTTATATCTTTATATCCATTTGGTATTCCGTATTTTTTAATACCGTAATCATAAAATAAATCATTCATTGACATATTATTGTAATAGTTTGAATTACATTTTAATAAATATGCCACTTTATCACTTATTTTATATAACTCATATCTACCATGCTTTTTAATCCAACAAATGTTACCTTTAGCATTTATACATAATTTCATACCATGAATGTCTACATATATTATTGGACTATCATTCGTATAACACCTAGAAGTGTCACGTTTTGCATATTTGATTTTTTGAGAAACTTGCTCAATCACATACTTTTTGACAAATAAAGTGTCATCGTATTTCGTATTCTCGCTAAATTTTTCGATGTCCTCACACTCTAATTGCCGATATGTGTCAATATTACCAGTAAAATAGAATATGGAAACTTTCTTTTCTGGCACATTTTGACGATAACGGCAACTAACAAATGTAATAAACAACAATATATATATAAAGAATTTATATTTAAGCATAATATATAATCAAAAAAGAGTAAATTATAAAATATATTATGTCATTGGTATCCACTATCAAGCAGATGCCAATGACAATTTCAATAACGTACAACCGAGGGAAACTTTACTACCTAAACCTCTTTTGGCAATCCGTATTTTGAGGATTTTGTGGATATAGGACTTGTTGTCTTATAATTTCTACCTCGATGATTACGCCTAAGAGCTTCATGATTAGACTTTGCTGTTTTTGCTTCACTACCAGTTATTACACGTCTTTCTTCTTTGTTATCATATTGAGCATCATGAATGACTTGTAACCATGCACCTTCTCAAGCTGACCGCCGAGGTTGTAAGAATAGGTAATCTTCTCCTCGTCTGGATAAATCATCTCTAACCCGTAGTGCTTGGATTTTATATGGAAAAACTTTCAAAGATACAAGGGAAATATCCTCTGATAAGCCCTGACGAATTTTAAGGCGGTTTATAGCCTTGTTTTGTTGATACTTTCATACGTCTTTATTTTATGTTTTATCTAAAGAACGATAGACATTTGAAATTATTGTATGGAATTGCTGTATTAATCAAAAAACGCACAATAATATGTCTATCAATGTTTTTCTATTGTCTCACCAAGCAGAGACAGCTTGGCAATGTGCATGTTCAAGTCGTACATGCTTTTCCGCCAAAGGTGCGTCTCTGCGTTTCTACTCTCCATTCTACTCCTGTCGCGCCATTCAAATAGGCCGATTACTATGGTACATCCTACGACGAAGGTGACAATCGTTATGCAAAAAATCCATCCATCGGCAGACATGCCCAGTCTGTTTCTTGCGTTCCATTTTATTGCTGATTATAATAAATCCGTGGATAAACAATAATCCACGGATTTCTATTCTTTGTCAATTCAATGAATTTCTTATATTCCATTGAAACCAGTAAGGGTCTCGTCTTTTTTTATTTCATACAAATACGTGTACCCTGTTGGAATATTATAATTTATAAATACACATTTTTTTTTATGTCTTATAGCCTTTGCGTAACTCGGAGATTTATCGTCAAATAATGTAGTCTTAAAACTATAGTACATATTTTTTATTGGTGCGCCAAACACAAAGAGATATGTATGATTGTTAAAATCAAGTTTATTTGTATCAATAATGGCTTCTACTTTTATTGCATTGTTAATTAATTTTATATTTGACAAAAACTCTTCTTTTGTATTTGCAAATTTATAAGCATCTGGATAAAATGGAGTTTTAGGTATCGGAAGCTTGTAACAAGCACTATACTTAATATAATGCTTGTTACAAATAATAAAAGATAGTCCAAAGACTATTACTACAAAACATAATTTCATATAAAGCATCCTATCTTTTGCCATTTCTCTCTCTTCTTAATGGATTATTTGAAATGTTATTGCGCTCCTCAACGAAAACCTCACCGAAAGGAACATACTCGATATGCTGCACCACCTCGCCGTCCACATAGTCGTTGTTGTCCTCGCCGTTGTACGGCACTGCAAAGGTTACCTCCTTTTTTTCTATTTTATCTGTCATATTTATATTCATTTTTCCAAAATCACAAATTGTGACTTTGAACATTACCATATTTAACAGCATTCAAAGGTAGTGCTTTTAGCCTTTAAGCCACTATTGCACAACCCCTTTTTGAAAAGAACGTAAAATTAATAGTTTTATTGCTGTGATTGTAGTTTTATTAACTCACCCTGAAAGGGATATGCATAGTGTGTTGTATGCATTCCCTTCCAGGGTGATTTTTTATGGTTCATCCAGAAATTCGATGATTTCTGCTACTTGTTGCCGGGTGTAGAAGTGGAAAAACTATACTGAACAAAATGCAAATAAACTGCATTAATCTATAACAGTGATAGCATGACACAGTTTAGCTTACACTCTCTTAATTTCTAGGTTGTACTATATATTTGAAAATGCAATCAAAAACTCCAGCCAAGAAAAATTCTATGAGTTTTTGATTGCATTTTTTATAGAACGCTTACAGCATATTATATATAATACCTCTCAAGGCAAAAGGTTTTATTAAAAACTTTACCAAAAGAGAATATGTTATAATTCCCCAAACTATGGATAATGGAAGAACCACGAAAAAACACCAATCAGGAATCTTATAATTATAACAATTCCCTTCGAATTTTTTATTTATCAACCATATCTTTTTGTTAGGGAAAAATCTTAAATAAGAGTATATTAATATCATTAGTAGATAAATGGATAACAAATATCCATCATTTCTATGGTATGAATCCCTTAATAGTTCGCACAAAAATAATGCGAATGGGAAAAAGAGAAACGCAAAGACCATTGCCATATACAATGGGCTAAGAAACTTTGCGGACTCTCTTTTTTTGTTATAAGCCCAATATACTCTATAAAATATATAATCTATCATATTTCCATTCTAATAATACACCATTATCTATATCATAACGCTCTTCAATGGCAGCATCGAGGTGTTAGCCTTTAAGCCACTATTGCACAACCCCTTTTTGAAAAGAACGTAAAATTAATAGTATTATTGCGGTGATTGCACTTTTATTAATCGCTTCACTCGTTACACCGTACTCACACTCTTACCACTCAGCTTCGCCACATCCCGAATGGAGTATCTCTTGCTGAGCAAATCTATTAGCTGCCCATACATCGGTTGTCCGCTAAAATGTGTACCTATGTTCATAATTACTTGAATTAATAGTAACAAGAAACAAGGTAACTAAAAGAGCTAAATTCCAAGCAGGTGCATTACGGTTATGGCTCTAATTGATTATCTATGATGTTAAACGTGTCTGTTGATTCTACCCCTCTATTTACTATATTATATTCCATAGGGAATATGATTTCTTTGGCTGTAACAATAATAGGTCGTGGAGTACTATAATCGAACCAATAATATTTTCCTGTTTCTATGTTTGTTAGTTTTTGCGCATAACACCACGGACCAAACTCTTTTATTATCAATTTATAATGTCCTGTTAAGTCTATCAAATCAGGATGACAGCCAAAAGAATCAACAGGCACATTTCTTAGTGTGTCTTGAACATTCATGTCCAAATCTTCGAGACACATCTTAGTGGTAGTTGTACGGTTTTCAAAGGTACAATTACCAAGAACTATCATTATTGTTAAAAGTACAAAAGCTAATTTAATCTGTTTCATTTGTTTATTCTCATTCTACAATTTTTATTGTTTATTCCATAGCTACCTTATCCTTTTTCAAAGCTAATCTTTCACTTAAGATTTCCTTGACATACTTGGCGAGAAGTTGACTATTGTCTTTTACATCAAATTCCATAAGGCTCTGTTCATGACAAGGAGTCATTCCTCTACCATCATCAGCTTGTTGCCAAAGTTCTAAATGAATTATGCCTGTTTGAACATTCAACTTTACTATGCAAGCCACGGATTGTTGATAGTAACTTTTCAACGAACGTTCTTTAATAAACTTCAGATAAGCGGATGTGGAATTTATTGAAGTTCGTATAACCATACTACTTTTACCCAAACAGAAAAATATCGCATTGGCCAATTCTTCCTCGGATGCTGTAGCAGGAAGAAAGATAATTGGTTTATCTTCTACTTGGCATCCCTCAAAAATCCGATAGAGAGTTATCACCTTGAAACCTTTTGATGAAAAGGAAATGCAACAAGACTTTTTTCTATGGGAATAGAGAAGTTTGCAAAGCCAAAATTTTATTCTTTTACACATAAACATAGTGAATTCATATTTCTCCTTCCGAAGTTTATTTGTAGCAAAGTTGAAATTTGCAAGATATATTATTTGAAATCATTTTCACAAGGCGCATTATAATTACATGTTAATCGCCATCCATCTTCCAATAAAGATAACACCTCTTGAGATACAAAGATGTTATTTTTCCTGGTAAAACATTTATTCATAGCTCTCAATATTTCTTTATAGATTTGCATGGCTTCGATTGAGCTATCAGTAAAGACTGCAACACGACCTGCGATTAAAACATTTTCTGCATTGTCGTATATTCCTCCAGTACTTAGCTCAACACCTGTGGGATTAGATGCAAGATCTACGATGTAATGAAAAGAACCATTTCTTTGTTTCACAATTCTATACTTCACCTCATTATTTAAGGGGAGCACCATGTATCTATTATCCAAAGAAATCCAATTGGCATAGCCTGTATGACCAAGTTTAGAAAAATTTGATATGGTGTTTTCTCTTCTTATCGTCTCCTATTTAAATGCCCCCAGCAGGGTATATTCTATTGGAATTCTTATTTCAACCATAGACATCATCTTGACTATATCTGATTTTGTCAGAAAGAATATTTGCTGCTTACTTTTCATCCGTCCATCATTCATCAGCCTTTTATCCCCTTTCCTATTTTGTACAAACAGGACATATAATCCACCAACAAATAAAATAAAGAAACTTATAATTCTCAAATAATAACCTATCGTCAACGTAAAATGGTGTATATTCCCCCAAGTGTCAGTTTCTGTTCTTGGACAAATAATCAAAAGGCTACTCAATATTATGGTGATGCAAATCCACAATACGAAGTGTTTTCTATTTCCCTTTATTAGATGTCTTATAGCAACAATGTATGTTATGTTTGAAAACCATGCTAAAGAATATATTTTCGTAAATATTCCCGGAAATACGAAACAACACCAGCCAAAGAACAAGTTGAAAAGGCCATCACCATAACAGAGATTAGTTGCTTCATCATAATAATATGGTACGAACCCACAGGTTATAAGATAGCACAAAAAACTAAGTGTTATCACGCTTTTCTTTAATATGCGAGTATTCAATATTTTCATATACTATTCTATCTTTACAAGTAAGTTCTTTGTTGTTTCCGAATATTAACCTCAATAGCTGTTTGTGAACGGAGAACACTACTAAGCATTGCCACGCCTTGTTCTGTAAAAGCATACGGCATATATTTGAGGTGTTGACCTTGTTTTTCGTTTAAGGTCACAATTTGTGACCTTAAACATTCTTCCTTTGTCAATTGAAACCGAAAGTCATTAGGAAAGCGTTCAACATTGCGTTTTACAGCCTGATTGAGAACTTTAGCTTCTACCCCATATTGCATTGCTAAATCTTTATCAAGCATAACTTGTTGCCCTCTAATTACTTTTATTAGAGGTTCGATATTACCTGCGAGTTCATGGTTATCGCATTTTGTAACATCTATTTTGGACTGGTCGCAAATTGCGACTGTTTCTTTTTTATCTATTTTGTTTGCCATATTTCTATTATTTTTGAGATCACAAATTGTGACCTTAAACGTGTTGTTACTTATTATTGCATTCAAAGGTAGTGCTTTTAGCCTTTAAGCTACTATTGCACAACCCCTTTCTTTGAAAAGAACGTAAAATTAATAGTATTATTGCGTTGATTGTACTTTTATTAATCGCTTCACTCGTTGCACCGTACTTACTGTTAAACTTGTGTTAACTTTACAGTTTTTTTTAGGAGCTTGGCTTTTTTTACAAAAAAAATCGTAAATTTGCAGCGAGAAATAATAACTTGAAGAATAAACAACATAAAAAATGAACTAATGAAGAAAATCTCGTTGATAGTGATGAGCTGCATAATAGCTTGCGGACTGCTCGCCAACCACGGCATCGTGAAGAGCGGAGAAATGTCGCCTAAGGTAGAGGACACGGTATCGATTGCCAAGAAAATCACTGATAGTCAATGGCTATCGAACAACTCCGACACGTTGGAAGTGGACACAGCTGGCGAAGACTCGGTGGTGAATGTGGTGGCCTACTTCTGCAAGGGCGACACCTGCGAATACTGGATATATGAGAATGAGTGGAAGGTGGACGGCAAGGACACGGTGAAGACGCTCGGCGTATCCACCCAGGTGCGCCTCGTGGTAAACGATTCCACCAGCAAGGGCTATAAGATGAGCTACACCTTCCTGGACGTAAAGGCCGATTCGGTGGGCGACAACTTCCGGGACAAGATGATGGCCATGGTAGCGGAGCGCACCGCCAAGAGCGTGATAGGCACCACCATCAACTTTGAGACCGATGAATACGGTCGCATCACCAAGATTACCAATCTCTCGCAAATCAAGAAGCAGGCAAAGGCTCTCTTCAAGGCGAGTATGAAGGACATCGCCTCCATGCCCATCATGCAGGCAATGAAGAAGGCGATAGGTCTTGACTTCATGAAGATAGGCAACCAGGCTAACACCGACGAGCTTGTGGAGGACTACCTGGAGGAGCTGAAACTGCTCTTCGCCTACCACGGAGGCCAATATGCCGTGGGCGAGCATCACGAGCACGAAGATGCCACCAAGGATAGCTACGCCAACGACACTTATATCAATGCCAGCCTAGAGAAGAATGGCAACTACACAATCTCCTGCGAGGTGGTCAGCGTGATACCAAAGGAGACCGTGAAGGAGGTGATGGGCGGACTGATGGGTACCTTCATGATGGAAGGACTGAAGGGCAAGAAGACCGAGGACGGCAAGGATCATGATGGCGACATCAAGGACTTGGACGACGAGTTTAAGAAGGAGATAGACAAGGCAGTTGACCAAGATGCCCAGACCTCGGAGTATCTCAGTGTGACCTGCTTTGAGGATGGCTGGCCTAGCAGCGTGTTGAAGCAAAATAAAAATGTGATGGCTGGCCGTGGCAAGCTGAAGCAGAAACTCATCGAGGCTTGCCGATTCGCACAGCGCGAGAAATGATGAACTATTTCGACCTGTACTGATTGAATACAAATACCCCTTGCGGAGTAAATTAATTAGTGCCTAAAGGATGTTCAGTATTCAGTATTCAGTTTTTCTCGCGATAGTTACCTTTTTCATGGTTATAAATTGTAAGTAATTATTTTATATTATATATATATATATATATTATTATATATATAATATACTATCTTTACAGAGAGTGGTAACAACAGCGAAAAAAACTGAATACTGAATACTGAACACGTTTCCTGTAAATAGGTTATTACTTTGTAATATGCTGATTTATACAGCAAAAACACAGCTTCTATACCGCGAAAACATAGAGATGCGCCACATGAAACATAGAGTTTGTATTTAGAACCAACTTTCAAATTGTAAGTTTGCTGAAAATCGCTCCTTATCACATGTCTAAATTTGGTAGATACCAGATTTATTCGTATCTTTGCACCAGCAATCGAAGGAAATGCCTTAGGTGCCTGAAGGCGGTCTTCTATTAAGACCAACACGGGTCATAAATGATGGCAGGCGCCGGTCATCAATGAAGACCCCGAAAACGGCAGGAACGGGGCGTTCTGGGGAGTTGCAAAACAAAGGACTCTAAACATACTACAAACGACTATGATTAATTACAGCATCGTAATGCGTAGCGTGAACGCAAATCTTCTGGAAATCAACCAGGCTAAGTCACGCATCAACCAGGCAAAGAAGGAGGGTACAACCCCTGACCCAAAGGACCTGGAACTCGTGAAGACTGAGAAGCAGAACGCTTTCGCCATCTCACAGTACACCGACATCATGACCATCGAGAAGTTTGCCAAGCACATCACCTCTCATGGTACTGTTTATTCGAGAGCTGACATCAGCGCCATCCTCTACATCGCCGTAGACTGCATGCGTGAGATGTTGCTTGAGGGCAAGAAAATCCGTCTGGGCGATCTTGGTGATTTCTCTCTCCTTCTCACCTCGAAGGGTGCTGAGGATGCTGACAAGTTCACCTCGCAGAACATCACCGGCGTAAAGGTTCAGTGGGAGCCTGGTCAGGAGTTCAAGAACCTTCGCGATGACGCCGAGTTCAACCTCGTAGCCAGCCGCAGTGCTCAGGCTGCCGTTATCAAGGCGATTAAGGAGGGTAAGACCAACGTTGACCTCAACGCGCCAACTACTCCGGATAATACGCCTGGCGGTTCTACCCCTGGTGGTTCAAACACCGGTCAGACGGGCAGCGACGGACAAGGCTCTGAATCAGGCGGCGGTACTACCGGCAAGGACGATACTGGCGACGGACTTGAATAGACCAAGGATAGACTGGCTAGGGTGCTAGCCCCTAGCCCAGCCTATCCGCCCCACAAAAAATTCAACATTCAACACTCAACATTCAACACTAAAAAGATGAAAGCGAACACTTGGAAAACAATTCTTCAGATAGCCATCAGCATTCTGACCGCTATCGCTACTACGCTCGGAGTAACGAGCTGCATGGGATAAAAAAAAACTGAGAAATCCGGTCATTAAGGTCATGGTCATTAAGGTCATTAAGGATTTCCAAAGAAAGTTAAAGGGAAACGAGTAAAAAATCATCATTTTTTTGCTCATTTTCCTTTTTTTTTATTATCTTTGCCTTAAAATTAATAATTGAACTTTCGTATGTGGTTCAAGTACGGGCTGAAGGCCCAAAAGGTCAGAAGCAGCACGCCCTGAAAGGGCAGAAGCTCCTAGCCCAGGGCATCGCCCTGGGTATAGTAGCAGTCAGCAAGGCGCCCTGTTTTACTCTAATTGAGCAAGCTTTGAGCGTATTTTTTAACGTTAATTATATTTAACGACCCTTGGGTCTTGCCTAATGAAGTTTGCGTCATAGTATTCACCTTTTTCCACGAGGGTGAATATGATCCTTAGCAACTTGTTTGCTATGGCATTTAGTACATAATGACGCGGCTTTTTATCTATTAAAGTACGTCTCTCGTAATACAGTTTAATCTCCTTGTTGTGCAATCTGGCGCTTTCTGCGCAGATGTACAACAAGGTCTTTGACCGTCTATTACCAATCTTGGATATATGTGCTCCCTTGTCCATTTTCCCCGATGATTTTTCGTATGGCGCAGTTCCTGCATAAGCAGCATATTGGCGCGCTGTAGTTATTTTTGTGAAATTCTCTGTTTTTACCAATAGTTCTACTGCGGTAATCAGCCCAACTCCATCGACACTTTTAACAAGTTCATAGTTGTGGCGAATGCTCACATGTCCATTTATGACTTTCAACATTTCTTTTTCCGTCTCTGCAATTTCCGTGTCCAACATCTCTTTGATGCGGTCCATGCTTCGCTTGACGGCAAGACTTCTGATAGGACGACAATCCTCGCTCTTGTCGGCTGTTATTAGCTGCTTACGCTGTTCTACAAGCATTTCCCGGTGGCGTGCCAATTGACGAAGCTCATATAGAGCCTCTTCTGGAAACGTCTTGTATTTCAGCTTATCAGGATATCTCTCTCCAAAATCTCTGAGCAGTGCACAATCCAGGACATCCGTCTTGGCACGGTCAGGGGTAGCTCTATATCTATGGATGACATATCCACCCACAAAGGCAATCTTTACATTGCTATCCATGCAGCACTTCAAGAGAGTATCACCATAAACTCCGGTATGCTCAGCAACCAATACAGCATCGCTTGGAAGGGTTTCTAAAAACCTTCCGATACTCTTAAAATTGTTCTTTACAACCTTATGTGAAGGGTGGTTTGATACTTTTTTTGATGTCAAGTCGAAAAAACTTACGTCAAATTTCTCTTTTGCCAAATCTATTCCGTATATTTGCATATTGAATAAAGTTTTTAATAAGAAGGGTGCTCCGTTCTGAGCGGCTACAACTATACTACGAGTCCTGTCTTGTTCTACACAAGCAGGCTAATTTACTCTCAAGCTTCTGCTCAGAAAATATCCAGTTCCCCAAACAGGGCTAAGCCTTTACTATGCTAGAAAGGGCACAGGGTTAACGCTGGATATGGAGTATTCTTCTTTTTTTATTGTACTTATCTAATTTTCTGCAAAGTTAACAAAAGTTTGCAGATATAAAGATTTTTACCTCTTTATTTTTCCAAGTGCAAATATAATAGTAAGGGCAAAAGCTTTGTGATTTTTGCCTGGGGTTTTAAAGCTTTTGCCCTTACAGGGCGACAGGTTTGCGTCCGTAATTACCCAGGGCGATGCCCTGGGCTAGGAGCTTCTGCCCTTTCAGGGCGTGTGGCTAGGGGCTTCAGCCCTTTACCTTTGCTTTACCCTTCGGCCAGCGATTTTCAATTCCCTTCGGCCGGTGACCGTTGGTTCAGGGCGTATCAATCTATCAACGAAACCCTGATACGCTCAAACTGGGAAATTGGCAAACGTATTGTTGAAGAAGAGCAGCTTGGCAAGCAGCGTGCTGATTATGGAATACAGCTCATCAAGTCTATATCTCAGCAGTTGACAACAGAGTTCGGCTCCGGCTATGGTGTTCGTAACCTTGCCTATTTCAAACAATTATACCAATATTTTCCTGATTGGGAGATTTTGCACGCGCGCGTGCAAAATCTTACTTGGACTCATCTAAAGAGTATTCTAAGAGTTACAGATTCAGAAGCTCGTCTATGGTATTTAAAGGAATCGTCAGAGCAAATGTGGAGCACAAGAACCCTCGACCGCAATGTTGCCTCACAATACTATTATCGACTCCTGCAAACCAGCAATGAGCACAAAGATGAGGTAGAGAACGAGATGAAAACCCTTACAAAAGGATACGCAGACTCACCTGCCATGTTCATCAAGTCGCCAATGGTGACAGAATTCTTGGGCTTATCCCGAGACATGAGCTTCTCGGAAAGCGAACTGGAGAGTGCCATCATCACCCATCTTCAGAAATTTCTGATGGAGATGGGCAAAGGCTATGCCTTCGTAGAGCGACAGCAGCACATCATCACCGATACCCAGGACTACTACATAGACCTGGTATTCTACAATTACCTGATGAAATGTTTTGTACTGATCGACCTGAAGACGACCAAGATCACCCATCAGGACGTAGGACAAATGGATATGTATGTAAGAATGTATGATGAACTGAAACGCACGGAAGGCGACAATCCGACCATCGGCATACTACTCTGTTCGGAAACCAGCCAGGATATCGCAAGATTTTCCATTTTGCACGACAGCAAGCAATTATTTGCTTCAAAATATCTTACATATCTTCCTACAGAACAGCAACTTAAGGAAGAAATAGAAAAGCAGAAAGAAATATTTAGATTACAACATATAAGATGACTTTGTAAAAAGTTACGGAGAATATGAATTATCTCCGTAACTTTTTACATTTTCGGCTGATTTTACCGCTTCAGCGCTATGTTATAATTATAATATTTGCTGTTGCCCGTAATATCCTCCAGCACCTGAATGAAAGGAGGAAACTTCACACTCTCGTTGGCTGAAATGCCGCGGGTTTCAAGAATCATCAGGTCGGAAACCGGCTCAAGAAACTCGTCGAGCTCGAAATACTGGCCCTTCCAGATGAAACTCTTGCGATGCTTATGAATGCGCTGGCGGTAAGGATCTGCCTGCTGAAGCATACTCTCGTAAAGATTGGCATTGATCTGTCGCTCGGTCTCAATCTGCTCATTGTCTGAAAGGCGCTT
The DNA here is from genome assembly GCF_026015625.1 of Segatella copri. Taxonomy (NCBI): domain Bacteria; kingdom Pseudomonadati; phylum Bacteroidota; class Bacteroidia; order Bacteroidales; family Prevotellaceae; genus Segatella; species Segatella copri. Next base: position 896,002 of record NZ_JAPDVG010000001.1, on the reverse strand, counting down.
CTTGGTGGTGTGAACATACACATACTTGCCTCCCTCGAAACCGCGACGGCGAAGACGGATTTCGCTGCCCGGCTCACCCGAAAGATAAGTCTGAACAATATCGCTGTCTATCGCATTAGGAACCTCGCCCGTCAGCTTCACGATATATTTTCGCTCCTCCTCTATCGGCTGCGGAATGGCAAGCACATTACTTATCTCCTTGAGCACACGGTTCAGCTTGTTGTTGAAATCTTCGTGGTTATTGATTACCCTGAGATGAGGATGACCCTTCCATGCAGAAACAATCTTCTTGTCCAACTCTCGCGCTATCTTCAGTCCTTCTTCATCGGCCTTCTCCAGGCGCTGCGCATTGTTGGCTGTAGTATAAAACTGCTCGGCACCATCAGCAGCACTCACCAGATGCAGCACAGCATCATAGCGGTCGCGAAGCTGGGCATCTGTATACCCCTCTTCCGAGATGATGCGGTGCCAGAAATCGGGAGTGAGATAGGTTGAAATATCCATCGTACCACGATCGCAGACGATGATGACCGGCTGCTGCAATGTTTCAGCCATACGCAGGAAACTGTCTTCCAGGTTGATCTGAGTCTGGAAAGTAGCCTTCTCGCCCTCGAAGAAAAAATCCTTGTTGGAGGTGAGATAATTCATGCCCGCCTGGGTGAACATGGTTGGAACCTCGGGAATGGTAAAAACCTTATAGCCGAGACTGGAGAAATGTTCAATCACCTTAACCATAGCGGTAGTCTTGCCTGCACAAGGTCCACCCGTCAGTACAATCTTCTTAATCTGATTCATATATCAAGTAAATATTTTTCGTTTCTTCTAATTGATGTTCATTCCGGAGCATCTTATTTTCGGGTGCAAAGATAACAATAATTCTTCAAACGAAAGCAATAATTTATGCAAGAAAAGAAAAATATTGTATTTTTATTTTGATTTCTCATTGTTTTGATGTACCTTTGCAAAGGAAATGGCTCATTTCGAGCCATCAGAAACAAAAATATAACTATAAGATAAAAAATGGAAAAGATAAAGACATTAATTATAGGTAGCGGTCCTGCAGGATATACGGCTGCCATTTATGCCGGCAGAGCCAACCTGCAGCCAGTACTCTATTCAGGTATGCAGCCGGGCGGCCAGCTCACCATCACCACAGAGGTAGAAAACTTTCCGGGTTATCCTAACGGCGTAGACGGAACGCAGATGATGATGGACATGAAGGAACAGGCAGCCCGATTCGGAGCCGAAATGAGAGACGGAAGCATCGTGAAGGCAGATTTCAGCTCACGCCCATTCCATCTTACAGATGACCGCGACAACGAGATTGAGGCAGAAACCGTGATCATCGCCACAGGTGCATCTGCCAAATATCTGGGTCTTGCCGATGAAGAGAAATATCGCGGACAGGGCGTTTCAGCCTGCGCTACCTGTGACGGATTCTTCTACCGCAAGCGCACCGTAGCCGTAGTGGGCGGTGGCGATACTGCCTGCGAAGAGGCTATGTATCTATCCGGACTTGCCAAGAAGGTTTACATGATTGTGCGCAAGCCTTATCTCCGTGCTTCAGAAATCATGCAGCAGCGTGTAAAGAACAAGGAGAACATCGAGATTCTGTTCGAAACCAATACGCTGGGGCTCTTCGGCGAGAACGGTGTAGAAGGTGCTCATCTCGTGCGCCACAAGGGCGAAGCCAACGAAGAGAAGTTTGACATCAGCATCGACGGATTCTTCCTGGCTATCGGACATAAGCCTAACACCGACCTCTTCAAGGGGCAGATAGATCTCGACGAGCAGGGCTTCATCAAAGTAGTGCCAGGTACTGCCACCACCAACATTCCGGGTGTTTTCGCAGCAGGCGATGTGGCCGACCCAATCTACCGCCAGGGTGTTGTTGCCGCAGGCTCGGGAGCCAAGGCTGCCATCGAGGCCGACAGATTCCTGCAGCAACAGTAAAAACTATAGTATAAAATCCTATAAAGCGGGGTTAATATAGTTAAAAAATAACAGCAATATTTTGTCAGATGCAAAAAATGTATTACTTTTGCATCTGATAAAATAAAAAGGAAGATTGGCAGAGTGACCGAATGCGCTGGACTCGAAATCCGGTATACCCTCTTCCGGGTATCGGGGGTTTGAATCCCTCATCTTCCGCTAAGTTCCCCTACAGGAACCGTCATTTTTTAGTTTTATAAAAACAACTCGACATGAAAAAAATCATCATCCCCATATTTATGCTCCTCCCGCTGATGACTGCACAGGCCCAAACCGTGCTGACTGAAGAGCAGCAGCAGTTGGAACAGGCACAGAAACAGTTGGAAGCTGCCAAGAAGGCACTGGAAGTGGCTAAGATTAAAGCACAGGCTGCCAAACTGAAGGCTCAGGCCGACAGCATCAACGCTGCAAGCGCCAAGGCGGAAGCAAAGAAGGCCCATGCTACTGAGCCAGAACCAGTTGTTGTAAAGGAGCCAACCACATCAACCACGGGATGGGCGATTCCTGTTGCCGTAGCCGCTAAGCCAAAGGAGGCTGCCAAGCCTGCCAACAAGCTGGCAAATGGCACAACAGCCAAAGTGGATATGAAATATCTGGCAGGCGCCATCACATATAATGATGAAAACAAGATAGAATTCACGCTCGATACGGATGCTAACGGAAAAACTGCCAAGCAGATTTACGACATCGTATTAAAATACATGAGTGAACTGACACAGAACGACCAGAACATAGCAAGCCGGGTAGCACTGGTAAACGATGCTGAACACGTCATCGCCAACACGATGGACGAATGGCTCGTCTTCAGCCAGTCATTCATCTCGCTCGACCGCACGGAATTCAAATATCAGCTGATAGCCAAGATTTCAGACAATCATCTGAATCTCTCGCTCTGCCGCATCATCTACAACTACGAGGAAGGAAGAAGCACCGGTTTCAAGGAACCTGCAGAAGAGGTAATCAGCGACAAGATTGCGCTCAACAAGAAGCAGAACGACCTGGCTAAGATCTTCGGAAAGTTCCGCAGATGCACCATCGACCGCAAGGACCAGATATTCGCAGAGTTAACTGCATTAGTAAAACAATAACTTGAAGAAAAATGGATAATCAGAATACAGATAACAAGATACAACAGAACGAGGCACAGCAGCCTGCAAACGCTACAGCCCAGCCTGCAGCTGAGCAGGGCGCAGAACAGACTGAACAGAAGCAGCCTACCAGCTACGCCGTAAGACCTCAGCACCGCCGGCTCCGCCCATTGGCCTACAGCGACCAGAACAATATGCTGAAGGTGCGCAACTATCTCAACATCGCCTTCATGCTGCTCGCCATCGTGGGGGTAATACTCTGGACCCAGCTGGAAGAAAGCCGCAATATCGCCTACATCGTACTCATCGTGGGTGTAGTGCTCAAGATTGCCGAAGTATGTATCCGACTATTTAAGAAATAATGAAGAAGAAGAAAATTATATTCTCATCACTCCTATTTTGTGCTGCAACCCTCCCGGTTGCGGCACAAAACGATTTTAACTATAACGAAGATTCGCAGTTCCGTCCTCAAACCAACCGCAAGGTGAACACCGATTCACTGGGCTCAGACAAGGAGATTCCGAAAGGCATCAGGGTATGGACCGTAGACGAACGCTTCGGCGACACAAAGGCTGCGGTAGTAGACACCTTGCAGCACATGTACATGAACTCAACCTTTACGGAAGGACTGAGAGGCGAATACAATACCCTCGGAAACATGGGTACTGCCCGACTGAACCGAATCTTCATCGACCGCCGCAACACGCAGGGCAACTTCATCTTTACAGAGCCCTACGATTATATCGTAAATCCGGTAAGCGACTTCCACTTCACCAACACCTACTCACCTATCACCAACATAACGCTGAACAGCTGCGGCGACAAGGTGACGGGAGAAGACGACTTCAAGGCCATGTTTGCAGTAAATGCCAACAAAAGGCTAGGCGCCGGTTTCAGATTCGACTACAAGTATGGCAGAGGATATTATAACGCCCAGAGTACCAGCCACTTTAAATACACCATGTGGGCTTCTTACCTGGGCGACCGCTATCAGGCACACTTCCTCTTCAGTACCAATCATGAGAAAATGACCGAGAACGGCGGTATTACCAACGATGATTACATCAAGCATCCGGAAATCTATACCGAATCGTTTGCCACCAATGAAATTCCTACCGTTCTGGAACAGAACTGGAACCGACTGGACAACCAGCACATCTTCTTTACCCACCGCTACAACATAGGTTTCAGCCGCAAGGTAAAGATGACCGAAGAAGAAATCAAGGCAAAGAAATTTGCCATAGCTTCGAAAAAGGAAAATGCTGAAGAGGAAGCGAAGGAAGAAGCCAGAAAGAAAGCCAAGGAACAAGGCAAGAAATTTGATGAGAAAGCCTACGACAAACAGCAGGGTGCTAAATTCACCGGCCGTCCTGACGGAGCCAAGATTGCAGGCGATGAACCGGCTAAAGACTCAGCCGCAAAGGACATCAGGAACGACAGTACCCGAATCGCAGTAAACGGAAAAGCTGCTGCCGACAGTCTGCTTGCCGTCCAGAAGAAAAATGCCGAAGACTCGCTTTTCTACAAGAGCGAATATGTTCCGGTAACGAGTTTCATCCATACGGTAAAGTTTGACAACTATCGCCGTATTTACGAAGCTTATCAGACCCCAGCCGACTATTATCTGAATGAATATTACGATGCAGGCAGGCTGACCGGCGACTCCATCTACGACCAGACCAAGCACTGGCACATGAAGAATACCTTCGCCATTGCCATGCTTGAAGGTTTCAATAAATGGGCAAAGGCAGGCTTGAAGGCTTTCGCCAGCTACGACCTCCGTCACTATGAACTGCCAACCATGGAAGGCGGTTTCGAAAAATACAACGAGCATGTGCTGAGCGTAGGCGGACAGCTGAGCAAGCAGGAAGGCAAGACACTCCACTACAATGCCGTAGCAGAAATAGGACTGACGGGTGTAGACGCCGGAACCCTTGCCATAGATGGTAATGTAGACGTGAACATCCCATTCCTGGGCGACACGCTTCAGGTAAGAGGCGATGCTTTCTTCCATAGAGAAACCCCATCGTTCTATTACCGCAACTATCACGCCCGCCATCTGTGGTGGGAGAATGATCTCGACAAGACCATCCATACCCGCATCATGGGTACGCTCTCCTTCCCTAAGACACGCACCAAGCTGAGAGTGGCTGTAGATGAAATCAAGAACTACACCTACTTCTCGCAGAGCTATGACATTACAGAAGAAGGTTTGCGAACAGGAGTCATGGTAACACCGATGCAGGAAAGCGGAGGAATCAACCTGCTGACAGCACAACTGGAACAGAACTTCAGACTGGGCATTCTGAACTGGGAAAACCAGTTTACCTACCAGCACTCAAGCAAGGAGAGTGTTCTGCCAGTACCAGCCTTCAATGCCTACACCAACCTCTACATCAAGTTCAAGGTAGTAAAGGTGCTGAACGTAGACCTGGGTGCTGACATGCGCTACTTTACAAGCTATGAAGCTCCCGACTATTCACCTTATATGGGACAGTATACGGTACAGGGCAACGGCGAGAACAACGTAAAGATAGGCAACTATCCTATCGTCAATGTTTACGCCAACGTTCACATCAAGCACACCCGTTTCTTCGTAATGATGAGCCATATCAATGCAGGACAGGGCGACAAGAACTACTTCTTCGCTCCTCATTATCCGATGAACGAGAGAGTGTTCCGTATTGGAGTAAGTTGGAACTTCTTCAATTAATCTTTCTGATTTTCCTTAAGAATTTCAGGAGATTCAATTTTAATCTTTTTAGAATATGATAGAAACAAATTCTATAAAAGCATGGTATCTAGCCGCTCGCCCGAAGACTCTGACGGCGGCGGCTGTTCCTGTTTTATTGGGTATTGCGCTGGCTTATAAAGACGCTCAGCAGATACAGACATTGCCAGCCCTACTCTGCCTGCTCTTTGCATGGGTGATGCAGATAGACAGCAATCTGGTGAATGATTATTTCGACTTCAAACATGGTAATGACGACGAAACCCGGCTGGGACCGAAACGTGCCTGCGCTGAAGGCTGGATTACATTGGGAGCCATGAAATGGGGAATCATCCTCACTACTCTTCAGGGCTGCGCCATAGGGCTTCCGCTGGTTCTTTTCGGTGGTTGGGAAATGGTCATTGTAGGCATCTGTTGCGTAGTCTTCTGTTTCCTCTATACTACCTGTCTCAGCTATCTGGGCATGGGCGATATTCTGGTGCTGCTCTTCTTCGGCATTGTACCCGTATGCTGCACATACTATCTCGTAATGCCCGAAACCATGCAGGGAGTAAGCCTGGAAGCGGTTCTCGTATCTGTAGCCTGCGGACTGGTAGTTGATACGCTGCTTATTCTGAACAATTACCGCGATCATGACAACGACCTGAGAGCCGGCAAGAAGACCCTTGTGGTTCACATAGGAAAGAAGAATGCCGAGCGGTTATACTGCGCATTGGGCAATCTGGGCATCCTTACCATAATAGGTGTAACCATCTGCGAAGTATTTCAGCATGAAGCCAGCAGCATGTTCCTGCCGTTTGCAGCACTCTATATCATTCTGCACAACAGAACCTATATGGAGATGAAAAAGATAGGCGAAGGCAGAGAACTGAACAGAATTCTGGGCAAAACAGCTCTGAACATCTTCTGTTTCGGCATTGTATCATCCCTGATCATCATCGGAATGGCGAATTGAACAATAATAAACTAATAATAATGTACGCGCGTACCTTATTATATAAATAAAGTGGAGGAATATCTATGAAGCAACAGGTAAATCTCGAAATCATGGACTTTGTGGAGAAACAGATTCTCCCCAAATATAATGCTTTTGGCGAAAGTCATGGACTCAGACATGTTACCCGAGTCATCAGAAACTCTCTGAAACTGGTTCCGGTAACCGGAGCCGACATCGATATGGTGTATGTAATAGCCGCTTACCACGACCTGGGGATGAGCGGTCCGCGTGCCATTCACCACATCACCAGCGGTAAGATTCTGCAGGCAGATGCAAGACTGAAGCGCTGGTTCAATAAAGAGCAGATTAAAATCATGAAAGAAGCCGTTGAGGACCATCGGGCTTCATCTAGCCGTCAGCCTCGCAGCATCTATGGCAAGATTGTGGCAGAAGCCGATCGCGACATTGACGTTCACGAGATATTTCTGCGCGCCATACAGTATGGCAAAGAAAACAATCCAGCTGATGACAAGGAGCAGCAATGGGAGCGGTTCAGCCAGCACATGGACGAGAAATATTCAAGAAACGGATACATCAGGTTATGGATTCCCAACTCCCCTAACGAGAAAGCGCTCAACGAACTGCGCAATATTATAGAGGACAAAACAGAGTTGAGAAAATATTTCGAAAAAATATTCGAAGAAAACAGCTAAAACATTTGGTAGTTTCAAAATATTGCATTATCTTTGCATTATCAAATAATGACTAAGATGATTGCACCATAGCATCGTGATGATGCCGGGGTGCTAGAAGGAATAAGGGTCGTTTCGGTTCGATCGGGATACTCATCAAATTACACTATTGAAACCGAGAGGACATACTCTTGCTCATGGCGGGCCACATAAACTGCAGCAGGCAGGTAAGCTGAAAAGCCGGTGGATTACAAAGGCGGAGGACTCTCAAATGTTTATACATTCGGAGTTTCATCACATCATCGAGCGGCCCTTTCTTTTACAAGAGGCGGATTTCTGAGAAAGAAATCCGCCTCTGCTCGTTTTAGGAATGAAAGCACTCATCATACTGAAAGAAAACAACCCCTGATAATGTGGGAGTTACAAAGAAAATGCATTTTTATCGAAAAAAAGTTGCAAAAAGATTTGGTAGAATCAGAAAAAAGTAGTACCTTTGCACTCGCATTTAAGAACGATGCTTGGTTGATTCGGTTAAGAATCCGACTGGAAGGTTGGGTGAGTGGCTGAAACCAGCAGTTTGCTAAACTGCCGTGCGGGTTACCGTACCGGGGGTTCGAATCCCCCACCTTCCGCAAGCTATCGTACGAAAAATGTACCGTTGGTCGATTCATCTAATGGTTAGGATACAAGATTCTCAATCTTGGCATAGGGGTTCGATTCCCCTATCGACTACATGTGTTTTTCATGGTATTAGATTTATAAAGTCTCTATAAGTCGGGAGACCAATAGAGATTTTTTGAATGGTCGATTCATCTAATGGTTAGGATACAAGATTCTCAATCTTGGCATAGGGGTTCGATTCCCCTATCGACTACAAAAGTGTTTTCATGTATTAATTTAGATTGTTTAAGCTTGCATTTAGTTCTTTATCAAAAGGCTACTGCAAGTTATTTTTTTATATATACGTACGAAGCCATATGAAACAATTATACACTATCATCTCCCTTCTCTTTCTGTTTACCCATACTGCCTGGGCGCAGCAGCACGAGATATTCAACCAGCGCATCAGAACCCTACAGGTTGTAGGCGGAACTAACTGGCTATCGCTCCCAGTTTCGTCACTGGGCGGAGAACCTATCCATATCGATTTTGACGACATGACGCACGATTATCATCGGTACAGCTACAAGATTGAACATTGTGATGCAAACTGGAACGTATCTGCTTCGCTCTTTGAAAGCGACTATATGAGAGGCTTCAACGGCAATCAGATTATAGAAGATGTAGAGCAATCCATCAACACCAATCATCCTTACACTCATTATCATCTGGCAATTCCCAATGCCGACTGCCAACTTGCCATGAGCGGCAACTACAGACTGACGGTTTATGACGACAATGCTGAAAACGAGGAAGAAGGCAAAATGTTTACAGCCTGCTGGATGATTACAGAGCCTCAGCCATTGGTTAAACTGAAGTTAGAAGCTACTTCTACAACAGATATAGATATCCAGAAAGCCCATCAGCAACTGAAAATGGAACTGGATCACAGCCAGCTGAGAATCACTCATCCCAACCAGCTGAACATCGTAGTGCTTCAGAACGGAAGATGGGACAATGCTGTCATCAATCCTAAACCCGACTACCTGAGTGCGGGCAAAATGAGTTGGCAGCATGTAAGAGCTCTGATTTTCGATGCGGGCAACGAATACAGAAAGTTTGAATTTCTGGACACCGACCATCCAACCATGGGAATAGACGCCATAGATTGGGATGGAAGCGACTATCAGGTAAAGGTAATGACTGACAGCCCTCGCCCCAATTACGTTTACGATGAAGCTGCCAAAGGTTCGTTTTATATCCGCAACAGCGACAACGTAGAAAACAACAACACCTGCGAATATGCACAGATTCACTTTACCCTGAAAGCTCCAAAACTGCCAGGCGATGTTTATCTGAACGCAGATTGGACCTACGGCCGTTTCCTCCCCGAATACCGGATGGAATATGATGAAATGACGAAAACCTATCACGCACGTCTCTTCATGAAGCAAGGTTATTACAGTTATCAGTATCTCATGAAGATGGAGGACGGAAGCATCAGGCTGCTCCCATCAGAAGGAAATTTCTACCAGACCCAGAACAAATACAATGTACTGGTTTACTATCGGGCTCAGAGCGACCGCACCGACCGGCTGGTAGGATATGGAGAATTAAAATAAAGGAAGGAAATAAATGAGATTAAAAAGAAAAGGAGTTCTAGCATTTCAGAATGCCGAAACTCCTTTTCTTTTTAATCCTAAAAGTGGAATTTCAGATCAACACCACATTGGAAAGGATTGCCACGCTGGGCAAAATACAGTTTCTTTCCTGTTGCTGCATTATCAACAGCAAAGGTATTATAATTAGTATCTGTGAGGTTCTTTCCCCAGATACTGATGCTCATCTTGCTGAAATCAATATCACAATGCGCACCCATCACGAAATACATCTTCTGGCTGTAGGTATTGGCATTATCCCAATAAGTCTTGCCCTGCGCATTCATGTTCAATCCGAAGGTAAACTGTCCTAAATGATAGTCAGCCATGGCTGCTATCGTATGCTGAGGAACATAAGGAACCTTCTTGTCCTTATAATTCACAGCCTTATCACCCTCGCCATCAGTATATTCATCAAATACGGCGCGTGTAAAGCCATAGTTTACACCCCAATCAAAAGCACCGTCGAAAGCCTGACCCTTGAGCGCGGCTTCAATACCACAACTGTGACTCTTACCTGCATTAACCATCATTCGGCCAAAGCCATAGGTTCCTGCCATCACAGAGAGTTGCTGATTGCGAACCTGCATATAGAAGGCACTCAAATCGAAATGAAGACGATGATCAAAAAGATTGAGATGCGTTCCAACCTCATAATTCCATGAGGTTTCCGGTTTAAAGGCAATAGTCTGGTTCACTCTATCATAATCTTCATCGGTATGAGGAACGTCATAATTGCCTCGCATCGCATGCTGACGGTTAGCATTCAGTTCGGTCTGCAAGATGTCACTGAACATCTGGATATTATAACCGCCTGCACGATAGCCCTTGCTCACCGTAGCATAGACATTGCTCCCCTGCTCATCAAGCTTGTAACTTAATCCAAATTTTGGCAGGAGCTGGTTGTAATCATCACTCGTTTTGCGGTCGAGCATTGAACGCAAAGTATAAGTGGCCTCCTTGCCCATCACATTAGCTGTCATCGCCATATAAGCATAAGTATCGTAATGAATACTTGTATGCATGAAATCGTAACGCAAGCCAAGCGTTGCTTTCAGACGGGAAGAAAGATCAAACGTACTCTCGTGATAGAGACCCAAATTACTCTGAGGAGTATGGAACAAACCCGGAGCTCCCATGCTCGCCGCCATGCTGATGCCGCCCGCCTTCTCTATCGCGACCGTAGCCATCGCATTAGCCGCAGCTTCTAGCATTCCCTTACTCATCATCTGCTTCACCATCAAAGAATGGATGGCGGAATACATCTGCTGCTGGATAACGTTACTGATAGGCTTCGTCAATTCTGAACCGAATTTTACAGGACCATTTGTCTTCAACCACACATGGGAGAAGAATGCACCCTGTGTAAGATGCCAGAAGCCGAAGAAAGGCTGACGGCTCTTAAATGTGAACTCCTGAGTGATAGAATTCTGCAACTGGTCTTGCTGCAAGCTCAAATAATCTCCAGGAAGATAATCCTGATCCATCTTCATATTGTCATCCAGGAACTGATAGCTGGTAGTAGAAGCAAAATCCCATTTCGCTCCTTCATGACGAAGATTGACACCCGAAAGCAGCATGTTGCGGCGATAAAGCCCCGGGAACGTAGTATTTGGCAATGAAGCCTTACCACTGTTCAAATCAAGTTGACCATAAGGAAATGCATGCTGATAGACAAATTGGTAATTGGCCAGCAAATCCATGCTCCATCCTCTTTCAAAACGGAACTTAAGATTGAACTTACCGCCAGCCTCATCATAATTGTCGGCATAATCGCTGGTTCCTGCACGATGGAAGAATCCCTTCTGTCCATCATAAAAAGCAGCTACCCCTAATCCGATACGAGGTGAAAGCTTCATATAATGAGCCGCTTCTACATTACGGTAGAAATGAGAACCCAATCCCAGATTAACGTAGGTGCCCCTGCTATCATAAGCATCGCGGGAATAGATGCGCACCAAACCACCTTCAGAGTTCTGACCATAGAGTGTTCCCTGTGGACCTCGGAGAATATCTATACGACTAGTCTGATAATGGTGAAGATTGAAAGCTGCCTTGCTCAACACTGGAATTCCGTCAAGATAAATTCCTACAGCCGGACTGTTGATACGACTTCCAATGCCGCGCACATACATGGCATTGGTAAAACGCGAGCCATAGTTGGGCATTACAAAATTAGGAACATAGCAGGAAAGTTCACGCAAATCGCGAGAACCCAGTCGCTGCATCTGATAAGAACCGAAGGAAGTGCTGCTGAGAGGCTGTTGACGAAGACGGAAATTCTCCTTAGGCTGCGAAACAACCACAACTTCATCAATGTCATAAACTCGGCTGCTATCAGCCAGCAAGCCGTTAGCTTCTGTAAACTTTTCACTCGTACCCAATGACAAGTCAGAGCAAGTAGCCCTTTCGTTATCCGCAGCACTAGCCTGCAATGCTACCGCTGCCAAACCTATGCATACGCTCTTTTTACTATAAAATACTATTCTTTTCATAACGGGTGCAAAGGTACATATTTTTTCCTGCACCCCCTATCCTTATTTATGAGGAAACAGATAAACCCGTATGGCAAACCATATATAGGCTACGAGTAGCAAATAACCTATATAATATAAGGTAGTGACACTGAAAATGATGTAATCAATGGCGCAAACACCCACTAAACCACCCAGATACAGAACTGCATCGCCTGCCGGCAAACGGTGTTTCACCTCATCAACACAAGCCAATCCTACTATCAATATCGCCCAGACGGTAGCCAGGAAGAAGCCCAATATCGGCGGTACGGCAAAAGGATTGAGCGTAGGATGAAAATAAAAATGACGCCATACTTCTGGCAAAAACAGCTGAATGGTTGCATAGAAGGTTGCTGATATCGAAACAATAAGCACCAACGCTGTTGGATATGGGGAATCTATATCATTGAAGTGAACCAGTTTACCATTGCTATGGAATATCCTGCGAATGGTATAGGCTACAGCTATGATGATAATGATAACCAGGAAGATGAGCAAGTGAGTATTGCTGAAGGTCATGATGAACTCCGAAATAGGATCATCGGGAACAACCTTCGGCAGCAGACGGGACTCACGGGTCCAGCCAAACTGATTATCTTCAGTAGCCAACTGCACCCAAACTGAATCTATAGAATCCTGAGGAACCATACGGATATCCGTAACCACCAGCAGGCGGTTCTTTCGGACGGCGAAGGAGTCGATAGGCAAATTGCTCAAAAACTCTTCAGGCTGTTGTGCAATCAATTCCAGGGAATCCTTGAATACCAGAAAATTGAATTTGTTAGTATAATGATGGGTAGTAGAAAACGAAATGGAATCGAGTTGTTTATTGCTGTACTCTACCATAGCTGCATGCATCTGGTGATGAGCACGGCGATGATAACAACTGCTAAACATCAAGAGGATGCCCAGCATACAAAGAATCTGTATCGTCCATTTCTTTTTCATTTATTTCTCACTATATAAGTTCATCTGACATTCATTGCACGCAAACTCCAGACGGAAGCGGCGACCATCACCCAACTGCAGGAAGAGAGGCTCTCTCCAGGTTGGTTTCTTGCCTCCACGCTTCACACAGTAGCCCAACGAATAGCGGATACAATGACGGCACTGCATCAGGAGCGATTCTCCCTTTTCGTTGGTATACTTAGGTTGCATACTTCGGTTTGCCTTGTCTTTTTCTATATTCTCATCATATTCTTCCTGGGTCTTAGCATCCCATGCAGAAGGAATATTCTTACCCAACTCAAATGCCGGAACTACTGGCGACAGACCATGAATCTGATAAAAATCTCTTGCATCATAGTTAGCTATATTATAGAGATATCCCCATTTTCCGTATTCCGGCTGCCAAGTAAATTCCTCTTTCGTAAGTCGGTGTTCACCGGGCTGACTGAATCCAAAACCATTGTTGAACAAGGTTCTATCCCATCCACCCCACAACGACTTATCAAGCTGTTTCTGATTTGCCTTGGTAAGTTCATCTATCAATTCACGCCGGATAGCAGTGAGAATACTGTTCGGAACAAAGTATGTCTCCATTCCCTTCAGAAGTTCTACCTGGTAAGCTTCGTAAATCGTATCGCCCAGTTTGCTCATCTGGGCCTTTATATTTTCGCCCTGTGGGCGTTTCGCCTTTTCGAGCTTCAATTCTTTAAACACCTCAGCCACCTGATAAATCAAGCCTCCATCAGCCTCTATCGTCTTCATGATGTTGACAACAGCCTTTACCCCCTGCGGCTCTTCCCTGAACTCATTACCCATCACAGGCTCCATTGCTATGACAATATAGATTTTACGTTCAGCAGACTTACGAGCCAGCAAAGCCTCGAAAGCCCGATCGTTATTACGATAAAGAGCCATGCCCGGACGCAAATGTTCAGGCATTCCAAACGGATAGAGGCGATTGCCCTCTACTCTGTTCACACGAAAGCCTTCCAACTCACGGTCATCATTGATAAAACACAGTCCATCGCCATTTTTAAAGCTGGCTACTGTGGCTACGTTGAAAGAAATATTGCCACGTATCTCCTTAACCTTACCCACAAACTCGCCGATAGCTTTCGGTGTATCGAAAGAAGCAATATCCGGCTGTCGCCCATTCAGGAAATAATGGGTAAAGCCACGATTGAAAGTCTTCTTCAGATTAGGTGTAAAATTATATTGAACATGTCCCACCGATGCACGGCGATACTTACGCGGTTCAGCTTTTACGATTGCATCGAGTTGACTGCTATAGGCAGCCACCACATTCTTGACGTAGTTGATATCTTTTAATCTTCCTTCTATCTTGAACGAAGTAGCTCCAGCATCAGCAAGATCCTTAAGATGATCAAGCTGACAAAGATCCTTGAGCGACAACAGATAACGCTGATGTTCAATCTCCTGACCATTGGAATCAAGCAGATCAAACTTCATACGACAGAACTGTGCACATTCTCCACGATTGGCAGAACGCCCGAAACACTTCTCAGAAGCATAACATACACCCGAATAGCTTACGCAGAGCGCTCCATGTACAAAGACCTCTATTTCTCTATCAGGAATCGCCTGATGTATCGCCTTGATTTCATCGAGCGAAAGCTCACGAGCCAGAACAACCCGTTTGAAACCTAACGTGGTAAGCCAATACGCCTTTTCTGGAGTTCTTACATCACACTGGGTACTGGAATGCAATTCTCTACTCCACAAATTCTGCGCTCTCACCTCAGTAAGCACACCCATATCCTGCAGCAAAAGTGCATCAACACCAATCTCATCAAGTTGCTGGATCATCTTAAGCGTATCCAACATCTCATCCTGATAGATGATAGTATTCACTGTAACATGAACCTTTGCTCCAAACTGATGAGCATAATCACACAACTGTCTGATATCTTCCAGCGAATTGCCTGCTGCTGCTCGTGCACCAAAACGAGGTGCACCAATATATACGGCATCTGCACCATGATCAATGGCAGCAATACCACATTCCAAGTTCTTGGCCGGCGCCAATAATTCTAATGTTTGCATAAGAAATCAATATCGAAATCAACCGACTCCTTCAAATTAACTGATTTCGTCAATATTGTAAGGAGTCTCCTGATAAACATAATAGTTGATCCAATTACTATAGAAGAGGTTGGCATGAGCACGCCATGTCACCAGAGGTTCTTCGTTCGGATCGTCATGATAATAATAATTTTTTGGCAGTTCTACATCATCACGCTTGCCCATATCACGCTTATATTCCTTATCCAGCGTGTTTGGCGCATACTCAAGATGACCCGTCACAAAGAATTCGCGGCCGTTTCTGGCCATCACAATGCTGACACCGCTTTCAGGCGATTCGGCAATGATGTTAAGTCCTGGCACTTTTTCAATATCCTCACGTCTTACCTCCGTATGGCGACTATGAGGCATGTTAAAGACATCATCGAAACCGCGGAAGATTGGCTGAGACAAATCGAGAGGCTTCTGCTTAAAAATACCAAACATCTTCTTCTCTAAAGGATACTTAGGAACACCATAGAAATGATAAAGACCAGCCTGGGCACCCCAGCAGATATAGAGTGTTGAAGTAACATGGGTACGGGCCCAATCAAAAATCTCTTTGATTTCAGGCCAATATTCTACCTCCTCATAAGCCATCGTTTCGATAGGAGCACCGGTAACTATCATTCCATCAAACTTCTGTTTGGAAAGTTCCTGAAAATCCTTGTAGAACATCATCATGTGCTCTATTGGAGTATTCTTTGGCGTGTGACTTTTCAACTTCATAAAATAAACCTCTAACTGAAGAGGAGTATTCGACAGAAGACGAACGAGATCTGTCTCGGTCGTAATCTTGAGGGGCATCAAATTGAGCACACAGATTTTCAACGGACGAATCTCCTGTTTATGCGCACGACTTTCGTCCATTACGAATATATTCTCATGCTTCAACAGTTCGATAGCTGGAAGCTTATCTGGTAATCTTAACGGCATTTATTTTATTCCTTTCTTAAATTTTTCTGCAAAGTTACACAATTTCAGCGAAGATAACGAAAGAAGAAACATTTTTTTGAGAAATATAAATAAATTAATGTGGAAAAGCAAAAGAAATCTTTCACTATGAAAAGGATTGTTAAAGATAAATGAGAATATTAAACCTATCATCACGTTTTTAATCAAAAACACATATCAGTTGCAACTTTATAGGCGACGCTTACGTCAAAGCTAAAAATGATGTATCCTATTAAGATTTGCAATTATGGAAAGTAAGAACATTAATCCACATTTAATCAGAACAGATGCAAAGAGTTCTGTAAAAATGAAAACAAAAAGTAAAAAGAGTATGAACGCAAGTTTAAAAAACATGGCGGTAGCGCTGTTCAT
This sequence comes from Segatella copri, assembly GCF_026015625.1. NCBI lineage: Bacteria > Pseudomonadati > Bacteroidota > Bacteroidia > Bacteroidales > Prevotellaceae > Segatella > Segatella copri. The sequence goes on along the minus strand of NZ_JAPDVG010000001.1, from coordinate 879,432 downwards.
CATGTCGGCTCCTATCGCTGTACAAGCTAAGCAATGGTCACTGCAGGATTGTATCAGTTACGCACTGGCTAACAACATTCAACTGCAGAAGACTCAACTCACAAAAGCTTCAGCTCAGGAGGACTATCTGCAATCAAAGTCAGCGCTTCTGCCATCGCTTTCTGCCAGCACCAATCAAAGTGTAAGCTATACGCCTTGGGTTTCTAATGGAATCAGCGGAGAAGGTTTCAGCAAAGCTTCCATCGACAAGGTATATTACAATGGCAGCTATAGCGTGATGGGCAATTACACGATTTGGAACGGAAACAAAAACAGAAATCAGGTGAAACTGAACAAGCTGGCAAAGGAAGCGGCACAACTCGATTCGACAGCACAAGCCCTCAACCTGCAAGAACAGATAGCTCAACTTTACGTACAGATACTCTACTCTACAGAGGCTATCAGCGTAAACAAAGAAAGTTATCAGTCGAGTGTTCAAAACGAAGAGCGTGGTAAGGAAATGGTAAAAATTGGCAAGATGAGCCAAGCAGACTTAGCACAACTTACAGCACAGAGAGCACAAGATGAGTTTAACATCGTGCAGGCTGAAAGTAACGTTAAAAACTATAAACGACAGTTGAAGGAACTCCTGCAGATTACCAGTGAAGAAGCTTTCGACATCGCTATTCCAAGCACAACTGACCAGATGGCTCTGGCCTCTATCCCAGGAATGAACAGTGTCTATACAGCTGCGCTTCAGAATCGCCCTGAGTTTTTGAGCTATCAAAACAAACTCGACCAGAACGATCTGAACATCAAGATTGCAAAGGCAGGAAAGTTGCCAACCATCAGCGCAAATGCAGGAGCTACGACCAGCACCACATCCATGAACAAAAACGGTTGGGGCAGTCAGATGAAAACCAACTTCAGCATGGGTGGTGGAATCGGTGTCAGTATTCCTCTCTTTGATAACCGACAGACCAAGACTTCTGTCAATAAAGCACTCATTCAGCGTGAAAGCATCTTGCTCGATATAAAGAATGAGCAAACTAAGCTCTACTCTACTATCGAAAACTATTGGTTGCAGGCTAATACAAACCAAAGCCAGTTTAAGGCTGCCAAGGTGAGCAGCGAGAGTGCCCAAACAAGCTACGATCTGTTAAGTGAGCAGTTTAAACTGGGATTAAAGAACATCGTAGAATTGAGAACTGGCAAAGATAATCTTCTGAAGGCTAAGCAGAACGAACTTCAGGCAAAGTATCTTACCATTCTGAATATCAACATGTTGAAATTCTACCAAAACGGCAGAATCTAAAGAGAAAGATTGGTATTAACATCCGAAAACAAATTGCAAATCATTAATAGGTATACATACATTTTTATGAAAAAACTTAGAATCAGCAAAATCTGGATTGCCATGATTGTGGTAATCATCGTAGCTGTGGCAGCATGGCTGTTCTCTGGAAGTAAAAACGAAGAGCAAATAGACTTCAAGCAGGAAGCTGTAACCACACAAACATTGCAGAATAGTGTAACTGCAACCGGTACTATTGAAGCAGTAACTTCTGTAACGGTTGGTACACAGGTGAGTGGTATTGTAAACAAACTTTATGTTGATTACAATTCGCAGGTAAAAAAAGGTGAAGTCATAGCTGAGCTCGACAAAACCAACCTGATGAGCGAGTTAAATACTGCCAAAGCTAACCTGGCAAGTGCGCAAAGCAGTTTGAACTATCAGAGTGCAAACATGAGCCGCTACCAGACCCTCTATAAGAAAGGTTTGGTAAGTGCTGACGATTATGAAAATGCGCTTCTCACCTATCGCCAGGCGAAAGAGCAAGTAGCTTCGGCCAAGGAAAATGTACAGAAAGCCCAAACCAACCTGAGCTATGCTACAATTACATCGCCAATAGATGGAACTGTCATATCAAAAAGCGTAGAGGAAGGACAGACCGTAGCAGCAAGCTTCAACACACCAGAGCTCTTTACTATCGCTAAAGATCTGACCAACATGCAGGTGATTGCAAATGTTGACGAGGCAGATATAGGCGGTGTAAAAGAAGGCGACCGCGTTAATTTTACAGTAGATGCTTATCCTGACGATGTATTCCAGGGAACAGTAAAACAGGTTCGTCTGGAAGCTACTACAACAAACAATGTAGTCACTTACGAGGTTGTCATCTCTGCACCCAACGCAGATCTCAAGTTAAAACCAGGACTGACTGCAAATGTTACCATCTTTACACAAGAACGAGCTGGTATTCTTGCCGTTGCCAACAAAGCACTCCGCTTTACTCCAACCAAGGAAACAGTGGGAAAGAATATCAAGATTGTTGACTGCAAAGGAAAAAACAAAGTTTGGACTCTTGCTAACAATACCCTTACAGCTCATTCTGTAACCATCGGTCAGAGCGACGGTATACATACTGAAATTATCAAGGGTTTGAAGAAGGGACAGAAGATTGTAACTGAAATCATAGTTAATACCCCTGAAGAGAATGAGGAGCCTCAACAAAGTCAAGGTTTGATTAGCGGTCCTGGACCTAGAGGAAAGAAAAAATAAAAAATAAGAGTATGGCAAACGACAATATTCAAGCAAACAGCGAAAAGAAAGTTGTGATAGAACTCGACAATGTTCGTCGCGACTTTCTTGTGGGTGAGGAAACTGTCCACGCCCTAAAAGGTGTAAGCTTTAAAATATACGAAGGTGAGTTTGTTACCATCATGGGTAAATCAGGATCAGGTAAATCTACCCTGCTGAACCAGCTAGGTTGTCTCGATACCCCATCCAGTGGCGAATACTATCTGGATGGAGTAAGCGTACGAAAGATGTCACGTAATGATCGCGCCATTCTTAGAAACCGAAAGATTGGATTCATCTTCCAGAACTACAATCTTCTACCGAAGACTACAAGTGTAGAAAATGTAGAACTTCCACTGATGTACAACCCGAGCGTAAGCGCAGAAGAACGAAAGCAACGTGCTATCGAATCGCTGAAAGCTGTTGGTTTAGGAGAACGGCTCTATCATAAGAGTAATCAGATGTCTGGAGGACAGATGCAGCGTGTAGCCATAGCCCGTGCGTTGGTCAACAACCCCGCTGTGATACTTGCTGATGAAGCAACGGGTAATCTCGACACCAGAACCAGTTTCGAGATTCTGGTACTCTTCCAAAAACTTTATGCTGAAGGAAGAACCATCATCTTCGTTACCCACAACCCAGACATTGCAAATTATTCGAGTCGTAATATCGAACTGCGTGATGGTCACATCATCAGCGACACCTATAACGAACATATTCTCTCGGCAGCCGAAGGTCTGGCAGCCTTGCCGGCCAACACGGACGAATAAGTTTTCAATGTTAAGTGTTGAATGTTAAATTACTTAGCATCCAATAGCAAACGAAGTTTTCACTTAACACTTAACATTTTAACATTTAACATTACAACAAGTAAAATGAATTATCAGAATCTTTTCAAAATAGCCATCCGCGCCATTGCTGCCAACAAAATGCGCTCTTTCCTTACCGCACTTGGCATCATCATCGGTATTGCTGCGGTTATTACCATGCTTGCCATCGGACAAGGAAGTAAAGCCAGCATCAAGGCAAACATCGCAGAGATGGGATCAAACATGATTATGATTTCACCAGGTGCAGACATGCGTGGCGGTGTGAGACAGGATGCTTCGTCAATGGAGACGCTGAAGCAAGCCGACTATCAGAGCATCAAAGACGAATGTAATTATATCTCAGCTATTTCTCCTACTGTAAACAGTTCCGGACAGTGGATCTACGGAAACAACAACACCCAAAGTTCCATTTATGGTGTAAACCAAGACTATCTTTCCATCCGACAACTGAAAGTGGCAGATGGAGAAATGTTTACTGATACAGACATTAAGGCTGCATCTAAAGTTTGTATTTTGGGACAGACAGTAGTTGACTATCTTTTCCCTGATGGCAGTGATCCTATCGGTAAGGTTGTGCGATTTAACAGCATTCCATTCAGAGTAATCGGTGTCTTGAAGAAGAAAGGTTACAATAGTATGGGTATGGACCAGGATGATTTGGTACTTGCCCCCTATACAACAGTAATGAAGCGAATTATGGCACAAACCTATTTAGGAGGCATCGTCTGCTCAGCTATCACCGAAGAGGCTTCTCAACCTGCCCAAGATCAGATTACAGAAATATTGCGACGCAACCACAAATTGAAAGACGCAACAGATACTACTGAAGCAGATGAAGATGACTACAATATCCGCTCTCAAGAGGAAATTTCAAGCATGATGAATTCTACCATGTCTACAATCACCATCCTGCTCGGATCCGTGGCTGGAATCTCGCTGCTGGTAGGCGGCATCGGAATCATGAACATCATGTATGTATCTGTAACAGAGCGCACCCGCGAAATAGGTCTTCGAATGAGTGTGGGCGCACGAGGTATTGATATTTTGAACCAGTTTCTGATAGAAGCTATCTTACTTTCTGTAACTGGCGGTATTATAGGAGTGATATTGGGAGTTAGTTTATCGCTCAGTCTGAACTCTTTCTTCCATATAGCCACCCAAATAGAGCCTTGGAGCATTATTATGAGTTTTGCAGTCTGTACATTTACTGGCGTTTTCTTTGGATGGTATCCTGCAAAGAAGGCAGCAAGGCTCGACCCTATCGAGGCTATCAGATACGAATAAAAAAATTGGGAGAACATTAAATATTCTCTGAGGTTTTTCAAAAAAAACAAAAAGTTTTTTGGTGAATACAAAATAAAGTTGTACTTTTGCGTCTGCGGAAGTGCAACTTTTTTTTATTTGAAGTTAAACGAATCGCATGAATTGAATAGTAAACAGGTTTAAATATAGAAGATTATGAAATTTATAGGAATTATTCCAGCAAGATACGCATCAACACGTTTCCCGGGAAAGCCACTTGCCATGTTAGATGGCAAACCAGTGATACAGCATGTTTATGAGAAAGTAGCAAGTTGTCTAGAAGCAGCCTATGTTGCAACAGACGATGAGCGAATTTTCAATGCTGTAGAAGCATTTGGCGGTAAAGCTGTTATGACGCGCAAGGATCATAAGAGCGGTACTGACCGCATAGAAGAAGCTATCGAAAAAATTGGTGGAGACTGGGATGTCATTGTCAATGTTCAAGGAGATGAACCTTTTGTTGACAAGAGTCAATTGGAAACCATCTGCCAGTGTTTTGATGACCCAACAACCCAAATTGCCACTTTAGGAAAAGCTTTTACCAGTATGGAAGCTGTAAAAAATCCTAATAGTCCAAAGATTGTTGTAGACAATCAAGGCTTTGCTATGTATTTCTCTCGCAGCATGATTCCATACGTAAGAGGAAAGGAAGAGGAAGAATGGCTCAAGAGTTTTCCTTATCTGAAACATTTGGGCATCTATGCTTACCGCAAAGAAGTTTTAAAAGAGGTAACCAAACTGCCACAAAGCTCACTAGAAATAGCAGAGAGCCTGGAACAACTTCGATGGCTGCAGAATGGCTACAAGATAAAAGTTGGTACTACAGATGTAGAAACTGTAGGCATCGACACGCCAGAAGATTTGCAGCGGGCAGAAGACTTTTTGAAAAACAGAAAGTAATAAGAAACATCATATACTTTTAAAGTATCACAGAATGAACAAAATTGAAAATATCGTCAAAAAATATATTATTCACCATGGTATGTTCAAGTGGCAAACACCATATATCGTTGCCTTGTCCGGAGGAGCCGATAGCGTTGCCCTATTGCTTATCTTGAAAAATATAGGACTGAATATTTCTGCTGCGCACTGTAACTTTCACCTTCGCGGCGAAGAGAGTGACAGAGACGAGCAATTTTGTGTAAATCTGTGCCAACAACAGGGAATCAGTTTGTCTCGAATCCATTTTGATACTTATGCTTATGCCCATTTGCACAAGGTAAGTATCGAAATGGCTGCACGCAACTTACGCTACAACTATTTTGCCCAATTAGTAAAAGACTTGCATGCAGGAGGCATTTGTGTGGCCCATCATCGCGATGACAATGTAGAAACTTTACTTCTGAATCTGTTAAGAGGATCTGGAGTAGACGGATTAGCAGGCATCGCCCCCAAAAACGGAAATATTCTGCGCCCTCTTCTCTGCATCAGCCGACAGGATATATTACAATACCTAAAAGAAAAAAAGCAAGATTTTGTCACAGATTCAACAAATTTGGAAGACGATGCTTTAAGAAATAAAATTCGCCATCATGTAGTACCTCTTTTAGAAAGTATCAACCCGGCAGCAAGTGAAAATATCGCTCTCACAGCCAAATACATACGCCAAGCGAAAAGAATACTTGAGAGCATGGATAGCATCAGTACAACCGACTCTAATAGGAAAGTTATATATATCCCTAAAGTATCTGTCATGAATGCTCCAAGTCCGGAATTCATACTCCATAAAGAATTAGGCAGATATGGTTTTCATGGCAATGTCATTGATGACATCTGTGAAAGCCTCTTCAGTCAGGATCGTGGTGTCGGTAAAATCTGGAAAAACGAAGACTATATGATAGTCATCGACAGAGAACAGCTATTGATCTCTAACATAAAAGACTTGAATAACATTCAGGAGCAAAGAGCGTTCCGACTGCCAGAAGAAGGCATTTACAACATGGACGAAGGAACCCAAATCAAGATAAGAATCTTCTCGCATATGGGTGACTTCATGCCAAGCAAAGAATCGCAATGTATCACTTTGGATGCTGAAAAAGTCAGTTTCCCCCTCACCTATCGACTGGTAAAAGAAGGCGATAGATTTCAACCTTTCGGCATGAAGGGTAGCAAACTGTTGAGTGACTATATGACCGATAGGAAATTTGACTATATACAAAAGAAGACACAGCATGTATTAACTGATAGTAAAGGTGAAATCATCTGGCTTATCGGCGAACGTACGTCCGAAAAAACAAAGATTACCGAAGCCACCAAGAAAATATTGGAGGTCATCATCAAATGAAAAAGAAAATATTATATATCACAAGTTTAGTTTTCATTCTGCTGGCTGTCGCCAGCACATGGAGCTATTATTGTCTGAACCCATCAAGTGATAGAGTAAACAAGGCAAAAGCAAACATAAAAGTATACAGTCACTACGAATTAATTCAAAATGGAAAAACAATACTCCGGTTCGACGAAGACACTACGACACTGGCTGCCAACTTTATGAACCGTTGGGCGTTGATTCCTTCATGTGAAGGAAGACTTGCCGCCTGCTACAACAACAGCATCAGCCGGAATCACTATCTTGGCAAAGATGCGGATAGCATCTTTAAAGAGAAAGTTGATTCTTTAGACAGTTTGTATAGAGACTCCAAATGGAAAGTTGGAGAACTGAACTATTATATTCACTCTCATTCTGTTCTGGATGCAGGCTACAACTTTATTTGCGCTTATACCCAACACGAACTGGAACTACGCGATTCTGCCAAGAAACTGATTGATTCCCTGAAACATGTACAGAAAAAGGGACATTTCAAGTTGAAACGCTCCATTTCATATCAAGCCTATTATAAAGACGAGAACGGAAAATGGAAGAGTCAGGCATGCAAACTCATCAAAGCAATGAATAGAGAAACTGCACAAGGAAGCCGCACATTCCAACTTTTCTCAGAAACAACTCCTGAAGGGGTTAAAGCTATTTCACCTCAACTTGCAGCATCTTTAGCAACAGCTCATGGAGTCACACTTCGTCGCTCTATTGATTATACCCTCTTACCTGATTCTCTAGGATATTATCGGGGTACAACCGACAGTATCTATCGACCAAACGGTCATGGATGCTGGCAAGGATACGATGGAACCTATTATGAAGGTTACTGGAAAAACGGGAAACGTGAAGGATTCGGATTCAGCATTGCTCCCAAGAAGCCTTTACGAATAGGCGAATGGAAAAATGACCGCTATAAAGGCGAAAGACTCGTATATACATCGGAACGTATTTATGGCATTGATCTGAGCAAATACCAGCATGGAAAAGGCAGAAAAAAATATGCTATCAATTGGAACCGTTTACGCATTACACATCTTGGCCGCCTCAGCAAAAAGACAGTTTCAGGTACAGTAAACTTCCCTATTCGCTTCATCTATATCAAGAGTACAGAAGGTAAATCGCTGTTAAATCCATATTATAGAAAAGATTATCGTGATGCAAAAGCACATGGTTACAAGGTTGGAACCTATCACTTCTTTACCACCATAACACCTGCTGCCGAACAAGCACGACACTTTCTGAAACACAGTATCATTAGGAAAGGCGATTTTCCTCCTGTTCTTGATGTTGAACCGCTTCCTAGTCAAATCAAGAAAATGGGAGGGGCTGGAGTTTTGTTTGCACGCATTAGAACTTGGCTTAGAATTGTAGAAAGAACAACTGGTGTTAAGCCTATTCTTTACATCAGCCAAACTTTCGTAAATCGCTATCTGCCAAAGGCTCCCGATCTGAAACATAACTACCAGGTTTGGATTGCACGATATGGAGAGTATAAACCAGACATCCGATTGGTATATTGGCAACTCTGCCCCGACGGAAGAGTAGCAGGAATACATGGAGAGGTAGACATCAACGTGTTTAACGGATACGATGACGCTTTTCAAAGTTTTGTTAAGAACAAGACCGTAAAATAACCTTTAAATGAGTAAGTTAGGTTAATTACGTTAAAGTAAGTTATAATTCTAGTCGTGTATCAATATTTTTATTATCTTTGCGCCAATTGTGCAATGTGTAACTAAGAGGAAAGATAATGAGACAGCTTAAGATACAAAAGAGTATAACCAATCGTAATAGTGAAGCCCTCGACAAATATCTTGTAGAGATAGGTAGAGCCCCTATGGTTTCTATTGATGAAGAAATAGAATTGGCTCAAGCTATCCGCAAGGGAGGTAGAGCTGGCGAAAGAGCAAAAAATAAGTTGATTGAAGCCAACTTACGTTTTGTGGTGTCGGTAGCAAAACAATATCAGCACCAGGGACTCACCTTGACAGACTTGATTGACGAAGGAAACATCGGACTCATCAAAGCTGCAGAACGCTTCGACGAAACACGGGGGTTCAAATTTATCTCATACGCTGTATGGTGGATTCGTCAGAGTATTTTACAGGCAATAGCAGAGCAAAGCCGAATTGTTCGACTTCCTCTCAACCAGGTAGGATCACTCAATAAGGTAAACCAGGAAATTAATAAGTTTGAGCAGGAAAACCAACGTCGTCCAAGCGTTGAAGAACTTGCTGCCAGAACGGGTGTTGACGAGGACAAGATTTCTCAGAGCATGGCTGCCAGTGGTCATCATGTAAGCATCGATGCTCCATTTAGTGATGACGATGACAACTCTATGGCAGATGTAATGGCAAGCGGAGACGATGCCAGAACAGACAAGCAGGTTGACCATGAAAGTATGGCACAAGACCTAAGACAGGTTTTAAAAGTTTGCCTCAAGGATCGCGAACTGAAAATTATCTGCGCATGCTACGGAATTGGGGAAACCGAAAAGGGGCTCGAGGAAATTGGTGATAAAATGGGGCTGACCCGTGAGCGAGTTCGCCAAATAAGAGAAAAAAGCATCACCAAACTGAGAGAATCCGGGAAGATAGGAATCCTTATGAAATATCTTGGTTAGGAAAGCTGCTGTCCAAAATATTTAGCATAGTTTTTCTGCCAAGTAACATCTTAACTCATAATAGATGAAGAAATATCAAACACACATCATTTTGACGATTATCTTCTGCATGATGGCTTTTGCAGCAAATGCAAGAAGAATGTCACCGAGAGACACCTTTAGTGACTCGGTGATGTGTTTGGTATTTAAATATTCACAATCTGTTGACACAACAGGTAGAGCTGAGCACAAAAGTTATGCCTACACTAAATTTCAAATCAAAACAAACAAACGTAATGCAACGCTCATGCTAGTACCGACAATGTATGCGGTGGCTCATGGCGGTGGCAGAAGATTCATCAGCGAGTATTATAACCAAATGACGCTAGACGCAAATGGCAGACCAGTTGCCAAGCGTTTGCTGAACATAAGCACCATTCCGCATAGAAGCAACACATTGTCATCTGTTTTGAAATACATGACTCCAACGGTATATGGAGAAACACTTTTCGAAACTAATATTCTTTCTCCTTTCCACTATAAGAATCGCAGATATTATAAATATGCCGTCACCCAATTACCATTCGGCAAAGCTCAAGTCTACGTATATCCACGTCTCAAAAACACCCAAGTTATTGAAGCACGTGCCATTGTTGATTCCCAAAGCGGAAAGATAAGCATGGTAGACTTTGAGGGCGAATATGATATGACCCGTTTCTATATCTCTATTATTATGGGTAAAGACGGATTTGGTTCACTTTCTCCTGCAAGGTGCAGCATGAGAGCCAACTTCAGTTTTATGGGTAACAAGATAACGGGCATGTATACAACTGTATACGGACTGCCGAAAATATTAAGTGATTCACTCAATAATGTTGCCGACACTGCATTAATGGCAAAAGTGCGCCCTATTGAGTTAAACCAAGATGAGGCTGACATATACAGAAAATTCTACGAAAAAAGGAAACAAATAACAGATTCCTTGAATAACATCATACCAGAGAAAAACTTTGCAAAAGACATACTTTGGGATGTTATAGGTGACAATGTATTAAACAGGATTTCTCAAGGATTCGGAAAGCAAAATCAGGGCTACTTCCGTATCAGTCCTATTCTCAACCCACTCTATATGGGATACTCCGAGCGAAAAGGAATTGTATACAAGTTTGACCTGAAGGGAGGCTACAGGTTTACAGAAAATCTGGAATTGGGGCTTCGCTTTAAAGGAGGTTACAGTATGAAACAACACAGATTTTATTTCAATATACCATTGACATTCAACTATAACCCGAAGCACAATGGATATCTGAAGTTAGAAATCGGTAATGGTAATAGAATATCGAATAATCGTGTTGCACGAAAGATGTTAGGCATCAGCAAACCTGAAGATAACGATTTTCTATATCCACTATTCTCAGAATATCCAGGATTGTCATTACCGGAAATTTCAACAGATATTGATGCTAATAACAGGAAACTGACAGAGTTTAAAGATGATTATCTTCGTCTTACTAACCACTGGAGTTTCAACGACTATGTCGGTTTTGAGATTGGCTTGGTTTCACATCAACGAAAAGCTGTAGTAGAAAGTTTCTATAAACTGTTTAATTATCCAAGCAAATATGTGTCAGTAGCACCAGCTGTAGCTTTAGAACTCTTACCATGGGGTAAGAAAGGCTCCATCTTTAAAATAGACTATGAAAAGGGATGGAAAAACCTACTAGGTTCAAACATAGACTACGAACGGGTTGAAGCAGATGCACAAACTATTTTTCAAGCATCACGCCGTCAATCATATACTATAAGGTTAGGAGCTGGCTTTTATACCCGCAAAGGTGATCATTGGGACTTCGTTGACTATACCAATTTCCATGACGTCAATATTCCTGGAGGCTGGAATGATAGCTGGAGTGGAGAATTCGAATTACTGCCATCCCAATGGTATAATGCCAGTGATTATTACGTTCGCGGAAATTTCACTTATGAAGCTCCCATGATTGCAACTGCATGGCTCCCCCTGATTGGGAAATATATAGAAGCAGAGCGTCTGTATGTAAGCAGTCTTGTTGTAAACCATTTACACCCATATACAGAATGGGGATATGGAGTAACAACAAGAGCTATTACATTAGGATTCTTTGCAGCCTTCAAAAACACGAAGTTTAATGGCATAGGCTGTCGCTTCGGTTTTGAACTATTTAGAGATTGGTAATATTCATACAAGCATGGATAAAACATGATTTCTAGGGCACAATATCAATAACATCATAAAAAAATCAAAATATGAGTTCACAACTAACTGTTTATAAAGCAAGTGCAGGATCTGGTAAAACATTTACTTTGGCTCGCGAGTATATGACACTCGTGATAGCTAATCCTGCTTCCTACAGAACCATTCTTGCAGTAACCTTCACCAACAAAGCTACTGAAGAAATGAAAATGCGTATCTTAGGAAAATTATACGAAATTGCACACGGACTACCAGAAGCAAACGATTATGTAAATCAAATACAGCAGGCTTTACCGTATCTTTCATCCAAACAAATTCAGAAAAATGCAGAATCAGCACTGCATTTGCTCATACATAATTATAACTATTTCCGGGTTATGACCATCGATACGTTCTTTCAGAGTGTATTGAGAAATCTAGCACGTGAACTTGATCTGACTGCCAATTTACGGATAGAACTCAATGACTATCAAATAGAACAGCATGCCGTTGATGAACTTATAGAAAGTCTTGAAGATACCGATCGTCTACTTTTCTGGATTATGGATTATATCAAAGAAAATATTGATGATGATAAGAGTTGGAATGTCATAGGACAGATCAAGAAATTCGGTGAGAACATATTCAAGGATTATTACAAAGCTCATTCCGACAAGTTGACAGAATTGATGGAACAAGAAGATTTCTTCAAGGATTTTACCGACCGAATGAAGAAAATGCGCAATAAGGCAAAAGAGCAGCTTAAAGAAATTGCTGCTACTTTTTTCGATTCCCTTGAAGAAGAAGGTTTTACGTCAGACGACTTAGCTGGAAAAACGAGAGGTATTTGGAGCTATTTCAACAAGCTGAAAAATGGCAAATACAGTGATGATGATCTACATAATGATACTTTCTGTAAATGTCGGGAAAGTCCGGAAGCATGGGTCAAAAAATCTGATGTAAAAAATTGTACTGATATCTTCAATTATGTAGAATCGGTACTCTACCCTATTCTGCTGTTTGCAGAAGATAATCGTCCAAGACTCACCCGAATCTTCAAAAGTACCGATCTGACCATAAAGCATCTTAATCAGCTCCGCCTTTTGGGAAGCATAGATAAAAAAGTCAGGGAGATGAACAGAGAGGCAAACCGATTCCTTTTGAGCGATACTCAGACCTTGCTCAACTCACTGATAAAGGATAGCGATTCGCCATTCATCTTTGAAAAGATTGGCACTCAACTCGACCATATAATGATTGACGAGTTTCAAGATACTAGCACCATCCAATGGAAGAACTTTAAAGTGCTGCTCGAAGAAACCATGAGTAGAGAAGATGCAGGTAACCTCATTGTTGGTGACGTAAAACAAAGTATTTACAGATGGCGATCCGGCGATTGGAGACTGCTCAATAATATTGATAAAGAATTTAATAAAAGCGCGAAAAAAGTAAGCATAGAAACTTTGGGTACCAACTACCGCTCTGATAGAAACATCATTGAGTTTAATAATGCTTTTTTCACAGAAGCAGTAAAATTGGAGATTGAAGACCTGAAAGATAAATGTCCTGAGGAATGTAAACAGCTGGAAAGCGCATATAGCGATGTCTGCCAGCAAGTACCAGACCACCATTCTAATCCTAATGGTTCTATCAGTATTCAGCTCCTGGGCGGTGAAAATATTGAAGACAGAATGATGCAAACCACATTGGACACTGTAGACAAGTTGGTTGAAAGAGGTGTTCCTTGCAACAAAATAGCAATCCTGGTAAGAAGCAACCGCAACATACAGGACATTGCTGAGTATTTTATGAACCATTCCGACTATCCGTTGGTTTCAGATGAGGCATTCAGGCTGGATGCCTCCCAAGCAGTATGCACATTGGTTAACGCTCTCTACATACTGGTACACCCAAATGACAATATTGCATTAGCAACTCTCAACAAGTTTTGTGACACGTATTCTGTAGCTGGAAATATGCCGGAACAACTTTTGACCAATCGTTCTGAGTATCTGGAAATGCCACTGTTCGATCTCACAGAACGCCTTTTTGCAGAACTTAAACTTGGCGAAATAAAAGACATGATCAAGCAAACTGCCTACATTTGTACTTTTTATGATTGCTTAAGTAAATATCTCACAGATAACAGTAGTGATATCACAGGATTTCTGAAAGAGTGGGATAACCGTATTCACGAAAAAAGCATTCATAGCGATGGCGATGGAGGTATCAGATTCCTTACTATACATAAGAGTAAGGGACTGGAATACGATCATGTTATCATGCCTTACTGTGACTGGCAACTAGAAAAAGCCAACACTATCTGGTGCACACCGCAAGAAGCTCCATACAACGAGCTTCCACTGGTACCTATAGATTTCAGTGCTAAACTGATGAAGCAAAGTATATATGAAGCAGATTATAATCATGAACATCTGCAAAACATAGTCGACAATTTGAATCTGCTTTATGTAGCCTTCACACGTGCCAGTCATAACCTGATTGTAATTGGCAAACGAGCTAATAGTGCATATCGTTCTGCCATTATCGAATCTGTACTCGACAAGGTAGCCAGCCGACTTGAAGCTAATGATGTAAAGATGGAGTTAACAGGAATAGGTTCTGATGCCAAAACAGATGACATTTCTTTCTGCTATAATGAAATATATGTACCTGATTCTTCCAAGAAATCAAACGAGAAGAAGGATACAAACGTGCTCTCAGCCTATTCTCAACCTTTAGAAATTAAAATAAATGTTACGCCTGAAATGCCAGAATTCAGACAGAGTAACCAGAGCCGTGACTTTATAAAGCGTGATGAAACAGAAGAACAACAGAAGTTTTATATCAAAATGGGTACCATTTTGCACAACCTCTTTTCTACAATCCGCACGGTTGATGATATTGATGGAGCCCTGAAACAGTTGGAGTTAGACGGACTTTTATACGATCAAGACCTCACACCAGAGAAAATAAAGGAGATGATCAGGAAAAGACTTGAATCACCAAAGGTCGCAAAATGGTTTGATAAGGAACTGACCATACTAAATGAATGTTCTATCCTGACAGTTGAAAATGGAAAAGTGGCAGAATACCGTCCAGACCGCGTGATGCAAAACTCAAGAAAAGAAACCATCGTGGTAGACTTCAAATTCGGTAAACAGAAAGTAGAACACCATGAACAGGTTAGAAAATACATCGGCTTGTTAAAAAGTATGGGACATCACCGAGTAAAAGGTTATCTATGGTATGTATACCCTAACAGAATAGTTGAAGTAATAAAATAATATGGTTCTATTGCCCCTTTCCAAAAAGTAGGGCAACATAAAGAACAGTTGCAAACATTGAAAAGTCCATTAAGATATGAAAGCATTTTTAAAATATGTAGCAAGAGATATTCTCGAGAAATACGGAAACAATCTCAGCGACATTGCCGTCGTGTTTCCAAATAAACGCGCCGCTCTTTTCCTCAACGAGAGTCTGGCCCGTTTGACTGATCACCCTATCTGGTCGCCATCTTACATAACTATCAGCGACCTTTTTCGCAAACATAGCACATTGAAAGTTGGAGACCCAATCAAACTTGTTTGCGATTTACATAAAACATTCGTAGCCTGCACTGGTATTGATGAGACCCTAGACCATTTTTATGGATGGGGACAACTTCTTATCACAGATTTTGACGATATTGATAAAAACATGGCAGAAGCAGAAAAACTCTTTGCCAATCTTAGCAATATACATGAACTTGATGACATCTCATATCTTACAGAAGAACAGAAAACGCTGATTAAGAAATTTTTCAGCAATTTCAACGATGATCACAACTCAGAACTCAAAAAGAGATTTCTACAATTATGGAGCCATTTTCTTGATATCTATAAGCAGTTCAACATGCGTCTTGAAGAACAAGGATTGGCTTATGAGGGGGCTCTATACAGGAAAGTTGTAAATGATGAAAATATCAAATTCCAACACAAGAAATATCTCTTTGTCGGTTTTAATATGATGCAAGTAGTAGAACGGAAACTCTGCGACCGCTTGATGAAAGAGGGTAAAGCACATTTCTATTGGGACTACGATGACTATTATATGCAAAACAATCATGAGGCAGGTCACTACATTCGTGAATATCTCAAATATTATCCTAACGAATTGAATGATATGCCTCCTCAGGATCTTCGTGAAATTTATCATAACTTTGATAACAATAAAGACATTACATACATATCGACATCTACAGAAAACATTCAGGCCCGTTATGTAAACCAATGGCTTAAAGAAAAGAAACGCTATAAATATGGAAAAAAAGTGGCTATAGTATTAGCCGATGAAGGATTGTTGCAAAGTGTAATACATAGTCTTCCTACAAACGAAGACATCAAGTCGTTGCCAGATTATTCTGAGAACGACAAGTTAGCATATAATATAACATTGGGTTATCCGCTTCAACAGACACCATTCTACAGTTTGCTGCAACAGCTCATCAAGTTGCAGGGCGTAGGTCACCCCAAACATAGTAATAACTATCGCTTACATAATGTGCTCATGGTGCTCCGTCATCCATACACACGCTATATTTCTCAAAACTATAGCAAACTCTTGAGCGCTCTTGACGAGCAGAAGCAGTTCTATCCTACCCGCCAATTCCTAAGCATGGATGGTGATGAAGGTTTGTCACTGCTTTTCAAAGATTTGGATGAGACTGCAACAGAAAATGAATACAACTTGAGACTCATCCAGTATCTGCTGGATATTTTGAAGACAATAGGTGTGAATAGCAAAGAACAGGACGATCCTTTATTCCAGGAATCGCTCTTCAGAACTTATACCTTATTAAACCGTCTGCAAGAACTCATCCAGACAGGAGACTTAGCAGTAGACAGCATCACTCTGGAACGACTCATCCAACAGCTCATCCAGTCAACAAGTATTCCTTTCCATGGTGAACCTGCAGAAGGAATACAGGTAATGGGTGTATTGGAAACTCGAAATCTGGATTTCGAGCATATCTTAGTACTCTCATGCAACGAAGGGAAACTGCCGAAAGGCGTGAACGATGCTTCATTTATTCCCTATTCATTGAGAAAGGCATACGGCTTGACTACGGTAGATAACAAAGTAGCCATATACGCCTATTATTTTCACAGTCTGCTCCAACGCTCACACGACATCACTTTATGTTACAATAACGCAACAGAAGATGGCCAATCGGGTGAGATGAGCCGTTTTATGCTACAACTCCTGGTAGAAAGCCATCATGACATCGAGCGCTTTTCTTTGGTTGCAGGACAAAACACACTGCGTCCTACTTATGAACCAATAGAGAAAAAACTGCATACGCTCAGCCAGCTCAAGAATTTGAAAATGCTTACGCCAACATTTTTGAATACCTATTTGAGATGTGAAAAGCAATTCTACTATAAATATGTAGAAGGACTGATTGAGCCAGATGAAATGGATGAGGACGAAGTAGACAACAAAGTATTTGGAAATATATTCCATCGTGCAGCAGAACTGTTCTATCTGGGATTAGCAAGCAGCGATGCTCTGACAACCGACGGTAAAGGAGAACTCAAACTGACTCGTCCTATCGTTGTATCAAAAGAGCAATTAGAGCAAGCCTTAAAAGATGAATCGCTTGTTTATCGACTGGTAGATCAGGCGTTCAGAGAAGAACTCTTTAAAGTTAGCGCTGCAGGGTATCGTCCAAAATATAATGGTCTGCAACTGATCAATAAAGAAGTAATAGCAAGATATATCCGGCAACTTGTCACGATAGATATGCGCCAGGCTCCATTCACCATACTCGGATTAGAGCTGGTTGTAAAAACAGACGTCGAAGTAGAAACAAGTATCGGCAATTTATCTCTGTCAATAGGAGGTTTTATCGACCGACTGGACGCTGTTGCAGCTAACGGTAATGCAAATGGCAATAATCTTGCAGAACGAATCCGCGTAATAGACTATAAAACAGGACGTATTTCAACAACACGTCCAAGAGAACTGAGCGAAGTGTTTGATCCATCCATGCTCAACAAGCATACAGATTATTATTTACAATCTATGCTCTACTCGATTATTGTAAGCCACAACAGGAATCTGAATCCGGCTCAAGAGCCCGTATCTCCAGGCTTGTTGTTTATACAAAATGCAGGAGCAGAAGATTATGATCCGACATTAAAAATGGGCAAGGAACTCATCAGTAGCATAGATGTATACGAAGAAGAGTTTATGAAACAACTGAAAGTTCTCATCGCCAACATCTTTGACAAGGACCAACCATTCCGGCCTACAGATGATAAGCATCGTTGCGAATACTGTCCATACGCAGCTTTATGCAAATCATAGAAACATATATAATATGTGGAAACCAAAATGATTGGTTAAAATGCGCAAAATACTTGCTTTTTTGAATTATTCTATGTATATTTGCAAAAAGAATTATTGAGTATGACAGAAAAAGAAATAAACAAGATAGTTAGTGAGAACTTAAACTATGTAAAATCAGTAGCCAACCAGTATAAAGGTAAAGGCGTTGAGTTTGATGACTTGGTTAGCGAAGGAACGCTGGCAATGCTTATGGCAGCCAGAAAGTTCCAAGCCGACCGGGGCACCGATTTTGTGGCTTATGCCGGTCCATTCGTTCACAAGGCTATATCACAGGCCATCGATAAACAATCAGGACTTTATCGTTTACCGAAAGACCAGAAGAAATTTGCCCCAAGAAACGCAGACAAGGCTGTATCTGTAGATGCGCCACTAAGCGCAAACAATCCGTATACCCTATTAGACATATTAAACGATCCGGATGTAAAGATTGCAGATGATACCCTGAATATAGAAATGATGAAGAAAAAGATGGCAGAAAGCATTGCAGATTTATTGCCACGAGAGAAAGAAATCATCACCAAATTCTATGGTATAGGTGTTCCTAAAGAAACGATGGCTGAAATTGCTGAAGATATGGGGCTCAAACGCGAGCGAGTTCGCCAGATACGAAATCTGACCATACGCAGATTGAACAGGAGTATCCGCCACCAGGCATTGAGAAACTACTTCAAGAGGTAACTCGCAATAGTTTGTAAAAACAAAAAGGAGGGTGAATCATTAACTTTTGATACACCCTCCTTTTTGTTTCATGTTCTAGTTATTAACAATTAAACTTACTCCAATCCCTTAAAATGATTAGCACGATATTGACGAGGAGTAACGCCTATTCGCTTGAAGAAATTAGCATAGAAACTCTGACGAGTATTGAAACCAGCCATTTCGCTGATACCTTCTACACTCATTCTTGCATAACGCTTATCGGTAAGTAAAGACATAGCATCGTTTACTCGATAATCATTCACCAACTCGGCATAATTCTTATGAAATCGAGTTGCGCATACAGCAGAAATATAGCGAGAGTTAGTATTCAAATCCTCTGCAAGTTTCTTGGAACTATAGTCTGGGTCCTTGTACTTTCTTTCAGTAACAAGAACACGGATTATCTCGTCGCGAAGGCGGTCCTTAGTTTCTTCACTCAGCATAGATTGATATCTTGCTATTTTTTCTTTTTTAGGTTGAATATTGTACTTAGCCATAGTTATGTTATAAAATTTATTACAACAAAGGTACGACTTTTATTTAGAACGACCAAATTTTTTCTCACTTTTTTGAAAAATAAACACAAAAAAGTCGTTTATATGAAATAAAATGGTTATTTTTGCATTAATTTTCAAGCTCAAAGCCGAGTATATCATAATTATTAGTCAAGAAGCATAGATATGAAGCAAATATTGTGGTTTATAAAAACGTATTTTACGTTTGTCATTTTGTTCAGTATTCAGAAACCATTTTTCATGATATTGGAAAAGGCTTCTGCTACACAACCTATCGATAATATCTGGAGCGAAATGCCTACAGTGATGTGGTACGGTTTATCACTCGACCTCTCTATGGCTGGTTACCTCACCGCACTACCGGGTTTGTTGCTCATCGCAATGATTTGGTTTCGTAAGGAGATTATACGTCCCATTCTGAATGCTTATTATATACTGGCATCTTTCCTGGTTTCCATTACATTCGTACTGAATGCAGGATTATATCCATATTGGAACTTCCCGCTAGATAGCACTCCATTATATTATTTCTTTACTTCGCCAAAGGATGCACTTGCAAGTGTTGGAGGGCTTTACATCTTTTTTGCTCTCCTCATCACTATGCTGCTTACCATAGCCGTCTGGTTCGCACTCCGCATGCCTCATACCCAGAAGCGCTATTCCAGCAGATACAGCAACTATGGTTTTGGAGATTTCGGCAGTGGTCGCAGAACGCGCTACTCTGACATAGAGCATCATCGTATGCGCCATTCTCTTATTCTGTTGCTGCTTACTGCCCTTCTCTTCATCCCTATCAGAGGAGGATTTACTGTATCTACAACAAATACAGGAAAGGCATATTTCAGCCAAAATGCGTTTTTGAATCATGCTGCCGTCAATCCGATGTTCAGCCTGTTTGAATCACTGACCCATCAGGAAGATTTTGCATCGCAATACCGATACATGTCAGAAGAAGAAGCTAACAAGCTCTTTGCTCAAATGGTAAGTTCAAGCGACCAGAACACCTACCCGCTCCTGAATGAAGAAGCTCGGAAAAACGGAAAGCCGGATATACTTATTATTATTATGGAAAGCTTTGCCAACGACATCATGCCTTCCGTCGGAACACATAAAGACGTAGCGGTCTGCTTGGACTCAATAGCCAAAAAGGGAATTTTCTTCCCAAGATTCTATTCCAACACTTTCCGCACGGATCGTGGTCTGGTTGCTGTTTTGAGCGGTTATCCTGCACAACCTACAACCAGCATCATGCGCTACCCGGCAAAATCTGCACAATTACCATCATTGGCACGTTCATTGGCTAAAGCAAAGCATTACGGCAATGCATATTATTATGGTGGTGATGTTGATTTTGCCAACCAACGCTCTTGGCTGGTTTCCCAGGGCTATGAGAGAATCATTTCAGATAGTGATTTCCCTATAGAAGACAAATTGAGCAAATGGGGAGTACACGATCATATCGTAGCCAACCGGCTGCTTGCAGACCTCAGGAAAGAACAGAATGCCAAACAGCCTATGCTGAGAGTATTCCAGACATCAAGCAGTCATGAGCCATTCGATGTACCATATAGCAGACTGAAAGACAAGCGTTTAAATGCATTTGCTTACACTGATAGTGTCATAGGTCATCTTCTGCGTGAATACAGCAAATTGCCTAGATGGAAAAATACTTTGGTATTACTCGTTGCCGATCATGTTGGCGCATACAAAGAACATCTTGACAACTTTGACCGCAGCCGCTATCAGATTCCACTTATCATGACCGGTGGAGCAATAGCTCGCCCAATGAATGTTAAGCTCATAGGAAGTCAGCATGATATAGCAGCTACACTGCTCGGACAATTAGGCATTCCTCACAAAGACTTCTTGTTCAGCAAGAATATGTTGAGTGATGCTACTCCTAAATTTGCATTCTTTGATGTACCCGATGCTTTCGGCATGGTATCAGAGGAGAACTCTATCATCTACGACAATAAATCCAAAAAGGTTGTTTATGATAAAGGCAAAAAAGGTTATAACCTGAAGCGAGGCATGGCTTATCTACAGAAGTTGTACGATGACTTGAGTGCAAAATAGCCCAAACGACAGGGCAACAGATTATCAGAAACAAGAAAGCGAACATTACAGAATTTCATAAAGAAAGACTATGATAGAATTACTTCATCAAATAGAACAGATTGATACGCAGATTTTTCTGTTTTTCAATGGTTTTCACAACGTGTATTGGGATTACTTCATGATGATTTTCTCAGACCGTTTTGTATGGGTTCCGTTCTATGCCAGTTTTATCTTTGTACTGCTAAAGAATTTTCCTGTCAAGGTTGTGATGAGCACTATAGTTGTCATCACTCTGATTATCTTGTTTTCAGACCAGACTGCATCAGGAATTCTGAAGCCATTAGTAGCAAGAATGCGTCCCAGCAATCCTGATAATCCTATCAGTCCGATGGTACATGTTGTTCAAGGATATCGGGGTGGCAGATATGGTTTCCCATCTTCTCATGCAGCCAATGCATGGAGCATGGCCTTCTTTGCACAATATCTGGTTCGCCGGAGCAAACTCACGATATTCTTATGCCTATGGGCATTGATAACCAGTTATTCCCGAATGTATCTCGGTGTACACTATTTTGGCGACATCCTGATTGGTACCCTCATTGGTTTTCTCTATGCCACCTTATATTATTATATATTTCAGTATTTTTTAAGGAAGCATACCGAACGTTTTAAGACCAACCACGACATCAGATTTGCAAGCGTCCCTATCATTACGGGGCTCGTTTCTATTTGGGTAATCATTTGTACCAGTGGAATACTATCATTCTATAGCATACCACTGAGATAAACAAATGTATAAAAAGAGTTAGCTTATAAAAACGGTTTAGATTATACATTATTATTAACATATAAAATTTAAAGATTATGAAGAAATTATCAATTCTTGCATTTGCTATGGGCCTGATAGCTTTCACAGCATGTTCTGAGAAAAAGGCACCAGCACCAGCTCAGGCAGAACAGACTGTTGTAACCGATTCTGCATTTCAGGCTGCCGCAGCCGGTGAATATAAGAGCGCAGATGGTGAGCGTAGTGTAACTTTGAACAGTGATTTCTCTGTTAAAGTAAAAGGCCTTAACAAGGAATTTTACAAGTGGGAATTGCCAGCTAAGCCAGAAGGTAAAGCAGCTGTGATTATCCTGAGCCGCAAGGGTCTCGATGCCGATGTTCAGGAGCAGGCAACACTCGATACAGAAGAAGGTTCAATCATTATTAAGAACGAAACATTCCGCAAAAAGTAATAGAATATGAACCTGGTATAAAAAGCAGAACGCCCTCGCTTCACAGCGAAGGCGTTCTTTTTGGTATTAGTTTCATTTAAGGTAAAAAGATTGTATTCAGGATAACGATGCAAAGATAGACATATTTTTCGAAACGAACGAATCTTTTTATATGTTTAAAAACATATTTTGTGAATTATTGCTCCCAAAACAAAATTATCTGCCAGATAATTTCGGTACTTACAATTAAATTTGTATCTTTGCACCATAAATTTAAAAATTATTCTTTTTATTGAATTATGGCAATTAATGAAGAAAACAATTTGGAAGAGAAGAAAAGTATCTCTTTCGTAGAACAGTTAGTTGAGGAAGACCTCAAAGAAGGCAAAAACGGAGGACGAATCCAGACTCGTTTTCCGCCAGAGCCTAATGGTTATCTGCATATCGGCCATGCCAAAGCTATCTGCATGGACTTTGGTGTTGCAGAGAAATATAATGGTGTTTGCAATCTTCGTTTTGATGACACTAACCCTAGCAAGGAAAACAATGAATATGTAGAGAATATTCTTCAAGACATCCAGTGGCTCGGTTTCAAGTGGGGCAATATCTACTATGCTTCTGACTACTTTGAGAAGCTTTGGGATTTTGCTGTCTGGATGATCAAGAAGGGCAATGCATATATAGATGAACAAACTGCTGAAGAAATAGCACAGCAGAAGGGTACTCCTACCTCTCCGGGTACTGCTAGTCCATACCGTGATCGCCCAATCGAAGAAAGCCTTGCTTTGTTTGAGAAGATGAATACTCCTGAGGCCGTAGAAGGCAGCATGGTTCTTCGCGCAAAACTCGATATGGCGAATCCAAACATGCATTTCCGCGATCCTATCATGTATCGTATCATCCAAACTCCTCATCACCGTACAGGAACAAAATGGCATGCATATCCTATGTATGATTTCGCTCACGGACAGAGTGACTACTTTGAAGGGGTAACCCACTCTATCTGTACATTGGAATTTGTACCTCACCGTCCGCTTTACGATAAGTTCATCGACTTCTTGAAGGAGAAGGACGGAACTGCAGATGTATTAAACGACAATCGTCCACGTCAGATTGAGTTCAACCGATTGAACCTCACTTATACAGTAATGAGCAAGCGTAAGCTTCACCAGCTGGTTGATGAGAAACTGGTTATCGGATGGGACGACCCACGTATGCCTACTCTTTGCGGAATGCGCCGTCGCGGTTACTCTCCTGAGAGTATTCGTATGTTTATCGACAGTATCGGTTATACTAAGTTCGATGCTCTCAACGATATGGCCTTACTCGAAGCATCTGTTAG
Source organism: Segatella copri (assembly GCF_026015625.1). Classification (NCBI taxonomy): domain Bacteria; kingdom Pseudomonadati; phylum Bacteroidota; class Bacteroidia; order Bacteroidales; family Prevotellaceae; genus Segatella; species Segatella copri. The sequence continues at coordinate 855,387 of NZ_JAPDVG010000001.1, read as the reverse complement.
AGAAGACTTGAACAAGAAAGCATGTCGTGTGAGTGCAGTACTTGATCCTGTAAAACTCGTAATTACCAACTATCCGGAAGGTGAAACAGAGGAAATGGAAGCAATCAATAATCCGGAAAATGAAGCTGATGGCACACACACCATCACATTCTCTAAGAATCTCTGGATAGAGCGTGCTGACTTTATGGAAGATGCTCCTAAAAAATTCTTCCGAATGACTCCGGGTAAAGAAGTTCGTCTGAAGAATGCTTACATCGTTAAGTGCACAGGATGCACAAAGGACGAAAATGGCGTTATCACTGAGATTCAGGCTGAATACGATCCTATCAGTAAGAGCGGCATGGAAGGTGCCAACCGTAAGGTTAAGGGTACATTGCATTGGGTATCAGCTGATCACTGCGTAAAGGCAGAGGTGCGCGAATACGACCGTCTCTTTATGGTAGAAAATCCATCTGCTGATGAGCGTGATTTCCACGAGTTGCTCAACCCAGACAGTTTCCACGACTATCCTAATTGCTATGTTGAGGAATATGCAGCCAGCAAGAAGCCAGGTGAATATCTCCAGTTCCAGCGTATCGGTTATTTCATGGCCGATCTTGATTCTACTGCAGAAAAACCAGTATTCAACAAAACCGTTGGTTTGAAGGATACATGGGCAAAACAGAATAAATAAATCACCTATATCTGTCTCAGTTTCAACAGCTGAGACAGATATTATTCAGATTCAAGATAACAAATGAATACAGCAGAGCTTTTTCTTTGGATACTCGACAATTTAAATTACTGGGTAGTAGCCCTTTTCATGGCTATCGAGAGTTCATTCATCCCATTCCCATCAGAGGTGGTTGTTCCACCTGCAGCATGGAAAGCCATGGATCCTGATAGCGGAATGTCGTTTATCCTAGTCATCGTATTTGCCACCATTGGTGCCAATATCGGTGCACTTATCAACTATTATTTAGCCAAATGGGTAGGTCGTCCTATCATCTACCGTTTTGCCGACAGCCGCATCGGACATATGTGCCTGATAGACCGCCAAAAGGTAGAAGTTGCAGAAGAGTATTTCCGCAAGCATGGAGCCGCATCCACTATTTTTGGGCGCCTGGTACCAGCTGTTCGCCAGTTAATCAGCATTCCAGCCGGTTTGGCAGGTATGCATGTAGGCAAATTCCTGCTCTATACCACAATCGGTGCTGGCATCTGGAATACTGTTTTAGCAACCATCGGTTGGGGTATTTACCGATATACAGACTATAAAACAACTCAAGATGTATATCAGCAGGCATTAAAGTATAGTCATGAGCTCGGTTACATCATCTTGGCTCTAGCCGTTGTTATTGTAGCTTTCCTTGTATACAAGGGGCTCAAGAAGAAATAAGAAACTATCCCCCATCCTGCTTCCTCAAGCAGGATGGGGGATTTTTTCTTTCGTATAATTACTTATCTATCTTGTATAGCATTTCATCATGGCAAAACAAGGTTGGATTCAAGTAACCTATTTCTTGATAATCCAATCACCTATCGTCCGCTGTGTGCTGTCATAATTTACGCCAATCTTAAACAGGCGCTTACCATCGGCAGAATATGGAATCAGATATCCCTTTTCATCTATCTGTCTGATAGCTTCCTCGGCTGAGCCATCATATTTCAACTCGAAAACAAATACGGCATCAGGCATATACACCACGGCATCAGCCCTGCCTATCGCACTATCCTCCTCTACCCTCATGTGTGCTCCCATCAGGTTAAAGATAAGATAGAACACCGTCTGGAAATCCCGTTCACTCTTGTTACTCAATCGGTTGGAGATGCTGGCAAGATAAGCCTTCAGGCGCACCATTGCTCCCTCAACGTCTGCCTCATAGAGCTTTTCCAGGAAATCACCTACCAGACTGTTATTATCCAGTGATATTGGCGAGAGATAGTTGGGTGCAAGACTCTTGAGCATGCCAATCTTAACCTCTCTGTTAGGATATTCCAGTGTATAGCGTTGCAGCATCGGGTTATACTTCTTGATGGTGAGATAACCACTCTGATAGAGCAACGGAAGCGCAGAAGTCATCATTTCCGGCGAAACATCAAAGTCATCCACATCACATGATTTCTTCTCTATATCCATCACATTGACGTGATACTTCTGCAGCGTCTTGATAAGATAAGTCGGCGTACCCGAGCCAAACCAGTAAGGAGCAATCTTTCGTGCATTCAGCGCCTTTACCAGACTGAACGGATTGAAAACATCCTCTGATTTCTCACTGAAATGATAGCCGTCGTAGAATCTTGTCAGCTCTGCCAGGCACTCCTCATACGTCATACCCAAGTCTTCTCCCAATGCCTCTATATCCGGTTTCATCTGAGTGGTAAGTTCCTTCTTGCTGATACCGCAGATAGCCGAATACTGGTCGAACATACTGATGTTATCGAGGTTATTCAGTTCGCTGAAGATGCTGAGCTGCGAGAACTTGGTGATACCCGTGATGAAGGTAAACTCCAAGTATGGGTCGAGCATCTTGATGGGACTATAGAAGTTCTGCATGATGAGGCGCAGCGGTTTCAAATTTTCCTTTTCATGCACTACATCCAGCAAAGGGGCATCATATTCATCAATGATAATCACTACCTTCTTACCTGTCTGCTTGTATGCTTCTTTCACCAGGTCTTTCAAACGGAGGTTAGCGTCCACCTGATGCGTCTTATATCCCCAAATTGTCTCCTGCTCTTCAAGCATATCAGCCAGGTATCTTTCCAGCTGCTCCACTCCCATGTGCTTGGCGCCGCTCAGGTCGAAATGCAGCACAGGGTGCTTCACCCAATCCTTCTCATAATCAGCAATGGCCAATCCCTCAAAAAGTTCTTTCCTTCCCTCGAAATAGGCCTGGAGGGTAGATGCAAAGAGCGACTTTCCGAATCGTCTTGGACGACTCAGAAAAACATACTTCATTTTTTTCTCTCGAAAATCCACGATGTATTGGGTCTTATCTATATAGAGATAATTACCCTCTCTGATATTCGAGAATGTCTGTATTCCTACAGGATAGAAATTTACCATTTTTGCCATATTCCTACATGCTTTACGTTTTGCGCTGCTAAGTTACGAATATTTTTTTGAATAGGAAAATTTTGGGAGAGATATTTTTCACAATTATCTTTTGCACTATTAAATTAATAATTGCTTGGCAGAAACTTCTACTACCCCGCCATTTCCGTCACTAATGACAACAGGACGATTGTATAAAGCCTTTTCTACCAACATATCATGCTGAGCTTCAACTAAACCTGATTCAACTTTGTTGATAAAGCCCTCAATCTCACTTTCACTCATAATCCTTAATTATTTTAAATTTAACAATATCCTTAATCTTTGTTGGAATAAGATCTGGTTGCTAAAGTAGTTTTAAATTCTTTTGGATGCAAATATACTGCAAAATCTTGATAACGCCAAATATTTGAATGAAATTAACATCATTATTGGCTAATAACTGAACTTTCGCATATCAGGAGTTAAAGGAGTTAAGGAAGTTAAGGAGTTAAGACAATAGAGTCTGGAAACGTTAAAAAATACAAACAAGGTGTCGCATTGCCCACGAAGGAGACACCTAAAAACAAAAAATCATACCTAAAAAAACAAATATTACCCCCCACTTTCAAATAAAAACCTTATCTTTGCACCAGGATTTTTACAATCTGTATCATGAAGGATTTAAAATATTGTAAATTATAATCAAAACATAATAGATTAATATGAGAAATTATTTAACTGGAAAAGAACGATTACTGGTTGCAGCACTTGCTTTAATTCTTCCATTTTCTTTCGCAAAAGCAGAAGCAAGAGAAGATGGAAAGACCGGTCAGCAAGGCTGGTATGTAGGAGTAGAGGGTGGAATGCCTTTCGGCTTCTCTACTTTCTCAAGTTTCGGACACGACAAGACGCATCCCGGTTGGGCTGCTGGCTTATATGGGGGCTATCGTTTCAACTCCATCTTCTCGGCTGAGTTATCTGCCAAGTATGGAGAAATGAACTTGTCGGCACAAGACTGCTGCGTAGAACGTAACTATTGGTTGGGTAGCGACGGTGTGCGTTACAAGGCTGGTGTCTTAGGCATGGATAGTTGGGAGTATGCCAATCTGAAAAGCCATGTCTCTATGGGACAATATGGAGCCAGCGTAAATATCAACCTCCTTGGGTTGTTCCCTCAAACAGCTGACAGCCGATGGGATTTGGCAGTATCACCTCATATTTATGCAGTAACGACCAAGGCTGATATTCAGACTATAGCCGATGATGCCAAAGTGATAAAAGGTTCTACCAACTGGCATTTGGGTTATGGTGCAGACTTGCAGGTTGGTTATCAACTGACCTCATGCCTGAAATTGGGTATCTATTCCGGTTTGACTCGTCTTACTGGCGAACGTATGGATGGAATGCCGGAATATCAGCATAAGAACAACTTCTTGTGGGAAAGTGGCATAAGATTAGGAATCAACTTGCCTTTTACCAATCATCATCCGTAACTCCTAAAACAAGATAGAGAATGAAAGCAAAAAGAAGATTTAATATTTGGTTATGGGTGCTGTTATGCGTCCCATGCCTGTTGACAAGTTGCGACCATGATGTTCATGATGACAAGGAAGAAAGCGGCTTGTCGGTATCGCTCACTTGGGCTGATGAAGCCGACCAAGGTACGGAAGTGAAGGATGTGAAACTCTGGATATTCAATGCCGATGACGGTTCGCTTGTAGAGGAAAAACAATATGGCGGTGCACAGGAGGTGGCAAGCCAACGCTTCCAACTCCCGGAAGGAACCTATCGCATCCTGACTACCACCAACCTAACAAAACCGTTCTTTATCAGCGAACAGACCCGGTCTTTGACCAACTGGAACAATATTCTGATAGGTTTGACCAATCCTAAAGATGTGAAGCATAATGCCTATTTCGGAGTTGCCGATGTGAAGATAGATAACAAGGAAGGCAGCTATGTGGTGCAAACCCCTTTAAAGAGCGTGCTTGCCGAACTGACCATCATCATCGAGAACATACCGAAAGGCACAGAGATGAGTGGCAAGGCTTTGGATTGTGCCTGGTGCCTGTTCCCAACACTGAAGAACAGTGATGGAGACTACGGTTTGCCGAGCATAGAGCCAGCGGAAGTGGAACTCCCTACCCTCCTGGCTACGGAATCAACCCTAAAATCGGAAGTCATCCGACTGATGCCAACCATACAGGGAAGCCCCGCCTCTCATGTTTATCTCCGCCTCTTGCTGCCTAACGGGACCTTGCAGGAGTTTGACATCACTGCTCCTAAGATGAATGTTGGTGGAAAGTATGAACTAAGGTTCAAGTACGAAGAAATGCAGCCGAAGATGAATCTGCAAACGGGCATCAATGACTGGAATGACCTCAACAAAGAAGTAACAATCAAATAAAATAATAACTTTTAAAATATTTATAATATGAAAAAGATGATTAAGTTTTTCGCACTTGCACTCTTGGCTGGTGCAATGGTTTCATGCAATACAGAAGATACAGCTTCTACAACACCAAATGGTAAGGTAGCCGTACAGTTTACTGGTGGTATCAGCGTAAACACCCGTGCTTCGGGTTTAGCCTGGGCTGATGGTGACATGATCGGTATCTTCATGACTGGAGCAAATCAGACTCTCTCGGCAGATGCAATCAAAGAGGGTGTTGACAATGTTTGCTATCAGACAGATGGAAGTGTTGCCTTTTCACCAATTTCTGGAGGTAAGACCATTTACTATCCTATTGATGGTGATGTGGACTTCTATTCTTACTATCCATATACTACGGTAAGCAATTACAAGGTGGCACTCAATGTGACCAACCAAGGGAGTCTGGAAGCTATCGACTTCATGTATGCCAAGACGACAGGATACAACAAAGCTAATCCACAGGTAGAGTTGAAATTCAACCATATGTTGAGTAAATTGGTTCTGAATGTTCAGGCAGGTAATGGTTTGACGCAAGACGATCTCAATAAATTGACGGTCACCATTAAAGACCAGAACACCACAGCCACTTTCAATCTGGCAGATGGCGTAATCTCCGGCGAAGGTAATCCTGACAACATCCAGATGAAAGCTGTCCAAGTCGGTAAGAGATACGAAGCCATTCTGCTTCCAACGGCATCAAAGATCAGAGAAATAGAGTTTGAATTGAACAATGGTTTTGATGCTCCGTTCGTCTGGAAAATGGACCAAGAACTCAAGGGCGGTAATTTGTACAATTACACCACCGTGAAGCTGACCCGAAGCACTGTAGATATGATGGGAACAATCCAATCTTGGAACGAGGTAAAAAACAACAATGAGAATATAGCTGATTGACAGATATGATGAAGATAAGATTTCTTGCACTTGCAGCGCTCGCCCTCTTACTGGGCGCCTGCACACAGGACGAACTGGCTGACGGTAGCCGTCTGTCCAAAGAGGAATATCCAATAGTCATCCATGCCACCGGACTGTCCGTGGAGGCAACGCCATCAACCCGTACCACCGTGGACGGCGACTGGGTGGGCGTCACTTCCGTGGCACTCAAGATTGGCGATGCGGTAAAGGAATACACCGTTACGGCTACGGATGCCGACGGATACAAGAGCGCCACGCTCTCACGCGAGAACGACCCGTACTACTGGACCAGCCGCAACCCGATTACCGTATCGGCATGGTGGCCCTTGGATAATGCAGACATCACACAGATGCCTGTCGTGAAGGTGGCAGAAGACCAGAGCATATTGGCTGACTTCCAGAACAGCGACTTCATCTCCGCCGAAAACCAGACGGTGAAATTTGACGACCCGACACTTGGATTTACCCACCGCACGGCACGCGTGGCAGTCGAACTGAAGCCCGGCACGGGATTCACGAGCGTTGCCGGTGCCACGGTGAGCCTCGTGAGCCTGTCCGCCGATAACGGCAACCCGACAGCCATCAAGACCTACAACGCAAGCGGCAACACCTACGAGGCACTGACCGCTCCGCAGACCGTTGCGGCAGGCAAGCAGTTCGTCAAGGTGGAACTCGGCGGCGGAACCTTCTACTTCCGCCCGCAGAACAACGTCGTGCTGGCAGCGGGCAACCGCTATACCTACATCGTCAAGGTGAACGCCACCGGTCTGACGTTAGAGGGTTGCACCATCGGCGACTGGGCTGACGGCGGCGGCGAGAGTGGCGCAGCCGAGTTGGGCTACATCTACAATAGCAACACCAAGACCTACACGGTCTATAACGCCGACGGCCTACTGGCATGGAACGAAGCCGCACAAAAAGACAGATCGATAAATTGCACCCTCACCGCCGACATCGACCTCACGGGCAAAGGCTGGACGCCGATAGGCACTGACTACGACAACTCATACACCGGCACCTTCGACGGCGGCGGCCATACCATCATGGGGCTGACCGTTACGACAAATGACCAATATGCGGGTCTGTTCGGCTATCTCGGTGATGCCGGTACGGTGAAGAATGTGGTGATGGATGGCATACAGATAACATGCAATCGCAGGTTGGGCTCTGCCGGCGGCGTGGCAGGATTTAGCAGGGGAGGCACCATTGAAAACTGCTCGGTGTCGGGCAGCGTCAGCGGCACGATGCGCGCCGGCGGTGTGGTGGGTGTTCAATGGGAGGCTTCCATCACCGGATGCAGCTCCTCGGCCACAGTGAAGGGATTAGCCTATGTCGGCGGCGTGGCAGGTGAGACGAATTCGGGTGCCACCATGGCCGCTTGCTATGCCACAGGCAACGTGACCATAGAAATAGACCCCATAAATACTATCCTTGGCGGCGGTCTGGTGGGATTCAACGCAGGAAGCAGCGTCCTTGCCTGCTATGCCACGGGCAACGTAACCAGTACGGGTAGTAGCACTGGCAGAATTGATATCGGCGGCTTTTTGGGAAATAACTACACCACCGTGACCGCCTGCTATTGGAAGAACAATCATGAACAAGGCATCGGCTACAATAAGGAAGGCACCGTCACCGAAGTCACGAAGGTGGACGGCTCTGTCGTTACCTGGCAGAAAGCCGTTGATGCCATGAACACCGCCTTGCAGAACGCAGGCTCAGAGTGGCGTTACGAACTTAAAGGAGCATTGCCTACCTTGAGGAAGCAGTAAACCGTTGCGGGCGGAAAAGTTCCGTCCGCAACGGAAAGAACCAGAGTAATAAAATAACAGATATTATGAGGATAAGATTTTTTGCACTTGCAGCGCTCGCCCTCTTATTGGGCGCCTGCACACAGGACGAAGCGGGCTTCCTGCCGGAAGGGGCGGAAGGCACATCCATCGTCTTCACCGCCACGGGGCTGAACCCCGCTGCGACAGCCACCGCCGGCACCCGTGCCCCAGTGGATGGCAATTGGGAGGGTGTGCAGAGCGTGGCAGTCCTGATGGACGGCACGGTGAAGGCATACGACGTAACGCCCTCCACCGCCGACCCCACCAGCGCCACGCTGACCTCCACCGACCCGTACTACTGGACCAACCACAACGACATCACCGTCACAGCGTGGTGGCCCTACACCGCTGGCGAGACAACCCCACCTGCGGTAAAGGTAAAAGCCAACCAAAGTGCCCAGAAGGACTTTGAGGGCAGTGACCTCATCGTAGCCGACGGACAGACGGTGACTTACGGTAGCCCCACGCTTCGCTTCACCCACCGCACGGCGCGGGTAACCATCGTTTTGACGGACTACACCGAGGGGCTGGCATCCGTGCAGCTGACGGGTCTCTCCACCGAAGGCGACAACCCGGATATAATCGTCCCGTATGACAAGGGTAGCAACACCTACACCGCCCTCGTAGCCCCGCAAAGTGTGGCAGCTGGCAAGGCCTTCATTACCTGCACCTTCACCAACGGCAAGGTCTTCGTCTATAAGATGAAGAATGCTGCCGACTGGCAGGCGGGCGGTGAATATACCTACACCGTCTCCCTCGCTGCGGCAAAAGGCTATATCATAGAGGACGACGGCAGCTACACCGTGACCTCCGCCGACGGCCTGATGAATATAGCCGAATTAGTGAACGGAGGTAAGAGCAACATTAACATTACCCTCGACACTGACATTGACCTCACAGGCAAAGGCTGGACGCCGATAGGCACAAGCTTCGATAACTCATACAAAGGCACCTTCGACGGTGGCGGCCATACCATTACGGGGCTGACCTTTACGACAAATGACGAATATGCGGGTCTGTTCGGCTGGCTCAATAGAGCTGGTACGGTGAAGAACGTGGTGATGGAGGGCGTACAGATAACAAGCAATCAAATATATGGCGGCAGTATTGGCGGCGTGGTAGGATATAGCTGGGGCACCATTGAAAACTGCTCGGTGTCGGGCAGCATCAGCGGCACGGTGTATGTCGGCGGTGTGGTGGGTGCTCAAATAGGCGGTTCCATCACCGGATGCAGTTCCTCTGCCACAGTGAAGGGAACGGTCGATGTCGGCGGCGTGGCAGGTCAGACGAATTCGAGTGCCACCCTGACCGCTTGCTATGCCACAGGCAACGTGATCATAGAAATGGACCCCAAAAAGAATATCGCTGGCGGCAGTCTGGTGGGAATGAACGCAGGAAGCAGCCTCCTTGCCTGCTATGCCACGGGCAACGTAACCAGTACGGGTAGTAGCACTGGCTATGTACATATCGGCGGCTTTTTGGGAAATAACTACGCCAACGTGATGACCGCCTGCTATTGGAAGAACAATCATGAACAAGGCATCGGCTACAATAGGGAAAGCACCGAAGTCACGAAGGTGGACGGCTCTGTCGTTACCTGGCAGAAAGCCGTTGATGCCATGAACACCGCCTTGCAGAACGCAGGCTCAAAGTGGCGTTACGAACTTAAAGGAGCATTGCCTACCTTGAGGAAGCAGTAAGCTGTTGCGGGCGGAAATGTTCCGCCCGCAACGAACATTAAACGACAAGGGTCTATATGCCACGATGAAAAGGTGGCAGTTTGCAGGATGGGGGATTTCTGTAAATACAAACTATATATTATCTACAAAGACATCATTTTAAGATCATAATATAATAATCTTGTATGTGTCGCATCTTCATCATTTTTAGTAAGCTCTAAGAAGCTATTCTTTAAATAGAAAGGTATCGCCTCTATGTATGCATCAACAGTTATAAATCTACAACCCGTTTTATTGTCTTTGGCAAAATATCCTTTGATAAAATTCAGAAGTTTTGTCCCAAGATGCAGCTTTCGTGCATTTTCATCAACAGCTAATCTACATATTTTTACTGCAGGATAGCTTTTGAGACGTTTTGAGTTTTTAAAGCGTCTTTTAAACCTGTTGAACTCAGTGTTGTTCTCAAACTCTGTTAAGGAGATTTTATCATTTGCTAAACTGAAGTATGCAAGGATTACACCATTATTGTCTTCAATAACGTAAGTCACAGCTAGCATCTCTCCACGATACAACTGTGACTCATTTAGAATGAAGTCATTTAAGTCTTCATCCCCACAGTTAAAATTAGATATTCTGTCATTAATATCTAATCGTCGAATCTTTAACGGTTCGCAAATGTCTTTATTATCGTTCATAATCAATTTGCGAATAAACTCATGATATAATTATAGTCACGATTGATTTCTTCTATCTTCTCGTGGCTCTCCTTTGGAGGATTCTTCATCCTTGCCTCAAATACTCTGGCATCTTCACCATAGAGTATAGGCGTTTCTTTTATAGGTCTTGCCATATTTAATTATTTTAAAGTTCAACATCTAATTTCGCTGCAAAATTACGCTTTTTTCCTGAAACGACCAAATAAAAAGCGGGAAAACTGGCTGATAGACATTCATAAATCTCTCTATCACATAAAGCAAATCCCCCATCCTGCTTTCTCAAGCCGGATGGGGGATTTCTGTTTATCTGTTATCATCTCTTAAATAATATCTTATTTCAATTTTTCTATTTGTTCCTGGGTAAGACCGGAATACTTCATAATCAGATTGATGTCAATGCCATCAGCAAGCATGTTCCTGGCAATATCCAAGGCTTTCTGGTTCATACCCTCAGCTATACCTTCACGCTTGGCAGTGTCTACGGAATTCTTGATGTCGCGATATGCCATCTTGCTGGCTTCAAAGCTGATGTATCTTTCTTCTACCTGCTTCATAATCATCTGTTTTAAAAATCCATGCCACAAAGGGCGACTCTGGTTAAAAGAATGATAAAACCTTTTCTAATTTAATAATTGCTTGGCAGAAACTTCTACTACCCCGCCATTTCCGTCACTAATGACCACAGGACGATTGTATAAAGCCTTTTCTACCAACATATCATGCTGAGCTTCAACTAAGCCTGATTCAACTTTGTTGATAAAGCCCTTAATCTCACTTTCACTCATAATCCTTAATTCTTTTAAATTTAACTTCCTTCCAATCAACCAGTCCCTTTCCCATATCATCCAGTTCTATGGCAAGGGCAATTACCTTGCGCTTATCAGCCTTGAAAGGTTCGGCATACTGTTTGGCTTTCATCTGCTCTGTGGCTGCATCCACACCACCATTATTGCTCAGTTTCAACTCCAGCACATAGATGAAATTGGTGTTTTCTACCACCATATCAATCCTGCCCGTAGCAATCATCTTTTCTACTTCTACCCGGCAGCCGATAGCATAGAAGATGGTGCTCATAATCAGTCGGTAGCGCTCCTCCATATCCATGCTGGCAAGCTTCTTGTTGCTGTAAGGCACATCCGCAATAAGCGCCTTCAGGCATTTCATGGCTTCGGGAAGATTGCCAAGGCTGAGGTGAACATTCAGAAATGCCTGGGTAGATTGAAGGTCATTATTCTTGCGCATGGCAAGCGTTGGCAACACGATTTCATTCAAGGCTTGCCGAACCTCGAAGTTAGGAATGCCAAGAAGATAAGTTCCGTTTATGTAACCCTTAATCGTGAGATAGCCCGACTGATAGAGAAACAGCTCTGCTCCACCGCCTGTTACGTCAGAAGTTTCTATGATTGTGTCCAACAGGGCACTATGATCAAAATCCTTCAAACGAATTTCCATGTCATCCACAAACTTAGGAAGCAGCGAGGTTGCACCCGATGAAGCCCAGTAGTTCCTCAGTTTAGAATCAGCGAGTGCATTGATAAGACTGAATGGATTGAAGACATCAACCATATTTTCATGGCTGAAATGATAGCCATCATAATAAGCAGTCAATTGCACTACGGCTTCATCGAAAGTCCATCCCTTACTTGCTGCCAACTTGTTGATTTCCGGTTTGAAATCACGTAAGACTTCTTCCTTCGTGATACCGCAGAGAGCCACATACTCAGAATCAAAGCTGATATTGCTCAGATTATTGAGTACAGAGAAAAGAGAAATCTGCGTAAACTTGGTGATGCCAGTGATGAAGACAAACTTTTCGTATTTATCATCTGCCTTGAGAATGGCAAAAACTTCACGATAAACAGCGGTACATGCTTCGTGATAAGGAGTCTTCCAGGAATGCTGCAATGGAGAATCGTATTCATCGATGAGGATGGCAACCTGCTGTCCGGTTTGCTCATACGCCCCCACGATTATTGCATTGAAGCGGTCGGCAAGTTTGGCGGTTGGCTTAGGTGTAATACCATATTCCTCCTCTAATCTGTCGAAAGTGATGTCGAGATAAGAGCGCAATGTTTCCGGTTCTGCACCTGCACGACTCATATCGAGTCTGATGACAGGACGCTTCACCCATTCTGTCTCCAGCTGCATGATCTTCAACCCCTCAAAGAGTTCCTTCTTACCCATGAAGTAGGCTTCGAGCGTATCGACCAGCACAGATTTACCAAAGCGGCGTGGGCGGCTCAGGTAATTATACGTTTTGTTTCTGTTGGCAAGTTGCCAGATGATATCTGTCTTGTCAACATAAAGATATCCATCCTTTCTGATTTTCTCAAAAGACTGGATGCCTACAGGTAATTTTCTATCATTTATCTCTACCATAATTCCTAATCTTTGTTTTCCAATTGCAAATTTACGATTATTTTCCGAAACCGCCATACTTTTCTCATCTTTTTTGCACTTTCTTACTGAACTTTCGCATGGGGGGAAGTTAGATGGAAGTTAGAGGGAAGTTAAGGGACAAATGTCCTGCATTTTAAGCTAGAAGACTATTGTCTCTTAACTTCCCGAACGACCGTAGGGAGTGATAACTTCTTTAACTTCAATAAATTCCCACACTGGCGAAACTTGAATAACTCCTTAAAATTCGTTAACTTCTGAACTTGCGAAACCAGAATCTAATATGCAAAACTTCAAGTTTTCTGCGTTAATATTTGTTTAAAAACCAGTCCTTTTTCGGTATCGTTAACTTCTTTTATCTGATAATTGTTTAACACAACATAAGACGGGATTCACTACCCCACTCGCTTTTTCAAAGATTTCAGCGGTAAGAAAAGAGAAAAAAATGGACCTCTAAAAAATGGCACCCCTTTCGGAACCAAAAATAAACGCTTAAAATATGTAAAAACGGGCTGAATTCTTAAAATATGTTTATAAAAAGCGAAAAACACCCTTCACCACCCTTCACCCGTAACTATTTGACACACAAAACCTTAAATAAAAAGGTGAAGGGTGAAGGTTTGAAAACTCTTTTTTATATATACGCGCGGCAAGGGAAAAAATCCGTTTTTTCATTTTTCTGACTATCCGGTTTTTCCAAAAATCCTAAAAAAAAGAATATAATATAAGATTTAAAATATACCCTTCACCCTTCACCTCGTCACTTTTCCGATGTTTCGCTTCTTCACTACTTCTTCTTCAAAATACCCCAACAAAAATGGGCGCAGAAATGCCGCGTTAAAAAGTTTAACCTAGGTTATTCTTTGTAAAAAGTGAGGGCTATAGCCTTCACTTCCAATGTGCAGCTTTTTGTGTAACTTCGCAGCATGGAAAATAATAACGTAACAAAACAAGAAGTGCTGAAATTTTCAGCAGAAATGGAAGAAGAAGCCAGCATAAAACTGGCTATCGCCAAAGTATGTGACGTAAATGTCACAGACATCAGAATAGTAATGGGTGGACGCGACACAATATCGGAAAAGATAAAAAAAAAGATAATCACTCCTGAAATCCTCTACGCAATGGATAAAGCCATTATATCCATTCTCATAAAAATGGATCTGGAGGATGCCTGCAATGGTACGACCTGGGAATATGAAGGAAACATCCACGGAAAAACCAGATTCTGGTATTACTGCGATGAAGTGAGCAAATGGATACTGCACAAAGGTTCGGTATACTGGGACGACCTCAGCAATAGTTTGAGCAACTGGAAAAATATCCTATCCTACAATTCTGTTGCGATGAAAAAGGCGGAATTAAACCAAAAATTCAAACTCATAAAACCCCAAAAGAAATGAAAGAAAACAAACCCACAAACGAGACCGGGAATAACCCGGAAACAGAACAGGAGAAAGAGGTCTTGCCCTCTTTTTTCCAGACTCTGAAGACCTCTACCAGCAAGCCTCTCCCCAACAGAGAGGTGCTGGAGTACAACATCATGCATTCAGCACCGGTGAAAACCAATACCGAAGGCTACAGGTCGATGACGAAGGTGGACAAGAGAACGGCAGAGGACATCAAGCACAGGCTGCCCTGCATCACTCCCAGCGTGCAGCTCAAGGGAAGCTCCAAGAAGCTGACTGACTTCAGGAAGGAAACCTATTGGCTGATGCTCGATTATGACGACGTGCCCCCCAAAAACATCGAGGCACTCAGGCAGAAAGCCCGGAAAATCCCCTTCACCATGATCTTCTACATCACCGTCTCGGGCAAGGGATTCCGCATCCTGCTCAGATATATGCGGCCTGAAGGATGCAATCTCACTGCCACCGAACTCCACCAGGTCGCCATCAGGAAAGCCATGAGCATGTACGACAAACTGCTGGGTATCAGCAGCGACAAACAATGCCAGGACATGGTGAGAAGCTGCGGACTGGCTTACGACCCCGAGGCTTACTTCAACTGGAATGCCGAAGTTCTCCCCATCACCCGGGAGGAGGTGGAGAACTTCGAAAAAGCTACAAAGCAACAGGAGGAACAGAACAGGAAAAGGCAGACGGAGGCTGAAAAACCCAGAAAGAAAAGCCCTCGAAAACAGGAAGACGAGGCACCACCCAAAACGCTCACTACCGAAGAGATTCTGCAGTATGTAGACAAACTGGAAGAAAGCTGGGAGGAGCGGTTTGAGGAGCATCATCACAACAGCTACGTAGTGAGATACGCCACATTCTGCCTCTGTTTCGGAGCCGAAAAGGAGGAGGCTGTGAAACACATGGCAGATAAGTTTGGCGGCGAATATGCCGATACCGAACGGGTGGCACGAGAGATTTACAAGCATACCGAGCGGCTGGGAACCTGGAAGATAAGACAGCAGGGAGATGATGAGCAGAAACGTTATACCAGCATGAGAGCACTGCTGGGATGGCTGGGAGCCCGATATGAAATGCACCACAACACGCTGAGCAACCAGTATGAAGTGCGCGCCATCAACACCGGAGAGAAACTCTATCTCGACTGGACCGAAGTGGATACCCGGGTGAGCAATTCCCTGTTCGTGAAGATGGAACTGGATAACATCTGCACCACCCAGAAAAAGCTGGATACGGTAATCAGAAGTAACTTCAGCCCCGAATTCAACCCCATGGAGGAATATCTGAAGAGTCTGCCGAAATGGGACCGAAAGACTGACTATATCGCTGAATTAGCCCATCGGGTAACCGTGATGCAGACAGGCGGTTACCGCCATACGGAGGAGGATTTTGCCTATGCCTTCAGGAAATGGCTGGTCAACATGGTGGTTTGCTGGGTTCGGCCCGATGTCACCAACCAGTCTATCATGGTTTTCGTAGGCAAGGGCGGCATCTTCAAGACCACGTTTTTCGACCATCTTCTGCCGCCCCATCTGCGCAAGTATTTCGCCAACGATTCTACGGGCGACTACAAGAACAAGGATTTCCTGCAGATGTGTGCCAGCAAGGCGATAGTGTGTCTCGATGAGTTCAGCTGTCTGCGCGGCAAGAACCTGGATTCCTTCAAGAGCAACATCACGAAGCGCAACATCAGCATGCGAATCCCTTATGCCGAGTGGGACTGCATCTTGCAGAACAATGCGGGGTTCTGTGCCACGAGCAATGAGATTCATATCATCGATGATGACGAGAACCGCCGTTTCCTCATCTGGCGCATCGAGAAGATCAAGAGTCCCATCGACTTCCCCTTCAATTACGAGGGCATCTATTCCCAGGCTGTGGCACTGGCTCAGGAGGTGATAGAGAAGCGCCGGAGGGGTGAGCCCTGCGACTGGGTTTACTGGTTTACGAAGGAGGAGAACGAGGAGATTCAGCACCACAATCTTTATTTCCGTGTAAACAACTATATAGCCGAGCGCATCAACAAGTTCTACCGTGTTCCTGATGCCGATACGCCGTCCGAGTTCTGCAAGTTTGTTACGGCGAGTGATGTGATGGAGCGCATCTGCACGAACCCCGCCTTTCGCCAGTCGATGTCGAACAAGGATATTTCGATGTTCATGGAGGCGCTGGGATTCAAGAAGATTCACCGCAAGACGGGCAACGGCTGGAAGGTGATAGAGATGCGTCCTGACGAGATAGAGAACAACCAGAAGATGGATGGCAGCGAGAATATTCCGCCCGGGGATCTCCCATTTTAGGAAATTCTGCTTCGGAGATATTTTTTTATCTTTCGGAGATATTTCCGTATCTTTCGGAGGGATTTTCTTATGATTCGGAGAGATTTTATTCTACCAGGCAGAAGAAAGAAGCAACTGACAAAAACAGACTAAAAAGAACAAATTATGATAGAAGACAGAAGTTACGGGAAGGCAGAGCTCGCCATGCTCTACTTTCCCACCGCTACCCCCAGGGTAGCGCTCAACCGGTTGGTGAGATGGATCAACCGGTGTCCCGAGCTCAAGCAGAGCCTCTGTTCGGGCTACGCCGGCAAGTTTTCCCACTTCTACACCCGGCAACAAGTAGCAGAAATCATCGAATTTCTGGATGAACCATAAAAAATCACCCTGGAAGGGAATGCATACAACACACAATGCATATCCCTTCCAGGGTGAGTTTAATAAAACTACAATCACAGCAATAAAACTATTAATTTTACGTTCTTTTCAAAAAAAGGATTGTGCAATAGTGACTTAAAGGCTAAAAGCACTACCTTTGTAAATAATATCAAAACAGAGTATAATGGAAGAAAACAATATAACAGTAGATAAAGCTGTCCAAACCATAAAAGGGGCAATTTTGCGAGCTCAAGCACAGGCGAGCCAGTCAAGTAATGCCATACAGTTGTCTTTATATTATGGTATAGGGCGTTATGTGTCTATCAATTTACAGCAAGCACATTGGGGCGCAAAAGCTCTTGATACTATTAGTGAGAGATTGCAGCGTGAATTGCCAGGATTAAGAGGCTTTTCTTCAGGCAACTTGAAGAAAATGCGTATCTTCTATGAGGAATGGCAATGCCTTTCAATTGGTTCGCCATTGGCGAACCAATTACAACAGCTTGAAAATAAGATAGAAGAAGGTATTGAAATAGGAGAAAAATATGCCTAACAATTTTCCGAAAGCGATACCAGACATTAAGCAATCAATGAAAACAATATCAATGTTTAAGGATGAATATTTGCTTGATTTCATCAATACTGAAAATTTGGGACTGGAGATTGAGGACATTGACGAACGTGTAGTTGAGCAGGAAATTGTAAGAAACATGCGCGATTTCATTCTTCAATTCGGAAAGGATTTTATCTTTATGGGTAACCAGTATCGTGACGACTATGTGAGCAAGATAGGCTATGACAAGTTTGAGCAGCGCACATACTTGAAGTATTGCTACGGTGCTGAGACCTTCTACACTTACGACCCACAGCGTCGCAGATTGCAGAACCTCACGGTGAATAGTGGTGGAAACACCATCATGGATAACGCCTACACTTACGATGCCAATTCCAAATAAATAAAAAAATAAACATTCCCACCAAAAGAAATTGCAGCCAAGTCACGAGAACCTATTTGTCCAACCATTACAGTATCTGACAGTTGGACAAAAAACAAGCCTAATTGAGATATAATTAGAGGATTTGATAATTTTAATATAGACTTTATCGAATCCCAATTCATACAAATTAATGGGTGGCATTATACCATCGTGTATATATTTTTGGATTTGAAAGTCTATTACTACTAGGATCAGAAGTAGTAATACCAGAATAATGATTAATGGGCAATATTCCTTTAAAAGCAGAATAGTATTGTGGAGTATGACATTTGAATAATATTGTTTTCCTCAATTGATTTGAAAATTCATCAAGAAGCACTCTATCATTACAAATCTTATTAATATAGTCTTCAAAATCAAAGAAAATAGTCGGAGTATATCCATCCATTACCTGGATACTATTTGCTGATATATTATTATTTGGATTTTCGATATTAATTCTTTTCACAATATTTGCCAATTGTTCTAATTCTTGACAATTCGTAACGGCTGCTGTACCATATGGATATGTATATTGACTATAAAACTCATAAAATGCTTGTATAACTCCCTCATAATCAACATTTCCTATAAGATATTTCCCACATTCATGATATGGGAATCCATATGCCATTACTTCAGTGGGACTAGCTATTAAATATTTCGTGACATCTTTTAAATCATATGCAACCTCGATTGAAGACATATAGCAATCATCAAATAGTATATATTCCATAGTAATTCCGGACTCTAAAATTGCTTGAGCCAAGACAGACGTTTCTATTTGATATTCCTGTGTTAATCCACCGAAATATCTTGTCATTGGGCCATTATTTACATTATAATGAAATATCTCTTGAGTTTCATTGGATTTTGTATGAATTACTGGCAACCATCCCATTCCATGGCAGCCGATAATTAATCCATATTTCTTTCCAGGCGCATATTTTTTTATAGCCTTCAATATATTAGAAATACCCTCTTGCGAAGTAAATCTTTGATTGTCATAAGTTCTAATATTCTCAACGATACAACTTCCATTATCATACTTTAATTCCATGAGATCCGCAGTATTTGGCGTTGTAGCTAAACAGACCATGACTCGTGCATTTTGTGAGCCTCTTTCTTCTATACTTTTAGAAAAATCTTTTATGTTTTGTTGAAAATAAGGTAACAAATTTGAACTCCAAGGGAAAAACATTATGACTGTTTGTTCATTTTCTTCCTTTGGAGCAACAATTTCTTCTTCACTCGAACATGAAATCACGATAGTCAGTGAGGCCAACGTGATAAATATGAATATTATATGTAATAATTTATTTTTACTTATGCTCATTGCTTAACACATTTTTATTTCAAAGTTAGTGATTTTTTTGCCAACAATAGCTATTTTGTGTTATTTTTTACGATATTTTTTATCTTATTCACCTATATTAATTTAAACTGACTTGTATCGTTTTAAACGAATCATTTTGAATTGCCTAGCAACAAAGCCTCAGATTGCCTCAATCCAAGGAATATTCGTCTCGTAACCCATATCAAAATCAATTTCTATTTTCATTGAAGTATTAATAGTTTTTGAGTATCTATTTGTTCTCCTGTCGTTATAATTTATGTTGTATATCCAACTTACAAAATGCCCCATTGAGTCCACAAATCTTACGGGAAGCAGGCGGATTCTGTCAGTGCAAAGGTAATGTTTTTATTTCAATCCGGTATCACGGCAGAGGTGATTTTTGGTTGTTTATGCAAGAATAATTCGGAATATGTAAAATAAACGGTAAAATATCTGTTGTATTGGCGATTGGACTTACCGTGCAACGAGTTAAGCGATTAATAAAAGTACAATCACCGCAATAATACTATTGATTTTACGTTCTTTTCAAAGAAAGGGTTGTGCAATAGTGGCTTAAAGGCTAAAAGCACTACCTTTGAATTCAATAATAAGCAACAACAGGTTTAAGGTCACAATTTGTGACCTTAAAAATAAAGATAGAAATATGGCAGATAATATAGAACATCAAGATAAAGGAGAACTGGTCGCAAATTGCGACCAGTTACAAAATGATGAAGTCGTAGTTACCACTCCTGTAGAAAGTCGAATAATGTCTATTCGTGGAAAGCAGATTATGATAGACAGAGACTTGGCTGAACTTTATGGAGTGGAAACCAGGGTGTTAAATCAAGCTGTAAAACGTAATATGGAGAGATTTCCTGAACGTTTTCGTTTTCAACTGACTAAGGAAGAAATGAATGAACTGGTCACAAATTGTGATCGGTTCAATAGTTTGAAGCACTCAACAGTTCGTTCATATGCTTTCACGGAGCAAGGAGTGGCTATGCTCTCCACTGTTCTTAGAAGTGAAACCGCAATTCGTGTAAGCATACGAATTATGGATGCATTTGTTGCAATGAGACGTTTCATGGTGACAAATGCAGAAGTTTTCCAACGTCTTTCAACAATGGAGTACCATCAACTGGAAATGCAGCAACATCAGCAAGAAACAGACAAGCGCATAGACGAGGTGTTTCGCAGATTGGACGAGGGCAATGCAAAGCCGAAACAAGGTGTGTTCTACAATGGTCAAATTTATGATGCCTATACTTTCGTGTCCGACTTGATTAAGAGTGCGAAGAAACGTATTGTCCTTATCGACAACTATGTTGACGAGACTGTACTGACATTGCTCGATAAAAGAGATAATAACGTGTCTACAATCATCTATACTCAGCAGATAAGCCGTCAGTTCCAACTCGACATAGACCGTCATAATGCTCAATATGCACCGATTGATGTTGAAACATTCCGTTTATCACATGACCGCTTCCTTTGTATAGACGATGATGTATATCACATAGGTGCATCCATTAAGGACTTAGGCAAAAAGTGGTTTGGTTTCTCCAAGATGGAGATACTTACACCAGATGAATTGGTAGAACGAATCAATAGAGGATAATACTTACGAAAATTTCAAGAAAAAGAACTTAATACATAAATATAAAGTAAGTAATGAAAAAGATATCAATGGTCATTGTGGCGATTTCAGCCATGATTAGTTTAAGCGGATGCCATGAGGATCCTACTTATGTGGATTCTTACTTCCAGCGTCAAAGTGTAATTGAGGAGCTGAGTAATGAGCTTAAAGGACAATACAGCAGTATATTCATTCCTGTAATCTATAATGCATCGCAAGAACAGTTGGATTATAAAAGTTTATGGAAGGGTGAGGTCACAGAAAATGGTCAACCTATCATCCACTACACTTTTGGAGGGTACGAAAACCGGACTGTCACCTTACAGCAAATCCCAATCAGCTGGATAAGTTTTGTTATAAAAGATACTAAATTGGCAGAAGCAGTCAAGTTGTTGCCAGATTATGATATTTCGATACCTTATTCTTTTGCAAGCTCTGACGAAGAAACAGGAGAAGCGAGCAAAATGGGGAAAATCATATATAGCGATAGCAAAGTACCTGTGACTCTGAACTATGGCGGAAAGCAGCATCTTGTGCTTTTCAACTTTAAATGTCCTTCGCAATTTGTTTTTGATGCAGACAAGCGTCCTATCTCTCCAGGAAGGATCCAACTGGAACTCAAATCTATTATTGTTGACAATGTAATTGTCCAAGAAATTGATGGCTATTCAGGAGAAGAGTACTTTCTTAGTATTATGGGCAAAACAGATCCAATCTCGAAATGAATGAGACGAACTGGCGGTATCAACTATAGGCAATGTGGAATCATGGGTATTGGGCTATCGAAGCTAATGCAAACAATTTATTTATGATGAAGAGTTTGTTTTCTCTAAGATGGAGATACTTACACCAGACGAATTGGTAGAACGAATCAATAGAGGATAATACTTACTTTAGTAGATCAACGAGATATGTCCTTTGATGATGCAAAGTCCGTAATTACACAATCCATTATAACACTATTATAAAATCATAAGAATATGAAGATTAAAACATTATTTAAGACAATTTTTTGCGCAGGATTAGTTTTAACTCTTGTTTTGTATCTATGCCATTTATACGGCAACTATATAGAAAAAACACAGGAGCCTATTACTGGTTATACATATAATGGATTTGAGGAAAAAAGTAACTATAAGAGTTCAAATACAATTCTTATAACTTATAAATCAAAACAATATGCATTACATACGGGAGATCGAATTTTGGACAAGATAAAGTCAGGGTATTTTCCTAAATTATACTATTCTTCAAAAACTGATTATCTTTTTTTTGAAGGAGATTACTTACCTGTGGGTTATGCCCAAGCTGCTTTAATTTTCACGTTCATCTTTTCAGGTATCGGAACTTTAATCTGGAGGAAACAACTTGATGATGATATTAGTAAAATGTAAAAGTATCCAAGGACTATATTGTTTATTGAAGCGGAATCTCTCCTAATCCGCCTTTCAATAAAGTATTTGTCTTGTGCTATAAAAACTCATCACCCTGAAAGGGAATGCATACAACACATTATGCATATCCCTTCCAGGGTGAGTTTATTATAGGAATTCTTTGATTTAAAATGCTACACGATTTCTTGTAAACTTATCAAGAAAAGTTCGAACCATGCCTTTATTATCGCTCTTATCTAAATCTTCTTCATAAGCAGATTGCAAAGAAAGCCAAAAAGAAGCAGGAATGCCCAAAAAACGTTCTAAAGAAGAAGCTATCTCAGGACTTAAACATAACGTTCCATTCAAAAGTTTATCTAATTCAAACTCTTCAAGCCCTATTTTATGAGCAAAGTCAGAAATTGGAAGGCTGCGAGCTTCCAATTCCTCCTTCAAAATACAACCAGGACTAACCGGCTGGAAAGGACGCGGATTAATATTATTTCTTGTTTCCATAATGCGAATCGTCTAATTACGGCAAAAATACGCTAAATACCTGATACAACCAAGACTTTTTTCGATTTTAACATAAAAAATACCACTTTTTTCAACCTTTTTTTCCCGAATCCCTGCAAATCGCACAAATCGCATAGTTGGGGGTTCGGGAATGTTGTATCTTTGTATCGTCAATCAGAGAGGTTGATGCAGCAACGGTCTCGGCGGAGACACTGACTGCTTTTACTAAAACTAAATTTTTAAAAGTATGATTCTCATCAAATTAGCGAAGAACAAGAACAAGACAATCAAGGAAGCGTATGGCAAGTATTATGCGCGACCAGTAGTGACAGAAACCATCGGTATCGATGAACTCGCCGAACACATGGCGAGCCACAACACCCCGTTCTCGAAGGGTGCCATCAAGGGCCTTCTCACCGATATGGTGAGCTGTGTGAAGGAGCTCGTGCTCCAGAACAAGGCAGTGAAGATAGACAACCTTGCCATCTTCTCCATCGGCATCATCAACAAGATGGGAGCCGCCAGCATCAAGGAGTGGAGCCTCGCCAAGTTTGTAGAAGGCTACCGCCTCAGAGCACGTGCTACCGGCAAGCTCAGCAACACCCAGCTCTCTCTCGATGCCAACGCCAAGAACGCCATGGATCTCCTCAACTCTAGCGAGAGCGCTGCAGGCGATACCACCACTGGCGATAACACACAGGGCGGCGGAACCACTGGGGGCGGCGGTACATCACAAGGCGGCGGCACATCACAAGGCGGCAGCACCGACGGAACAGGCGACATCGGAGACGGCCTGGAGTAGTGATCCGTCTCTCAAATATGCGAAACGACAGAAGAAGGAAGGAGTGAACTGACCGGCGACAGGGATATTCCGAAGGCACAAAGCGGCTGGTTTTCATCCTGACGATTACGGATAAACAGCAAATCATAATGACCCAAGAACCTGCCTTTTACGGGTATCCGGGCTGGCAGTTCCTCCCCCGCCCTTCTTCTTCCAGAAACGCTTACTGAAACTAAATTTCAACCACTAAAACAAGCATGTGACTATCATTATCCACTTAGTATTAATCATTAAAAAACAAAGCAAAATGAAAAAAGTAAATTGGAAAAACATCATCAACTTCCTCATCACGGTATTAACAGCTGTAGCCAGCTCATTCTGTGTACAGAACTGCTAAAAGAAGGGAGGTTGCCATGACACAGAAACATCGTAGCATTTCACTCATCGTGATCCACTGTTCTGCCACGAGAGTGACTCAGGATTTCACATTCGAGCAGTTGGAGGCCTGCCATCTTGCCCGCGGTTTCAAGAGTATCGGCTATCATTATTACATCACGAAGGATGGTGTGGTATATCCGGGTCGTCCGGAGTCTGAGGTAGGAGCCCATGCCCGTCATTACAATGCCCACAGCATCGGCATCTGTTATGAGGGAGGTCTCGACAAGAACGGCAAGCCTGCCGATACGCGTACTCCAGCCCAGAATCAGGCTCTGTATTCGCTTCTGGAGAGCCTCTGCCTCTCCTATCCAGATGCAGAGATACTGGGCCACCGCGATTTGCCGAACGTTCACAAAGACTGTCCGTCGTTTGATGTCAAGCGATGGCTGAAGTTGGTAGATTTCCACATCTAGCCGAATTTCGGAAAGGAGTTCATCATATTTATTTTTTTAAGTTAATTCAAGCCCCACAGGTAATTCCTGTGGGGCTTTTTCTGTTTCATCGGCGTTATATGGACTATTTATCTGAAAAATCACTGAGCTTTCGCAAGTTTTTGCCCTTAGACTTCCAGTCGTCAATCGTCCCCGTCTTAGACGAGAAGTTGCAGCCTATCAGGTAAATCGTTCTGT
Source organism: Segatella copri (assembly GCF_026015625.1). Lineage (NCBI taxonomy): Bacteria > Pseudomonadati > Bacteroidota > Bacteroidia > Bacteroidales > Prevotellaceae > Segatella > Segatella copri. The sequence continues at coordinate 830,640 of NZ_JAPDVG010000001.1, read as the reverse complement.
TGTCTGTAGCATACTCACGGGCATATCCTTTTTCCTCGATTTGTTTCAAGGCTTCAGTCGCTGACCCATCACGCTTAAATTCGAAGATATACACAAACATTGGGGTCTCAATAATGCAATCAACCCGTCCTTCACTTTGCTCCTTTTCTATTAGAACGGTAAAACTGCTTATCATGCGAATCACCAGATAGAAGGTATATTGAAAGTATCGCTCTTTTTCCCGCTCGTCATCTTTACGACGTTGGCTATAGGGTATACTGGCGAAGAAGGAAGTGAGTAGTTTCTCCAATTTGTCACAATCTCCCATCTTCATCGTATTAACGACTTCTACGACCCAAGCGTCAGGCGATTCCTTGGGCTTCAGATAGTTGGCAGCCACCATGGTTACGAAACCAGCTTTTACTTCATCGTTTGGAAAATCCAAGAGATAAGAATCGGTATCCATGTTCCAATCCTTAATGGTGAGATAACCACTCTGGTAAATCATTGGCAATGGAGCCTCTGTATCCGCCTTGTAATCTATAAAACTGCTGGTAGGATAAAATTTCCCTGTCAGTTCATTGAGGTTTTCGTCGAAGTGAGCTAATAAGCGGACCAGATAAGTAGGTGAACCTGTACGGAACCAGAAATCACTCAGGATTTTCTTGCTCAGTGAGTTCAAGATACTGAAAGGATTGTAGATGTCGAGCATGCTTGGGCTGAAATGGTAACCGTCATATTTGCGCTTGAGCCGATATTTCATCTCATCCTCAGACACTTTATATCTTGCAGCCATTGCCTTGATTTGCTCATCAAAGACAGAATACAGTTCCTCTTCCGTGATGCCGCAAAGAGCCTCGTAGCGGTCGTCCATGCTGATGTCATCTGGTTGGTTGAAACCACTGAATACGCTTACTTGCGAGAACTTGGTAACACCTGTCAACAGCACGAATTTCAAATCTCTGTCAGCAGCCTTGAAGACACTGTAGAAACCTTTCATAATCTCGCGATGTCGGTCTTCCAGCAAACGTTCGTTGCCTTCAGAATCGAAGGTCTTTAACCCTGTGTCTAAAACATCCAATAAAGGTTTGTCATATTCATCAATCAGGACAACGGCGCCAAGTCCTGTCTTTTCGTGAGCAGCTTTCAAAACAGCCATAAATCTGTCTCCCAAGGTGTTGGCCAATGGGTTTCTGCCATAATTCAGTTCTTGGGTTTCAACAAAAGTCTGCAAGGTTTTTTCCAATTCGCCTGCCTGTGTGAAGTTCTTGCCGTTGAAATCTATATGAAAAACAGGATATTGCTTCCATTCTTTTTCTAACTGTTCGATGGCAAGTCCTTTAAACAATTCTTTTTTTCCTTGGAAGTAGCATTCCAGGGTAGAAATCAACAACGACTTTCCGAATCGTCTTGGACGACTCAGAAAATATATTTTCCCATTATGCACTAAATCATAGAGGAGCTTGGTCTTGTCGAGATAAACATAACCGCCATCTATAATTTCACTAAAGTTTTGTATACCTATAGGATATTTCATATTGTTGCTTTTTATTGAATTTTTGGCAAAGTTACGAAAAAAGTTGGTATCTGCAAAATAATGCGGAATAAAATGTCTTTATTTTCAGATAATCTCTCAAATATGCGCAACGACAGAAGAATAATAAGTGTTATCCATAGAAAATTACTAAAAAAGGGTGTGTCATGCAGTTATGACACACCCTTTTTCTGTTTATCTATTTCTTCTTCGGCAAACCTATCTTCTTGCCTACCTTGAAACGGTCGAAACCTTCGCCATAAACACCGATGACGGCACTCTGGCTGACAAAGGCGGTAGGATCTATCTCGTCGATGAGACGGAATATCTTCTGAGACTCACGCTGACGCGCCAATACAAACAGCATGTGGACATCCTTGCCACTGTAACAGCCATGACCATCCATCACCGTACAACCTCGGTCGGCAGCGGTATTGATGGCTGCACTGAGCTCCAGATATTTGTCGCTGATGATGAAGAACTGAACCGAACGGCGCAACGCATTCACCACATGATCTACACAGAGCGACTGCACAAAGAGGCAGACATAACCGTAAATCACCATCTCCCAATCACGCAATACCAGATAAGAACTGGTGATGATACACAGGTCGCAAATCATGATGGCATGACCCAGGGAAATGTTCCAATACTTGTTGATCATCGCCGCTACGGTATCAGAACCACCCGTAGAACCATTGCAGGAAAGACCCAGACCGGCACTGCTGCCCATGAAGAACGCACCGATGACCGTTGCCATGAACGGCTGGTCGTGAAGCAGCGGCGTCATGCCTACCGTATGCGTCTCTATCAGACGGGTAGTTAAGGCAAAGATACCAACACCATAGATGGTCTTCAGACAGAACTTATAGCCCAGAATGCGGAATGCGATGAGAAGCAGGAACACATTGAGCGCCAGATAAGATACAGATGCCGGGATGCCAAATCCCCAGTAAAGGATAGAAGCGATACCTCCTACACCACCCATCGTGATATGATTGGGAAGCAGGAAGATGTTCAAACCGATACTACCTTCTATCATCGCCAGGGCAATGATAACGTAGTCGCGGATTTCATGAAGTTTTGTTTTTCTCGTCATAAAAATATACGTATTTCTTAAAATGCGGTGCAAAGGTACTAAAAAATAAGTAAAAAAAGGGCAGCTACGTGAAATATTACTTAAAAAACAAATCTTTTTTATAAAACCGGCACCTTAATTCGAAAAGATTTCCTATTTTTGCAGAAACTATGCATTATTAATAATCAAAAATTTCTAGTCTATGGCTAATTACGAAAATGAAATCAACTCATGGCCAGTTCTGAAAAACGGACTGCACTACAAATGGCTTGTCGACTACGCTGCATTCAGCGCCTTCGGTACTTTTGAGCTCACAGCAGAGGAATGGGAAAAACGCGACCTTATCGTCAACTTTAAAGGTAACTCTGAGCTCACTACGGAGATGGACCATCAGGAAGCCCTGAAGAAGGCTATCGAAATGGTATCAGACAAGCTGAAGAGTCTTTTGGGCGAAGAGGCAGCACAGTTTACCCTGGTCTGCATTCCGGCAGCTCTTGAGGCGCATACCAAGCGCCGTTTCAAGGAGTTCAGCGAGGAGATATGCAAGGCTACGGGCATGACCAACGCCTACCCTGCCTTCAGCTACACGCATGATGTAGATGAAGATGGCGATCCTGTAGATGAACTCCATATCGACGAGGCTTTCTTCCAGGGCAAAAAGATTATTCTCTTTGATGACATCATCGCATCCGGCAATTCGGTAGCCAAGTTTGCCGACCAGCTGGAGGGATATGGTGCCAAGGTTGAACTGGCGCTAGCACTGGGAAAAAAGATTTCTGACGGATATGACCAGAAATAAGATACTATAAATTAATAGTTTTTTAGGCACGGATTACACGTGCCTAAAAAACACCGTTTATTATCAGAAAGCGATTTGCTTTCCCTTTTCTATGAACTCTGCATTCACGATATCGATATCCTTCCACATCGCCATATCCGACTCCAAGGCGGCCAGGCTTGAGATATCCTCGCCATAACTGAAGAGGCGCTCTATCATCACACCATAGGTAAGATGCTCTATCTTCTCTATCGGATGAAGAACTACCGATTCCTCAAAACTGCTTTTCTTACCATTCCGGATTTCTACCAGCAAACGGGCACGTAACAGTTCCTTAACCGACTGGTTGACAATCTGTTGATGTATCTTCGTTAAATCATGAATTTCTTTCGGAGTATACGCCTGTTCGCCCTGATTGAACCGACGACATACCAGATGCATCACTACCCCACAGACCTTGATGCGCTGCACCAGTTTCAGGTGATCGTACTGCAAATCACCATCATAATAATGGATGTTCTGGTTGGTATGGCAAAGCAAGGCGCCAAACACTACGATAGCCCACGAAATCTGAAGCCATAACAGGAAAAGCGGAATGGCTGCCAGCGAACCATAGATGACATTGTAGCTGGACAGAAAAACCTGCAGATAGATATATCCATACTGAAGTGCCGTCATGCAGACACCCGCCAGGAACGATGGAACCAGAGTACTGCGAACCCGGATATAGGTATTCGGGATGACATAATAGCAGAACACGAAGAACAGGAACATCGGAACAAAAGCCGCCAGATGAAGGATGAACGAAGGAATGGTATCACCGATATCCGCTATCCTGTCTACATTATCCACCATATTCACCGTCCATACATTGATGCTGGAAGCAAAGAGTATCAGCAGTCCCAGACCAAACAGAATGGTAGGATATTCGGTAACAATCTGCTTCCACGAACGCTCGCCCGTATGCCAGATGTCATCGAAGGTAAGCTCTATCTTCTGCATCAGCGAAACGATGGTATAGAGAAACATCACGATACCCGTACCGATGATATAGTTGCTCTGCGTATTCTCGATATAATTGTGTACAAAGTTAACGATGGTCTGCGCTACAACGGGCTGTGCCTCGAAGGTGGTAGAGAGCCAGGATTCGAGCAGAGAGACATAGCCGAAACCACGGGCTATGACAAACATCATAGCCATGAAAGGTATCAGAGCCATGAAGGAGGCAAAAGTCAAGGCAGCCACATCCCTGGCCCACATATCCTTGAGATAGAAGATGCGACCGGCAAGCATACCCATCTTGATCCAAGACTTGAGTCTGCCCCGGAAGTCTTTGATATTAGAAGAATTGAACTCCCTGATATCTTCGTAAAAACCTAGTATTCTGTCTATTACCCCCATAAGCTTAAAGTATTGGTTTCACGATAAAACATCAAATCCCTCCACAACACCACCAGGATGCCGTGAAGGGATTTGTCTTAGTATAAATTGCTACAGTTCTATGGATTAATAGAACTTGAAGTAGTTGCGAGCATTGTTGTAAGAGATATCCTCTACCATACGAGAGAGGCTCTCCATGTCGTTAGGAAGCAAGCCCTTCTCTACATCATTGCCGAGGAGGTTGCAGAGCAAACGACGGAAGTACTCGTGACGTGGGTAGCTGAGGAATGAACGTGAGTCGGTCAACATACCTACGAAACGGCTCAGGAGACCCAATACAGAGAGTGCGTTCATCTGGCGGGTCATACCATCGAGCTGATCGTTGAACCACCAGCCAGAACCAAACTGGATCTTACCTGGGCAAGAACCATCCTGGAAGTTACCGAGCATGGTAGCGATAACCTCGTTGGCGCATGGGTTCAAAGTATAGAGGATAGTACGTGTGAGCTTACCCTCCATGTTGAGCTCATTAAGGAAGCTGCTCATAGCCTTGGCTGTAGTGAACTCACCGATAGAATCGAAACCGGTATCAGCACCGAGCTTGTTGTACATCAGTGTATTGTTGTCGCGGATAGCACCATAGTGGTACTGCTGTGTCCAGTCGGCAGCGTGATCCATCTCAGCGCAAACCTTGAGGAATGCATGCTTGTACTGACGGATTTCGAGAGCAGAAAGCTGCTGGCCACGCATAGCCTTAGCAAAGATAGTCTCAATCTGAGAATCTGTGTATGGCTCATCGTAGAACTCCTCGATACCGTGGTCGCTCAACTTACAGCCGTTCTCAGTAAAGAAGTCGTGACGCTTCTGCAAAGCATCAACCATATCCTGGAATGTAACGAGGTTAACACCTGCTACCTCACCGAGCTTGTTCATATAGTCAGCGAAATCTGGCTTCTCGATGTTCATAGCCTTGTCAGGACGCCAAGCAGGAATCATCTTGATTTCGAATCCGCTCTCACGTGTCTGCTTGTGGTAACGCAGGTCATCGATTGGGTCGTCTGTAGTACAAACGCACTCTACGTTATAATGACGCATCAAGCCACGAGCGCTGAATTCAGGCAACTGCAACTTCTCGTTACACTCATCGTAGATTTCACGGGCTGTCTTAGGGCTGAGCTGCTTATCGATACCGAAAGCAGTCTTGAGCTCCAGATGAGTCCAGTGATAGAGAGGGTTACGGAAAGTATAAGGCACTGTTTCAGCCCACTTCTCGAACTTCTCCCAGTCGCTAGTATCAGTACCTGTGCAGAAGCGCTCATCTACACCGTTGGTACGCATAGCACGCCACTTGTAGTGGTCGCCGCCGAGCCAAAGTTCTGTAATACTCTTAAACTTGTGATCATTGGCTACCATCTCAGGGATGAGGTGGCAGTGATAATCGATAATTGGCATTTTAGCCGCATGATTGTGGAAAAGATCCTGTGCAGTCTTCGTGTCGAGCAGGAAGTTTTCATCCATAAATTGCTTCATAATTCGTTATCGTAGTTTTTAAATGTTTATTTATACATTTCAAATTGTAGCGCAAAGATACAACAAATATCGGAAAAAAGAATCGTTTAAGCGAAATATTTTTGATAATTTCACTTAAACGATTACGTAGGCTGTATTATACAATGATTCTTGTCTTATGATAGCTTTCACGGAACTCGCTTGGCGAGCATCCTTTCTTTTTCTTGAAGATGCGGTTGAAGTTGCTGAGATTGTTGAATCCGCAATCAAAGCCTATCTCGCTGATACTCTTGGCGGTATCTACCAGCATGCGGGCAGCATAACCCAGCCGCAGGTCGATGATATACTCAGAGATATTTCTGCCGGTATGGAGCTTGAAGAAACGGCTGAACGCACTGCTGCTCATGCCTGCCAGCGAGGCAAGCTCCGGCAGACGGAGTTCATCCATATAGTTCTTGGAGATGAAATTCTTCACCTTCAGGATGCGCCGGCTATCGTCTTCTACCTTTACCTTGGCATAACTGCTGGAAGCCAGGGTGCGGGCATTTTCGCAGCGTGACAGTTCGTAGAGAATGGTCAGGAACTGCTGTACGGCATAGAAACCGTCTTTTACGGAACTTAAAGTATCGAGCAATCCGTATACCTTCATGATTGCCTGCAACGGGAATGAGAGTCCCTTCTTCGCTTCCTGCATCATACGGGTAATGCTGGCGTAGGGATTTCTTCCGAAGAGCGTTTCATCACTCATGGAGAAATCAAACTGGACGGTAATCTCACGGATGTCATCGCTGTGGCATTCGTTCTGCTCCCATACATGCTCCAGATCGGGCGATGTGATGAGACAGAGATCATAATCGCCTATCACCTCCTGCGAATCTCCAACGATTCTTCTTACTCCCTTTGCATTCTCAACAAAGTTCAACTCGTACACCGAATGGTTATGGATAGGATAAGTAAACTCCTTCTTGTGTCGGTCTGCAATATAGAGCACATCCTTACCCATCAGCGGTGTTATCTCGTGTATGATTCTTCTATCATCTACCATGGTACTAAATGATTAATAACTAATCACTATTTTAGATATTCAAAGTCTTCAGAATGTCGCTCATCTTCTGCTTGGTTGCGATACGGGTAGGAACCAGAGGCAGACGGAGCTCGTTCTCGATGAAGCCCATGTCATTGAGCAGCGCCTTTACGCCGGCAGGGTTACCGTCAACGAAAAGCAGACTGTAGAGCTCGGTAAAAGAATGATGAATCTTACGGGCTGGCTCATATTCGCCACGGAACTCGAGACGGATCATACGGCTGAAAGCCTTAGGCAGGGCATTGCCGATAACAGAGATAACGCCGGCAGCACCACTGGCAATCATTGAGAAGGTAAGCGCATCATCGCCGCTGATAACATCAAAATTATCAGGCTTGTTCTTGATAATCTCATCTACCTGCTCCAGGCTGCCACTAGCCTCCTTCACGGCTACCACATTAGGGAAGTCGCGGGCGATACGGCAGGTTGTTTCAGGCTTCATGTTGACACCGGTTCTGCCAGGAACATTGTAGAGCACGATAGGCAGCGGACTAACCTGGGCAATGGCCTTGAAGTGCTGATAGAGACCTTCCTGAGAAGGTTTGTTGTAGTAAGGACAGATACTGAGGATGCCATCGATGCCACTCCAGTCTGAGTTCTTGATTTCTTCAACGACAGCAGCAGTATTATTACCGCCACAATATTTCAATATCTTGATGCGACCCTTGTTCACGTCTTTCACCAATTCTGTGATTTTATCTTTCTCTTCCTGTGTAAGACATGGAGCCTCACCAGTTGTGGCAAGGATGCAAAGGAAGTCTGCACCATTGTCAATTTGAAACTCTACCAATCGCTTGAGCGACTGATAATCAACCGAGCCATCGGTGTTGAAAGGAGTAATAAGGGCAACACCTAAACCCTTGAATATGTTCTGTGCCATAATCTATAATATCAAAAACGTTGGCAAAAGTACACAATTATTGTCAATTTGCAAAATAAAATTGAACTTTTCTTTCAAGATTGTACCATTTTTGAAAAAAATCTGTATTATTATACCATATTTCACGTTTTTTTAGTAACTTTGCACCCGAATTAAGCAAAGAACGTAGAACAAATCAAAGCTCAAAGTTCATAGCAAATAAAACAAAAAAGTTCAAAGATCATCATGAGATATTTCATATTCTTCGGTTACGACGGCACCAACTACCACGGCTGGCAGATTCAGCCCAATGCCAATTCGGTGCAGCAGGAGTTGCAGCGCGCCCTCTCCATACTTATGAGAAAGGAAATGGAGGTGGTGGGAGCAGGAAGGACCGATACCGGCGTACATGCACGACACATGGCAGCCCACTTCGATACCGACAGGATTCCGATGGAACCCGACCAGCTGGTATACCGTCTGAACCGCATCCTGCCCCGCGACATCGCCGTATACGAAGTAAGGGAGGTAGCCCCAGAGATGCATGCCCGTTTCTCTGCCATCTCGCGCACATACCATTATTATATACATACGCAGAAGGATCCGTTTGAGCGCCATTATTCACTGCAGATGAACTATCCCCTGAATTTCGAAAAGATGAACGAGGCGGCTCAGCATTTTCTGCATCACGAAGACTATGCGGCATTCTGCAAGGCGGGTGGCGACAACAAGACTACCATCTGCCATGTAACAGCCGCCCGATGGATACAGACCTCTCCTACCACCTGGTATTTTGAGATTACCGCCAACCGTTTCCTGAGAAACATGGTGAGAGCCGTAGTGGGTACACTCATCGATGTAGGCAGAGAAAAGATTACGATGGAACAGTTTCTCGATATCCTGCACAACGGAAGCCGCAGCGATGCAGGCGAAAGCATGCCGGGTAACGCATTGTTCCTGGAAGAGGTGGGGTATGATTTCAAAGATTAAATGATTAGAAACACAAGGGCGCGAGCCTCATTCAACATTCAACATTCAACATTTAACATTCATAAAAATGTGGTTAGTATTAGCATTTCTCTCAGCAGCGCTGCTGGGATTTTATGATGCCTTCAAGAAGAAGGCACTTTCAGGTAACGCAGTGATTCCCGTGCTCTTTCTGAACACGCTCTTCTCATCGCTCATCTTCCTGCCGTTCATCGTGATGAGCTATACAGGAAATTCGCTGGATGGAACGATGTTTCATGTAGCAGAAGGCGGATGGGAAGTTCACAAGTACATCGTGCTCAAGAGTTTCATCGTATTGAGCAGCTGGATCTTCGGTTATTTCGGCATGAAACACCTGCCGCTCACCATCGTGGGACCTATCAACGCCACCCGACCGGTAATGACCCTCGTAGGTGCCCTGCTGGTTTATGGCGAGGTACTGAATCTGTATCAGTGGATTGGTGTCATCCTTGCCATCATCTCCTTTGCCATGCTTTCGCGCAGCGGCAAGAAAGAGGGTATCGACTTCAAGCACAACAAATGGATTTACTTCATCGTGCTGGCTGCCGTTCTCGGTGCAATAAGCGGTCTCTACGACAAGTATCTGATGGCTCCACCAGAGAATGGTGGTGTAGGATTAGACAGAATGATTGTGCAGAGCTGGTACAACATCTACCAGTGTTTCCTCATGGGAGCCATGCTGCTGATGATATGGTGGCCTACCAAGAAGAACTCTACCCCATTCCACTGGCACTGGAGTATCATCTTCATCAGTATCTTCCTTTCGGCAGCCGACTTCGTTTATTTCTATGCTCTGAGTCTGCCTGGCGCCATGATCAGTATCGTGAGTATGATTCGCCGCGGTTCGGTTATCGTCAGCTTCCTCTTCGGTGCAGCCATCTTCCATGAGAAGAATCTCAAGGCGAAGTTCGTAGATCTGCTCCTCGTTCTGCTCGGTATGCTCTTCCTGTACTTCGGAACCAAGTAATGATTAGATAAAAAAAAGTCTTGCAAGCATGTAGCCTGCAAGACTTTTTTTATGTTCTATGTTTTTACCAGATATGTGCACGCTTGTTCTTAGGAACAAAGAGCTTGTCGCCCTTCTTGATGTTGAATGCCTTATACCATGAATCCACCATTGGGAGGGCACCGTTTACACGAGCCTCGTTTGGAGAGTGAACATCCACGGTCATCAGATACTGCAGGTACTCAGGACGGGCATTGCCTGCCCATACACGTGCCCATGCCAGGAAGAAGCGCTGTTCTGGAGTAAATTCATCCTTCACACCCAACTTCTCTGTCTTCATCACATTCTGAAGTGCACGGAAAGCGATGTTCAAACCACCATTGTCACCGATGTTCTCACCCAGGGTCATCTGGCCGTTTACCTTCTTGCCAGCCAACTCAATCTGGTTGAAGTGGTCAACCAGGATCTTGGTGCGAGACTCGAAGTTCTTCTTGTCAGCAGCAGTCCACCAGTTGTTCTGGTTTCCGGTCTTGTCAAACTGGCTGCCCTGATCGTCAAAGCCATGACTCATCTCATGACCGATTACAGCACCGATACCACCATAGTTCATCGCATCATCGGCTGTTGGGTCGAAGAATGGAGGCTGGAGAATAGCTGCAGGGAAGCAGATCTCGTTGGTAGTTGGGTTATAATAAGCATTGATAGTCTGAGGAGTCATTCCCCACTCTGTCTTATCTACCGGCTTATTCACCTTGCGGGCGATTTCATCCTTGGTAAAGAACTCAGAGATATTTGCCATATTCTCGTAGAGAGAAAGGCTGTCATCTACCTGCAATCCGCTATAGTCCTTCCACTTGTCAGGATAGCCGATCTTGATGATAAAGTTCTCCAGCTTATCCTTAGCCTGTGCCTTGGTAGCAGCACTCATCCATGTAGCCTCGTCGATGCGCTGTGAAAGCGCAGTCTGGAGATTGTGAACCAGTTCGAGCATACGCTTCTTGCTGCTCTCCGGGAAGTACTTCTCTACGTAAATCTTTCCGATAGCCTCGCCCAACACACCGCTCACGGTACTTACGGCACGCTTCCAGCGAGGACGATCCTGCTGAACACCGCTCATTACCTTGCTCAACTCAAAGGATACGGCACGGAAATCATCGCTCAATACGCTGGTTGCACCAGAAATCACCTTGATCTCTGCGTATGTCTTCAGATCATCCAGAGAGGTCTCTGCGAGAATCTTCTCAACCTCGTGGATTGGTTCAGGCTGACCCACGCAAATTTCCTTGAAAGCAGGGAAACCGGATGCCAGGAACACATTGCCCCAGTCGATGCCAGGATAATCGAGCACGAGCTGGTTGTAGGTCATCTTGTGATAGTTCTTGTCGATGTCGCGGAGCTGTACCTGGCTATAGCTTGCCTTAGCGATGCGGGTCTCGATAGCCATCACAGCCTCCATCTTCTTCTGGGCGGTAGCCTCGTCGTTGCCTACCATCTGGAAGAGCTTCTTCATATAAGCCTTGTATGCATCACGAATCTTCTTGGTCTGCTCGTCATCGTTTACATAGTAATCGCGTACACCAAGACCGAGACCACTCTGGTCTACCTCAACGAGGTTGTTGGCGGCATCACGAAGGTCGGCGCCCACACCGATGCCATACATCATGGTACCCTCGCCACGTAAATCGAGCTGAGCGGTAACGAGCTGATACTCTCTGCGGTCCTTGATGGCTGCTATGCGGTCGAGAGTTGGCTTGATAGGTGCCCATCCCTCCTTGTTCAGGCGAACGCTGTCCATACGGAGGTTGTAGAGCGAACCGATCTTCTGTCCGAGTGACCCCTTCTGCTGTGGCTTGGAAGCATATTCAAGGATGATGTCCTGGATGCGCTTCTGGTTCTGCTCAAAGAGGTCGGTGAAAGCACCATTGTCGGTATGCTCGGCATCGAGTGGATGATTCTTCATCCAGTTGCCTGCGGCATAGCGATAGAAATCATTACCCGGCTTGATGGTCAAGTCCATGTTGGTCTTGTCAATACCGGAGCCCAACTTCTCCTGCTGGGCAAAAGCAGTTGTTGCACTGAGCAACAATGCTGCGAATAATACTTTTGTTCTCATTATTGTTTGTATTTAACTGTTTCTTTTTTTATAAGGGCGAGACCTGCAAATGTCAGGGCGCCATTCAGCATCAGAAGCTCATAGCCGAACTTATAGCCCACATACTGCGAGGTAAGGGTATCGATGGCGAAGCAGATGAGCGGACTGGCGATGCAGACCCATGGCGACCAGCGGTCGTTTACCTGACGCTTGGTGAGCAGACTGAAGGCAAACAAACCCAACAGCGGACCGTAAGTATAAGAGCAGAGGATGTAGATGGCATCTATCACGCTCGTAGAATTAATCGCCTTGAAAGCAATGATGAAGAGCATGAAGACGAAAGCCACCAGCAGATGCATACGCTTGCGGAGCTTCATATCCTCTTTCCTGCCCAATATATCCACACAGAGACTCGTAGTAATGGCGGTCAAAGCAGAATCGGCACTGGAGAAACTTGCCGCCACAATGCCAATGGTAAACAAGACCACCACCAGGTTTCCCATCGCCCCCGAAGCCGCAAACATCGGCAACAGATCATCAGGAGCATCAGGCAAAGCCACTCCCTGTTTCTGAGCCAGCATCACCAGCAACACACCCAGACTCAGGAAAAGCAGATTGGCAGGCACAAAGGCAAAACCATAGCTGCAAACATCCTTCTGGGCCTCACGGAGCGACTTGCAGGTAAGATTCTTCTGCATCATGTCCTGATCAAGACCGGTCATCACAATCACTACAAAGACACCGCTGAGGAACTGTTTCCAGAAATTCTGTTTCGACATCCAGTCATCAAAGACAAAAATACGGGAATGACTGTCGTGAGCAATCGCAGTAATCGCTTCGGAAGGAGTCATGCCCAACGCCGACATCACCTGACAGATAATGAGGATGAGCGCCGCAAACATACAGAGCGTCTGAAAGGTATCCGTCCACACCAGCGTCTTGATGCCACCCTTGCGCGTATAAAGCCAGATAAGCAGTACCATGACAGGAACCGTGACCCAGAACGGAACACCAATCCCATCGAGCACGAAACGCTGCAAGAGGATACAGACGACAAAGAAACGGACCGCCGCACCCGTCATCTTAGACAAGAGGAAGAATGAAGCTCCAGTCTTATACGAACGTTCCCCCAACCGCTGCTGCAGATAACCGTAAATCGTAGTGAGATTATACCGGTAATAGATAGGAAGCAAAAGAAAGGCAACCAGGAAATAACCCAGGATGAAACCGATGCACATCTGAAGGTAGGTCATATCCGTTCTCATCACCATGCCCGGCACACTGACAAAAGTGATGCCCGAAATAGACGCACCCACCATACCGAAAGCAACCATATACCAAGGCGAACGGCGGTTGGCACGATAGAAAGTTTCATTACTTGCCATTTTACGGGCAGTAAGATGACTGAAGAGCAGTAGCACACAGAAGTATGCCAGAACTGTGATAACGATAGCCATATTCTCTTAGATTAATATAAAAACAAAAAACCTCCGAGATCACTCTCGAAGGTTTCTGCGGTGCGTACGAGACTCGAACTCGTGACCTCCTGCGTGACAGGCAGGCATTCTAACCAACTGAACTAACGCACCATTATTATTATGGAGGAGTCGAAATGTTCAAATGAAATTAGCGGTGCGTACGAGACTCGAACTCGTGACCTCCTGCGTGACAGGCAGGCATTCTAACCAACTGAACTAACGCACCAAACTATTTTGGCAAACCTGCAAGATGATTTTGAGCGGTGCGTACGAGACTCGAACTCGTGACCTCCTGCGTGACAGGCAGGCATTCTAACCAACTGAACTAACGCACCAATCATGAAATCAAATTGAATGGCTTAGCGCTCATTTTTCATTTGCGAGTGCAAAGGTACTACTTTTTTTTGGTTCTACCAAATTTTTATGCAACTTTTTTACAGAAAATATTGAAAAAACATCGCATCCTCATATCCAACTGGGCTACAAAGCCATTGTTTCAGAACATTATTCCCCTCAAATCCAACAGATTGCAGCATTTTAGCCGCTTTTTGGTTTCTGATACCTACAATAGCATAAATCTGCTGAAGATGAAGTACATTCCGAGCATATTGCAACAAGCGTGACACAGAAGCCTTCGCGTAACCCTGCCCCTGAAACTCCTTTTTGATGACAATTCCGAGTTCGGCACGGTGATGACGGGGATCAAAATCTGTAAGATCCAGAATGCCCACCTGCTCATTCTGCTCATTCTCTACAATCAGGCGCACCTGATTGTCTACATAAATATCTGCCGAAGCACTGGTTATATAGTCGAGCAGCACCCGGCGCGAATATGGAACATTGGAAACACCCAGTTCCCAAAGCCGATCATCATTCTCTATCTGGTAGAGAAAATCAAGATCTTCCAACTCTAAAGCCCGTAATCGAATATTCGGTTCTTTCATAAACTACACTTATTAATAATGTACGCGCGTACCTTATAATATAGAAATAAATCTATCCTTATAAATAACCAAATTCATCCTTATCCATCACCTCCCTATCCGTAATCACCTTACCGATGTCCTTCGTATAGGTAGCCAGTTTGATATTCTCGTCAGACCGCTGCGCAAGCTGATGCAGCATCTCTTCATAGCTCATCTCGTCAGCATCAAACAATACCTGGTTTGACAGGTCGACATGAGAAGGAGAAAAGAATCCCAGACTCTTTCTGATTCTCGCAGTCATCATCTGCGTAAAAGCTACAGAGGCACGGGCATAGATGGCAAATTTGATAGGAATACTCAAGAGATGCGACATGCCCGAATAATGTTTACGGAAGAAGATAAGCATCGCCTCGTAAAACACATGAACATAGCGGAAACTCGACTTCTGAGTACTTTCACCTTTGTAATGCAGGATATCTACAGGCAGATAATAGTTCTGATAACCACCCTTCAAGATACGGTAAGAAAGATCAATATCCTCGCCATACATAAAGAAATCCTCATCCAGCAACCCCACCTTCAGCAAGGCTTCACGACGAATCATACAGAAAGCACCGCTCACAACCTCTATCTTTGCCGGCTTATCCCATGGAAGATAACCCATGTAATAATGACCGAAACTGTGATGCTGAGGAAACCGGCTGCACAACCCCATCATCTTATAGAAAGCCACCATCGGAGAAGGCAATCCTCTCCTACTCTCAGGAGCTGGTTTGCCATTGGCTCCCAACATCCTTACACCCAGAGCACCGGCATCAGGATGAGAACGCATAAAACTGACAGCATCCTTGAGAACATGCTCGCCGATAATGGTATCCGGATTCAGCAAAAGAACCAGATCACTCTCGCTCTTGCGGATAGCAAGATTGTTGGCACGGGCAAATCCGTTATTATGCGTACAGGCTACAACATGGAGATTAGGATATCGGGAAGCCGGGAAACACTGTTCGAGATATTCAATCGTTCCATCCTGAGAATGATTATCAATCACGATAATCTCTGCCGTATCGCCACTTGCATCACCCTGCTGCCCACACTCCAACACGCCGATAGCTTTCTCTACCGAACGCAGACACTGGGCAAGATAGTACTTCACATTATAGCTTACTATGACAACACTGAGTTTCATACCGAATATCAAATATTAGATACTGAGAGTTTAACCTTCCGCCTCTGTAGTTTCGTCCTCACATCTTCCGACAGAAGGATAAACAAAGAAGAGACAGAGAAAAAGGATGATAGCCATATATCCAAAAGCAGGCGCCATCGTCTGATAATACATAAACGTATTGATCAGCATTGGCAAGCAGAGCATATTCAGACGGGCAGTACCCAGAGGAAGAAGTGCATCTCCCTTACGGGTTACCAACTGACGGTGAATAGCCTTGAAACTGAAGAGTTTGAGCGCCAAAGGAATAACGGCAATGGTAAGAAACTCCATCGCTACGGTTATCACATAGACCAACGTGACATCCCCTGCCAGATTAGTAGGTTCCAGAATCTCTGTCTCATAGAGCAAGACCAGCAGGAATCCTACCAACAGGACAAAGAGGAAATTGGTCATCAATATTCGTTGTACTTGTTTGATTTTCATTTTGTTGTCTTTTGTTATTGTCCAAATGGAGTTCTGTTCAGAATACTCCGTCCGAGGGTAACCTCATCTGTATACTCCAATTCATCACCCACCGAGATACCACGGGCGATAACAGAGAGTTTAACAGGATAATCAGCAAGTTTACGGGAGATATAGAAGTTGGTAGTATCACCCTCCATCGTACTGCTGAGAGCAAAAATCACCTCCTTCACCCCACCTTCAGCCACACGCTGAACCAGCGATTCTATCTCTATATCCGAAGGACCGATACCATCCATCGGCGAAATGATGCCGCCCAAGACATGATAGAGTCCGTGAAACTGCTGCGTGTTTTCTATCGCCAGTACATCCTGCACATTCTCGACGACACAGATGGTAGAAGCATCGCGCCGGGAATCAGAACAGATCGGACAGACATCAGTATCGCTGATATTATGACAAACTCTGCAGTATTTCACTTCACGCCGCATCCTGGAAATGGTATCAGCAAAGAGTTCCACATCCTCACTCTTACGCTTGAGCATAAAAAGTACAAGGCGCAAAGCTGTTTTGCGCCCTATACCTGGCAATTTAGAAAACTCCGCCACTGCCTTTTCCAACAAAGTCGAAGAAAACTGTTGTTGCATCTTAGGAGTTTAGAGATAAATACCAATACCCAGTTTCAAACCTACAGTAGAATAATCTACATGCTTCTTGAAACTCTGATCGTAGTAGATAGCTGGCTCGATGGTAACCGACTTGCCGAGGAAGAAAGCATAACCTACCTCTACCCCTGGCATGAAATCATTATAACCTCCGGAATGAGCCAACTTTACGCCGCCACCCAGATACAGACCATTCTGCTCGATATAATAACGAGCCTGGGCACCGACAGAGAAATAATCCTTCACGCCTTCAAGACCAGAATGATTATATTCTACCTGCCCCAACAGCATCCAATCGTCTTCTACGAAGTATCCTGCCTTAGCCTGAATACCGAGATTGAGGTCCTGAGAGCCATTATAACTCAAGTTTAAGCCCGTCATCGACGCACCGATATACTGTTTTCCACTTTCAAACTGAGCATGGGCAGTTGTCGAAACGACAAGTGCCAATGCTGCAATAGCTAATTTTTTCATTCGTATCATATAAATTTACGTATATTGATTAATACTTATATATAAATCTATTGTTTCTTCTGATAACTGCGATACCAACCCAGGAACCATACCAAGGCAATCACCAGAATGATGACACTGCCCGTATAAGCCAGGCTCTCACCCAAAGCCAAAGCTGTTGGCGAAATGAGCAGGAAGGTTGAGCATATCACGGTCATAAACAAGGCAGGAACCAGCGTCATCACAAAAGGCTTCTTCTGCTGTACCAGATAAACCGTCAATGTCCAGAGAGTGAACACAGAAAGCGTCTGGTTAGCCCAGCCGAAATACTGCCAGATGATATTGAAACCATCAGGATTCTCCATCTGCCAAACCAGAATGCCCACCGTTAGAGCAAACAACGGAACGCAGATATAAAGACGCTTGCGCATAGAGCGCTGCTCCAAACCGATAAACTCGGCGATAATCAGACGGGCACTTCTCAAAGCCGTATCGCCACTGGTAATAGGCGCTGCAACAACACCCAGCAGAGCCAGGATTCCACCAGCCACACCCAACCAGCTGGAACATACTATCTTCACAACGGTAGGCGCATCGAAGTTCTGGATAAGCGACTTGCCGCCATCAAACTGAGCGATAAACTGCTGAGCCACCTCAGGACTTACGCATTCACGCCATCCACCATAGTAGAAGAAATACATGGAAACCGTAGCCCATATCAAGGCAACAACACCTTCTGTAATCATGGCTCCATAGAAAATAGGGCGACCCATCTTCTCATTCTTCATGCATCGGGCCATGAGCGGACTCTGCGTAGCATGGAAACCACTGATGGCACCACAGGCTATCGTGATAAAGAGGCAAGGGAAAATCGGACTCTTCTGTACAAAAGACTCCGTTCCCAACCAAGCCGGATTCTCATTGAGATTGCAACTCTGCAAATTGCTCCAGAGTTCAGGCAATGTAGGCCACTTCACAAAGAGACCTATCATCAGAGCACCCGCCATAAAGAGAAGCGAGAAGGCAAAGAGCGGATAAACCTTACCGATAATCTTATCGATAGGAAGTAATGTAGCAATGACGTAATAAACGAAAATCACCACAATCCAAAACATCTGGCTGCCCCAGAATGCATCCGTATTACAAATGCCACTCATAATGATAGCCGGACTGTATACAAACACAGCTCCCACCATCATCAGCAAAAGTACCGAAAAGACCAACATCACTTTCTTGGTGCGTCCACCCAAATACTTACCTACCAATTCCGGCAAACCAGCTCCACCGTTACGGATACTGAGCATACCGCTCATGTAATCATGCATGGCTCCAGCGAAGATACACCCGAAGATAATCCACAGATAAGCCACCGGTCCGTACCAGGCACCCATAATGGCACCGAAGATAGGACCCGTTCCTGCAATGTTGAGGAACTGAATCATGAAGATTTTCCAACTAGGCAGTACCATAAAGTCGACCCCATCGGCTTTGGTCACTGCAGGCGTAGGGCGGTCATCAGGACCGAACACATGCGCCACAAACTTTCCATAAAGAAGGTAACCCAATACAAGGGCGACCAAACTAATAACGAAACTGACCATTTTTCTTTTATTGCTTAAAATTTTCTCTCTTTTCGGTGCAAAATGCACTTTATTTTAATATTTCAACCGCAAAAGTAATATTTTTATTTGAAATAAAAAAAAATATTGGTATCTTTGTTGCCAAATTGTAAGATTATGAAGAGATTTAAGATATTTTTTATCGTTTTATGCTCTGTTTTGGCCGCAAAAGCCCAGAGTATCGTGTTCAATAACCAGGTGCCGAAACATGAAGTAAGAGCTGTATGGCTGACAACCATAGGAGGTATCGACTGGCCACACTCTTATGCCCAGTCTTCTTATTCTGCCGAAAAGCAGAAAAAGGAGCTTACGGATATACTGGACCGGTTACAGCAGGCTAAAATCAATACCGTACTGATACAGACCCGCGTAAGAGGTACCATGATTTATCCGTCGGCATACGAACCTTGGGATGGATGTCTGTCAGGATTTCCGGGCAGAAGTCCGGGCTATGATGCCCTGCAGTTTGCCATCGACGAATGCCATAAGCGCGGTATGGAACTGCATGCCTGGGTGGTAACCATCCCTGTAGGAAAATGGAACGCACTCGGCTGCAAAACCCTCCGACAGAAGATGCCGAAACTCATCAAGAAGATTGGAGCCGACGGATACATGGATCCGGAAAACAGTCGGACTGGTGATTATCTGGCAAACATCTGCAGGGAAATTACACATAAATATAATGTAGACGGTATTCACCTCGACTACATCCGTTACCCTGAAACCTGGAACATCAAAGTGAGCCGGGAACAGGGACGCCGGTATATCACCAACATCGTAAGAAAGATTCACGATGCAGTGAAGGCTGAAAAACCTTGGGTAAAAATGAGCTGCTCACCTGTAGGAAAGTCTGATGACTTGAGCAGATACCGGAGCTTTGGCTGGAATGCATACACGAAGGTCTGCCAGGATGCACAGGGCTGGCTCAAGAGCGGTCTGATGGACGAGCTCTTCCCTATGATGTATTTCAAGAACGAACACTTCTATCCGTTTGCCATCGACTGGCAGGAACAGAGCCATGGAAAGATTGTGGTTCCAGGACTGGGCATCTACTTTCTTGATCCGAAAGAAGGAAAGTGGAACATCAATGACGTGACGGCAGAAATGTATCACATCCGAAACCTCGGAATGGGATATGCATTCTTCAGAAACAAGTTCCTCCTGGACAACAAACAGGGTATTCTCGACTTTACCCAACGTTTCAATCCATACCCTTCATTGGTTCCGCCGATGACTTGGGCAAGCAAGAACCAACCGGAACAGCCACAACAATTATCGGTAATCACCACCGATAACAAGGTATCAGTTTCCTGGAGCAATCCTTCAAACTATACGGATGGCACTAAAATCGCAACCCCTTATATATATAATAATGTATACGCGAGCAAGAAATATCCGGTTGACATCACCGATGCACGCAACCTGGTTGCCGCACGAATCATAGGAAATTCGTTCAAAATAGAAAATCCTGATGCAAAACGTCTGTTTGTTGCCGTAACTTCAATGGACGGATATGGCATAGAAAGCCAGCCAACCCAAGAAAAAGAGGAAGAGATTCAACTTTTTGCCCAAAGCACAGGAGCTGCGAAATTACTCGAATGTGACGGAAAGAAGGTATATCTAGCAGAAACCACCAAAAATCTCATTTTTGACGTTCTGATGGTCGAAACCCTGCAAGGATGCGATATTCTGTACCTCCATGCAAAAGATAACACGCTAGATGTTAGAAACTTAAAGGAGGGTATCTACCGCGTGGTAAGCATCAACAAGAAGGGGTATAGACATACGTTAGGAACCTTCAAGATGAAGAAAAATTGATTTTTTTCGAAAAAAGTTGCGAAAAAATTTGGTGGAATCAAAAAATAGTAGTACCTTTGCACTCGCAATTCAGAAATGAGGCTTTTAAATGTTGCACCCTTAGCTCAGTTGGTAGA
This sequence comes from Segatella copri, assembly GCF_026015625.1. Taxonomy (NCBI): domain Bacteria; kingdom Pseudomonadati; phylum Bacteroidota; class Bacteroidia; order Bacteroidales; family Prevotellaceae; genus Segatella; species Segatella copri. The sequence goes on along the minus strand of NZ_JAPDVG010000001.1, from coordinate 809,685 downwards.
GCAACTGACTCTTAATCAGTGGGTCTAGGGTTCGAATCCCTAAGGGTGTACGAAAGATAAGAATTGGCTCCGTAGCTCAACTGAATAGAGCACTTGACTACGGATCAAGAGGTTCAAGGTTTGAATCCTTGCGGAGTCACTCTCCTATCAAAGCTTCACTGAAACAAATGGTTTTGGCTCCGTAGCTCAACTGAATAGAGCACTTGACTACGGATCAAGAGGTTCAAGGTTTGAATCCTTGCGGAGTCACCAACTAATAGTTGCACCCTTAGCTCAGTTGGTAGAGCAACTGACTCTTAATCAGTGGGTCTAGGGTTCGAATCCCTAAGGGTGTACAAAAAAGAGCATTTCTTAACAGAAATGCTCTTTTTTGTTTTATATTTCTCCATACCATTTCATATCACCTTTATATATCACTTTATATCTCTTGAAATATCACTATAAAAAAGTTGCAGCCATCCAAAGTTTACACCCAGACAACCGCAACCAATTTACCAATCAAAAATATCTAAAATCTTATCCCGCCATCATTACACAACTCTACTATCAACAGAAGAGCCAGTAAAGAACTGCCAGCACGGCTACCATAACAACAGCTACCATTGCTTTAATCATGCAGGTAGCCACTTTCTTTAAGACAAACAGTCCTACAACAAGGACTACCAATGCCAGCGCATAATATCCAAAATCATTCATATCACATTATTATATAGTATAAACTACCAATCAGCATTCATCACCCTATTAACGATCATTCTTTAATGCCCTGCGGAATTCAGCCGGTATCGGAGTTTCAAATTCCATAGGCTGATGCGTTACGGGATGATAGAAACACAGCACATAGGCATGCAGGCACAAGCGCTGGCATGGATCATCACCATTACCATACTTGATGTCACCACACACCGGATGCCCCATATCGGCTGTATGAACACGAATCTGATTCTTACGGCCCGTTTCGAGTTTGAACTCCACCAGAGAATGAGCCGTTGTACGCTCTAATGTATGGAAATGGGTAACAGCATACTTGCCGCCATTATCCGTATCACTGCTGTAAGTAATGTAAGCCTTGTTATCTTTCAGCCAGTTAGCAACAGTACCTTCATCTTCTTCCATCTCTCCGGAAACCAGAGCCACATATCTGCGGTCGTACACATTATGATGCCAATCATCCTCCAAAGCCAGTTCCGTCTGCTTATCCTTGGCATAAATCATCAAGCCCGAAGTATCACGGTCAAGTCGGTGTACTACATGCGCCTGGCAATTCTGGCGAGTCTTATGGAAATAATCATCAAGCACCGTTTTCACATTCAGAGTAGAATGACCGGCAGCCATACTCAATATACCGATGTTTTTCTCGACAACAATCAGATATCTGTCTTCATAAACAATCTTAAGGTATCTGCTTTTAAATACCTCCTGATTCTTCTTTGTCTTGCTCACACTCACCTTCATACCTGGTTTCAGGGCATAATCAAACTGGGTAATGGTTTTGCCATTTACCTTGATTCCCCTACCCTGCAGAGTCTGCTTCACCTTAGTCTTGCTAGGTCCCTTCACATTCTCCATCAGCCATTCCAGCAACGGAGCAGGTTTTTCTACCATGTAATGCTCATATTCATTTGGGTTTCCGTAGCCATAAGCATTATTGGTATGCTTATTAAAATTTCCTTTTCTATTTTGTTGTCTCATATTGTTACCGATATCATTTTCTTAACATGAAAAACACAGAATCAATACTGCATTTTCTCCGTTTCAGCCTACAAAAGTAAGACTTTTCTGCAAAATAACAAAAAGCCACCATGTTTTTAACTAAAAATTAGTAACTTTTGCCAATAAATCATTGTGTTTCAAATATTTTTTTGTAATTTTGCAGCTGAATTAAAGATATAATCAGAATAAAAGATATTTAGGAACAAATAATGATTACAGTACAAAATCTTGCGATCCAATTCGGAAAGAGAGTGCTTTACAAGGATGTAAACCTCAAGTTCACTCATGGTAATATTTATGGTATCATCGGTGCTAACGGTGCCGGAAAATCTACTTTCCTCCGCGCTATCAGCGGCGACCTTGAACCAAACAAGGGTACAGTAGAAATGGGACCAGGCGAGCGACTTTCTGTCTTGGAACAGGACCACTTCAAATATGACGATTTCCGCGTGATGGATACCGTTCTGATGGGTCATCAGCCATTATGGGAAAACATGAAGGAGCGCGAGCGCCTCTATGCTAAGCCAGAGATGACAGAAGAAGATGGTAACCTCGCTGCTGAGCTGGAGCTCAAGTTTGCAGAAATGAATGGTTGGGAGGCTGAAAGCAATGCCGCACAACTTCTGCAGAACCTCGGCGTAAAGGAAGACCGTCACGACAAACTCGTAGGTGAACTCTCTAATACAGAGAAGGTGCGCGTGATGCTGGCAAAGGCACTCTTCGGCAACCCAGACAACCTCCTTCTCGATGAGCCTACCAACGACCTCGACCTCGACACAGTTGAGTGGTTGGAAGACTATCTCAGCAACATTGAACAGACCGTACTCGTAGTATCTCACGACCGTCACTTCCTCGATGCTGTAAGTACCCAGACCGTAGATATCGACTTCGGTAAGATTACTATGTTTGCAGGTAACTACTCTTTCTGGTACGAGAGTTCTCAGTTGGCTCTCCGCCAGGCTCAGAACCAGAAGATGAAGGCAGAAGAGAAGAAGAAGCAGTTGGAAGAATTCATCCGCCGATTCTCAGCTAACGTTGCCAAGAGTAAGCAGACAACATCCCGCAAGAAGATGCTGGAGAAGCTGAACGTCGAAGAAATCCGTCCATCAAGCCGTAAATACCCAGGCATCATCTTCCAGATGGACCGTGAGCCAGGTAACCAGATTCTGGAGGTAGAGGGACTGAAAGCATGCGACGAAGACGGAACAGTGCTCTTCGACCATGTAAACTTCAACATAGAAAAGGGCGAGAAGGTAGTATTCCTCTCTCACAACCCTAAGGCGATGACCGCACTCTTCGAAATCATCAACGGCAACCGAAAGGCTGACGCAGGTGACTACAAGTGGGGTGTTACTATCACAACAGCTTATCTCCCACTCGATAATACAGAATTCTTCCAGAGCGACAAGAATCTGGTAGACTGGTTGAGCCAGTATGGTCCAGGTAACGAAGTTGCCATGAAGGGCTACCTCGGAAGAATGCTCTTCAGCGGCGAAGAAGTACTGAAAAAGGTAAATGTCCTCTCCGGAGGTGAGAAGATGAGATGTATGATTGCACGCATGCAGTTGCAGAACGCCAACTGCCTGATTCTTGATACACCAACCAACCACTTGGACCTGGAGAGTATTCAGGCATTCAACAACAATCTGGTAGGTTTCAAGGGCAATATCCTCTTCTCTAGCCACGACCACGAATTCATCAACACCGTGGCAAACCGCATCATCGAGCTCACTCCATCAGGCACCATCGACAAGCTCATGTCTTATGATGAGTATATCTACGATGAAACTATCAAGGAGCAGAAGGCTAAGATGTACGGATTCTAAACAAAAAGTTATTCTGCTGTTAAACAGCAACCACAAATTATCTTATAATTTAATAGTGCCAATTCGATGAGAATCGGGTTGGCACACTTTTTGTCAAACAACCAATAACAAGAATTATCATGTTTAAAAAATTTAAGACTATGTCAAAAGAAAAAGAAATCAATATAGAGGACGGAAACGTTCAGGAGACTGTTCAGAATGAAAATAATGAGCAGACAACTCAAAATGAAAATACTGAGGAAAATCAGAATACTGACAACAAGGCAGAAGAAGGTGACAACAATACAGACGCTGCTGACAAGAAGGCAGAAGAGATTGATCCTTTAACAAAAGCACAGCAAGAGGTAGAGGAACTCAAGAAACAGTTACTCTATAAGACTGCTGAGTTTGAGAATTACCGCAAGCGTACCCTCAAAGAGAAAGCAGAACTGATTTTGAATGGCGGCGAGAAGACTGTAGCTGCTATTCTGCCTATTCTCGACGACTTTGAGCGTGCCATCGCTGACAAGAGCGAAGACCCTAAGGCTATCAAGGAAGGTGTCCAGATGATTTTCAACAAGTTCGTAAAGACACTCGAAGGTCTTGGCGTAAAGAAGATTGAAACCAACGACAAGGATTTCGATGTAGATTTCCACGAGGCTATTGCTATGGTTCCGGGAATGGGCGATGACAAGAAGGGAAAGATCATTGACTGCGTCCAGACTGGTTATACGATGAACGACAAGGTGATTCGCCATGCCAAGGTAGCTGTAGGTCAGTAAGAAAGAAATATCAAGAATTATTTTTCAAAATCCAGAACATTCTATTAGAATTCTGTAAGAAAATTCAATATTTGAAATAAGCAAATGGCTAAGAGAGACTATTATGAGGTGCTGGGCGTAGACAAGTCGGCATCAGAAGACGAAATAAAGAAGGCGTATCGAAAGATAGCCATCAAGTATCATCCAGACCGCAACCCTGGCAACAAAGAGGCGGAAGAGAAATTCAAGGAAGCTGCCGAAGCTTACGAAGTTCTCCACGATGCCCAGAAGCGCCAGCAGTATGACCAGTTTGGTTTCGACGGCCCACAAGGTGGATTCGGCGGATTTGGCGGTGGTGCCAGCATGGACATGAACGACATCTTCTCTATGTTTGGAGATATCTTTGGCGGACACGGCGGTTTCAGCGGCTTTGGTGGCGGCGGATTCGGTGGCGGCTCACAGAAGCGGGTTTACCAGGGTGGCGACCTTCGCGTAAGAGTAAAACTGACTCTCCAAGAGGCAGCAACAGGTGTTACCAAGCGCTTCAAGATTCGCAAGGATGTAACTTGCTCTGCATGTCACGGAACAGGTTGCGAAGGTGGTGCCCAGCCAGAAACATGTCCGGAATGTCATGGAAGCGGCTATGTCTTAAAAACGGTACGCAGCATGTTCGGCATGATGCAAACTCAGGCTGCATGTACAAAGTGTGGCGGTGAGGGAACTATCATCAAGAACAAATGTAAGGAATGCGGTGGCGACGGAATCGTGAAGGGCGAGGAACTCGTAGAAATCAATATCCCTGCAGGTGTCGACAACGATATGGTTGTTACCGTTGAAGGAAAGGGTAACCAAGGCAAGCACAATGGTCTCTACGGAAACCTACAGGTAATGGTAAGCGTAGAAAAGAACGATGATTTCGAGCGTGTTGGTCAGGACTTATACCATAATCTTGTTCTTGACTTTGCAACTGCCACTTTGGGTGGCGAGGTAGAAGTCCCTACCTTGGATGGTAAGACGAAGATCAAAATAGAACCAGGCACACAACCAGGCAAACAGATCCGTTTGCGTGGCAAAGGAATGCCGGCTATTCAGGGATATGGTTATGGCCGTGGTGATATTATCGTCAATATTACCGTTTTCATCCCTACCTCTCTGACAAAAGAAGAAAAGGATCTTGTTGTGAAATTCAAGGAATGCGATAATTTCAAAGCAGATAATGCAGAGAAGAAATCTCTCTTTGAAAGTTTCAAGAATCTCTTTAAAAAATAAACAGTAAAGAGCAATCCCCGAAGAGGGCGAACTATCTTCGAAAGAACGGTTCGCTCTTTTCGGGGATTATCTGTATATATAATAAGGTATAACATATAACATGAATTATCAAGAAACTGTTGAATATCTTTTCACCAGCACGCCGGTTTTTGAAAAGATTGGAGCCAAGGCATACAAACCTGGGCTTGATACGATGTATAAAATGGATGAACACTTCGGGCATCCTCATAACCAATATAAATGTATCCACATTGCAGGAACCAACGGAAAAGGTTCATCATCCCATACCCTTGCTGCAATCCTGCAGAGCCAGGGCTATAAGGTCGGCCTGTTCACATCTCCACATCTTGTAGATTTCAGAGAACGCATTCGCGTAAATGGTGAGATGGTAAGCGAAGAGTATGTAATCGACTTTGTAGAAAACAACCGGAAATTCTTCGAACCGCTACATCCATCGTTCTTTGAACTGACCACCATGATGGCATTTCAGTATTTTGCAGAACAAAAGGTAGACTTTGCCGTCATCGAAGTTGGATTGGGAGGAAGACTGGATAGTACCAACATCATCACTCCTATCCTATCCGTTATCACGAACATCAGTTTTGACCACACCCAATTCCTCGGGAATACACTCGGCGAGATTGCAGGCGAAAAGGCAGGTATCATCAAGCCACAGATTCCTGTCGTTATTGGCGAATGGAACGAAGAGACCCAACCTGTATTCATCAAGAAAGCCCATGAGCAGAATTCTCCTATCCATTTTGCACATGCAACTGACGCAGACACGAACTTCGAACTGAAAGGCAACTATCAGAAAAAGAACTTCTGCACCATATCCGCAGCCGTAGAATGCCTGAAGGAAGAAGGAATAGAAATCAAAGATGAAAGCATAAAGAACGGCTTCGAACATGTATGCGAGCTGACAGGCTTACGTGGCAGATGGGAAAAACTCAACGAACACCCTCTCACCATCTGTGATACGGGACATAACCTTGCCGGATGGGAGTATCTGGAGCCTCAGATTGCATCCGTCAAAGCCGATACGAAACATATTGTCTTCGGAATGGTTGATGACAAAGATGTAGAGCATGTAATGGGACTATTAGAAAAGTTGCCAAAAGAAAGCACGATTTTCTATTGGACACAGCCATCAACCAAAAGAGCGATTCCTGTAGACAAATTATACGGATACGCACAAAAGCACGGCTTAAACGGAACATGCTATCAAACTATCGCACAGGCATTTAACAAAGCAAAAGCAAACGCAAAAAAAGATGATTTTATCTTTATTGGCGGATCAAGTTACGTCGTTGCCGATTTGCTATCAGAATCATTTTAGGATTTTTTAAATCAAAAAGTTCATAAAATATTTGTAATACTCATTTTTTTTTAGTTACTTTGCAGTACATTACTTAAACCAAAGTAAGGTAACTAAAAAAAGTGAGATATTATGAATACAGAACCAGCAAATAAGTGTGGTTTGAAAAGAGAAGATTTTCAGACCACAGTGAATGGCAAGAAGACTGATCTCTTCGTGTTAAGAAACAAGCAAGGCAACGAAGTTGCAGTGACTAACTATGGTGGAGCAGTCGTAGCCATCATGATGCCTGACAAGGATGGCAACTATGCCAACCTCATCCAGGGTCATGACAACATACAGGACGTCATCAACTCACCAGAGCCATTCTTGAGTGTGCTCATCGGTCGTTATGGCAACCGTATTAAAGAAGGCAAGTTCATACTTCACGGCAAGGAGTATCACTTGGCATGCAACGATGGTCCCAACCACCTGCATGGTGGACCTACAGGTTTCCACACCAAAGTTTGGGATGCAACCCGCATGAGTGATAGCGCTGTCGTGTTGAAATACACGAGCCCTTATGGTGAAGAAGGCTTCACTGGTGAGTTGACAGTTTGGGTAGCTTACACATTGACCGACGACAATGAGTTCGTTATCAAGTATCAGGCTACAACCAACAAGACAACCATCTGCAACCTGACACATCACGCTTTCTTCTCAATCCAGGGTATTGCTAATCCTACCCCAACAGTTGACAATATCATCTGTGAGGTAAACGCAAACTACTATCTCCCTATTGATAAGTATTCTATCCCTACAGGTGAGATTTTGAAGGTTGAGGGCACACCATTCGATTTCCGTACACCAAAGCCAATTGGTCAGGACATCAATGCAGACAACGAGCAGATCAAGAATGGTCAGGGCTATGACCACAACTATGTATTGAACAAGACAGAAGAAGGTGAGTTGAGTTTTGCTGCCCGTATAAAAGACCCTGTAAGCTGCCGTACCATGGAGGTTTATACCACAGAACCAGGTTTGCAGATGTACACAGGTAATTTCCTTGCAGGTATCTCAGGACAGTTTGGTGCAACATTCCCACGTCGCAGTGCAGTCTGCTTCGAGGCACAGAAGTTCCCAGACACTCCAAATCACACCTATTTCCCAAGTTGCAGATTAAATCCAGGTGAAACATACACCCAGAAGACAATCTATAAGTTTGGAATTGACAAATAAATCAGAATAAATCATGGAGCAGGTACTCTAAACAGCACTTGCTCCATTTTCGCGCTTGAATGACAAAACTCATCCAGCGCGACAACAATCTTAAAGAGAAGTCTTAACGTCTTTAAAGAAGAAACAACCTCTTAGAAGAAAAGAGTAGCAACCTCTTTACCATAAAAGAGAATCAATAACCTCTTCAAAAAGAGTATAAACAAGCTTTTCGCAAATAATAATAACAAATAACAATATCAACTATCAAAAAAAATGGAAAACCAAAGTAAAAATGGCAATATCATCGCCATTATCACGATGATGTTCCTCTACGCCATGATTTCGTTCGTAACGAATTTGGCTGCTCCTATCGGAGTTATTTGGAAAAATGTATTCGCTGACAGCGGAAGTGCTAACATGATCGGTATGTTGGGTAACGCCATGAACTTCTTGGCTTACCTCTTCATGGGTATCCCTGCAGGTAAGTTGCTCACCAAGATCGGTTACAAGAAGACAGCCCTCACCGGTATCGCTACCGGATTCGTAGGCGTGCTCATCCAGTTCCTTTCAGGTAAGTTCGGTGCCGACATCTCAGGCTTCGCCGTTTACCTCTTCGGTGCGTTCATCTCAGGTTTCGCAGTTTGTATTTTGAATACTGTTGTAAACCCAATGTTGAACCTCATCGGTGGTGGTGGTAACCGCGGTAACCAGTTGAACCTCATCGGTGGTACATTGAACAGTTTATCCGGAACTTTAACCCCAATGCTCGTAGGTGCCCTTATCGGTACAGTTACTGCTAACACCAAAATGGTAGATGTGAACCTCGTGCTTTACATTGCCCTTGCCGTATTCGCAGCAGCATTCGTTATCTTGAACTTCATCCCTATCCAGGATCCAGAGATGGGTAAGACTACAGACAAGACTGTATTCGAGCATTCACCATGGGCTTTTCGCCACTTCAACCTCGGCGTTATCGCAATCTTCGTTTATGTAGGTGTTGAGGTAGGCATTCCTGGAACATTGAACTTCTACATTTCTGATACAACAGCAAATGGTGGTGGTTTCATCAATGGTACAGCCTTGGCAAATGCAGCAGCTATCGGTGGTTTCGTTGCAGGTACATACTGGCTTCTGATGCTGGTTGGTCGTCTTTGCTCCAGTTTTATTGCTGACAAGGTATCTAGCCGCATGATGATGATGATTGCCAATGGTGCAGGTATGATCTTTATCGTCCTCGCCGTACTTCTCGGCAAGTCAACAACAGTAGAAATGCCTGTATTTACAGGTACATCATTCCAGATGGTTACAGTGCCTATCGCTGCCATGTTCCTGGTACTCTGCGGTCTCTGCACTTCTATCATGTGGTCTTCTATCTTCAACCTTGCTACTGAGGGTCTTGGCAAGTATACAGCCCAGGCTTCAGGTATTTTCATGATGATGGTAGTAGGTGGCGGATTGATGCCATTGGTACAGAACTTCATCGCAGACAACGCTGGCTATATGGCTAGTTACATTGTGCCTCTCATCTGTATGGCATACATGTTCTTCTATGCTGTAGCTGGTTGCAAGAACATCAACAAGGATATTCCTGTTGATTAAAAACACGAAATAAATTAGCCCTAAGGCATATATAGTCTTAGGGCTAAATCATATAATCAAATCTTTAGTAACAACACAACAAAAACTTAACTAATTATGGATATTGAAAAAGTAAGAAGCCGATTCATCAAGCATTTCGATGGTAAAACAGGTAACATCTACATGTCACCAGGTCGTATTAACTTGATTGGTGAGCATACCGATTATAATGGTGGATTTGTTTTCCCAGGTGCAGTAGATAAGGGTATCATGGCAGAAATCCGTCCTAACGGAACAGATACCGTCATGCTCTACTCTATCGACTTGAAGGACCGTGTAGAATTCAAGGTTAATGATCCTGAAGGTCCTCGCGCTTCATGGGCACGTTACATCTATGGTGTTTGCCAGGAGATGAAGGCATTGGGCGTTGACGTAAAGGGTTTCAATGCAGCATTCTATGGTGATGTGCCTCTCGGTGCTGGTATGTCTTCATCTGCTGCTCTTGAAAGCTGTTTTGCTTTTGCTTTGAACGACCTCTTTGGTGACAACAAGGTTTCTAAATGGGATCTCGTTCTCGCAGGCCAGGCTACTGAGCACAAGTATGTAGGTGTTAACTGCGGTATCATGGACCAGTTTGCTTCTGTTTTCGGCAAGGAAGGTAAGTTGATGCGCCTCGATTGCAACAGCCGCGAATTTGAATACTTCCCATTCGAGCCTAAGGGCTATAAACTCTGCCTGGTAAACTCTAAGGTAAAGCACGAGTTGGCAGGTTCTCCATACAACGACCGTCGCAACTCTTGCGAAAATGTTGTTAAGCACATTGCAGCAAAGCACCCAGAAGCTAAGTTCGAAACTCTCCGTGATTGCACATGGGAACAGTTGGAAGAGGTTCGCGCTGAGGTAGGCGAAGAGGATTACAGCCGCGCTCACTTCGTATTGGGCGAGAAGGACCGCGTATTGGCAGTCTGCGATGCTCTTGAGAAGGGTGACTACGAGACAGTAGGTCAGAAGATGTACGAGACTCACCACGGCTTGAGCAAGGAATACGAGGTAAGCTGCGAGGAACTCGACTTCTTAAACGATGTTGCTAAGGAGAACGGTGTTACTGGTAGCCGTATCATGGGCGGTGGCTTCGGTGGCTGCACTATCAACCTGGTAAAGGACGATATCTACGACAAGTTCGTTGAGGACGTGACAGCTAAGTTCACAGCCAAATATGGTCATGCTCCAGAGATTTACCCTGTAATCATCTCTGAGGGTTCTCACAAGGTTTGCTAATATATACATTATATATAATATAAGGAACTGCAGTTAGTATTTGCTAACTGCAGTTTTTTTTGTTCCAAATAAGGCAAAAACAGGCGTTTTCATACAAATAGTGTTAAAAAGACACTTTAGAAGAAAAAAAGTTAGGAAAAACGCTTGCAGATTCGAAATAAAATTGTAATTTTACACCCAAAATGAATAGACAATAAAAAACAGCCTAAAAATGAGTACATTTAAGACCCTATTTATGGGAGTTGGTTTTGCGGCTATCGCTACCCTCTCAGCTTGTTCATCAAGCAGCAATGCAAGTCTCACACAATCTGGTTTGAATCCAGCAGATTTCGATTCAACAGTATTGGGCAAGAAGACTGAGTTAGTAACTCTCAAGAATGCAAACGGCATGGAAGTTTGCCTCACCAATTATGGTGGACGTGTCGTTTCCATTTCCGTTCCAAACAAGGACGGAAAGCCAACAGATGTGGTTCTTGGTTACGATAATATCCATCAGTATGCTGACACCCTTAACTCTCCTTCAGATTATGGTTCTTCTGTAGGACGTTATGCCAACCGTATCAAGGATGCTAAACTTTCACTTGCTGGTTCAACATACCAGTTGAAGGCAAATGATAATGGCAACTGCCTGCATGGTGGTGGGGCTACAGGATGGTTGAACCAGGTTTACGACATTACAGAGAAGAACGACTCATCCGTTACCTTCACTATCAATGCGAAGGATGGCGAGAATGGTTTCCCTGGCAACGTAACAGCAACAGCTAAATACACAGTCAAGAGTAACAACACACTCGACATCGAGTTTGGCGCTACAACAGACAAAGAGACCGTTGTCAATATGACCAACCACAGTTACTTCAACTTGAATGGCGATCCATCTAAGGAAGGTTTCGATCAGGTAATGTACATCAATGCAGATAAGTTCACTCCTGCAGATTCACTTTACATCCCAACTGGTGAAATCAAGAGTGTCGAGGGAACCCCTATGGATTTCCGTAAACCTGCAGAAATCGGCAAGAAGGTTGATTATAACTTTGATCAGATTAAGAATGCCACAGGTTACGACCACAACTGGTGCTTGAACACATATAAGAATGGTAAGGGCGATGACAAAACAGTTTGCGCAAGCCTCTACTCACCAAAGAGCGGTATCCTTCTTGAAGTATTTACCAACGAGCCAGGAATTCAGGTTTACACCGGTAACTTCCAAGGCACAGGTATTGCCTGCAAGCATGGCATCAAGTATCCTAAACATGTAAGCGTTTGCTTCGAGAGCCAGAAATATCCTGATTCTCCAACCAAGATTGCTCAGGGTGTAAAGGATTGGACAGATGCCACATTGAAGCCAGGAGAGAAATACTATTCTCACCTCGCTTACAAATTCAGCGTTAAAAAGTAAGCGTAAGTTAGTTTAAAAGTTAGCGAACCGGCGGATAAAGTCCGCCGGAACAGCTAAAATCCAACAAGAAGTTTTTGCAATGAAAAAAAACGAAATGTGCTGGATAAGAAACTAACATAATAAGCATCCAATAAAAGAAAAGAATAAACAAATAATAATAAACAAACAATCTTATAGTAATTATGAATTGGAATTCAACAGAATTCGTATGGCTTGATTGGGCTATACTCGCCATTGGAGTTATCGGCGTAATTTGGGCTGTCTGGCACGCAATCGTGAAAGACAGAAAGGCTCAGAAAGGTGAAGACTCTTCTGCCTACCTCTTCGGTAAGGGTGAGCCATGGTATGTAATCGGTATGGCTATTTTTGCTGCCAACATTGGTTCTGAGCACCTCGTTGGTTTGGCTGGTACAGGTGCCAAGAGTGGTGTCGGTATGGCACACTGGGAGATGCAGGGTTGGATGATCCTCATCTTGGGTTGGTTGTTCGTACCTTTCTACCAGTTGCTCATCAACAAGATGGGTAAGATCATCACCATGCCAGACTTCCTGAAGTTCCGCTATACCCAGCGCACAGGTTCATGGCTCTCTATCATCACCCTCGTAGCTTACATCCTTACTAAGGTGAGCGTTACAGCCCTTACAGGTGGTATTTTCTTCGAGTATCTCTGGGGCTTGAACTTCTGGGCAGGTGCTATCGGTTTGATTATCCTCACCACCATCTTCACCGTATTCGGTGGTATGAAGGGTGTGATGACATTGTCAACTATCCAGACTCCTATCCTCGTCATCGGTTCTTTCCTCGTACTCTTCCTCGGTCTCTCTACCCTCGGCGGTGGCAGCATCTCTGCAGGTTGGGCCGACATGATGGATTACTGCGGAAAGCTGAACAACGGCTACGGTACAACTCACATGTTCCACTGGGAGGCAGGTGACTCTATGTATCAGGAGTATCCTGGTTTCGTAGTATTTATCGGTGCAACCATCATCGGTTTCTGGTACTGGTGTACAGACCAGCACATCGTTCAGCGTGTATTGGGTCAGGTTCCTGGCGAGAGCAACGTAGAGGTTATGAAGCGTGCCCGCCGCGGTACTATCGCAGCCGGTTTCTTCAAGGTACTCCCTTGCTTCATGTTCCTCATTCCAGGTATGATTGCAGCCGCTTTGGCTCAGAAGGGTGCCATCCAGATGAACGAGACTGATGCAGCCTTCGCCATCATGGTAAAGACCGTTCTTCCTGCAGGTATCAAGGGTATCGTAACCATCGGTTTCATCTGCGCACTCGTTGCTTCATTGGCAGCATTCTTCAATAGCTGTGCTACCCTCTTCACCGAGGACTTCTACAAACCATTGAAGAAGGGCATGTCTGAGGCTCACTACGTACTCGTTGGCCGTATCGCTACCGTAGTAGTTGTAGTTCTCGGTTTCGCATGGTTGCCAATCATGATGAAGATGGATACATTGTACAACTATCTCCAGGGTATCCAGTCACTTCTGGCTCCAGCCATGGTAGCCGTATTTGCAATGGGTATCTTCTTTAAGAAGATTACTCCAAAGGCAGGTGAATACACCATGATTACCGGTTTCCTCATCGGTATGCTCCGCCTCGTTACCAACGTCATCACTGATACAGGTAAGGCTACAATGGATGGTGCATTCTGGGATTACACCGCATGGTTCTGGCAGACTAACTGGCTCGTATTCGAGTGCTGGTTGCTCGTATTCCTCATCATCTTCATGGTAGTAGTGAGCTGCTTCACTCCAGCCCCAAGCAAGGAGCAGGTAGAGGCAATCACCTTCACATCCGACTTCAAGAAGTCTATCCGTGAGAGCTGGGGTGCCTTCGATATCATTGGTACACTCGTAGTAATCGGTCTCTGCGCTGCATTCTACGCATACTTCTGGTAAAATATTATTCACGTCAGGAGTAAGAAGTGAGGAGTCTGGAATTTTCTCAAAGATCAGACAAAACTGTTTCTGTTGAAAAAATCCGCGATCCTTTCTTCTCCTTCTTACTCCTTGATTTTCCTCTCGAAGCTGCTCTATGAAGAGCAAGTAAAAGAACCCAACTATACATACATTGAATCATTACATCAAAACAGCAGAAAGACCATGACCCAGTTTTATAATGAATACTCCAAAGTATTAGTATCCGTCGATTGTATCATTTTCGGTTTCGACGGTAGTAACCTCCAGGTACTGATAGGTAAACGCAAGATGGACCCGGGAAGAGGCGAATGGTCACTCTATGGTGGTTTCGTTGGCGCAACAGAAAATCTCGAAGATGCAGCTAACAGAGTCATCCTGGAACTTACTGGAATGAAAAACCTCTATATAAGACAAGTAGGAGCTTTCGGCCGCATCGACCGTGACCCAGGTGAGCGAGTTATCTCTATCGCCTATTGCACTCTCATCAATGTGAAAGACTATGATGACAGCCTCCGTGTAGAACACGGATTGGAATGGGTTAGTCTGAACGAACTTCCAGAACTTTACTCAGACCACAAACTCATGATCCGCAACGCTATCGCACAGATACGCCGCCGCATCAATCATGAGCCATTAAGCTTCAAACTCCTCCCAGACCTCTTTACGCTGACACAGCTTCAGCATGTATTCGAGGCAGTAATAGGCGAAGAGATTGATAAGCGCAACTTCCGCAAACGCGTGAAGGATATCGACTTCATCGAGAAAACAGAACTCATCGATAAAGTCAACTCGAAACGAGGCGCCGCCCTCTACCGCTTCAACAAGAAAGCATACGAGGAAGACCCATCGTTCAACTTGAAATAGAATAAACAACTTAAAACAAAAGATATTATGTTAGAAGAATTAAAAGAAAAAGTGTTCAAGGCAAACCTTGATCTCGTTAAGCACAACCTCGTGCTCTTTACATGGGGTAATGTGAGTGGCATCGACCGCGAGAAAGGTCTGGTTGTCATCAAGCCATCTGGCGTCGATTATGACACCATGAAGGCTAGCGATATGGTAGTGGTAGACTTGGAAACAGGTAAGGTAGTAGAAGGCGATCTGAATCCATCATCTGATACACCAACCCACTTGGTTCTCTACCGCGCATTCCCAGAGTTGGGTGGCGTAGTTCATACTCACTCTACTTATGCTACCGCTTGGGCACAGGCTGGCTTGGACATCCCTAACATTGGTACAACTCATGCTGATTACTTCCACGATTGCATCCCTTGCACTGATGCGATGACAGAGGACATGATGGCAGAATATGAGCACAACACAGGTGTTGTCATCGTTGACCGTTTCAAGAAAGATAACATCAACCCAGTTCATACTCCTGGCGTATTGGTTAAGAACCATGGTCCTTTTACATGGGGTAAGGATGCTGACCAGGCTGTTTATCACGCAGTAGTAGCTGAACAGGTGGCAAAGATGGCTTTCATCTCATTCTCAGTTAATCCAAATACCACCATGAACCCATTGCTCGTAGAGAAGCACTTCAACCGCAAGCACGGCCCTAACGCTTACTACGGACAGAAAAAGCACTAATTAAAGGGTATCTCAAATAAAGATATTAAATCACATTAACAATAACAATTAATAAAACAAACAATCATGATTAAAGCATTTGAAAATTTAGAGGTATGGTTTGTAACTGGTGCACAGCTTCTTTACGGAGGCGAAACAGTTAAGATAGTTGATGGTCACTCAAAGGACATGGTAGATGGTCTGAACAACAGTGGCATCATCCCAATCAAGGTAGTTTACAAGGGCACAGCTAACTCTTCTGCAGAAGTAGAGGCTGTCATGAAGGCTGCCAACAACGATGAGAAGTGCGTAGGTATCATCACATGGATGCACACCTTCTCTCCAGCTAAGATGTGGATTAAGGGCTTGCAGGCTCTCGAGAAGCCTCTCCTCCACTTCCACACTCAGTACAATGCAGAACTCCCTTGGGATTCTATCGATATGGATTTCATGAACCTCAACCAGTCAGCCCACGGCGACATCGAGTTCGGTCATATCTGCACCCGTATGCGCATCCCTAGAAAGGTAGTTGTAGGTTACTGGAAGAGCGAAGAGGCTCAGAAGCAGATTGCAACATGGGCTCGCGTAGCTGCAGGTGTTGCTGATGCTCACAACGTACGCTGCCTGATGTTCGGTATGAACATGAACAACGTTGCCGTAACAGATGGCGACCGTGTAGAGTTCGAGCAGCGCTTGGGTTACCATGTAGATTACTACCCAGTATCTTCACTCATGGAGTACTACAAGAAGGTAACTGATGCAGAAGCTGATGCTCTCGTTGAGGAGTACAAGAAGGAGTACACCATCAAGATTGATGAGTCTGGCGAGGAAGTATATTGGGAGAAGGTGAAGAACGCAGCTAAGGCTGAGATCGCTCTCCGTCGCGTATTGAAGGATGAGAACGCAGTAGCATTCACAACCAACTTCGATGACCTCGGCGATGCTGACATCGATGATCCAAACTTCTGCGGTTTCGACCAGATTCCTGGTTTGGCTTCACAGCGCCTGATGGCAGAAGGTTATGGTTTCGGTGCTGAGGGTGACTGGAAGACAGCTTGCCTCTACCGCACACTCTGGGTAATGAACCAGGGCTTGGAGAAGGGTTGCTCATTCCTCGAGGACTACACACTCAACTTCGCTGCCGACCGCACATCTAGCCTCCAGAGCCACATGCTCGAGGTTTGCCCATTGATCGCAACAGACAAGCCAAAGCTCGAGGTTCACTTCCTCGGCATCGGTATCCGCAAGCAGCAGACTGCCCGTTTGGTATTCACATCTAAGACAGGTAAGGGTGTTAAGGCAACTGTAGTTGACCTCGGCAACCGTTTCCGTCTCATCGCAAGTGAGGTAGAGTGCATCGAGCCAAAGGCAATGCCTAAGCTCCCTGTAGCTTCAGCTCTCTGGGTTCCACAGCCAACCTTCGAGATTGGTGCAGGTGCTTGGATCCTTGCTGGTGGTACTCACCACAGTGCATTCTCTTACGATATCACTGCTGAGTACTGGGAAGACTTCTGCGAGATTCTCGGTATTGAGTTCGTCAACATCGACAAGAACACAACAATCAGCAGCTTCAAGCAGCAGCTCCGCAACAACGAGATTTACTACATGCTCAACAAGGCATTGCGATAATTAAAGTAAAGAGTGAAGAACGAAGAGTGAAGAATTCCATTGCTTTTCTCTTTGTTCCTTATATTAAAGAAAGAATCAATAATGAGCGCAAAAACTATTATAGAATCCGGTAAGGCCATTCTCGGTATCGAGTTTGGCTCTACCCGAATCAAGGCTGTCTTGATCGACACCGACAACAACCCTATCGCACAGGGTAGCTTTGAGTGGGAAAACCAGTTGGTTGATGGTCTCTGGACTTACAGCATCGACACAATCTGGAAAGGTTTGCAGGATTGTTATGCCGACCTCCGCAAGAACGTGGAGGCTGAGTACGACTGCGAAATCAAGCAGTTGGCTGCCATCGGTATTTCTGCGATGATGCATGGCTATATGGCTTTCGGTAAGGATGAGAACATTCTCGTTCCTTTCCGCACCTGGCGTAACACCAATACAGCCAAGGCTGCAGCTGAACTTTCAGAGCTCTTCCACTTCAACATCCCATTGCGTTGGAGTATCTCTCACGTATATCAGGCTATCCTGAATGGTGAGGACCACATCAACAAGATTGACTTCCTTACAACTCTCGCCGGTTATATCCACTGGCAGCTCACAGGCAAGAAGGTTTTGGGCGTAGGCGATGCATCAGGTATGCTCCCTATCGACTCTAACACCAACAACTACGATGCAGAGATGGTAGCTAAGTTCGATAAGCTCATCGAGCCTAAGAACCTGGGCTGGAAGATTCTCGACATTCTCCCTGAGGTACTGAACGCAGGCGAAGATGCTGGCGTATTGACCGAGGAAGGTGCAAAGAAGCTCGACCCATCAGGCACACTCCAGGCAGGCACCCCACTCTGTCCTCCAGAAGGTGATGCAGGTACTGGTATGGTAGCTACCAACGCTGTACGTCAGCGCACAGGTAACGTCAGTGCAGGTACATCTTCTTTCTCCATGATTGTATTGGAGAAAGCCTTGAGCCAACCTTACGAAGTCATTGATATGGTGACTACTCCAGACGGAAGCCCTGTAGCAATGGTTCACTGCAACAACTGTACTTCCGACCTCAATGCATGGGTAGGTTTGTTCAAGCAATATCAGGAGTTGCTCGGTGTACCTGTGGATATGAACGAGATATTCGGCAAACTCTACAACCACGCTCTCGAAGGCGATGCTGATTGCGGTGGTTTGATTGCTTACAACTATATCTCTGGTGAGCCTGTAACCGGTTTGGCAGAAGGTCGCCCAATGTTCGTACGTTCAGCCAACGACCACTTTAACCTCGCCAACTTCATGCGTGCCAACCTCTATGCTTCAGTAGCTGTATTGAAGATTGGTAACGATGTATTGTTCAAGGACGAGAAGGTACAGGTAGACCGCATCACCGGTCATGGCGGTTTGTTCAAGACCAAGGGTGTAGGTCAGCGCATCCTCGCTGCAGCCATCAACTCCCCTATCTCTGTGATGGAGACAGCAGGCGAAGGTGGTGCATGGGGTATCGCCCTGCTCGCAGGTTATCTCGTTAACAACGATGAGAAGTTGAGCCTGGCAGATTATCTCGACAAGAAGGTATTTGCAGGCAATACTGGTGTAGAGATTGCACCTACTGCCGAAGATGTAGCCGGTTTTGATAAGTACATCGAAACTTACAAGGCTGGTCTTGCTATCGAAAAGGCAGCAGTTGAGAACAAAAAGTAAATAAACGATAAATACGTTTGTGGGGATTTCTCCTCCACAAACGTATTATACTTAAAATCGACAACAATTAATAAGAACAATGATGAAGAAACTTTTCGCTACCACATTGCTTTCAACAGCAGTTGCATTCTCAGCACAAGCTCAGGATGTAACAGGAACAATCCATGCCAACCAAGGAACACAGAAAATCAACAAAGAGATTTATGGCCAGTTTGCCGAGCATCTCGGAAGTTGTATCTATGGTGGTCTTTGGGTAGGTCCTGATTCTAAGATTCCTAACACTCAGGGTTACCGCAACGACGTGCTCCAAGCCCTCAAGGACCTGAAAGTGCCTGTATTAAGATGGCCTGGAGGATGCTTCGCTGACGAGTATCACTGGATGGATGGTATCGGTCCACGTGAAAAGCGACCAAAGATGCAGAACAACAACTGGGGTGGAACCATTGAGGACAACTCTTTCGGTACACACGAGTTTCTGAATCTCTGCGAGATGTTGGGTTGCGAGCCTTACATCAGCGGTAACGTGGGTTCCGGCACTGTTGAGGAATTGGCAAAGTGGGTGGAATATATGACCAGCGATGGAGATACTCCTATGGCAAAACTCCGCCGACAGAACGGCCGCGACAAGGCATGGAAGGTAAAATACCTCGGTGTTGGTAACGAAAGTTGGGGCTGCGGTGGCAACATGCGTCCTGAATATTATTCAGATCTTTTCCGCCGCTACTCTGTTTATTGCCGCAACTATGACGGGAACCAGCTCTATAAGATTGCATCTGGAGCGAGCGATTACGATTACAACTGGACTAAGGTATTGATGGACCGTATCGGCAACCGTGCCAACGCCATCTCTCTACATTATTATACAGTAACAGGTTGGACAGGCAGCAAGGGTTCTGCCACCAAGTTCAACAATGAGGATTACTACTGGACCATGGGCAAGGCGCTCGGCATAGAAGATGTCATCAAGAAGCACGAGGCTATCATGGACAAGGCTGATCCAAAGAAGCAGGTAGCCCTCCTCGTTGACGAATGGGGAACCTGGTGGGATGAGGAGCCTGGCACTATCAAGGGCCACCTCTATCAGCAGAACTGTATGCGCGATGCCTTCGTTGCAGCACTCTCGCTGAATGTATTCCACCGCCATACAGAGCGTGTGAAGATGACCAATATCGCACAGATTGTCAACGTACTCCAGTCAATGATCCTGACAGATACAAAGGGAACAGGTCACATGGTTCTGACTCCAACCTATCATGTATTCAACATGTACAAGGACTTCCAGGAGGCAACCTATCTCCCAATGGATGTAAAGTGCGACTCTATGGATGTTCGCGGCGATGATCACGCAAGAGATGGAAGAAAGATTCCATTGGTATCTACTTCAGCAGCCAAGAAGGCAGATGGAACCATTGTGGTTGCTCTTGCCAATGTCAGTCTTGACAAGGCTCAGCAGGTAGAGTTTAATCTGGATGGGGCAGCTGCTCCAAAAACTGTAACAGGACAGATTCTTTCCTGCAACAAGGTGAGCGATTACAACGACTTCGCACACCCGGATGTAGTGAAGCCTGCAGTTTTTAAGGATGCAAAAGTAAAGAAAAACACCCTTAAGGTAAAAATTCCTGCAAAATCTATCGTAGTTTTGAAAATAAAATAGTATCTTTGAAGGCGAAAAAAGGAAGTATCCTTCTTTTGAGTAGCCTTCAGAGCTAGAAAAACAAGAATATTTCAGCAGAAATAACAACAATAATTAATATAAAATTATGAACGACATTAAAGTAATGAATCATGCAGCTGATAACATCCGTATCTTGGCTGCTTCAATGGTAGAAAAGGCAAATTCCGGTCACCCAGGTGGTGCTATGGGTGGTTCTGACTTCATCAACGTACTCTTTGCTGAGTACCTGGTTTATGATCCAGCAGATCCAACATGGACAGGCCGCGACCGCTTCTTCCTCGACCCAGGTCACATGAGCCCTATGCTCTATGCAGGTTTGGCTATGCGCGGTTTCTTCTCTATGGAAGACCTCAAGCAGTTCCGCCAGTGGGGTTCTGTAACTCCTGGTCACCCAGAGCTCGACCTTCAGCGTGGTATCGAGAACTCATCTGGTCCTCTCGGTCAGGGTCATGCCCTCGCAGCTGGTGCAGCTGTTGCAGAGAAGTTCCTCGAAGCTCGTCTGGGTTCAACCATGATGCAGCACAAGATCTACGCATACATCTCTGATGGTGCTGTAGAAGAAGAGATTTCTCAGGGTGTTGGTCGTATCGCCGGTAACCTCGGACTGAACAACCTCATCATGTTCTACGATTCTAACGACATCCAGCTCTCTACTGAGTGTGGCGTTGTAATGAACGAGGATACAGAGATGAAGTACAAGGCTTGGGGCTGGAATGTCATCAAGATTAACGGTAACGACGTAGCTCAGATTCGTGAGGCGCTCGATGCTGCCCAGAAGGAGCAGGATCGCCCTACCCTCATCATCGGTAAGACCGTAATGGGTAAGGGTGCTCTCCGCGCAGACGGCACAAGCTACGAGGCTTGCATCAATACTCACGGCGCTCCTCTCGGTGGCGATGCTTACGTTAATACAATCAAGCACTTGGGTGGTGATCCTGAGAATGCATTCGTTATCTTCGACGATGTAAAAGAAATCTACGCTAAGCGTGCTGAGGAGTTGAAGAAGATCGTAGCTGAGCGCAAGGCTGCAGAGGCTGAGTGGCGCAAGGCTAACCCTGAGAAGGCTGCCCAGATGGATGAGTGGTTCAGCGGCAAGGCTCCTAAGGTAGACTGGAGCAAGGTTGAGCAGAAGGCTGGTTCAGCTACACGTGCAGCATCTGCTGCTTGTCTCGGTGTTTTGGCAGAGCAGGTTCCTAACATGATCTGTGCTTCTGCTGACCTTTCTAACTCTGATAAGACTGATGGCTTCTTGAAGAAGACCAAGAGCATCGTTCGCGGTGACTTCTCTGGTGCTTTCTTCCAGGCTGGTGTTGCAGAGTTGACTATGGCTGATATGTGTATCGGTATGATGCTCCACGGTGGTGTGGTTGCAGCAATGGGTACATTCTTCGTATTCTCTGATTATATGAAGCCAGCTGTACGTATCGCAGCCCTGATGCAGGTTCCAGTGAAGTTCATCTGGACTCACGATGCATTCCGCGTTGGTGAGGATGGACCTACTCACGAGCCAGTTGAGCAGGAGGCACAGATTCGCCTCATGGAGAAGTTAAAGAACCACGCAGGTAAGGACAGCGTTCGCGTATTCCGTCCAGCTGATGCTGACGAAACTACAGTTTGCTGGAAGCTCGCTATGGAGAATGTTGAGACTCCTACAGCTTTGATCTTCTCTCGCCAGGGCATCGCCAAGTTGCCAGAGGGAACAGACTATGAGCAGGCTGCTAAGGGTGCTTACATCGTAGCAGGCAGCGACGAGAATCCAGACGTTATCTTGGTAGCTAGCGGTTCTGAGGTTTCTACATTGGAGGCTGGTTGCGATGCTTTGCGTGCCGACGGCATCAAGGTTCGCGTGGTAAGTGCTCCATCAGAGGGCTTGTTCCGCGGACAGAGCAAGGAATATCAGGAGAGCGTATTGCCAAAGAACGCTAAGATCTTCGGTATGACTGCCGGTCTTCCTGTAACACTCCAGGGTCTCGTAGGCGCTAATGGTAAGGTTTGGGGTATGGAGAGCTTCGGTTTCTCAGCTCCTTACAAGGTACTTGATGAGAAGCTCGGTTACACAGGCGAGAACGTTTACAAGCAGGTAAAGGCTTTCTTGGCTGAAGCTTAATTAGCATAAACTAAACAGGAGTTGGAAGCTGGAGTTGGAGATTTTGCCGGATGGCAGATTTCCATTTCCGGCATCCGACTCCTTTCACTCTTTTAATATTAACCTTGTGAAGGATAAGGGTTTACACCGGTTTCTTCACTTAAAAACTTAAGTATTATGGAAGTAAAGACAGTTGGTATTGCATGCGATCACGCAGGTTTTCCATTGAAGCAATTTGTATTGGAATATTTGGAAAAGAAGGGTTATCCTGTAAAGGATTATGGTACATACAGCGATGCGAGTGTAGACTATCCTGACTTCGGTCATGCTCTTGCTAAAGGCATTGAGAGCGGCGAAGTATATCCAGGCATCGGCATTTGCGGCAGCGGCGAAGGTATCGCCATGACATTGAATAAGCATCAGGGTGTACGTGCCGGATTGGCATGGTGCAAGGAGATTGCTCATTTGGTTCGTCAGCACAACGATGCCAACGTATTGGTACTTCCAGGTCGTTTCGTAGACAACAAGACCGCCGAGGCTATTCTCGACGAGTTCTTTGCCACAACATTCGAGGGTGGCCGTCACGAGCGTCGCGTCAAGAAGATTCCTGTTCAGCAGTAAAGTTCTGAATGGATAAAAAAGAATTAAGGCTGAGTCATCGCATGATGGCTCAGCCTATTTTTATGAAAGACGGACATACCAAGAAGATTTTTACGACACATGAACAACTTCAATAAATGCACACAAGCGTAAGATACAATCGCAGAATACGGAAGAAGTTGTCGGAAAAGACAGATGAAGTTGGCGGAAAAGATAGTATAGGTTATCGGAGAAGTTAACTCCGTAGGCCGCACAACAGCTGTTGTGCATGCGTAGACCAGCTGATATGCGCTCGCACAACACCTGTTGTGCATGCGTAGACCAGCTGATGGGCGCCTACAGCAAACCAACATTACTCGCTGATGTTTTTATCAATCATTTTGCCACAAAAAACACAGTCCTATTTGTTATCTTACCGGAACAACCCAATGTCAAAGAAACAAAAAAAAAGGGATGCCACACTAGATGACATCCCCCTATGAGAATCAAATACTTATTTGAAGCTTAAACTTTACTTGCTCTCAGCCTCAGCCTGCTTGGTTTCTGCTGCGTTAGGACCATAGTAGCCATAGTAAGCCTGGTAACGGGTGTAACCCCAGTTAGCCTGAGCCTTCTCTGGATCGAGCTGCTTAGCCTTGTCGAGAACCTTGATAGCCTCCTGGTAAACAACCTTGCGGCCGTTAGGATCCTGCAAGTTACCAGCCTTGCTGTTGTAGCAAGCACCCAGATAAGTAAGAACAACTACGTTATCCTCCTTTGCAGCAAGAGCCTGCTTCAAACACTTGATAGCGTTGTCTGCATCGTTCTTCTGGATATACATCATACCCTTGTTGGCAAGAGCTACGAAGTTGTTAGGGTTCTTTGCGATAGCATTGTCCAAAAGCTCAGCCTGCTCCTTCTCCATCTTCAATGAAGAGTACATAGAGTTCAAACCATCGAGAACAACCTCATTGGTCTCGTCCTTTGCAAAGATATCCTTGAGCTTGTTAACATAGGCAAGAGAATCCTCGTGAGTCTTCAAGCCGTCCTTCATCACATAGAGCTTGAGGTTGAGGGCATCCTTAGCCTCCTTCTCACTCTTCATAGCGATGTCGCAATACTTCTCGCAACGGGCAGCATCCTTAGCCTGGTATGCATAACGGGCTGCAAAGAGAGCAACCTGACCGATATAGTCCTTCTCGCTATCCTTCTGCTTCTGGTCTACAGAAGCGAAGAGAGGCTCATTGTCTGTATCGAGGAATGCACCCCAATACTTCAATACCTCATCAGCCTTATTGTTCTGGGCTGCTGTCTGACCCGCATTAACGAGCTGAACACGAGCACCCCATACACGGCTAGCGTTGTTGTTAAACTTAGGAGCAACCTTACCCTTAGCGTTAGGAAGCTGGTCGTACTTGTAGCACTCAATGGCATTGATCAATGCATTGTAAGCGCCCTCAGACATAGCAGCCTCGTCAACCGGGTCGTTTTTCTTCATGATCTGATTGGTCTGCTGGATGCTCTGCTGGTCGTTGAACTGCTTCATAGCGAGATCAACGAGCTTGTTGTAAGCCTTGGCCTTCTCTGCATCGTTAGCCATCTGACCCAAATTCTGCTTAACCAAAGCCTCAGCCTCGGCATAAGACTTAGCCTTCATGACAGCCTTGAGAGCGTCACTGTCGCCTGCGAATGCTGATGTGGCACCTAGTACCATCATTGCAGCTACTAAAAACTTTTTCATTTTTCTTAATGAGTTTAAAAGTTGTTGTTATTTATTTTTTACGCGTCTTTTCTTTTATTCGAAATCTACGTTGCCCGAATCGGTATCCTCTGCTTCAGATGCTTCGTCAGCGAGATGAGCCTCAGCCTCGGCAGCCTCTTCGGCAGTCTTGGCACCTACGGTATCATTCTCTATCTCCTCGCTCTTCTTAGCCCAGGCAGAACGGCTCTCCTCTTCGACAGAAGCCTCGAGCTCAGAACTCATCACCTTGCATACGCTGGCAATGACATCATTCTTCTTGGCAAGGTTGATGAGGCGTACACCCTGGGTAGCACGGCCCATGACACGGCAATCGGCTACAGCAAGACGAATCACGATACCACTCTGATTGATAATCATGAGGTCGTTATCATCGGTTACGTTCTTGATAGCTACCAGTCGACCGGTCTTATCGGTAATATTCAGTGTCTTCACACCCTTACCGCCACGCTTGGTAACGCGGTAATCGAGTACATCAGAACGCTTACCATAACCCTGCTCGCTCACTACCATCACGGTTTCCTTCTCAGGATCGTTGACAACAATCATACCTACTACGGCATCATTACCCTCATCAAGGCGCATACCACGAACACCGGTAGACGTACGGCCCATTGTACGAATCTCGTTCTCGTCAAAACGGACAGCACGACCATTGCGGTTGGCAATAATCAGCTCGTTATGACCATTTGTCAGACGAACATCTACCACCTCATCGCCCTCTACGATGTTGATAGCAATCACACCGTTGGCACGTGGACGGGAATATGCCTCCAGACAGGTCTTCTTCACGGTACCGTTCTTGGTAGCGAAGACTACGTAATGGCTGTTGATGAACTCAGCGTCATTCAAGCCTTTGAGGCGGAGGAATGCATTCACCTGGTCATCGCTCTCGATGTTGAGGAGGTTCTGGATGGCACGGCCCTTAGAGTTGCGGTCGCCCTCAGGAATCTCGTAACACTTTAACCAGTAGCAGCGGCCCTTCTTGGTGAAGAACAGCATGGTCTGGTGCATGGTAGCAGGATAGATATACTCGGTGAAGTCCTTATCACGTGTACGGGCTCCCTTAGAACCTACTCCACCACGAGCCTGCTCACGGAACTCTGACAATGGGGTGCGCTTGATATATCCGAGATGACTCACGGTGATAACCACTGGGTCGTTTGGATAGAAGTCTTCTGGGTTGAACTCATGGTCATCTGGTTTGATCATGGTACGACGTGCATCACCATACTTTTCCTTCACCTCGTTGAGTTCGTCCTTCATTACCTTCTTGCAGAGCTCAGGATCGTTCAAGATCTGATTCAAGTAGTCGATAGTCGTCATTAACTCGTTGAATTCATTGTGCAACTGCTCCAGACGCAAGCCTGTCAACTGGCTGAGGCGCATATCCACGATGGCCTTACTCTGAAGTTCATCGAGTTCGAAGCGCTTCTCCAAGTTGCGCTGAGCATCAGATGGAGTCTTGCTGGCTCTGATAATATGTACCACCTCGTCGATGTTGTCGCAGGCAATGATCAAGCCCTCGAGAATATGAGCACGTTCCTGAGCCTTCTTCAGTTCGAACTGGGTGCGGCGGATCGTAACATCATGACGATGCTCTACGAAATACTTCACACACTCCTTCAAGCTCAAAAGACGTGGACGACCATTAACAAGAGCGATGCAATTCACTGAGAATGAACTCTGAAGAGCTGTCAGCTTAAAGAGTTTGTTCAGAAGAACATTAGCATTGGCATCACGCTTCACATCAACAACGATACGCATACCCTGACGGCCAGACTCATCGTTTACGTTAGCGATGCCATCTACTCTGCCTTCCTTGGCAAGGTCAGCAATAGCCATCACGAGCTGCTCCTTGTTAACACCATAAGGAATCTCGGTGATAACAATCTTATCATGGTTTTCACTACTTTCAATCTCGGCAGTGGCACGAACCACGATTCTGCCTCGACCCGTTTCGTATGCATCCTTCACACCCTGTATACCATAGATGGTAGCACCGGTTGGGAAGTCAGGAGCAGGGATATACTGCATCAATCCGTCGGTGTCGATGTCAGGATTATCGATATATGCACAGCAACCGTCAATTACCTCACCCAGGTTGTGGGTAGGTATATTGGTAGCCATACCTACTGCAATACCGTTACCACCATTTACCAGAAGATTAGGAATCTTGGTAGGCATCACGGTAGGTTCCTGCAGGGTATCATCGAAGTTGTTGGTCATATCAACCGTTTCCTTGTCAAGGTCATCCATGATATGCTCACCCATCTTGGAGAGGCGGCACTCTGTATAACGCATGGCAGCAGGAGAGTCACCGTCAACAGAACCGAAGTTACCCTGTCCGTCAATCAAGGTATAACGCATGTTCCACTCCTGTCCCATACGCACCAGAGCGCCGTAAACAGAAAAGTCACCGTGAGGGTGATACTTACCGAGCACCTCACCAACAACACGCGCACATTTCTTATAAGGTTTGTCACTGGTGTTTCCAATGCCGAGCATACCGTAAAGAATACGGCGGTGCACAGGCTTGAAACCATCGCGTACATCAGGGAGGGCACGAGCCACGATAACTGACATCGAATAATCGATGTAGCTCGACTTCATCTCCTCCTCAATGTTGATCTTCATGATTCTATCATGATCCATTGTCTGATTTTCGTCCATTTCTTATATTAATGTATTATTGTTTATTCGTTACTTTCAAAACGTCTGTTTTCCATCCGGAAATCGCGTTTAAGGGCATTTCCTTGCGTTCTAAGCCGTTTTACCCTTTTGAAATTCCCGACAAAGATACAAAAAAAAATGATACTAAAACGCTTTAGAGGCGAAAAATCGCATTATTTTAGCATTATTTGTATTTTAACAATGCAAAAAAGTTGGCATATCATTTGCTATTTTTGAAAATAATGTGTACTTTTGCACTGAGATATTTAAAAATATAAGCAAATATGATAAATCCGTTTTCACATATACAGGACATACTGAACAGAAGTAGCAAAGAAGCAGCACGCACCTTGGGAAGTGAAATCAGCGTGGAGCATCTGATGCTGAGTCTGATCAGCCAGAACGACAGCGATGTCAACAAGCTCCTGAAGGGCGCAGACATCAGTCCGATGGCTTTCAGCGGAGTCCTTAACAGCAAACTGGAAAAGCGTGTGGAAGAAACTCCTGCCGATAACGTGAAGGAGAATAGCCACATCCCATTCAGCCAGATAACAGACAGCATTATCAGAGACTCTATCCGCGAGGCAAACAACTACGAGCACTCCAAGATTGTAGAGCCAAGACATCTGCTGCTTGCCATCTTGAGAAATGACAAGAACCCTGTAGCCAACTGGCTGAGTCAACTGGGCTTAAGCTACGACCGTGCCATCGAAATGCTCTATCCTACTGACAAGGATGATGAGCAGAAGACAGAAGAGCCGAAGGATTTCAAAATGGAACCCCAAACACCAGATTCAGAAATCCCTGATGCTGACAGGCAGGAGGAAGCAGAGAACCTGGAGATGGCTGGTGGAATAGAAACAGAAGATGACTACAACGAGCAGAACGACATGATGGAAACTGACGAAGAGCCATTCGATATGGAAAAGGACCAGAACCCGATGAGACTGTCTACCCGTTCAAATGGAACTCCGCGCAAAAAGAGCAGCACCCCTACCATCGACAAATTCAGTTTCGACCTGACTAAGGCTGCAGCCGATGGAAAACTGGATCCTGTCGTGGGCAGAGAGAAGGAGATTCAGCGTGTGCTCGAGATTCTGGGTCGCAGAAAGAAGAACAACCCAGTATTAATAGGTGAACCGGGCGTAGGAAAGAGTGCCATCGTAGAAGGACTGGCACAGCTCATCAACAACCAGGAAACATCGCCTATGTTCTTCAACAAGCGTCTGATAAGTCTCGACCTGACTGCCATCGTTGCAGGAACCAAATTCCGCGGACAGTTTGAAGAGCGCATCAAGAATGTCATCAAGGAACTGGAGAACCATCCGGAAATCATCATCTTCATAGATGAGATTCATACCATGATAGGCGCCGGTTCCGGTGAAGGAAGCATGGATGCTGCCAACATTCTGAAACCAGCCCTGGCAAGAGGTGTCATCCAGTGTATCGGTGCCACCACGCTCGACGAGTATCGCAAGAGTATCGAGAAAGACGGAGCCCTGGAGCGCCGTTTCCAGAAGGTTATCGTTGAACCGACAACACGCGAAGAGACCCTGCTGATACTGCACAACATCAAGGAACATTACGAGAAGCATCACTGTGTGAGATATACAGACGAGGCTCTCGAGACATGTGTCAAACTGACAGAGCGCTATATCACCGACCGCCACTTCCCAGACAAGGCTATCGACGTGATAGATGAAGCCGGCTCGCGCGTACATATTAATAATGCAAGTGTTCCTGCTCCATATATCAAGCTGGAAAAAGAACTGAAAAAGATAATCAGCAAGAAGCAGCAGGCTGTAGCAAACCAGAACTTCGAGATGGCAGCCTCATGCAGAGATGCCCAGACCAAGATCGAGAAAGAGATTGAGGACATGAAGGCGCAATGGCAGCAGGGAGAGATTGGCGAATATGTTGAGGTGACAGCCGAAGACATTGCCAACGTTATCAGCATGATGACCGGCATACCGGCCCAACGTATGGCAGAGGGTGAAAGCAAACGTCTGAAAAATCTGGAACACAACCTGAAGCACAAGGTGATTGCTCAGGATAATGCCATCAACAAGATGGTAAAGACCATTCTGAGGAACCGTGTAGGCTTGCGCGACCCTAACCATCCTATTGGCGTATTCATGTTCCTGGGTCCTACAGGTGTAGGTAAGACCTATCTTGCCCAGAAACTTGCCGAGGAAATGTTTGGCTCGAAAGATTCACTCATCAGAATAGACATGAGCGAATTCTCCGAGAGTTTCAACACCTCACGTCTGGTAGGTGCACCTCCAGGATACGTAGGCTATAACGAAGGTGGACAGCTGACCGAAAAGGTACGCCGCAAACCATACAGCATCGTATTGCTCGACGAAATCGAGAAAGCCAACAGCAAGGTATTCAACCTGCTCTTACAGGTACTCGACGAAGGCAGACTTACCGATGGCAACGGCCGACTCATCGACTTCCGCAACACCATCATCATCATGACCTCTAATGCAGGAACCCGCCAGCTGAAAGATTTCGGCAGAGGCGTTGGCTTTACTTCTGCAGGTATAAAAGGCGGATTGGCGATGGATGAGAAAGACAAGGAGTATGCCCGCAGCATCGTCCAGAAGAGTCTGAGCAAGCAGTTTGCTCCAGAGTTCCTGAACCGCCTCGATGACATCATCACCTTCGACCAGTTGGATCTCAATGCCATCAAGCGCATCATCGACCTCGACCTGGAAGGACTGGTCAAGAGAATAGAAGAACTGGGATACCATTTCCAGATTACCGAAAAGGCAAAGGAGATGGTAGCTAAGAAGGGATACGATGTACAGTTTGGTGCCCGCCCACTCCGCCGCGCCATCCAGACCTACATCGAAGATTCCGTTTGCGAGATGTTACTAGATGGCACAATGAAGCCAGGCGACACCATCTCGGTAGGCAAAAATTCGAAAAAAGAAGAATTGACATTCAAGAAACTATAATCTGAAGAGGGACTATCCACTGGCGATAGTCCCTCTTTTATTATGAACCCGGTATAGCAACCAACGAACTTTAGTTAATAAGAGTTAACCACGAGAAAAGTTTAGGCAATAATTTCTTATTTCAAAAAATATTCATTACCTTTGCATCTGCTTTAGGGCAAAAAGCCATGATGGCTCAGTTGGTAGAGCAACGCATTCGTAATGCGTGGGTCGCGGGTTCGAGTCCCGCTCGTGGCTCTTTCTTGTGAAAGGAGTTAGTATTTTCCTTCGCGAGATTAGCACATCGGTAGTGCACGGGCTTCCCAAGCCTGTGAGGCGGGTTCGACTCCCGTATCTCGCTCAGAACATCAGCAAACCCAGGGTTCAGCCCTGGGTTTCTTGTTTTATTAACATCTTTTCAATCTTCTACTACAACAAAATAACTCATTTCGAGTTATTATATAAATTAAACTAAGATAAAAGAATAATAATGAAGAAACATATCATACTTGTACTGGCGCTCGTCCTGTCTTCAGGACCACTTTTCGCACAGAGTTCACACATGACCGATGATCAGGTCATGAGCTTTGTAGTGAAAGAACATGAGCGTGGCACATCCAACTCACAGATTGTTACCAAACTGATGCAGCAGGGCGTAGACATCTCCCAGATTCGACGTGTACGCAATAAGTATCAGAAGATGTCGCAGCAGAACGAGCTCTACAGCACAACCGCTGCAGGAAATGCAGGCAACAAGAGAATGCGAACCAACAATGGTAAACAAAGAGAAGATTACCAGGACAAGGATAATGAGAAGCAGGTTTCAACCTATAGCAATTATCGCATCCAGAGCAAGCAGAACGACAGCTACTATTCATCTTATGATGAGAATAATCCTGACTATGCTAACTTCAGCAAGGAGATGAACGCCCTGGTACCCGATACAGCTACCATGGTAAAACAGATGCAGGCTGAGCTCGGCATCAAGCGCAACAAGGTATTCGGCCGCGACATTTTCAATAACAAGGATCTCAGTTTCGAGCCAAATATGAACATCGCTACCCCACAGAACTATCGTCTGGGACCTGGCGATGCGGTTATCATAGATATCTATGGCGCCTCTCAGAAAACCATCGAGAGCACCGTTTCGCCAGATGGTGAGGTAACCATCGAGGGTTATGGACCAGTCAGCGTTTCAGGCTTGACCGTAGCTCAGGCTAATGCCCGCCTGCGCAATACCGTGGGCAGCAGATACCGTTCAAGCCGCATCAAGCTTACCGTAGGACAGACCAAGACCATCATGGTAAACGTGATGGGCGAGGTTAAGATTCCGGGCACCTATACCCTCTCAGCCTTCGCTACCGTATTCCATGCACTCTACATGGCTGGCGGAACCAACGATCTGGGTACATTGCGCAACATCAAGGTTTACAGACATAATAAACTGGTAACGGTTGTTGATATCTACGACTATATTCTGAACGGCAAACTGACGGGTAATGTCCGCCTTGCCGACAACGATGTCATCGTAGTAGGTCCATACGATTGTCTCGTAACCATCGCCGGAAAGGTTAAGCGCCCGATGATTTACGAAATGAAGAAGAACGAGAGTGTCAATTCCCTTCTGAAGTATTCCGGTGGTTTTACAGGCGATGCCTACAAGAAATCAGTAAGACTGAACCGCAAGACAGGCAGAGAACATGCCGTATATAATGTAGGGGAGTTCGACTTCTCAAGTTTCCGCATCGATGACGGCGACTCAATCAGCGTAGACAGCATCCTGCCACGCTACGCCAACACCGTAGAGGTGAAAGGAGCCGTATTCCGTCCGGGCATGTACAATCTCGGCGAAGAAATCAACAGCGTACGCACCCTTGTAGAGCATGCCGAAGGATTAACAGAGGAAGCCTTCACCAACCGTGCCGTAATGCACCGCATGAAGTCAGACCGCTCACTCGAAGTAGTAAGTGTAGACATTGCCGGCATCATGAACGGCAAGACTCCAGATATCCCATTGAAGGAAAACGATGTTCTCTTCATCCCTACCCGACAGGAAAAGATTGTAGAGCGCACCCTCACCATCCGTGGCGAAGTGCAGTATCCAGGCGTCTATCAATATGCCGACAATGAGACCCTCGAAGACTTCGTTCTTCAGGCAGGCGGTTTAACCGACAAGGCTTCAACAGTTAATGTAATGGTAAGCCGTAGAGTAATGGATGCCAAGGCTTTACGTCCAGATAGCGTTATCGCCAAGACCTACACCCTATCTCTCAAAGACGGCTTCGTTATCGACGGCACTCCTGGCTTCAAGCTGATGCCATTTGATGAAGTAATGATTCGTCAGAGTCCGGCGTATGTAGAGCAGCAGAACGTATCAATTACCGGTGAAGTGATGTTTGCCGGTCTCTATACATTAGACCATCGCAACGCCCGTTTGAGTGAACTCTTCAAGAAGGCAGGTGGAGCTACCGACCAGGCATATCTCAAGGGAGCCCGCATCATCCGCAAAGCCAACGAACAAGAGAAGCAGCGCATGGAGGCAGTATTGAAGATGCAGCGCGAAGAGATGCAGAAAAACCTTCTGCAGCTTGCCGCCAGCAGCAACAATTCCAGTGCACTCACCCAGAGCTCAAAGGATGTAGAGCGCACCAACATAGAGAAGTTCAACGTACCTAGCGAATACCCTGTAGGTATCGACCTTCCAGAAGCACTGGCGAACCCAGGCAGTGATGCCGACATCATCTTACGAGAGGGCGACCGTCTGGTCATTCCTCAGTACAATGGTACGGTAAAGATCAATGGTGCCGTAATGTTTGCTAACACGGTAGCCTACGAAAAGGGCAAAAAGGCAAGCTATTACATCGACCAGGCAGGTGGTTTTGCCTCAGATGCATTAAAGAGCAAGGCATACATCATCTATATGAATGGCAAGGTAGCCAAGCTCTCTCATGGTGCCAAAGTGCAGCCAGGCAGCGAGATTGTCGTCCCAGCCAAGCTGAAGCGCAAGATGAGTACCGCCGAAATGATGAGTATGGGAAGCAGCATGAGCAGCATCGCCGCCATGATTGCTACGATTGCTAATATGAGTAAGTAAGAATAATCAAACCCTATAAAAAAGGAGTCATTTTATGAAATATCCTATAGGAATACAAGATTTCGAAAAGCTACGTACAAATGGATATTCGTATGTAGATAAGAGCCGATTCGTGTACAAGTTGGCGACAGAGGGAGAATACTATTTCCTCAGTCGTCCACGCCGATTCGGAAAGAGTCTCTTTCTGTCTACTTTGGAAGCATACTTCCAGGGTAAGAAGGAACTCTTCGAGGGCTTAGCCATATATGACTTGGAAACAGATTGGAAGAAATATCCTATCTTCCATATTGATCTCAACACAGCCAACTTTCGAGAGAAAGACAGCCTGTATATGGTGCTTAATGACTACCTCACAACTTGGGAAAGCAAATATGGAGCCCGTGAGTCAGAAGCCACACTTGCCCTTCGTTTCAAGGGTGTGATAGCAAGAGCTGCGGAGAAAGAAGGATGTGGTGTCGTAATACTTATTGATGAATACGACAAGCCTATACTTCAGACCCTGCGCGACCCAAAGTTACAGGCAGAACACCGTGCACAGCTGAAAGCATTCTATTCTGTATTGAAGACACAAGACCGATATATCAAGTTTGCATTCCTCACAGGTGTAATCAAGTTTGGCAAGGTTAGCGTGTTCAGCGACCTCAACAACCTGACGGATATCTCGATGGACCACCGCTATATTAGCATCTGCGGAATGACAGAGAAGGAACTGCTTACGAATTTCAAGGAAGGTATCAACGAATTAGCCGAAGCCAATGGCGATACAGAAGAAGCCACAATAGCAAAACTGAAGGCAAGATACGACGGATATCATTTCGAGGAAAATACAGTAGGCATCTATAACCCATTCAGCGTACTGAACACTTTGTCAAGACTTCGCTATAAAGACTACTGGTTTGAGACTGGCACACCAACATTTCTAGTTGACTTGCTGAAAATGCACAACTATCGTTTGCCAGACATGACAAAGGAAAGGGTATCAGACGATGTAATCAACAGCGTGGATTCGCTGTCAACCAATCCGATACCTGTGATATACCAGAGTGGTTATCTCACTATCAAAGGCTATGACGAAAGGTTTAAGAAATATCTGCTAGGCTTCCCGAACAAAGAGGTGGAAGAAGGTTTCCTTAACTTCCTCCTACCGTTATACTGTTCTGCAGGTGATCGTTCCGCCTTTATGGTCGATGAGTTTGTGAAGGATGTTGAAGCAGGACATGTTGAACAATTTATGAATCGGCTTACCGCTTTCTTTGCGGACAACAGCTATCAGGTAGCAGGCGAAGCAGAACTTTACTTCCAAAATGCCCTATATCTCATTTTTAAGATTATGGGATTCCACACACAGGTAGAAATACCGACAAGTGAAGGCAGGATGGACGTTCTCATTCAAACTTCCGACTACATCTACATCATCGAATGCAAATTAGATGGAAGCGCCGAAGAAGCTCTGCATCAGATAGAAGTCAAAAACTATGCAGCTCCTTTCGCTATGGATAAGCGAACAGTTGTCAAGCTAGGCATCAACTTCTCCAGCAAGACAAGAGGAGTTGAGAGTTGGAAGCAGGGATAAGTTAGCAGCATCGCCGCCATGATTGCTACGATTGCTAATATAAGTAAGTAAGAAATTGATTACAAAGCAAAAATGGAAAATAATAATAATAACCTTGAGGTAATTGATCTCAGAATCATTATAAAGAAGATATGGGCTAAGAGAAAGCTATACTATATCGTATTACCTATAGTATTTGTACTCTCTTGCGCATATATTCTTTGTATACCTCGTACATACACATCAAGTCTGAGTTTAGCACCTGAGGTAAACAACAGTTCAAATATTGGTGGTACACTTGGCTCGTTGGCCTCTTCTTTTGGTATTGACCTTGGAAATATGGAGACTACTGACGCCATTAACCCGATGCTCTACCCTGACTTGATGGAAGACAATGGTTTCGTAGTTGGATTATTTGATATCAAGGTAACAACAGAAGACGGAAGCGTAAAATGCAGTTATTACGATTATCTGACTAAACATCAAGAGTATACTTTCTGGGCAAAGGGATTTGGTTACATCAAAAAACTCTTTCAAGAGAAGAAAGCAACAGGAGTTTCTAAAAAGATCAATCCTTACATGCTTTCAAAGAAACAAGATGATGTAGCATCAGCCATCCGTAAGAACATCACAATCAATATTGACAAGAAAACTGCCGTTATCACCATTTCTACAGAGGCTCAAGACCCACTGATTTGCAAGACTATTGCAGATTCCGTAAAAGAGCGTCTTCAGGTATATATCACAAACTACCGAACCCGCAAAGCTCGTGTAGACGAACAATACTATAAGACCCTCATGACTGAAGCAAAGCATGAGTACGAAAAAGCTCGCCAAAGATATGGTTCATACGCTGATGCCAATACTGATGTGCAATTGGCTAGTTTGCAATCAAAGCAAGATGATATGGAAAACGATATGCAGCTAAAGTATAATGCTTATAGTGCAATGGTAACACAATATCAGGCAGCCAAAGCAAAAGTACAAGAACGCACGCCAGCCTTTACTGTCGTAAAAGGAGCTGCAGTGCCAATAAAAGCAGCCAAGCCAAAGCGTATGCTATTTGTACTTGGAATGTGTTTCTTGGCAATAATCATACTAGGTATTTATAGCATTAGGGACTTGATTATTAAATAAACTCCTATAAATATGGAAAAAATAAATAAGCTTAAACGTATAACACAAAATACGCTTATGCTATTTGTTCGCATATTGATTTTGACTATAGTCAACCTATATGCTGTACGTTTATTACTTAGAGGACTAGGTGCTTGCGATTACGGAATCTATAACGCCGTAGCAGGTGTTGTCACATTAAGTTCCTGCTTAATTCCCGTATTTTCCCAGGCAATACAGAGATTTTACTCCTATCTTTCAGGAAAGGGAGAAACGGAAAAACAACAAACAGTATTCTCTGTTAGTACAAATGTAGTAATATGTTTCTGTATCATATTGTTTCTGATATTTGAGACTGCAGGTATTTGGATGCTTAACTCGCAGATGATGATACCAGAAAATCGTCTTTATTCTGCTAACATCGCATTCCAATTTGCCATGTTCTCCTTCTTCTTCACCCTGCTTCAAATTCCATATACAGCAGCAATTTATGCTCATGAAGAAATGGGAATATATGCATTGGTTTCCTGCTTAGACTGTGTTTTAAAACTCTTGGCAGCATTTCTTATAGGAATAACAGCTATTGACAATCTCGTTTTCTATTCAATAAGTCTTAGCATCATTGCCATAATCGTATTTACTACATATATGGCATATGCAAAGAAGCACTATACAGAATGCAGATATACTTTTATTAAAAGTAAGTCAAAATACAAAAAGCTGCTTTCATTTACAGGGTGGTCTATGCTAGGATCAATGGCAGGAGTAGGACTTATTCAGGGCAGTGCTATCCTCCTCAACATATTCTTCGGGCCGCTTGTAAATGCAGCTTTCGCCATAGCTATCAGCATATACAATGCAACGTTATCATTGGCAAACAGTATAGTTCTTGCATTTAGAGCACCAATGATAAAAGCCTATGCCGCAAATGAAACACAAACGCTTGACGTGATGTTTGGCATCAGTAACAAATGCATCCTATACCTTTTAGTTGCAATAGCTATTCCTATTTTTACAGAAATGGAACAAGTGCTCACTATCTGGCTCGGTTCACCAACAGTTGAAGCTATAACGTTTGCACGCATAATTCTTATATACACCGTTTGTCTTGCTATCAGCAGTCCAATAACGACAATTATACAAGCAACCGGAAATGTCAAGTTCTATTACATCTGTACAGATAGTATGACTTTAATGCACTTGCCCCTAGCCTATATGATGCTGAAATGGGGCATGCCTTCGTACAGTGTACTACTTTCTATGTTGAGTGTTATCATTATAGCTCATTTCATAAGGATCGTAATACTGAAGAGAAGCCATGAGTCATTCAAATTAAGGACTTACTTACAGGAGTTTCTATTACGCGGCTTAGTAATAACAGTTATAAGCTATTTGGCTACTAGTACATTCAGAACTTATATTGATAATGACATCATTCGACTTTTAATAGTTTTCATGGTATCACCAATGATAACCATCATACTCTTTGCAGTATTTGGAACAAACAGTTCTGAACGGCATCAAATAACAAAGATTGCAATGAATTTCATAAAGAGAAAATAAAAAATGGCATATATTATCATATCTCTCTTCATACTTGCAGGCTTATGTGCCCTTATAGAATCGCACTTTCAAGACAATGAGAAGAATAAGCTGATGCTTTTTTTTCTCGTTTCTTTGGTATTGACGGCAGGATTGAGAGAAGTTGGTCTAGATCCTGATTCCGAGAACTACGAAATGGTATATAGGAACTACTATTCTGTGACAGCAACAGAAAATACGGAGTTCACTTATCTCCTATTGTCTGCATTCTTCAATCTATTCACAAATGACGTGCATATATTGTTCATCTTATATGCCATCATGGGAGTTGGGCTGAAATTACTTGCAATACGCAAGACAACAGATTTTACCTTTCTATCACTTGCCATCTACATCAGTTTCTATTTCTGCGTTCATGAGATGACCCAAATCAGAACAGGTGTTCTATCGGGAATGTTCTTACTCTCACTAACGCTGATAGCTGAAGGAAAGCGAAAATGGGCACTTTTCTTGATCTTGGCAGGTTCATGCTTCCATGTTTCAGGACTTGCACTTATTCCTCTGCTCTTACTTAACAACAAAGAGCTAAAAGGCAAAAGAAAGATTTTTTGGTGCTGCGTCATTCCAACCGGATATGCTATTTACTTTATCGGCGTTGGTGTGATGATTATGCTCGACATACCGTTTATAGGTGCTAAATTGGCGAATTATCAACAGGCAGAAGATACAGGGCAATCAATGGCCGGAGTAAACGTATTCGGTCCGCTGTACTTGTTAAACATTATTATATACTTCTATCTCATGTATTTTTCAAAAACGGTAACAGAATACAATAGGTACTTTCCTATTATAATCAAAATATTTGCATTAGGAATTCTCGCTTATGCATCACTCTCATTAATTCCAGTTATTGCTGAAAGAATCAGTTTACTGCTTAGAGTTGTAGGAATATTTCTGTTTCCTTGCATTGCATGCACTATAAGACCAAGATGGTTAGGAATTACAATAGTGCTATTGCTAGGACTCATATATATAAACTATGGTTTGAACTATATTGATTTCCAATTTATCTGGAAAGTATAATTATAATAACAGAAAATTAAATAATAAAGAAAATATGAAACCAAGAATTATAGCATTGTATTTACCCCAGTTCCACCCTATCCCTGAAAACGATGAGTGGTGGGGCAAGGGATTCACAGAATGGACCAACGTAGTAAAGGCCAAGCCTTTATTTAAAGGACATTATCAGCCTCACCTACCAGCTGATTTAGGCTTCTATGATTTACGTTTGTCTGAGGTGAGAGAGCAGCAGGCAGAACTGGCCAGAGCAGCAGGTATCGAAGGCTTTTGCTATTACCATTATTGGTTTGGCAATGGAAAACAATTGCTAGAGCGCCCATTTAACGAGGTGCTTGCTTCTGGAAAGCCAGATTTCCCATTCTGTATCTGCTGGGCTAACCATGATTGGACCAACAAGACATGGGTTAAAGGTAAAAGCATTCGCAGGGATTCCATGATTATGAAGATGGAGTATTCCACAGAGGATCATATAGCCCACTTCAATGCCCTGTTGCCTGCTTTCCGCGACAAGAGATATATTACGGTTGACGGTAAACCTCTATTTGCTATTTACCAACCTAAAGCTATACCTAACGTGAAGCAGTTCATCGAACTCTGGCAGAAGATGGCAAAAGAGAATGGCTTAAAAGGTATTCATTTCGTGGGCTATACCACCAACTCATCAGGACGTTCAGCAAAGGACGGCAAGCTGTCGCTTTGGGCTACAGATGAGGCAGCCGAACACTATCAGTCGGTACTTGATTTGGGATTTGACGCAGTGCTGCCATCAGGACTTGCCAGAGCACAGTCGATGAGCAAGGGAAAACTGAGAATGCTATTCTATTTCTTGACAA
Source organism: Segatella copri (assembly GCF_026015625.1). NCBI lineage: Bacteria > Pseudomonadati > Bacteroidota > Bacteroidia > Bacteroidales > Prevotellaceae > Segatella > Segatella copri. The sequence continues at coordinate 769,633 of NZ_JAPDVG010000001.1, read as the reverse complement.
AGAACAGTTTCTTGCCAACCTCTAATATCTGCGACTACAGCGACGTAATGAAACATTACTATGTTGAAGAGGATACATGGGAGAATGTTTATCCGTCACTGTTGCCACAATGGGACCGCACGCCAAGAGCCGGAGTTGCTACCAACCCTCTGATTAATGCAACACCAGAAAAGTTCCAGAAGACAATAGAAGAGGCTATAGGACTTATTAAACATAAGTCACCTGAACACCAAATTCTATTCCTTAAGGCATGGAACGAATGGGGCGAAGGCGATTACGTAGAACCAGATGACCGTTTCGGCCATGGATGGTTAAATGCGATAAGAAATGCGTTGAACACATGTAAATAATAAGATTATGGAGAAGATACTATTTATCGGAGATTGTGGAAACTTCAAAAATACGTCAAATGGAGTTTACGCCAAGAACATTCAGTTGTTCAACCGACTAAAAGAGGTATTTGTGACGCTGAAACACGTTAACACCAACAACTGGAAGAAAAATCCTTCTGTCCTGTTGAATGTTCTCCGTTCTATCTGGCAATATAGAAAGAAAGATATTATCATATCTTTAAACACCTATAGTTCATACAAACTGATAAAGATAGTGAAGAGGCTGTTTCCGTCAATCCGTTTGAACTATTTCGTCATAGGTGGAATACTCCCTAACTTCATCTCCCAACTGGAGATGAAGCAAAGGGAATGCTACTCCATTGTCAAGTGGTTTATGGTAGAAAGTCAAGAAATGAAACGCAAGATGGAGCTTTTGGGATATAAGAATGTTATCCACATTCCTAACTTCAAGAAGATCGCATACATTCCTGAAAAAAGCACAGAAACTTCTGTACCCTTCCGATTTGTATTCTTGTCGAGAATCATCCCTGAAAAAGGATGCGACCTCATCATGGAAGCTACAAGAAGAATAAACAAAGAAATCGGGGAAGACAAATTCCTTGTGCATTTCTATGGAAAGATAGATGATTCCTACGAGTCTCAATTTCTCAAAATCATCAACGAGATTCCAAATGCAGAATACAAAGGTTTCCTCAATCTTGCAGATGTTTCAAACTACGATGTTTTGGCAAGTTACTCTGCAATGTTATTTCCTACATTCTGGAAGGGCGAAGGCTTCCCTGGCATCCTGATTGATGCCATGATTGCAGGAACACCAGTTATCGCTTCCGAATGGGGTTACAACACCGAAATAATTGAAAATGGCACAACTGGTATTATTATCAAAAGCAAAAATGTAGATGAGTTGGCTAATGCTATGAATTCATTTATCTGCAACCATTCAAAGGTAGCAGAGATGACCCGACATTGCAGAATACAGGCGATGGAATATGATACTGCTAAAGTGTTGAACAAAGATCTTTTTGCAAAAATACTAAAGAAAGAAATTGAATAGACTAAAGATTTTAACTACTATTATCTAAGGTAGTGCGCCCATATTATCTAATGGTGTTATAATAAATAATAATACTTTCAGTACAAACTTTCCCATGCTAGCATCTGCCAGCATAGGAAAGATTTATTTTTTCTCCCATATCATTCAACGCTTCCTGCGTGAAATAATTCATCATACCTCCCAGCGAAGTAAAGGTAAGTTCCCCAAAATAGATTTTACCTTCTATATCATAGAAATCTACTCTAACCTGCGGGAAAGGCTTTGCTAGTATTCTGGCATACTCTATCATAGATTCCAAATTCTCCGGACGTTTCAAACCACTTTTTCTAATATTATAATGCTTAGTTATTGCAAGCAAGTCGGAACGATCCTTCCAATCCAAATCATAACATGCAATTTCAGCCTCTCCTCCACTCTTACGGTTAGATATCACCAAAAAAGCATAAGGTTCTCCATTAAAGCACCAAAGTTTATAGTCCACAATAGACTTTTCACCTTCAGGAATAGGTAACAATTCCTCTGCAAACACAAGAGGTGTGATGGAATTATAATGTGGCTCAGCTGATAAAGCACCAATATTCTTTTGTTTCAACCAGCCAGCGGCCTTATCCTTTAATGACTTCATGTCAGATGCTGACATTTTTTTCTTATCACAAATCGCTATATTAGTTCCTTTTCCATCGCCATTGTTAGACTTGAGCATGAAAGCATCAGGAAGTTCATCAAAACAAATATCTGGAACCTTGTCCCATACTGCATACAATTTGGTAAGTATACTTTCCAAACCACACTCCTTAACATAGTCTCTTACCAATACCTTATCTGCCAACCGACTCCACAACGTTGTATCTGTATACAACTTCTGATACAAGATTTTTTCGTTCAAATCGTGAGGATTTTTAAGATTTGGCAGTCGCTTGAACCTTATCAAATATCGCAACTTCACAACTGCAACAGGAAAATTCACCAATATTGCAGCCAATATTTTTTTAATATATTCCATATCTATTTCTTTTGATAAATTCTTATCCAATCAAATATTATTTTTCAATCGTATATAGATGATTTAACACAAGACGGACATACTCTTCGTTATTAAATAAATACTTTTTGCGTTCACTCCATTGATTAATATGCAGAACCACCAGTTCAAATACTTCTTGAGGTTTCATTATCAGCCACTCCTTAAGATCTTCATTATTATGCAATATAAAATCAACGGTTGACAATAGCTCCAGAAGATAATTGGAATAATAACCAGAGAGGAAACTTGCCGTCTTCTTACAAATATCCTCATAAGGTTTATTCTCTTCGTTTGCCAAGAATTCCTGAACATCTCTGAATGTATCAGGTGACAACCAGATAGGATCAAATGGCTTTTGTTCCATCTGTCCTACACCTTTTAGATAACTTCCGTTCAGGTAATGAAGAACAAATCTTACCTTGCCAGAATAAGGACCATAATAATATTGTCTAAATTGTAACTTCAAGCTATCCGCAGCTCCAAATTTTTGCAGGAAATATGCCAACTTTTCTGCAGCAAATTCAGATGCGAACTCACCTTCTGAAACCAAAGAACAGAGCATATATAACAACATGGCTCTTGCCGGAGTCAATTTTACTCGTTCTGATTTCATCAACTCTATAATTGCTTCGTTTGGTTCATAAAGAATAATTTCACAATTTAAATCAGACAGTTGACTGATAATCATCTGTTTTACGATATTCCAATCCAAGCCACCATTATGACTACCCAATGGTGGAATAGCTATAGACTCAATATGATATTCAAGAATCTTATCTTTCAAATCTTTGAGCCCCATCTCTATATAGGAATATTCAGAGGGTTTTCTCCAGGTCGTTTTTGTTGGAAAGTTTACGATGATTTTATTAATCCCATATACATTCTGTTCTTGGGTTATGAACATTGAACCAATGCGAACAAGTTTATCTTTACATGCCTTTCTGTAGAGAATATAATTATTAGGGTAAGCCTCCTTAAATTGCAAGGCTATACCTTTACCCATCACTCCCACTGTGTTTACAGTATTGACAAGTGCTTGAGCTGTACTTTCCAATAAATTGCCTTTTATAAATCTTATCATATCTAATAATAATATTCCGGTTTCACAATAATCTTATCTTTAGGAATCCCATAAGAAATCATTTTTTCTAATGCTTTCTCACTATAAACAAGGAATCCTACTATAAATTGAGGCGGAATTTCATCCTTAAATAATAGCTCGGCCTCTTTTTTTCGTTTTCTATCGTCCCATGGAGATTGATTGAACCAATAGGTTGCATAAACATCTTCTATCTTGACCAAACTATCCAATCGTTGCAAATCAGACTTGGAATAGAATTTACTCATATTATTCAATGCATGGCCATCTGTAAAAACGCAATGTAAATCACTATTAATTACATCCTCTATTCGTATTACGCAATAGACTATCTCATCAGGTTCTTTCTTTGTCAATATACCATTACCATTCTGAATATTATATAACATGGGTGACCTGGGACCAAAATAGAAAGGAATAAATTCTGAAAGGAAAGACCCATCTGGTAGTTGCTTCGTTGAACGGGCATCCATAACAGACATATCCCCTATTGGCACAAAACTATCACTTGCAAAAGGTGAATCATTATGTACCAAACCATATTTCATAACATGAGGCATGTTATCTATATGGAGAATTCTAAAAGCATACCTAATATGCTTCTTAAAACTTGCTTTATCTTCCAAAACTAAATTTGATTCTAAATCAATGCAAATATACGTTTTTTATTTGAAACATACAAATATAGTTTGGTCTATTCAATAAAAATTAGTATTTTTTGATATTGTTTTAAATCCTAAAAATTGAAAATCAACTATTATATACGTTCCTATTAAGTACTTATTTCTCTACCATTTAAATTCAGAACAGATATCGGGCATGCGAAACACAATAAAAAGCAAAGGAGAACGTTATCTAAAAAAATTAGAATATGAAAAAAATAGGTAAATATAAAATGAAAGAAGACTTAGTATCAGTCATCATGCCTACTTATAATGCCGGCAAATTTCTTGCTGACAGCATTCAATGTATACTGAGGCAAACATACGAAAATCTGGAGCTTATTATAACTGACGATGCATCTACTGATAAAGATACCATTAAGATTCTGAAGGAATTTGCCCAAGCAGACAAGAGAGTAAAAATAGAACTACTCTCAGAAAACCATGGACCGGGATATGTCCGAAACGCATGTATCAAAAGAGCAGAAGGAAGATACATCGCATTCTGTGATTGCGACGACAGATGGATTCCAGAGAAACTGGAAATCCAAATCAATTACATGTCAGAAAAGAAGTGCGCTCTCTGCTGTGCAACTTATCTTATATGCAATTCCAACTATGAGGCCACAGGCATCAATATTCCGCCACGCCGCATCACGTATAAAATGATAAAACGTGACAATAAAATCGGATGTCTCACAGCTATCTATGATACAAAAGCTTTGGGGAAGAAATACTATATGCCTACTATCCGCAAAAGACAGGATTGGGCTATGTTTATTCAGATTCTTCAACAATGCAAAATATGCTACGCTTATACCAAAAAGCCTCTAGCCTACTATTGTGTAAGAAAGAATTCAGTTTCCAGAAAAAAAATGCAACTCATTCACTACAACGTAGCTGTATACGAAACCATACTGAAATTCAGTAAGTTAAAAGCATATTTATACTTCTTTCTGCTGTTTCTTCCAAGCTATGGTTGCAAAATTCTAAAAAGAAAAATCGATTCTAGACAATATATGCGCTCACCAAACGTTTTAAAATAAAACATAATAGAACAAAATGAATAGAGTGCAACTAATGAATTTTACAAATATTCCTTTCGGAATAGAATTTAATAACAACGTTGTAGAAAGACGTTTCATTGCCGATGGCATGAATGTTTTTGAAAGAAACGTAAAACGGGCGGGAGACTGTCTATTAGCTATCAGTGGCTTAATAGTTTTCTCACCATTATTTGCTGTATGCTATTTTCTCGTAAAAAGAGAAGATAATGGACCTGCTATCTTTAAACAAGAAAGAATCGGCCGATTCGGCAAACCTTTCTACATATATAAATTCAGAAGCATGAGAGTGGATGCAGAAAAAGATGGTCCTCAGCTCTTCAAGCACAATCAAGAAACTCGCCTGACTCATATTGGAGCATTCCTTAGGAGACATCACCTCGATGAACTTCCTCAGCTTTGGAATGTTGTAAAGGGCGATATGGCGTTTATCGGTCCTCGCCCTGAACGTAAATTCTATATCGACCAGATTATGGAGCATGATCCTCGATATATTTATCTGTATCAGATTCGTCCAGGAGTAACTTCTTATGCCACCTTATATAATGGATATACGGATACGATGCCGAAGATGTTGAGAAGACTAAGTCTTGACCTCTTCTACCTGGAGCACAGATCCTGGTGGTTTGATGCCAAGATTCTGTCCAAAACTATGATGAACATCCTGTTTGGCAAAATATTCTAATGATTAACTGCTGATGCAATAAAGGGGTGAATACTTTTTATATAGTGTATTCACCCCTTTATTGTACCTTCTTCCTAAATAAATCCTTATTTACCTGTTGGGAAGAATCGGGGCACCTGCATAAACCTGTGTTTAGACAATAGCATAAACCTGTGTTTAGACAGTGAATGCTGCCCCTCAAAAAGTAGACACAGAAAGGTGGAAAACTGATGGAAAATGATTACCTTTGCAAGCAGATAGAGTTGTGTGCCCTGTAGAGAGGGCGTAGCCCGAACGTAAGGGCACACAACTTGCCGAAGCACGGTTATCTTATCGTCAAGTATTCACCAGAAAGGAAACTTTTTATGGCAAAGCATTTAAATCCATTGGAAAAGGAGTTCTTGATTCGTAAGTTCAAGGGAAACTCCAAAGTTAAGCTCAGTGATTTCTGCAGGGCAAACAATGTCTCGGAAACTTCTTTTAAGAAGTGGCTGAAGCAATATGAAGAAGCAGGCATAGAGGGGTTGGCTCGTGCTGATGCTGAGATTGGGAACATACTTCCTGAGGGCATTGACAAAACCAAGGAGGGGTATAAGCGAGAAATCCTACGCTTGCGTATTGAGAATGAACGGCTCAAAAAAAAATATCTGGTGAGGCAGAACGAGGATGGGCAAACGGAGTATGTTCGTTTAAAAATGAAGAGTTCAAAATAGTGGACATGCTATCGCACGAGTATCCTGTCAAGGATATCTGCAAGATGATGGGAGTAAGTCGGTCGGGGTATTACAAGTGGCTTAGAAGAGAGCCTTCATCCCGTGAGATCAATCGTGAGTTCATGGTGGGTGTGGTTGAGGACATACACTCGGAACACCCAACACATGGCTACAGGTGGGTGGCGGCGTACATAAGAATCAATTTACAGTTGAGTATCAGCGACAATTTCTCTTATAAATGCTTCCAATATCTTGGTATTCAGTCACAAACGAGACACAAGATACATTACAAACCACGTAAGGTAAAGGATAAGTACCCCAACCTCATTTATTCCACGTGGGACACGGTAGACAGACCTCGACAAGTTATCGTCTCTGACATGACAGTCATCAAATACTCTTGGTTCTTCTTTGAGTTGACCATGTATTTCGATGTCTTTACGAAAGAAATCCTAACGTGGCATGTGGCTGAGAGACGTGGACATAGAGACCAGTACATTGATGGGCTAAATGATGTCATCAACCTGTTGAAGGGCACAGATGAGCCAACTGTTCTTCATACGGACCAAGGTAGCGTGTATGCTTCACTCGCCTATAATGAGCTGATAAAGGACACGTTGATTGTGAGGTCTATGTCCAGGGCAGGAAAGCCTACAGACAACCCTGTGAACGAATCCCTCAACGGATGGATAAAAGAGGAATTGTTCATAGACTTCAAGATTGAGACATGTAATTCAAGAAAGGAGTTCGAGGAGGCCTTGGACGCATACGTGGATTATTACAATGAGAAAAGACCATGTTATGCTATCGGCTATGATACGCCAAATAATTACAGGAAGAGGTTTTATAAAGGGGAGCTTCCAAGAAAGGACACTTTTGGGAAGCGAGAGGCTAATGCAACACCGAAGTTCGTCACAGAACGGAAGAAAATGGCTGGAAATGAGAAAAATAAAGAATAATGTTCACTTTTATAAAGAAAAACTTGCAAATATGGATGAGATTGTCTACTTTTGCAAATGAAAAGGAACGAAATTTGATAGATATGTGTACTTTTAAAAATATAAATAATTAATAATCATTTTTTGTGTCTGTACTTCCCTGAAAAAGGTTGTCACTTAGGAACAAACAGAAGTGACAATGAAACGTAAGACAAGAATTGAACGTGTGTATAATGAGGACACAGGTTGGTTTGAGACCCGTGAGGTAGAGTTGAATAGCTACTCTTTTACAGATGATGATCGTATCATGATAGTTCGAGAGTATATGGAGAGTGGGCTCCCAGCAGAAGAAATCATCAAGAAATACTATATAAGCAGTCGTACAGTGCTATTTTCTTGGATGGATAAGTTCTTAAATGAAAAAGATTTGTTATCTTTGCCGCCAGAAGACCAAAACCGTGACGATATGGCAAAGACAACAAATGAACAGTTGAAAGAGAAAGATGCTGAGATTAAGCGTCTCCGCAAGGCTTTGGAGTTAGAGAAGCTTCGCTCTAAGGCATTCTCCACCATGATTGATCTCGCAGAAGAAACCTTCAATATTCCTGTGAGAAAAAAATCTGGTACCAAACAGTAAGCTTGCTCCGCACAGAGTGCCAGAGCCAAGGTTTAGGCACTCTATGCGGGCTGTTTGGTTTCACCCGGCAAGCATATAATAAGCGCAATGTCTCTGACGGCTTTGCTGAAGAGGCCATTGAGTCTATCATCATTGAAAAGGCACGTGAGTATCGTAAGTCGAATCCTGGCTTAGGAGCTGCAAAGTTGCATGCCATATTGAAACAGATGTTTGAGGATACAGGCTGCTTCCCTGGTCGTGACGCATTTATTGAGATGCTGCGTAAGCATGGACTCATGGTACGTATAAAGCGCCGTAGGCGCTATAAGACAACAGATTCCGACCATAATTATCGCAAATACCCAAACCTGATTAAGGGAGTAGTTCCTACCCATCCGAACCAGATTTGGGCAAGTGACATCACCTATGTTGAAACCAATGAAGGTGTGTGCTATCTCTCGCTTATAACAGACCTGTATTCCCATAAAATCGTTGGATGGGCTGTTGGTCCAACATTAGAAACAGTATATCCATTAGAAGCGCTTAAAATGGCATATAAAAGCATTGATGAAGAAACTGCAAAAGGACTCATTCATCACTCTGACAGAGGAAGCCAGTATTGCAGTCAGAATTATGTATCTATCCTAAAAAGTCATGGCTCACAAATAAGTATGACTCAAACAGGAGATCCTTTGGAGAATGCTATAGCAGAACGTGCAAACGGCATTTTAAAAACAGAATGGCTTTATAGAATGACAATTCCTACTCGTAAAGTATGTAAGAAGGAACTGACCAGGATTATTGCGTTTTATAACGACGAAAGACCGCATATGAGTATCGGTAATCAAACACCATCAGTTGCACATACTCAAGTGGGGCCACAGCAGAAAATGTGGAAAAATCCTTGGGAAAATTCTTCTAATTAGTTGAAAATGTGTATCTTTGCATTTGAAAGAATATCATCACCGTAACCTTTCTAGGGATAGCTCCTTAAAAAGAGTAACCTAGTTAGGTATAATGGGTATTCGCTGACAACCCATATAGTGATAAAATTAAAAATGCGTAACCCATTTAGTGATAAGAAAAATAGATAGTAACAAATTTAGTTTAACCATCCTAAAGGTGACAACTTTTTCACGTATAAGACAGTCCACTTTGGGGAACTGCTACAGAATACTGATTATTTGTCGGAATTTAGCATTTTAACACAATTTATTTGTCGGAATTTAGCATTTTAGTACAATTTATTTGTCGGATTTCAATATTTTTATTATTTTTGCAGCTGATAATCAAATAATTAAGAAGATGCAAGAATATATCAGTAGAAATATCGACAAAGAACTTATCGCTTGGAAAGACGATTCCATGCGCAAACCACTCTTGCTCCGAGGTGCTAGACAGGTAGGAAAATCATCTGCAGTCAGACACTTTGGAAAAGAATTCAAGTATTTTGCAGAGGTCAACTTTGAACGTCACAAGGCTATCAAGACCTTCTTTCAAGGAGATATCGACGTTCACATGATAACACAAAAAATCAGCAACTATATCAAGGTTCCTATGATTGCTGGCAAAACCTTGCTCTTCTTTGACGAGATACAAGAATGCCCTGAAGCCATCATGGCATTACGATTTTTCAAGGAAGAGTATCCTGAACTTCATGTGATAGCCGCAGGGTCATTACTAGAATTTACTCTCGAAGAACTCCCAACATTCGGAGTCGGTAGAATCCATTCCCTATTCATGTATCCAATGACATTTGATGAATTTCTTGTAGCCAACAATGAAGAGGGACTTATCAGCATGCGCAATGAATCCGACAGCCAACATCCTTTGGATACAGCTTTCCATGAGAAACTCATCGAGTACTTCCGTATCTATCTGTTGGTTGGTGGCATGCCAGAGAGTGTACTTGCATGGATCAAGACGCACGATTTCAACCGTTGCAGAAACATACAAGAAGACATCATCTTGACCTACGAAGATGACTTCGGTAAATATAAAAAGCGTGTCAATCCCGATTTACTTCGCACCACCATGCGTGGCATTTGCCATCAAGCAGGCGAAAAGCTCTCATTCACTACCATTTCTAAAGATTACAGAAGTTCACAAATTAGAGAAGCCATCCGATTACTGTCTCTCGCAGGTATTGTAACGCCAGTGGTTGCCACTTCAGGCAATGGCATTCCACTTGACGCAGAAGCTAACGAGAAAAGCATGAAGATTCTTTTCCTCGACCCAGGTTTGCTGTTGGCAGTTCTTCAACTGGAAGGCGATTTATCACAGCAGTTGATAGAGCTGATTATGACAGGAACTCCTCAGGAACTGGTCAACAAAGGAGGCATGACCGAGATGGTTGCAGGATTGGAAATCTTGCGCAACAAACCTTGCATCCAACGCCAAAAAATGTTCTATTGGGAGAAGACAGGCAATAGCATTGCCGAAATCGACTATCTTGAGATTCACCTTCTCAAGATTACTCCTATAGAGATCAAATCGGGTACACAAGGAGGCATGAAGAGTCTTTGGCTATTTATGAGAGAAAAACATCTCACCGAAGCATTCCGCTGTTCATTGGAAAACTTCGGGGAGTTTGAATACATAGACAAAAAGGATGACAATGCCATCAGACACGTCTCCATCCTCCCTCTCTATGCCTTAGCATTAATGAGAAAATAATTCGAATTACCTGCAAAAGCATGTGGCTATGCACAAATTCTAGTGAATCACATCCACACGCTTTTGCAGGTGCCCCTGAATTACGGGGCATAAGTCCCTGACTTTCATATCGTAAGTAACTGACTTTTGCATCGTAAGTCTTTGATTTCCGTCTCGGAAGCAACCGACTTCTGGATGACAGGATGACACTGGTGACAGTGATTTCTGAAGATTTACTCTCGCGCGGGCAGGCAGGAACTTTCGGCCTGATTTTAGAAGAATTTGGAGTTGGAAGACACCTTGTCTAACTGTTGGGAAGAATCATACCCAACATAGCATATTGACTATATATTGATGGTAACCATTTTTATAGAGAGCATATCGAATCAAAACTATGATGAACAACCTGTTTGGCAAAATATTTTAGACATCGAACGCTGTGAAAGGGAAAAAGACGGTTTCGTGACAGTTTTTCCATTTCACAGCTTTTTATTTGGCATTATTTATATAAAACTCTGTTTTCTCATACAAATAGAAAAGACTCCGCAAAGGGTTTTAAAAACTTTTTTTTAAGTTGATGGTAATTTTGTTGCCATTTTATTTTTTTGTTTCATTTTTTTTTAGTACCTTTGCAAACGTTATCCTGAATACAATCTTTTTACCTTAAAGAAAACTAATACCTATTGAATGTAGAGCAGTTGTCTGAGAAGATAGCTGCTCTTGTCTTTTTTATACCTCCCCATATAATAAATACCGCAAAACATCCGTTTTTATTTATAGAAACAAGTCTTATCACTTGTATAAATCATCACAGAAGAAACAATGGAAACAGAAGTAAAGAAGATACCTTATCTCGATCTGAAGGCTATCAATGAGCCTTACGAGAAGGAGATAAAGGATGCTATCAACAAGGTGGTCAACAGCGGATGGTATCTGCAAGGTGAAACCGTAAAAAGGTTTGAGAAATCGTATGCACAGTTTATCGGTACAGAATACTGCATCAGCTGCGCTAATGGGACGGATGCGCTCAAACTGATGCTGATGGGCGAACTGGCTATCGGAAAGTTGCAGAAAGGTGATGAGGTGATTGTGCCTGCCAACACTTATTTCGCTACCGTACTTGCCATCAGCAGCGTAGGACTGACACCTGTATTGGTGGATGCCAATATCGATACATTACAGATAGATGACCAACTGATAGAAGCCCGAATCACACCGAAGACCAAAGCCATCATGATTGTTCATCTCTATGGCAAACTGGCATGGACTCCAAAGATTGCTGAAATCTGCAAGAAGCATCATCTCTTGCTTTTCGAAGACAATGCGCAGGGATTCGGATGCTCCACTACTCTATCTGACTCTTCTGAAAAACCACCGAAAAGAAGATATACCGGAAATCTTTCGGATGCTGCCGCCCACAGTTTTTATCCTAGCAAAAATCTGGGAGCATTGGGAGATGCGGGAGCTGTAACTACCAATAACAGGGAATTGGCGGAAGCCATCATGTCACTACACGAATATGGAAAGATAGAAGACGGCATCTTCAGATACCAGGGCGTCAACTCGCGCATGGATGAGATTCAGGCTGCGGTACTGAATGTGAAACTGCAATATCCTGAGAACGAACAGAAAGCGAGATACAGACAGGTACAGCTATATCTGGAGCATCTGGATGACAGCATCAAGGACAGATGCATCGCTGCGAAACTCATCTCTCCTGCTCATGAAAATGTTTTCCACGTCTTCCCTTTCCTTACCCCGAAGCGAGACCAACTGAAAGCTTTCCTGGCTGAGAATGGGGTCGGCACAAAGATTCATTACTTCCGCCCACCCTATCTGCAGCCATGCTATCCGGAAATGAATCATCTGGAATTTCCGGTAGCCAAGAGAATAGCTGACGAAGAACTGAGTCTGCCTTGCAACTCATCGCTCAACGATGAAGATATCATCAGAGTAAGCAAACTCATCAACCAGTTTTTGGTTTAAAGGTACTGCACCTTGGCACCGATAGAGAGGCCGAAGACATCCCAGAAACCGGCATTGCCGTTACGGTAGAAACGCATAAAGTAGATATCCGTTGTACCCAACTCATAGAAGAACGTAATACTCTTGATACGCTTACGTTTATTGTGCGGAATATCATACTTAAAACGTTCACCCAAGGCGATATTAGGACGGACTCTGGTAGAGAACGGATAGTAGCCGCTTTCATACTTGGTAGGCTGCTTTGTCCAGAAATCATGTCCGAACACCGTATTGAAATACAGACTGCACTCCAGCGGTTCAAACCACCAGCCCTTACCGATATTGCGACGCCAAGGAATGAAATTCTCCTTGAGCGTCATGGTTAACTTCTCATCGTCAGAACTGAACTTCGGGATGTAGCCAAACAAGAACTGCGTTTCCCACTGGCGGCGCTTACCATATTCCCATCCGATACCCAGCGAAACAATACCCATATTACCACAGGTCTGAATGATACCACTAGTAGGTATCAGCAAATTCCAATGCTTACGGTAGCGCATAATGCGGCGGTCATATCGGGTCAGTTTGCCATCCGCCAACACCAGCGTATCATGAACGATACTATCCGTCAGTTCCAACTCCTCACTTTTCCCGGTAACCTCATCGGCAGCATGAACCTGTACAGAACCTGCAGCAAGCAAAGCTCCCAGAATGAATATATGCTTAAAACTCAATAATTTCATAACGATAACCTTTTGGAGTAATGGTGAATATATAGTACTGATGCTTAGCGGCATTAGCCACCTGATAATAGATGATGCCATCGCCATAAATGTCATTTTGCTCGGTATGATGACCATGACCGTAAAGACAGCACATCAAACCAGGAAACTGATGGGTATAAAAATTGAAGACCTTAGCCACATTATTATTAAACTGTTCTGAATAAGGACCTGCATGCATGCAGACAATGGTACGCGAAAAGTCATCTGCATCTGCCTTAACCTGCTCTTCCATGAAATCGAAATTAGGTACAGGGCGGGAATAGTCGAACTCAATAGCATTGGTATTGAGGCAGACAAACTTTACCTTACCGGCAATGAAACTGAAATCCGGATTACCAAAGATTTTCTCATAAGCCTGGTTACCTGTTCCCAAACAGTCATGATTACCCAGCAGAGCCACGAAAGGTATCTTCAACTTCTGAAGATGGTCACGGGTCCACTGAAACTCACGGGTAGCACCAAAGTCGGTAAGGTCTCCACAATGAATCACGAAATCGAGGGAATCACTGCGGCGATTGATATCATTAACCTCACTCTTCAAATCATCCAACCACTGGTGCGAATCGCTGATCATAGCAAAACGGATTGTATCTTTCGACTTTACTGCAGCCTCAATCTTCTGAATATTGGTAACATTCAGATTTCTATCGCCGTCGATTTGCACATCATACGGATGAACATCGAAGACGGTATCGCAGGATGCCACCATACAGAGACAACAGGCAGCCAGGATATAGGGAATAATTTTATGCATTCTTGTCATATTAATCATTAAAACTCCTTTTTATAACTCTGAAATACTACTTTTTCTTCTTTTTCAACCTTGCATAGAAACCTTGCAACCTGCCTGGCTGACAACCGGCATCGAGCAATTTCTTCAAATCACGATAGGCTTCGTCTTTTCTTCCAAGCAGAATCAGGATGTCTACATGATTGAAAGCAAAATCCTCATTACCGGCATCCAACTCCATCGCCTTGGCGTAATCAAACTCTGCCAGCTCAAGCATACCCCTCTCCTTCTCCATGCCACCTCTTGCAGCATAAGCCATCGCACTGTCAGGGTATTGCTCTATCAGACTGTTAATGCCATCGTAAGCCTCGGTATAATGCTTATCTTTCTCATTGAGCAAAGCCAGACCGAGTTGCGCCTGGAAGTTGCCAGGAACAAGTACCAGAAGATTCTGATAATCGAGACGCGCAAAGTTATAACGGAGCAACTTCTCATTGACAAAGGCACGATAGAACAAACCGGCGATATTGGTATTGTTCAGAAAGAGTACCTTATCAAGATCATCCTTGGCATATTGCCATTGCTCCAACTGGATATTCCAAGCAGCCTTTTTCAGTCGCAGATCGATACTGTCGGGATGATATGCAAGCACTTCTGTAGCCTTGGAGAGTGAATCGCGCAAGGCTTTATTCTGAGCAGCACGTGCCTTGTCGGCATCTACGTTCTGCGCAGATACAGACAAAGAAACCATCGATGCCAATAATAATGTATAAAAACTTTTCATGGTGCAAAGTTAAGAAGACTTTTGCAAACTGCCAAATAAAAAACTATAAAACTTATTTGAGTTTACAAAAAGAACTAAATTTCAGAAAGACAGGACAATCAACAAGAAAAGAAGGTGTGTCATAAGCCACTTCCCATACGCCCTGAAAGGGCAGAAGCTCTTAGCCCGTCTTCGGCTGCCATTGTTTAAACTTATGACACACCCTCTTTTATCATCAAGCGCCGAAAAATCCATTTACAGATTAAGCATTCTTAATCCAGTTAACGATCCATGCGCCAACCTCAGTTGTGCCATAGTGAGCACCACCCTCTACCTGAATTTCAGGTGTGCGGACATTGGCATCGAGAGAAGCATCTACTGCCTTGCGGATCAAGGCGCCCTCCTCGTTCAAGCCGAAGTGCTCCAACAACATAGCTGCAGAAAGAATCTGAGCTACTGGGTTAGCCAGGTTCTTGCCAGCTGCCTGTGGCCATGAACCATGAACAGGCTCGAACAATGGTGTGTGCTCACCGAGAGAGCTGGATGGCTGCAAGCCCATAGAACCGGTGATGCAAGAAGTCTCATCGGTCAGGATATCGCCGAAGGTATTCTCTGTAACGATAACATCGAAGAATGTAGGCTCAGTCAATACGCGCATAGAAGCGTTGTCGATGAACATATAATCGGTGTTTACCTCAGGATACTGTGGCTCCATCTCCTTGGCAATCTGACGCCAGAGACGAGAAGATGCCAATACGTTTGCCTTATCTACTACTGTCAAGTGCTTGTTGCGCTTCATGGCAAACTCGAAAGCTACCTTCAGGATGCGCTCAATCTCAGGACGGGTATAGATATCAGTATCGTATGCCTTATCGTTATCCTGATACTTCTCACCGAAGTACATACCGCCAGTCAACTCGCGGATAACTACGAAGTCAGCACCCTTCAGGAGTTCATCCTTCAATGGTGACTTGTGGAGCAGGCAATCGAATGTGGCTACTGGGCGAACATTGGCGAAGAGGCCCAACTTCTTACGCATAGCGAGCAAGCCCTGCTCAGGACGAACCTTGGCTGTAGGGTTGTTGTCGAAACGTGGGTCACCAACGGCTGCGAAGAGTACAGCATCAGCATCCATACAAGTCTTGAAGGTCTCCTCTGGGAATGGATCACCTACCTTGTCGATAGCGTGAGCGCCGCAGATAGCCTCGTTGTAAGTAAACTCGTGGTTGAACTTCTCTGCAATGGCCTGCATAACTGCTACGCCCTGCTTCATAATCTCTGGTCCGATACCATCACCGGCGAGAACTGCAATGTTTAATTTCATCTTATCTGATTTTTTAATTGTTTATTTTTTGAATGATTAAAGCTTTTGCCCTTACAGGGCGCATTGCTAAATGCTACCTTATACCCAGGGTGTTACCCTGGGCTACGAGCTTCTGCCCCTTCAGGGCGTGCTGCTGAATAGAAACCTTCGGAGATATTTTCGTAACCTTCGAAGATATTTTTATATCCTTCGGAGATATTTTCGTAACCTTCGGAGATATTTTCATAATCTTCGGAGATATTATTCCATATCCAGATTTCGAGGCGAAACAGCCTGATCATCGCTCTTATCTGCCTCGTACATATTAATCATCTTCAGCGTTGCCTTGATAGCAGCTTCTGTCTGGTCAGCATCCAAGCCTCGGGTACGCCAGATACGGTCACCTTCACGCCAGGTAATGACGGTCTGAACGAGGGCATCGGTACGGCCACCAGGTGGGATGGTTACCTGATAGTTGTCGAGCTTAGGGAAGGTCTTGCCGAGCTTCACCTTATAGATATTGCGGAGGGCTTTCACGAAAGCATCATACTGACCATCACCTGAGCTCTGGTCTTCATACTCCTTGCCATCGATTTCTACCTTTACACTGGCGATAGGCTTCAAACCGTATGAGGTTGATACCATGTAACTTACCAGTTTCACCTTATCCTCTGGAGCTCCATGCTTCAATACATCACTCACGATGTATGGCAGGTCGTCCTGAGTTACCAGTTCCTTGCGGTCACCGAGTTCTGTGATTCGCTTGGTCACCGCCTTGGTCTGCTCCGGAGTCAACTCCAATCCCAGTTCGTTGAGGTTCTGGATGATGTTCGCCTTACCGGAATTCTTACCCAACGCATACTCACGATGTCTGCCGAAACGCTCTGGTACCAAGTCGTTGCAATAAAGCTTGTCCTTGTTGTCACCATCGGCATGCACACCAGCTACCTGGGTAAAGACGTTGTCTCCTACTACCGGAGTATTCGGAGCCACGGCAATGCCACTATATCCTTCAACCAATCGGGAAATATCGTTCAGACGGTCTTCCTTAATATTGGTCTTTGCCTCGAACATATCCTTCAGAATCACCTGAACACTTGCCAATGGTGCATTGCCACAACGCTCACCCAGACCATTCACGGTAACGTGAAGACCCTTGGCGCCGCTCAATACGGCAGCGAGCGAGTTGCTCACCGCCAAATCGTAGTCGTTATGGGCATGGAAGTCGAAGTGAGATTTCGGATAACGGCGAACCATCTGGCGCATATACTCCACACACTGCAATGGGTTCAGAATACCCAAAGTATCAGGAAGAAGGAAGCGCTTGATAGGCAGTTTTACCAACTCATCCATCATCATGAAGAGATAGTCACGACTGTCACGCATACCGCTCGACCAGTCCTCCAAGTAGAGATTCACGGTGAATCCCTTGCTCAAAGCATAGTCGATGGTCTGCTTGATATGAGCGAGATGCTCCTCAGGCGACATCTTGAGTTGCTGGGTGCAGTGCTTGTAGCTACCCTTAGCCAAGAGGTTGATGACATGACCGCCGCATTCAGCAATCCAATCCACACTCTTGTTGTTATCCACGAATCCCAATACCTCAACGGAATCCAGTTTACCTATAGTTTTGGCATAACGGCAAATTCGAGCGACAGCATCCTTTTCACCTTCTGACACACGCGCTGAAGCCACCTCAATGCGATCTACATTGATGTCGTGCAACAGCATTCTTGCTATCATCAACTTCTCGTGAGGAAGGAAACTGACACCATTGGTCTGCTCGCCGTCGCGCAGCGTGCAGTCCATGATCTCAATCTCCTTGATGCGGGAATTATCTCTCTTTGCGTTAACGTTCATAATTACTTGTTTTTAGCTTCCCAAGCCTCAACCTTGTCGCGGTTCTGAACGAGGAAGTCTACATCGTCCAAACCATTCTCCAAACAGTGTTTCTTGTAACCGTTGATTTCGAAGTGCTCGCTCTTGCCGGTAGCAAGATTGGTCACGGTCTGGTTAGGAAGATCTACCTTCACCTCTGTCTTGTGATCCTTGTCGATGCTCTCGAAGAGTTCCTTCAGGAATTCCTCGCTTACTACTACTGGCAATACAAGGTTGTTCAATTCGTTGTTCTTGTGGATATCAGCGAAGAAAGAGCTGATGACTACACGGAAGCCTGCACCTGCGATAGCCCAGGCAGCGTGCTCACGGGAAGAACCGGAGCCGAAGTTCTTGCCAGCTACGAGGATGACACCACTGTAAGAAGGGTCGTTCATCACGAAGTCTGGCTTTGGAGTTCCGTCGGCATTGTAGCGCCAGTCGCGGAAGAGGTTATCGCCCATGCCCTCTTTATCGATGGCCTTGAGGAAACGGGCTGGGATGATCTGGTCTGTATCTACATTCTCCAAAGGAAGAGGAATGCAGCTTGATGTAATTACATTGAATTTCTGTTTCATTTCAATTTTTCATTTAACATTGAACACTTAACATTACATAAACTCTCTTGGGTCGGTAATCTTACCTGTAATAGCGGCAGCAGCTGCTACGTATGGACTGGCAAGGATGGTGCGGGAACCTGGTCCCTGACGACCCTCGAAGTTACGGTTGGATGTACTTACAGAGTACTTGCCTGCAGGAATCTTATCATCGTTCATTGCCAGGCAGGCAGAGCATCCAGGCTGACGGATTTCGAAGCCGGCAGCCTCAACAATCTTATCAATTCCCTCTTCACGTATTTGTTTATCAACCAACCATGAACCTGGTACAAGCAAAGCAGTTACGCCATCTGCCTTCTTCTTTCCTTTAACAAGAGAAGCGAAAGCACGGAAGTCTTCAATACGTCCATTGGTACATGCGCCCAAGAATACATAATCGATAGGATGACCCTCGAGTTTCTCGCCTGGCTGAAAGCCCATGTAGTTGAGGCTCTTCTTGAAACCAGCCTGCTCTTCCTCAGGAATCTCATCAAGCGTTGGGATGCTTTCGGTGATGCCGATACCCATACCTGGGTTGGTACCATAGGTGATACGTGGTTCGATATCCTTTGCCTCGAAAGTCAACTCTTTGTCGAAGACTGCATCATCTCCACTCTTCAAGGTCTTCCAGTAAGCCACAGCCTTGTCCCACTCTTCACCCTTAGGTGCATATTCACGACCCTTGATGTACTCGAATGTGGTCTCATCAGGAGCTACGAAACCACCACGGGCACCCATCTCAATAGAGAGGTTACAGAGGGTAAGACGACCTTCCATAGACATATCCTTCACTACATCGCCACTGTACTCAACGAAGTAACCGGTAGCACCTGAAGTAGTGAGCTGGCTCATCAGATAGAGAGCAACGTCCTTGGCAGTAACGCCCTTGCTGAGCTTACCGTTGATGCTGATACGCATAGACTTTGGCTTGCTCTGGAGAATACATTGTGAAGCCATCACCATCTCAACCTCAGAAGTACCGATACCGAAAGCTACGGCACCCATGGCACCATGGGTAGAAGTATGAGAGTCGCCACAGACGATGGTCATACCAGGAAGAGAAATACCCTTCTCAGGACCTACTACGTGGATGATACCATTGTCCTTGGTGTTCATGGCAAAGTGAGTTACGCCGAAATCAGCAGTATTCTTTGCCAAGGTATCTACCTGCTTTTTTGAGATAGGATCCTCAATTGGTTTATCCTGATCGTGGGTTGGAGTATTGTGGTCAGGCATACAGAAAATCTGGTCTGGACGGAACATCTTGAGTCCGCGTGCTCGCATACCAGCGAATGCCTGAGGTGATGTTACTTCGTGACAGTAGAGACGGTCGATGTAAAGCTGAGTAGGACCGTCCGGAACAATCTGGACAACGTGCTTGTCCCAAATCTTGTCGAATAATGTATTCATAATATCTTTTGTTATATATATGTTTATCTAATCTTAAACTTGTTAATACAATCAATGTAAGCCTCAACAGAAGCCGTAACGATGTCGGTATCTGCACCGAAGCCATAATATACATGACCATCGTATTCCACCTGCATGTGAACCTTGCCCACATCGTCAGAGCCCTTGTCGATTGCCTGGATAGTGAACTCCTTGAGATTCATCTCCTTGGTGATGATCTTCTTGAGAGCATTGATAGCAGCATCTACCGGACCGTTACCAGATGATGCAGCCTCAAACTTCTGACCTGCAATATCAAGACCGATACTTGCCACGCTCTTCACGCCCTTACCTGTAGTAACCTGCAACCAGTCGAGCTGAACACCATGCTTATCAGCAGAATCAGCACCAGCAAGCATCAAAACATCCTCATCGGTAACTTCCTTCTTCTTATCAGCCAGTTGGAGGAACTTCTTGTAAATCTTGTCGAGCTTCTCCTCATCATTAATCTCTACACCATTGACATGGAGACGGTACTTCAATGCAGCACGACCAGAACGGGCTGTCAGAACGATAGCATTGTCATCCAATCCAACTTCCTTAGGATCAATGATTTCGTAAGTCTGGACATTCTTCAAGACACCATCCTGATGGATACCAGAAGAATGAGCAAATGCATTGCGACCCACGATAGCCTTGTTTGGCTGAACAGGCATATTCATCAGGCTGCTCACCATGCGTGAGGTAGGAATAATCTTGGTGGTATTGATGTTGGTATCAATATTGATATGCTTGTGACACTTCAGAATCATGGCAATCTCTTCGAGCGAAGTATTACCTGCACGCTCACCGATACCATTGATGGTAACCTCAACCTGGCGTGCACCATTCAAAACACCCTGCAGGGTATTGGCAGTTGCCATACCGAGGTCGTTATGACAGTGGGTAGAAAGGCGTGCCTTGTCAATGCCATCAACATGCTCCATGAGATACTTGATTTTGTCACCATATTCATCAGGCAGACAATAACCTGTAGTATCAGGAATGTTCACTACAGTAGCACCCGCCTTGACAACAGCCTCTACGACACGAGCCAGATACTCATTATCGGTACGGCCTGCATCCTCAGCATAGAACTCAACGTCCTCAACATACTTTTTAGCATACTTGACAGCAGCTACAGCACGTTCGATGATTTCCTCGCGGGTAGAATTGAACTTATACTTGATATGACTGTCGCTGGTACCGATACCGGTATGGATTCTCTTATGCTTGGCATACTGCAAAGCCTCAGCAGCACAATCAATATCTTTTTCTACGGCACGGGTAAGTGCACAAATAGTAGGCCAGGTTACAGCCTTAGAGATTTCTACCACTGAATTGAAGTCGCCCGGACTTGATATTGGAAATCCAGCCTCAATTACATCCACGCCCAACTGCTCCAGTTGCTTTGCCACCTGAATCTTCTCAACTGTGTTCAACTGACATCCCGGAACCTGTTCGCCATCGCGGAGGGTCGTGTCGAAAATGTATAATCTGTCACTCATATCTTTAAAATTTTAAATTTACACCTTATAATATATATAAGAGCTACACATTCAGAACGCACTACGTTTATATAGCAATCCGTGCAGAAGCATCAGATAAAGTAAAAAGCCTTCCCCCACTCCATAGACGGAAGTGTAGAAAGGCTTTTAATATCTTATGCGATGAACTATACGCACACCTTATCACTTCCGCCCACAAACTGCAGTCGAAGTCGAATAATAATGCTTGTAATGTTCAACGATGTTGTTCTCATATCTATCTTATTATGTTATATTCTTAAATTCGCATGCAAAGATAACACTTTTATTTGATACTAGCAAACAATTTATAACTTTTTTAATAGAAATGATAACAAATTCCTATATCCTTATAGTTTTTTCACCCAAAAACGTTAATTCTGTGCTAGAATTTGGCGAAAAAGCCAGTTTGTGAGTGAAAAATTGACAAACTCTAACCTTAGAAAGGCAGATTCTCTGCAGGCGGCGGTGGTAGCGGACTACCATCCTGCCCTCCGCCATTCATCCTAGAGCCTACAATCTCACCACCTTCTTCGACAGGTGCTGCTGCAGCATCCTGCGGATCCTGGAATCGGGTAAATTCTCCACGGAAGTTCAGGAGAACATCTCCAACAGAGCCCTTACGGTGCTTGGCAATGATAATCTGTGCCATACCATGAAGGTCATTACCCTTTTCATCCTGATAGATATGATAATATTCCGGGCGGTGAACGAAAAGCACCATATCGGCATCCTGCTCGATGGCACCGGATTCACGGAGGTCACTTAACTGAGGTCGCTTTCCTTCCAAACCCTCACGGTTCTCTACATTACGGGAGAGCTGCGAAAGAGCAAGCACAGGAATATTCAGTTCTTTGGCAATACCTTTGAGCGAACGGGAGATGGTAGATACCTCCTCCTGACGGCTACCAAACTTCATACCATTGGCATTCATCAGCTGGAGATAGTCGATCATCAACAGTTTAACACCCTTTTCCCTTACCAGTCGGCGCGCCTTGGTACGGAGTTCGAAAACAGAAAGACCAGGCGTATCATCAATATAAATAGGTGCACCTGTCAGTTTTCTCAGTTTTTTATCCAACCGTTCCCATTCTGGCTGTTCCAATTGTCCGTTCAGTATTTTTTTACCCGAAATCTCGCAAACATTCGAGATGAGTCGGTTCACCAACTGAACGTTATTCATTTCCAGAGAGAAGAATCCGATAGGCACATCATAATCTACCGCCACATTCTTGGCAATACTCAATGCAAAGGAAGTCTTACCCATGGCAGGACGACCGGCGATAATCACAAGGTCGGACGGTTGCCAACCTGATGTTATATCATCCAACCCACGATAACCCGTAGGAATACCGGTAAGACCACCCGAGTTCTGAGCAGCGCGCTGCAAGATGGCAACGGCCTCCTTTACAACCGGATCAATCTGTGTATAATCCTGCTTCATATTGTTCTGCGAAAGCTGGAAGAGTTCACCTTCAGCTTTCTGCATCAGTTCATCCACATCCACACCTTCTTCATACGCCATCGTCTCGATGTCGCCGGCATAATGAATCAGCTGACGCTGCATATATTTCTGCGCCAGGATACGGGCATGCGACTCTACATGGGCAGCCGAAGCCATGCCTGCAGAAATATCCATGAGATATTGTGCTCCTCCCACCTTATCCAGTTCGCCAGTCTTGGCTAACTGATCGGCAAGAGTCATGATATCCACAGGCCGTTCCTCCATGTTCATCACCTGGATAGCCTGATATATTCTCTTATGACGCGGGTCATAAAAAGTATCCGGCTTGAGCAACTCCGACACCACCGAAAAGGCATCAGAATCTATCATCAAGGCACCCAGTACCGCCTGCTCCACATTCACAGCCTGCGGCTGCAAATGGGCGTAGGTTGGATCTATCTGTACCTTATTCTTATTTTTATTATTCTCCGCCATCTTTATTGTTTTTTCCTTTCCTCGAAAACTTTTTTTGTTATAAATTCCAATTCTATAGGCGCAATACCACGATTATCGAGCCAATCTCCCATCTCGAGCAGGCCGAGTGCATCTATATCTTCCTTAGGGGAAAAAGCTGCATGACCAGATGCTTCATCCAAAAATCTGATAGCTGCAGATCCTCCCTTTTTCACGAGAACGCAGAGTCCATAATAGAAAAATTTCATAGACTCCCATCTGTGGTCTTGTGGCTTGGAAACTTTGTTCACCATCGCAGATAACATTTTCATGAACATGCGTTCCTTATCATCCTTATCCATATCTGTCATGTCAGAATTCAATATTTCCCTGATTTCATTATCATCACTATTTTGCAGATAAGGTTCTATTAAAGCCATTGCATGGTCAATGTTTTTATCGCCTTCCGATTCTGAAAAGAGCAAAGAGAAAGCCAGTCTGCATTCAACCTGTTCTTCCTTAGGATACTGTTCATCCATCTGGAAAGCCCATTCCAAAGCCTCTTTATAATGATGGAGTTTCAATAAGAGATCGGTCTTTTTCAGCTTGAGTTTAAACTGCTTACTCTCATCTGATTCTTCTTTAATCAAGCAATTCAATGATATTAAAGCCGCCGGGTCTTTTATCTCCTCTTCTATTTCTAATTTCAACTCCGTGGCAGCCTTATAAGTTGGGCTTGTTTTCTTAATCACATAGAGATGTTCAAGCGCTTCATCATATTTTTCCTCCGATTTGTATGCCAATGCAAGCATCATATGCTCTTCGTCGGTATATTTTTCCAGATTACGCAAAATCTTGCTAACAAAGGCATAGTCACCTCTTTTAGCAGAGAAACGGGCCAGCGACAGGCGATACTTGTCATATTCCGGTTTAGCAAACAGTCCCGTAGTAAAGAAAGGAATTTCCTTCTGCACTTCGAAAGGATTATCAAATGCCTTCCTCATTGGAGAGAGAGTATAGAATCGGTAGAGGTCCTGCACATAGCGATGACGAACCCTAACTGCACGTTTCTTCTTTTCCTCTTCTGAGAGATTCTCTTCATGTTCCATTACCGAATCAAGCAGTGTGACATTTTCAGAATCCTTTGCTTCTGTAGAATCAGTCTCATCCTCTACTGGCTCTTCGGTATTCTGCTCTTTTTCCACCTCATCTTCTTCGTCATAAAAAACAGGACCAGACACCATATTTTCCGGGGTAACATCCAATGATTCAATAAATTCCTTAGATGTATTATTCAATGAAAGAATGATGCTATACAGATCGGTATCACACATAGAGGCGCCTCTCAAGAGATTGTTGATGAAATTGCGATGCTGTTTCATCGTAGCCCGAACATTCTTGAGCGTAGAATTACGGACATAGAAAGGAACAAACCAATTATAGAGTGAATGGAAATGACCGAAGCTCTTCTGGTTGGCAAACTGATGATAATAGACATCAACTCCTATATCTTCTGAATTCAACATATAGTCGAAGGCTCCCTTAAGGGCATCATCAGGATTCTCCCCATCTGCTGAGAAGCAATTAAGTCCCAATTCACCCGTTTGGTCTATCTTTTCGGCCAAATCCTGAGTAAAAGAAGTGAACATGGTCTTCACCACGGAATGCATCATCTCCTTGCTATCCTTTTTACTGGTAAGACATAGACGCATCTGGCGTTGGAGATCAACACAGGCTGCCAAAAAATCATCGTCCATGATCAAGCCAGCAGCAGAATCCCAATATTTCTGTTTTTCACCCGAATTGGTTATTGCACAGAAAACGAAACCCACCAAAGCTCGCTGACGAACACTGCATGTACTGTCGTCAGACTTGATTAAGCGCATCAAGACTGCAAGTCTAGAGGCATCCATGAATACAGAGCATGACAATGAAACAGCCGAAACTATCATATTGATGGTGTATGGATCTACCAAATCGGAAGCGATGATATCAAGAATATTCTTGACAAAATCATCATTCCAGTCTTCAGTTGTCAAAATATAAGAAAACACCATATTGCGATAGGCATTAAGCTGCTCTTGTATCTTTTGTCTTTCCTCGTCTATCTGTTCTTCAGACAAGTCTACCTTCAAATTTAGCATAGCTTCATCTGTAGCAAATTTCTCAAAGGTTTCCTGTACCTCATCAAAACTTTTCAGATTCTGAGCTCTTTTGTTAAGTGCAACAAACGTAGGCTCATTTGCCAAAATCCAAGCGTGACGCACTTTACCAAAGAACTTATCAGTATCAAGATCTAAAGTTTGAGCAAGATTATAAAGCTCTCGGTGTTTAAGCTTGCCATCTATATAATCATGATATAAAGCATCATATCTTTTTTCAATTTCCGCAATTTCAGGCTGACACGATTCGAGCCCCACTTCCTGGTCAATTATCTTGCGAATAGCCTCAATTCTGGATATAGTAGTGACATTTTCATGCGAAAACTTTGTCCAGCTAAAATCTTCTCTTTTCATAAGCCGCTTATTTTTGTGCTACAGCCAGGTCACGACGTCTTGGTTCCATAGCGTGTTCATATTTAAGTTTTGGAAGATTACTGATGGTTTTAGCATCGGCACCCGTATATTTTGTGATGATACTTGCATAATGCTGTACCCCACGACTGTTTATGCTATCAACAGCAATATTATACGCCTTGATAAACTTGGCAACTTGGTCTTTACGGCGCGGCTCTGAAAGTATTTTCTTGCGGAAAGCCACAACACCTAACTGCAAGTTCTTATCTCTGCTGTCAAAGAGTTTTACATGCTGTTCAAGTCGGGCTTTGGTAGCTTGAGGTTCTGGCAGCAACATGGCATCCATCTCGTTGTTAAGCAACATACGCAGACGGATGTTCAAATCGTTGATTTGAACCTTATAAGCATCATATTTAGGCTTACCGCTATCGATTGCTAAAGTAGCCAGATAATCAGTTGCAGAGTAGCGGGTCATTGCCACCATCTTATCTGACAGTTGTTTCAGTTCGGATATACGCGAACGCTTATTGGTGATAAACTGCCAATAAAGATTGGTAGAAATAGGGTACGTCAAAGCAGTACCCCGTTTCTCTATATGATGAGCACGAATCAGATCGGTCACGGCTCCCTCTACGCGCTTGCGCTCGATAGCAGTATCACAATCCATTTGTGCAGTATATCTACGCAAATGCACGTCTACACCTTGCTGCTCGAAGATACTGTCATCACATGCCAGAAAGATTGGCAGGCAGTCCATTGTTGGCATCACCGCTATCTTCAGCGCAGCACGGTCTAGGCTATCCAATCTAGCCTTTTCCTTCTTGCTCAAGCGATGACGTTCTGCTTCCGACTTGCCACATCCTGCAAATCCTATAGCCAGCAAGAGCATCAAGGCTGCAAACGTTTTGAACTTATTCATTATCAATCCTTTAATCATTTGTTATTCTACATAGAGAACCAATCCCTTCAAATATTCACCTTCCGGATGATAAATATTGATAGGATGGTCGGCAGGCTGATGCAACTGGTGCAAGATGCGAACCTTTCTTCCAGCCTGCGCTGCAGCAGTAAACACAGCATTGCGGAACTGATCCTTCGTAACCACCTGAGAGCAACTGAAGGTAAAAAGGATGCCGCCCTTCTTAATACGCTGCAAGCCCTTTACGTTCAGGCGGGTATAGCCCTTCAACGCATTGCGCAAAGCCGCACGGTGCTTGGCAAAAGCAGGAGGATCAAGAACAATCAGATCATACTGCTGGTCATGTTCATCAAGATACTTGAAGGCATCTTCGCAGATAGCCTCATGGCGTGCATCTCCAGGGAAATTGAGCGCAATATTCTCATTGGTCAATTCTATCGCCTTGGCACTGCTGTCTACGGAGTGAACAGCCTTAGCCTCTCCTCTCATCGCATAAACTGAAAAACCGCCGGTATAGCAGAACATGTTGAGCACGCTCTTACCCTTGGCATAATGCTCGAGCAGCGAACGGTTCTCACGCTGATCTACGAAGAAACCCGTTTTCTGACCACGCAACCAGTCGATATGGAATTTCAGTCCATTCTCTACAGCTACATCGTCAGCATCACCTCCCAGTATAAAGCCATTTTCCTGTCTGAGGTCAGCCTTATACGGTAAGGTTGTCTCACTCTTATAGTAGATATTCTCCAGTGCTTCGCCCATCACCTTCTTCAAGGCTTTGGCTATCTCCATGCGGCAAACATGCATACCCACACTGTGAGCCTGCATGACAGCAGTAGGACCATAGCAGTCGATAACAAGTCCCGGCAAGTTATCACCCTCACCATGAACCAAGCGATAAGTAGTATTGGATGAATTACCGGCAATACCCAAAGCGAGTCTCATCTTATATGCCGAATCCAATCTGGCACACCAGTACTCCTCATCAATCTCAATATCTCTAAAAGAAAGAACACGTACAGCGATAGAACCGATCTGATAATGACCTATAGCAATGAATTCACC
Organism: Segatella copri; assembly: GCF_026015625.1. NCBI lineage: Bacteria > Pseudomonadati > Bacteroidota > Bacteroidia > Bacteroidales > Prevotellaceae > Segatella > Segatella copri. The sequence continues at coordinate 741,423 of NZ_JAPDVG010000001.1, read as the reverse complement.
ACTACGGGTAAACACTCTCACAATGTCGCCCTCCTCTATGCCCTCATCCATTGCCTGGATAGCACCCGAGAAGATCCATGGATGAAAACGCTTGAGCGATTCTTCCTTACCTTTCTTTAAATATACGCTTTTATACATATTTATATATGAAGTTTCTTACGATTATCAATTTCTATTCCTTACCACCTTGTATCATGCCCTGAGTTCATCGAGCTCGTAATCGCCTGTAGCAGACAAACGCTTGAATTCCTCATACAGATTAATGCAGCACCAGGCATCTGTAGCTGCATAGAGAGCCTGCGATTCCTTCAAATCGCTAGCCTCCCAATTGCTCAACCGTTGCGCCTTGCTGATTTTCTGGTGAAACAGGTTAGCATACAGTTTCTGCAGACTCATATCTGCGATACCAAAGTTCTTAGCAACATCCTGCAACTCGATAAAGTAGCCAGCCTTAAAAGCAGCTCGCTTATGGAGCTGCAGCAAGTCATCGTGCCAGGAAAGTCCTACTTTTGGCACGGTGGTATCTTCGAGCAAGCGAATGATGGCAGGAGTCATGCCCGTATGATGCAGGCGGAAGAGATAACAAGTATCATGTGTACTCACCTGCAACAACGAAACATGGTAAGCCTGACCACGCTTGAATGATGGGCGCGTTTCTGTATCCACACCCAGTATATAATGGCTAAGTAGGTCATTAACAGCCGCTTCTGTATCTTCAGGCTTGTCAACGACTACGATTTTGCCAGGAAACAAAGCTCTTGGCAAATTCGTGATTGCCGCCTTGTCGAAACTAGTGAAAATAATCTTCATTATGCTTTTTATTCTTTACAAGTTGCAAAATTAGAAAAAAAAGATGAGAAAAAGAATTGTTTTCTCAATTATTTTCGCTAATTTTGCAGATAAATTATTCAAAAATATATAAAATGGCTAAAAAAAGAACTGAAAAAAAGACCAAAACCTTTAGCGAAGCTATTGGTTTACAGTATATTTTCAACAATACTATCACCGACTTTTTCATTGGATTAGCCTTGGTAGTCATTGCTGTGGTTATCATCATCGCTATGATCTCCTTTCTCAACACAGGAGCCAATGACCAGAGTTTGCTCGAAAATCTGAAGCCGGGCGAATGGACCAACACGGAAAAACTGTTTCAGAACTACTGCGGATCCTGGGGAGCCATTGTATCCTATTGGCTCATTGCCATCAATTTCGGATTTCCAGCCTTCATGCTCCCATTCTTTGTCATTATGGTGGGATTGCAGATGATGCATGCCTACAAGCTGAACCTGTGGAAATGGTTCTTCTGCATGATTGTGGTCATGCTATGGATGTCGGTAACCTTTGCCAAGTTCATCGCACCTATCATGCCAAGCCTCACATTCAATCCGGGCGGAAAGCACGGACTCTTTGTCGTGCAGAATCTGGAGAACATCATGGGGCCTCCAGGACTTACTGCCATTCTTTTCTTCGTGGCGGTAGCATTCCTCACCTATCTCACCACTGAAACCATTACGGTAATCAGAAAAGCACTCAACCCTATCGGTTATATATCAAATAAGGTGAAATTTGAGATTACTAACCATGGAAAGAACAGGAAAGATACGGAAGCTATCGACGAGGTATACGCCAGCGCAGCATATGGTGCTGGCACAGAGGATGAGAAAGAAGAATATAAGGAAGAAGAACCTGCCAAAGTCATCGACCTGAATCTGGATCCGGACCAGACTTTCGCAACCCCAGACACACCTTCTACGTCTGTTGAGCCAGAGGCAGACGGACAGGAAGCTACAGGAACAGAAGGTGATACAGATAAAGATGAAACCATCGCTATAGCCAACGGCACGCAGAACGAGAATATGTCACTCATTGCACGTCAGCGCGAACTCCGTACAAAACGGGCTGAACAGGAAGCATTGGAAAAGCAAGCTGCCGAGGCAGCTGCAGCTTCTGAGCATATAGGTATGGACATCTCTGTAGCCACAGCCGATGAGAAGGCTACAGGCAACACCTTGAGCAATGCAGAAGTACTGAATACTCCGATCAATCCGAAGGAGCCGTTCACCAGATATAAATATCCGGTACTCAATCTTCTGAAGAAGTATGAGGATGACGGCGTATCCATCGATGAGGAAGAGCAGCGCGCCAACAAAAACCGCATCATCGAGGTGCTGGGCAACTTTGGCGTACAGATCAAAACCATCCGTGCTACGGTTGGTCCTACCATCACACTCTACGAAATCCAGCCTGCAGAAGGCGTACGTATCTCTAAGATCAAGAATCTGGAAGATGACATCGCCTTGAGTCTGGCAGCTCTCGGCATCCGTATCATCGCTCCTATCCCAGGTAAGGGAACCATCGGTATTGAGGTACCTAACGCAAAGGCAAACATCGTTAGTATGGAAAGTACTTTAAACTCAAAGAAATTCCAAGAAACCAAGATGGAGTTGCCTATCGCTTTGGGTAAGACTATTACCAACGAAGTGTTTATGGTTGATTTGGCAAAGATTCCTCACCTGCTTGTTGCGGGTGCTACCGGACAGGGTAAATCTGTAGGTTTGAATGCCATCATCACCTCTTTATTATACAAGAAACATCCAAACGAACTCAAACTGGTTCTCATCGACCCTAAGAAGGTGGAGTTTAGCGTCTACTCCCGTATTGCCAATAAGTTTATGGCTGCGGTTCCTGATGAGGAAGAACCTATCATAACCGATGTAACCAAGGTGGTTAGAACCCTGAACAGTCTGTGTGTACTGATGGATAGCCGTTACGACTTGCTCAAAAAGGCAGGAGCCCGTAACATCAAAGAATACAACCAGAAGTATATCAACCACAAGTTGAAGTTGACTGATGGACATGAGTATATGCCATACATCGTGGTGATTATAGATGAGTTCGGTGATCTGATCATGACAGCCGGCAAGGAAGTAGAACTTCCTATTGCCCGTATCGCCCAGCTGGCACGTGCCGTGGGTATCCACATGATTATTGCCACCCAGCGTCCTACAACCAGCATCATCACGGGTAATATCAAGGCTAACTTCCCTGGCCGTATCGCCTTTAAGGTTACATCTGCCATCGACTCAAAGACCATCCTTGACCGTACAGGAGCCAACCAGCTGATTGGTCGTGGTGATATGCTCTATCTCTGCGGCAACGAACCTGTACGTGTACAGTGCGCCTTTGTTGATACACCTGAAATCGAGCGCATCAACGAGTATATCTGCGAACAGCCTGGTCCTATCGAACCTATGGAGTTGCCAGAACCAGCTAATGATGAAGGAAGCGCAGGTGGAAGCGGCAGCATCAGTGCCCGCGAACTGGATCCGTTCTTCGAAGAGGCAGCCCATGCGATTGTTCTTTCGCAGCAGGGTTCTACCAGCATGATACAGCGCCGGTTCAGTATCGGCTATAACCGTGCAGGACGACTGATGGACCAGATGGAAGCTGCAGGCATCGTAGGTGCAGCACAGGGCAGCAAGCCTCGTGAGGTACTGATACAGGATGAAAACCAGCTTAATAATCTGTTAATGGCACTTCGAAACTCTTAATTTTAGTAAAGAACTAAGGGTATGAAAGAAGATAATATTGGAAAAGGTTAAATTATTAAACCCTGAAGCCGTGAAAACGTCTAAGAGAGAAAAGACGTTTTTACGGCTTTATGATAGAGTATGAAATTTTAGAAAATATAACATAGAATTTTAAAAGAAAGGAAAAGATAAAAATGAAAAAGATTTTAGCATTGGCTTTCGTTGCAATGATGAGCATCGGAGCCATGGCGCAGACTGCGCAACAGGTACTTGATAAGACCGCTGCCGTTATTGGCAACAAAGGTGGAGCTAGCGCCAACTTCAAGATGAGCAGTTCTAAGTATGGATCAGCAAGCGGCAGTATTGCCATCAAAGGCAACAAGTTTAACGCCCGTACCCCGCAAGCCATCGTCTGGTTCAACGGCAAGACCCAGTGGACTTATCTAAAGAAAACCAACGAGGTGAATGTCAGCACCCCTACACAGGCTCAGCAGATGTCCATGAACCCTTATACCTTTATTAATATATATAAGACTGGTTATAAGTCAACGCTCAAGACAGCAGGCAGTAACTATGTAGTACATCTCGTTGCCAATAACCAGAAACGTTCTGTAGCCGAAATGTATATCACCATCAACAAAAAGACACATATTCCATCAGTTGTCAAGATGCGACAGGGCAATACCTGGAGTACTATCACGGTAAGTAACTTCAGAGCCAAGAGCGTTTCTAACAGCACATTCAATTTCAACAGCAAGGAATGTCCAGGAGCTGAAGTCATCGACCTGAGATAATCGCCTGAAACATCGTATAAAGTTTATTTTCAAATAAGATTCCCCGCCACAACACTCCGGTAGCGTGACGGGGAATTACTTTTTCCAAAAGGGTTTTAGTATCAATAATTTCCAAAAGCGAATCATAGACTCTCCCTTTTTGCACAACAAATCTTAAAACTACTATGCAATTGTAAAATATTCAAAAATACTTTGGAATATTTGCAAAAATATTTGGCAGATACAAAAGAATTGCTTATCTTTGCATCAACAAATTATAAAAACAAGTAATTATGAAGCAGACAGAAGCCTATCAAAGACTCGTGGAGAAAGGTATCCGACCATCACTCCAGCGTATTGCCATTATGGATTGGCTCATCAAGCATCCCACTCATCCAACTATCGAGGATGTGTACAAAGGATTAGCCGAGAGTATCCCAACATTGAGCAAGACAACCGTTTACAACACACTCAGAATGTTGAGTGAGCACAATGCGGCTCAGATGATCACAATCGATGAACATCGCGTATGTTATGATGGAAATATTAAAAGCCACGTTCATTTCTATTGCAGAAATTGTGGCAAGGTAATTGACTTTTTCGGCGAACCAGCTCCAAAAGTGGAACCAGGAAAGGAAATTGAAGGAAACATCATATTGGAAGAACAGCTCTACTACAGAGGAATCTGTGCAGAATGCGCTAAAAAAGGCGTAAAGTCGCCTCTCACAGAGACTGTTCACTAATTCAAAAAAACAATAATTATACAACAACATTTAAAACAAAAGCATTATGAAGAAAAAGTTTATTTGCACCGTTTGCGGTTACATTTACGAAGGTACAGAAGCACCAGAGAAGTGCCCTATCTGCAAGGCTCCAGCCAGCAAGTTCAAAGAGATGGAAGATGCAGTAGATGACGATATGACATTTGCTACCGTTCACGTTCTCGGTCAGGCATATAAGGACGGCGTTAATGAAGACGTTATCAAGGGTTTGAAGGACCATTTCAATGGTGAGTGTGGCGAGGTAGGTATGTATCTTGCTATGGCACGCCAGGCAGATCGTGAAGGCTATCCAGAAATTGCAGAGGCTTACAAACGTTATGCCTATGAGGAGGCTGATCACGCTTCTCGTTTTGCAGAACTTCTCGGTGAGGTATTGGGTGATACCAAGAGCAATCTCGAGGCTCGTATTGCAGCAGAGAAGGGTGCTTGTGAGGATAAGTTCCGCATTGCCAAGCTTGCTAAGGAGCAGGGTTCAGATGCTATCCACGATACCGTTCATGAGATGGCTAAGGATGAAGCCCGCCACTGTGCAGGTTTTGCAGGTCTCTACAAGAGATACTTCAAGTAATAGATTTTAAAAGACATAACTTTAAAAATTATAATACGGTTATTTAGTATTGTAAGTCAAGAAAACAGGAAAGCCGATTCTTGTATAGTAATATACTTGAATCGGCTTTCTTTATGTGATGATAAATATTGTTACTTTGTTTCAGGAACCAGGAACTTGTCTCCTGTTTGCTTCATAAGTTCCTTGGCATATTTCTCAGGATACCCAGGACGAACTGGGGTTGCACCTAATCCATAAGGAGTCTTCTCGAAACTGCCATCTTTTTTGGTTGGCTTGATAATCATGTCATTATACTTCACTACCATAAACTGGAAGAGCTGTTGCCAACGCACCAACATCTGCTGTGCCTTCTCAATACCATAATCATTGAGATACTTGACTGCAGCCTGTGGATTCTGTGCATACAGTTCCTGAGCCTTAGCCTCAACACCTGGCTGTGCAGCAAAATAGCTGTTATCCAGACTATCACGCACCTCCTTCAAAGTTGGGAACATCTGGCTGTAACGAGGATAAACCATATTGCTGGTCATATTGCACACCCAGTAAGCATTCTTGAAACTGAAGTTTACAGCATCTGCTCCCGGTGTGTTATAACACTCAGGACGAACTGTAGAAGAACAGTACATTGGTGTGAACGCTACCATATTGGCATCATCATTACCAAACCAAAGAACACCGCCAATCTCTCTAGGCATCCATGAACGCATCTGGCTAACAAAAACAAAACCAGTCTGCTGGGTGCTGACCGGACGTTCGTTGAAGCACTGCTTTCCATCCACCTTAAACATCAATGGAGTTGGCCTGTAAGGCATCTGCCAGATACCACCTCCGATATCAGTGCCATCAGCAACAGAAAGAGGTGTACCCTCATAATGGTCACGCATGCAAGCCTCAACATCAGCAACACTCACCTTCTTGTTTGGAACCACCCAGAGAGGCATATCCTTCGCATTAGGATCCTTACCCAAAGCCCAATCAAGATAAGGACTCATATCATAGAAATGATTCAAGAGAGCCCAAGCACGTGCATCGCAGAAACGACGTCCTGAGAAATCAGGCTTAGCATATGCCATTTTCCATGAGAAATCAGCATCCTTGCCCTGATACCATCCCTTACTGCGAGCAAAAGAAACGACATCCTTGGCATACATCACGTTTTTCTTATCCTTCATATTGAACTTGCCGATGCGACTCTGGTTAGCATGTGCACAAACTGCATTGTCAGGAATACGGAGAGCTACCCAAACCACGCCCTTAGAGCCTGGTCCCTTGCCCATCATCTCCATAATCCAAGCTTCGTTCGGATCACAGATGGTAAAGGTCTCGCCTTCTGAATTATAGCCGTAAGTATTAGCGAGGGTGGTCATCACTTTGATAGCCTCACGTGCCGATTTACTGCGCTGGAGAGCTACATAGATGAGTGAACCATAGTCCATGATACCGGTAGAATCAGCCATTTCCTCACGTCCACCATAAGTAGTTTCACCGATGGTGACCTGCCATTCATTGATATTGCCAATCACATTATAAGTCTCGGCAGCCTCCGGAATCTCACCATGATATTTATTGGTATCCCAATCGTAAATCTTACGCATCTCGCCCTTAGCATGCTTACCGGCAGGAAAATGACAGAGATTTTGGAACATACCATAATCATCGGCACTATATGAACACATCACAGATCCATCAACCGATGCTTTTTTTCCTACTATAAAGTTGGTACATGCCTCAGCCTCAGAGACACTGCCCAACATAGCCACAGCCATTATGGCTGAAGCAAAAATCTTATTCATAAAATATACCTTAATTTATATATACAAAGTTTATATATACAAAAAGAGAAGAGCATTTGAATTCTTCACTCTTCCCTCTTCATTCTTTACTTATTCGCAAGCCTTGAAACTCATATCCAAGCCCTTCACACTATGTGTCAAGGCACCAACAGAGATGAAATCAACTCCCTGCTCTGCATAATCGCGGATGGTATCGTAAGTGATACCGCCAGAAGACTCAGTCTCATACTTACCTGCGATGATGTCTACTGCCTTCTTAGTATCAGGCACAGAGAAGTTATCTAGCATGATACGATTTACACCACCATGTTTCAATACCTGGTCAAGTTCATCGAAACTGCGAACCTCGATTTCAATCTTCAGGTCGAGGCCCTTCTCCTTCAGATAAGCATGGCAACGGTCGATAGCATTGTCGATGCCACCGGCGAAATCGATATGGTTATCTTTCAAGAGAATCATATCAAAAAGACCGATACGGTGGTTCATACCACCACCAATCTTCACAGCCTGCTTCTCCAACATGCGAAGACCTGGAGTTGTCTTACGGGTATCAAGGATATGAGTCTTTGTACCCTCAAGACGCTTTACATACTTAGCAGTCATGGTAGCAATGCCACTCATACGCTGCATGATATTGAGCATCAAACGCTCTGTCTGGAGCAAAGAACGGGTCTTACCCTCTACAATCATTGCAATGTCACCCTTCTTAACATGGGTTCCATCCTGAAGCAACACTTCTACCTTCATGGTAGGATCGAAACGTGCAAATACCTTCTTTGCCATTTCAACACCTGCCAACACGCCATCTTCCTTGATAAGCAAGTGGCTCTTACCCATGGCGTCTTCTGGGATACAACACAAAGTTGTGTGGTCGCCATCACCGATATCCTCAGCAAATGCCAAGTCTATCAACTTGTCTTCTAATTGATCTACGCTTAACATATTATTAATGTTTATGTTTAATGTTTATTGATTACTTTTCCGTTCCACAGGGCACGGAGGATGCCTTCCTCATCGCGTTCCACCCGGATTTCGCCGCCTAACCATTCGGTCATCGGCAACTCCTCGCGAAACTCGAAGTAGTTCACCACCCTGCCCTCTTGTATTTCTACCACAGCCTGCTGCAATATCGAGCCATCCGGCAATATCACCTGATGGGCTCCGCATCTTCTCATTTCAGCCATATCTTAAACATCCAGACTAATTACTCCTCATCTGAATAGGTTTATCAGGCATAGGAACCGGTGCACTGGTCGGAGGCGCCAAAGCTCCATCCGGACGTGCTGGAACACTCGGACCTGGTATACGGGTCTTACGAGCAGTATCTATTTTTGCCGAATCAGAAGATGCTGCAGAAGAAGAAACCGGTGCCACCTTTTTAGGATGCATACGGATGAGACGAATCTTATTGACAAACATCAGTTTAAGAGTCGTCAAAGAACCGGCATCAGAACTGAAGCCACCCTCATTCAACATAAAGTACCCCTTTATACATTTGACTCCAAGGCTATCATTATCAGCGAGTTCTACACTATAGTGCTGAGCACTCTGAATATGAATTACAGTCTGTGCCACACTATCGTTTTTGAACTGAACAGCCAGCAAAGCGATACCATCACGCATACCATCCTGGAAGATAAACTGCGATTCGAAATCAAGACGGAACCGGTCACCCTTATGGAAAGCAGTATCAGCTTCAATTTTAAAACTGCGACTGTTGAAGCCCTCATCAGGCGAGAATACCATCGAAGTAGCATCCTTCCAGATATTGGCAGTATCGCCAACAGCAGTAAGATTGTCAAAATCACTATTTCCTGCACTGTTTCCACCCAATGCAACAGCCTCTTTATCCAATCTTTCAGCCAAATCCTTATACACATCATGCAGCAATTCAGTATGGCGCATATAATAAACCATCGAACTGTCAAAGTCTGCCGAGGTGACATCATGTTTCTTCAGTACAGCCTCGCGATAAGCCAGACTATTCTTCTCACTACCACCGTCTTCGCTCTGCGCCATAGCAAGAGCGATGTGATAATCGAAGAGAATATCCGTCATCTTTCCTTTAGAGAGCACATCTCTTGGCAGCGAAGGCTTGCAAGAAGCGAAGGCTGCACAAAAGGTTACTATCCAACAGAGATAAAGAAAAGCTTTCTTCATGATTACTTGTCCTCCTTATTTTCTTGAGATTGAGACTTTATCTTTTCTTCAGCAGTTTCAATAAAAGAAGTATCTTTAACCTTCTTCTCCTTATCACCACCTCCGAGAGCTTCCAGTTCTTTTCTACAGAAAAGCAAGAGAGAAATGATGCCGACTGATACACAGGAATCTGCAAAATTGAATACAGGATCGAAGAATGTACCATGCTGTCCACCCCAGAAAGGGAACCATTCAGGCCATGTATAGGTGAAGAACGGAAAGCGGAACATATCAACCACCTTGCCCATGAGCACGGGTGCATACCCCTCGCCGAAAGGCACAAGATAAGATACATAATAAGGTGAAGCACCGGTGAAGATAAGTCCGTAGAAGATGGAATCAATCATATTGCCGATTGCACCCGTCAGAACCAGCGCCACCAAAATGATGTATAACAAGCGATAGGTACCACGCTTAATGATGCGATGCAGATAAATGCTCAACGCACAGATGGCTACCAGGCGCAACAGACTTAGCCAGAACTTGCCGATAAACGACATACCCCAAGCCATTCCGTTGTTCTCAACAAATTCGATATAAAACCAATCAGTAACACGAACAGACTCGCCAAGGCAAAAATGGGTCTTGATGTACACCTTGATAATCTGATCGATAACAAGAAGCACAACCACCATTGCCGTGACGAGCCATCCGTATTTAATTTTACTTGTTTTCTCCATTTATTACTTTTTTCTAGCCTCCTTAGAAGCTACACTCAAAGTGGCATGAGGTACAGCACGCAAACGCTCCTTAGGAATCAACTCACCAGTTTCGCGGTCAATACCATAGGTCTTGTTCTGGATACGAACCAAAGCTGCTTCCAATCCCTTGATGAACTTCTGCTGACGCTGAGCCATCTGGATGATTTCTTCCTTGCTTTGTGCTTCACTACCCTCTTCAAGAGCCTTGTAGGTTGGTGATGTATCTACCACATCATTACTGTCTGAGTGGTTCAGCTGAGCCATGCAATCATGATAAGTCTGCTTTGCCACCTTCAATTTCTCATCAATGATAGCGCGGAACTCCTCGAGCTCCTGATCGCTATAACGTAGTTTTTCGTTAGCCATAGATGTTATCTATTATGTTATTTGTTAATGTTTTTAGGAAATAAGGGCTAGAAAGTTAGAAGCAAGCAGTTTGGAAATGCTCCTAACTTCTAACTCCTAACTCCTAACTATTTAATTCTTCTCTACGAGAATGTTTAACTTAAAGTCATCAAACTCGGTCTCAACACCTGCGTTGTCGCCGATTTCGATGCTGTCTGCCAATACCTGACCCTTGATGTAGTCGGCGAATGCCTCGATGGCTGCGTCAGTCTCCTCATTAGGAGCCACAGTTACGTTGATGCGGTCGGTAATCTCCAGACCGGTCTCCTTGCGGAGGTTCTGGATACGGTTGATCAACTCACGAGCCATACCCTCCTTCTTCAATTCAGGAGTCAACTCTACCTCAAGCGCTACGGTCAGATTGCCCTCGTTAGAAACGAGCCATCCTGGAATATCCTCAGAGATAATCTCCACGTCGGCTACCTCTACCACGGCTTCCTGTCCGTCGATATTCAATGTGATGTTGCCTGCCTTCTCGAAGGCTGCAATCTGGTCCTGATCGAGTGCTGCCATCTGGGCTGCAACACCCTTCATCAGCTTGCCGAACTTCTTACCCATCACTCTAAAGTTACACTTCACCTTCTTTACGAGAATGCCCTGACCCTCAATGAAGTTAACCTCCTTCACGTTCACCTCGTTCTTCAACAGTCCTGCTACTGCCTCGATGTGTGCCTTCTGTACATCATCTACTGCAGGAATCATGATCTGCTGGAGTGGCTGACGAACCTTGATGTTCACCTTGCGACGCAATGCCAATACCATAGAAGTAATCTTCTGGGCGATGGCCATACGCTCCTCCAGGTCGGCATCGATAGCAGCTTCATCAGCTACTGGGAACTTATCGAGATGTACGCTCTCCAACTCGCCGCCCAAGTCGTGATACAACTCGTCTGCATAGAATGGAGCGAATGGTGCCAGCAGCTTAGCCACTGTCATCAGGCAGGTATAGAGAGTCTGGTAAGCACTCAGCTTATCCTCGCTCATCTCCTTACCCCAGAAACGTTTACGGTTCAGACGAACGTACCAGTTAGAGAGGTCATCGTTGACGAATGCATCGATGAGACGGCCTGCGCGGGTTGGATCATAGCCAGCCAACTCTCTGTCAACGCCCTTGATGAGGGTATTGAGTGAAGAGAGAATCCAGCGGTCAATCTCTGGGCGCTTCTCGAATGGCACCTGAGCAGCCTCTGCATCGAAACCATCTACATTAGCATAGAGGGCGAAGAAGCTGTAGGTATTATATAAGGTACCGAAGAACTTACGGCGGGTCTCGTCCACACCATTAGGGTCGAACTTGAGGTTGTCCCAAGGCTCGCTGTTGGTCATCATATAGAAACGAACAGGATCGGCACCATACTTGTCAATCATCTCGAATGGGTTAGTCACGTTACCCACGTGCTTACTCATCTTGTTACCCTTGGCATCGAGAACGAGACCAGAAGAGATTACGTTCTTGAAGGCTACGCTATCGAATACCATGGTAGCGATGGCGTGCAGGGTGAAGAACCATCCACGGGTCTGATCCACGCCCTCATTGATGAAGTCGGCTGGATAGAACTTAGGAGGAATAGCATATCCCTCATAGGTGCTGTGGATGAGTGCATCGCGGTCTGCCTCTGTGCCACGGGCCATCTCACCCTCGAATGGGTAGTGGAGCTGGGCGTAAGGCATTGAACCAGAATCGAACCAAACGTCGATGAGGTCGCTCTCACGATACATTGGCTTGCCCTCCTCGTTAACCAATACAATCTTGTCAACGTATGGACGGTGGAGGTCAATCTTATCATAGTTCTCCTGACTGTAGTCGCCAGGAACGAAACCATTCTCCTTCAATGGGTTGCTCTGCATGATACCGGCAGCCACAGACTTCTCGATTTCAGCATAGAGTTCCTCAAGACTGCCGATACACTTCTCGCCACGGTTCTCGTCACGCCAGATTGGCAATGGAGTACCCCAGAAGCGGGAACGTGAAAGGTTCCAGTCGTTCAGGTTTTCGAGCCAGTTGCCGAAACGGCCAGTACCGGTGCTCTCAGGCTGCCAGTTGATGGTCTTGTTGAGTTCTACCATGCGCTCCTTGCGGGCTGTATCCTTGATAAACCAGCTATCCAATGGATAATAGAGGATAGGCTTGTCGGTACGCCAGCAGTGAGGATAGTTGTGCACGTGCTTCTCGCTCTTGAAAGCCTTGCCCTCCTGCTTCAGTTCGTAGCAGAGTACGATGTTCAGGTCTTCAGCCTTATCAGAAGCCTTCTTGTCCCAAACACCATCCACATTAAACTGTGGGTCGTAGGCATTCTTCACGTAGTCGCCTGCGTGATGAGCGTATGCCTCCTTGTTGACGCAAGCGCTTACGAAGTTGTCATCGAGGTCTTCGATGAGATAGAACTTACCCTGCAAGTCAACCATTGGGCGGGTCTCACCCTTCTTATTAATAAGGTAGAGGGCTGGGATGTTGGCATCCTTAGCCACCTTGGCATCATCGGCACCGAATGTAGGAGCGATGTGCACGATACCTGTACCGTCATCGGTAGTAACGTAGTCGCCGAGGATTACGCGGAAAGCCTCACTCTCCATCTCGACGAACTGATCGCGACCATCCTCAGAAGCGAACACCTTCTCAGGATGAGCAGCAGCATATTCTGTAACGAAAGCCGGTGCGAAGAGATCAACCTTCTCGCATGGCTTTACCCATGGCAGGAGCTGCTCGTAGTGCATGCCTTCGAGGTCTGTACCCTTCATGTGGTCGATAATGCGCCATGGGCACTGCTTCTTCTCCTTGTCGAATGGCAGGAGATCGCCCTCCTTGCACTCCTGGTCTGCCTTCAGATATGAACCTACCAGCGCCTCAGCCATCACGAGTGTCATAGGCTCGCCATTGTAGAGGTTGTAAGTCTCGATGGCTACATAGTCGATCTTAGGACCCACACAGAGAGCCACGTTTGATGGCAAAGTCCAAGGTGTAGTGGTCCATGCGATGAAGTATGGCTTGCCCCACTTGGTCCACTCAGCCTTAGGATCCTTGATGAGGAACTGGGCTGTGGTGGTGAGGTCCTTTACATCGCGATAGCATCCAGGCTGGTTCAACTCGTGAGAGCTCAAACCTGTACCTGCGCCTGGAGAGTATGGCTGGATGGTGTAACCCTTGTAGAGCAGACCCTTGTTGTAGAGCTGCTTGAGGAGCCACCAGAGAGTCTCGATATACTTGTTATCGTAGGTGATATAAGGATGATCGAGATCTACGAAGTAACCCATCTTCTCGGTCAACTCGCGCCACTCAGCGGTGAACTTCATCACGTTCTCGCGGCACTTGTGGTTGTAATCCTCTGTAGAGATATACTTCTCTGAAGCCTTGTTGTCGATATCCTTCTTGGTGATGCCGAGTTCCTTCTCGACACCGAGTTCAACAGGGAGTCCGTGGGTATCCCATCCCGCCTTGCGGTGAACCTGGAATCCCTTCATCGTCTTGTATCTGTTGAATGTATCCTTGATACTACGTGCCAACACGTGGTGAATACCCGGGTGGCCATTAGCTGATGGAGGTCCCTCGAAGAAGATAAACTGAGGGCAGCCTTCACGCTCGTCGATAGACTTGTGGAAGATATCATTTTTCTCCCACGCTGCTAGTACGTCATTGTTTGTCTGAGTCAAATTCAGACCGTTGTGCTCGGCAAATTTCTTAGCCATATTATCTATTTTATTTTTATATTGTTTTTACTTTTGGGCGCAAAGTTACAAAAAAAAAAGGGTTTACCCAAAATCTTTAATATATTTTCTACTTATATATACAAAAAAGACTCCTAAATGACTGAAAAATTGCTCTTTTCAAGTCATTTAGGAGTACTTAAACCTAAAATAAATGAAATATGATAAACTAAATGTTTCTAAAAGTAATGGCGGCTAACCATTGACTACTTGATAACAAACTTCTTGCCATTGCAGATATACATACCTGGAGCCAGAACGTATTCTGCATCAGAAACCTTGTTTACTTCGGCTACCTTCACACCATTGATAGAGTAAATCTTCAACTTAGCTGGAGCCTTCTTGCTACCTACTTGGTTGATACCTGTTGAGACAGACTCATTGGTCTTACCGGCAAAGTTATAAACTGCACCGTTTTCGAATTTCAAATCCTTTGTCTGCTGACCACTGCCGTTGCTGAAGATGATCATGGTAGGAGCAGTTGTCAAATCGCCATCATACTTCCACATCCAAACATCAAGACCATTCTTCTTCATGTTAGTCTTGGTACAGCTTACACCTGGCCAGTTACCACCGGTAAAGTTGTCTGTATTATTCCAAGCCCAGCAATCTACCTGACTCCAATCTGAAGGAGCGAGGAAGTAAGCGAAGATACCTGTTGGAGTAGGAATAACTACCTCTTTAATCTTGTTGAAGGTAGCAGTACCTGTCTTTTCTACACCTTCTGCATTAGTTGCGCTCCAAGTTACAATCTTGCTCTCGCCTTCCATCATGTCAGCACCGAGTGTGAATGTAGCAGCCTTACCAGGGGTAAGAGCGATCTGCTCACCATTACCGATCTTGTACCAACCACTCTTGGCATTGCTGCTCAATGTTGCTGTTACGGAAACAGTCTTCTCGAAGTCACCACCATTAGGACTCAAAGTAACCTTGGCTGCAGTATTGACAGGAGCGTCAATCTTCTGAGCATTTGCACCGCCGTCATACTTCAGGTAGATATCACCTGTGATACCAGTGATGTCACCAGACTGTGCACCGCTATTATTATTCAAGATGACATTGAAGGTCTCAACACCATCAAAAGCGCAAGTCCAGTACTTTTCGCCATTGATTTCTTCAGACTCTGTCATCTTTGTACCAGGCCATGCACCTGTCAACTCCTTAACAGAAGAACCTTTTGACCAAGCATAGATAAAAGGAGCATTTTCTGCCTGTACGTAAACCGTGATAGAAGCATTAGGGTCCACCTTCTTGAAGGTCAAGCTACCGCTCTTTACTTTACCGTCCTGGGCCTCTGCGCTCCACTCAATAGTCTTGGTGTCGCCAAAGTTCATACCTTCGCCAATGGTAAGGTTCTCACTCACACCAGGAGTCAAGTTCACCTTATCCTGACCTTGTATCTGATACCAACCAGACTTAGCGTCTTCAGAGAGAGTAACTGTCAGGTTAATAGTCTCAGTACGGAATGATCCACCAGCCTGTGAGAATGAAACGCTTGCTGGCTGAATAGGACCCTGCTCGTTCCAAATTGTACCAGCCTCCTCATTACCATCATAGTCTTGACCGTCCAGAGACTTAGCTGTAGTATCGTAGATGAAAGCACCATCCTCACCGATCTTACCACCCTTCCAGTCCTTTACGAGAACACGGAGCTGACCCTGAGTAGCAGGAGCTTCAACATCGATAGAAGGACCTTCATAAGTCTTACCAGTTACCACGTCGGTATAAGTACCAGCAGGGCAATCTGTGAATGAAGCACCACCATTGAGGGCTACGAGAACGTAGCTATCCTTGTAAGCACGCTTGAAAGCGATACCATTCTTACCTGTTGCCTTACAACCATCTGTTGTCCACTGACCCTTACGGAGAGCAGGAACAGCCTGACGGATCTTGTTCAAACGGATGAGGTGCTGAGCAACATCGTGATTCAAAGAAGCAGCTACGTTACCTGTAGCCTTATACTCACCGAAGTCTGTTGCTGTGACATCACCTGTGATATAACCACCGAAGTAAGCACGACCAGTATCAGAAAGAGGACCGTTAGGACCTGGGTCGATTCTTACACCACGACGGAAACCAACCTCTGAACCATAGTAGATACATGGAATACCACGGAAGGTAAACAAGAGAGAGAGGTTCTCAGCCCACTGAGCATCTGTACCACCGAAACGGTTGAGATCGTTAGGGCCTGGACTGTAGTCATGGCTGTCAATATATACTACATTATATGTAGCATCATTATAGAGTTCGTCTTCCGCTGAAAGACGGAATGCATCTTTAGCTGTATTGTAGCTATAGTGCATTGGGAAGTCGATGACATTGAAACCACTTGCCTCAGAATAGTCTGGCTCATGCCATGCACCATTGATCATCTTAGCATTTTCGCTCTTCTTGTCACCAAATGTTTCCTTACCGCAGAGTGCCTGAGGACCGATAGGACCAGAACCCTCTGGCAATACCTGACTGTCCCAGAAGCTTTGGCTTCCATCCCACTGGTTCATCAAAGACTCATCAGACTTCCATGTATAGAAGTAGCAAGAAAGATTGGCCTGGCCTCTATAGGTTGCTTCGTGACCACGGGTACAAACCTCACCATACATAAAGAAAGGAGCCTTGTTCAATCGCTTATTCTCGTACTGCTTACCGAGGGCAGCAAACTGAGGAATGAACTGATGGTTGAAAGTGAGTCGTGAGATGTGACCAGATGTATCGATACGGAAACCATCCACACCCATCTTGATGAACTGACCATAGCACTTCACGAGATAATCTGCCACCGCGTCGTTCTCTGTATTGAGGTCAACACAGTCACCAGCAATCTGCCCCCACCAACGGGATGGATCATCCCAACCGAACTGACCATAATGATGCCAGTAGTTGTGAATATCCTGGTTCTGACCATTCATATTCTTCATCATGGTAAGACGACGCTGGTATTGATCCTTTGGAAGGATGGTCAGGTAGTCACTACCCAAAGTTTCTGTAGGGGTCATACAAGCATCGATGTAAGCTTGGTTGCGAAGTTGTGTGTTACGATCGAACAGCTTGCAGAGCTTCTCCTCACCGAAGTTACCAGTGTGGTTGAGCACGATATCGAGGATAATCTTGATACCCTTTTTGTGAGCCTTGTCGATGAGTTCCTGGAACATCACGTCACCACTCTTACCATCACTGCTCTGATAGCGGCAGTCAACATGCTGGAAATCCATGGCATGATAGCCGTGGTAGTCATAACCGGATGCGTTCTGTACGACAGGAGTAATCCAGATGGCTGTGAAACCAAGAGCCTTGATATAGTCGAGCTTATCAATGACACCCTGGAAGTCGCCTCGCCAGCAAGGGTCTTTTGTTTCAATCTGCGCTGCCTGGTTGTCCCAGCAGAGCACATTGTTTTTAGGATCTCCATCGTAGAAACGGGTGGTGATCATGAAATAGATACTTTCGTCTCGGAAGTCAGTACGATCGCTGGTAAACGTGTCCGTAGCCATCGTCTGCATAGAGACCAACATGAGCATAAGAACCGCCCATAATTTTGCGGCAAGTTTTTTCATAATGAAATTGTTAAGTTTAAAATTGAATAGTTGAATAATTACACCGCAAAATTACGAATTCTTTTTATAAATACTATAAGATAATTCACTTTTCTATTGTTTCTTCTGTGCAATCGATTTCGCAGCAACAAAGAAAAAGAGGCTGAATTTCGCAATACGGATATTTGCAAAATTCAGCCTCATTCAGAGGATATTATGTACATAAACTGCTAACCGCACGGGGACAAACTCACACTACCCGCTTACAGAGCAGGCGAAGTGCTTGTTTAAGTCCCAAAGTAGCGGTAAGTTTATTTGATAACAAACTTCTTGCCATTGCAGATATACATACCTGGAGCCAGAACGTATTCTGCATCAGAAACCTTGTTTACTTCGGCTACCTTCACACCATTGATAGAGTAAATCTTCAACTTAGCAGGAGCCTTCTTGCTACCTACCTGGTTGATACCTGTTGAGACAGACTCATTGGTCTTACCGTTGCGGTCATAGACTGCACCGTTTACGAAATCGAAATTACCAGTCTGGTTGTTACCATTACCATTATTGTTGAAGATAATCTTAGCAGGAAGTTCAGTCTTATCACCATCATACTTCCACATCCAGATATCCAAACCATTCTTCTTCTCACCAGTCTTGGTACAAGCTACACCAGGCCATTCACCAGCATATTTGTCACCATCAGTCCAAACATAAGCGTGAACATCAGTCCAGTCTGAAGGAGCGAGGAAGTAAGCGAAGATACCTGTTGGAGTAGGAATTACAACCTCTTTCTGCTTGTTGAAGGTAGCAGAACCTGTCTTGGTTTCATTGTCAGCATTAGTTGCACTCCAAGTTACAGTCTTGCTCTCGCCTTCCAGCATATCGTCACCGAGAGTGAAGGTAGTAGCCTTACCAGGAGTAAGAGCTACCTGCTCGCCATCGCCAATCTTATACCAACCGCTCTTGGCATTGTTGCTCAATGTGGCAGTTACGGAGATAGTCTTCTGGAAGTCACCACCGTTAGGACTCAAAGTAACCTTGGCAGTAGCAACTGTATTGACAGGAGCGTCAATCTTCTTGGCACTTCTACTACCATCATACTCCAAGTAGGTATCACCTGTAATACCAGAGATTTCACCAGACTGAGCACCGCTACCATTATTCAATATTACATTGAAGCTCTCAACGTTATCGAAATCATAAGTCCAGTATTTAGCACCATCAATCTCCACAGGACCATCCATTACCTTACCAGGCCATTCACCTGTCAGATTTTTGCCGCCAGTTATCCAAGCGTGGATGTAAGGAGCCTTGTCTGCCTTTACATATACGGTGATAGCTGCGTTAGGATCTACCTTGGTATAAGTAACCTTACCAGTCTTCTCGCCTTCAGAGCTTGTAGCGCTCCAAGTCACAGTCTTGGTCTGATTGAAGTTCATGTCGTCACCGATAGTGAAGGTAGCAGGCTTACCAGGGGTCAAAGCTACCTTGTCCTGTCCCTCAATCTGGTACCAACCAGACAAAGCATCTTCTGAGAGTTCAGCAGTAACTGTTACCGTATTGGTGCGGAAACTTCCACCAGCTGGAGAAAGAGAAACGCTTACTGGCTGAAGAGGAGTCTCGTCAACCCAAGTTGTACCAGCCTCTTCATTACCATCATAGTCCTGACCACTCTTATGCTGAGCAGTAGAAGCATAGATAAAAGCACCATCATCAATGAGCTTGCCACCCTTCCAGTCTTTCACGAGTACGCGAACCTGACCCTGATTACTAGGAGCATCAACGGTGATAGTAGGACCTGTGTAAGTCTTGCCTGTTACCAAGTCTGTATAAGTACCAGCTGGGCAATCTGTAAAGGTAGCACCACCATTGAGGGCTACGAGTGCATAGCTGTCCTTGTAAGCACGCTTGAAAGCGATACCGCCGTTAGCAGCACAACCCTCGTCTGTCCACTGACCCTTACGGAGAGCAGGAACAGCCTGACGAATCTTGTTCAGACGGATGAGGTGCTGAGCCAAATCATGATTCAATGTAGCTTCCACGTTACCAGAAGCCTTGTATTCACCGAAGTCTGATGCTTCTACATCACCTGTGATATAACCACCGAAGTAAGCACGACCAGTGTTAGAAAGAGGACCATTAGGACCTTTGTCAATCACAGAACCACGACGGAAACCTACCTCAGAACCATAATAGAGACATGGGATTCCACGGAAGGTAAACATCAGAGAGAGATTCTCAGCCCACTGAGCATCACTACCAGAGAAACGGATACCATCACTTGGCTGAGGACCGTAGTCATGACTATCTACATATACCACATTGAAAGTAGCATCATTGTATTTCATATCACCAGACTTAGCCAAGCCGTATGCACTTCCTGCACTAGAGAAGTTGTAGTGCAATGGGAAGTCGATTACATTGAAACCGCTTGACTGAGAATAGTCTGGTTCATGCCATGCACCATTCAGCATAAAGGTATTGTTGCTTTCTGGAGAATCCGCGTTATCCTTCTCGCAGAGAGGCATCAGCTTAGCATCATAACCTGTACCACTGTCATAGATTTCCTGAGTGTCCCAGTATGACTGGCTGCCATCAAAGCCATCCATCAGATCCTTTGGAGCCTTCCATGTATAATAATAAGGTGAAAGGTTGTCCTGACCACGGTACTGCACACTACCGAAACGGGCACAAACCTCACCATACATGAAGAATGGAGCCTTGTTCAATCGCTTGTCCTCGTACTGCTTACCGAGGGCAGCAAACTGAGGAATGAACTGCTTGCAGAAGGTAAGACGTGAGATGTGACCAGATGTATCAATACGGAAACCATCGACACCCATCTTGATAAAGTTGCCATAGCACTTGACAAGATAATCAGCCACTGTATTATTCTCAGTATTGAGGTCCACACAGTCACCTGCAATCTGAGCCCACCAACGATTAGGCAAGTCCCAGTTGAAGTTACCGAAATGGTGCCAGTAGTTGTGAGTATCATGATTCTGACCATCGGTATTCTTCATCATGGCAAGACGACGCTGATACTGATAACCAGGCAGAAGACCTGGATAGTCACTACCCAATGTTTCCAAATTAGGAATCATACAAGCATTGATGTCTGCCTGGTTACGAAGACGAGTATCACGGTCGAACTCCTTGCAAAAATGCTCCTCACCGAAGTTACCGGTGTGGTTGAGCACGATATCGAGGATAATCTTGATACCCTTGGCGTGAGCCTTGTCGATGAGCTCCTGGAACATCACGTCACCACTCTTTTTGCCGTCACCACTCTGATAGCGGCAGTCTACCTTGGAGAAATCCGAAGCATGATAGCCGTGGTAGTCATAACCGGATGCATTCTGTACGACAGGAGTAATCCAGATGGCAGTGAAACCAAGCGCCTTGATATAGTCAAGCTTGTCAATGACACCCTGGAAGTCACCTCGTCAACAAGGGTCCTTGGTACTCTTCTGTGCTTCCTGGTTGTCCCAGCAGAGCACGTTATTAGAGGGATCACCATCGTAAAAACGAGTGGTCATCATGAAATAGATACTTTCGTCTCGAAAGTCAGTACGATTAGATGTGAAGACATCCGTCGCCATCGTCTGCATAGAGACCAACATGAGCATAAGAACCGCCCATAATTTTGCGGCAAGTTTTTTCATAATGAAATTGTTAAGTTTAAAATTGAATAGTTGAATAATTACACCGCAAAATTACGAATTCTTTTTATAAATACTATAAAACAATTCACTTTTCTATTGTTTTTTCTGTGCAATCGTTTTCGCAATAACAAAGAAAAAAGAGGCTGAATTTCGCAAAACGGATATTTGCAAAAATCAGCCCCATTCAGAGGATATCATGTACATAAACTGCTAACCGCACGGGGACAAACTCACACTACCCGCTTACAAAGCAGGCGAAGTGCTTGTTTAAGTCCCAAAGTAGCGGTAAGTTTATTTGATAACAAACTTTTTGCCATTGCAGATATACATACCTGGAGCCAGAACGTATTCTGCATCAGAAACCTTGTTTACTTCGGCTACCTTCACACCATTGATAGAGTAAATCTTCAACTTAGCAGGAGCCTTCTTGCTACCTACCTGGTTGATACCTGTTGAGACAGACTCATTGGTCTTACCGGCAAGGTTATAAACTGCACCGTTTTCGAATTTCAAATCCTTTGTCTGCTGACCACCGCCGTTGTTGAAGATGATCATAGTAGGAGCAGTTGTCAAATCGCCATCATACTTCCACATCCAGACATCCAAACCATTCTTCTTCATGCCAGTCTTGGTACAGCTTACACCTGGCCAGTTACCACCAGTAAAGTTGTCTGTATCATTCCAAGCCCAGCTGTCTACCTGACTCCAGTCTGAAGGAGCGAGGAAGTAAGCGAAGATACCTGTTGGAGTAGGAATAACTACCTCTTTAATCTTGTTGAAGGTTGAAGAACCTGTCTTGGTTGTACCATCAGCATTGGTTGCACTCCAAGTTACAGTCTTGCTCTCGCCTTCCATCATGTCAGCACCGAGTGTGAATGTAGCAGCCTTACCAGGAGTAAGATTTACCTGCACACCATCACCGATCTTATACCAACCGCTCTTAGCATTGCTGCTCAGCGTTGCAGTTACAGTGATTGTCTTCTCAAATTCACCACCGTTAAGGGCTGAAAGCCACCTTAGCAGCAGCTGTCGAATTTGCAGGAGCAGAAATCTTCTTGGCACTTTTACCACCGTCATACTCCAAGTAGGTATCACTTGTAATACCAGTGATGTCACCAGACTGATCACCGCTACCATTATTCAATATTACATTGAAGCTCTCAACGTTATCGAAATCATAAGTCCAGTATTTAGCACCATCAATCTCCTCAGGACCCTTCATCACCTTACCAGGCCATGCACCTGTCAGATTCTTACCGCCAACACCTGGCGTCCAAGCGTGGATGTAAGGAGCCTTGTCAGCCTTCACCATGACCACGATAGATGCGTTAGGATCAACCTTAGTATATGTTACCTGACCAGTTTTCTCCTTGCCTTCAGAGTTTGTTACACTCCAAGTCA
Organism: Segatella copri; assembly: GCF_026015625.1. Classification (NCBI taxonomy): domain Bacteria; kingdom Pseudomonadati; phylum Bacteroidota; class Bacteroidia; order Bacteroidales; family Prevotellaceae; genus Segatella; species Segatella copri. The sequence continues at coordinate 718,374 of NZ_JAPDVG010000001.1, read as the reverse complement.
CTGTCTTGGTGTCCTTGAAGTTCATGTCTTCACCGATAGTGAAGGTAACAGACTTACCAGGGGTCAAATCTACCTTGTCCTGTCCCTCTATCTGATACCATGCTGATGTAGCATCTTCTGAGACCTCAGCGGTAACAGTTACCGTATTGGTGCGGAAATTTCCGCCAGCTGGAGAAAGAGAAACGCTTACAGGCGGAAGAGGAGCCTCGTCAACCCAAGTTGTACCAGCCTCTTCATTGCCATCATAGGTCTGATCACCCTTATGCTGAGCAGCAGTTTCGTAGATGAAAGCACCATCATCAATGAGCTTGCCACCAGTCCAGTCTTTCACGAGTACGCGAACCTGACCCTGATTATGAGGAGCATCAACGGTGATAGTAGAACCTGTGTAAGTCTTGCCTGTTACCAAGTCTGTATAAGTACCAGCTGGGCAATCTGTGAAAGTAGCACCACCATTGAGGGCTACGAGTGCATAACTGTCCTTATAAGCACGCTTGAAGGCGAAACCACCCTTGGCAGGAGTACAACCATCGTCAGTCCACTGACCCTTACGGAGAGCAGGAACAGCCTGACGAATCTTGTTCAGACGGATGAGGTGCTGAGCGACATCATGATTCAATGAAGCAGCCACATTACCAGAAGCCTTGTATTCACCGAAGTCTGATGCTTCTACATCACCTGTGATATAACCACCGAAGTAAGCACGACCAGTTTCAGAAAGAGGACCATTAGGACCTCTGTCAATCACAACATCGCGACGGAAACCTACCTCAGAACCATAATAGAGACATGGGATTCCACGGAAGGTGAACATCAGAGAGAGATTCTCTGCCCACTGAGCGTCTGAGCCGCCAAAACGAGACCCTGACCCAGGACCATAGTCGTGACTGTCTACATATACCACATTATAGGTAGCGTCATTATATTTCATATCAACAGACTTAGCCAAACGGTATGCGGTGGCAGCATTACCGAAGTTGTAGTGCAATGGGAAGTCGATCACATTGAAACCGCTTGACTGAGAATAATCTGGCTCATGCCATGCGCCATTCAGCATAAAGGTATTGTTGCTTTCTGGAGAATTCGCTTTATCTTTCTCGCAGAGAGGCATCAGCTTATCATCATAACCTGTACCACGGTCATAGATTTCCTGAGTGTCCCAATATGACTGGCTGCCATCAAACTGATCCATCAAGTTCTGTGGAGCCTGCCATGTATAATAATAAGGTGAAAGATTGTCCTGACCACGGTACTGCACATCACTGTAACGGGAACAAACCTCACCATACATGAAGAATGGAGCCTTGTTCAATCGCTTGTTCTCATACTTCTTACCGAGGGCAGCAAACTGAGGAATGAACTGCTTGCAGAAGGTAAGACGTGAGATGTGACCGGATGTATCAATACGGAAGCCATCGACACCCATCTTGATAAAATTGCCATAGCAGTTGATAAGATATTCAGCCACTGTATTATTCTCAGTATTGAGGTCCACACAGTCACCTGCAATCTGAGCCCACCAGCGGTTTGGCTCATCCCAGTTGAAGTTACCGAAATGGTGCCAGTAGTTGTGTGGATCATGATTCTGACCATCGGTATTCTTCATCAGGGCAAGACGACGCTGATACTGAGCAGCAGGCAAAAGACTTGGATAGTCACTACCTAATGTTTCGGGATTAGGAATCATACAAGCATTGATGTCTGCCTGGTTACGAAGACGTGTATCACGGTCGAACTCCTTGCAGAGCTTCTCCTCACCGAAGTTACCGGAGTGGTTGAGCACGATATCGAGGATAATCTTGATACCCTTGGCGTGAGCCTTGTCGATGAGTTCCTGGAACATCACGTCACCACTCTTTTTACCGTCACCACTCTGATAGCGGCAATCTACCTTGGAGAAATCCGAAGCATGATAGCCGTGGTAGTCATAACCGGACGCATTCTGTACGACAGGTGTAATCCAGATGGCAGTGAAACCTAACGCCTTGATGTAGTCGAGCTTGTCGATGACACCCTGGAAGTCACCTCGCCAACAAGGGTCCTTGGTACTCATCTGTGCTTCCTGGTTGTCCCAGCAGAGCACATTGTTTTTAGGATCTCCATCGTAGAAACGCGTGGTGATCATGAAGTAAATACTTTCATCTCGGAAATCTGTACGATTAACCGTGAAGTTGTCAGTCGCCATCGCATTAGACGAGGCAAGCAGCAGCAGCATCGCTGCAAAGAGCTTCTTCTTGAACTTTCTCATAAAAAATTTTTGAATTAAGTTAAGACATTTAGTTAAATTTTATTCCACTTACAAAATTAATCATAATAAATGATGATAACAAATAAATAAAGCAACTTCCGCTCATTTTTCCGTGCAATCGATTGCGTTAATAAGTAAAATAAACAAACACAAACGATTATACGAAAAAAATACGCAAGTTTTCATCTGAAAACTTGCGTATCTAAAAGAGAAAAGAAATTTATTACTTGATTACGTACTTCTTGCCACTGCAAACATAGACACCTGGAGCGAGGATGTACTCAGCATCTGCCATGCTGCCTACCTCAGCTACCTTCACACCATTGATAGAGTAAATCTTCAACTTAGCAGGAGCCTTCTTGCTACCTACCTGGTTGATGCCTGTTGAGACAGACTCATTGGTCTTACCGTCACGGTTATAGACTGCACCGTTTACGAAATCGAAATTACCAGTCTGGTTGTTACCATTACCATTATTGTTAAAGATAATCTTAGCAGGAAGTTCAGTCTTATCACCATCATACTTCCACATCCAAATATCCAAACCATTCTTCTTCTCACCAGTCTTGGTACAAGCTACACCTGGCCATCCACCAGCATATTCGCCACCACCATCAGTCCAAACATAAGCGTGAACATCAGTCCAGTCTGAAGGAGCGAGGAAGTAAGCGAAGATACCTGTTGGAGTAGGAATTACAACCTCTTTCTTCTTGTTGAAGGTAGCAGTACCTGTCTTTTCCACACCTTCTGCATTAGTTGCGCTCCAAGTTACAATCTTGCTCTCGCCTTCCAGCATATCTTCACCGAGGGTGAATGTAGCAGCCTTACCAGGGGTAAGAGCCACCTGCTCGCCATCACCAATCTTATACCAACCGCTCTTGGCATTGTTGCTGAGGGTTGCTGCTACGGTAACAGTCTTCTCGAAGTCACCACCATTAGGACTCAAAGTAACCTTGGCTGTTGTGTTGACAGGAGCATCGAGCGTCTTGACATTTGAACCACCGTCATACTCCAAGTAGATATCGCCTGTGATACCAGTGATGTCACTTGACTGCTTGTCATTACCATTATTCAGAATCACATTGAAGCTCTCTACTCCATCGAAAGTCTTGTACCAGTAGTTGACACCACCAATCTCTTCAGGACCATCCATGGTATTTCCGTGCCATGCACCAGTCAACTCTTTAGCAGGTTTGCCAGGAACCCAAGCATAGATAGTTGGAGCATTGTCTGCCTTTACATATACGGTGATAGATGCGTTAGGATCCACCTTGGTGAAGGATACAGAACCATTCTTCTCACTCTTGTCGTTCTTAGCATACCATGTTACAGTCTTGCTCTGCTTGAAGTTCATGTCTTCACCGATAGTGAATGTCTTGGTCTCGCCAGGAGCCAACTCTTCCTTGTCCTTACCTTCTACCTGGAACCAACCAGAAGTTGCCTTACCGCTAAGGCTTACCTCTACAGTAACAGTATTGGTGCGGAAAGTACCACCATTCTGAGAGAACTTCAAACCAAACTCATTAGTCTGTGGCTCAACCCATGTTGTACCATCTTCCTCATGACCATCATAAGCCTGATCAGCCTCTGACTTAGACTTAGGAGCCTCATTATAGATGAAAGGACCATCCTCACCTATCTGACCGCCCTTCCAGTCCTTCACGAGAACACGGAGCTGACCCTGAGTAGCAGGAGCATCAACGGTGATAGTAGAACCTGTGTAAGTCTTGCCTGTTACCACGTCGGTATAAGTACCATCAGGGCAATCTGTGAATGTTGCACCACCATTGATGGCTACGAGTGCATAGCTATCATCCTTGTAAGCACGCTTGAAGGCGATACCCTTACCAGCAGGAGTACAACCCTCGTCGGTCCACTGACCCTTACGCAAAGCAGGAACAGCCTGACGAATCTTGTTCAGGCGGATGAGGTGCTGAGCTACATCATGATTCAAAGTTGCAGCCACATTACCTGTTGCCTTGTAGTCACCGAAATCCTTGGCTGTTACATCACCTGTGAGGTAACCACCGAAGTAAGCACGACCAGTTTCTGAAAGAGGACCGTGAGGACCTCTGTCAATCGGAGCACCGCGACGGAAACCAACCTCAGAACCATAATAGAGACATGGAATACCACGGAAGGTAAACATCAGAGAGAGATTCTCTGCCCACTGAGCATCATCACCAGAGAAACGGAATTGGTCGTTGGTTTGCTGAGGACCGTAGTCGTGGCTATCTACATATACTACATTATAGGTAGCATCATTATATCTCTTGTCACCTGACTTTGCCAAACCGTATGCGGCGGCAGCATTACCGAAGTTGTAGTGCAATGGGAAGTCGATCACATGGAAACCGCTTGCCTGAGAATAGTCTGGCTCATGCCACTTACCATTCACCATAAAGGTATTGTCGCTTGTTGGTGTTGGGGCATTGTCTGACTCACAGAGAGCCATCTGATGGTCATCCACACCTGTACCGCCATTGGCTTTATCAAAGAGTACCTGTGTATCCCAGTAAGACTGGCTGCCATCCCATTTGTCGAGCAAATCCTTTGGAGCCTGCCATGTGTAATAATAGCAAGAGAGGTTATCCTGACCACGGTATGTGACATCACTGTAACGGGCGCAAACCTCACCATACATAAAGAAAGGTGCCTGGTTCAATCGCTTGTCCTTATACTTCTCACCAAGAGCTGTAAACTGAGGAATGAACTGCTTGCAGAATGTCAAACGTGAGATGTGACCGGATGTATCGATACGGAAACCATCTACACCCATCTTGATGAAGCTGCCGTAGCACTTTACGAGATAATCTGCTACGTAGTCGTTCTCGGTATTCAGGTCAACGCAGTCACCTGCAATCTGAGCCCACCAGCGGTTAGGATAATCCCAGTTGAAGTCACCAAAGTGGTGCCAGTAGTTGTGAACATCCTCGTTCTTACCACGGACGTTCTTCAACAAGCCAAGACGACGCTGATACTGCTCATAAGGGACACTTGTAAGGTAGTCGGAACCCAACTTCTCCTCGTTAGGAATCATACAAGCATTGATGAGTGCCTGAGTTTCCAAGTCGGTATTACGGTCAAACTCCTTGCAGAGTGTCTGCTCACCGAAGTTACCGGTGTGGTTGAGCACGATGTCGAGGATAATCTTGATACCCTTTTCGTGAGCCTTGTTAATGAGTTCCTGGAACATGGCGTCACCGTCCTTGCTACCATCGCTGTTCTGATAACGGCAGTCTACATGCTGGAAATCCATGGCATGATAGCCGTGGTAGTCGTAACCGGATGCGTTCTGCACTACTGGTGTAATCCAGATGGCTGTAAAACCAAGCGCCTTGATGTAGTCGAGTTTGTCGATGACACCCTGGAAGTCGCCTCGCCAGCAAGGGTCTTTTGTTTTGATCTGCTCTGACTGGTTGTCCCAGCAGAGCACATTGTTTCCTGTGTCACCATCGTAGAAACGCGTGGTCATCATAAAATAGATACTTTCGTCTCGGAAGTCAGTACGATTGCTAGTAAACGTGTCTGTAGCCATCGTCTGCATGGAGACTAACATGAGTATTAAAACCGCCCATAATTTTGCGGCAAGTTTTTTCATAATGAAATTGTTAAGTTTAAAATTGAATAGTTGAATAATTACACCGCAAAATTACAAACTATTTCTATCCGCCCAACAAGATATTTCACTTTTCTGCTGATATTTTTGTGCAATCGATTTCACAAATATTAAGAAAAAGAGGCTGGATTCTGTAAACCAAATATTTACAAAATCCAGCCCCTTTAAGAGTATATAGTTAATATAACGGGCGCGCCAGAAAATAGTAAAGAATATTGTATTTTTGGCTTGTCCGAAATCAAATTCAGAGGTTTTCAGCCTCTTGCAACCAAATGGCTGAAGCTGCATCACTAGGCATACGCCAGTCGCCACGAGGGCTGAGGCTTACGCTACCTACTTTCGGGCCATCTGGCAGACAGCTGCGCTTGAACTGCTGATTGAAGAAACGGCGCACGAAGGTCTTCAGCCACTTTTTGATAGTTTCCTCATCATAGCTGTCAGGATCATTATCACTGATCTTTACACGCTCCAGTTCGGAATCAATAAATGCCTTCTTTGCCAACATGTAAATCTTGGAAGGACGGAAACCGAAACGAAGGAAATAGTAGAGGAAGAAATCATGCAGTTCGTATGGTCCCACCAAATCTTCCGTCTTCTGCTTGATATTTCCATTCTCATCTGCCGGAATCAACTCTGGACTGATAGGAGTATCGATGATATCACGAAGTGTGATGCGGCTCTGTTCGTCTACCCCACTCTCTGCAACATGATTTACGAGATGTCGGATCAGGGTTTTAGGAATGCTGGCATTCACGCCATACATGCTCATGTGGTCACCATTATAGGTAGCCCATCCTAATGCCAACTCTGAAAGGTCGCCGGTACCGATAACCATACCACCCATCTTATTGGCTAAATCCATCAGGATCTGGGTACGTTCACGAGCCTGGGAATTCTCGTAAGTCACATCATGCACACTGGCATCCTGACCGATGTCCTCAAAGTGCTGGGTTACAGCCTTGGCGATGCTGATTTCCTTAATGGTAATACCAAGACTCTGCATCAGCGAAATAGCATTATTGTAGGTTCTGTCTGTGGTTCCGAATCCCGGCATAGTGACACCTACGATACCCTTTCGGTTCATTTTGAGTTTATCAAAAGCTTTTACACAAACGAGTAAGGCCAGCGTAGAATCCAAACCGCCGCTAATACCGATTACTACGGTCTTGGCATGGGTATGAACGATACGCTTGGCTAGTCCCATGAGCTGGATATTGAAAATCTCCTCGCAAGAGGCATTCATATCGCTGCTGGTAGGAATAAACGGATGAGGATTCACCTCACGTTCCAACACAAAATCGCGTTCATTCTCGGTTGGTTCTGCTTCGATATTACGGATATTGAACTGACCGCCGAGAACAGAATACTTAATATTGCGCTGGGCATTTACATAAGTAGAATTTGTACGACGCTCAGAGCGGAGTTTCTCTACATCTATCTGCGAGATAACCATCTGCGGTTCAATAGAGAAACGTTCACTCTGTGAAAGTAAAACTCCATTCTCATAAATCAGGGCATTTCCACCATAAACCACATCCTGCGTACTCTCACCGAATCCGCAGGAACTGTAGATATATCCGGTCATGGTACGGGCACTCTGCTGGCTGAGCAGACTCTTCAGATAATGATGTTTTCCGATGAGTTCGTCGCTTGCAGAAAGATTGAAAATCAGGTCTGCTCCTGCTAGCGCCAGTTTGTTGCTAGGAGGAGCCGGAGCCCATACATCTTCGCAGATTTCCACACCAAACTGTACGCCATCGAAAGTTTGAAAAATCTGAACATCAGGCGTCAGTTTCACCTTATGTCCGGCATAACGGACTTCGCAATCTCTCAGGTCCTGAGCCGAGGCAAACCAGCGTTTCTCATAAAACTCGCTGTAGTTTGGAAGATATGTCTTCGGTACAATACCGAGAATCTGTCCATGCTGGATAACGATACCACAATTGAGCAACAAGTCGCCCGCTATCACCGGCGCACCCACGATAGAGATGACATCGAGTTTGCGTGTGAAATCGAGCAACATCATCACCGCCTGCTCAGATGATTCGAGAAGCATCTGCTGGCGGAAGAGATCCTGACAGGAATAGCCCGTAACCGAGAGTTCCGGAAATGTAATGATCTCTACACCCTTTCCCTCAGCCAGCGCTATCTGTTCCTCTATCTGCTGGGTATTGAAAATGACATCACCCACCTTTACGGCAGGGATGGCACTAGCTACCTTAATAAATCCGTACTTCATAATAAATTACTTAATTGTTACCTGTGTAGCACCATAGCCATACTCCTGGAAAGAAGCATCCTGATAGGTGCAACTCTTATAGCGATAGTTCAACTCATGAATGAGAGTCTGGCGCAACACACCTTCACCCTTTCCATGAATAAAGATAATTTTCTGTCCCTTCTTTTTCTTATATTCCTCCATGGTCTTCTTGAAGATATCCATCTGATAATGAAGAATATCGGCAGAATTCATTCCAGCAGTTGTTTCAAGCACTTCATCCGCATGAAGATCTATCACAAGGGTACCATCATCCTTCTTGCTCTTCTTCTTGCTGGTGTTGGCGACAACCTTCTCATCCTTATACATCTGCTCTTTCAGACGCTTGGAATCGATAACCAGCGGACGGGCTATTTCATCGTTCTCTACAATCGTAAAGAGATAGGCTGGAGTCTCGAAAAAATCATTCTCCTCGAAAAGATGAAGTTTGTAGAATTTCACGGGATCGAGACGGAACTGAACATCTGTTGCCGGCTTCAGGAGAAATGGCTTGTCCTTCTTGTAAGCTATCATCTGGATGGCGATATGCTCCATCTCGTTCAGAGCCTCACGACCGAATTCCTCGATGAAGAGTTTGGTGTTCGGTTCTATTTCTCCCTCTGCTTTCAGAGTCCATGCATTTCCCTCAGCCACGAGATAGGTATAGTGGAGATAGTAGTTGCTGTCATTCACCATATAGGTCTCGAAACGGGTATTGGTAACGTCCTTGATGTTGATAGGTACAAAGGCGAGATAAGCACTGAGTTTGTTGCCACCCGTACGTTCCTCAACCGGTTTCACAAAGGTTATCTCACGGTCGGCAGCATCATATTCCTCTACATCCATATCCACGTCATCGTGATCATTCAAGATGGCCTTGATACTCCGGCTGTCCTGATGCAGTTCGGTATTGGCATGCTCCTCAGCCTTCTGCTGCGCATCCATCTTAGCCGAAATCATCTTGCCCATGGAGTATTCATCCTGCTCCACCACAACCACCTCGTTGATAGGCATCGGAATCTCAAAACCATCCTCATCCTCAACGAGCACAATATTTTTACCTTGGAAGCCGGCAACCTTTCCGCCACCCACTTCGCTCAAGAATCTGACTTTATCTCCTTTTTTCATAATCTATTAATAATTTGTAATTGCAAAGATACAAAAGATATAGCAAAACAGGGCTTATTTTAATATTTTTAATGCTACTGATAAAAATAATCCTGTAAAAGATGCACCATGTTAGATATTTTTCCGTATCTTTGCAAAGAAAAAGAAATAGTAACGAACCCTTTAAACTGAAAAGTTATGATTACATTTCCTTGCGCCAAGATCAATCTTGGTTTAAATATAGTTAGCAAGCGGAAAGATGGATACCACAATCTTGAAACGGTGTTCTACCCTATTCCGCTGACCGATGCACTTGAAATCAAGCTCATGGGCGATGAATTTCCTAGCGATGTTCCTTGTGATCTGAAGATTACAGGTAACGCAGTGGATTGCGACGAACAGAACAATCTCGTTGTAAAAGCTTATAATCTCCTGGCTGCCGACTTCAGGATTCCACGCATCCATGCTCACCTGGTGAAGCGTATTCCTTCGCAGGCTGGTTTGGGTGGCGGTTCTGCCGATGCAGCCTTCATGATCCGTTTGCTTGACGAGCGTTTCCGCCTCAATATCGGTAATCCGGAGATGGAAAGATACGCTGCCAAGCTGGGCGCAGACTGCGCCTACTTCATTTCTGCTGACCCCGAGGATGGTGACACTGCTTGCTATGCAGAAGGCATCGGCGAAGAACTGATGCCGGTAAGTGGTCCTGGTGATAATCTGAGGGGCTATCATCTGGTTGTGGTGAAGCGCGATGACATTGCCGTCAGCACCAAAGAGGCTTATGCAGCCATCACCCCACAGGCTCCAGCCAAATGTTGCCGCGACATTGTACGCCAGCCTATCGAGACTTGGAAAGAGGAACTTGTCAACGATTTTGAGGCACCTATCTTCAAGATGCACCCGGAACTGGCTGAAATCAAACTGAAACTTTACAACCTTGGCGCCGTATATGCAGCGATGAGTGGTAGCGGAAGTGCCATCTTCGGTATCTTCAAGCATAAACCTGCAAATATAGAGGAACAGTTCGAAGGAATGTTCTGTAAAATAATGAAACTTTAATTTAGTTAATAGTTTACTCAAAATATAATGAACGAAGAAACACATCAGAAACTGATGACTATCAAGCGAAGCTTCCGCTTGCTGATGAACGGTCCGGGATCGCAATCTATGCGCGATAAGGGACTGGGATATAAACTGAATTGGGGCGTACCATTCTATGAACTGAAAAAGATGGCTGAGGAATATGGTAAAGACTATGACCTCGCCATCGAACTGTGGAAGGAAGATATCCGGGAGTGCAAGATTCTGGCTACACTCATCATGCCTGCCGATAAGATGCTTCCGGAAATCACAGATTTATGGATGGAACAGGTACAGAGCCAGGAGATGGCAGAGATGCTTGCCTTCAACCTTTTGCAGCACGTAGATTATGCGCCTGTCATCGCCTACCAGTGGATAGCGAGTGATAAGCCGCTCTATGAGATTGCCGGTTTCCAGCTCCTTGCCCGTCTTTTTGCCAATGGAAAAGAGCCTAACGAGCGTGGCATCAACGAATTCCTGGATCAGGCTGCCGCAGCATTGCAGGGTGACAACATGGGAATAAAACATGCTGCCTCTAATGCGGTTCTCCGTTTCTGCGACTTCGGTGAAGATTTCGAGAAAATTGCAAGAGGCGCACTCAAGGGTATCTACGAGATTTAACGCTTCTGCAGATGCAGTCAGAAACAGGCCACGACCCTGCTGAAAATATGTCCCGACGTAGCATTTGCTGCGTCCCGACATACAAAAAAATACGTCCCGATGCAGCAAATGCTACGTCGGGACGTATTTTTATGGCTAATTTCAGCGTTACATGAAATACTTCTGGTATTCGTTTTCGAAGTTCGGAGTGAAAACACCCTTGCCGATGTTTTCGCTGATTTCATCCTTGGTCCAGAATCTGCCACCGGCCAATTCTTCCTGGCTCGGTTTCACCTCGCCATCATATACACAGCAATGTACATAAACCAGTTCCTTTTCCCGCTGACTCTCAAAGACATAATGCCCAAGAGATTCCGGTTCAAAATCGGTGATGCCCAATTCTTCCCTTACCTCGCGATGCAAAGCCTGACTCACACTTTCGCCTAAATCAACATGACCGCCGCAGGCTGTATCCCATTTATCCGGCTGGATATCCTTCCAGGCTGGACGATGCTGCAGATACAGATCACCCCGGCTGTTGAATACATGCAGATGAACAACCGGATGCAAGATCTTGCTTCCGTCATGGGCATGACCGCGGGTAACAGCGCCCAGGATGTTGCCCATTTCATCTACTATCGGAAATTCCTCGTTCTTATTATCTATCATCGTTTTTTTTAAAAGTTTATAGTTAACAGTTTATAGCGGCTTCGCCGTATAGCATGGTTGCCGTATAGCAAGATTGCCCTATAAACTATCAACTCTTAACTATTAACTTTCTAAAGCGTTCCGTATTCATCAGAGTAGCGCAACATCTGGTCGACATAGCTCTCCTCATAATCCAATACCACGTCTGTAATTTCGCCTTCTTCATCCATCTCCAGCGTCATCTTCGGATTGATGAATCCCTTGTATGGAGCGAGATTCAGTTTCTTGTATCTTGCCAGTATCTCGCGATGCAATTCCGGATCGATATTCACGGCATACTTCTCTACCAACAGGCGGGCAGCCTCGAAATCGCCCTCACTCTTGATGCGCTGAATTTCAGCAAGCAACTCACCGAAGAGATGGCGGAGCTTGGCATAATCATTAATCTTCACATAAGTCTTCGTCGTAATGATATTGCCCTCACTGTCCTTCAAAGCATCCTCGGCAGAAGCATAGTTCATATCCATCTTCACCAGTTCCACAGCACCCTCGGCATGTTCCATCACCCACCAGGCTATCAGCGCACGGTTGCGCATGTGGGCTTCCTCTATCTTGTCGCCTTCCTTGATGCGGATGGTCTGGGTGAGCAGACCGTTCATCAGATAACCGAAATACTGAGCCTTGTATGCCTCATCATTCGGAGTCAGACCCAGTTCTACCAATTTATGGTCGGCTACATAATAGAGTCCGAAAAGATCGGCTCTCGCCTCTTCTATCGTACTGCCATACGCCTTCAGTGCATCAGGGTCGGTACCAGGCAAGAGCTGTCCACTACCATGTCCCAGACACTCATGCAGGTCGGTATGCAGATCATCTGTAATATCCTCGTACTGATTCATCAGACTGATGGTATCCTCGTCGATAACGAATTCATCGCGGAAACCATTGCCTTGAGCTGCCTTGTTATATGCCTCGGTCAGATTACCGATGGTCACACTCTTAGAACCATATTCCTGACGGATCCAGTTGGCATTCGGAAGATTGATGCCGATGGCAGAAGCAGGATACTCTTCACCACCCAACATCGCCGCACAGATGACATTGGCAGTAACACCCTTCACCTCCGGCTTGCGGAAACGTGGGTCTACAGGAGAATGATCTTCAAACCACTGGGCATTCTGACTGATGGTCTGGGTGCGCTTCGTTGCTTCAAGATCTTTATATTCTACGATGCCTTCCCAAGTACCTTTCAGTCCGAGCGGATCGCCATACACTTCGATAAATCCGTTGATGAAATCAATCATTCCCTCGTGCTGCTGCACCCAGGCAATGCTGTAACGGTCGAAATCCTTCAGATCGCCTGTACGGTAATACTTCACCAGGAGATCGATGAGATGTTTCTGTTCCTCATTTTCTGCATATTTCTGAGCACGGAGCAACCATGAAACAATCTCCTTGATAGCTGCGCCATAGAGGCCGTCTTCTGTCCATTTCAGCTCCACCAGTTCACCATTACGCTTGGTCAGTTTAGAGTTCAGTCCATACGAAGGTGCCTGTTCGTTGCCCTCTTCCTTCATCCTGGCATAGAAACGTTCTACTTCTGCCTGAGAAACATTCTCATAGAAATTGCAGGCTGAAGTCTGCACCAGATCCTCGCCATCCGTCTGATTCACGCGCTTAGGCATGACTTCCGGATTGAAGATGACAGGCACCAGAATGCCCAACAGGTCTTCCTTGCTCTGTCCCTTGGAAAGAGGCAGGTATTCATCGGCTACAGCCCCAACCATCTCATAGAAAGATTCCTCTGAAAATCCTGGCACAAACTTTTCACATCCATAGTGATGATGGATGCCGCTGGCAAACCAGACACGTTTCAGATAAACTTCGAAAGCCTTGAAATCTTCGCTTTCTCGATTACCCTCGTAATGACGGTATACAGCCTCCAGGGTTTTACGGATGCGCAGATTGTATTTGCCCTGCTGGTCGAAGGTAATATCTCGTCCCAAGAGGGTTGCCTTCGACAAGCAATAAATATAAATTTTCTGTGTGAGCGACAGGTTTTCGAAACCCTTCAGCTCATAACGGAGCATCTGGATATCGGCAAATCGCTCTTGAGTGTTTACATTACATTTTGCCATTTTTATCTGTTTTTACCATGCAAAAGTAATACATTTTTTCCACATACCAAACTTTTCCTCCTGTTTTTCGCTCTTTGCAAAGTTTTTTACTTGAAATATGCACTTTTTCTTGGAGAAAACTTTTATTTATGCAGATTATTCATTACCTTTGCATGAAAAACAAAACAAAAACATGCTGGTAAAGGCATAAATCATAAAACGGCAATCATGCAGATAAACGAGATATTAAAAAGCTATTTTGGATACGACTCCTTCCGCCCCAACCAAGAGGCGATTATCAGAGAGGTAATGCAGGGACACGACTGTCTGGTTCTCATGCCGACAGGTGGTGGAAAGAGTCTGTGCTACCAGGTTCCCGCATTAGCTATGGAAGGTACGGCTGTGGTCATTTCACCGCTCATCAGTCTGATGCACGACCAGGTGGAGGCGCTCAAGGCAAACGGTATCCCGGCAGAGGCACTGAACAGCGGAAACGACACGACCGATGAACTCATCATCCGACGCCGATGCGAGAAGGGAGAACTGAAACTTCTTTATGTTTCGCCCGAAAAACTCATCAGCGAGATACCTTATTTATTCAGCAACATCAAGATTTCGCTCTTTGCCGTTGACGAGGCCCACTGCATCAGCCAGTGGGGACACGATTTCCGTCCGGAGTATTCGCAACTCGGTATGCTGCACGAGAATTTCCGCAATGTCCCGGTGATGGCGCTCACAGCCACAGCCGACAAGATAACGCGCGAAGATATCATACGCCAGCTTCATCTCAATGGGCAGACGTTCGTAAGCAGTTTCGACCGCCCCAACCTCTCCCTCACCGTAAGACAGGAGAGCACCAAAAAGGCAAAGCTCCAATACATCACCCGCTTCATCAGTAATCATCAGGAAGAAGCAGGCATCATCTACTGTCTCTCCCGCAAGAACACCGAAATGGTAGCTCAGGAACTTATCGATCTGGGTATCAATGCCGCAGCCTATCACGCCGGAATGACTGCCCAGACCAGAGCATCAGTACAGGAGCGGTTCAAGATGGACCAGATTCAGGTGGTATGTGCTACCATCGCTTTCGGAATGGGCATCGACAAGAGTAATGTGCGCTGGGTAATCCACTATAATATGCCTAAAAGCATCGAGAGTTTCTATCAGGAAATAGGTAGAGCCGGAAGAGATGGAGCACCATCAGATACCGTGCTGTTCTATTCGATGGCCGACATTATCACCCTCCGTTCTTTCTGTGAAGAAAGCGGACAGCGTGATGTGAACATGGAGAAACTGCGCCGCATGGAGGAATATGCCGAATCGAGAGTATGCCGACGACGCATTCTGCTGAATTATTTTGGCGAGACATCATCCTGCAACTGCGGCAACTGTGATGTTTGCAAGAATCCTCCACGCACCTTCGACGGCACCATCAGAGCCCAGAAAGCCCTGAGTGCCGTGGTCCGTTCGGGTGAGCATATTGCAGTAGGTACCTGCATCGAGATTCTGAGAGGCATGCATTCTTCTGCAGTTGTGAAAAACAAATACAACGAGATGAAAACCTTCGGTGTGGGCAGGGATACAACATCTAAAGACTGGAATGCTTATCTGCTGCAGATGCTGCAGATGGGATTCTTCGAGATTGCCTACAACAACCACAACTACATGAAGGTTACCGATTTAGGCTGGAAGGTACTGAAGGGAGAACATCATGTTTCGCTGGCTTATATCGAAGAAGACGATAAAGCCACCCGCCCACAGAAAACGGTACGCAACAGGAAGGGCGCCATCGCCCAGCCGGGAAATCTCATTCCTGAGGTGCATGCCGAACGTGTCATCTTCCAGGAAGACTCGAAAGGCGTGGAAGACAAAGGACTCTTTGAACACCTCAGAAAGATACGCAAGAACCTTGCCGACGAACAGGGTTATCCTCCATATATCGTACTCAGCGACAAGAGCCTTCATGAACTCGCAAGAATGAAACCTACCACCAAGAATGCCATGAGTCTGATCAGTGGTATCGGAGAATTCAAGCTCAATAAATATGGCGATACCTTCATCAAGGCTATCAGGAAATATACAGGACTATAACAGAAATTTTCTGCATTTTCAGCTTGTCTTGCCACTCATCTTGAAGGCGTCGGCATAGTGCTTTGCGTCTATCTGGGCGAGAGCCTCCTCGGCACTCTTGTTGAACTTCAAAATCCCCGAAACAACCAAGCATTTCTACGATTTTAACAAAAAAAACAATCCCGGCCCAGAGATTCCTTTTTGAATCTCCGAGCCGGGAATAGCATATATTAAAATATAGAGAATTAAATTTCATCTAAATTAAAAACTGGATAATCCTCTGCGTAAATACTAAAACTTAAGAGATCATCATCTGTCATTTCCTGCTTATGAGACTTCAGTTTCTCCCATACTTCTGAGATGAGACTAGCTATCAGAGTTGCCTCTTCTGCGATGTAAGAATACTTATAATAAGCTTTTGCCCACCATTGAAGACTTTTATAAATCTGTTGCCAAGATTTATTCTCCAACATCTTTGCAAAGTCAGCCTTGCCTTTTACAAAATCGTTGATTGACTGATAAGGCAAATCTTCTGGAGCGAGATAGGCCTTGCAAAACATCTTGGGACTCATTACCACCCACTCCTTTTTTGAGACATTGGAATACCTTTTAGAGAACATCCAACGAATCGCTTGTTGATACAGCAATTCATTAAAAACAAATATTGCCTTGTCAGAAACTAGACAAACAGCAGGATTCAACAGTTCAAGAGTATGCGATACTTTACGATTCAAGCTAGCAGTCTCTAGTCCATCAGTCGATTTATACCCCAACCTCAACTCAACCATTAGCAACTTACCGGTAGTCTTACGGTTATTTTCGTAATCAGCGATGCCTATTACCGCATCCATTGTAGCTTGCTTTTGCCCGCCACAAATCATTGTCTCATAGGTATCCATGTCCAAACATTCTATTCGCTCGTCAAAAAAATTATCTTTATAATCCCTTTTACAAACGTCACTTAGTAGCGCCCCAGCTTTTTCATAAATGGGGTGCGACTCTACACACCCATTATCAAAGATCTGTATCGCCATATTGCTGAATCCTTTCCAATGCTATATTGAACGAATTGAAGATAGGCTCGATGTCACTGCCGAGAGGCTTAAAAGCATATTGAAACCCATCATCATCCACACTCTGAGCTAAATAGAAGTTTGTTTCATCCAAGATTTGTTCCTTTTTGGCTATTGCCTTGATGGCAGCGACAAAGTCAGGATTATGACTCGCCAAGACTATTTTCACTCCCAATGACTTACGGATAAGAATCAATAATCTAGCAAAGACAACAATCCACTGAGGGTGCAAATGAACTTCCGGCTCATCTATCATAAGAACCGTCTTGTCATCCAAATGACCATTCTTTATCAACTGGAAAAGATAGGCAAACGACTTCATACCAGTAGCGATTTTATCCAAAGGAAGCAACAGCTTGCCATCCTTGCGCTCATAATACATTTCTTTATTGCCCAACAAACTGTCAGAAACATTAATTTTTCCATTTAGAATTTCTGATATGCGATATAGCAACCGTATGTTTTGCTTATTATGGCAACCATTTTCCTCTAGCATTAATTTTCTTAATCTTTGCCAAAACACATTCTTTAGGAAGTCATCCAAGCCGAAAGCCATTGGAGTGTCTATGTAAATCGCTTTGTCCAGATTAAAGAGAGAGCCTAATCTCCCATCAGATATAATGTTGACCCCTTCCTCTTGCAAGGAGATTTTAAAAGGAACCATCTCATCTTCATATAGATATGTATGAAGAAAAGACAAGACATCTGTCAAGGAGCGATCCTCGCTTTTATACAATACCTCTTGCTGCATTTTATCTACCTGTAGGCTTATCAACTCAGCAAAAGTTTGAGCATTCCTAGCCTTTTCCTCACCATCCAAATTCTGATTCAAGAAATTAAGAACTCTGTCTTTTCGTTGTTCTTGAACATTCTCGGCATTCAAGAATTTATCCAGTTGTAAGGCAAATTCACCTATAAACAAATGTAGCTTACCAGAGTATTCGCCTATTGAGTCTAATGAGAAATTATCATCGAGTTTTAAATCGTCAACAGATTGCAAAATATTCTGTCCATTGTTAATGCCTCTATGTAGTTCCCACATTTCCCTGATGGCACGACTGACATTTTGCAGCAATGAATTTATTTCTGTTTTATATCCTTTAACCAGATAGGAGTCAAAGTCCGTAGCAATATCTATCATATAATACAACCATTTAGATATAGTACTCTTACCACATCCATTTGGCCCTGCCAACACGGTGATACCATCTATCAGGATATCAGCCTCCTTGATAGCATGATAGCTACATATAGAAAAACGATACTTGCTCATTTATTCAATCATTTATAATTATTTTCGCAAAGGTACAACTATTATATGAAAACACCTAAGATTTCATAGTTTTTAACACGAAAAGCCATCACACTTTCCCCCATGCAGCCACGCCCCCATCCACCACCTTCACAAACGCAAAAATCCCGACCCAGAGATTCCTTTTTGAATCTCAGAGCCGGGATCTCTTATTCCTATCTACCAGCTTATCTTTCCGAAGCTTGGTATTCCGTTATTTATCCAATGCCTGATATTTAGAATGCTGACTCTTGTACTCAGGAACGATTCGCTTCATCATACCCACGATTTTCATATCATCAAAGGTCTGGGCTATGCATGACAGTTCGTCCAGTTCCTTGCATACATCGGCATAGTCATACTCACGCACCTTCGCAATCTTGATTTTCTTGTGGAAGGTAGGGAGCGTCACTTCCTTGTCGTTGAGCACCTCCTCGTACAGTTTCTCACCATCACGAAGACCGGTAAACTTGATTTCAATATTCTTAGCACCGCTCAACTTAATCATGCGCTTAGCCAAATCCACAATCTTCACAGGCTGTCCCATGTCGAACACGAAAATCTCACCGCCATTTCCCATTGTACCAGCCTCCAAAACCAGTTTGCAAGCCTCAGGTATCAACATGAAGAAGCGGATGATGTCGGGATGCGTCACCGTCACAGGACCGCCGTTTTTAATCTGCTCCTTGAAGAGTGGAATCACCGAACCATTACTACCCAACACGTTACCAAAACGAGTAGTAACAAACTGCGTCACAGCCTTCACAGGCATACCAGCGTCATCCAGACAAGCATCAGCATAAATCTTTCCCTCCTTGATAGCCTTGTCCAGACTCTGCACATAGATTTCGCAGATACGCTTCGAACAGCCCATCACGTTGGTAGGGTTCACCGCCTTATCGGTGGAAATCATCACAAACTTCCTCACGCCATACTTCACGCTCAAGTCGGCTATCACCCTCGTGCCATCCACATTGTTTTGGATGCTCTCGCTCGGATTGTCCTCCATCATCGGCACATGCTTGTAGGCTGCGGCGTGGAATACGTAGTCAGGCCTGTGTTCACGGAAGATTTTCTCCATCCTAGGCTTGTTCTGTATGCTCGCCATCAAGGTGAACGCCTCGATTTGCGGAAAATTCTTCGCCATCATCAGACGCACGTCATGCAATGGAGTCTCAGCCTGATCCACCAAGATGAGTTCATTCGGCTGATAGATGGCAATCTGTCTCACCATCTCACTACCAATGCTACCAGCTGCACCCGTTATCAGGATACGCTTACCAGACAGCAGATTACCCACAGCCTTCATATCAACCTCAATCTTCTCACGAGGCAGAAGATCCTCGATGTCCACTTCCTTAATTTGCGAATGCGAGAAGTTGGTCTTGCCATCCCATTCCTGCGCACCCGCCAACACGAAGAGTTTGATGTCGTTATCTACCAGGCTGTTAATCATCTCCGTATTCTTGCGCAGTTCCTCACTCTTCAAAGGAGAAACCAGCAAAGCATCAGCATTCTCCTTCTTCATTTCATCCACCAGATGCGCATCGTTGCGGAATATCTCCACGCCCATCATATACTTGCCCTTTCCATTCACGGTATCACTCACGAATCCCTTCAGGACAAATCGAGAAGGTTTGGTGCTGCGAATCATCTTCGCCAACCCAACGCCTCCACTGTGCGTACCATAGATAAACACACGTGTCGCCTTGCCCGTATGCATCGAGTCGTATAACATTTTTACAACCACACGCAAAGCCGTCATCATCAGAGTAGCGATGAGGAAGGTAAAGAACAGTTCACGTATACGCACTGGCTCCAACCATCTATCCACATGAACGTAATATCGGGCTATGGCAATGATAACGAAGCCGATGGCATTGGCAGATGCGATACGACTCAAATCCACAAACGAAGAGTAGCGGATGATAGCCTGGTAAGTGTGCATCAGCCGGATGCCTATCAGATAGGCAATGAGATAGACGCATAGCGTACCCAGCAGCGGCCAGAAGTTATTTGTCAGTTCGCTGCCCCCATGATCCAAATAATAGCATAATACACCTGAAAACAAAAGGATCAGACAGTCGAGGATAAGCACACACCAGTAAGGAAGGGCATTTTTAGTAAAATACCATTCTCTAAGTTTTGAAATAAATTTCATAAAGAGTTTCTCTAAGTCTCGTTGTTTTAGTACTCAATAGCTTCCTTGATGCACTCCACAATATAGCGCACATCATCATCGCTCACCATAGGACCGGCAGGCAAACACATACCAATCTTGAAGATAGCCTCGCTCACGCCATTCACATAAGCAGGAGCATCCTGATATACAGGCTGCTTGTGCATCGGTTTCCACACAGGGCGAGCCTCAATCTTCTTCGAAAGCATGAACACACGCATCGCCTCCACGTTCTCGTTAGGCTGGCAGTCGGTAGTAGGCGAATCCACCACATGAATCACGCCAGCGGCACCACCCACGGCAGTCTTCACCACCTCCTTGTAAGCATTCTCCTGCCCCTTGACTTTCAGTTTATCATCCAGCACGATGGTGCAGAGCCAGAAGTTAGAATCATAGTCAGCATTAGGCGCCTCATGCAGCGTGATGCCCTCCACACCTTTCAACAGTTCCTTGTAGAGTTGCTGCACGTGCTTGTGGTGAGCAATATGGTCTTCGAGCACCGTCATCTGCCCCCTTCCTATGCCAGCGCACACGTTGCTCATTCGGTAGTTGTAGCCGATGGCGGTATGTTGGTAGTAAGGATAGGAGTCGCGAGCCTGCGTGGCATACCACATGATTTGGTTCTTGTCCTCCGCATTGCGGCATATCAAGGCACCGCCTCCCGAGGTGGTAATCATCTTGTTGCCGTTGAAACTCAGCACGCCAAACTTACCGAAAGTGCCCAGCACCTGTCCTTTGTAGCGTGATCCGAATCCCTCAGCGGCATCCTCCACCACAGGAATACCATACTTGTCGGCTATCGCCATGATGCGGTCGCAGTCGTAAGGCATGCCATAGAGAGCCACTGGCACGATAGCCTTCGGATACTTACCCGTCTTCTCCTTGCGGTCGATGATGGCTTTTTCCAGCAGATCAGGATCCATGTTCCATGTGTTTGGTTCCGAGTCGATGAATATAGGCGTAGCACCAAGATAAGTAATAGGATGAGAAGAAGCACAGAAAGTAAAACTCTGTACGCAAACCTCATCACCAGGACCTACACCGCAAGCCAGCAAACCCAAGTGAACAGCAGCAGTACCAGCGCTCAGCGCCACCACCTCACGAGACAACTCAGAGCCATCGCTGTTCTTAGAAACGAAAGTTTTCAAGTCGTCCTCGAATCCGTTCACGTTAGGTCCCAGCGGCACCACCCAGTTGGTATCGAAAGCCTCCTTCACGTATTTCTGTTCCATACCCTCCTCGCTCATGTGGGCGAGGCACAAGTAAATCGTTTTTCTTTCCTTATCCATAGTAATATCTTTTATATTGTTTCTCCAGCATATTTCATTTTCTTTCCCAGCACCGTACAAAAAATCATCTGTATGTCCTTGCAGAAAGAATAATGCTCATAATAATACCTATTGATACGTACCTTGTCGGGGTAAATCACCTGGTCGTTATACTCCACGGCAATATCTTGCGCCGCACGATGGTCTCCCTCCAGTTGCCTCTTGGCTACATAATCTGAGATCATCTCGTCCTCCAGTCGGTATTTCAAGGTAGCGGGTCCCGTGATACCAGGACGGAGTTTAAGCACCACCCTGTCATCGCCCTTCAACTGGTCTGCGTAGCCTGGCACGTCTGGGCGAGGTCCCACGAAACTCATGTTACCAACAAGTACATCCCATAACTCGGGCAGTTCATCCAACTTATAGTGTCTCAACTTAGCCCCCAAAGGCGTGATGCGATTGTCGCCTGCCACCGAAACCGACGAGCCATTGTGCTTCACTGTCATGGAGCGAAACTTATGGCAGGTGAACAGCTTGCCATTCTTCCCCACCCTCTTCTGACAGAAGAAAGCAGGACCACCTGGCATTTTCACACGAATCAATATAGCCACGACCAGCAAAACCGGCCATAGCACCATCAGACCAACCAATGCCATCAGTCGGTCAAATATCCATTTCATAATCATATTTTCCTTTTTAAATATTTTCTAGGGCAAAGACATAACCGGCATTTATCCGAAACCACCGAGCATTTCCTTGCTTGTAACTATTGTGGGAGATAGTCCACTCCATGAATAATGCAGTCTGAAAAAACAAAGAATCGCTTTTTTATCCTCACTTTCCAATAAGCCAAGGACAGCAACCGTTCTTTATACTGTAGCAATTTCACCAAAGAGCACACCTCGAAAGATGTGTTTTCCCTTTTAGGTTTTGCCTTATTTTCAGCAGCTTTCAAGGCTTGCTCAAAAAGATAATCTCTAAGAGCTATATCAATTGCTAAATTATTTAGTTCACCTTTCTTCGCATACTCTAGTCTGACAAAACGGCGAAAATACTTCAAAGAGAAAACTACCTTGAAACTCTCTGCGAAATAAGCTACTTTGTCAGTCGTGTCATTCACTTGAATGCTTGTCTTTACAACAATTTGATTAGTACGTGGTTCTATCTCGTATATTGGAATATCAAAATGAAAGGTTAAATCGTGAAGTTCTTCTATTGGAATTGCTTCGCCATGATATTGGCAATAAAAATCTACTTTCACCCTGTTGACAATAATACCTTCGGAAGTAAAAGCAGGGAAAGACACCGCTTCTTCATCATCTTTCTTTACTTGAGCTTCCACGAACACATCGTCATTTCCATCTTTCAGTATGATTCGGGGATTGGGAAACTCTATTGTCATATCAATCCATGGAGCAGCCCGATGCCAGTCCCATCCATCTTGCAAATTCAGTGACTGTATCATGAATCTATCCAAGAGGAATTTCCAATGTTCTACAAGACTTCCATCCCATTTAAACTTTCCCCTATCAACATCCACGAATGGCATCACAAACAGATAGACAACATCATAAATCCAAAGGATACCTGTACAATAAGGTCCATCCTCTTCTTTGTTGAAACAAACATCCAGTGCAGGTTGTTTATAAAATAGTCTTTCTTTTGAACTGCCAAAAATAATGCTAGGTAAGACATCAGAAGACCAGATTTCCTCTGAACGCAACCACTTGATGGTATTTGTAAAATGGCATAGCCTGTCTGATGGCATTAAATCTATCACCATTTTAGCCAAAGCCTTATATATCCCCTCGTTCGTGACGTTAGCCTTATGATGCAAACGATACCCAAAAGGCTTGTCGATATTTATATGGAGGGCTTCAATAGGTTCTTTTTTCAGATAGAGCACAGCATCCCCATTCTCATCAGGATGCAACGCAAAGTTATCTCCAATCACATGAGGAGATTTTGTCGAATTCTTTCGAGCTATATGGAAGATACATCTTCTCACATCCATCAGATGCAAGAAATGATCCTCTACAGCATTCAACTTATGATTGCAGGCATCGCACTCTTCGTAACATACGAGCAATTTATTACCCAATGAGTCTTGGATAGCATGAGCTACATCCTTGTATTTACCAGGATCTGTACAACCGCAAAATCTACACTTTCTCTTACTCTTATCTGGCTCACCCACAGCGACCTTTATTCCGTCAAAGCCATAGCCATATACATCAAAAAAACGTTCAACTTCAAAGTAATTATGATAATGTTGATTGTGATACATAGCTAACTCAACGTATGAAGTCGACGAGATTCTGAGTTCATCTATAGCCAATCTCCTATCGCTCCATTTTGCCGTGCCTGCATCGAAGACAAAAAATCGTTCATTTTCTGCCAGACCATTAGCACTGATGAACATCGTTAGCTTACGTATCTCACGATGGTTTGCATCATATTTGCTTTGCAACACATGCAGTGCATCCCTTGTCTTCTGAGTATTGAGGAGTACCACGCCACAAGAATTGACAAAGCGTTCAATCTCGCAATCATGAGTTAGAGTTCTCCTGATGTCATCAATAAATGACTCCTGCTCATCCTTATCAGAAAAGAAAGGATTAAGTCTTGCGTTCCGAGAATATATGTAGAGTCTTAACGTTGCCATAATCACCTTAAATAACGATAACAAAGTTTTTTCACCCATGCTGGAGAAATCTGCATTAAGAAAGTAGCATAGGCATAAAGATATGACATTACCCCATATTTTAATCCTCGATTCACTTCCAACCTATCAGCAAGTTGTCTCATTGCAAGATTCCATCCATTGCGACGTTTACGAAACAAATCATTAGTCACTCGGAATTGCAAAACTACATCAGGGACGTTAGCCATTTTGCACCCTGCCATCAGTCCATCCAACCAAAGCATCGTATCTTGATTCTTTGGATGATCTGCACGATATGCACCTTTTAACTTTTCAAAGAAACTATATCTGAACAAAACCGCAGGATGTGCCAGCGGATTACGCTTCTCGAAGAAGTTCACACATTCTTGATGAGTTAAGGGATAAATTATCGTTTTTCCACGAGAAATAGATTGTTTATCCATTTCTTCAATAGCACCTCCCACAACATCAATATCTTTATGAGACTCCATATAAGACATTTGTTTTTGCAAACGACTAGACAACATAACATCATCAGCATCCATACGTGCTAAATAGTCAAAGCCTTGTACATGAGCGATAGCTATCAAGTCATTCAGGACACAAGCTAACCCTCGATTTTTGGGGAACCAACACACCTCTACATCGCCTCGCTTATCCATTTCTTGGAGATAAGTTTTTGTAGCATAAGGAACCTCCCCATCAACACCTACAAAAATCTTATAGTTATGAAAAGTTTGAGAAAAGACACTATTAAGTGAGAGCTTAAAATATTCCAAACTATCGTTTTTATATATCGGCAGAAGAACCGCCACACATTTTTTCATACAAACGGCTTATTAAATTGATACCACATATAACCCTCGATGTCCTTCAAATACGCTATCAAAACATATCGCCTTTCCGTCTTGTCTCCAACGCGGATGTAAATCACAACGAGTATCATTGTCATATTTAAAAGGAGAAAAAACTTTTACTATAGTTTTCACACTTTCCCCTGTCGTATCTGTATCATAGCCCAATTTTAATTCTTGGACTCGACATCTACTTGGATAAGTGTCAAATATAACTAGATTATTATCTGTAGGACAATAACTAGGATGACCATCATTACTTAATTGTGGCCATAAATGCGTATATTCTTGTGTTTTGTCCTTCATCAAATAATAGCCTGGGCCATCTGACTTTTTACGTTCAAATGCAATTATCTCCTGGTCATTTTTCCAGAAACAATGGCTAACCATATCATCATCACTCAATAGATACATATCTGTTCCATCTATATTGCAAGTAATCAAACGAGTATATTTTCTTTGTCCACAAAACCAACGATACAATACCATAAAGCGTTTTCCATTAGGCGAAATCATCAAATGGTTCACTTTATGAACAGAGCCTTTTTCTTGCATTTCATGGCGTGGTTGAAATCCAGAGAAATCTGTATATTTTAGCAAATCAACAACTTCACCAGTTTCCAAGTTCATCCTCCAAATAGCAGCAGTATCTGGAAGAGCAATGCCTTTAGTTTTTTCAGGAAGAGCAGCATATCCATATCCCAATCGCAAGTTATGCAAACGAGAAAAATCCAAGGATAACGCAGTTTTACCATCCGATGACACCGTATAACATGGCAAAGGCAATATTCGTTCTTCACCTGTAACGATATCCAAGATTACAGAGCAATACTTACCATTACGCATATCATTATACAAAATACGAGATTTAAAATCTGGACCAAGCCATTGCGCCATACAACCTTGCTGAACATTCCACGTATGAGTAGTTGCGATTTTTCTCACCCCATTATTGACGTCAGTATCGATCAGCAATATATCTGCAGTCCCTTTCGGGTCAGGTTCGCTCCAAGTATTAATCGCCCTCATACAAATCAAATAGCGCATACTTGCATCCCATGGCGACTTATCGTAATAACCAAAAAAGTACTCTTTATCGTCATTTGGCGAAACCTTTTCGATGTTCCCCTCTGATTTTATCTTCTTACTCACAGTATAACATCCTAACTGATATGCACGTTTGATGTATTTCTTCACACCAGGAACTTTGTTCAACTGATAATTAATTTTTTGCTCTAAACTCATACCGTTTAATTCTATATATTCTTCATTAATTTCCAATCTGGCATTTGCGGTTTATCCGTCAAACCTTGTCGATGCATCCATTCAAAAGGAGCAATAACAATTTTACCAGCATGCCCATTTAGCCACGCTGCCCACCAACTAAAAGAGCTATGAGCTATTATATTATGTTTACACATTGACATTAATTGCATGTCAACATAAGCCTTTTCAGCTGAATTTCCTGAGACCAACGTTACAGTATCACATAATGGTACAATATGCTCATTACACCAATCAATATCATTAGAAAATATAAAGAAATGAGGATTAGCAACATTATTTTTTATATATGATATTGCATTGCTATAATAAGGCACATCACATATACCAGCATATTCATCCTCCAACAAATAATCTCCTCTTCTTATATGTATAGAAACACTATTGGTTGATTCCACCAAATTAGCGATTTGTAAATTTTCGCCTTGAAGCTTGTCTTTAAAGGAAAAAGCATTACGAATATCAACCTCTATGTCTTCGAAGTAGTTGAAATTTTGCCAGCTTCCCTCAAAATAGCAATTACCCTTTATTGCATTTATATCGTGACTCCAATCAGTAAACAATCTTGGCTCGATGTACTCAGACTTCCGATGTGGGAAAACTCTTCTCACAAGCCGTGAGAGTTTATAATTTGGAACAAAATATGATACCTTCATTAAGTCAACAGATGAAGCAACATCCAAGAGTTTCAAGCCAAAAACTCGTTCTAATTCATATCCATTGTGTAATGGGTAACCTTTAAAATGAGACAAATCAATTTTAATAGCCTCATGAGGAAATTTGGATTTTAGACCTAAAGCAAATGCATACTGGAACATTTGGTTACCTAATCCCCCTATTATATTTACAATTTTCATTTTTTTGCTTATAATTTGCCAAGAAGAACCTTGGCTGTGATTTTATTTTTCTTCAAACCTTCTACGATGCAGAACGTCAGAAACAAGCATAACACAAAACTAAGACCAACAATAACAGCATCGCTACCTGAAGGCAATAGTATTCTCACTCCACTTACGACCCATCCCTTGAGTGAATCGGCCCAAAGTAAACGTTTGCTTTGTATCATTTTTCAAAGATTCTGTTCAATTTTTCCTTATTTAACACCTTGTCTATGTCATATTTGCATACCTCCTTTTGAACAGCCATAGACATAATCGGTATTCTTGAAGGGTTTTCTATAAATTCAAGCATTGTTGATTTCAAACTATCGACATCTTTTGGCTTTATGAGCACACCTAATGAAGAGTTTGAAATAACATCTGGATTTGCATGGAAATCTGAAGCTATCACGGGAAGACCAGCCTTGAAAGCATCAATCAACACACCTGGAAATCCCTCGCCCTCAAAATATGTAGGGAATACCATCACGTCATATTCAGAAAGTTGTCTCAATCCCTCTTTCGACTTCAAGTTTAAAAAGCCACCATACGACATGTAATCACAATCCAAGGTGTCAAAATATCCCTGTGAATATGTATTTGTTTGCGAACCGTAAAAAGTCACTAAAAATTTCTTGCCATATTCTTCATACAATTTTCTGGATGCATCTATGAGCAAGCCAACACCTTTCTCCTCTATCAAACGTCCTAAAAATACGAACTTAATGCCCCCAGTTGGGCGATTTCTTTTCGCAGGCAACTCTCCTATCGGCTTAAAGTTAGGCAAGACTTCTACATTGCTCAGCCCCACATTGTTAAGCTGAACCTTCATGTAATGTCCCTGTACTAAAATCTTATGAAATGATTTTAATACAGAGACATTATTCAAATGCCCCTCTACTTTTTTTCCCAAGTCTCCTCCTATAACAAAGTAAATGACTTGTCTATGAACATGCAAGATTTTCAAGATCTTGCCTAACCACAAAGCACCACGCCCAGAGATAGACAACACGCATTTACACTTATAAAGAATTACATAAACGAGAGCAGACAACAAACAGACAATAGAACTCTTGTTCCAAGTATCAAAGAACCTCACGTCATAATACTTTTTAAGATGTGCCAACAACAATTGATTTTTGGCTTGCGCCCCACCACCAGTGGGAGGTTCTCCATATTGAATGGAAGCAATAAAAAGCAACTTTTCCATCAAGATTTGATTAATAAATAACTATATTTGATTTTCTCTTTACGAACTAATGCCAGAATAGTCAAAGAAACGACATAGACCAAAGAAAACAGTAACATACTTGCAAACAGATTATAAGCAAGAATCATAAAAACAGAGGTCAGTATTTCCATGCAAATTACAAACCTATCCAATTTAACGTTCAAATAACGATATAGATAAAACTGACACAAATAACTTCTCAACATGATACTAACCAACATACCCATAACAAGCATATTAATACAATTCACCACATTCGAAGACAGATAATAAAAGAATACAGCAAACAGCACTGAAGCCAAATTGATTTTCAACAATACAATTTGCTTTCTGAACGTCTTGAAATAGGTACCGAAAACCAATACCATCCGCGTCTCAAAAAGAGCTATAGGACATAAAATCATCAAATAGCTCAGGCTGTCCACATACTTTGGTATCCAAGTCTTTATTATCAATGACAGAGGAACGAAGCCGATAAAGCAAACCATCGCAAAGAGTCCTATAACAAAAGTTAGCATATCCAACATCTGCCTTTGTTTATCCTTTTCCATCCTACAAAGGTACGGAAACAAAACTAACCCTATCTGTGAAATGAATGTCAAAACGAACATAGACAAAGATACTGCAAACGATATCTTGGCAAAAACAGAAATACCCCAATTATGCTCTACAAAGAAACGACCAGAGCCTATGATGAAGGTACTCAACAAATTGGAAATTGTCAACGATATTCCCACTATCATATTTCCACATGTAGCACGTAGATTATTTCTGACAAACAAATTGGATGTGACTGTGAAATCGAAGAATCTCCCAAAGCAAGTGGAAACAAATGCTAAGGCTATGAAACGGGCACAAAGATAAGAGAAAATAACATTGACAAATGAATCTTTGTTAAAGAGAACCAGAAACACAAACAAAAGCCCCAAGAAGGTCACCTTGTCTATTACAACAGTCTTGGAATAATAACGCATTTTATCGGTTGCCATCAAGACAAACGACAACAACTTATATACATTCTCAATAATGATATAAACACCGAGGAAATAAAAAACAACCTGATAAGCGCCTTTCAGAAACAGGTACGAATATAGAGCAACCAATAAGGCTATGACCATTTGAAGAAACGACACCAACAGCAATTGGGGATAATACTGTTTCCTGTTGATTTCGGAAAACTTCTTACCGCCCAAAGCCAAATATATACCATCGCTAAAGCCGAAATGAAGAAGCCCTACATAACTACTACACAAGAAGAAATATTGCCAATAACCAAATTGTTCGATTCCTAAAATTTTTGGAAGCAATAAAGATGTAACTAGCCCACAACACAAGGATACAACTTGTGAAAACACGGCATAAGAAGAAGTCTTAAGGAAACTCTTTTTATTTGAATTCATAAACTTAACATTCTATTCAACCAACTTGCCATTTTATACTTCTCAACGATAGCGTCACTTAATTTTACATAAGGAGATTGAATAAAAGCCTTAAAACCAGATTCATCATCCTTACCTAGAATAAATATATTATGAGAATTGTAAAAATCGTAATTGACAATATGTTGGTTGTTGGTGACTAATTTCTTCTCATAAAACATAGATTCAAAAGCTCTCAAAGAAATTCCTTCTTGTCCTTCCTGAAGAATCTCAATAACAGAATTGCTTGCTTGAACATTTTTGCATACTACATTATAATCAATATGCCAAGAATATCTTCTGCTAAACAAAGCCTTACGGTTATTAACTAAAATAATTCTCGACTGTAATCGGTTCTTCCTATATAAACTTGCAACTTTATAAAGCTTTTCTCTTCTCCCCTTATCTTGCCCTATGAAAAGCCCATCCCATTTAGTTGTTAATACGTCTTCTGTTAATACGTTTTTGAAATAAAATGAACCTACATAAATGAATCCAGCGCAAGCAGCATCTTTTTTTGAAAAAGTCGCTTTAATCCACCTTTCACTTAATCTAGAATGAGCTTTAGACTCGCAGAGTGGATTCCAAGAATAAAATATTAATCTTGCAGTTGGACTACAAACTCTTTCTATACGTCTCGCTACCTCGTCATAATTCTTTCTTGTGTCAAATAGAATGATAACATCCATTTGTTGGATCACATTTTCCAAATTAGGATTATCTTCCAAATATAATTTATGTGTAAACAAGCTAAGAAGTCTCTTCCATATAGGTGGAGACAAGAAACTCGAAACGCAACTCACCTGACTGATTTGTGTATATTTAGCAAAGCTAAAATCTACTAACAATACATGCTGTTTCATTATTCGTGCTTTAATCGATTTAAACGCTCTTGATAATAAATATTCTTTCTATGGTTTAACTCATCATAAGGAATATCATCAAAAATTGAGTAATATGGGTAATATCTTTGATAAAAATAATAACCATGAGAAGTGGAACTTACCCAATCAGAAACATCTCTAGCCTGATGTTTTACCACACCAAATATAAAATTAGCATATAAGGCAAAAATTAATATTTTCTTCGCTCCATAGTGGTTCCAGATAAAATCACCCAATAATATTAAATAATATATCTGAAAGTAATTTACAAAACGAGTGGAAAAAATAGGTAGAAAAAGTCCTAAGATCTGTGTCAGCAAATAAAACTTCGCTCCTACAATAACTGTCGCAGACATACAGTTATTAGCAGTCTCATACTGTTTCACTAAATAAGCTACTAATAAAACTATTAAACAAGATCTAACACTACCAAAAATCGTTGCTCTTTTCATTTGAGAATATTCCTCAAAAGAATCTGAAAAAAATGGCAAGAAACTTCCTACAATATGTTTAAGCAAAAAACTACTAAAAATAAAACCAATAATCAACAGAATTAGAAGTTGTTTATAATTAATAGTTGATGCAGAATACCTATACAAAAAAGGAATTACCAATAACACTATACCAGACTTGTGAAAAGACAGAGCAAGTAAACTCCAAGAAAAATATTGTACCCATTTTTTTTCTTTATAATGATTCATTGCCAGTAAACCACAGCTCAGACTGAGTGACTCTCTTAAAATCTCGCAGTTGAAATAAAGCATTGTCGCAACTACATAGAAGAATATTACAGTAAAACGATACTGACAATACTTGCTAACTATGTAGAATATAACTCCATTAACTAATATTGCATGAAATATTTGGAATGAATAGAAATTAGAATTGATGGTTTTACAAAAACTGTTGGTTATATACCACATAGGAGCATACTTGGCGTGCAAAAAGTCAAATTTAGAAAGTCCTTCCAGAAAAGGAATCTTTTTCCACATATCCATATAACCGATTGTATCGCCACCAACATAATTTCTCAGTCCCAAGAACAACACGACCACAATATAAAGAAAAAAGTAATATCCTTTATATGTATTCCCTCTCTCATAACTGTTCCCGTAATTCCACAATTTATAATCACAAGCATATACGGGAAATAGAAACAATAATATAAGAATTAAATAAATCATTTGCTACTTTATCAAACGGTTTTCCTATCCTTAAATCCTTTGTGGGAAATAATTCGAGCAGGAACACCTGCCAATACGACATTCTCTTCATCAAAAGACTTAGTAACTACAGCATTAGCACCAACTATAGTATGGTTTCCAAGATGAACTCCTATTAAGATTTTTGCGCCAGCTCCAAGGTAACAATGTTGCCCCCCCCAGACCTTATCGGAGACATTAACACCATTCTGAATGACACAATTATCTCCAAAACGAACGGTACCATTCACTACAATAGCACCATAATGAGGAATATATAAACCTTTGCCAAAGGTGTTAGGAGGTATAGAGATTCCAGTTAAAACACTAAGATTCCTAAACTTGTAACGATACCATAAGAGTAATATTTTGGACAATTTTCCTTGTCTACAATTGGTAAGATATTCTATCTTTCTCATATACTTTAAGTAACGCCATGTCTTATTAAAAAACAAAGACAAACCGGAAATATGGTTTGCCCTTCTATCCGCATCTAAATATATTTTTAAATCTTGTTTTGAAGCAATCATAAAAATCACATAATTAGTGTTCAATGAATATATTTATTTTAACTAAATTTTCTCACATAATATCTCTTGTACCACTGTGCAAACGCCCTAAGTCCCTCTCTAAGCGACGTATCTGGCTTATACCCAAAGTCTTGATCCAATGGTGTAGTATCAGCGTAGGTTACAGGCACATCACCAGGCTGCATTGGTACAAGTTCCTTATGCGCCTCGAAGTCATAATCCTTAGGAAGCACACCAGCACGAATCAACTCTTTCTGTAAAATCGTAACGAAATCTAAAAGATTCTCTGGGTGACTGTTACCTATATTATATACCTTGTATGGAGGGATAGGCAGACCATCCTCACCATTCTGTTTCTCCGGCGCATGCTGCATCACTCTTACGATGCCCTCTACAATATCATCTATATAAGTGAAATCACGCTTGCAGTTTCCATAATTGAAAATCTTGATGGTTTCACCATTCACCAGTTTATTGGTAAAACCAAAGTATGCCATATCTGGACGACCAGCAGGACCATAAACGGTGAAGAAACGCAAACCAGTGCTTGGGATATTATAAAGCTTAGAGTAAGCATGAGCCATCAGCTCGTTGCTCTTCTTGGTAGCTGCATACAGACTTACAGGATTATCCACCTTATCATCAGTAGAATAAGGAACTTTTTTGTTACTACCATAAACAGATGAAGAAGAAGCATAAACCAAATGCTCTACCTCATGATGACGGCAAGCCTCCAGAATGTTATAGAATCCTATCAGATTGCTCTGGATATAAGCATCTGGATTGGTGATGCTATAGCGCACACCTGCCTGAGCTGCTAAGTTGACTACTAAAGAGATTTTATTTTCAGAGAAAATCTTCTCTACAGCTTCCTTGTTGGCAATGGAGTCATGAACGAATGTCCAATCCTTACCTAAAGCTTCAATCTCCTTCAATCGCTCATACTTGATGTTCACATCATAATAATCGGTAATGCTATCGATACCGATTACCTTGATGTTCTTAGCATCATTAAAAAGGCGCTTTACAAGATTGCTTCCGATGAATCCTGCCGCACCTGTCACCAAGATGGTCTTACCATCTAGACTAATATTATAATCTACCATAACTAGTCTCTTCTAAATATATCTCGTGTATATACCTTATCTTTTACATCATCCAAACAAGCATCATAGCGGTTGGCAATGATGGCTTGGCTCTGAGCCTTGAATGCTGCCATATCGTTCACCACCTTACTACCGAAGAAGGTGCTGCCATCTTCCAATGTTGGCTCAAAGACGATTACCTCTGCACCCTTTGCCTTGATTCGCTTCATAATACCCTGGATGGCAGACTGGCGGAAGTTATCACTGTTACTCTTCATCGTCAAGCGATAAACTCCTATCACACACTTATGCTCCTTTCCTGCATCATAGCTACTATTCTCATTATAATAACCTGCCTTTCTGAGCACGGCATCTGCAATATAGTCTTTTCTTGTACGGTTACTTTCAACGATTGCCTCTATCAGGTTCTCTGGAACATCGGCATAGTTTGCCAGAAGCTGCTTGGTATCCTTTGGCAAGCAATAACCACCATATCCGAAACTTGGGTTATTGTAATGGGTTCCAATACGTGGGTCAAGACCTATGCCATCAATGATTGCCTTGGTATCCAAGCCCTTGACCTCTGCGTATGTATCCAACTCATTGAAGTAACTTACTCTTAGGGCAAGATAGGTATTGGCGAAGAGCTTGACGGCTTCTGCTTCCTTCATGCCCATAAACAAACAAGGGATGCCCTTGTTTTCTAATGTTGAATGTTGAGTGTTAAGTGTTGAATTGCCTACGGACTGTGATGCGATAGCGCCTTCAACAAGAAGTTGAGAGAAGGTCTTGGCAGCTTCCTTCATCATCTCGACATTGGTTACAGTCTTGATTGCCTCGTTTTCTTCTGCGAACTCAGGGCGCTCGATAATCTTTGGATAACCAACGATAATGCGGCTTGGATAAAGATTATCATAGAGTGCCTTACTCTCTCGGAGGAACTCCGGGGAGAAAAGGAGATTGAATTGCTTCACTCCCTTCTTAGCATACTTCTGATATAGGCTTCGAGTGTAACCTACTGGGATGGTACTCTTGATTACCATCACTGCATCGGGATTCACCTCCAGGACCAAGTCGATAACTTCTTCTACATGAGTGGTGTCGAAGAAGTTCTTCACTGGGTCGTAGTTCGTTGGTGCTGCAATGACTACGAAGTCTGCATCTTTATAAGCTGACTTGCCGTCCAAGGTTGCTGTGAGATGCAGAGGTTTCTCTGCCAGATATTTTTCGATATACTCATCTTGTATCGGTGATATATGATGATTCAGTTTATCTACTTTCTCGGGAATTACATCTACTGCTGTTACCTCATGATGTTGGGATAAAAGCGTAGCAATACTGAGTCCTACGTAACCGGTTCCGGCTACGGCAATTTTTAATTGATTAAAATTACGCATTGTTTTAAGTTCTTGAATAATAAGCATCCTGAGCCTCTTTCGGGACTTACTTCCCGAATGAGAACTACAGGATGCGTTGTGGGTGATTATGTAGCGCCCACACTACTAAGCTACTTTTCGCTGTATAATCTTTTGTTATAAAGCATCCTGAATCTTGGGGAGGATAGCTTTTTCTCTCGTAGAAATCAGGATGCCATAGTGAGGAGGGAATGCCTTTTCCCCTCTCAAAGTATTTTTGGGTGGGTGTGAAGGGGGTGTATAAGAACTTTTGTATATACATCGTGCGCAAAAGATAAAGAGAAAGGGTATCAGATAGTTATGCCTTCTTTTTAACACTCTTTTCACGCTAAAGTTCATATACCCCCTTCACACTTCACGCTTTGTTTGCTAATCTAAAAATCGCTCATTTCGGCGACAATGGTTCCAACAACCCGTCAATCAGACGAAGCAGCTCGTCTCTGTGAGCCTCGCCAACCAACGACTCCATCCAACGTATCGCGCCCCAGTAGTCGTCGATGGAAACAACACGGTCCATCGTCTCCAGACTCTTGGTGTACGCATCAGACAGCCGGAACTCCTTGCGGATGGCTGACTTGGTGGAAGCCCAATGCTTCTCCTCCTCAGTAAGACCACCCTCAAAACGGTCTTCCTTCAGTTCTTCACGCATAGCCCAGAACACGTTGTGGACTAAAAGATTAAAACACTTGTGGACAGGAATCATGCCCGTCTGTAGTCGTAGGAATCCTTGATTCCCATGACTTCACTTTTGATTCTTTTGAAAAACATTTTAAATAAATTTATGATATGTTCCAAAATCGGAACTTTTTGATTTCAATGCCAAATTTTATGCTTAGCTTTGCAGCGGAATCTATATGATTCAATTTTAATACAACTTCTAATCATTTGCTTAAAAATGACAAAAACAGAACAAGAACAAAGACAAGAAATGGTATTACCATCTTTCTTCTATGCTATCGCCTCCAGCGAAAGCAGACAACTCATCAGTCTTGATGAACTGCAGCGAATCATCACCCTCGACGCCATGACCCAGGCGCGTACCGAAGACTACCGCAAGAACATGCGCATCAGCAGCGAGCTCGCTCATCAAACCAAGGTGATGATGCCAGGCATCACTACCTCCGTGCTCATGGACGGACGGGGCAAGGAACTGCGCAACGTGGTAAAGACCACCCAGATGATCGCCGTGGATATCGACAAGATTCCTGCAGAAAAGATGAAGGAGGTCGTACAGAAGGCGGACGCCGACCCTCACACCATGATGAGGTTCATCACCGTGAGCCAACGGGGTCTGCGCATCATCTCCAGATACCTGCCCATAGATGACGACGAGGTGACCGCACTGGAACTTTTCGATGTGATCATACGCAAGGCGATGAGCTATTACAGTAAGTTGCTAGGCGTGCCTGCCGACGAGCAATGCGTAGACATCACCCGGATGTGCGGACTCGCCCACGACCCTACCGCCTACTTCCATTGGGACGCAGAGCCTTTCGGCCTGGACACCCACGACCTGAAGGCGCTCTACACCAAGAAGGCCAACGAGGCGAAATATGCCAAACGTGCCAGCAAGCGCAAGCGAAACAGCCAGAAGATGGTGGCACTGGGCAAGGGGGTTCCCTCGATGGACGAGGCAGCGCAGCACATACTGAACCTGCTCGACACGTGGGGCTACAAGTTTGAGAGCGGTGCCCACAACGAGTATGTGCTCCACTTCGGCAAGGTGTGCGTGCGCTATGGCATAGACAAGGAAGAGGCAATGACCTACGCCAAGAGCAACTTCAGCTCCGACTATCCCGATGCTGACAGCGTGATGAAATCATGCTACAAGCACACCGAGAAGCTAGGCACCTGGCACTTCTACCGCAAAGGCGAGGGCTTCTCGGGTAAGCCGACTGTCAAGGTAATCAAGCAGTGGCTCTCGATGAGATACGAGTTTCACCACAATGAGGTGACGGGATTTCACGAGGTGCTGAGTCGCGATATAATCAAAGGCAAATACCATAAGTGGACCCGCATCGACGACAACATAGAGAACACCATCTGGACCCAGATGGACGAGATGGGACTCGAAGTGACCACCATCAAGTTGCACGCCATCATCAACAGCGATTTCAGCGAGCCTTGGGATCCCTTCGACGAATATCTCAGGAGTCTGCCCAAATGGGACGGAAAGACCGACTACATCGACGAGCTTGCCAACCGGGTAACCATCAACTATTGCCCTGGCTACCACCACTCGCAGGAAGAGTTCAGATACTTCTTCAAGAAATGGCTCGTATCGATGGTGGTGGCATGGGTATCACCGAGAGTGGTGAGCCAGACCATCCTGATATTCATCGGGAGGGGTGGCATCAACAAAACCACATTCTTCTATTATATCCTGCCGCCATGCCTGCGCCAGTACTTCATCAACGAGTCAACCGCCAACTATACCGACAAGGACTTCATGGAGGCTTTCTCAAGCAAGGCACTCATATGCCTCGACGAACTGGAGTCTACCTTCGGCAAGGGGCTGAGCGCCCTCAAGAGCAACGTCACCAAGCTGGTGTTCTCCATCCGCCGCCCCTACGACAAGTACCGTTCGGAACTGCTGCACCGTGGTGCCCTCTGTGGCACCAGCAACAGCATACAGATCATCACCGACGAGGAGAACCGCCGCTACTCACCATGGTTCGTAGACAATATCGAGAGCCCTAGGGAGACACCCATCGACTACCAGCACGTCTATGCCCAGGCTGTAGCTCTGGGACAAGAGGTAACCAATCGGGTGAAAAACCAAGAAGAGGGTTGGGTATACTGGCTCACCACCGTCGACATCGACGTGATGAGGGAGCACAACGGCATGTTCATGGTTTCCAACTTCATGGAAGACCAGATACTGCGCTTCTACAAGGTGCCGAAATCAGACACCGCCCCTCAATATGTAAAGTTCCGCTATTCATCGGAAATCATGGAGCGCATAGGCGGAAGTCCTGCCCTGAGCCGCAACATGAGTCACCAGAATCTGAGTGCCGTGATGCAGCGACTGGGCTTCAAGAAGGTACACCGCGCCAAAGGCAACGGATGGCTCGTAATAGAGAAGAATCCGGGAGAAATCAACACCGAGGCGATCTGCAGTCCAAACGAATGCGCAGAAACGTACTTGAAACCGTACAGAACCATAGCTACGCATAGCCAGAATGGTTCTGACCAACAATAAGCAGCATTCTGGCAAGTGCTAACCAGCATTGCCAGCAACGCTAAGTATCATCAAGAGAAACGCTAAGTATTATTACCGCGATTCATAAAAGTCAAATCTATATGAAAATCAAGATATACAAAAAATTCGAGCTTGCCAAGCTCTACTTTCCGGAGCAGTCGAAACACGTGGCACTAAACCACCTGATGCGAATGGTAAACCACTGTCCGCCTCTGCTTGAAGCCTTGCGAAGAGAGGGCTACGAACGGTTGGCGAAGACCTTCACCATGCGCCAGACGCTGCTCATCTATGAGTATCTGGGCGAGCCATAATACTGAGTTTTCCTGTTTTATGCCCCATCGTATCCCTATCTCACCCCTATCGTACAGAAGCCTCTTATGAAAGTAGTATCTTTGCAACCGTAAACAAGAAACAAGCACTGCGCAGCGCTTTAATACATGAAACACGAACCATAAAACAATTTATTAGCCTTATGATTGAGTACGATTTAAAGAAGAACAACAACAAGAAGAACGTGAAGGCTTATGGCAAGTACTACGCCAAGCCCCACATTAGTGAAACTGTAGATCTCGATGAGCTCGCCGACCACATGCATGGTCACAACTCTCCATTCTCAGCCGGGACCATCAAGGGCATCCTCATCGATGCCGTGACCCACATCAAGGAGCTCCTGCTCATGGGCAAGAATGTAAAGCTCGACAACCTCGCCATCTTCTACATCAGCATCAAGAACAAGATGGGTGCAGAGAACGCCGACGACTTCACCGTATCTAAGAACATCGAAGGAGTAAGAATGAAAGCCCGCGCCACGGGCGACTTCCGCTCTGTGAATCTCAACCTCGACGCCAACTTGAAGAAGTATGGTGCTAAGAAAAAGAAGTCTTCGACCACCACCGACACCGAAACAACTACGCCATCGGGAGATACAGGCAAGAGCGACTCTGGCTCTACCACTAACCCAGGCAGCAGTTCGGAAGGCGATGGACTTGAGTAACCGGGGATTGCAAATCCCCTTAACAAGTTTTTAAAATCAATTGACCGAAAATGACACAAGATCGATTTCCGATGACGATTGGCGGCGAGGAGGTGCTCAATGAGCATCTCCTGCTCGCCTACACAGAGAACGGCGAGATGATGGACTCACCTCTGAGCGTCCGTTTTCTCGTAATTCATTGCTCGGCAACACGTGCCGACCGTAAC
Source organism: Segatella copri (assembly GCF_026015625.1). Lineage (NCBI taxonomy): Bacteria > Pseudomonadati > Bacteroidota > Bacteroidia > Bacteroidales > Prevotellaceae > Segatella > Segatella copri. The sequence goes on along the minus strand of NZ_JAPDVG010000001.1, from coordinate 678,969 downwards.
TACACCGACAAGCAACTGATGCGCGACCACAAGAAGCGTGGATTCCGCACCGTGGGCTACCACTTCTATGTCCACAAGGACGGAAGCATCACGCAGTTCAGAAAGCTGCTGGAGGTGGGCTCACATGCCCGCCCATACAACCGCTGCTCCATCGGCATCTGCTACGAGGGCGGGCTGGATGACGAGGGTCGTCCTGCCGACACCCTTACCCGTGCCCAGTATGACGCAATGTGGAATCTGCTGCGCAAGCTCAAGATCACGTTCCCACAGGCTAAGATTGTGGGGCATCGTGACTTGCCGGGCACCACCCCGAAGGCATGCCCTTGCTTCGATGCAGCGAAAAAATTTCCACTTTAATGCTTAATGTTGAATGTTGAGTGTTGAGTGTTGAATGTTGAGTGTTGAATTTTTAATTTTAATTTGAACTATGAAGAAAGAAACCATCAAGAAGGTGATCAATTTCATCATCACCGTACTTACCGCCGTAGCTAGCGCATTCTGCGTACAGAGCTGCCAGTAAAATTCCCAGTAATCAAACCTTAAGTTCTAATTCTACCAGTATTGCCAGAAGATGCCGAGGCGGTGCATGTCGGAGCCCACCATGTCGTACATATCTTGCTTCATGAGCCACTTGCATCGTTTCTGCACCTTCTTGCCATACTGTCCATCTATCGAGAACACATTTCGCTGGAACTTTATGCCCATCAACTTGAGCTTCTCGTAATCGCGCTTCTCCATGTAGAGGTAGCGCTCAGGATGGGCAAGCACGGGCGTGTAGCCCTTGTTCTTGATGCGCTCCAGGAGGGCATGGAAATTCATCGGGGCAGAGAAGATGCTCGTCTCCACCAACAGGAGTTTGCCATCCTCGCCCAGCGGCAACAGGTCGTTTGCCTTCAGGCGCTTTTCGAAGAGCGCATCTAGCATATTTTCGGCTGCGAGATGCAGCCGGAGCATTTTTCTGTCAGCAGGGTTTCGCTCAGCGAAGTCCTGCTGATATTGTTTTTGGAAGTTCGCAAATACTTGGCGCAAATGGGTGGTCTCGTTGGGTACGTCTTCCATAATATGAGGCGTAAACCAGACATCCCTCATGCCTGCGCCTTCGTAAAGGCACAACATTTCCAACGACTTCTTTACCTCTTGAAATCCGTCGTCCACGCCGGGCAGGATGTGGCAGTGCCAGTCGATGCCGCCGGGGAGTCTCTCTGATGGTGCTTTCTTGATTGCCGTCGGATTGCAAATCCAACGGAACGCCTCACGGAATATATTCATATTTTTCTATTCTTTTATCCTATTTTCTACTTTCCTATTTTTGCCCCCCATTCTTGTCGGAGCCGTAGTGGTAGCCGTAGCCATAGCCATAGTGATAGCCATAGCGATAGTAGTGGCCGTAGCGGCCGCCCTGAGCCTTGGTTCCGTTCAGAATGAGTGACATATTCTTGAATTTCTTATCCTTGTAGAGCTGCTCGATGTCGCCCAGCATACTGCGCTGCATCAAGCCCGAGCGTACCACGAAGATGGTGCGGTCGGTAAATTTCTCTATAATCTGGGTATCTGCCACGATTTCCACAGGTGGACAGTCGATGAACACATAATCGTACTCACCCCTGATCTGCTTGATTATCTTCTCCAGACGGTCGGTGAAGAGGAGCTCCGTAGGGTTAGGCGGCATGGTACCGATAGGCAGCACGTCGAAACCCTTCACCAGTCCATACTCCTCGCCATGGCAGATGATGCCCTCCAGGTCATCGGTTCTGCCGTTGAGATAGTCGCTGAGTCCCTCGCCAGGGCTGCCCACGAGCATGGATATGGAACCATGGCGGAGGTCACCATCGATGACGAGTACCTTCTTCTCCTTGATGGCGAACGACATGGCGATGTTGGCTGCCAGGTGACTCTTGCCCGAGCCTGGGTTGAAAGACGTAAGGATGATGACGTTCTGCTCAGGATGGGTACCTATCATGAACTCCAGGTTAGTGCGCAGCACGCGGAACGCCTCGTTCACGATGTCGCGCTTGCCTGCCTTCACCACAATCTGTCGCGTCTCCTTCGGCTTCTTCCAGAACTGGATGCGCTGCAGAAGAGTTGGTCTGTTCTTGCGACTGATGCAGTATGGTATCTCACCGAGGAATGGTATGGTGATGTTCTTGAGGTCGTTTCTGCCCCTCACCGTCGTGTTCATGTTCTCACGGATAAAGATGACTACCACAGGTATCAGGAATCCGAGAACGAAAGCCACGAGGATGATGTTGCGGCGCACAGGCTGCACGGGCTTGATGTCGCCCGTAGGAGGGGTGATGATGCGCGTGTTGTAGGCGGTGAAAGCCTTGGAAAGCTCGTTTTCCTCTCTCTTCTGCAAGAGGAAGAGGTAGAGCGCCTCCTTCACCTTCTGCTGGCGACCCACCGTTTGCAGGTACTTTGCCTGGCTAGGGTTGCTGGCTATCTGGCTGGTGGTCTGCGCCTCGTTTGCCTGCAGGTTGCCAAGCTGCGAGTTGAGTGTCACCACGAAGTTGTCGATACTGGTTACGATGCTATGGCGCATGGAGGCGAGGCTCTGGTCATAGTCAGCCACCAATGGGTTCTGCTCGCTGGAGTTAGCCACCAGGTTGTTGCGCTCCAGCTGCTGCTTGTTGTATTCGGTAATCTGCTGCTCAATGCCCGGGCTGTTGATGCCGATATTGGCTGGCAGGAGCTGGTTCTTGCCCACCTTGCCCGTCAGGAAGTCGCGCAGGTAGCGTGCCATGGAGAGGCGTGAGTTCAGCTCGAGTATCTGCTTGTCTACGTCGCCGCTCTTCTGCATGTATTGCTGTGCGGCGGTCTCTACGTCGGGCAGCAGATTGCGGCTCTTGAACGAGGAGATGTCATTGTCTACGTCGCCCAGTTCTCGCTCGATGACGCCCAGGCGCTCGGTGATGAAATGGGAGGTGGAGACGGTCATCTGGTTCTTGTCCTCTATCCAGTTCTTGCGGTATACGGAGATGATAGTGTTCAGCACGTCCTCGGCGCGCTGGGTGAGCTGGTCCTTATAGGTCAGGTCGATGACTGTTGCCTTCTCCTCGCTGATGCTTGCCGAGAGCGACGCCTTGATATGGTCGGTCATGGCATAGAGGTTGGTGCGGGTCACATGCAGTTTCCTGCTCTCATGTCCATTGACGAAGGCTGAATAGCCCGGTGCCTGGTCTACGCATACATAGCCCATCGCCGTGCGGACGGTCTGGCCCAGCTTGCCCTGTACCTCCTCGTCCGATTCCACTTCGTTTCCAGCCTTGTCGGTGCCACTCACATGTACGATGGAAAACAGGTTGCCATGCTTTACCTCTACATCCAAATTAGCGCTCTGCATATCGTTCAAGCTATAGAAACGAACGGTTACAGGCAGCGTTCTGCCATAGAGAGCCACAGGATGGAAGGTACCGTCTTCACTGTAGTTTACGTCGAGTTTAAGCTGCTTGCCTGCCTCCAGCAAGACGGCTGGCGACTGAATGGCAATCAACTCGTTGTTGACGTTCGACTTGCCTCCCGAGAGTCCCATGTCGGAGAACATACTGGCCACATCGCTGTTGATGCTCTGGCTCTTGCCGTCTTCCTTGATGAGGATGGATGCCGTGCGCTGATAGACACCCGGCGTGGAGAGGAGGTAATAAGTGGCTATGCCCAGGGTGACGACGAGCGAGATAACAAACCATCGCCAGCGCACAAGGCACAGATACATTAAGTCTTGCAGACGAATGAAGTCTTCTGCCTGCTGGGGGCGACGACCCGAAGCATTCTGCATCGTCGCTTGATTATTCTGAATCATTGTTTGAATGTTGAGTGTTGAATGTTGAGTGGTGAGTGTTCACTCTACTCTTACATTATTTCTTGATAAGTACTGCCACGCTGGTGGCAAGTGAGGCAAGGCTAATCCAGAAGCCCGTGCTCCTGACATTGTTGCCATTGACCGTGCTCTGGCGAGCCTTGGTCTCGTTGGGGCTGATGTAAACCACGTCGTTCTGCTGCAGGTAATATACCGGACTGTTGAACACGCTGTTTCCCGAGCAGAGATTGATCTTGTATATCTTCTGGTGGCCGTTTTCCTGGCGCAACACCATCACGTCTTCGCGGGTGCCATAGATGGTCAGGTCGCCCGCCTTGCTAAGGGCATCGAGAATAGTCACTTTCTCGTCCTCGATTTCATACTGTCCAGGGCGTGCCACCTCACCAATCACCGAATAGTGGAGATTTGTCAGGCTGACGGTCACCACGGGATCCTTCACCAAGTTGCGCTCCACGAGAACTTTCTTGATTTCCTCGGCAATCTGCTCTCGGGTACGACCTGCCACATGCAGGGTGCCCAGCACAGGAAAGTCGATGTTGCCCTTGCTGTCTACCGTATAATAATAGGCATCCTTGGCGATGGACGACGTAGAGTAGCTGGTGGCGGTTCCCGTAAGGTTGAAGAGCTGTGTGATCTGTGGATCCTTGCTCTTCACGCCGATGTAGAGTTTATCTGTTGGCTTGGCGGTAATCACCGCACTTTTCAGATTGATTAGCGTGTCAGGATTTTGGTTAAAATCCTGGAAATAAGCTATTTGTCGTGGGGTTCCACAAGCTGACAGGACAAGAAGTCCCGTACAAAAAGCTCCAGAAAGCAATGAATTACGATATTTCATATGATTTTATATTTTTTCTAGAAAACATCTTGGTATATAGGTGGTGGCGACGGCACAGATTCCCTCTATCATAACGATGAGCCGATGGTCGCCATTGATGCGCTTGATTTCGCCCTCCAGACCTTTGAACCTGCCGTCGATGACCCTGACACGTTCACCTTTCTTCCAGTTGAAGGCTCCATCCTCGAAATATTCCAGCCCCTCCTGATCGCCCGACGATACCATCATGAACATCTGCATCTGTCGGTTGGGAATGGCGATGGGCTGTGGGTCGAAGTCCACCAGCTGGCGATATAGCCTTGCCTTGCCACACAGTTCCCGCTCCAGGCATAGCGCCTGTCGCTTGTTGCTGCGCATGAAGAAAAGCGAGGGTATGAGTGGGCGCTCCACCACAATCTTCTTGCCTTGGCTGTTTACATGTCTCTCTTTTACGAAGGGGGCGTAATATTCCATCACATCGCCCATCATATCTTCGGGGAATGTGTTTTTCATCTGGTCAGGATCCTTAAGCACGTTGTTGAACAGGTTGAACAAGTCCCGGCAAAGCGCCTCTTTGTTCATGAACACGCGCATGGCATACCATGATGCCTCTGTCTTGGCTGGTTCGCCAAGAGTCTCGGCTTGTATGCTTAGAGAATGATTGATATCTTTTATTGAATTGTCCATTCTTTCATTTTAAGTATTCTTATACAGACACATTTTCTCTTCCCCCTTATGTCGAAACGAGTCGTCACAAGCAGCAAGGAGATTGAGACAGTATACTTCTCGTAAAGCTTCTGTCGTTCGGAGCAACCCTGATCCAGGCGATGCTGTACCCGCAATCCCATTTGGGTAACTAAGCCTCATATTTCCTGGTTTAGTTCTCAAACGCGCCGCAAAGTTAACAAAAAAAAAAAAACGAAAGAATGTTAGCGCAACTTTAGCTAAAATTAGTTTTTTTAACCGTTTTCCTAATATATGTTAATTTTACTATTTTATTTGCATACAAAACATAAAATCGGGGTAAATCTCTTTCAATAAGTGATTTACCCCGATTAAACATTATACAGATGGAAGGAAACTTAGTTGTTTACGCTACCTCCCACAATATCAAGCAATTCATTGGTAATGGCCTGTTGACGACTCTTGTTGTACTGCAAGTTGAGTTCGCGCAAGAGTTCATCGGCATTATCCGTAGCGGTCTGCATGGCCACCATTCTGGCAGCATGCTCACTCGCCTGGCTATCCAGCAACGCTGTATAAATCATCAGACGAAGCTGCTTAGGAATCAAGACTCCCAAAACAGTCTCCAAGTCTGGCTCTACTATGAAGTCATCATTCAGAGGTTTTGCCTCAGAACTCTGGCGTCCGTCAGCTTCAGCCTGCTTTTGGCGCAGATATTCCTGAGCCTTTGCCGTAGCCACATTAGAGGTAAGGTCACGATCGTTGTCCACTCCTATCGACTCAGTGCTGAGGTCAATAGGCAAGAAAGTCTTGCGGGTCAGAATCTGTGAACCGGCACTCTTAAAGTGATGATAAATCATCTCCACCTTATCGAGCTCACCAGCAGCATACTGCTTGGCAAGTGAATGGGCGATATCTGCACAGGCGCTGGCATGAGGATGATCGGCAAGATCATTAAAGTTACCGCCAATCTTCAAACCCAGTTTCTGTGCCTTCTCTGCCACTTTTCGTCCGATAGGATATACCGTGATGTCGTCAATGCCTTGAGCCTTATACTCGTCCACCGCATGCATCATCATCTTGATAACGTTGGAATTGAATCCACCACACAAGCTGCTGTTAGAACTGTATACCACAAGAGCTACACGCTTGATCTCCTTGTGCTCCAACTGCAACGGATGGTCGACATTCGGAGTACTTACCAGGAAACTCTTGAGGATATGTTCCAGCATATTTCCATAAGGCAGCATATTCTGGATAGCTACCTGAGCATGATGCAACTTACTGGAAGCCACCATCTTCATCGCACTCGTAATCTTACGGGTACTGTTAACGCTGGCTATGCGAGTTTTAATCTCTTTTAATGACGGCATAGGCTATTACGCTTTATATTGTCCTGCAACATTAGCCATGGTCTCCTCGACTGCCTTAATGGCATCGTCGGTGAGTTTACCATCGCCCAAAGTCTCAATCACATCAGCGTGCTGGCTGCGCATAGCATCGAGGAACTGATCCTGACAGTCGCGAACCTTATCCATTGGCACGTCGTGCATCAATCCGTGAACACCACAGTAGAGAATAGCTACCTGCTCGCCTACCGGCATTGGGCGGTACTGAGGCTGAACCAGCAACTGGTCGTTCTTACGGCCACGGTCCAGAGTCATTGCTGTTACGGCATCCATATCGCTAGAGAACTTAGAGAAGGCCTCCAACTCACGATACTGAGCCATATCAATCTTCAGTGTACCAGCCACCTTCTTCATACTCTTGATCTGGGCAGAACCACCTACACGAGATACGGAGATACCTACGTTGATCGCTGGACGGAAGCCCTGGTTGAAGAGGTCGGTCTCAAGGAAGATCTGACCGTCGGTGATGGAAATCACGTTGGTTGGGATGTATGCTGATACGTCACCTGCCTGTGTTTCGATGATAGGAAGGGCTGTCAAAGAACCACCACCCTTAACGTGACCCTTCATGCACTCTGGAAGGTCGTTCATCTGCTCGGCTACCTCCTGCTGGTCGTTGATACGAGCGGCACGCTCCAACAGACGAGAGTGGAGATAGAACACATCACCAGGATAAGCCTCACGTCCTGATGGACGGCGGAGGATCAGAGATACCTCACGGTAAGCCACAGCCTGCTTACTCAAGTCATCGTATACTACGAGAGCTGAGTAACCGCGGTCGCGGAAGTACTCACCGATAGCTGCACCGGCAAATGGTGCGTAATACTGCATGGCTGCAGGATCGGCAGCGGTAGCACTTACGATGATGGTATATGGCAGGGCGCCATGCTCCTTGAGGTTCTGTACCAATGCTGCAACAGTAGATGCTTTCTGACCGATAGCTACATAGATACAATATACTGGCTTGCCAGCCTCATAGAAACTCTTCTGGTTGATGATGGTATCCACTGCGATGGCAGTCTTACCGGTCTGACGGTCACCGATGATCAACTCACGCTGTCCACGACCGATAGGAATCATAGAGTCTACCGCCTTCAAACCAGTCTGAAGAGGTTCCTTTACTGGCTGACGATAGATTACACCAGGTGCCTTACGATCCAAAGGCATCTCGAAAGAATCGGTGAGGTCGATGTCACCCAGACCATCAATAGCCTGACCCAGAGGGTTTACGACACGTCCGAGGAAGTTGTCGTTTACGCGGATAGAAGCAATACGGTGTGTACGCTTCACGCTCTGTCCCTCCTTGATGCCAGCTGTAGGACCTAAGAGGACACAACCTACATTGTCTTCCTCCAAGTTCATGACGATAGCCATGGTTCCATTCTCAAACTCAAGAAGTTCATTAGCCTCGGCATTACGCAGACCATAGATACGAGCCACGCCATCGCTGACGGTAAGCACAGTACCCACCTCGTCAAACTGCTGAGAGCCATTAACCTCCTGGAGCTGCTGCTGAAGAACCTCAGACACCTCACTTGGTTTAATTTTATCTGACATTTTGTTATTTACTTTAATTATTTTTACTTTTTGAGCTGTGTCAGAATGTTGTTGAGCTTAGTCTTTACGCTCGCATCCATTCTGTAAGTATCATACTCAAGGATGAAACCGCCAATCAGTTCAGGGTTCACCTCGGTCTTGAACTCCACAGTACCTTTCGTTCTCTGCTCCACCATCTTGCGCATCTTGTCCTCCGTAGAGGCGTCAACGGCAGTGGCGGTGATCAGCTTACCGCGGATGATGTTCTTCTGTTTCCTGTAAAGAGTGATATACGAAGCAGCCATGAATTGCAGGGTGCTCTCCCTATCCTCTTTCAAGACGAGAGCGATAAACTTCTTGCTCAGTTCCGTAGGCTTCTTGCCCAGGGCTGTGATGAGAAGTGCCTCTTTCTTGTCTTTGGAAAGCATAGGGTTGTCTATCGTAAATCTCAGTTCAGGCACGTCGATGTAGCTCTTAAAGAGCGTCTGCATCTCCTGGTAGACCTGATCTTCGAGCTTCATGCCGAGTGCAGCCTTGATGAGGGCACGGGCATAACGCACCGATATTACACCTATATCCATAAGCTTTACTATTTGTTGTCAGAAGAAACCTCGTCCAGCAGTCGATTTATCATATCCATCTGTGCCTTGTCGTCAGAGAGCTTAGCCTTGAGCACCTTCTCTGCAATCTGAACAGAGAGTTCGGCTACCTGGCCGCGGATTTCACGAATGGCGTTCTGCTTCTCGGTCTCAATCTGCTTCTTGGCATCAGAGAGGAGACGTGCGCCTTCTTCGCGTGCTTTATCCTGTGCTTTCTCTACAATGGCATCGCGGGTTTCGGCAGCCTCCTTGAGGAGGGCAGCCTGCTTCTCGCGAGCTTCCTGCAAGATGGATTCACCTTCTTTTTGGATATTGGCAAGCTTCTCGTTGGCTTCGTGAGCCTTCTTCAGACTTTCATCGATGAAAGCCTTGCGCGCTATCACCATACCAATGATGGCTGGGAAGCCAAACTTGGCAAGGATGACAAAGACGATGATGAAGACCAGCGTCATCCAGAAAAGCAAACCGCTATCAGGAATTAATAAATCCATATATACTGGTTAAAGTTTTACTTAAACGTTTTATTTTAACTAACTCTAGAATCATCTCTATCATGCCCCGGAAAGACATCAGGCTGATGCCTGAGACTTCCTTTTATCGGGGCAGATGATAGTGACAGATGAGATGATTACATAACGATTGCCAGGATGGCGATGATGACAGCGAAGAACGCAACACCCTCAACCAACGCAGCTGCAATAATCATAGAAGAACGGAGGTCGCCCATCTTCTCTGGCTGACGAGCCATAGCGTCCATAGCCTGGCCACCAATGCGACCGATACCAATACCTGCGCCAATAGCGGCCAAACCTGCACCTACTGCGGCACCCAACTTTGCAATCTCTGCTGCTAATAAAAGTGATAACATAATCTTAATAATTTAAGTTGTTTATATTTTCTTTGTTTATTATCTGAAAGAAATTAGATCCGTAATCTATAATCTATAAACTACTTCACTACCTCTGGCTCAGCCTCATGAGACTTTACATGAGCCAGCGAGATGAATACTGCACTCAGCATGGTGAATACCAATGCCTGAATGTAGCTTACCAATACTTCGAGGAGCATCATAAAGGCGCTCATCGCAACACTTACTATTGTCATACCCGTACCTGCCACATAGTTGGCGATAGCATTCTCACTGATGTTGAACATGATGAAAATGATAGCCGCAAACGAAAGTGCGATGGCGTGACCCGCCATCATGTTGGCGAAGAGTCGGATAATCAGAGCCAGCGGTTTCGTAAAGATTCCGAAGAGCTCGATGAATGGCATCAGTGGCACTGGCACCTTCAACCAGGTTGGTACCTCCGGCCAGAAGATATCCTTCCAGTATTCCTTGGTACCGGTGAAGTTGGTGATCAGGAATGTCGTTACACCGAAGAATACGGTGCAGGCGATATTACCCGTCAGGTTACCACCACCTGGAGGGAATGGTACGATACCCATGATGTTGGCAACGAAGATGAAGAAGAAGCAAGTAAGCAACCATGGTGCGTACTTTGGCGCCTCCTTACCGAGCGTAGCCTTGATCACATCCTCATATACTGACATGACGAACATGTGCATCAGTCCTACAAATCCCTTAGGTGCCGGATCATCTATCTTGTGCTTCTTGCACCAGCGAGCTGGAATCAGAATACAAACCAACAGGATGATAGCATCGATGAAGAGCACGCAAACGGTCTTCGTGATGGAGATGTCGAGAGGACGAACCTCCTGGCCTCCCACCTTCTCTACTATCTTGTTGGGATTCGTCTGTGCATCACCGTTCTTGATCACCAGATTATAAGGTCCGGGACGGTCGCCGTTGGCGTCTCTTTCTTCAGAGAATTCGCTGCTGCAGAACACGTGCCAGCCCGAAGTGGTGTTAACGATGATTGGCAGATGAATCACTACGGGATGATCTCCCACCTTGGTGATATGCCATTCATAAGAATCCTTGATATGACCCCACAATATCTCTTTCACATCGATGTTCTCCTTAGCCGATACCTGCAGAGGTGCCAGCGTGAAGAGCAGCATCGCCATCAAAAGGAATTGCTTGAGATGTTTCATATTCTTTAATTCTTACTTTTGTTTATTAATTATTTGTTTCAGAACCGCTTATGAAAGACGGTTCTTTTTCTCTACCCGAGCGAAGTAGATGCAGTCGAACACGAGAAGTACGACATAGAAAAGGGCGAAGATGGCGGTAAAGCCCAGAATATTCTGCTTGTCGCATACCAGCACATAGATGAGGAACACCAATGTACCGGCTACCATCTTGATGACCAGCGCCGCCATGTAGAACTTGGCGAGATTGGCTGGCGATGACTTTGCAACAGCCTTCCATGCTTCACCATAAGCAGTACTTGCAACGAGTGAGAATATCGCACTCACTACCAGCGGGTTAACAACCTGGGCTATCATATCATCACATTGAGCAGATAATCTGCAGGCAAAGAGCACGGCAAGAGCCACTGCTGCTGTAAGCCACAAAGAAATCTGCTTATACCTGATGCTCGCCTGTCTGATAGTCTGCAAGCGCAACTTTTCGTCTTTTTCCATTATTCTTTTTTATCAATATAGCTGTCAACTATTAACTGTCAACTATTAACTAAATTATACTTCTACACAAAGGCTTACTTCGTTTTTCTTACATTCCACGAATCCGCCCTTGATGTTCATTACCTGCTTGCCTTCCTTGGTAGTGTATTCCACCTTGCCCACTTCGAGCGAAGAGATGATAGGCGCGTGATCCTTGAGAATCTCGAACGAGCCGAGGGTTCCCGGAACCAGTACGCTCTCTACCTCACCCTGGAAGACTACTTTCTCAGGAGATACTATCTTTAGCTGTAACATAAGCCGTGGATTTAAAGATTACGCCTGTGCTGCTGCGAGCAACTGCTTAGCCTTCTCCTTGGCATCCTCAATAGTACCTACGTTGAGGAATGCCTGCTCTGGCAGGTCATCTACCTCACCGTCGAGGATGGCGTTGAAGCCATTGATAGTCTCTTCAATAGGAACCATCACACCCTTCAAACCGGTGAACTGCTCTGCTACGGTGAATGGCTGGCTCAGGAAACGCTGTACCCGGCGTGCACGGTTCACGGTCAACTTATCCTCATCAGAGAGCTCATCCATACCGAGGATGGCGATGATATCCTGCAACTCGTTATAACGCTGCAACAACTGCTTTACTCGCTGTGCACAATCGTAGTGCGCCTTGCCCACAATCAGCGGGTCGAGGATACGAGAGGTAGAACCCAGCGGGTCTACGGCAGGATAGATACCGAGAGATGCAATCTTACGGGAAAGCTCAGTGGTAGCATCCAGGTGAGTAAAGGTGGTAGCTGGAGCAGGGTCGGTCAAGTCATCGGCAGGCACATAAACGGCCTGTACTGAGGTGATGGAACCATTCTTGGTAGAAGTGATTCGCTCCTGCATGGCACCCATCTCAGAAGCCAACGTTGGCTGATAACCTACGGCTGATGGCATACGACCCAACAGCGCAGATACCTCAGAACCAGCCTGGGTGAAACGGAAGATGTTATCGATGAAGAACATAATATCTGCTGCCTCACCATTCTTACCTCCGTGATCACGGAACTCCTCAGCTACGGTCAAACCAGAGAGAGCTACAGAAGCACGTGCCCCAGGTGGCTCATTCATCTGACCATATACCAGGGTAGCCTGACTCTTGGCAAGTTCCTCAGGATCGACAAGTGAGAGATCCCACTTACCTTCTTCCATAGCTTTACGGAACTTCTCGCCATACTTGATAACACCAGACTCGAGCATATCTCGAATCAAGTCGTTACCCTCGCGAGTACGCTCACCTACACCAGCGAATACAGAGTAACCGTTGTGTCCCTTGGCAATGTTGTTGATCAACTCCATGATGAGCACCGTCTTACCTACACCGGCACCACCGAAAAGACCAATCTTACCACCCTTCATGTAAGGCTCAAGCAGGTCAATCACCTTAATACCGGTAGCAAGCATCTCCTTGTGAGTAGAAAGTTCGTCAAACTTCGGAGCCTCACGGTGGATAGGATAAGCACCCTTCATGTCCAATTCATTCATACCATCAATAGGCTGTCCGATGACATTCATCATACGGCCCTTGATCTGCTCTCCGGCTGGCATCTGGATTGGGTTACCTGTAGGGATAACCTCCAAGCCGCGCTGCAAGCCGTCAGTATTATCCATAGCGACACAGCGAACCGTATCCTCACCGATGTGCTGCTGCACCTCGATGACAAGCTCGCGTCCGTCTGGACGTTTTACCTTCAGAGCTTCATAAATTTTAGGAAGCACCTTCTCTGGATTCTCGCCCTTTGTATCGAAGTAAACGTCGATAACAGGACCGATAATCTGAGAGATACGTCCGTTAATTTGTGACATAAGCTTATTAGTTTAAATGTTATATATATTTATATTATTCTTGGCTGCAAAAGTAACAACAATTTATGGAAACCACAAATTAATTAAAAGTTTTATTCGGCTTTTATACCTTATTAAACCATTTTTAGTTCCCTTTAAACCATTTTCCTATGCAAAAGCAAGAAGTCAGGAGTCCAAACTCCCCTCTTCTTACTCCAATCTCTATAAATTAGATACTCAACTCGTCCAAAACCTTGATCAGTTTACGGTCGAATGGCTTATCTGAGCGGATGGCCTCAGAAAGTGGCACGTATACCACCTCGTTGTTGCGTACACCAATCATCACATTGCGCTGTCCCTGCATGATAGCCTCGATGGCACCACAACCGGTACGGCTCGCAAGAATACGGTCACGGGCTGATGGACGACCACCACGCTGCAAGTGACCCAGGATGGATACACGTACATCAAACTCAGGGAACTCCTTACGCACACGGTCGGCATAATAAAGAGCACCGCACTTAGGACTCTCTGACACGATGACGATACAGCTCTTCTTAGACTTACGGATACCACGCTCCATGAATTGAGCCAACTGGTCTACGTCGGTAGAATCCTCTGGAATGATAGCTGCCTCTGCTCCACTGGCGATAGCTGAGTTCTGCGCCAGAAAACCGGCATCACGACCCATCACCTCGATAAAGAAGATACGCTCGTGGCTCTGCGCAGTATCACGGATGCGGTCTACACATTCTACGATGGTATTCATCGTAGTATCATAACCGATTGTATTGTCGGTACCATAAAGGTCATTATCAATTGTTCCTGGCAATCCGATGCAGCATACATCAAACTCACGTGCGAAATTCATCGCACCTGTCAGCGAACCGTTACCGCCAATCACGACAAGCGCATCTATTTCCTCTTTCTGAATCGTTTCAAATGCCTTCTGACGACCTTCCTCGGTCATGAATTCCTTAGAACGGGCTGTCTTCAGCATCGTACCACCTGTGCCGATGATACCGCTTACATTCTCAGTAGAAAAGGTTTTAATTTCATCATTGATGAGACCATCGTAACCACGATAGATACCTTTCACAGTGAAACCGTTGTAGATAGCCGAACGGGTAACCGCACGGATAGCAGCATTCATACCTGGAGCATCTCCTCCAGATGTTAAAATTCCAATAGTCTTAATCTTTGCCATAACTATACCTTATTATATTATATATATCTTTAATGTTAGTTTATTATCCTCTCAGGATGATGTTTTTCATCCATTACCCCTACATATATAGTAGGGATCCAAGGGTATACCCCTTGCTTTGTTTGGGCTTATCGATTTAAATAATTAGGTTTGCGGCACCAGCCACCAGGATATGGGAGAGCCAAAGGATAGCAAGTCCGATGACGCCACCCATCATAGCTTTCCAGCCAATATTGCGGAAATACCATCCCATGTGCATACGTTCCATCTTCATCAGGGCAAGACCGCTGATTGTACCGATACCAAGAACGTTACCACCAGCCATTACGCAATATGCTATCATCTGCCAGTAGATACCATTAGTATGATAATCAGTAAGCATGCTGAATGAAGGATCATTCACATTTGCCAAATCATGAAGGGAGAAAAAGTTCATGGCTGTAGCAAAGTTGTCAAGTACAGTACTGATGATACCAGCCAAGACACCATGCAGCAACACGCCAGGATGCTTATCATCCATACCGACAGAGTTGAGAAAAGCAGCAAAATCGTCAAAAGCGCCGGTCTCCTTCACCACTCCGATGGCAAGCATGATACCCATCACGAAGAGAATCATCTGGACGACTCCGTATTGTAACACTCTAGGAGTGCGACGGTCAGCCATCGCATCCATATTCATTAGTTTACGGTTAAATATCTCGTTCACAATCCAGAGTACACCCAATACGCAGAGCGCACCGAGGAAAGGACTTAATTTCGTAATATTATGGAAGGTAGGGATAAACCACAATCCACCGATGCCCACAAAGAGCATCAGCAAGCGCTGCCATACATTGAGACGGGTATCATCCCCGCGGTATGGCATAGCAATCCATTCTGTCTCTACTCTTTCCGGCAGCATTCGCTGCATCATCACCAACGGTATGAGCCAGGCAGCAAGACATGGCAGCAGAAGCGACAGGAAATAATGGGTAGCCGTTACAGCACCCATATTCCACATTACCAGTCCTTCCGGATTTCCGATAACGGTAAGAGCTCCGCCACAGTTGGCAGAAAGCAGAATGGCACCTCCATACACCATGCGCTGACGACGGTTTGGAATTACCCCATGCATCATCGTAAGCATCATCACTGTTGTAGTAAGATTATCGAGATTTGCCGAGATAACAAAGGTTACGGCAGCGAGAATCCATAGCATTTTCTTGGCGCTTCGGGTACGTAACAACTGGCGTATAAAATCGAAGCATCCGTTGTTATTGAGAATTTCAACTATCGTCATAGTGGCAAGCAGGAAGAGTACGATTTCTGCTGCTCTGCCCACATAAGGAAGGAAGATGTTACGGGCAATAAAATACTTCACCGTTGTACTGGTGGATTCTATCTCGTTCCACATTCCGAGATTCAGATAGCGTGAATAATCAGAAGAGTGTTCACTGGTCACGAAGTCCATACCGAAACAGATATAGAGAACCCATCCTACCGTTCCAGCAAAGATGGCTACGGCAGCACGGTTCACCTTGGTAATATTCTCGGTTGCAATGAGAATATATGCCAGTATCAGTATGGCAAGGATGACTAGTGTCATATCATTATTTTATTATATTCATTACATTTTGAACGCAAAGGTAACAATTATTTTGTTATCGCCAACATTTCGGTGTCTTTTTTTAATGAATTTAACTCATTTTCATACAAATGAAAATTTCGCCCGTTTTTTTCTTTCGCCATTATTTTTCTTCCCTCTTCATTTTCATCATAGAATCAGATGAAAACACGGATAACAGAGAAGAACATCACAGGAAGAAATATCGAGGAGGAAGTTATCAGAATATGAAAAGGTTAAGCGTATATATATATTATGTATTTCTCCGAAGGAACCCACTAAAAACAGCGATTTTAGTTAAATATTACTAACAAAAAGAAGAAAGTCAAGAGTAAATGCCTGTAACTCAAAGAAAATGAGTAATTTTGCGCCCGATTTATACAATTCACATAAAGTCAAACTTTATTAATTTTAATTTTTTAATTATTTTTTATGTCAGATTTAAAGAACGTAAAGCCATTGGACGACTTCAATTGGGATGAGTTTGAGAATGGCACAAGCGCAAACGTCAGCAAAACAGACCTCGAGAAGGCCTATGACGAAACTCTTAACAAGGTAACAGAACACCAGGTTGTAGAGGGTACAGTAATCTCTGTAGACAAGAAAGAGGTTATCGTAAACATCGGTTACAAGAGCGATGGTATTATCCCTGCTTCTGAATTCCGTTACAACCCAGACCTCAAGGTAGGCGACAAGGTTGAGGTTTATGTAGAGAACCAGGAGGACGTAAAGGGTCAGTTGGTACTCTCTCACAAGAAGGCTCGCCTCAGCAAGTCTTGGGAGCGTGTTAATGCAGCTCTCGAGAACGAGGAAGTTATCCAGGGTTACATCAAGTGCCGCACTAAGGGCGGTATGATCGTTGACGTTTTCGGTATCGAAGCTTTCTTGCCAGGAAGCCAGATCGACGTTCACCCTATACGCGACTACGACGTATTCGTAGGCAAGACAATGGAGTTCAAGGTTGTAAAGATCAACCAGGAGTTCCGCAATGTCGTTGTATCTCACAAGGCTCTCATCGAGCAGGAGCTCGAGCAGCAGCGTAAGGAGATCATCGGCAAGCTCGAGAAGGGTCAGATCCTCGAGGGTACCGTTAAGAACATCACTACTTACGGTGTATTCGTTGACCTCGGCGGTGTTGACGGTTTGATCCACATCACAGACCTCTCTTGGGGCCGCGTAAGCGATCCACACGAGGTTGTATCTCTCGACCAGAAGATCAACGTTGTTATCCTCGACTTCGATGAGGAGAAGAAGCGTATCGCTCTCGGTTTGAAGCAGCTCACTCCACATCCATGGGATGCTCTCGATGAGAACCTCAAGGTAGGTGACCACGTTAAGGGTAAGGTAGTGGTTATGGCTGACTACGGTGCATTCGTTGAGATTGCTCCAGGTGTAGAGGGCTTGATCCACGTATCTGAGATGTCTTGGAGCCAGCACTTGCGTTCTGCTCAGGACTTCATGAAGGTAGGTGACGAGGTAGAGGCAGTTATCCTGACTCTCGACCGCGCTGAGCGCAAGATGAGCCTTGGTATCAAGCAGCTCAAGGAAGATCCATGGGAGGCTATCGAGGCTAAGTATCCTGTTGGCAGCAAGCACACAGCTAAGGTTCGCAACTTCACTAACTTCGGTATCTTCGTAGAGCTTGAGGAAGGTGTTGATGGTTTGATCCACATCTCTGACCTCTCTTGGACTAAGAAGGTTAAGCACCCATCTGAGTTCACTTCTGTAGGCGCTTCTATCGATGTAGTAGTTCTCGAAATCGATAAGGAGAACCGTCGCTTGAGCCTCGGCCACAAGCAGTTGGAGAAGAACCCATGGGATGAGTATGAGGCAATCTACACTCCAGGTTCTGTTCACCAGGGTACTATCACTGAGTTGATGGACAAGGGTGCTGTTGTAGCTCTCGCTGAGGGTGGTGAAGGTTTCGCTACTCCTAAGCACCTCACTAAGGAGGACGGCGCAATGGCTAAGAAGGGCGAGACTCTCGACTTCAAGGTTATCGAGTTCGTTAAGGAGACAAAGCGCATCATCCTCTCTCACTCTCGTACATTCGAGGAGGGTAACGAGCCTGTTGCTAAGCCAGCTCACAAGCGTGCAAACGGCGGTCGCAAGAACAACAACGAGACAGCTATGATCAACAACGTTGCTGCTAGCACATCACTCGGTGATATCGATGCACTCGCTAAGTTGAAGGCTCAGATGGAGGGCAAGGCTTAATCTTAAACAGATCAGGCTTTTGCTATTCATTAGCTAAATAACATTCAGGGGACTGAAATTTCAGTAATGAGATTTCAGTCCCCTTTTTTATTATGTGTTTTTAAAAAAAAACTATCAAGTGATACCTACCAACTCCAGTAACTCTACTCCATTAATTCATGTTCTAAAACCGCTAATTCATGGCATTTTTCTAGCAAAACATGTCGAAAAACACAAAAACATTTGGTAGTTTCAAGTTTTCTGTTTATCTTTGCAACCGATAAAGCAATAATTTATATAAGCTAGAGAAATCATTCTCTCAAGAATTATCTGAAAAGAAAGAGAAGCGATTCTCCAGATTACAAAAGGAATAAAAGTTCAAGATATGAAACAGTCTAGATTTATAGTAGCCGCTCTATCAATGAGTTGTATCACTACCCTCTCCTCCTGCTTTAAGGAAGAACCGCTCAATGCCGAATGCGACATCGAGCAGGCTTTCGTTGCTACCAACGGACAGTGGGAAAACTGTTTCCTCAACGCCACTGATACGCTCAAGAACGTGATGTCAACAGATCAGGAAATCAGCTTCCTCGTGAAATGTGGCACCGACCTCAGCCACTTCGCTCCGAAGTTCAACCTCACTCCTGGCGCTACCCTATCACCTGCCAACGGTTCAGAACAGGACTTCACCAACGGTCCGGTCATCTATACCGTAACATCAGAAGACGGCAGCTGGAAACGCCAATATAAAGTGAGATTCACCTTCCCACCCATCATCTACGAAGAGATGAAGTACGATTTTGAAAACTACTTCCTCAACGAAAACAAGCCTATACACAGATATTATGTATGGAGCGACAAGAACGATGATGGTACGCTCGCCAACAACTGGGCCACCGGAAACCCGGGCTTCAACATGAGCAAGGGTTCGGCAAAACCGGATGAATACCCTACCGTGCCCGTGAAAGAAGGCTACGACGGCGCCTGCGTGAAACTCACCACCTGCGACACCGGAAGCTTCGGTTCGATGGCCAAGATGCCTATTGCTGCCGGCAACCTCTTTATCGGTAAGTTCGATGCCACACAGGCACTGAAGGATGCCATGAAGGCTACCCAGTTTGGCGTGCCGGTAAGTTTCAAGCCTACCAGATTCAGCGGCTACTACAAATACAAGCGTGGCGATGTGTTCACCAACCGCCAGAAGAAGGTGGTGGAAGGCAAGAAAGACTACGGCACCATCTATGCCGTGTTCTACGACAACCACGACGAGGAGGGCAACAGCGTCGTGCTCTATGGCGACAACGTGCAGACCAGTCCACAGGTAGTGGCACTCGCCATCGTGCCTGATATCGACGACACACCAGAGTGGACCCACTTCGACATCGACTTCATCTACAAGAAGGAGGTGGATGCACAGAAGCTGAAGAACATGGGCTACAGCATGGCCATCGTCAGTTCATCGAGCGTAGAAGGCGCCTCGTTCATGGGAGCCATCGGAAGCACCCTGTGGGTTGACAAATTCCGCATCACCTGCGAAAAAGAATAAGAAGATTCAACAGGAAGATTCTTAAAGAAGATTCAACAAGAAGATATAGAGAAGATTTACAAAAAAAAAGAAGACAAGACAATGAAAAAGTCATTCATTATATCAGCCGCAGCCCTATCCCTCTTTGCCCTTCAGGCACGGGGAGAGAAGTTGGGAGAACTGCTCCACCACTTCACCTACCAGGCGCGCATCGGCTACAATCTGGGTGGCACTGCCCCTATCGGCATGCCTGCCACCATCCGCACCCTGCACAGCTATTCGCTGCGCCCTAACCTGCTGCTCGGCATCGACGCCCACTATCCCCTGGACAACAAGTGGGGCCTGATGTTCGGTCTCCACTTCGAAGGCAAGGGAATGAAGACGGATGCGGGAGTGAAGAACTACCACATGACTATGGTGAAAGGTGGTGAGCAGCTGGAGGGCATGTTCACGGGCAACGTGATAACTAAGGTTGACCAAAGCCTTGCAACCATCCCAGTACAAGCCACTTACGACGTCACCGAGAAGCTTCGCCTGAAGCTGGGTCCTTACTTCTCTTATGTCACCGCACATAAGTTTGAGGGCAATGCCTACGACGGTTATCTGCGACAGGGCGACCCTACGGGACCTAAGATTGAGCTGGGCCATGAGGACGGAGAGCGTGGCGAATACGACTTCTCAAGCGATATGCGCAACTGGCAGTTTGGCATCGATGTGGGTGCCGACTGGTATTTCTCGAAGCGCTGGGGTGCCTACGTGGGCCTTACCTGGGGCTTGACGGAGGTATTCAAGAAAGATTTCCACGTGATAGAGCAACCGATGTATCCTATCTACGGCACCATCGGACTGAGCTATCAGCTGAAATAAGGAAATCTGCTCCAGAATATCTTATATATAATAATGTATAGGAGAGAAAAATCAATTATATCATAATAAAAGAAAGGAAAACTTATGAAGAAAATTTTTACTTTAGTAGCAGCAGCACTCTGCTCTATGTCGATGATGGCAAAGGACTACACCTGCCCTCTCGTGGTTAACATGATGGGAACGGACATGCCAGTGGGCGACGTAAAGGTGAACGTAGATGAGCAGGGAGAAGGCAAATATACCATGAGTCTGCTCAACTTTGACATGAACGGCATAATGCCAGTGGGCAACATCGTTATCAAGGACGTAGAGGCAACTAAGTGTGGCAACGTCACCATGCTCAATGCAGCAAAGGACATCCTGATTACAGCTGGCGACAAGAAAGATGCAGAAGGCAATGCACAGGAATGGATGGGGCCAAGTCTCGGCAACGTGAGCATCATCTTCAAGGGAGAACTGAAGGGCGACAATTTCAACGCCTATCTCAATATTCCATTGGCTGGCGGCATGATTGTCGGCGTGAAACTCGGCAAGAATTGCAATGAGATGGGTCAGTTGCCAAACGCCGGTTTCGAGAAATTCCACGAGGCATCTTACAACGACGCCAAGAGTCAGGAGCCTAACGGATGGCACTCATTCATGAGTTCTACCGGCAGCATGGCAAGCAGGGTTTCAGCAGCTGTACATACCTATGCATCTTCTGAGGTGCGCGAGAACGCAGCAGAAGACAACAAGCAGTGTGTAAAGATTGTTTCAACTCCAGTGAAGGTGGGTACATTGGTTGTGGCTTCTGCCAACGGTACCATCACCACCGGCCGCTTGAAGGCTGGCAGCATGACTGCATCAAGCAAGGACAACTGCTCATTCCTGGATTTCAGCTCAACAGATGTTGATGCCAACGGCGATCCATTCTATGCAGTGCTCAACAACAAACCTGATTCCATGAAGGTATGGGTGAAGTTCAAGGCTGGCGACGGCAACAAGAATCCTAAGGCTACCATCAGCGCCCTCTTGACCAACGGCGAGTATGCTCAGGACCCAGAGGACAAGAAGCATGCAGCCAACATCATCGGTCGTGCCAACAACTCTTCTATCGAGAGCAAGGACGAGTGGCAGGAGATTACCATCCCATTCACCTACGATAATAAGAATGAGATGCCTAAGGCTGCCCTGGTTACCATGTCAACCTGCGCTGTGCCAAGCGGCGGCAGCAAGAGCGAGACCAACCCAGACGTATTGTATGTGGACGATGTAGAAATGGTTTACAATGCTGATATAAAGAAGGTTACCATGGATGGTGAGGACATTACAAATAAGTTTGATGAAGCTGGTGGATTGGAGATTGAAGGCTACAATAAGGCTTTGGATATCAACAACTTCCAATTGGAGGCTATCGGTGCCGGTGCCTACGTTACCAAGAAGATTACCGCTGATAGTTTTGATACCTTCGTAAGCTTCACCGTTACTTCCAACGACCTGAAGAATTGCGTAACCCGCACCATCACCCTCAAGGGCTATACCACTGGCATCAAGAACGTTGAGACCCTCACCCTGCCAAACGGCGTGAAGGCCATCTACAACATGGCAGGTCAGCAGGTTACAGACATGCAGAGTGGTCAGGTTTACATCGTGAAGTACACCAATGGTGAAACCAAGAAGATGATTAAGAAGTAAATGAAAAATCCCCAGCCATCAAATGAATGATAGCTGGGGATTTTTTGTTCATAGCTGGTTCAACAAGGCTTGTGGGCTATCATCCTGTTTTCCAGGCAAAAAAAAAGATTGCATCAGCGGAAATACTTCCACCCAATGCAATCTTCAGTTTTCTTTAATCTAGAGGCTAAACACTTTCTTACGAGAAAAATTCACGAAAGAAAAGAGCCTAGCGTCGGATTTACTTCACCTTTGCAACGATAGCCTTGAAAGCCTCAGGGTTGTTTACAGCGAGGTCAGCGAGAACCTTACGGTTGATCTCGATACCAGCCTTGTGAAGAGCACCCATCAACTGGCTGTAGCTCATACCATCGAGGCGAGCAGCAGCGTTGATACGCTGGATCCACAATGCGCGGAATGTGCGCTTCTTGTTACGACGATCGCGATAAGCGTAGGTAAGACCCTTCTCCCAAGTGTTCTTAGCTACTGTCCATACATTCTTGCGAGCTCCATAGTAACCCTTAGTGAGCTTCAAGATTCTTGTTCTTTTTGCTTTTGATGCAACGTGATTTACTGATCTTGGCATAATTTTTTTTCTTTAAAAGTTCGACTAAAAAGTTAATAATTAACGGAGGCAGAGCAAGTCGCGAACCTGCTTCAAGTTTGAACGGTCTACGAGAGTCTCACCAAGGAGATTTCTCTTCTGCTTCTTTGTCTTCTTAGTCAAGATGTGACTGTGAAAAGCGTGATGACGCTTAATCTTACCTGTACCGGTGAAACGGAATCTCTTCTTTGCGCCGGAATTAGTCTTTACTTTTGGCATTTTTACTTTTAATTTTAAATTGTTATTTATTATAGCGATGGCAACGCATATACCAGGGCGTTACGCATCTTTTTTTCTTAATCCTCTGTTCCTTCTGCGAGTTTCTTCAGGGCATCGCCGCCTTTAGCATTGGCGAGCAAGCCATTCTTCTCAGCATTAGCAGCGCGCTCTGCATCTGCAGCAGCCTTAGCTTCAGCCTCTCGCTTCTCACGGTCCATCTTCTGCTGGCTCTTCTTTGCAGTACCAGCCTTCTTAGGACTCATGTAGAGGAACATCTTCTTACCTTCGAGCTTTGGCATCTGCTCTACCTTTCCGTACTCTTCCAAATCATTGGCGAAACGGAGAAGAAGAACCTCACCCTGCTCCTTGAAGAGAATTGAGCGACCACGGAAGAAAACGTATGCACGAACCTTGTTACCCTCGTTGAGGAACTCCATAGCGTGCTTGAGCTTGAACTGATAGTCGTGCTCATCGGTCTGAGGTCCGAAACGGATTTCCTTGGTCTCCACCTTTACCTGCTTCTGCTTCATTTCCTTTGCATGTTTCTTCTGCTGGTAAAGGAATTTAGAATAGTCAACTATACGGCAAACGGGTGGTTGCGCATTAGGAGATATCTCGACTAAGTCAAGCTCTTGCTGACGAGCCAACTCCAACGCCTTACGTGCTGGCATCACTTCTGCTCCACCATCACTCACTACTCTCACGTCGCGTGCACGAATCTGTTCGTTTACGCGGTACTGATTTTTCATTTTGTCATTTTTCATTAACTATTCGATATATTCTTTTTTGTCTTTTTGATTAAACGGCTGCAAAGTTACGATTATTTTGTGAAACTACCAAATTTTCAGTGGGTTATTTTAAAAAAATCCGCAGATTTCCAAAGAAACCTGCGGATTTATATCTTATTTTTACTCTTCAGCGGCCTTCAATTGCTCTGCAACCTCGGCATTGATGCGCTGAGCGAACTCTTCCATGCTCATGGTAGCCTGTTCGCCACCACCCTGCTTACGCATAGATACCAAGCCCTCGGCACTCTCCTTCTCACCAACGATGACCATGTAAGGAACACGCTTCAACTCGTTGTCGCGAATCTTGCGGCCAATCTTCTCGTTACGGTCATCAACCAAAGCACGTACACCCTGCTTGTCAAAGTACTGACGTACCTTCTGGGCATAATCGTTGAACTTCTCAGAGATAGGAAGAATTGCAACCTGATCTGGAGTCAACCACAATGGGAAGTGACCGGCGGTATGCTCGATGAGAACGGCTGTGAATCGCTCCAATGAACCGAATGGTGCACGGTGAATCATCACAGGAGTCTTCTTAGAGTTATCCTCGGCTGTATACTCCAACTTGAAACGCTCTGGCAAGTTGTAGTCCACCTGGATGGTACCCAACTGCCAACGACGACCGATGGCATCCTTTACCATGAAGTCGAGCTTAGGACCATAGAAGGCAGCCTCGCCAACCTCCTCGCGTGTCTCAAGGCCCTTCTCCTTGCAAGCCTCGCGGATAGCGTTCTCGCTCTCTTCCCAAATCTCATCAGAACCGATATACTTTTCTGTATCCTTAGGATCGCGGAGAGAAATCTGTGCCTCGTAGTTCTCAAAACCGAAGATCTTGAATACTTTCAGGATTACGTCGATTACATTCTCGAACTCAGCCTTTACCTGCTCTGGACGAACGAAAATGTGGGCATCATCCTGTGTAAATGTACGAACACGAGTCAAACCATGGAGCTCACCGCTCTTCTCATAGCGGAACACGGTACCGAACTCTGCAATACGCAAAGGAAGATCCTTGTAAGAACGAGGCTTGCGAGCGTAGACCTCGCAGTGGTGAGGACAGTTCATTGGCTTGAGCATATACTCCTCATCCTCCTCCGGTGTCTGGATAGGCTGGAATGCATCCTTGCCATAGTGAGCATAGTGACCAGATGTTACATAGAGACTCTTGCCACCGATACCTGGGCAGATAACCTCCTGATAGTTGTAAGGCTTCAGGAGAGAACGAAGCAACTCCTGCAGACGCAGGCGGAGCTGTGTACCCTTTGGCAACCAGATAGGAAGACCCTTACCTACACGCTCTGAGAACATGAAGAGTTCCATCTCCTTACCGATCTTACGGTGGTCACGCTTCTTAGCCTCTTCGAGAATTACCAAGTACTCATCGAGCATCTTCTTCTTAGGGAAGCTGATACCGTAGATACGGGTCATCTGCTCGCGCTTGGCATCACCACGCCAGAATGCACCAGCCACACTTGTAATCTTCACAGCCTTGATAAGGCCAGTGTTCATCAAGTGAGGACCACGACAGAGGTCGGTGAAATTGCCCTGGGTATATGTGGTGATGGTACCATCCTCCAAGTCCTGCTCAATATGCTCGCACTTGTAAGTCTGACCGTCAGCCTTGAACTCAGCGAGAGCATCAGCCTTAGCCACCTCCTTGCGAACCACAGGTTCGTTCTTTTTGGCAAGTTCCATCATCTTAGCCTCAATCTTGGCGAAATCATTCTCTGAGATCACCTGACCCTCGGCTGGCATCACGTCGTAGAAGAAACCACTCTCTACGGCTGGACCGAAACCGAACTGGATGCCTGGGTAAAGCTCCTGAAGAGCCTCAGCCAACAAGTGGGCAGATGTATGCCAGAATGTGTGCTTACCCTGCTCATCCTCAAACTTGTAGAGTTCTACATTTGCATCCTCATCGATAGGACGGTTCAACTCTACTGTCTCACCATTAACACCGCAAGATACAACGTTGCGAGCGAGAGCCGGTGAGATGCTCTCGGCGATTTGTAAGCCAGTTACGCCCTGTTCATACTCACGAACAGATCCGTCTGGGAATGTGATTTTTACCATAACAACTTAGTATTTTTATTAAATCGTCTGCAAAAGTACGATTTCTTTTTGTAACAAGCGAATAAAAATGCATTTATTTTGCTAAACTTTGCTAACACCTCTTTATATTAAGGGCTTTTAAGACCGAAAATGCTGAGATATTGAAGTTTTCATCTGCTTTTCTACCAATATTTCGTAACACTTTGTAAAATTCAGATACATTTTTAGCCAATAAGTTTTGGAGAAACAAATATTTTCATTATCTTTGCATCCGATAACGTGACAAAATGTAAAGAAACATAGAAAATGGCAAAACCAAAGATTCTCATCATCTATACCGGTGGTACCATCGGTATGGGAAAGGACCCGATGACAGGTGTACTGGAACCTCTTGATTTCAATCACCTCGTTTCTTCCATGCCCGAATTCAAGCTCATTCAGGCAGAAATCGATGTGCGAAAATTCGACCCACCTATCGATTCCAGCGACATGGATCCAATGCGCTGGGCAGAAATCGTAAGCATGATATCCAACAACTACAACGACTATGACGGATTCGTAATCCTTCATGGCACTGACACAATGGCTTACACTTCATCTGCCTTGTCCTTCATGCTTGAGAATCTGACCAAGCCTGTAATATTGACAGGTAGCCAGCTGCCTATCGGTGAATTGCGAACCGACGGCAAGGAGAATCTGATGACAGCCATAGAGATTGCTTCTGCCAAGAATGCTGAAGGACGCCCTATGGTGCCCGAGGTATGCATCTTTTTCAACGGCAAGCTGATTCGCGGTAACCGTGCCATCAAGATCAATGCCGAGGGATTTCATGCTTTCGAATCATTCAACTACCCTCACCTCTGCGATGTAGGAATCAATTTCCAATATCACGACCATCACATTCTTACGCCGGATTACAGAAAGCCAATGGTTCCACACCTGAAGCTCGATCCGAACGTCATCGTGTTCAGTCTCTTCCCGGGTATCCAGGATAACATTGTGCGCCACGTGATGGAATCACCAGACCTCCGCGGCATCGTGATGCGTACTTTCGGTTCAGGCAATGCTCCTCACACGCCATGGATCATGCGTCTTCTGGATCAGGCTGCCCATCGCGGAGTAAACATCGTGAATATCAGCCAATGTCTTACGGGCAGTGTAGAGATGGAACGCTACGGAGCCGGCTTCCAGTTGAAAGCAGCTCATGTGATAAGCGGATACGATTCTACGGTAGAGGCTATGGTCACCAAGATGATGTATCTGCAGGGAAGATATGCAGATAACAAAAAGGTAAGAGAAAAACTGACAGAATCTCTGGCGGGCGAAATCTCTATATAGTATAAGGTGAAATCTTCATCCATATAATGAAGCAATAAAGTAAATGACAAACTTGCGATAGTGTACACGATTAAACTACAGATTGGCAAACTGTCATTTACTTGCTCATTATGAGGTATTTAGCGAAAACAAACAAAAATATTCTACTAAAACAGAATAGTATTGCAGGAAATATGCAGAAAACTTTTAAAGAAGGTTAAATATCGACAGATTTTTAGCAAAAAAACTTGTTGCATATCATTTTTTGTGTAACTTTGCAGCGTAGAAAAAAGTAAAAGATCAGTATCCTTATTAGATACCAATCCGTAATATAAATTAATAAATCAACAAAACCTACAAATTATGAACATTAACAAGGTAAAGGAGTATGGTGAGTTCGTAGAAATTGCGGCTCCTGTAGAAAGAACAACAGCTGAAGAGTATCCAACAGTATTAGGCGGAGAAATTTGGTACAACTAAGAACTTCCTGCTAAGGATTCCTATCCTTTGTATCAGATAGTTTTCCTTTAGCAGAACAGAAGCAAAAGGCTATTTTTATTTGATTCAAAACATCTTATAATTTTTAGCAGACACATTATTAGCTCAATGATAAAGGCTCAATCCTCGAATAAAATCGGGAACTGAGCCTTTATTGTGTTTATATCTTACCATCGAGATATACGGAATTATTAGTGCTTACCACAGCAGCCGCCCTCTCCGTGATGATGCTCGTGCTTGATGCCGCCCTCTACAGCCTGATGCTGGTCGCGGAGCAGATCGTTCACGGTCTTCACTGGGTTGAATGTACCGAGAGGAACCTCTACGAATACTGTATTCCAGTCACTCATCGCACCATTCCAGAGACCTGGCAACTCGAGTGCCTTCAAATCCTTACCATTCTTACTCTTGCTAGAGATGAAACCGGTAGATGGATCAACGAACTTAGGAAGATCGAAGGCATTGCCCTGGTAATCCTTGGTAGCACAGACGAGGTCTACTGGATTGAAGTGAGTACCCTCGGTAAACATCTTCATATACTCCTCGTTATTCTTGTCAATCTGAGAGCTCTCCAAAATCTGAAGACTTACGGTACCATCCTGGTTATAAGTAAGGAATGGACCACCACCAGGCTCGCCTACGTTCTTAACAACACCGCAGACACGCATAGGACGGTTCAACTTCTTACGCAGATAGATAACCAGTTCGGCATCCTCCAGCTCCTTGATATCAGCCTTGCGGCAGCAGAGGTCGCGCTGAACGAAGCGGATAATCTCCTCCAGCTTCTCATGGTTGTACTGACCGGAATCTAAAACCTTCAGATAATTGAAAGCCTGCTTCTGCAGAGTAACCAATACACCTGCAATCACCTGCTTCCAGGTAACAGTCTCAGCCTTCAGGCGATCAGGAACCACATTGTCAATATTCTTGATGAATACCACATCAGCATCAATCTCGTTGAGGTTCTCGATGAGTGCGCCATGACCGCCCGGACGGAACAGCAAAGAGCCATCCTCGTTACGGAAAGGAGTATTGTCTGGATTGGCAGCGATGGTATCGGTGCTAGGCTTTTGCTCTGAGAATGAGATGTTATACTTGATGCCGTAACGCTGTGCATACTTATCTACCTTCTCGGCTACCATCTGCTTGAAGAGTTCCAGGTGGTCGTGAGAAACGGTGAAATGAACGTTTGCCTCGCCGTTGCTGCTTGCATAGAGCGCAGCCTCAACCAGGTGCTCCTCCATTGGAGTGCGAACCTCGTCCTCATACTCGTGGAACTGGAGCAATCCCTTAGGCAACTGTCCGTAGTTCAATCCCTCTGGCTTGAGGAGATTAGCCACAACAGCCTTGTAATCGCCATTCTTGATAAGGCACATGATACCCTTCTCGTTGTTTACATGGCACTTATCACAGAGTGCCTTGCGGAAAGCAAACTTCTTGATATTCTCGAAGAATTGTTTTTCGAAGTCAGTAGTAGGAACATCGTATGGAGCATCGAGGAATGCAAACATGTTCTTGAACATGCGGCTTGCCGCACCTGAAGCAGGTACGAACTTCACAATCTTGTGACCCTCAGCCTTGTAGTCGTTCCACGCCTTCTCGTAGTCCTCTACTTCCTGAGTTGTAGGAGCCATGATACCCTTACCGATGGCAGCCGCACCCTCGAGTTTGAGGAATGGGAAGCCATTCTTGATTTGTTCCAACTGGTGTTCAATCTGCTGCTCGGAGATACCGCGAGCAGAGATTTGGTTTAGATCTTGCTGATTCATAATACCATATTTATGTTAAATTTACACTATATGTGCTACAAAGATAATAGTTTTTTCTGATAATCAGAAATATTTCCGCTTTTTTTTGTACCTTTGCATTGAAAATTTAACGAAGTAGGCGTTTTTTAACGCCGAATCGCCATTGTTTGTCAAATTTAAAATAGAATATTGCGACATGGTTAGTAAATTATCAAAAGAGCACGACAGAAGGTCGGGGCTATCACATTACCTCTATGGGGTATCTACATTATTTTTAAGTGGTGTAGGAATTGGCGGTTTATCGCCATTAGTAACAAACCAAGAATTGAACATATACAATTTACTTTGTTTGTTCATTGGAACGCTATCTGCAATTATCATTGCATATTGCGCTAATAGAATTATGAAGTATAACGATAAATAATATTATTATGGATGGATTAATGTTTATTTTTTCGCTGGGGCTAATTATTAGCAGCAGCTTTGCCATCTGGCTCAACACAAAATCAGGTCAGAAGTGGATAGACAGTTTATAACATATAATATAAGTATTATGGAAGGATTTGCTTTAGTAATGTGTATAGGAGCTGTTATTGGTATGAGTTTAGCCATTTGGAGCTACACCAAATCTGGTCAGAAATGGATAGACGAGTTATAACAACTCAATAATATATCATCAGCAGGAGGGAACGACAATGAACGAAACACCTTTTAAATTCACATCCGAAGAAAAAGAGCAGACACTCCAGATACTGGAGCGCCTGAGAACCGCCGTGGGCGATACATTCAAGCCAGGCGATGAGCAG
Organism: Segatella copri; assembly: GCF_026015625.1. Taxonomy (NCBI): domain Bacteria; kingdom Pseudomonadati; phylum Bacteroidota; class Bacteroidia; order Bacteroidales; family Prevotellaceae; genus Segatella; species Segatella copri. Next base: position 648,662 of record NZ_JAPDVG010000001.1, on the reverse strand, counting down.
CATCTGCGTGAAGACATACAGCATGCCTTCATCAACCATCAGATTAAGCGCAATGTCTTCGGAATGAACCCAATACTCGCTGCCCTGCAAACCGCAGAAATCGCAGTAAACGAGATAGGTCTGAAACGAGATGGCATCATCGCCATCCTGATGCAGACCAGCGTCATCGATGGCTATCAGACCATCGAAGAGATACAGAAGAAATACGGAGATAGCGTAGCCCACATTATCAGTGGTCTGCTTCGCATCCACGATTTATATAAGCGCAACCCTATCATAGAGAGCGAGAACTTCAGAAATCTGCTTATCTCATTCTCTGAGGATATGCGCGTCATCCTCATCATGATTGCCGACCGCGTGAATGTGATGAGACAGATACGCGATACCAAACAGGAAGAGGCAAAGCATGAAGTAAGCGAAGAGGCAAGCTACCTCTATGCCCCACTCGCCCACAAACTGGGACTCTACAAACTGAAGAGCGAACTGGAAGACCTCAGTCTGAAGTATCTAGAGCACGATGCCTACTATATGATAAAGGACAAGCTGAACGCCACCAAGGCTTCGCGCGATGCCTATATCGCCCGCTTCATCCAGCCAATCCAGGAAAAGCTCGATGCTGCCGGTCTGAAATATCACATGAAAGGCCGCACCAAGAGTATCCACTCCATCTGGCAGAAGATGAAAAAGCAGAAGTGCGCCTTCGAGGGTGTATACGATCTCTTTGCCATCCGTATTATCCTCGATGCACCAAGAGAGAAAGAGTATATGCAGTGCTGGCAGACCTTTGCCCTCATCACCGACATGTATCAGCCAAACCCAAAGCGTATGCGCGACTGGCTCAGCGTGCCTAAGAGCAACGGTTATGAAAGTCTGCATACCACCGTACTGGGTCCTGAAAACAAATGGGTAGAGGTACAGATCAGAACCGAACGCATGGACGATATTGCAGAGCACGGACTTGCTGCCCACTGGCGCTACAAGGGTATCAAGCAGGGAGAAGGCGGTATTGACGAATGGCTTGCCAATATCCGTGCTGCCCTGGAAAGCAACGATGATCTGCAGCTGATGGACCAGTTTACCACCGACCTGAAGGAAGACGAAGTATACGTGTTCACTCCAAAGGGCGACCTGCTGAACTTCCAGAAGGGAGCCACGGTACTCGACTTTGCCTACTATATCCACTCCCGCATCGGCAATACCTGTGTGGGCGGAAAGATTAACGGAAGAGCCGTCACCTTCCGACAGGAACTACATTCGGGAGATCAGGTAGAAATCCTCACACAGAGCAACCAGAAGCCACGCCGCGAATGGCTCAACATCGTGCAGACATCCAAGGCTAAGGCCAAGATTCGTCTAGCGCTGAAGGAAACCCAGAAGAAGGACGGCCTCTATGCCAAGGAACTTCTGGAGCGCCGATTCAAGAACAGGAAACTGGATATTGATGAGAGCATTATGGCGCGCATCATCAAGAAAATGGGATATAAGGAGAACTCAGACTTCTATAAGGATGTAGCCGAGGAGAAAATCGACGTGAACAGCATCATCGAGAGATACATAGAGGAGCGCGATCACGACCTGAACCTCGCCAATACCAACAAGCCTGCAGAAAGTGCAGAGAATTTCGAGTTTGAGAATCCTACCGAGGAACTGATGAAGCAGAGCGACGATGTGCTGGTTATCGATGAGCACCTCAAGGGCATCGATTTCGAACTGGCTCATTGCTGCCACCCTATCTACGGCGACCCAATCTTCGGATTCGTTACCATCAGCAAGGGTATCAAGGTACATCGCATGGATTGTCCTAACGCCAAGGAACTACGCCGCCGTTTCGGTTACCGCATCGTGAAGGCGAAATGGAGCGGCAAGGGAACATCCAAGTATGCCATCACGCTCCGCATCATCGGAAACGACGATATCGGTATCGTGAGCAACATCACCAACATTATTTCCAAGGAAGATAAACTCATCATGCGAGGCATCAACATCTCTTCCAAAGATGGTCTCTTCTCAGGCAATGTTACCGTAATGATTGATGATGCCGGCAAAACTGATGCACTCATCAAGAAACTGAGCGCCGTGAAGGGCGTTAAGCAGGTAACGAGAATATAAAACCGGAATACAGAAATACAGAAAAAAAAATCCCGCAGAGAAAATCTGCGGGATTTTTTTTATTTCGACTTATTCAAGCGCTTGATCACAGAATAAGCATCATACAAACCAAGTTCTCCTGCCTTTGAAAGATCCTGGATGGCAGTCTGCTTATTGCCACTCTTGGCTCGTGCTATACCTCTATTATAATAAGCCTCTGCAAGGCGGTTATCAATTCTCAAGGCAATGGTATAATCATCTATTGCCTTTGATAGTTCGTTTCTGCCTGCATGAAGATTACCTCTATTATAATAGATGTAAGCATTGTTGCTGTTCTGACGGATGGCATCACTGAAATCAGCCTCAGCAGAATGGATGTTCAGAACACCCTTGCCCTCGGCCTTGTTAAATTCATCCATCTCAGCCTGGCAGACTGCACGCTGCCAGTAAGCCAAAGAGTTCTTGTCATCGAGCGAGATATAATAGGTGAAATCACTGATGGCAGCCTCAAAATCACGAAGTACACTATGAGCGATGGCCCTGCGCATCAGGAGACGTTTTCTGGTTTCATTATCGCTCGCCACACTCAACTCCGCCGAAAGTTTATCAATCATCGAGAATATCTTCATAGAACCATTCTCATCGAGCTGCTCCTTACTGCAAACAATATAAACCTTGTCTGCCTTGGTATGCTGATTGAGCGCATCAACCTCCTTGTCATAAGCCTGAACTCCATTTACATTCTGATTGTTTGGGAAATAAGAGAGCTGATACATCGGCAGGAAGGCAGTTTCTACCTGACGGTTCTGAACCTTACCACGATACTCGCTCTTATAGTTGTGTTCATACTTCGGTTCGTCATCTACTACCAGCGAAGCAAACTTATTCGGGTCAACCTCAGAACGCTTACGCATCTCCTTCTTGGTCTTTGCGCTCCATCTCGGCTGGATTCCGATATGCTTGTTCATCTGCGCCTTGAAGATACGGAATTCATCCATCTCTGCCTTGGCTGTCATACCCAGGCGTCGGTAACAGCTGGCACGGTTAGACAAACCGGTCCAGAAGTTAGGGAACTGGTTGATAACCATAGTATAATCCCTGATGGCTGCTCTCAGATTACCGGTCTTGTCATGCAATAGAGCTCGGTTGAAGATAGCCATGAAGTTCTGGGGTTCCATCTTGATAATGAAGTCGAAATCGGTGATAGCCCGGTTATCATCACCCAACTGTACACGCATCAGTCCTCTATTATAATGAGCCAGGAAATTGTTCGGATCCAGCTCAAGGGCATTGTCATAATCGCTCATCGCCCCCCTGAGGTTATTCAGATTGATACGCGCCAAAGCACGGTTAATGTAACTGTTCACATTGTTAGGTTTGAAATGCAGACTCTTGGTCAATGCCTCATCAGCCGTTTTCCATTCCTTTCTAGCCAGCGCCATATAGGCACGCGTAGTCCAGGCATCCCCATCATACGGATTGAGCTGCAGACTCTTGTCTAGCCATTTCTCAGCCTGCACAGTATCTTTCTGATGCAGATACACTTCAGCCTTGAGCGAATAAGCATTCGACCAGTCTTTCCATTTTCCCACGATGGTATCCAGTTCCTGCTGCGCCGCCTCATACTTTTTGTTTTCCATCTGGCAGATAGCCCGGTTGAACCAGTAATTTCGGTTGCGCGGTTCCAGTCTGATAGCCTCGTTATAGTCAGCTATCGCATCATCAAACCTGTTTTGTCTGATGCGACAGATGGCTCTCAGGTCATAAATATCATTGATATAGGGATTGAGATGCAACGCCTCGCTGGCATCACTTTCGGCACCCGTAAAGTCATCCAGATTAAATTTTGCCACACTGCGGTAATACCAAGGCTCATACAGATAAGGCTTGGCACCGATAGCCAGATTAAAATACTTGATTGAAAGGACGAAATCCTCATAATACAATGCACTCCGACCGGCCGTAACAAGTCGGTCTACACGATATTGGGCAGAAGTCGACATGGCGCCCATTACCATAAAAAGAACTAAGAGAATCTTCTTCATCTGTTCGTAACTCTCTGAAATAAAACCTATTGAATGTAGAATAAAAAAATATAGTAAGCCCAATCGTCACGATTACCATGAAGCTTACTATATTTTCGGAAGAACTATCGACGTATCTTAGTACGATAGGCAGCACGGAAATTGCCCTTGATGATACTCTTGAGCTTTCCTGCTATCATGTTCTTGCGAAGAGGAGACACACGGTCAACAAACATTGTACCCTCCAAATGGTCGAATTCATGCTGCATCACGCGAGCCAGATATCCCCCTATCCACTCATCATGTTCATTAAAATCCTCATCCATATACTTTACATGGATGCGTGTAGGACGAACCACCTTCTCATTGATACCAGGAATAGAAAGACATCCCTCTTCAGAAGAGTCGGTATTTTCCTCATCGCGCTCTAGGATATGGGCATTGATGAAAGCATGACGGAATCCTTTATACTCGGGGAAATCCTCGCTGAGCACATCCAGGTCGATAACAACGAGGCGGATAGGCAAGCCAATCTGAGGTGCAGCCAGTCCGATGCCGTTGCTGGAATCAAGGGTTTCGTACATATTATTAATCAACACCTTGAGATCTGGATAATCAGGTGTAATATCTTCAGCCACTTTTCTCAGCACTGGCTGACCATAAATATAAATCGGTAAAATCATTATCTTCTTGATTGCAAATAATCCTGTAATATGATGGTAGCACTTATCTCGTCTACCAATCCTTTATTTTCTTTTCTCACTTTCTTCTTTACACCTCCATCTATCATGGCTCTATGTGCCAGAACTGATGTAAATCTCTCGTCATAATATTCAATTGGAATTTCAGGATGAGCCTTTCGCCAACGGTTGTAGAAGTTTTCTACTCTTGCCAGGTTTTCACTTGGCTGCCCGTTAGGTTGCATCGGTTTTCCGATAACAATGCGCTCCACCTGTTCTTTCTGAATATAAGTTTCGATATAAGTGAAAAGTTCATGTGTAGAAACTGTGGCCAACCCATTGGCAATAATCTGCAATGGGTCGGTCACAGCCAGTCCGGTACGTTTTTTACCGTAATCTATAGATAAAATTCGCATTAATCTACGGATATCTTATCCTTATATAATATCAGATTACTTCTTAAGGAGTAACCAAGCATCAGGATACTTACCAGCGCGAAGCTGATTGCGGCTCTTGACAGCAGCAGCCTTATCAGCAAATGTAGAAGCTACCACGCGATACATGTTACGCTCTGTGTTCAGGGCGATCTGAGCATCGTAGCCAGCGCTCTTCAATGTACTAGCCAATCCCTCAGCGTTAGCCTTGAGAGAGAAAGAACCAACTACTACGCTATAGCTTGACAAGCCAGAACCAGAGATGAGAGAAACATCCTCAGAACGAACAGTAGCATTATCAACTTCTGTCTGCTCATCAGAAGGAGCCTGAGTCTCGAGAGGAGCTACAACTGGTTCCTGAGCAACAGGAGCCTGAGCAGCCTGCTGTTCCTGCTGCTGAGCCTTCTCATATGCCTTCTTGTATGCACTTTCCTTAGATGTACCACAACTTGCGAGCGCCAAAACTGCGCACATACCCATGCTTAATACTGTAATTTTCTTCATAATTCTTATTCGTTTTATTGTTTATTATTGTTGTTCATTCAATATAAATTTCGCGTTATGCGTTTTTTACTCTGCGAAAATACAAAAAAATGCCCGAAAAACGAAGAATATGCCGCCTAAAGTTTGTTAAATAAGGCTATTAAAACATTTTTAATGAAAAATTAAGGCTAAAAGGCTTGTTTTTTAAAGAGAATTTAGTATATTTGCATTGTCAAATGAAAATGACAAGAAGATAATCGTTTAACGTTTAAAATTTATAGCATATGAAAACATTAGGTTACATTGGTGCTTTCCTCGGCGGTGCTATCGCTGGTACAGCACTCGGTTTGATTTTCGCTCCTGAGAAGGGTGAGGATACACGTAGTAAGATTGCAGGTGCAGTAGACGATTTCTGCAAGAAGCACGACATCAAGTTGAGCCGTAAGGACGTTGATGATCTGGTTGACGATATCAAGGACGCAGCTCCTGAGGTTTAATCATCACCTATCATGATGTTCTCTAACGATAAAAATGTAGAAACTATCGGGCAGCTCATTGAGGTGCTTAAACATTACATCGGGCTTCAGAGCGAATATCTGAAGCTCGATGTTGTGGATAAGGTGGTACGCCTGCTTACAGTCATCACCATGACGGTGGTACTCCTGGGCTTACTTACGCTTACCCTCATTTACCTATCCTTTGGCGCTGCTTTTGCATTGGCAGACTTAATAGGTAGTCTGACTTTCGGATTCTGCATTGTTGCTGCAGTATACCTATTTATATTAATATTATTTGTAATTTTCCGCCATAAGTGGATCGAGAGACCATTGGTCAGATTTCTGGCAAGCCTCTTAATGGAAAAATAACCTCCTTTTCGCAACATGACAAATCATTCAGAAATCACAGAATATAATTCCTTAAATGATATACGACTCAAAAAAGAGACGATACGCAAGGAAATTGATGCCGATGATGCCAAGATTCAGACTTTATGGAACTCGCTTTTCACAAAACCTGAAATCCTGTCACGCAATGCGAGTCCTAGCAAGCGACTGCAGAGTTTGCTGCAGGTGGGAGCAGGAGCATTCGACGGTGCACTGTTGGCTTGGAAACTTTACCGGAGATTCAAACCTCGGAAGAGATGAACCATATACCGTTTTGGGGAAAGGAAAGATGCCTTGGAAAAAGGTATTTTTTAGTCACCCAAAAGGGGATAAAAACAAAAAAGGGTCGCCGCTGCGACCCCAATACCTTGTTAACCTTAAATCTAATACTATGAAAAACACACATGCAAATATAGAAATAATCTATGATACTCGCAAATTTTTCTTAGTAAAAGATCTATTATTTTAATTTAATTAACTTTTACCGACCTGTTTTTAAGCCTTTTTCGGTAAAAGTTCATCTATTTCCTACATATATCTCCATTCCATCGAAGCCAAATTCAAAGCCTTCGGGCAGCCTTTTATTCGCCTCATCATGAAAACCTATCTGATGAGTCACATGGATAAAATAAGTATGTTTTGCTCCTATCCTGCGCGACACCTCAATAGCATCAGATACAAGCTGATGGCTGTGATGTGTTTTCTCAAATCTGAGTGCGTTAATTACGAGTGTTTCCACACCATCCAAATAAGCATATTCTTCATCACCCATAGATTTCATATCAGTAATATAGGCAAACTTACCAAACCGATAGCCGAGAATAGGCATCTTATCGTGCATCACACGGATAGGAACAAACTCAATATCCCCTATCTGATAATGCTCATGCGGATGAATGGTATGCAATTTGAGTTTAGGAGCTCCAGGATATAGCTTTTCTGCAGCCTTCGGAAAGCAGTAAGGCATCGTATGAGGAAGCCCCGCAGTAACGATTTCATCGCCATAGATATTGATATCACCAAAGATACAGAAAGGGCGCAAATCATCAATACCACCAACATGGTCGTAATGGATATGCGTAACCAGGACGCCATCTATCTTCCTGAAAGGCACACGCAACAACTGCTGTCGGATATCAGGTCCGGCATCTATCAGAATACGGTTATTCTCCGTTTCTATCATTGCCGCACTGCGCAATCTTTTATCATGCGGATCCGTACTTCGGCACACTTCACAGTTACACCCCAGCGAAGGAACCCCGCCCGATGTGCCTGTACCTAATAAAGTTACCTTCATTAATTATCAAATATTTTTCTGAAAACAAACGAATTCTTCACTTCACATTCACCTCCGGATGAATCTCTATACCAAACTTCTGCTTCACATCCTCCTGGATGGTCTCACAGAGTTTTACGATTTCCTCGCCCGTAGCACCGCCACGATTCACTAGCACCAGTGCCTGCTTATCATGTACACCGGCCCGTCCCAGACTCTTTCCCTTCCAGCCACACTGATCAATCATCCAGCCAGCCGGAATCTTTTCATGAGAATCATCGATTGTATAATGAGGCATACCCGGATAAAGAGCAGCCAGTTCTTCGTACTTAGCCTTCTCTACAATAGGATTCATAAAGAAACTGCCTGCATTACCCAACACCTTAGGATCAGGCAATTTTGCCTCTCTAATTTCTATGATGACATCACGAAGCTGCTGGGCTGTAGGCTCAGCAATACGCTTAGCCTCGAGCGCAGAACGGATATTACCATAATCCAGATCCGGACGGAAGGTCTTCTGCAAACGGTAAATCACATGCGTCACCAGATACTTATCCTTCCACTCATGCTTAAATTTACTCTGACGGTAGCTATACTTACAGTCAGCATTATCAAACACCACTACTCTGCCCGTAGCTATCTCAACCGCTTCCACCTTATATATAATATCCTTAGCTTCCACACCATAGGCACCGATATTCTGAACCGCACTGGCACCTACTTCACCCGGAATAATACTCAGATTCTCCGCTCCATGATAACCATGCTCCACGGCATAAGCTACCACATCATCAAACACCTCGCCACTACCACAGGAAAGGAATACACAATCAGGATTGCACAAAGCATCATCCCCCTCTGCAGCTGCCAAAGTCTTGTTGTCTAGAACCTCAATACCCATAATAGCCGAATGGAGTACTGTACCTGCATAATCACCGGTCAGCAAGAGATTACTACCACCGCCCAAAATGAGCAGCGGCTGATCAGCCTCTGTCAGCAAGCCCACTATCTGTCGGGCTTCCTCAACCGATTCATACTCTAGAAATCTGCTGCATTTAGCATCAATCCCGAATGTATTGTGAGCCAAAAGGCCATAGTTACGAATATCTTTCATATCTGGTAAAACTATTACTACTAACTAAAAAGCTACATATTCAGCTTGATCAGTTCCCATTTTCCTCCAATCTTTTTGAAAGTAAGAGAGGTTTCCATACCATTGGCAATACCACGAATCACGAAGATTTTCTGGTTGCTTTCGGTATATTTCTGACCATAGATTATATTGTAAATCATGCCGTGAGGCAGTTGAGGCGCAAAGGCAGGCCATGTTTCCGGTTCTATATCGCCTGTCATCGTACTGAAATCATCATCAGGATCAGGACCGGTAAACTTCACCGGATTATGGATGTGGCGAGCCTGGAAAGCGGTATCAGTAGCAAAATGGCCGTAAAACTTCAGGAAATCGGCATTATTATTCTGATACATAGGCTTGTAGCAGATGCTAGTCATCATCCACTGACCATTGATGCGATTAAACACAAACTGCTGAACAGTCTTTCTACTATAGAACACCTTTTCTATTACTGCATGATCGATAGTAGTATCCTTCATCAGTTTCATCTGTTTCTGATTATCAAAAATCAGCGTGTAATAATCCTGGCGCATGAAGAAATGCTCCATCTTCCAATGTTTTTTTTCTATCTTCTTGGTCAGTTTCTTACCGTGATATACCGGCAGCGGGAAGACAATACGACTTTTCTGCAACTTTCTGTTAGCTGCAAAATTAAACACGAAATCATCAAAAAGCTCGTCAGCCGCCTTTGGCATCGGAGTCTCCTCTATCAGCTGTTCTGTAGAGTCCATCGCTTGGGTGTCGGCAATCACCGTATCAGATGAAGTCGAATCAATGGCAGGCGCAGGCTTCTTGTCTGTGCATCCCACAGACGTGAAACAAACGATGGTAAGCACCGCCATTAACACCGTTAATAAACAGAGTTTTTTCATAAACCTATTAAATTTCTCAAATTTTCCATGCAAAAGTACAACTTTCTTTTGAATTATTTCATCTTTTAAGCAAAAAATGTTATCTTTGCAGTCAAAAAAGATAAAAATATAGATATGTTATTAGAAAAAATAGACGAACTCTTGAAAGAAGTGAGCACTTTGACTGCCCAAAACGCAGAAGAAGTAGAGCAGCTTCGAATCAAGTATCTGAGCAAGAAGGGCGAGATTAACGCCCTTATGGCCGACTTCCGCACAGTGCCAGCCGACCAGAAGAAAGAGGTTGGTGTAAAAATCAACGAACTGAAGAACGCAGCCCTTGAGAAGATCAACGGACTGAAGGAGCAGATGGAAGAAGCCGAGGCATCAAGCGATGATATCGACTTGACCCGTACCGCCTACCCTGTAGCACTCGGTACCCGCCATCCACTCACCGTAGTGAAGAATCAGATTATCGACATTTTCGCTCGCATGGGCTTTACCCTTTTCCAGGGTCCTGAGGTAGATGACGACAAGCACGTATTTACGATGCTCAACTTTGCTGCCGACCACCCTGCCCGCGATATGCAGGACACCTTCTTTATTGAGAAGACCAACTCTGACGATGTTACCAAGAATGTGCTTCTCCGCAGCCATACTTCAGGCGACGAGGCTCATTATATGGAAACCCATGAGCCACCTATCCGTGTACTCTGCCCAGGCCGCGTTTACCGTAACGAGGCTATCAGCGCCCGCGCTCACTGTTTCTTCCATCAGGTAGAAGGTCTCTATGTAGATAAGAACGTAAGTTTCACCGACCTCAAGCAGGTGCTCCTTACCTTTGCACGTGAAATGTTTGGTGCAGATACTAAGATTCGTCTCCGTCCTAGCTACTTCCCATTCACAGAGCCTAGTGCAGAGATGGATATTTCCTGCAACATCTGTGGCGGTAAGGGTTGCAACTTCTGCAAGCATACCGGATGGGTTGAGATTTTAGGTTGCGGTATGGTTGACCCTCATGATCTTGAGGCTTGCGGTATCGACAGCAATGTCTATACTGGTTATGCCTTCGGTATGGGTGTTGAGCGTATCACCAACTTGAAATATCGCGTGAGCGACCTTCGTCTCTTCTCAGAGAACGACACTCGTTTCTTGCGCGAGTTTGAGTCTGCGAAGTAAAAGATTCTCAACATATTAATTAATTTATGATTATGAAGAAAAAATTAACTAAACCTGTCATCGCAGTCCTGTTGGGCGCATTGACATTCAGTTCTTGCATCGGCTCATTTGGTCTGACAAATTCCGTACTCGACTGGAACAAGAGAGCAACTGACAACAAGTTTGTAAACGAGATTATCTTCGTGCTGATTTCTCCAGCTTACGCAGTGTGCTCATTTGCAGACCTTCTCGTTCTCAACTCTATCGAGTTCTGGACAGGCAACAAAGTCATTGGCCAGGTAGGAACTACTAAGGACGTAATGGGCAAGGATGGTCGCATGTATGCCATCAAGACATTGAAGAATGGCTACGAGATTACCGACCCAGATGGTGAGAAATCATATTTTGTGTTCGACAAGAAGCACAAGAGTTGGTCATACAGCAAGGATGGCGATATCCGTGAGCTTTTCAGCTTCAACGAGGATGGCAGCATCCAGGCTTGCTTGCCAAGTGGCGAGAAGATCAACGTCCCAGCAGATGCCAATGGTTTATACCAGGTTCGCATGGCTATGAATGATGGTTTGTTCTATGCATTCAACAAGAAAATAATCATAACAATTCCAGTCCGATAAAAGAGCTCTTTTATCGGGCTTTTTTATCATCCCCTTTCTCTTTTCCTAAGCAAGTTCATATTTCTCCGTTCCCAACCAAACTCTCCATAAAATGTCCAAATGCAAAAAAGTGTTTAATACAAAACAAGAAAGTGCCTTCACCACCCTTCACCCGTAACTCTCTGATCATCAAAAGAATCGCCAAAAAGGTGAAGGGTGAAGGTTTGAAAACTCTTTTTTATATATACGCGTGAAGGGTAAGGGTAAAAACCGAAAAAAAGACCCTAGGGTCAAAAATCGGAAAAACCCTAAAATAAAGAATATAATATAAAGATTAAAAATACACCCTTCACCTTCACCTCACAAAAATCACATCGAAAATCCTGTTCTGCATGCAACAGAAAATCATCTGCAGCAATCTGTGCCGGGATATATAATCAGGAGACAATTCTCTTTCGGAGATATCATTTTATCCTTCGGAGATATTTTCCTATTTATCGGAGATATTATTTTATCCTTCGGAGATAATTTTCTATTCTTCGGAAATATTTCTTCGAATTTCAAGATAAGGCATAAAAATATAATTTTCGCCAACTTTATTTCCCGAATCCACACAATTGTCACAAATCGCATAGCTATGAAACAGAAAAGAATGTATCTTTGCAGCATCAATCATAAAGGTTGATGTAGATATGGTCTCGTCATGACTGCCAAATCGGGCTGACGCAAATGCATTACAACCAGTGACATTCATCAAAACTTGCAACCATCTACAATATTTTTCAGTTTTTCTCGTTAATAAAAGTATGAAAAATAGATTATTGATACTCACAATATGCCTCATCGCAACCATTAAGATGATGGCGCAGGAGTTTACCCTTCACGGCAAAGTGGTAGACGAGAACAACCAGCCACTGGAGTTTGCCATCGTTTCGGTGGCTAGCCAGGGAAAGACTGCCGTTACTTCGCTCAAGGGAGACTATAGCCTCAAACTGCATTCTGCAGACAGCGTGGTAGTCAAATTCTCATATATCGGCTTCAAGACAAAAACAAAAGTGCTGAGAAGACCGCGAGGAAAACAAACCCTGCAGGTGGTACTTCGCGAAGCATCCACAGCCCTCGATGAGGTGAATATCAAGGGAGAGAAAATACAGTCGGATCAGATACAGGAACTGAAGACTAAGGACATGAAGATGACGCCTTCTGCCAACGGAAATGGGGTGGAAAGTCTGGTTCAGCAACAGGCTGGCGTGAGTACCCATAACGAACTCTCTTCGCAATACAATGTGCGTGGCGGTGCCTTCGATGAGAACTCCGTATACATCAACAACGTAGAAGTATTCCGCCCATTCCTGGTTCGCAGCGGACAGCAGGAAGGCCTCTCCGTCATCAACCCTTATATGGTAGATAAAATCGGTTTCTCAACCGGAGGATACGCTGCCAAATACGGAGACAAGATGAGTTCGGCTCTCGACATCACCTACAAAACCCTGAAAGCAAAAAGCAAGAAGCCGGTGGTTGAAGGCAGTCTGGCTGCCAGTCTGCTGGGCGCTGACGCATACATCGGGCTGGGAACCCAGAAACTTTCATGGCTCAACAGCGTGCGCTACAAAACTACCTCTTACCTGCTCGGTTCGATGGAAACCAAAGGCGAATACAAGCCAAACTATCTTGACTATCAGACCTATCTGAGTTACCAGCCCAACAAACGCTGGAAACTCGACTTCATAGGCTACATCTCTGATAATCACTACAACTTCGAACCGGAAGACCGAGAAACGAAGTTCGGAACAATGGAAAACGTAAAGAACTTCAGAGTATATTTTGACGGTCAGGAAAAAGACCGCTTCCTCACCTACTTCGGTACACTCGGCATTACCCGACAGTTTACCGCCAACACCAGTCTCTCGCTTCTGGGCAGTGCTTTCTATACCAAGGAACAGGAGAAATATGACATTCAGGGACAATATTGGCTCGACGAAACCGAGACTTCAGAAAACCTGGGTGTAGGTACCTATTTCGAACATGCCCGAAACTATCTTACGGCTCGCGTGATGAGCGCCAAACTGATGCTCAAACACAAGGTGAAGAAACATCAGATGGAGGCCGCAGTAAGTCTGAAGCGTGAACATATCGAGGAGAATTCAGTAGAATATGAGATGCGCGATTCCGCAGGATACAGTATTCCTCACAATGGCAAAGACCTCTATATGGTTTATTCACTGAAGGCTCGCAACGAACTGAATGCCAACCGAATGGAAGCTTACATCCAGGACACCTACCGTTTTTCGGGAGGAAGAGCCGACAGTACCGGGAACGGACAGACACATTACACCCTGAACTATGGTATCAGAATGAGTCATTGGAACTTCAACAGAGAAACCATCGTGAGTCCTCGTCTGTCGCTCGCCATCATACCAGCCAACCACGAGAATACAACACTCCGTTTTGCGGCAGGTCTGTATTATCAGGCTCCATTCTTCAAGGAATTGAGAGATACATCTACGGTGAACGGCATAACCATCGCATCGCTGAACGAGAAAATCAAGAGTCAGCGAAGCATCCACTTCATCGCCGGCTACGACTATAGGTTCAAGCTAGGAGACCAACGCTATAAATTCTCTGCCGAAGCCTATTACAAGGCTTTGGGCAATCTGGTTCCTTATTCTGTAAGTAACGTGAAGGTAGTTTATTACGGACAGAACGAATGCAGCGGTCATGCGGCAGGACTCGACTTCAAACTCTACGGAGAATTTGTTCCGGGTACCGATTCCTGGCTCAGTCTTTCGCTCATGGATACCAAGATGAAACTGGGCGGCAAGAGCATCCCTTTGCCTACCGACCAGCGCTATGCCGTAAACCTCTTCTTCACCGATTATTTCCCGGGCAGCAAGAAGTGGCGCATGTCTTTGAAACTCGCCTTTGCCGATGGTCTTCCTTTTGCAGCACCCCACAGAGAGCTGGAAACCAACAGTTTCCGTGCCACCGCCTATCGCCGTGCAGATATCGGTATGAGCTATCAGCTGCTCGACAACAGCCGCCGGGAGAAGAAGACCTTCCTGAAGAATGTGATGCTGGGGGTAGATTGTCTCAACCTCTTCGGCATAGACAACGTAAACAGCTATTACTGGGTGACAGATGTAACCAGTCAGCAATACGCCGTACCTAATTATCTTACCGGCAGACAGCTCAATGCCCGCATTCTTTTGGAATTTTAGGACCAAATAATAGTGATTTTTCACATTATTCTAAATATTTAACCGTAGATAGTTCGCTATCTGCGGTTTTTTTCGTATCTTTGCGCCCGAATTATGCGATGACGGTTCGTCCGTTCATTCCATGGATTCAGGAAACCATTCTATAAAGAATAAAGAAATAATACATAATAATCAATTATGAGCAAACAAGTAGAAAAGATTAAGGAGCTGATCGCTAAGCGCGAACAGGCTCGTCTTGGCGGTGGCGAGAAGGCCATCGAGAAGCAGCATGCACGTGGCAAATATACCGCTCGTGAGCGTATCGAAATGTTGGTAGATGCCGGCAGTTTCGAGGAGTATGATATGTTCAAGTTGCATCGTTGCACTAACTTTGGCATGGAGAAGAAGCAGTACCTCGGTGATGGTGTTGTAGCCGGTAGCGCTACTATAGCTGGCCGTCTGGTTTACGTATATGCTCAGGACTTCACCGTAAATGGTGGTTCACTCTCTGAGACTATGGCACAGAAGATCTGCAAGGTAATGGATATGGCTATGACTATGGGTGCACCTGTTATCTGCATGAACGACTCTGGTGGTGCTCGTATTCAGGAAGGTATCTGCGCCCTCGCTGGTTATGGTGAGATTTTCGAGCGCAACATCCTCGCTTCTGGTGTCATCCCACAGATTTCTGCTATCATGGGCCCTTGCGCCGGTGGTGCCGTTTACTCTCCAGCTTTGACCGACTTCATCATCATGAAGGAGCAGACTTCTTACATGTTCCTGACTGGTCCTAAGGTTGTCAAGACCGTAACTGGTGAGGACATCGATGCAGAGCACCTCGGTGGTGCATCTGTTCACGCAACCAAGAGTGGTGTTACCCACTTCGCTGCTAAGGCAGAGGAAGAGGCTATCGAGATGATCAAGAGCCTTCTCTCTTACATCCCTAGCAACAATACAGAAGAGGCTCCACGCGTAGAGTGCACAGACCCTATCGACCGCATGGACGATACTCTGAACGAGATTATCCCAGACGATCCAAACCAGGCATACGATATGTATAAGGTGATCGGTGCTGTAACCGATAACGGTGAGTTCTTCGAGGTTCAGCCTAAGTTCGCCAAGAACATCATTACAGGTTTCGCCCGCTTCAATGGTCAGAGCGTTGGTATCGTAGCCAACCAGCCAGCAGCTTACGCAGGTGTACTCGATGTAAACGCTAGCCGCAAGGCAGCACGCTTCGTCCGTTTCTGCGATGCCTTCAATATTCCTATCGTATCTCTCGTTGACGTACCAGGATTCTTGCCAGGTACAGGTCAGGAGTACAACGCTGTCATCCTCCACGGTGCACAGTTGCTCTACGCTTACGGCGAGGCTACCGTGCCAAAGATTACTATCACATTGCGTAAGAGCTATGGTGGTAGCCACATCGTGATGGGTTGCAAGCAGTTGCGTGCCGACTTGAACTTCGCTTGGCCATCTTCAGAGATTGCTGTAATGGGTGCCAGCGGTGCCGTTGCCGTTCTCTGTGGTAAGGAAGCTAAGGCTAAGAAGGAAGCTGGCGAGGATGTAAAGGCATTCCTGGCTGAGAAGGAGCAGGAGTATACTGACAAGTTTGCTAATCCATATCAGGCAGCTCAGTATGGTTACATCGATGATGTCATCGAGCCACGTAACACCCGTTTCCGCATCTGCCGTGGTTTGGCTCAGCTCGCTACCAAGCGTCAGAGCTTGCCAGCTAAGAAGCATGGCTGTATGCCAATGTAATGATACAATTAAACATTAGAATAAATGGATAAGAATATTTATGCTGCAATTGCCATGGCACTCTATGAGTACCAGGGCAATAACGTACACGACAAGGAGCCTGGCATCATCACTATCAAGCCACGTCAGACGATGTGGAACGCCAAGTTCTTGAGTTTAACAGCTAAACCATAATGTAATAGAAATGAAAGAGTTTAAATATACAATTGACGGAAAAGAATACAAGGTTCAGATTGACGCTGTTGAGGGTAACATCGCAAGCGTGAACGTGAATGGCGAAGCATACAAGGTTGAGATGGAACAGGAGGCTGAGCCAGAGAAGAAGAAGGTTGTGCTCGGTCAGCCAGCAGCTGCATCTGATGATGTTGAGGCTACTCCAGCAGCCAATGTAAATACAGCCAATGCTGTAAAGGCTCCTCTCCCTGGTACTATCACCAGCATCGAGGTAGCTGTTGGTCAGGAGGTAAAGGCAGGTGATACTGTTGTCGTTCTCGAGGCTATGAAGATGCAGAACAACATCGAGGCTGAGAAGGATGGCAAGGTTACAGCTATCTGCGTAAAACCTGGTCAGGCTGTGCTTGAAGAGGATGCACTCGTAGTTATCGAGTAAATCAAGAATTAGAGAATTATGAATCCAGCAGATTCGGGAATTTATAATTCGGAAATTCATATAAAGAATATCAAAGGTCGCAAGCTGTTAATTGTTTGCGACCTTTTTCTATACTGCTGTATGAGCATAAACTGCTATACAAAGTAATTTTTTACTAAAGAAAAAAGACATAAAGTACTATAAAATGATAGATTTAACAGAAGAACAGATAGAAAGATACAGCCGCCACATCCTCCTTCAGGATGTAGGCCTCGAGGGGCAGGAAAAGCTCCTCAATGCCAAGGTGCTCATCATTGGTGCCGGAGGATTGGGTTCCCCAGTTGCCCTCTACCTCGCTGCGGCTGGCGTGGGACATATCGGTATCGTGGATGCCGATGTGGTTGACCTCAGCAACCTGCAACGACAGGTCATCCACCAGACAAAGGACTTGAACACCCCTAAGGTGGAAAGCGCCAAGGAGAAGATGATTGCCATCAATCCTGATGTGGAGGTAACAACCTACCATACCTTCCTCGCCTCAGACAATGCCGAGGAAATCATCAAGCCATGGGATTTCGTCATTGATTGCACCGACAACTTCCCGGTGAAGTTCCTCATCAATGATGCCTGTGTGCGACTGGGCAAGGCATTCTCGCATGGCGGCATCCTGAGATTCCAGGGGCAGACCTTCACCCATCTTCCAGGCACGGCTTGTTACCGTTGTTTCTTCAAGGAGCCACCTCCAGCAGGCACTGTTCCTACCAGTAGCCAGGCAGGAGTCCTTGGTGCCATCGCTGGTATGCTCGGAACCATCCAGGCTGCCGAGGCGTTGAAGTACTTCCTCGGTGTGGGCGAACTGCTCACCGACCGATTGCTCACCTTCGATGCCAAGACGATGAACTTCCGCACCATCAAGGTAAAGAAGCGTGCATCCTGCGAAATCTGCGGCGACCACCCTACCATCGATCATCTCATCGACTATGAGCAGGCTGCGTGTGATTTGAAACACCACTAAGATTTAGTGATTATTTTCGAATAAACACATATAACAAAAAGCAAAGTCACAATACCCAGCTCTATCAGCTAGATATTGTGACTTTTTTTCAGAACCGACCCAAAGCCCAACAAAGAACAAAAACCTTGATTATAAGATACTTTATAAAACATTTCTCCCATTTTTCTTGCATGATTCAGATAATAATCGTATTTTTGCAGCAGATAAAATACGCAAGCTTATGAAAGAGAAAAGATATACATTGCCAGAAGAGCAGAAAGATGCAGCTTTCGCAGCAGAGCCAGCACCAGCCTATCACGGAAATGCCGCCATAGCACTTCCCGAGGATGAATGTGCAGAAGAAGATATTGACTGGAACAAGATTCCTGTTGGCTGGCATCCGGCTAATGAAGAAGAAGCCGTGGCTAGGATTGAAGCTATTGAGGCGGAGTATGAAAGGACAGGCATTAGCTATAGTGTAGAAGAGTTTTTCAATAAACTAAACGAAGAACGAACATGGCTAAAGTAACACTACGCAATAGCTTTCTTCAAATTTATAAAGAAACAACCGACTATAGTTATCAAAACTTTGGTCGACTTTGCGTTCAAAGATTTGACGAAAGCTTGCAAGCAATAATAAACAGACTTTGCAAACATCCTCTTTCTTCACCCAAAGAGCCATTGCTTAAGCGATTCCACCGCCCTTACCATAGTGCTATCATCAAGGAAAATTGGAAGATTATCTATCGATACGATGAAGCCAACGACCTCGTCATTTTCGTAGATTTATGGGATATGAGAAGAAGCCCCAGATATCTGATTAGACAATTCAAAAGAAAACTATAAAGGAAAGAGCTTATGAAGGAGAAAAGATATACATTACAAGAAGAGCAGCCGATTCCAGTTGGCTGGCATCCGGTCAATGAAGAAGAAGCCGTGGCTAGGATTGAAGCTATTGAGG
Source organism: Segatella copri (assembly GCF_026015625.1). Lineage (NCBI taxonomy): Bacteria > Pseudomonadati > Bacteroidota > Bacteroidia > Bacteroidales > Prevotellaceae > Segatella > Segatella copri. The sequence goes on along the minus strand of NZ_JAPDVG010000001.1, from coordinate 629,539 downwards.
AAGAGTATGAGAATGGGCAATATATTGATGCTGAAGAATTTGAAAAAGAACTAACGGCACAATACCCGTGGCTAGAAGATTGAAGCGTTCTATCAGTATAGAAGATTTTAGAAAGAACTGCAAGAAGAAGCTGAAATCGCTGTTCTTGACAAAGAATGGAATTTAACCTATAATGCTCTTCGGGGATAAAGATACTTTCTGATTTTTTTGCAGGTGGTCACTAAACTTAACGCCCTGCAAATCAACAGAAAGTATTCCGTCAGGCGTTCCGACGGATTTGCAATCCGCGTTAAAAAAGGTTCGACCTATCAAAGCCGGGGGATTTGCAATCCCCCTACCCTATTTCTATGTTTTATTTATTTTCCTTTCCTCTTATCACCTCCAATACCTTTCCGAGATGATAAGTTACCAAGCCATCCTCATAGGTAGTATCCAATACCTGAACCACGGCACTATCCCTATCCGAATGATAACCCACATAAAACCTTATCGCATCAAAACGACGGAGATAACGCTTGCCATCAGCCTCATCAATATAAGTATATTTGTTAAGCGTGGTCTGCTTCAGCGAACGGTACTCCTCGGTCTTCACACCAGATACAATCTCCTCGAAATACTGTTTCTCAATAATCAGCGTCAAAACCTTCAAGCCCGACAGATTTAACTGCGATGGCTTTTTCTCTATTCGCTGCTCCAGACATTGCTGTTCCTTATTGTAGGAAAAGTAGATGATAGTGCCATTCATGATTTTCTGAATGATACTGTCGATGATTTCCAGCGGAACCTGATACCATTCCGTAGCCTCATGCATCTCTCCCTTATCATCAGCCACCCTGAAACGGAAGTTCACCGTCTGCAACACCTGATGCACCAGGTCCTCAAACTTCTGGGAGTGCATGTTCACTATCTTGTAAGTGCTTACTATCTCTACAGGTGCCATCAGATAAGTAGGCTCGTGCTCGGCATTTGCCACACGTTCCTCTACCCGATTCGTAGAGAAACCTATTTTATATAGATTCTTGATGTTACGAATTTCCGGATTCTCAGATTTCGAACGAAGCACGTAGATATAACCCGTCACCTGGTCTTCCTGCTTCACATCCTCAGGATTGAAGAAATGGGCATCTGTTTCCTCCAAAATTTCGGTGATGGCATAACCACTTGCCACCACATTCTTGCGAAGTGTCTGGAGATAGATATCCGACTCCGTACCATTTTCATAGATACAGCGGGTTCTGCCATCGGGCAAACCATTAGTACCCTTTTTCTTCTCAATAATCTCATATAACAAAACCATCTGACCATCTACAAGATAATAGCGTCCAGCCAATAAGCTCGTCGTCTTCGAGATTCTCTGCAACTGTCGCTTCCCGGTCTTCAAATCCTGATGCACCTGTTCGAAGAGCAGCTTAAACTGTGCGAAATTCTCACACAGTTTTCTTTGCGCCACATGGTCGGGCACATCCTTCTTCTGAGCCATCACGCCTTTCATGTCGGCAGGCACATCGAAAAGTTTTGCCTCCTGATAGGAAACATCCATCAAAGGGTCGCTGAATATATCTTCTAATTCTTTATCAATATCCATATCACTATATATAATAAGGTGAAAAACTATAGCCTATCCCAACAGATGATACTCATCATACTGTCTGAGGCTATCTGTTGCCTTGGTCCGCAGAGCCTTGAGCGATGCAGCAAGCAACTTTTCTTTCAAGCCACCATCTGCTGTAGGTTCGCTACCATGCTCTGCCACCCACTTGTTGATTTCAAGCAATTTCTGTGCCAGCCTGTCATCGGGCGTCGGCGCCTTCGGTTTCGGACGTACATCCGCCAACAAGGGGTCATCAAATATCTCTAATAATTCTTCTGGCCAATCCATCTTTTGAAATGTTGAATGTTAAATGTTGAATTATAAATGCCCAAATTACTTTTCCGGCTCATATTCCAAGCCTCTCATTTTTCTTATTTTCAAGTTCTTGATTTTCTGGAAGGCAGCTGCCAGTTCTCTCACCTTTGGGTCTGGGTCATTGATGTCTGGTCGTTGTTCATTGTGCTCTTCCACCCATTTTCTGTACGGCCCCTTGAAGAGGATGATGGCTTGTTCCAGGGTCATATCAAACTTCTGTTCCGCTATCGTGTCTTGGATAATCTTCAAGGTCGATTTGTCGATATTCTTCGAAAGCATCTCGTAAGCACGCTGGAACGGATTGATGGAATCAATCAGATTGATATTCAACTGGTTGATATTGATCATACGATTTGCCAACTTGATAAGGCGATTGCCTTCTGACTCCTTCTCCTCGTCGTTCTTCGAAGCATCGAAATCGATAGGATTTCCCTTATCATCCACCACTTCGCCACCTTTTACTAGGGTATCAAGCAGCAGGCGCTGGCGAACTTCTTCCACTTCGTCCTCGCTCAAATCCGGATACTTTTCACGAATCACTTTCGGAATGAGCGCTTTGGTGATGGTTTCAGCCGTAGTACTTCCGCTGATGGCTTTCACCACCAGTTCGTCTTGTAAGATAGAAGCCTTCAAATCATCCAACTGCTCCTCTACAATCATCTTCGTCTTCTCGCTCGACAAAGGTTTCAAGCCCTCTATCACCAGGGTACGGGCATCCAGCGGACTACCCTCATCACTATCCACATCCTTCACCGTCTTGAAATGCCAACTAGGCGCCATCACCTGCTCCATCAGAAGCGAAGCCGTAATGGCTTTCAGAAAGTCGTTCACCGCCACCTTCACATCGGGCTGATTGGCATCAGGCATTCCTATCATGTTCACAAACTTTGCCGTCTCCTTGCCTTCGCAATCACGGGTACATCTTCCGATAATCTGCACCACTTCGGTCAGCGAACCACGCACGCCGATGGTCAGACATTCCTCACACCATTGCCAGTCGAAACCTTCCTTGGCAGTACCCAGAGCGATGATAATATCTACATCATCACGCTTCTTTATCCGCTGCAAATATCCCTGCACCAGGTTGCGAGTCTCGGCGTGGTCTTCCACCAGATCGGCAACCTTCAGCAGTCTGCCGTCCTTTGTTCTGATGTGATAGATGCCGCCATTGTTGTAATCCCGTTCCTCTACCTTACCGATAATCTTGATGATTTCATCCACCTCCGTATATTTGCCCAAACCGCTGGATGCACGGGAGTTGACACTCGGAATATGAATGATGGTCTTCTTGGTAGTATCCAGCACCTCGGCGATATGGTCGAGATAACTGCCGTGATAGAAGTGATAGCCCAGGACGAGGTCCTTGAGATAGCGATAACCGTTGAGTTGCTGATAATAGTTGTAGGTTACTGGGAAGAAACGGGCCTCATCCTCTGCCCTCAATACCGGAACGCCATCGCCACGGAAGTAACTGCCCGTCATGGCAACAATATGACCGGTGGAATTATTCATCACCCGGCGCACAATATCGCCCAGTCCGCTGTTCACATCAGCACTAGTATGATGGAACTCATCTATCGCCAAGAGGCAATCATTAAACTCCTCGTCACTTATTTCCTTCATGCCGTTTCTTAGTGTGGCATGGGCGCAAACCAGGATATTGTTTTTATATTGATGGAAGAAATTTTTAAAGCGTACCGCCTTAACTTTCTCGTCGGTAGAATCGCAAAGATTATTATCGCAAAGATTATACTGTTGCGCCACCCTCCAATCGGCGAAGAAGCCATACTTCATCAGGTCGGTGTTTTGGAAAGAGCGGCCGATACTCTTTTCCGGTACAGCCACTACTACCTTCTTGATGCCCTGATTCTTCAGCTTATCCAGGGCGATGAACATCAAGGCGCGACTCTTGCCAGATGCCGGTGGCGCCTTGATAAGCAGAAAGCGATGGTTGCGGGCTTCGTAAGCCTTGGCTTGCATCTCTCGCATACCGAGTTCATTCGTATTACTCGATTTACCCGTTTGCTGATACGAAATATCAACGATATTATCATTTATCTTGTCCATAAGCCATTCAATTTATTACTTGTTAGCTGTCATTTTCTCATAGAGTTTGAAGAGGCATTCCAATCGAGCCTCATCATTTGGGAACGGAGCATCAGGATAGCAGCTTTCTACGATGGCATCCAGTTCCTCATGTGCTGCACGCAAATCCTCCGGCATCTTTTCCGGGTCGTAAAGATCAGCAAGCGTCTTCTCTGGATAGTTTTCACGAGCCAGAAGCACATTCGTTGCCGCCTCTTCTATCTCGGACTTCTTTGTGTCGGAGATGGATGGGAAGGGGAAAGTGTTGTAAACAACACTTGCGGAATAAGCAAAACGCATTTCCAATCTTCCACAAACAGCCTTCATCCAAACTGAATGAATCAATGAAGTAAGCACTCCAAATACATAAATCGGCGCATCAGGTATCATTTGGGAATTTGTATTAGCTATCACTGTAGAATCAATATAAGCCATTGGAATATATTGCCTTTTTTCTGAAGAAACTACTGGTAACATCAAGTATTCCATATCAGGTTGCCTATCCTCAGTAAATAAATGTGGCTTTAAAGCCCATTTTCTTGTAAGTTCCTTAGTACTATTACTTCGAATATTTGCCACATTCTTTAATCGAACAATAAGTTTATCACAAGATGACATTATATCTTCTGGACATTCTTTTAGCCATAAACAATAACGCAACTTACCATTTATCAAATCATCGGCTCCCATATATTGTCTTATATATGGAGCCAACTTTTGGTTTTCCAATACAAATTCATTACGTTCTTCTTTATCCATAAGTAAAAAGCCTCCATCAGTAGGCTGACTTCCTTTACGCATAATTGGCAATTCAGAAAGCGGACTAGTACGATGTTCTACTATAACATTAGGGGCATCTAACAAATAATAATTAATGTTATTTACTTTTTTACATTTATCCGCATAAATGTACTTATTTTTAGTTGAATTCCAACCTAAACTAATAATAACACATGTTACTCCAGCATTATATTTTGCATTATTACTCCATTTAAATGGCAGATAACAAAAATCAATACAAACATCATCCTTTGAAATTTGCGGCCAAAGAGCAGCCACTTGTTCTCCTTGACATATAGAATTTGTACTAACAAAAGCATATTTAGCTTTTGAGCCTTTCACGTATTTAGCTCCAAGAACAAACCAACAAGAAATATAATCTAAAGTTCTACGACATTTGTTATCCGGCATTACAAAATCTACATCTTCTTTTTGACTAATCGTTTGCCATTTTGTTCCCAAATACGGCGGATTACCAAATACAAACACTTCTTCATCCTTGGTATGTGGGCATACTACCTCCCAATCCATTCTACAGGCATTACCACATTTTAACTGGTTGATATTATGCAAAGGCAAGGCAGCAACATTCACACCGAAATCGGCGTGAAACTTGTTGTTCATCTGATGCTCGGCAAGCCAAAGGGAAAGCATGGCTACCTCATGAGGGAAGTCGAGAAGCTCTATTCCGTAGAATTGATCCAAGTGGATGCAAGAACCATCTATGAAGTCTATCATCAGCTCAGGCTGGCACTTCTTGCGAAGATGCAAGATATCCATCTCCAATAAGCGCAACTGCTTATAGGTGATAATCAAGAAGTTGCCACTTCCACACGCTGGATCGAAGAACTTCATCTTACTCATACGCAACAGCAAGCGGTCGCACCCCCTGACAATAGGCTTGCATTCCGCCACAAACTGATTGATGGACAATACGCTCATGTCATACAGGTTTTTCTTCAGATCGTAAAAGTCCGTCAACTTCTTGTATTCGGCACGCAAATCATCCATAAAGAGCGGATTGATAACCTTCATGATATTAGGCACACTGGTGTAATGCATACCCTCCTTGGCACGCACATCAGGATTCACCACCGCCTGAATCATACTACCGAAAATATCCGGATTGATGTCCTTCCAATCCAAGTCTCCGCATTCGATGACAATCTTTCTAGCCTTATAACCCATCTTTGGGATAGGAATGTCAGAGGCAAAAAGACCGCCATTCACGTAAGGAAACTGATTGATTTCCTTGGTAAGTTCTTCCGAACGCTCCTTGTTTGGCACATTCATCACCTGGAATGCCTGACCTAGCATCTCGCCGAGATCGGAACCATCTTCCTTGGTAAATTGCTTGATAAAGTTGGTAAAGAGATTTTCGGCAAAGATACCTGTGTCTTCGGCAAAGAAACAGAAGAGCAGGCGGGTAATGAAGATATTGAGGTCGTGCAAGTCGTCATCACTATTATATTCGTTATAAGCACGAATCTCATCATGCAGTTTGGCAAGTTTCTCAGCAGCCTTCACATCGGCAGGGTTTTCTGCCGTAGTGTGTACTCGCTCTACGTTCATCAAAGGATAGAAGAAGCCAAAGTCGCTGTGCATCTTGACAAGTTTCTGCTCGTAAGTATCATTCTCACGAGTATCATAAGCAAGGAGGGTTTCACCATCGCTCACCGCAATAATCTTTGGTGCAGCCTTCTTTACCTGAGCATCGGTCTTCAATGCCTCCAACCTGGTGGTAAGATGCAAAGTATCTACAGCCTGATAGCAGAACAAGCCTTTGATAAGCAAGCCGTCGAATGTCTTCAAGACACCCTTTCCTTCCTTGTATCTCGACACATCCTTTTCGCTTTTACCAAAAGCCTTCAGTATCTCATAGCCAACCTCAGAGGCTGGCACCACTTTAGTTTTAAACGATTCCAATCGGGATTCGATTTCCTTATAGCTGAGTTGCAGTTTCTTTGCCATAACTTCCGTTGCCGATGGGAGCATAGCAAAGCCTTGCCATCCTATTACTCCACCGATTCCCGAAAGCAGAAACCATCTGATTTTAAAAGATTATTTTGATTCTAGTCCAGCCTCATCGCAAGATAAGGAATAGGATAACTGATTAGCTATCAAAAAGGAAGGCGTAGGGAATCTATCACTCGCATAATCCTTGCCTTTCAGGAACCTCGCATGAACCCAGGGAACAAGGAAAAGAAGCAACAGATGCCTACGCCTAACGGGTATATATATGATAGCACAGAGCGTACCCCTTCAGACGAAGGGGCACACCTATGCCATGTGTATATACACAGTGGGTAGACGCCCACTGCTGTCTTCATCTGATTCCCATTTGAAATTTGCGAGGTTTCGAAAGGTCAGAAGAAAACGTAGAGAACGTCTTTCTTAATTATGATAGGCCAAGCCATGGATTTTTACCTAGCCAGCGACTCATCGCCAGCCATCCACAACAAGACAACTGCAAAAGTACGAAAAAGAATTGGCTTCACAAAATTTTAGGTCTTTTTTCTTGCATATCTCATTTACTTTTCTTATCTTTGCCACCAAATTAATAACAATAACATTAAAAAGGAGGTTATTATGCAAGCAACAAAGAACAATACAAAGGAGGAAACCATCAGAAAGTTTAAACAACTCCTAAAACATAAAGAGGAAATGCTCGAAAGAGCAAAACAATATGATGGCATTGACATTTATGCTAAAACAGAAATCCACTATTAGATGAAATCAAAGCTGATTTCGAAAGTCGGCAAATGATTTAAAAGAGAAATAGTTTCTTGCAAATCTCAATAAAATTGGTTATAAAGCAGCATATATTCAAGGCTTTTGCCCTTACAGGGCGCAGGGATACAACATCTTAATACCCAGGGTGTTGCCCTGGGCTAGGAGCTTTTGGGCCTTCAGCCCGTGCTTGAACCACATGAAAAAGTTCAATGATTTTCTTCTTAACCAGGCATTTTATACTCATGTCTAAGCTTCCAGATAGTTCATCATATCCTCCAATGTATCGAAGTTCTTGACATTCCCCTCCTTTACATTGAGAATAGCCTTATCTAACTCTGATTGTAACTTTTTCTTTTGTAATGTTGCATTCATAATACGATTAAACAATTAAGTTTGATACATTTATTCAGAATAAGGCGTTCTCATATGCTCATGCTTCCATTGCTCAATAGTATTTTCATCTATCAAGCCCTTATCCCACAATTCATCTGCGGCATCTATTGCTTTTTGCGCAAAATAACGGCTATCTTTCGTCATAATACTATCATTTTAAATATTTACACATGTTACTTATGAGTAATCAACGCTTCCATATCTTTGATAAAATTCTCTACTTTCTCAAAATACGGCAAGACCTCTTCTTCTGTAGCATCAAAGGTATCATCATAATCACCAGACTGCCGAAGTTCATATAGACGAGAGAACAACTTTCCATAAGTGCGATCCAACAAACCTGTAGCAATAAATTTCTCTCCAACTAAATGTATTACACTGGCATGAGTCTTTGCAGTAAAGCCCTTGTCAAGTAACAAAGCAGAAGCCATATGGAATACAGTATAATACAAACGATTTCCCGTCAAATTCCAATACTTCAATTTTGCCACACCCTTAGCCTCATCAAAACTCTTATAAGCTTTTTCTATCCTGTAGTGTACAAGATCTCTACGTTGTTGACCCTCTAGCATAGCATCACCCCTTCCTCTTCTACATTATTATAAAAGGGACTACCCTTTTTGCTGTTCCAATCCTTCATCGAATACACTATCGGGTGAATCATCTGATTGATTTGCCATCCCAATTCCCAAAGAGGATAGGTGTAATTATCATGATCCTGCTCTTCTATCTTATCCTTATTCAGAAGCACAAGGATGTCCCAGTCGGAATCTGCTTTAGCATCCCTTCTAGCCCTTGACCCGAAAAGGATAACCTTGGCATCTTTCGGCATAATCGACTCCGCTTTCTTCTGAATCGACTTGAGTACCTCATCTTCAAGATGTTCCCTTGTTATTGTCGTCATAACACTATCATTTAAATTACACCGCAAAAATACGAAAAAGAATTGAAACCAACAAATATTCTGAAAGATATTTGCATTTATTCTTTCCTCTTTACCCAAACCTTATGGCTGCCGCGGCCTAGTGAATCTATCGGCGAAGATTTATCACAGGTCAGCTCCTTCAGTTCCATAGAGGCAGCAGTACGGCTCAGGTTGTTGATGGAGGCATAATCGCCTAGGGTGAGGACTCCGTTCTTCTCTATCACCTCCAGGGCTCGGGCGATGCGCTCTTCCCTGGAATAGAGCTGCTTACGGATAACCTTTACACCACCCATATCACGCTCCAGGTCACGGTCGGTTTCACGCTTCACATCCTTGATAAACTCAGGAGACGCCTTGAAGTTGATGTCCTTCACGCCCACCTTGCGATACGTCATCTTATCATCTGGATTCAGAATTTCCCTAGGCTTCTCATCCTCGAAAGCGAGGGAGAGGGAGAAGGTGCCGAAACCTTCCAGATTCACGTTGTACCCCATGGAGAGCATGTCTGTCAGCATATCAACCACATCGGTCAATACAGCCTCCGTGGTACTTTCCGAAATACCGCGATGGTAGTTCTGCATCATCTTGACGAACTCTTTTCGGGATAGTGTACGGTTGGTCACCATCTTGGGATAAACTCTGCGCTTGCCATCATAGCGCATATCCCCCATTTCCTGCAATTTGTACTTAGCCATATCAGTTTCCTTTCCTACTTTAGTTTATCAGTATTTCTTATTGCAACAGCCTTTACATCCTATAGTATTTATTGTTATACTTAAGAAGAAAAGACCACAAACCTAGGAAGAAAAGTATTTTATCCTAGGAGAAATCTCCGTTCATAGACATTGAACCGACATTCAAAGTCTATGAACCGCCGTTCAAAGACACTGAACGGACATTCAATGTTTATGAACGAAGATTTCTACCTTGCAAAGATACAACTTTATCAGATATAAAACAAGACTTTTCCTGAATATCTTTACTTTTCCGGCCATAATTCTTCGTTTTTTGAGCTTATTTCTTTGCGTATCCCAAATAATTGTGTTAACTTTGTAGTCAGATTGCAAGCCAAAGGTCAAAGGATTGCAAGCCAAAGACAAAGAAAAAGACTAAGATTAGACATTCTTATGAGTATGAAGATATTAGCAACCAGCGACTGGCATCTGGGCAACCTGTTTCACGGCAACGACCGTCTGCCGGAACACAAGCATTTCCTGAAATGGCTCCTGGAACAAATCGCTGGACAAAAGCCCGATGCTCTCCTCATCGCAGGAGACATCTTTGATAACGGAAATCCATCGGCAGCGGCACAGACCGTTTATTACGAGTTTCTTGCCGATGCTACCCAACTGTGCCCTAACATGCAGGTCATCATTACCGCCGGCAACCACGATTCCGCCAGCCGACTGGAGGCTCCCCGTCCGCTGCTCACCCGATACCACGTGGAAATAAGAGGAAACGTAAGGAAAATCTGGAAGCAGGGAGAAAGCGAGGACGATGATAAAACCGGCGGACATTGGATTTATTCCTTCGATGACCTCATCATCCCCGTAACCAACGAGGCAGGAGAAGAAGTCATCATCCTCGCCGTACCTTTCCTAAGAAGCGATGTGGTGCAGAACGCCAGTTACTCGCAGGGAGTCAACGACTTTCTGAGAGAACTGACGGCTGAGGCTCGACAGAAATACCCGGGCAGAAAGTGCATCATGATGGCACACATGTACGCCAAGGGTTCGGATATCGCCAAAAAGGATGCGAGCGAGAAAATCATCATAGGTGGACAGGAGGAAGTGGACTTGGAAGGATGGAACGATCATCCCGACTATATGACTTGCGGACACATCCACAAGCGGCAACATATCTGGAACACCGACTGGGCAAGATATACGGGAAGTATCCTCCCGATGTCGTTTGCCGAGAAAGACTACACCCACGGCATCGACCTCATCACCATAGAACACGGAGAAGAGTATGAAGGAAAGGAAACCGGCAAGAGTAAGGAATGGAAAGTAGATTTCCTGGAATACAAGCCTCAGCACGCCCTCCGCATCCTGCCCGAAGATGAGGAAGAGCTGACCTTCAAGAAATGGCAGAAGCTCATCAATTCTGAACTTTCAGAGAGAACAGACGGCGAACTGAGCGACCACTTCGACTACGTGATGCTGAAGGTGAAACAGGAGAAACTATCGAGCGATGACATCAAGGAACTGGAGAAACTCGTCAACGAAAAGGATGCCGTGCTCTGCAAGATCCAGCGCATCATCCCGCAACTGGACCTCTCCACCATCCAGGGTTCCCAGCACATCACCAGCATAGAAGACATCATCAACCGTCCTCCGCTCGATACGCTGAAAGAAGCCTTCGCCATCAGACACAACGCTCCGATGAACGAAAGACAAGAGAAAATGTTATCCGATTTATTAACGACATCATCATTATGAAATTCCTACAACTCGAAATACTCAACCTCGCTTCGCTTGACAAACAGGGTGGCGAGGTCATCAACTTTGAAGAAGGTGCCTTAGGCGAGAGTACCATCTTCAGCATCGTAGGTCCGACGGGCAGTGGCAAGTCTACCCTACTCGATGCTATCTGCCTTGCCCTCTACAACCGCGCCCCTCGCTACCCCAGGAAGAAAGGAGACAAGAACCAGAACATCGAGATTTTCGGAGCTGCCGATGCCAGCGAAAGTAACCGTCTGGCTCCTACCGACAGCCGAAACATCCTGACACGTGGCAAGAAAGAAGGCTACAGCAAACTCACCTTCCTTGCCAACAACGGTAGCATCTACCGCGCAGAATGGCACGTCAGATTCCAGAGAGTGCGCTACGAGAACGCCAAGACTGCACTTTATAAAATCACGAGAAACGGAGAAGAGATAACGGAGGAAGCTGCCGACTGGAACGAGCTGCCGAACATCATCGGACTCGACTACGACCAGTTTCTCCGTACCGTACTCATCGCCCAAGGCTCGTTTGCCAACTTCCTGACAGCAAAGGAAAACGAGCGGTACGAACTCCTGGAAAAACTCATCGGATGCGAGGAAACTTATACGAACATCGCTACTGAAATCAAGAAGGCGAAAGACCAGGCGACGGATGCCTACAACCAGATGGCAGCATCGGTAGAAGCCGTTAAACAGAACCTGCTGAACGATGAAGAACTTGCCCATCTGAAGGAGGAAATCGCCCGGTTGGAAAAGGCTGAGAAGGAACTCGACAGCCAGTTGCAAGCCATTTCGAAAGACCTGCAATGGTTTGAGGAAAACGAAAAGCAAATCAAGCAAATCACTATCTGCCAGTCAGATATGGAGCAAGCAGCAGATGCCATTAAAGCGATGCAAGCCCAGATTCTCCGTCTGCAGTTGCACGATGAAGTACAGCCAGCCGTCAACCTGCTGCAGGAAGTAGAGCGACATACGCAAAGCATCCACGAGCAGGAAGAAAACATTCTGAAAGCGGAAGCAAACATCAAAAGTCAAGAGTCTGCCATCAGCGAAAGCGAGAAAACTCTCACCAGTCTGAAGGAAGCTGTAAGCAAGGCACAGGAACAGTTGGAAAAGGCCCTGCCGGTCATCGCTGAAGCAAGGGCGCTGAAAACAAAAATGGAAGCGGCTATGCCGAATCTGAAAGAAAAGAAAGAGGCATTGGAGTTGGCGCAGAAAGAGAATCTAACTGCCCAGAAAGACGTGGAGGAGAACGCCCGAAACATCCAAAAATGGGAAGCAGAAACGGAGAAAGCGAACCTTGCCCTCAAAACGACCAAGGAAGAGATTGCCAAGCAGAAACAGGTTCTGCACGAAGCGACGCAAGCCGCAGAACAGGCTTGGGAGACGGAAAGAAATAAGACTGCCGGACAGAACATAGAGGAACTGCAGAACAGCAAGACTGTAGCTGACAGGAAACTACAGGATGTCCAGCAAGCCATCAAGGTTGTGGCTCATCTCGATACTGCCACAACAGAAAAGCAGAAGAATGAGGAGCGAATCCAGGTCTTGGGCAAGAGAAACGCAGAGATAGATGAAGCGCTGGGCAAGTTGACCATCGAGGCGCTGACCCAAAAGACCCTAACGCTGAGAAATGCCTATACCCTCATGGTGAGCGAGAAATGGGAGATTCATCGTGCCAACCTGACCGAAGGCAAACCTTGTCCGCTCTGTGGCAGCACGACCCATCCTTATCATACCGACAACAGACAGTTTGAGGAAGCCACCACGGAACTCTCTCAACTTCTGAAAGCCAAGGAGGATCTGCTGAAACTGCAGCAGAAAGAGGAGAAGAATCTTTCCGGCGAAAGAAAACAGAACGACGGCGAAGTACAGACGCTCCAGAAACAACAGGAAAAGCTGTCGGGAGAAATAGCAACTTACGAAGAGGATTGGAAGGCGCTCATCGCCCAGTATCCAAAGATTCCGAAGGCAGAGGCAGAACTGAAATCGCTCTTGCCTATCTATGAAAACAAGGCGAAAGATGCGAGCAGCAAACTCAGCCTGTTTAACAAGATTCAGAAAGAGATAGAACGGCTGACCCAACTCAAGGACAAGGCTGTGAAGGATGAAGCTGCGTATGAAAGCAAGGCTTCTACTATACAGAATAAAGCCCAAGAAAACACATCAACCTGCACCACAAAACTAGCTGAGCAAAAAGTACTTACCATCAACCTTGCTTCGCAGCAAAAGAGCAAGGAGGAGGCTTACGGGAAAGCCCTTCAGGCATGGAATAGTACCAAGAAGGAAATGGAGGAATGGCAGGAGAAATACAAGCAGATTCTGAATGGAGAAGAGCCCGATGCGGCAGAACAAAGACTGACAGCAGCAAAGGATGAGGCTACGAAAGCAGCTGATACTCAGAACGAGAACATCAACAAACTGAAGGCAGAACTCGCCAACAGTAAAGGTTCGCATCAAACCATGCTGTCTCAGAACAAGACGATGAAAGAGAATCTGCAAGCGAAGGAAAAGGAACTCGACCTTTGGATTGAGGAATATAACAAGCAGCTTGAAGAAAAGAGCATCGAAGGAAATGACTCCGAAGAGAAAGGCATCGAGGAAAGAAGTATCGAGCCAAGCCTTATCGACCGAAATACCATCCGGGAGATGCTTCACTCTGCCGAAGACTGGAACGCTATCCGACGGGAAAAGGACGAAAAGGAGAAAGCCGTGGCTTCAACAACTGCTCTTTACCAGAGTGCAGAAAAGGCGCATCAGCAGCACTTGGAACATCAGCCTGCCCAAACCCGTGATGCTCTCTTAGCCATTCAGCAGGAGTATCAGGAGAGAAGCCAGCGCAACGAACTGATTGCTGCCAAAGCCAGGATGCAGAACCATCAGGAAGCCGTGAAGCAGTTGGGTGACAAGGCTGAGGCTCTGAATCTCGTAACACAGGAAAAGGACGACTGGACAGCCATTACGGATGCCATCGGAGCAGACGGCAAAACGCTGCGCAAGATAGCCCAATGCTATACGCTCAGTTTCCTGATAGCGCACGCCAACCAGGAAATCAGAAAGTTCAACAGCCGTTACGAACTGCAACAGGTAAAGCATTCGCTGGGCATCCGAGTCATCGACCACGACCGTGCCGACGATATCCGAGACACCACCTCCCTATCAGGTGGCGAAACCTTCATCGTAAGTCTCGGTCTCGCCTTGGGCCTGTCGGCATTATCCTCCCGCAACATCTCCTTCGAGAACCTGTTCATCGATGAAGGCTTCGGAACCCTCGACCCCGATACCCTAGCCACCGTCATCGACTCCCTCGCCATGCTGCAAAGTTCGCAAGGCAAGAAGGTGGGCGTCATCAGTCATACCGACACGATGAGCGAGCGCATCACCACCCAGATAAGGATTATCAAGAATGGCAACTCCGGCAGCAGCCATATCGAGATCTATCCGTAGCCCATCGTAATTATACCTTCATAAAATAGTAATTACACCATTATATATAGGGTATACATACATTATCCATCCGTGAACAGGGCATCACCATCGATGTGGCTTACCGCTATTTCGCCACACCGAAACGCAAGTTTATCGTCCCAAAACAAATATGCGTTCCTACGGATTCATCTATCCACAGGAACGCATATTCTTTATGATTATCATACGAGATAATCATTCTTTAAACAATTCTATATCATCATACGATATTTAAACCTTATTTCCCTCTTTAGGGAAAACCACGGTAGGCTTGAAGGTCTTAGCCTCCTCAAAGTCCATCAGGGCATAAGCGATGATGATAACGGTATCTCCCACCTGCACCTTGCGGGCTGCAGCACCGTTCAGGCAAATACAACCGCTGCCACGCTCACCCTTGATAATATAGGTCTCCAAGCGCTCACCATTGTTGTTGTCTACAATCTGAACCTTCTCGCCTGCTATCAGATTAGCAGCGTCCATCAAGTCCTCATCGATGGTGATGCTACCCATATAATTCAGGTTAGCCTCAGTTACGGTCACACAATGGAGCTTACTCTTCAATACTTCTATCTGCATTGTTCTGTTATTACTTGATCTGTTACGGATTAAACTTAATAAAGAATATCTATCGAGGAATTTATCCTTTATACTTGATATGGTCGATGAGACGGATAGGAGTCTTACCGCAATAAACGGTGATGCAACCTACCACGTATGCACTATCCTCCCATGAAGACACATCCTGCAGGCTGTCGCCATCCACAATCTGGAAATATTCTACCTCCAGACCCTCTACAGCATTGATGTCGGCAACCACCTTATCGTGAGTTTCCTGTACGGTATGAGTCTTGGCATACTCTACACTCTCCTTCAGGGCCTTATAGATGTTTGGCGCAATGGCATGCTCATCAGGAGCCAGCAAAGTATTACGGCTGCTCTTAGCCAAACCATCCTCATCACGGACAATAGGGCACTCAACAATCTGCACATCGCTGTTGATGTACTTCACGAGCTGCTTGATGACAGCAATCTGCTGCCAATCCTTCTCACCGAAATAAGCACGGGTTGGTCGAACGATATAGAAAAGACGGCTCACTACCTGACATACACCATTGAAATGACCCGGACGCTTGGCACCCTCCATCACGGTAGAAACAGGTGGAAACTCAAAGTGGCGTGTATCTGGTGTAGGATACATCTCCTTCACCGATGGTGCAAACACATAGTCTGCACCACAAGCCTCCAAGAGCTTGCAGTCAGCATCGAGGGTACGAGGATAGCGATCCAAGTCACCCTGATCATTAAACTGTGTAGGATTCAGGAACACAGAAACCACAGTCACGCCATTTTCCTTCACACTGCGCTTAACAAGAGAGGCGTGACCCTCATGCAGCGCACCCATAGTTGGCACAAGGCCGATTTCCTTTCCCTCCTTACGACACATGAAGAGTTCGTTCTGGAGGTCAACAATCTTATTGAATACTTTCATCGTCATAATCTGTTTTCGGGTGCAAAATAACAACTTTTTTCTCAAATGAGAAAGAAAAAACCTAAAAATATGCGAATTATTGCCGAAAATAATGAATTTCGGAGAAAAAATGCCCCTATTTGAAGTTTTTTTTGTACCTTTGCACGTAATTCGTAAGAATAAAATTTAAATTTTATGGCAAAAAAAGTATTATTTATCAATCAGGAGATCGACCCATACGTAGCCGAGTCTCACATGTCTATCATGGGACGCGAACTGCCTCAGAAGATGCAGGAAGCAGGTTTTGAGATCCGCACCTTCATGCCTAAGTGGGGCACCATCAACGAGCGTCGCGGACAATTGCACGAGGTCATTCGCCTGTCTGGTATGAACCTTATCATCGATGAGACAGACCATCCGCTGATCATCAAGGTTGCATCTATACCAACAACACGACAGCAGATTTATTTCATCGATAATGATGACTATTTCAAGAGCCGTCAGATGGGCACCGATGAAAACGGAAAGGAATATGCCGACAACGGAGAAAGAGCTATCTTCTTTGCACGTGGTGTATTGGAAACCGTCAAGAAGCTCCGCTGGCAGCCTGATGTGATCGTCTGCCAGGGTTGGGCTAGCGCAGTAGTGCCATTCTATGTAAAGACAGCCTACAGCGAAGAGCCTTCATTTGCTGAATCAAAGGTAATTACCGCTCTCTATACCAACGAACTCAAGGGTGAACTGGGTACCAACTTCAAACGTTGCGTTGCCTTCCGCGATGCCAAGCCTGAACTGCTCGACGGCTATCAGGACGACTTCGACTTCATTGAGCTCGGCAAACTCGCCATCGACTATAGCGACGGTGTGGTAGAAGGTGAAGAAGAAGCTACCCAGATTCTCTTTGATTATGCGAAGGAGAAGAACAAGCCTGTACTGACTTATCCGGGAGAAGATATTCAGGAGCCATACGCAGACTTCATCAACAAGGTTTGTCCTGACGCAGAATAAAATTCCGACAACAGAGACACATACATACAAGGATAATGAAAATTTTAAGACTCTTAACAGTATTAGTAATAGCAGCGCTTACTTTCGCTGCATGTGATGATACCACCGAGGGAATCGGTGGTAGCATCACTAATAAGATAGACAACATTAACATTTCTAACTCAGCGTTCAATGTTACCACAAAGTCTATAGTAGCAGATTCCGTATTGAGCCGCAACAACACGGGACTCATCGGAAAGATGAAAGACCCGGAAACCGGCAACTATGTAAAGGGCGACTACATGACCCAGTTGAGCGTATTGCCTACTTTCGATGTAGATACACTCGATTACATCAAGCAGGCAAACAAGGGTTCTATCGAAGCAGACTCATGCTATCTCCTGGTTTCATACAATGCCAGCTATGGTGATACAATCGCCCCAATGAAGGTGACAGCCTATGAGATGACAAAGCCGATGGCAGAAGATAAGGAGTATTACTCTAATTATGATGCCTTCAAGGAAGGCTGGGTAAGGGAAAGCAACGAGCATTGGAGCAGTAATTACAACTTGAGCAATACATCAGATGTCAAGAACTTCAAGATTTACTTGAATAAGGAGTATAAGAAAGATGGTAAGAGATACAAGAACTATGGCTCTTACATCATGCAAACATACGCTGAACATCCTGAGTACTTCAAGACCAACTACAAGTTCCTGCACAACGTCTGCCCTGGCTTCTATATCAAGAACGTAGGCGGTACGGGTAACATGGCTAAGATCTGGAATACAGAGCTTATCTTCTACTGGACCCGCCACAAGACCATCAAGGCAAAGGACGGCGTTACAGACAGTACAGCTGTAAGCATCGGATACAACCGTTTCGATGGTACAGAAGAGGTATTGCAGCTCAACAAGATTGAGAACGATACCAAGAACTTGGAGCAGTTGGCAAGTCAGGATCAGAAGAAATGTACTTATCTCAAGTCACCGGCAGGTATCTTCACCGAAGTTACCCTCCCTATCGAAGATATCATGAAGGGACATGAGAAGGATACGCTCAACACAGCTACCATCTCTTTCCCACGACTCAACAATGAAAACGAAGACAACCCATACAACTTTGCTACACCAAGCACCATCCTGATGGTTCAGAAAGACAGTTTGCAGTCGTTCTTCGAAAAGAGCAAGTTGGCTGACAACCGTACTTCTTATACGGCAAGCTACAGCAGTACCGGCACCTACAAGAATGCCTATACATTCCAGAATATCGCCAATCTGGTTTCTGCCATGTATAAGAACAAGGGCAAGGGGGAAAACTGGAATAAAGTAGTGCTGGTTCCTGTAAACGTCATCACAACCACACAGGGCTATACTACCGTCATCTCCAAGATTAATCACGATATGTCACTCGCTTCTACGCGACTCATCGTGGGTACGGATGATCCTGACAAGGATTATACCACAGACAAGAAGACTGGCAAGAAGGTGGCATCTGGTCCGATCCGAATCAAGGTGATTTACAGTAAGTTTAAAGAAGAATAAGCATTCATAACGTAAAGTAAAAAAGGAAACGAAACATGGCAGATAATTTTTTGGAGCGTCATCGCGAAGAATACGAAATACGCAAGGCTGCATGGCTCAAGAAAAAGAAACTATTCATGAAGTCAGGCAAGAAACAGAAGCCCCAAACACAGATGCCACGTCCTGAAGACGAAGCGTTATAAACACGACAATATTCAGAATCCTGAGAAAGAGGGTGTATCATAAAGCATTTGATTGTTTATGATACACCCTCTTTAACTTTGCCGGTTAATCCTTAAAAACCGCCGCATAAGTACAATAAAAGCCATTTAATACAAAATAAAGCAAAATTAATTTGGAGTTTACCCATTTTTTTTATATCTTTGCATTGTGAACTTAAACGTATTAAATATTAAATAAACAAAAAGCAATAAAATAAAAATAATCAAGATATTAGTAGAGATACTGGTCTATGGGTTTAACTTTTCTAAGAACTTGCATTTTAGGATACAAGATATTTGCAGGATACAAGTTACTTGCAATATATGAGATACTTGGTTTATGTTTATAGATAACGGAGAATTTAATCTCTTAAAGTATTTGTTTTTAAGTTTAAACAAAAATGCTAAAGTTAGATGTTAGTAATATAAGTCCCCGTAGTGACCGTGAGGCTACTGCGGGGACGCTTTTTCAATTTATAGTATATAGAAACAAAAAGGGCAAGACCAGAGATGGTCTTGCCCAATCTATTTTTATAACTCTTTATCTATATTATAAGATTCTACCTGTAAGAGAGAACTTCAAAACAGGATAAACCTATAAATATAAACATCAGACTACTGAACTTAATCTACTACCGTAAACTTGGCATATTTCAGCAGAAGCTGTTTGGTGCCAGAATGAACGAACTCAACCGTAGCCTTCGTATTCTCACCAGTACCTTCAATCTTCAATACCGTTCCCCGTCCAAAACGCTGATGTTCAATCTTCATTCCCTCCTGCAAACCGCAAGAAGAACTGCCAGCAGATGAAGCTGTAGAAGAAGAAACTGATGCTGCAGAAGATCCAGTACCGCGAGAAGCAGGATGAGAAGAATGCGTCTCCATGTAACGCTTCGCTGCATTCAGCGCTCTAACAGACTTGAAATTGCCTTCAGAGAGAGATGAGCGTCCGGAAACAGACGAGCGTCCGGAAGTACGTGAAGTCTCTGGTTCATCATCAAAGAGAGAAGGCTTAGGATCTGCTACAAACTGCGATGCTACCGGTTTGGAATTCTGATACCTGCTACTGTATCTAGGCAGCTCAGCATCCTCCCACGGTCTGCGAGGACGTTGCGCTCTCGCCCACTCCGGCTGGTCAGACATAGAGCCAAACAAGCTTCCACCAGCCTCATCCTGGCAATCAATCAACTTGCCGTCAATCTCATCGATAAACCGACTCGGATTATCAAACTCCATCTTGCCATATCGCCAGCGGTTCTTGGCGTTCGTCAGGATACAATGTTTCTCAGCTCGCGTAATGGCTACGTAAAGCAATCTCCGTTCCTCCTCCAGTTCTCTGAGCGAAGCAGCTGAAAGCGGACTTGGGAAGATATTCTCTTCCAAACCAACCACGAATACCGTAGGAAACTCCAGACCCTTGGCTGCATGAACCGTCATCAGAGATACACGAGGTTCATCCTTATCACCATCGCTGTCAGCATCGGTAAGCAGCGCCACATCCTGCAGATAATCCTGCAGGAAGAGTTCATCGAACCTACCCTCTTCACGGCGTTCCTCCACAAAAGCCGACATACCGCTCAAGAATTCCTCCAGGTTCTCCTGACGTGCCAGATCATCGGCATCCTTGCCCGACATGATATCCTGACTGATACCACTCTCCTTGATAATGGCATCACCCAATTCATAGACATCCGTAGTTTGAGCCCGTTCGATAAACGAAGAAATGAGCAATCTGAAGGTTTCCAGCTTGTTCATCGTACCCTTGTTAACCGCCAGTCCATACCGCTCAGGGGCACCGATTACCTCCCAGAAACTCACCTGGTTCTGATGGGCACAGTCAGCAATCTTCAGCACCGTAGTAGCACCTATTCCACGTGCAGGATAGTTGATGATACGCTTGATAGCCTCTTCATCATCCGGATTCGCCACCAGACGGAAATATGCAATAATATCCTTAATTTCCTTACGCTGGTAGAAACTCAGTCCGCCATAAATGCGATAAGGAATACCCTGCTTTCTGAACTCCTCCTCGAAGCTGCGGCTCTGGGCATTGGTGCGGTAGAGAATGGCAAAATCACTATACTGGCAGCCATCCTCGCGCCGGATACGCTTCACGTCCTTCGCTACAATCGCCGCCTCTTCCTTGTCGCTGTAAGCAGGCTTATACTGAATCTTCTCACCCTTCGCATTCTCGCTAAACACATCCTTAGGAATCTGGTTGCGGTTATGCTTGATCAGACTGTTAGCCGCCTCAACGATGGTCTGGGTAGAGCGGTAGTTCTGTTCCAATTTGAAGAGACGCGCATAGTTACCATTTTCTGCAGGAAAATCTCTAGTGAAAGACAATATATTATCGATATTAGCTCCTCTAAAACTATAAATACTTTGAGAATCATCTCCTACAGCACATATGGCTTTCTCTTCCATTACATTATAGAGCAAAGTAAGTATTTTTTTCTGAACATAATTTGTATCTTGATACTCATCTACCATTATGTACTTAAAAATTTTACCATACTTTTTCAATACATCATTTCTTTCTACAAAAAGCCGATAAGTATAAACTAACAAATCATCAAAATCCATTGCATTCGCCAACTTACAGCGTTGTACATATTCTCGATATATCTTAGCAATTTCGGGCATACCAGCTCGTTTATTTTGGCTAAAGATATCAGAATCGCTTTCATATGAATCAACTCCAATCAGTTGATTTTTTGCCATAGAAATCCTTGCATGAACAACTGCAGGCTTGTAAGTTTTTTCACTCAAGCCCATCTCCTTAACAATAGATTTCAATAAAGAACGAGAGTCTGCTTCATCATAAATTGTAAAATCTGAAGTAAAGCCTATCTTATCAGACTCAACACGCAATATTCTAGCAAAGACACTATGAAAAGTACCCATATATTTCTGTCTGATATAAAATGTTTCACCAAACATTTTACGAATACGTTCAACCATTTCTCTTGCTGCCTTATTAGTAAAAGTAAGCACTAATAAGGAATAAAGATCTTTACCCTGTCTCAGGAGATAAGCTATCTTATAAGTAAGCACACGCGTTTTACCCGAACCTGCACCGGCTATCACCAGCGAAGGTCCGTCAATATATTCTACCGCAGCACGCTGCGCTTCGTTCAAGTCTTTCAGTAAATCCATGAATCAATATTTACCAGATTTTTCACTCTTCATTCTTCACTCTTCACTTCCCCCTATATCCTCCCACAGCCGTGCCCGGGTCGAAATCTTCGCCCTCACGAGGGAAGGTAGGGATAAATCTCATCTGATGTTCTATCTGTCGCTGGCGCTTCTTCATATAAGCGCTAGGATGCAGCGAACTGAATTTGCGCGGATTAGGAAGTGTAGCTGCTATCAGCGCACACTCGCCACGAAACAGATCTTTCGCTTTCTTGTCGAAATGATATTCTGCAACCGCATCCACACCATAGATACCCGGTCCCATCTCAATGCTGTTGAGATAAACCTCCATGATGCGCTGCTTGCTCCACATCATTTCGATGAGGAAGGTAAAGTAGACCTCAAATCCCTTGCGGGTCCATGAACGGCCAGGCCACAGGAAGACATTCTTAGCGGTCTGCTGACTGATGGTACTGGCTCCATGCACCTTTCCACCACGTGCATTATTCTTCGCCGCACTCTCGATGGCATTGAAGTCGAAACCGTGATGCTTCAGGAATCTCGCATCTTCGCTCGCCATCACCGCCACAGGCATGTGAGGCGAAATCTTATCCATCGAAACCCAATGATGATGCAGGGTAATACTCTCTCCATCAGCTACTTGCTGGAAGCATCGGATAAACATCAGAGGAGTGACATATACAGGAATGAACCTATATGCCACTACAGCAAGAATGGTGGTACTGAAAAACAGCACCACCACCCATTTTACTATATTCTTGATTTTATTCAAAATCATCTATTTATTTTTTCCCTTCCGGGAGCATGAAAGTTATTACTTCAATGTACCGTTGTTGGCTGCGTTAACCATAGCCTGGCTAGCATACATGTAAACCTCTACACGACGGTTCTGGGCACAAGCAGCAGTAGTATTCACTACAGGGTTAGCAGAACCAAAACCCTGAACATTCTTTACCTGACGGCTGGTAACACCGCAAGAAGCAAGATAGTTGTAAACTGCCTCAGCACGCTTCTGGCTCAAAGGCAAGTTGATACCATCATTACCTGTAGCATCAGTATAACCCTGGATAGAAACCTCGCAGTCGGTATTGTTCTTCAATACACCGGCAAACTGAGCCAAATCAGTCTTTGCGCTGCTGCTGAGAGTAGAACCGTTAGTTGGGAAGAGGATACCAGAAGCAAATGTTACCTTAACGGCAGACAAGCCATTGGCATCTGTTACAGTCTCAACCTGTGCATTCTTCACCCGTTCAGCCTCAGCCTTCACCTTATCCATGTGTTTTCCGATGAGGTTACCAGCACCGCCACCAACTGCTGCACCGATAGCAGCACCTACGAGAGCACCTGTACCACGATGGCTATTGTTGAGCAATCCACCTACGATAGCACCCAGAGCAGCACCAGAACCGGCACCTACTGCTGTACCAGTCTTCTGATTGGTTCCACAACTTGAGAAAAGCAAGCACAAAGAGAGGCCTGCAACTGCAAAATTAGTCTTTTTCATTTTAAAATCTCCTATATTTATGTTATTTAATTGCAAAGATAACTCTTTTTTCTCCATAATGGAGAGTTTTCTAATATTTTTTTGTATTTTTGCATGCAAATTTAAGGGTATTTGTCGAAATAGAGCTAGGAAATCACCTATTTGGGGGTGGAAAATCCCTAAAAGTAGGATTTCAGACACCTGCAGACAGATGAACTGCCGGCAGCAGATGATGAAGGGGCTCATGCTTATACCTTAATATATAAATAACAGAAGAAATAAAATACAAAATAAATAGAAAAAAGCAATATGGCTAAAGAACTCAAGAATTTAACCAAGCGCGCTGACAACTACAGTCAGTGGTACAATGATTTGGTAGTAAAGGCTGATCTCGCTGAGTTGTCACCAGTTCGTGGTTGTATGATTATCAAACCATACGGTTACGCTATCTGGGAGAAGATGCAGCAGCAGCTCGACAAGATGTTTAAGCAGACAGGTGTACAGAACGCATACTTCCCTCTCCTCATCCCGAAGAGTTTCTTCTCTCGTGAGGCTGAGCACGTGGCAGGTTTCGCCAAGGAGTGTGCCGTAGTTACCCACTACCGCCTCCGTTCTACAGAGGATGGCAAAGAGGTTGAGGTTGATCCTAACGCAAAGCTCGATGAGGAGCTCATCATCCGTCCTACTTCTGAGACCATCATCTGGAACACCTATAAGAACTGGATTCATTCATGGCGTGATCTCCCTATCCTCTGCAACCAGTGGTGTAACGTAATGCGTTGGGAGATGCGTACCCGTCCGTTCCTCCGTACTTCTGAGTTCCTCTGGCAGGAGGGTCATACAGCTCATGCCACTAAGGAAGAGGCTGAGGCAAAGGCTCAGGAGATGCTCAAGGTTTACGCTGATTTTGCTGAAAACTACATGGGTGTTCCTGTATTGCAGGGTGTGAAGAGTGAGACTGAGCGTTTCGCAGGTGCTCTCAACACTTATACCATCGAGGCAATGATGCAGGATGGCAAGGCTCTCCAGAGCGGTACTTCTCACTTCCTGGGTCAGAACTTCGCCAAGAGTTTCGATGTTACCTACTTGAACAAGGAGAACAAGCCTGAATATGTATGGGCTACTTCATGGGGTGTTTCTACCCGACTGATGGGTGCCCTCATCATGGTTCATAGCGATGACAACGGTCTGGTATTGCCTCCAAAGCTGGCTCCTATCCAGGTGGTTATCGTTCCTATCAACAAGGGCGACGAGCAGTTGGCTCAGATTACTGCTAAGTTGCAGCCTGTCATCGACCAGCTCCGCGAGTTGGGCATCACCGTGAAGTATGATGACAACCCAGCCAAGCGTCCTGGATTCAAGTTCGCTGACTATGAGTTGAAGGGTGTTCCTGTTCGTCTGGCTATGGGTGGCCGTGACTTGGAGAACAACACCATCGAGATTATGCGCCGTGATACCTTGGAGAAGGAGAACGTAAGCTTCGACGGCATCGTAGAGCGCGTAAAGAATATGTTGGAAGACATCCAGAAGAATATCTTCGAGAAGGCTCGTGCTTACCATGATGCTCACGTTTACGAGTGCGACAACTACGAGGAGTTCAAGGAGCGTGTGAAGGACGGTGGTTTCTTCCTCTGCCATTGGGATGGTACAGCCGAGACCGAGGCTAAGATCAAGGAGGAGACTCAGGCTACCATCCGTTGCGTGCCTTTCGCTTACGAGCAGACTCCAGGTGTAGATATGGTAAGCGGCAAGCCAGCCGTAGCCCGTGTCATCATCGCAAGAAGCTATTAATCATCCCCGGTGTCAGGAAATTCTCCTGACACCATAATATATTTAATATGAGGCAGTTGATACTATACATCCTTTTTCTGGTGTCCATGGTCTTCTCAGGCTATGGAGAGGTATCTGCTGCCTCTATTTCTTTTACTCCCGAGGATTCTTATACCGAAGATGCAAGCCATAAGAAAGATGGTTTGACAAAGGTTGAGTATGACAAGAGCCAGCCTGAGGCACAGCTTGAAAACGCCTCACAGCTTGCTTACCGCATCTGTAGCAGCCGTCCGCAGCGCTTATTGCCAAGTGGCAACATGCACAACAGTCAGACTGCCAGTAGATTGCTGACAAATAGAATCCGTTATTTATCATCCCTTTTATCAGCTATAGAAGGTGGCATGGAGCCTTTCCGACAGGAAACTGCCCCAATCCACTTTGATGTCGCCAGCAAGTATTATGTCATTTGCCTGCGGCGTCTGCTCTGTTAGTGCTTATTCTTTTCTCTTTTTAAAATTTCATATAGGTTTATCGCATCTTTCCTAAGATTTGCGATAAGACTGGTTACACCCCTATTCAAAACAAAAAACAGTTCAATATATATTATTTTTCAAGAATTAAGAATAAGCAAATAACAGTATAAAATTATGGCAAAGATTAATCATTTAGAGATGGGTGCTGATGTTATGGCACTCCAGGATGTACAGGTAAAGAAAGGTTTCTTGGGTTTGACAGTCAAACTCATCTATCAACCTACCAACAGTGTGATTAAGATAAAAGAGAAGGAATATTCTGCAGAGGATGGAAGAAAGCTTGAGAACATCCTCAGCGCAGCCCCAAAGGATGTAGAAACAGCGATCAGCAACTTCCCTGTTTCTGCCATCAGCATGGGTAATATGAAGTTACAGGCTTGCATCTCTGACGACCACCAGTTTGTTGCCACACAGCTCCTTGCCTTCAAGGATTTCGGTTACAAGCCAGTTACAGAGATGAAGACCTATACAGGAAAGACAGCCGAGGCTTTCGCTCAGTTGTTTTAGTTATATCACAGTTTCGGGACAGAGGACAGCACAATTTCTCTGTCCCTTTTTTATTTTATAGTTATAGGATGAAATCTTTATTTGAAAGAAGGCGGTTCATTCCCCTCTTCCCAATTGCGGTAATGCTTAGGCGAAAGACCGGTATGTTTCTTGAAGAAGGTTCCGAAGGCTGAAGCATTGGGAAAACTGAGTTCATTGGCTATCTGCTGTATCGTCTTCGTGGTGTTCTTCATCAGATAGATACTGCGACGGATCATCGCCTTGAAAAGCAACTGCTGGACCGTCTGACCGCAAACCGACTTGACCAGTACCGACAGATATTTCGGTGTAAGACAGAGTTCATCTGCATAGAAAGCCACACTGCGCTCACGCATATAGTTCTTCTCTATCAGAAGCACCAGCGACTCAAAGATGGCAATCTTCCGTTCCATCTCCTTGCCGGCAGCCTTGAACGATGCCGAGAAGATGCTGCACAAACGGTACGTAACAGCCATCAGTAACAGTTTCTGCTCATGCACACAATAGGCATCCAGTTCACCACTCTTCTCTTTTTCCAGCTCCAGTTTCCTCAGCATCAGGGCATAAGAAGTGAGCATATCCTCATAACCCGTCGTCCTGACATGGCAGGGTTTGGGATAAATCGTAGCATAAAGACGCATGGTAACCACGGTATTGCCCAACATGTGACGAATCTGTTCGGCACGGTAAAAAAGAAGGGTATATTTAAGGTTCTTGCCTGTTTCCTGCACATGAAACATCACTCCTTTGGAGAGGAAAACGGTTTCACCCTCAGATGCAACAAAGGATGTTCCGTCTACGCAGAAACGGAACATCCCCTGATGACAGATTACAATTCCGACATAGTCGGAGTAGAAAGGCTGCATCAACAGCTGAGGAAACTCATGAGCCTCATATATGATGATATTATCTGTTATTTTCATGATGAATATGGGTCTGTTATCTTCAGATTTAACTGCGAAGATAACAAAAATATCCATTCATCAGATGAGCAGCCTGTATCTTTTATGATATTTTAGCACTCCCCTACCTTCTTCCCAGGGATTTCACATCTACATTCTTCAGCAGATACTCACGCGTCAGTTCCCCGATATTGCGCTTGCGCCAAGGGAGAACGAGCATCAGTCCGGCACACAGCAGGCAGCCGTAGAAGGTCCAGCCGGCCATCTCCTTGATACTCACCAGCGTGGCCTGTACCTGTACCTTTCCCTTCGTACTCATGGCAGCCATATTCTGCGCCTCGGTTACACTCTTGCCCTGATATTGCATGCCTCTCACCGTCTGGTCGTAAGTCTTCGCCGTCTCGATGCTCGTGCGGTCGTAATCCTGGGCAAAGCGGGTTACATAATACTGCTGTCTGTGCTGAAGCACATTGGTATAGAGCGCCGAGCCGATGCAAGGGGCAATGACCATACGAACGGTAAGCATGATGCAAACCCAGGTTGACATGAAGCGGTAAGGCATGCGCTGGTTGGCTATCGTGGAGATGAGCGAATAGAGCAGCATCATTCCCGTAGAACGGATGATGATAGGCCATTTCATACGCTCATACATACCGTCGTTCTGTACCTCGAAATACATGTACAGCGCATAGGCTCCAATAAAGAGGAAACCCAGACAGTACATCCACTTCAGGTGAACATTCTTGGCTCGGGCGATGACTGCGAATATCAGTCCCACGGTGTAGCCCACCATCACCCAGTTGCCCAAGGTGGCGTTCTGCCAGTTGTCTATCTTCATGCTCACATTGGTGAACACGTTGACAAACATGGCGCTCGAATTGCAGACCATCAGCAGGAAGAAGAGCAGGATGCCGTAGTTGATGACTCTGAGCTGGAACACCTCCATGATGAAATAAGGTGAACGCCGCGTCTTCTCCAGATAGATGAACAGGGCGGTAAAGATAAGACAGACCACCGAAGAGAAACGGATGGTTGGATCATCAAACCAGTCGAGCGTCTTGCCGAATACCATGACATAAGCAAATGAACAGAGCATGATACTGAACACCGTAACATTGCCAAACTTCGACATCGTTATCGGGAACTTAGGCATCGGATACTCATGGTAAGGCATGGTGAAGAACACGATGATGATGCCTGCCAGCATGAATGCCATCATGAAATGATAAACATACTGCCACTCATAGGCATAGGCAAGCCATGCCGTTAGCCAGGTTCCCAACTGTCCGATAATCATGAAGAAGAGATAGATGACCGGCTGCGAAACCATCTTCTCCGAATCTACCGCATCCCATGCTTCCTCGGTAGTAGGCTCGCATCCCGGCGTGATATTCCTCGTAGCCTCTATTCCGAAACCATATCTGATGAGCACGAAGAGGTGCGCCATCAGCAGCGTCTGGCGGACAAAACCCATCAGCAGACTGCACAGTCCGAGTATGAACAGCGAGTCGGTCTGGGCACACACGAAACTGAGGATAAAGAGAATGGAGAAGCCCACAATGCACATCATTTTCTCTCTACGGATGCACACCAGTTCATAGAAGAACGGCGAGAAAGCCGCCATTCCTATAGAGGTGCAGAACCCGGCAAAGGCGATGTATTCCGACTGGATGCCGAGCCCGCTCATCATCTCACCGCTGTTGGCAGAATAGACACCACTCATCGTAATCATCGGCACGAAGAGGATGATCATGAAGATGATGCCGAGCGGTTTGGGCACCCAATCATAAAACGGATAATTCTTATATTCTTCTTCCATATATTACTTCATTTCCATCTAGCTGTTTTTTACTTTCTCTCAGCCTTGACAACCACCATCATGCCGGCAGCAAGATGCTCATTATCCTCTTTGCTGAGGTTGTTGAAATCGATTCTTACAGGCACACGCTGCTGAATCTTGACAAAGTTGCCAGCAGAATTGTCTGTAGGTACCAGCGAATATTTCGAACCGGTAGCACCAGAAATGGCGGTCACCGTACCCTCAAATTCCTTGTTACTGATGGCATCTACGGTCATACGCACCTTCTGTCCTACATAGAGATTCTCTATCTGGGTTTCCTTATAGTTGGCAATCACCCATTTGTTGTTGGTTGGAATGATGTAGGTAATGGTGGTTCCTGCATTCACCATCTGTCCCTCCTCGATAGAGCGGCGACCCAGTTTACCATCACAAGGAGCCACTACCACACAGTAAGAGAGATTCAGCTTTGCCATCTCTACGGCTGCCTCGGCACGCTCGATGGAGGCAGCCACATTCTGCTTGCGGGTAGTTACCTCGTTTACTCCCTTATAGGCAGCAGCCTGCTGCTTCTTTACCCCTTCGAGTTTCTTCCTAGTAGCAGCATATTCTACCTCCAACTGTTCGAGTTGGATAGGAGTAGCCGCCTTCTTTTCTACCAGGTTGCGATAGCGTTCGCAGTCCTTGGCAAGTTTGGCAAGTCGTACATTTATTTCATCGATAGATGCCTGATAGATAGAAGCTGATGTCTCGGTGGTCTGCTCTGTAGCGTTGATGACATTGGCTCCTGCCTTGGCATCCTTGAGGGCTGCTTCAGCCTCCATCAGACGGATACGATACTCCCGGTCGTCGAGCACAAGGAGGGTATCTCCCTTGTGTACTTCCTGATGTTCTCTGAAGCATACCTTGGCGATATAGCCGGATGCACGGAGATTAACCGGTGAGATATATTGCTCTATCTGAGCATCATTGCTCGTTTCGTTAGAGTTATAATCGAGGAAGAGGCATACGATTTTCCAGAGTCCGAAAGCCAGAATAGCAACACCTATCAGGCTGGCGATAATCTGTCTTACGCGCTGCTTCTTCAGTTTCTTCCTGGTTTCTTCGTGAGATACCTGTGTAGCCTCTGCTGTTTCTACATTTTTATTTTCGTTCTGTTCCATAGTTTTATTGTAATTTGGAATCAGGGAATATGAAGTAAAGTTTTTTACATCCCGTTTTCCTGTTTATATTTTATTTCTTAATGATTTATTCTTCTCCGTTATTTAGCAACCGAAATCTGGTTGAGCTGTCCAGTCAACTTGAGCAGCGAGAGATTGGCAACTTTATAGCGATAGTAGGCTGTGAGATAATTGTTCATTGCCTCGCTCATACGCATCTCGTCCTGCAGCACCGCTGTCATCGAAGCCACCCCCTCCTTATACTGGTCGGCTGTTACGTTGTAAACATCCTGCGCCATGGTATAATTATCAAACTGCTTCTTGTAGTTGCGCTGACTGTTGTTCACCTCGCTCACCGCATTCATATAGTTTGCCTGCAGTCCCTTCAGGGCGTCCTCGTAACCGATGCGTGCATTCTCCTCCTCTATCTTCGCCTTTCTGATTTTAGAACGCTTTTCAAAACCATCGAATACAGGCACTCTCAGTTGAATGCCCAGACCATTGGAACCATACCAGTGGTTTGACTCGCCCGAATGAATCCAGTGATCTATCCTATCGGTAAAGGCAGAATACATCAGGTTTCCGGTCAGCGAGAGCGATGGCAGATAGCCGTCCTTGGCTAGTTTGGTCTGCTTCTGGGTGAGCAGTTTCTTCTGTTCCAGCAACTGGAGTTCGTAGAGTCCCGTATCCAGTCCGTCAGCCTTCACCATCTCAATCTTTCCCGGATCTACGGCTGTCACCTTCATCTCCTTCTCGGCAGGATAATCTATCACATACTTGAGCATGGTATACTGCTGTTCGAGCATGGCGATGGCGTTATCGCGCTGCACGGTGAGGTTCTCGATATTGAGATTCACTCGCTTCAGATCTACCTCCAGACTCATCTGGTTATCATAGAAAGCCTGGGTGATGTTTCTGAGTTCTACCAGTCGCTTGATATTGTCATCCGTCAGACGAATCTGCTCAGATGTGTTCTGCGCCATGTAATACATCTTGGCAGTCTGCACGATGAGGTCTTCACGCGCCTTCTCATAAGAGAGTTGGTTGAGTTTATCGGCAATCTTGGTGATATCGATGGCGGTAAGAATCATCTGGTTATACAGCGGCATCTGCAATTGTACACCCGCCGAAGCATTATACTGCAACGTCTTGGTTACATTATAAGGCTTGCCGTAAGCCGAGCCGTCGGTAACCGAAACAGGCGGCGTAAAGTTGTCGTTGAGCTGTGCCACCGCATTGATTTGCGGATAGAGTTTAGCCTGATTTTCGCTGATAGCGTACTTTCCCTTAGCTATTTCGTTTCGGCTGCTCTGGAGCGACAGGTTGTTATCCACTGCCATCTGCAGGCACTGGCTGAGCGTAAGCGTCTCCTGTGCGCCAAGAGTATGGAAAGCTCCGAGCGCGAAACATAAGATGATTATTTTCTTCATATCTTCTTAATGATTTCTATTGATTTACGTTTCATTTATTATCTGGATGCAAAGGTACAGCTTTTCGGTGATAAAAGACTATTCACATCTTATCACAATATGTTCAAAATTTCCGAAAATAACAATAAAAATAGGTCTAGCAACACCGCGCTAAGCGGGATCACTAGACCTATCTTCTTATCTATCAAGAACTTATATTCTTATTTTAGTCTTCATCAGCAAACTCATTCAGAGTATATGCGCTGCTGCCATCAAAGCAATGGGTACATACCTGGCACTTTGGAAGACCGATGGCCTCTACCAGCTGCTCGATGGTGTTGAACTTCAGGGAAGTCAAGCCCAACTGGCTGGCAATCTCATCTACCATCTTCTGATACTCAGGAGAACCGGTGGTAGCGTATTTCTCAAGATTCTTGTTGGCATCGCCCTCAAACTTCTCGATGATGCGACGGGTAATCAGCTCCATATCACTCTTGGAAGAAGTGAAGTTGATGAACGGACAACCGTATACCAATGGAGGACACGCTATGCGCATGTGGCACTCCTTCAAGCCTGCCTGGTCGAAAAGCACCTTCACATTGTCGCGAAGCTGGGTACCACGCACGATACTGTCATCGCAGAACAACACACGCTTGCCCTTCAGCATCGCCTTGTTAGGAATCAGCTTCATCTTGGCTACCAATGAACGCATGCTCTGGTTGCTAGGAGTAAAGCTGCGAGGCCATGTAGGAGTATACTTGGCAATACAGCGCTGGTAAGGCACACCCTTGCCGGCAGCATAACCCATCGCCATACCCGTACCCGAATCAGGAATACCGCTGCAGCAGTCTACCTCCACATCATCGGTCTTGGCGAGATTGAAGCCGTTGGTGAAACGCGCCTCTTCTACATTCTTGCCCTCGTAGGTAGATGTAGGGAATCCGTAGTAAACCCAGAGGAAAGAGCAAACCTGCATCTTCTTGTTGGCAGGTCGGATCTGCTCCATGCCATCAGCTTTAATCTTCACGATTTCGCCTGGTCCTACCTCATATGCTGTTTCATAATCAAGGTTAGGAAACGAGGTGGTTTCGCTGGAAGCCGCATAGGCACCTTCCTTCTTGCCGATGATGATTGGAGTACGTCCCCAACTGTCACGCGCACAGATGATGCCATCCTCGGTAAGGATCATCATGGTGCAGGAACCTTTGATGTGATGGAAAACGTTTTCGATACCTTCTCTGAAGGTTTTGCCCTGAATAATAAGCAGAGCCACCAACTCAGTAGGATTGGTACTACCCGAAGACATCTCTGCAAAGTGCATGTTCTTTTCGAGCAGAAGCTGAGTAAGTTCATCCTTGTTTACTATCTTAGCTACGGTGCAAATGGCAAAGCGGCCAAGATGAGAGTTCATGATGAGTGGCTGGGCATCTGTATCGCTAATCACGCCGATGCCCGATGTAGCTCCTTCAAACTTGTTGAGTGTAGGTTCAAACTTCGTTCTGAAGTATGAACTTTCCAGATTGTGGATAGAGCGCACGAAGCCCTTCTCACTACTGTAGGTTGCCAAACCGCCCCGGCGTGTGCCGAGATGTGAGTTGTAATCTGTGCCGTAAAAGAGATCAGCGACACAGCTTTTCTTGGAAATAGTTCCGAAAATGCCTCCCATAAGAGTATAATTATATGTTATAATTTTGTAATATGGGTGCAAAGGTAAATAAAAATCAGAAAATATGCAAGTCTTTTTGCTTTTTTTCTATAAAAACATGATAATGAGGGTAATTTGCTACCCTATTTCGAGAAGAATAAACGGCTACTGAAACGAAAAGCGCTCCGGCAATAATTACCGGAGCGCCATGATATGATTTCCTATGAAATTAATCCAACTTCAGGCTCTTTTTGATAGCCTCGATCTTATCCATTGCAGCAGCTGTGCAGCGGTTGTAGCAGCCAGCGCACTTGAATGAAGGATCCTTTACCTCAATATAGAACTTAATCTTAGGCTCTGTACCTGATGGACGGACACTTACCTTGGTGTTGTCGTCGCAGAACCACTGGAGTACATTGCTTGTAGCAGGCATGTCGAGCTTCTCTACGCTGCCGTCAGCATGCTTAACCTCCAGGCTCTGATAGTCCTTCCAGGTTACCACCTTGCTGCCACCCAACTCCTGTGGAGGGTTGGCACGGAAGTCTGCCATCATCTGCTTAATCTCGTCAGCACCAGTCTTACCTGGGCGAACTACGTTTACAGTAAACTCCTTGCTGAAGCCATACTCTGCATAAATCTGCATCAGGAGGTCGTAGAGAGTCTTGCCCTGATCCTTAGCCCATGCTGCAATCTCGCAGATGAGACAGATAGATGCAGGAGCATCCTTATCGCGTACCTTATCGTATGGCAAGAAGCCGAAGCTCTCCTCACCACCACCGATGTACTGCTGCTTGCCCTCAGAGATAGCAATCTCGCGTGCAATCCACTTGAAACCGGTGTAGCAGTCGCGCAACTCTACGTTGTTCTTCTTGGCAATCTCAGCGATAACTTCTGTTGTTACGATGGTCTTTACGAGGAAGTCTGTTGGCTTCAACTTGCCCAACTTCTTCTTGTTCTCGATGATGTAGTAGCAGAACATCATGGCTGTCTGGTTACCATTGATGATCATCCACTCGCCCTTGTCGTCGCGGCAAACGATAGCCAGACGGTCAGCATCTGGGTCAGTAGCTACAACGAGGTCAGCGTTCAACTTGGTACCGAGCTTCATACCGAGGGTCATAGCCTCTGCATTCTCTGGGTTAGGAGAAACCACTGTTGGGAAGTTACCATCTACAACCATCTGCTCAGGAACTACATTGATGTTCTGGAAGCCCCAAGAACGCAGACAGAGAGGAACGATGACACGACCTGTACCGTGCATAGCTGAATAAACGATGTTGAGGTCTTTCTGACGGTTGATGACATCCTGGTCAATCATAGCAGAATGAACGGCTGTCATGTAGTCGTAATCCATCTCACCACCGATAATCTTGATCTTATCCCAGTTAGCCTCAAACTTCACCTGGTCGATAGTAACCTTGTTTACCTCCTCGATGATACCTGTATCGTGTGGAGCCAGAACCTGAGCACCGTCGCTCCAGTAAGCCTTGTAACCGTTGTACTCCTTAGGGTTGTGAGAAGCTGTTACGTTTACACCAGCCTTTGCACCGAGCTCGCGGATAGCGAAAGAAATCTCTGGTGTAGGACGGAGGCTCTCGAAGAGATAAGCCTTGATGCCATTGGCAGAGAAGATGGCAGCTACGGTCTCAGCGAAGAGACGGGAGTTGTTACGGCAGTCGTGACCTACCACTACAGAAAGGTTCTCCTCACCTGGGAAAGCCTTGAGGATGTAGTTAGCAAAGCCCTGTGTAGCCATACCAACGATATACTTGTTCATGCGGTTGGTACCTGCGCCCATGATACCGCGCAAACCACCAGTACCGAACTCCAAGTTCTGATAGAATGCATCAACGAGAGCAGACTTGTCCTCTGCGTCGAGCATTGCCTTTACTTCCTTACGGGTTTCTTCGTCAAAAGCAGGTGTGAGCCACTGCTGTGCTCTTTCTTCACACTGCTTGATCAATTCTGCGTTATTAGCCATAGTTTGATTATATTATGTAATTAATTAATTCTTATCGAGAAGGATGTGCACGAAAACAATGCATAATTTCTCTATTTGCGTACAAAGTTATATAAAAATTTTGATAAACCAAGCAAGAATGAAGTTTTTTTTGTATTTTTGCACTTTGAAATGGAATTGAAAATAGAATAAGGCTATTATTTAGCAATATTGTATTGGTAAGATAACAAAAGTTGAATGAACAAAATATAAAACAATAGAATATGGAAGTATATTACACGGGCGTCATCATCGCCGTATCCACCTTTTTAATAATAGGTATCTTTCACCCTATCGTCATGAAGACGGAATATTATACGGGCACCCGCTATTGGTGGGTTTTCCTCGTTGCAGGCATCATCTGCATCGGAGCTGCCTTCCTGGTTGCCAACGTGCTCTTCTCTGCCATACTGGGCGTAGTAGGTGCTTCATGCCTTTGGAGCATCGGTGAACTCTTCGAACAGAGACAACGCTGCGAGAAAGGCTGGTTCCCGAAGAATCCGAAAAGGATAGGAACAGGATATTACAGGGACGAAGCGAAGAGTAAACATGAAAGTGTATAGCAAGAAAACGCCAACGAAATGAAGACAGAACTCATTCTGGTCGGAAAGACCGTAAACAAGCATTTCATTGCGGGCATCAAGGATTATGCTGAACGCATCACCCATTATATGCCTTTCAACATAACAACCATTCCTGAGCTCAAGAACACCAAGAGTCTCAGCGAACAGCAGCAGAAGGAACGGGAAGGAGAACTGATTCTGAAACTCCTCCAGCCTTCGGATACCGTGGTGCTGATGGATGAACATGGACAGGAATTCCGAAGCATCGAATTTGCCAAATGGATAGAGCGCAAGCAGGCCACGGCAAGAAGGCTCGTCTTTGTCATCGGCGGTCCTTACGGCTTTTCACAGTCAGTCTACGACCGCGCCAACGAGAAGATCTCCCTCTCCAAGATGACCTTCTCGCATCAGATGGTGCGCCTTATCTTTACCGAGGCGCTCTATCGCGCATGTACTATTATAAAAGGTGAACCTTACCACCACGAATAAAGGTAAAAGGGTAAAAAAGTAAAAAGGTAAAAAAATGGGGAAAGATAAATATATAGAAATAAAAGGGGCAAGAGCCAACAACCTCAAGAATATCGATGTGAAGATACCTCAAGGCAAGTTTGTTGCCATTACGGGTGTCTCCGGATCGGGAAAATCATCGTTGGCTTTTGATACCTTATATGCTGAGGGCCAGCGCCGCTATGTGGAGTCGCTCTCTTCATACGCTCGCCAGTTTCTGGGACGTATGAGCAAACCGGAATGTGATTTCATCAAGGGATTGCCACCTGCCATCGCCATCGAACAGAAGGTGATTTCGCGCAACCCACGATCTACCGTGGGCACCAACACCGAAATCTACGAATACCTGCGACTGCTCTACGCACGCATCGGAAAAACCTATTCGCCTATCAGCGGACAGGAGGTGAAACGCCATACTACCGAAGATGTACTCGCCTGCACCCGACAGTATTCCCAGGGCACCAGGTTTGTCATCCTCGCCCCTATCCACGTCATCGAAGGGCGCAGTCTGGGCAAACAGCTGGAGATGTACAACCAGGAAGGTTACGCGCGTATATATATAAAAGGTGAATTCGTGCGCATCGAAGACTTCATGGAGCAGGCGGATAAGGAACTGCTGGAATTAAGCGGCGATAAACTGAGAAAGAGAATGCAGCAGAAGGATGAAGAAATCTTCCTGGTCATCGACCGTGCTTCGGTAAGCGATGAGAAGGATGATATCAGCCGACTGATGGATTCTGCCGAAACTGCCTTCTATGAGGGAGATGGAGCCTGCCGCCTCGTCTTCCTGCCAAGCAATATCTGCTACGACT
This sequence comes from Segatella copri, assembly GCF_026015625.1. Lineage (NCBI taxonomy): Bacteria > Pseudomonadati > Bacteroidota > Bacteroidia > Bacteroidales > Prevotellaceae > Segatella > Segatella copri. Next base: position 592,339 of record NZ_JAPDVG010000001.1, on the reverse strand, counting down.
TCTCTACCCGGTTCGAAGCTGACGGCATGCAGTTTGAAGAGCCTACCGACAATATGTTTGCCTTCAATTCTCCTCTCGGAGCCTGCCCTACCTGCGAAGGTTTCGGCAGCATAATAGGCATCGACGAGAAACTCGTCATCCCGAACACTTCGATGAGCGTATATGACGGATGTGTGGTTTGCTGGCGAGGCGAAAAGATGGGTATGTGGCTCAAGGAATTCATCCGCAGAGCTGCAGAATACGACTTCCCTATCTTCAAGCCTTATTTCGAACTGACTCAGCAGCAGAAGGACTGGCTGTGGCACGGTCTGCCTGGCGAAAAGAAACGTAAACAGCAGGAAAGGGTGAGCATCGATGAGTTCTTCAGAATGGTAAAGGAGAACCAGTACAAGATACAATACCGCGTGATGCTGAGTCGATTCCGTGGAAAGACGATTTGTCCTGATTGCCATGGTACCCGACTCAAGAAGGAAGCCAACTATGTGAAGATTGGCGGAAAGAGCATCACCGAACTGGTTGAGATGTCGATTGTGAACCTGAGCGAATGGTTCAGGAAACTGGAACTCTCTGAGCATGAGAAGGAAATCAGCAAGCGTCTGCTCACCGAAATCACCCACCGCCTGCAGTTCCTCCTGGATGTTGGTCTGGGTTATCTTACGCTCAACCGACTCTCCAACACCCTCTCCGGCGGTGAGAGTCAGCGCATCAACCTGACCACCAACCTGGGCTCATCGCTCGTGGGTAGCGTATATATCCTCGACGAACCTAGTATCGGACTCCATAGCCGCGATACCGCCCGACTGATTAAGGTGCTGAAAGAACTGCAGCAACTGGGCAATACGGTGGTTGTGGTAGAACACGACGAAGAGATTATGCGGGCAGCCGACTATCTCATCGATATCGGTCCCGATGCCGGCAGACTGGGCGGAAGAGTGGTCTACGCCGGTCCGTCATCAGAATATTCAACCACCGATAAGGCTGAACAGGAAAAGCTGCTGGCTGAATATCCGGAGAGTTATACCATCAAGTACCTGACCCACAACGAGGAGATAAAGGCGCCAACGAGCCACCGTGCCTGGAACCAGTATATCGAAATCAAGGGAGCCCGGATGAACAATCTGCGCGGCATCGACGTTAAGATACCGCTCAACGTATTCACCTGTGTAACCGGTGTATCAGGCTCAGGCAAGAGTTCGCTCATCAAGGGAATCCTCTATCCTGCCATGCGTCGCCGTCTGGACCTCGTAGCAGATGCACCAGGCGAATATACATCGATGGAAGGCGACTGGAAGAGCATCCATCATGTAGAGTTTGTTGACCAGAACCCTATCGGAAAGAGTACCCGCAGCAACCCTGCCACTTATCTGAAGGCGTACGATGCGATACGTGCCCTCTTTGCCAACCAACCACTGGCTAAGCAGATGGGATTCACGCCCCAGTACTTCTCTTTCAATACCGAAGGCGGAAGATGCGAGGAATGTAAGGGTGCGGGATATGTTACCATCGAGATGCAGTTTATGGCAGACCTCACGCTGACCTGCGAGGCTTGTAAGGGCAAGCGGTTCAAGCACGATATCCTGGAGGTTCGCTATGGCGGAAAAGACGTCAATGATGTGCTGAACATGACGGTAAACGAGGCCATTGAGTTCTTCAGCGATGAAAAGTTGCAGCGCAACGAGGGCGACTTCGACAACTGCCGCATCATCGTAAACCGCCTGAAACCGCTTCAGGATGTGGGTCTGGGTTACATCAAGCTCGGTCAGAACTCAAGTTCGCTTTCGGGTGGTGAGAATCAGCGTGTAAAGCTCGCCTTCTTCATAGGTAAGGAAGAACAGGAGCCTACGCTCTTCATCTTCGACGAGCCTACCACGGGTCTTCACTTCCACGACATCAAGCGCCTGCTCCATGCCTTCTATGCCCTGATAGAAAGGGGCCATTCGCTGGTAGTGATAGAGCACAATCTGGATGTCATCAAGTGTGCCGACTATATCATCGACCTCGGTCCTGAAGGCGGCGATAAAGGCGGTAATCTCGTTGTTGCCGGAACTCCGGAAGAAGTAGCTGCCTGCAAGGCAAGCCTTACCGGAAAGTTCTTGCGTTAAATTGAAGTTTCAGGGCGTATTGGGTAATTCCACCCGCACAGTGTGAAAATACGATATTAGTGGAATCCGACAACCGCCGGATTCCACTTTTTAATTTAAAAAATCCAATTCAAAAGAATTATTTGTAAAAAAAGTAACCATCATCGAAGGCTGCTTCGATAAGGCGTTGCTTCACTCGGGCGTATTCTGCCGAGTCTTCGATAAAGTACCGAAGAGCAGAAACAATCCTCACATAAACACTGAGCCGATAATCGCCCTTACCCTTTTAGATTGCAAAAATGTTTTCCTTATGCATCCCAGCATAATACATCAGATCAGAACCAGATACATGATGGTTCTTCATCACTTCACTCAGAACAACACCGAAACGGCTGTTGTCTGCATTAAATTTTTCAATTTTCATCTTAAAAAATTTTAAATTATTGAATATATTTATTTACAAGTTCCCACTACGGGAACTCTTTTTTATTTTCTTTTTAGTATCTTTGCATCGTGTAAAACAGATTCAACAATCTGCTTACCTATAAGGAAACGAATAACCGATACATATATTGTATAAACAATATAATATTTTTAGGAGATTATGAACATAACAACATTCAGCAACATGGCCAGCAAGATTCCTTCACCTGGCCAGTTGGAAGGCCTGGTAACCTTCATGAAGGAAGATGAGAAACTCAGGTTTTTCACCGAGTCTTACCGGAAAACGGGGAATAAGTCGTACAAGCACGATGCACCCCTCTCCGCCGTAGCCTGCATCTTCGAAGGCGGAAAAGGCAAGGACAACATCCGGAGTCTCACACATCTGTCACTGGTTGACTTCGACCACATCACAGAAAAACCGGATGACGGCACCCTGCGCTCGCTCAAAGAGAGAATCTGCCACGATGCCCACACCCTGCTCTGCTACGTTACCATGAGCGGCAACGGACTGCGCGTCATCTACCGCTATGAAGGCGAGGATTATCCCGCCGCCTTCGCCATGGGAAACGACTACTACGCGCATCTCATCGGCAAGGAAAGCGATCCGCTCTGCAAGAACATCACAAGGCTCAGCGGACTCGCCTACGACCCCGAAGTCTATTTCAATCCCGAAGCCACAGCCTTCAGCGCCGAGGAAATCAGCCATTTCCATTCCGCTACGCTCAAGACCGCCCAGAAGAAAAAGAAACAGGAACGCATCGCCGACTACTATGAGCAGATCGTCAAACCCAAGCTGGAAAACGAAAAGATCAGGTACGAACCCGGCAACCATAATCAGTATGTGATGCGGGTGGGCTACATGATGGCCAAGAAACGGTACGACAGGAAAGAAGCCACCCAGTGGGCTATCAGGCAGTTTCCCGAATACGACGACGTAGAACAGGTGTTCAAATCGTGCTACGACAACACCACTCACCCACAGAAGGCGAGGGCTGAAACCGGAAAGATTCCCTATGCCACCGTAGATGAAATCAAAGACTTCCTCGACGGACATATCAAACTCCGCTTCAACCTCATCACCCTGCGCTACGAGTATCTGAAGGGGAAATGGCGAATCCTCCAGGACCGCGATCTGAATACGCAATGGAGTAACATGTCGCTAACCGCAAGGGTGAGCAAGAGCGACATGATCAATGTCATCGAGAGCGACTATACTCCGCCCTACAATCCCTTCACCGATTATCTGGAGAATCTCCCACCCTGGCAGGAAGGCGACAAGGACTATATAGCCGAACTCGCTGCCACGGTAAAGATGAAGGGCACCCCCGTGATGCCCTTCTGTGAAGCCCTCAGGAAATGGCTCGTGGCGATGATAGCAGGATGGATAGACGAAGGTGCCGTCAACAATGTCATCCTGGTGTTCATCGGCAGACAGGGCGCCTACAAGACCACCTGGTTCAACTATCTCCTGCCGCCGGAACTGAAGCAATACTTCTATACGAAGGCGAATGCCAGGCGCATGACGAAGGATGATATCATCGCACTTTCGCAGTATGCACTCATCTGTTATGAAGAGCTCGACACGATGAGTCCATCGGAACTGAACCAGCTGAAGGCTGTGGTAACGATGCAGTATACCAACGAAAGGGCGGCATACGGCCATTATGCCGAGCAGCGCAAGCATATCAACACCTTCTGCGGCACGGGCAACAATCCCGAGTTTTTGAGCGACCCTACCGGTAACCGTCGCTGGCTGCCTTACGAGATAGAGAGCATCCTCTCGCCCCGTGAGCATCCGTTCAATTACGAAGGTATCTACGCCCAGGCTTACGCCCTCTACAAGAGTGATTTCCGCTATTGGTTCACCGATGAGGAGATAGAAAAGCAGAACCGGCACAACCGCGCTTTTGAGGCGCCCAGACTGGAACAGGAACTTGTGGATCTCTACTTCCGAAAGCCAACGGAGGCGGAGACAGGGGAGTTCGTGTCCATAGCCAGAGCGATGCAGATCATCAGTTGCAACATATCCCAGAAGCTGAGCAGCACCAAGTTGGGCAGAGCTTTCAATGATCTCGGATTCGAAAAGATGCGCACCACCCACAACCGTGGTTACAGGGCGATTATACGTACTGCCGAGGAAATCAAGGCATACCAGGTATCCCTCTGCATCAACTCGCCGCAATCCGATGATGATGCCCCGTTCTAGCCGTTCCCAAGCCATCGGCTCCCCTGGTCAGATTATGACACTATGACACTTATGACACTAGTTTTTCAACTTTTCGCCTCGCACGCGGGCAGGCAGGAACTTTCGGCCTGATTTTTCCTGCCTGCCCGCGCGAGAGCAAATCTTCAGAATTCACTGTCATAAGTGTCATGTGTCATAGCAAAGCCGGTTACTTCCGAATCGGAAACCAAAGACTTACGATGAAAAAGTCAGAGACTTACGATACAAAAGTCAGAGACTTACGATGTAAAAGTCAGTTACTTACGATGCAAAAGTCAGTAGCTTATGAACCGCAACTCATTCATTAACCCTCATAAAAATCAAACAAAACTATGGATTTAAGAAGTTATACCAAGCAAGAGCTAGCTCTCCTGTATTTTCCCGATGCTACTCCAGCAGTAGCCAGTGCTCACCTGATGCGATGGATCCAGCGCATCCCCGACCTTCTCCAGAAGCTCGCCGCCACCGGTTACGGCAAGAACTGCAAGGAGTTCACCCCGATGCAAGTCTCCTACATCCTCTACTTCCTCGGTGAGCCCTAACCCTGTTCCGCCTCATCTGAAAATGAAGCAACTAATTGTTGCTCAAATATTTGGAATTATCGTTCAGAAAGATTATCTTTGTGAACGATAATAATAAAGCATAACATGATGGAATATAATAACGAAGAAGCTAAGATACTTCTACCTGAAGACATCATGCAATAGGAAAAAGGGTCTATACACCCTCTTGTCGAGGTGTATAGACCCTTGGAACTATAGCACTTCTTAGCTTATCAAGAGTATATTGATTGCAGCCGATTGCTTTAATTTCCTTTAAATTAGGGCATCTTTTATTTGTTATTTTGTGCGAAGATAAATCAAATCAAAGTACATCAGTCGTGTCTTCATCGGCTCTATCGGAGTTATTGGCTCTAGACCTTTGTTATGCAAAAAGGTCCATTCTTCCTCATCTGACGAAAACAAGAACTTGAAACCATTTCGTTGATAATATTCAAACACTTTCGAATGGTTGACGGCATCAACAATGACATATCGGCATCCTGTTTTATTCAATGGGTCTATAAACCATGATTTGATGAAATCCAACAATTCATCTCCCACATGATGCCCACTGAACAAATCGCTTACTGCCAACTGTCCAACCAACACTGCTGGATACTGCGGTCTTCGCTTGGCATTCGGAATCTTTCTATTAAGCTTATTCCGAAGGTTTGAAGGAAGTGAATCTACTTTTACACTCGAATTAGCAACTGTAAATGCGCAGACTATTTCAGATGTATCTGGTTTAACAAAACAATATGATTTTCCAAGCAACTGATAGGCATAGTCAGCATAGTCTTGGGTGAAGAACTCTGTTATGTCCTCATCCTTACAAGTGAAGCCTTTGCATTGCTGCAAGACTTCCTCTGTCAGTTCCATAAAATCACATTGCTCTAACATTTTAAATGTACAGTTTTGAACGTTTTAATATAGCACGTGCCTTGGCTACTTGCTTGGAGAAGTCAATGGAGCCACGCTTTTCCAATGCCTCATCAGCTGCTTCAACGAAACGAGCTGCTGCCTCACCATGAAGGACAGGTATTGTTTTAATTTCTATTGCCATAATCTTCTTGTTTTTAATGTTATGTACTTATTTAATTTGCAAAATTATGCTTTTATTTTCACTTTACCAAACTTTTTGTTAACTTTCTGTTGAATTTCTACGAAAAAAATCCAAATACCAACTTCATGCCATTTTAACGTCTCATTCTTTTCAATTCACCATCCTTTCGCATTTTGTCGTTCAACTTCTCCTGCATTCTGTCTAGGAAGTAAGTACGGCTATGGTTTTTGCTTCCTCTGATGTCGGTATAGAAACGATAGCAGCCCTTGGCTTTGATGCCATGAAGCTCCTGTACCTCCTGGATGACAGGTACCAGAAAGGAATGGAAGAAGGTATGGAAAAAGGCAGAGCTGAAGGCATGGAAGAAGGCATGTCCCAGCGAAGCCTTGAAATTGCCAGGAAGATGTGCTGGCAAAGGGTATGGCAAGAACTGCAAGGAGTTCACCCCGATGCAAGTCTCCTACATCCTCTACTTCCTCGGTGAACCCTAACCCAGTTCCGCCTCATCTGAAAATGAGCCAACAAAAGGAGAACAAGGATATTAACAGCATTCTTGCAAAGACTTCAAAAAAACATTTTCGCGAAAAAAAACGGTTATTCTTGTAGGTTTCACAAAATAATCGTATATTTGCAGAAAAATAAATGAATGGCGTATGAGACAGATAGAAGAAAGCATTTTTTTATTTGTATCTAAAGCTATTGTAAAGGAACAAAAATATGAACAAACCGATAAACATTTTAGATAAAGATTATTTGAAATGGGTCAAGGAACTCTGTAAGCGTTATCGCCAGAGCCAGATAAAGGCTGCGGTAAAGGTGAATACAGAAATGCTCAAGTTCTATTGGAGTTTGGGCAGAGATATTGTTGCCTTAAAAGCAGAGACACGTTGGGGCAGTAAGTTCTTCAAAAATCTTAGTAGAGATTTGAAAGAAGCAAATCCTTTGGCAACTTGCTTTTCACCGAAGAATCTTCTTTATATGAAGAATTTCTATTGCATGTATCTACCATACACAGAAATTGGTCAGCAAGTTGCTGACCAATTGGAAAGGGATGCCAATTTGCCTCAACTTGGAATAAAAAATAACACCACGAAAATTGGTCAGCAAGTTGCTGACCAAGTGGAAAAAGATATTTTCTCAACTCCTTGGGGGCATCACATGCTGTTGATTGACAAATTCCTAACAGAGCCACAGAAGGCTTTGTTCTATATACACCAAACAGTAGTAAACGGCTGGAGCAGGAATGTCCTTCACAATTACATAGACTCGTCTCTGTATGAGCGACAAGGGAAAGCTTTGAGCAATTTTACCCGCACATTACCTGAGGTCGGCAGCGATTTGGCACAAGAAATCACAAGAGACCCATACAACTTTGCTTTCACTGGAATCACCAAACCATATAATGAGCGCATTCTTAAAGATGCTTTGCTCAACAATATCACCAAATTCCTAACAGAACTTGGTACAGGTTTTGCCTACGTAGGCAAGGAATATCGCTTGCAGATTGGAGAGAAAGAGAACTTTATCGACTTGCTCTTTTATAATTTGAACTTGTCATGCTACATAGTTCTGGAAGTCAAGATAGGTTCATTCACCTTTGCTGATGTCGGGCAACTTGGTGGTTATGTAGTAGCTTGTAACCACCTTCTTCGCAAAGAGGGGCGTGACAATCCTACTATAGGTTTACTTATTTGCAAGGAGAAAGACCGTATCCAGGCACAATATGCCCTGGAATCAAGCAGCCAACCCATAGCTATTTCTGAGTACGATCTAGAAAAATTCTATCCTGAAAAATTGGAAGGAACTATGCCGACGATAGAGGAATGGGAAGCTAAGTTGGGGGGTAGCATTGAACACGAATAATATAGAATTATTCAAGTTTTGCAAGTTTAGCCCCACACGCCCTGGGCTAGGAGCTTCTGCCCCTTGCAAATACTACTTAATGATTCCGATTAATAATTAAATAACAATAACAGGCAACTAATTGTTGCTCAAATATTTGGAATTATCGTTCAGAAAGATTATCTTTGTGAACGATAATAATAAAGCATAACATGATGGAATATAATAACGAAGAAGCTAAGATACTTCTACCTGAAGACATCATACAATAGGAAAAAGGGGCTATATGCTTATCCAAAAGATAGCATATAGCCCAAGCGTTTTTGATTGAGAACTACGATTAATATAACTTTACCAGACTCTAGTGTCTCCCATATGGATTGGGAATTCTTTACTATTTCATTTTCTACTCAGGGTTTCTACAATAGTCATCACCTTTGTGAAATGGAATCTGGTCATACAAATCTCCTGAGGCTTCCTCTGGACGTGCATAATTAGAAGATGCAGACAAGATGCTGGCAGCCTCTATCTGATAGCTGCGCATCTCTGGTTTCATATAATTTTTCTTTGTCATACTTATCAATTTATTAATGGGTTCATTTTACTTTACATACTTCTTACCATCCTTGATGTAGATACCACTCGTAGGCTCTACGCTAAGCTTGCGTCCCTGCAAGTCGTAGATGCCTTGACGAGAAGATGATACATCCTCCGTGTCGGTCTTGACATAGATGCCATCAATGCCTGTGGTCTCATCACCACCAATTACGTGGATGGCGATACGGCTCAACTGGACAGATGGATTCAGCTCGCTACCTGTTCTGTCACTGGCGTAGAGATACCATCTCTGTGGATTAAGCTTCGTATCACTTCCTGCCTTCCACAGTGCACCTTCGTTAATTACAAAGTCACTTGTAGTATCAAAGCCTGTCTTTGCATTGAGAGTACCCAAGAACTGATAGTAGCGGGTAACGCTAGCACAATCGATTTTCTTATCAGCAGCAGCGGCAAACGATGTTGCTGAGAAATGTATTGTCTTAGCTTCAGCTGTTGCAGGAGCCTGTTTCATGCGAATGAGGCAAGGGGTAAGGGCTGGTATGGTGGCTCCATTTGTCACTGGCTTTACCTCCAACACAGTATTAAAGCTGCCATCCTTCTGCTCAAACTCATGGAAGTTGTTGATGGTTGCCATCTCATACTCATCAGACAACTGACTGCAGTCAATAGAGAATGGCACATAAACCGCTTGCCACTTATTATGGCTAAATGAGCGGTTATATTCCAAATCCGTCACAGTAAACTCAGCCTTATTATCGTATGCCGTAGCATCATTCAATGTGAATTTATCAACAGTGAATGCAGTTGCGTCACCATTAGGCTGAGCCGCTACGCTGGCATCACTTGTGGCAAAATATTCGTTATGCCCACAGTTTCTGGTACATCCCTTCTGATAGATGTGCTTACTGTCATTGAAGGTTACTTCACCTGACATGTTATGTCCAAGGGCTGGCAATGTCTGTGTATAGGCATTGCTAAAAACAGCCTTGTTATTGAAGGCATAAGAAGTCTTATAGTACTTATGACCATCTTCTGTACAAGTAGCCGCTTCATCGTTATGCTCTGCATCATGCTCCACAGTCATTTGCGGTGTTTCGGTCTTTCCACATACCTTGCAAGTATAAATTACAGCCACCGAAGGTACTTGTGTCTTATCCTCAGCTTCCGTCCAAGTATATTCACCAGCCTCATAGCTCAAGTCATGGTTACCATTCGCCTCGTCTTCAGCCTCAGCGTTGTAAGCTACAGAATGCTGATTGGCAACCGTATTACTAAAGAAACGATCTTTTTCACCATGATGATAAGCTTCATAGACTGTATTCTCCCCAGTTGAAGTCAAGACAGGATATGCATCGCCATTCTCACCCAACTTCTGATACCATGCCAAGGTGCTTCCTTCGGTAGGAGCAGATGTGGAACCATTCAGCAGCCATGCCACCTCGCCGCTCTTTATCTGCTGCTTGGTGAAAGCCTTGACCACGTCAGCTTCTTCCTTTCCGTCGTCGAAAGTCAGACTTCCTTCACCAACTATTTTGATGTTATCAGAAGAGTTGTTCAGCAATGCTTCCTTGTTGTAAGCTACAATGCCCTTTGCGGTTAGTGTACCACCCTCTACATAACCTATAATGATTCCTGAATTGCCGTTTGTCTTCGTCACATCTCCATAACTGAACACATTCTGGATACTGGTATTTTGCATCATTATTCCTGCTATGCCACCGGCATAGCACCCTGTAATCTTGCCATAGTTGGCACAATCTTCGATACTTGTTCCATAAGCAAGACCTATGATTCCACTAACATAATAGCTATTAGCATTGTTTTCAACGGTTCCATAATTGGTGCAGCGCTTGATGTTTATTTTAGAGCTATTACCTGCAATTCCGCCAACATAATCCGTGCCATTGACGCTGGAGTGATTTTCGCAGTTTTCGAGATTTATTTCGGCATTTCCAACAATACCGCCAGTATTATCTTGTCCTATTACAGTACAATTGTTTGTGGTTTTAATACCCTTTATATGTGATGGAGAATCCCCGTATGCATATCCTGCCAAGATACCGGTGCAATCTGTCTTCTTATTTGTTGTGCTCACATTCTCCACCTTGGCATTGTCAAAGATAAGGTCTTGGATAGTCGCACCATCAGTAGTAAAGCCGAAAAATCCCACATTTTTTTGTGCTGTCTTGATATAGAGGTTGGAGATGGTGTGTCCCTGACCGTCCATATTTCCCTCCCAACGATTAGAGTAATTGCCTATCGGAATCCAGCTCAAGAGTTCCTTTCCGTCTTCTGCCGCATGACAGTAGTTCTTTAGGTCGATATCCGCAGTCAGCATGGCAGATGCTGAAGGGTGAGTAGTTCCAGCTGCTTTGCCATCGTCCACGATAGTTCCGTTCACATAGTCGCGGAACCAGGCAAGTTCGGCAGCTGTGGATATCAGAAAAGGTTTGTTTACTGTGCCATTACCACTGGCAGGCCGCTTCGTTGTTTGTGCCCATGCCCCCCCATAAGGCATGAGGATAGCCATCACGAGCAGCAGCATCGTGAATAGCCTGTTTCTTTGTTTTTTGTTATTCATATCTGTAAATTATTATTATTATACTTTCTTACATATTTTCTCTCATTGCCATCAGATATACAGTAAATCCCAGGATGATGACGAAAGTCTGTCCGAGAAACAGATAGATATAGAATCTTTCTCTCTTGATGAAATCACAGAAGCTGTAGCGAGCCTTGTAGTTTTCATCAAGATATATCCTGTAGTCTTGAACCATGGCATAGCCCATGACTATGGCGAACAACAGAAGACACAATGCCACTATAAAAATAGCCTGTTCCTCTTTCATGAAAGTTTCTATTATATTTTCCATGGTGCAAAGATAGTGTTTTTCTTCGGAAAAAGGTGTCTACTTCCCCCACTTAGGTGTCTACTTCCTACAAAATAGGTGTCTACTTGGTGGGGGAAGTAGACACCTAAGGCGTGATTTTATTGTATTTTCGCTCTCCAGACAGTTGGAGAGCAACCTTCTTTCTCTTTGAATATGCGATAGAGATAGGAGCGTGAAGAGAAGCCACATTCGGCAGAAATGATGTCGTTGTTGTAGTCGGGATAGTCGAGCATCATCTTCTTTGCTGCCTCGAAACGTACCTCGGCAAGCCAGATGCGGAAGGTGGAATTAAGGCATGATGTGAAGTAGCGTGATAACTCGTTCTTGGAAATGTTCAGCGAGCGTGACAGGGTGAACATGTTTACTGTGGTGTCTTTGTAGCCCAAATCAGCACACCACTTGTCGAGCTTCTCCTTGATGAACATCTGACGCTCCTGAGAAAACGACTGTAAGTTTTCTTTACCGTCTGCAAGTTCTGCATCCTGCCCATTGGAGCTTTCCAAAGATACCCACCCCATTTCAGTTTCTTCATCTGCTATGGTTGCACATTCTTCAGCCTCATTGTCTAAGAGTTCCTCGGTAGGAACGAAATTGTAGCCCAATGCCACGAAACTCAGGTTGAAGAAAAGGATAGTGAGCAGAGCCAACGGACCTATTATATATAATAAGGTGGTAGAGAGGATGACGAAAGGCATGGTAAGGGTAGAGAAGAACAGGGCGAAGACACTGGCTCGGGCATATCGCACGTAGGGCAGCATGTCGCCACCTGTCATCAGCTCTAACATTTTCTTGCGTTTCCGCATCTCAATCATAATCATATAGATGCAATACGCTACGTTTGTGCCGAACAATACGAGCATCGCATAGAGCCAGTTGCCAATGTTAAGACTTCCGCTATTGCTGTAGCCTATGCAGAAAACTGCTATGATGGCGGCATAAATGCAAGCGCAGACGATGTTCATCTTTCGGCGGTTGGCATGGGTCGCCTCAATGTTGTATATGCCCATGGCGATAGTAGTGATGCATGGGGTATAGACAAGAATGTTGAAAATAGCTCCCAAGTCATCGCTTTTCGCACGAAAACCCAAGCGCATCTGCAAGAGATATTGTATGGCAAGTCCCGTCATACCTGCAAGTATCATCCAGCGTGACCACTCATAGCGTCGGTTGGTCCACTTCATGTGCAGGTGGGTGATGCCGAGGATAAGGGCATTGATGAGCATGAAGATGAAACATGCGAACTGAAGGAAATATAAAGAGTCTATCATTCTTACTATTTTATTGTTACTTTCTTGTATTTCTGATTGCTTGCCGTAGGATTTTCAGGGTTGGTCATCTGCAAATATCCTGCTGCAACAAGGGAGGTGATGTAACGTTCACGGTTCTTGGAATGCATGCTGACTCCAATTCTGTCAAGTATCTCTTTGGTGGTTCGAGGAACAGAACAGAAATTTACTATGTCCCTTTGCTTGTTAGACAATGACACTTTTGGAGTGTCAGAGTGTCTAAGTCGAGTGTCTAAGTCGTTCTCGGAAGTGTCTAAGTCGGTGCCAGAGTGTCTAAGTCGAGTGTATAAGTCGTTCTCGGAAGTGTCTAAGTCGGTGCCAGAGTGTCTAAGTCGAGTGTCAGAGTCTTGGACTTGGTTACTTTTTTCTTCGACTTGGTTACCGACTTGGTTACTTTCCCCCTCGACTTGGTTACTTTCTTCTCTCCAAACCGTGATGACAAATTCCTGTGCCTTGTCATTATTCATAAACGTGACATTGATATCTTCGTCCAGTGCACGAGTGATGCCGCTACCAACACCAGTGTATGGCAGCAAGTATATAGCATTGTTAAAAAGGAACATATTGCGAGGCATAGAGGTTCCTGCCTTGATGTCATCAATAGTGAGTCCGTTAGGCAATGCACCAGGACTGTGAATCTCAACACGATTGTCGAAAATGAAAATGCGAACAGGGGCTTTCATGTTCAACGAGCGATGTACAAGGCTGTTTACCGTGAACTCAACCAAGCTTGTGTAAGGTATTTCCAACTTACCCATGCTGTTGAATTCATCTCCAACCTGCACATTATGCAGATTACGAGTGAAGAAATCCATGATCGTGTCATATTGATGAAGCAGGTTTCCCTCCATATCCGCATCATTCACCTTGTCACGGAATATCTTGCTGCCGACACTGTTGCCTGCAAAACAAATACACTTGGCTGTCATCATTGGCATCCAGCGCTGGGTGTATTTGCCAAACAGAAGCATGGCAGCAACGGTCAGTGAACCATCAGGACGGATAAATCGCAGATTGCGAAGTATCTTCTCACAGTCATGCCCCTTAGCGATGGCAGAGCATATCATATCAAGTGATGCTTCATTAAAAGCGTCACCTGTCAAGCCTTTCTTTTCCAACACTCTATCAAAACGGTTGCCCAAAAACTGCTTGATGGTCGTTGCATCAAGGTCGTTGACAGTTGCATCCCTAACACCAGCCTCGTCTGGTGCAAAACTACCGCAGTCGGTCATCATTTCTGCAAGTTCAGCATTGTCGAACACTTTACGCTTGTCGGCACCATTCTTCACCCATACGATTCCCTTGTTGTCATGATAAGGCTTGTTGAGTCCTTCCTTCACAGTAGCAACAACCAAGTTTCCATCCTCAACTTCTATAGTATCTATCTTTATCAGAATGGATGGCACTACGTTTTCTGAAGCAATGTCACTCAACAAGTTGGTTGTTTCTTGTACCTCAGAATACGACAAGGCATTGGTTTCTCCGGTCTTATCCTTTATACCAACTACCAATTTGCCACCATGTGAATTACTGAACGCCACTAACTCACAGGCAATATCGTATTTGTCGAGAATGCGTTCCTTGAACTGCACACCCGACACCTCGCCAGCCTTTATCTGTTTCAATATATCGTTCATCATTCTTTGATACATTCTTTGTTCAACAAATCGTTTACATCCACTTTCAGCAAATCTGAAATACGCTTGCAAAAGTACGAAAATAATTTCAGAAAAAGGTAAAATATTCTCAAAACATTTACGAAAACATGCAAATAATTGATTGAACTTTCGCATGTGGTTCAAGTACGGGCTGAAGGCCCAAAAGAGGGTGTGTCATAAATCAACAGCTCGCAAGTCCGTATACGGACTTATACCACAGCACCTTCTGCACTGTTAGAGCGTGTGGAGCTTACTTGCGAAAGTTCAGTGGGCTTATAAACTCCCCCCAAAAAAGAATCTATGAAAAAGTATGAAAAAACATGAGCAAGTATGAGCAACTGTGAGTTGACCCCTCACCGATTTCGTATCTTTGCATTGTGGTTCAGAGATAACATCTCATACCACCAAGAGGCAATGCGCAGCGCCCCCTACTACACAAACACAATTTATTAACCTTAAAAATGAAGACACTATGATTCTGTACACATTGAAGAAGTATGTCAACGAGAAGTTGAGCGCCGCTTACGGCAAGTTTTTCGCCTACCCTGTAATCACCCAGACCTATGGTCTTGATGAACTCGCAGAGCACATGGAAAGTCACAACACACCGTTCTCAAAGGGAGCCATCAAGGGTATGCTCACCGACATGGTGAGCTGCGTAAGAGAACTGGTTCTGCAGGGTATCGCCGTGAAGATTCCCGACCTCGCCATTTTCAGCATCGGCATCAAGAACAAGGAAGGTGCTGCCTCCGAGAAGGAGTTCAGTATCACCAAGAACATTGCCGGACTGAAGCTCCGTGCCCGTGGCACCGGTGAGTTCAAGGCAAACAGTCTGAACCTCGATGCATCCCTGAAGAAGGCTACAGCCGTAACAGGAGATGTTACTCCACCAGACGGCGGCAAGGATAACACAGGCGATACCACCCAGGGTGGCGGCACAAACCAGGGTGGCGACTCAACACAGACTGGCGGATCAGGCAACACCGAGAGCAGCGGCTCCGATGGTAGCGACGGCCTGGAGTAACCCCCTCGCCAGTAGATGAAGAAAGAAGGTTTTAGACAGGATGCAGTCCGGGATTCGGCTATAGCACCCCCGGCTATTCATAAATATAGCAAGCATCATTGAAACACGCGCTATCAAGCCCATCTGCTCATCCTGTCAGCCTTCCTTCTCCAGTATCGCCCGGATATAGGAAATCCGAGCCCCCAATCCATTTATTAACCTTAAATCAAATGAAAATGAAAAGAGAAACACTCAAGAAAATTCTGAATTTCGTCATTACCGTTCTCACCGCCGTAGCCTCTGCCTTTTGTGTGCAGAGCTGCCAGTAGTATCAACCCTTTAAAGATTCAGCACTATGAAAAACACAAGAAAAATATCACTTATTGTCATTCACTGTTCTGCCACCCGCGTCACGCAGGACTTCACCTTCGAAAAGCTCGAAGCCTGTCATTTAGCCCGTGGTTTCCGCAGCATCGGTTATCACTATTACATCACGAAAGACGGCGTCATCTACCCCGGACGTCCCGAGTCAGAAATCGGCGCCCACGCCCGCCATTTCAATGCACACAGTATCGGCATCTGTTACGAAGGCGGTCTCGACGCCGACGGCAATCCGGCAGATACCCGTACGAAGGCTCAGAAGCAGTCGCTCCAGAATCTCCTGACGAGTCTGTGCGTAGACTATCCCGAAGCCGAGATCCTAGGTCATCGTGATCTCCCGAACGTCCACAAGTCCTGTCCCTGCTTCAGTGTTCAGGCTTGGCTGAATGAAATCAAATTCCACATTTAGCCCCCTATTCTGTTGATATTGTTCATACTTTATTATTTTTTCTACGCTCTCCCCCAATCTTAAGTGATTAAGGTTGGGGGACTTTTTGTTCCGGAATCTGCAAACGTCTTCATAATGAGGAGTATTGCGCCCCCACTTTTCCACTGAAAAGAAGGCTGTAACATGAAATATAAGGCATAATTGTTTTAAATAATGTAAAAAAGTAACGTAATACTAAACTTTATATGTACTTTTGCATCCAATTAAATAAAAATAAGAAACAAATTAAAGAGAAAATATAAAAAAGAAGAAAGGATATGAAGATGAAAAGAATCATATTGACACTCACTATGCTGGTGGCTCTTGTAGCTACTGCATCTGCTCAGGCAGAGATTAAGTTCGACAAACTGATACACAACTTCGGTTCGTTCGAAGAGTCAAACCCGGTACAGAAGGCTACCTTTACCTTCACCAATGTGGGCAACAAGCCTTTGATTATCAACCAGGCTATTGCCAGCTGCGGCTGTACCATACCTTCTTACACCAAGAAGCCTATCGCTCCAGGCGAGAAGGGACAGATTAGTGTTACCTATAACGGCAAGGGCATGTTCCCTGGTCATTTCAAGAAGAGCATCACCGTCCGTTCTAACGGCAATGTAGAAATGTCACGTCTTTATATAGAAGGTGTTATGACAGAAAAGAAATAATCTAGCTCAATACATATTTAAAAGTAAGCATGATTTTCTATTTCTCCGGAACTGGAAATACCAAGTGGGCAGCAGCCAGACTGGCAGCGGCTACACACGAAGACTTGATTCCTATCGCCCCTTATATGCGGGCGGATGATTCAAGCCACAATATAGCCGAGCCGTTTATTCTGAAAGAGAATGAACGGCTCGGATTCGTTTTCCCCGTACATGGCTGGAGAGTTCCACGCCTTGTAAGGGAGTTTATCAGGAAGATGAAGATACTGAGAGAAACTTCTGATGCTACTGCTAAAGACAAGAAGACGTTCAGGGAACATCCTTTCGCCTATTGCGTCTGTACTGCAGGCGACAGCATCGGACTCACCATCGAAAACCTCAACAATACGATTGCGCTGAATGCATCGCTTCAGGCATTGGGCATCACGGAGGTTTCTGCTTCCTACTCGCTCATCATGCCGGAATCTTATGTGGGACTTCCTTTCATGGATGTTGATCCGAAGGAGCGCGAAGTTCATAAGAAATCGAAATCGGCACAGGAACTGGCGGCTATCTGCGAAGAGATATTCGACAGGAAAGAGGGCGTGAACCGTCTGGTAAAAGGTCCTATCCCCTGGTTCTTCACCAAGGTTGTGGGCGGATTCTTTGAGAAGGTGCTCATCACCGACAAGCGGTTTCATGTGGAGAAAGACAAGTGCGTGAAGTGTGGCATCTGTGCCAACGTCTGTCCTGTAGGCGATATCAAGGGCGGTCATGGAGAATATCCGGAATGGCTGCATCACAAGGATTGCCTCACCTGCTTCACCTGCTATCACCATTGTCCGCATCACGCCATCGAGTTTGGACGCCAGACTCAGAAGAAAGGGCAATACTTTTATAAATAAACCCCATCTACCCTAACTGTTTATGAAGAAGACAATCATCTCTCTGGCGCTCGCCTTCCTGGGCATCGCCAATCTCTATGCCGTAAAGGCTAAACCGGGCATCGCCAAGATTATGCTGGCTGATGGAACCATGGCATGTGCTACCCTGCATGGCGACGAAACCTTCCACTACTACATGCTGCTGGACGGTACGCCCATGCGGGAAACCCAAGACGGAAAATACGAAAAGATAACTGCCGAAGAGCTGAACACCCGAAAGACCCGTGCTTTCTCTTCAGAGAATCTTACAAGAGCATCAGAAATAGGCACATGGAGCCCAAGCTATTTCCCTCATAAGGGAAGTCCGAAGGCATTGGTACTCCTAGTGCAGTTTCAGGATGTGAAGTTCAAGAGTAAGGATCCGGTTGCAACATTCAACCATTACCTTAACGGAAAAAAAGGAGAAGCTATGCCTGAGGCTGATAAAGAAGTGTTTATCACCAACGAGACTTACTGCCAGAACTACGGCAGCGTACAGCAGTATTTCGCTGACATGAGCGATAACCAGTTTATACCACAGTTTGATGTAGTGGGTCCTGTTACGGTAAGCAAGAATTCTGCTTATTATGGCAAGAACGGAGTTGACGACGGAAGTGACACCAACTATCCTCAGATGATTAAGGAAGCCTGCCAGCAGGTAAACGCCAAGGTTAACTTTGCCGATTACGACAGCGACGGCGACGGATATGTAGACCTCGTATATGTAATCTATGCCGGCTATTCTGAAAGCATCTCAGGTAATTCAAGCGATTGCCTCTGGCCGAAATCGGGTACCGTAGGAGTGGGAACCTATGACGGGAAAACAGTATGCCGATTCGGCATCAACAACGAGCTGAACAATACGCCTGCAGATACCAAAAACGGCAAATACTACATCAATGGTATCGGTCTCTTCTGTCATGAGTTTTCGCATACCCTCGGTTTGCCAGACATCTATCCTACCAACGGCATCACAGACCATAACCAGAGTCCTGAATATTGGGACGTCATGGATATGGGCAGTTATCAGGCTGACGGCTACCAGCCTATCCCTTATTCACCATGGGAGAAGAGCATCGTAGGACGGAAACAGCCTATCCTCCTTTCGGATACCGAGGCGCAGCAGATAAAGCTGGAACCATACGACAAGGCATCGGATGCATACAAGATTATAGCCAACAGCCAGGGCGAATACCTGCTGCTGCAGAATATCAGAAACGAGGGATGGTACAAGGAGGCTCTGGGTTACGGATTGCTGGTATGGCGCATCGACTACGATGACAAGACTTCGGTTAATCTGTTTGATAATCCCAACAACACGACAGGTAAGCCAAGGGTCATGATTGTTCCTGCAGACGGAATGGTATACAACAGCTATAACAAGAAAGTTAGCGATGCTGATATTATAACGAGTCTTCAGAACGACCCGTTCCCAACCTACAAGGCGGGCTCTGCTACAGAGTATGAGGTGAACTGTCTGACCAGTATCACCCTGAACAACAGTGTTGATACGAGTCATCCGCTCTACAACATCACAAAGGATGAAGCAACCGGTCTGGTAACCTTCGATTATCTCAAGAACTTCTCTCCTACCGGAATCTCTTCGGTCATCATCGGTAAAGACAGCCCGACAGCCTATTTTGATCTGGAAGGCAGAAAGGTTGCCGTTCCACAAAAGGGCAAGATTTACATCACCAGCAAGGGACAGAAGATAATATACTAATATACTGAACTTTCGCATGTGGTTCAAGAACGGGCTGAAGGCCCAAAAGCTCCTAGCCCAGGGCATCGCCCTGGGTATAATGGCAATCAGCAAGACGCCCTGTAAGGGCAAAAGCTTTGTACATTGCACAGTATTTTAAAGCTTTTGCCCTTACAGGGCGACAAGTTTGTGTCCGTAATTACCCAGGGCGATGCCCTGGGCTAAGAGCTTCTGCCCTTTCAGGGCGTGTGGAGCTTATTTGCGAAACTTGAGATTTTAATATATTCTAGGACCGAAGATGGTGGTACCTACACGAACCATCGTGCTGCCGTGCTTGACGGCAATATGATAATCGTGACTCATACCCCAGCTGCGCTCGCAGAAAGCATCATCATCGGCAAAGTATCTGGCTTTTACCTCATCGAAGAACCGGGCAGCCTCATCAAACTCCTGAGCTATCTGCTGCTCATCATCCGTATTAGATGCCATCATCATGATGCCACAAATCTGCACATGCTTCATCTCCCGCCATTCGCCAGCCTCCAGAAGTTCACGGCAAGCATCAAGAGAAAGACCCGATTTGGTATCTTCCTCTGCCAGATGAAGTTCCAGAAGAACCTTCACCACACGATCGTGCTTGGCAGCCTGCTTCTCAATCTCCTTGAGAAGTTTCAGACTGTCTACCGACTCAATCATCGAGATATAAGGTGCGATATACTTCACCTTATTAGTCTGCAGATGACCGATGAAGTGCCATTCAATGTCCTCAGGGAGCGAAGGCACCTTCTTGGCGAGTTCCTGCTCATGACTCTCGCCGAAGATACGCTGTCCTTCAGCATAAGCCTCCTCGATATACTCGTTGGGATGGAACTTGCTGATGGCAACGAGACGGACACCGGCAGGCAAGCTGCCCAGCACCTCATGGAGATTTCCTTTTACATCATACATAGTTCAATTATTTTTGCTCCTCGTATTCAGGCACATCATTCTTCTCCTCTTTCTTCTCGTTAGGAACATGGTGCTCGAATACATCCATCAGTTTGGTTTCGTTCAAACCAATTACATCATAATCTATCATGGTCTTGCCCATCACCTCATCAATATAACGGAGGGCACGGGCGAGAGACTTAGCCTGAACAAGATAAGTAACATTGCTGCGCTTCTCCTTCTCACTCTTTTCATCAATTGTGATGAACTGGAGTTTAGCCTTATACCACTTATCATCATCATCCACATCGCTGAAGAAGATTTCGCCGTAGCCAGCCTTACCGATACCGCTCACCTTCAACTCGCCGCTTACATAAACCGACATCTCATCGATGATGGCGCTCTCAGCCTCGGTAAAGCTCAAAGCATCTACTACGTATGCTTCAGAAACAACCTTTTCTGAACCATCCTCCATTGTCTTCTGATATTTCACTTTGGTCTCAAACCATGTACTTGTTCTACTTCTCATATTTTTTCTTCTTACTTATTTTAATTAATTAGTATAATCTTATAACATTTCTTGAAATTAAGTGCAAAGTTATAAAAAAGAAAGCAAAGAGCGACATATTTAAAGAGTTTTTAATCAAAAAATAAAATTTAACCGAAAGTTATTCTCAATTCTCATCTAATTTTCTTATCTTTGCAGCCGAATAGCGTAAATTGAAAAGACCAGAAGGTCATAGAATTCAATTTTCGACACGGATAATTAATAGAAAGAAACAATATTTTAAGATGCCAGAAATATCTGTACGCGGTCTTGAAATGCCAGAGTCACCTATCAGAAAGTTGGCTCCTCTGGCTGCCGCAGCAAAAAAACGTGGAGTAAAGGTATATCACCTCAACATCGGTCAGCCTGACCTTCCAACTCCTCAATGTGGCCTAGATGCCTTGAAGCATATAGACCGCACGGTCTTGGAGTATTCTCCAAGTCAGGGCTATCTCAGCTATCGCGAGAAGCTTGTAGATTACTATAAGAAATTCAACATCAACGTAACTGCCGATGATATCATCATTACATCGGGAGGTTCTGAGGCTGTACTCTTCTCTTTCATGAGCTGCCTCAACCCTGGCGACGAGATTATCGTACCAGAACCTGCTTACGCTAACTATATGGCGTTTGCCATCTCGGCGGGTGCCAAGATCCGTACCATCGCCACAACGATAGAAGAAGGTTTCTCCCTGCCTAAGGTGGAGAAGTTTGAGGAGCTGATCAATGAGCGCACACGTGCCATTCTGATTTGTAATCCTAACAACCCTACGGGCTATCTCTATACCCGCAGAGAGATGAATCAGATTCGTGACCTGGTGAAGAAGTACGACCTCTATCTCTTCTCTGATGAGGTTTACCGTGAGTATATCTATACCGGCAGTCCTTATATCAGTGCGATGCACCTGGAAGGCATCGAGCAGAACACGGTTCTCATCGATTCTGTTTCGAAGCGTTACAGTGAGTGCGGTATCCGTGTAGGTGCCCTCATCACCAAGAATGCTGAAATCCGCAAGGCGGTGATGAAGTTCTGCCAGGCCCGTCTCTCTCCTCCACTGATTGGTCAGATTGTAGCCGAAGCTTCTCTGGATGCTCCAGAAGAGTACTACCGCGATGTATACGATGAGTATGTAGAGCGCCGTAAGTGCCTGATAGACGGCTTGAACCGTATTCCTGGCGTATACTCTCCTATTCCTATGGGAGCCTTCTATACCGTAGCCAAACTGCCTATCGATGATTCTGAAAAGTTCTGCCGCTGGTGTCTGGAGGAATTCAACTACGAGGGCGAAACCATCATGATGGCTCCAGCCTCTGGTTTCTATACGACTCCGGGAGCCGGTCACAATCAGGTTCGTGTAGCTTACGTCTTGAAGAAACACGATCTGGAGCGTGCCCTGGTGGTTCTGGGTAAGGCACTTGAGGCTTATCCGGGAAGAGTGGAAGACGAAGGACTATAATAATGTTGAATGTTGAGTGTTGAATGTTGAGTTGCCTAACGGACACAAAGATTAAATTAACTATCAACATTCAACACTCAACATTCAACATTCAACATTCAACACTCAACACTCAACATTCAACATTACAAAAGATGAATTTTCCTCTATTTATAGCAAAGAGATTATATAGCGATCAGGGCGATAAACGTAAAGTTTCTCGCCCTGCTATTCATATAGCCACTGCAGGTGTTGCTATCGGACTCGCCATTATGATTATGTCGGTATGCGTAGTGCTCGGATTCAAGCATACCATACGCGACAAGGTAATAGGATTCGGAAGCCATATACAGGTGGCAGACTTCATGACGCTGCAGCAGCAAAACCAGTATCCGGTGGTCATGAACGACTCGATGGTCAACGTACTGAAAAAGATACCTGGCGTAAAACATGTGCAGAAATTTGCCATGAAAGAGGGAATCCTGAAGACGGACAGCGATTTCCTGGGCGTCATGTTCAAAGGTGTAGGACCTGATTTCGATTCTACCTTTATCCATCAGAACATGATAGAAGGCAGTATCCCTAAGTTTGATGACAAAGCGAGCCATAACCAGATTCTCATCTCACAGCTGATGGCTGATAAGCTGAAGCTGAAGACGGGAGAACGCATCTTTGCCTACTTCTTTGATGGCAACGGAGTGCGTATGCGCCGCTTCACCATCAAGGGTATCTATCAGACCAACCTGAAGAAGTATGATGAGGTAATGGTATACACCGACCTCTATACTGCCGTGAAGCTGAACGGATGGGAAGAAGACCAGGCGAGCGGTGCAGAACTGACCGTTAACGACTTCAACAAGCTCAACGAGACTGAAGATTATATTATTAATAAGGTGAACCGCACGGTAGATCACTATGGCGAAACCTACAGCAGTTCTACCATCAAGGACCTGAATCCAAACATCTTCCAATGGCTGAGTCTGATGGATCTGAATGTCTGGATTATTCTCGGTCTGATGCTGATAGTAGCCGGCGTCACCATGATCAGCGGTCTGCTCATCATCATTCTGGAACGCACCTCCATGATAGGCGTAATGAAGGCATTGGGTGCCCGCAACAAGACCATCCGCCACACCTTCCTGTGGTTTGCCGTCTTCATCATCGGCAAGGGTATGCTTCTGGGCAATGCCATCGCCCTCGGCATTCTTACCCTCCAGTACTTTACAGGCATCCTCAAACTCGATGCACAGACCTATTATGTAAGTACCGTTCCGGTAGAATTCAACTGGCTTGCCATCATAGCCCTGAACATTGCTACGCTGCTGATATGCATCTTCATGCTCGTAGCACCAAGCTACCTGATTTCTCATATCCATCCAGCCAAATCAATGAGATATGAGTAAAATACAGTCTATAACACCACAATATGTAGACTAAAAAGGAAAAAAAATAATTATTTTATATAGTTTTTGAAAATAGTGCACATTTTATTTTGCAGTGTGCACTATTTTCATTATCTTTGCACAAAATTTTGTAAATTGTGCAATGAATTCAATACCAAGTTTTAACTCGTATATTGAGAACAGCATTATCAAGAATTGGAATCTGGATGCGCTCACCGATTACAAGGGCGCAACCCTCCAATATCACGATATTGCCAGAAAGATTGAGAAGCTACACATCCTGTTCGAAAACAGCGATGTAAAGAAGGGCGACAAGATTGCCGTCTGCGGAAGAAATAGTAGCCAGTGGGCAGTAGCCTTCCTGGCCATTATTACATACGGAGCTATTGTCGTACCTATACAGAACGAATTTAAGCCTGAGCAGATTCACAACATCGTGAACCACAGCGAAAGCAAACTTCTGTTCGTTGGTGACGTGGTAGCTACAGAGATAACACCAGAGGAGATGCCTTCGCTGGAAGGAATCATCTATCTTCCGGACAATTCGCTTGTCATCTCGCGCTCTGAGAAACTGACTTATGCGCGCGAGAACCTCAATGCAATGTTCGGACACAGATATCCTAAGTATTTCAGACCAGAACACGTGAAGTATCACGTAGACGATCCAGAAGAACTGGCAATGATCAACTATACCAGTGGAACTACCGGTTTCTCAAAAGGTGTGATGCTCCCATACAGAGCACTTTGGGGTAATCTCGACTACCTCATCGATTCAGTGAAACCTAAGATAGGTAAGAACTGCAACATCCTTTCTACCCTTCCGATGGCTCACATGTATGGACTCATGACAGAATTTCTCTTCAATATAGTATTGGGTAACCATATCTTCTTCCTTACCCGTCTGCCGAGCCCAACGCTCATCTCAGAGGCGTTGTCAGAAACCAAGCCAGACATCCTCTATGCGGTGCCGCTTGTAGTAGACAAGATTGTAAGAAAGGAAGTATTCCCACATATCCAAACCAACCGTGCACGACTGCTGATGAACATGCCTGTCATCAATAAGCGCATCAAGGAGAAGGTTCGCGAGTTTGTATTGAGAAAGTTTGGCGAACGTCCTTACGAGGTTGTTGTGGGTGGTGCTCCGCTCAACAAGGAGATAGAGAACTTCTTCATCAGCGTAGGTTTCCCTATCGCAATGGGATATGGTACCACTGAGACTGCTCCACTTATCACCTTTGCCCATCAGGACAACTATGTGGCAGGAAGCTGTGGTGTTGCCGTGAAGCACATGGAGGTAAAGGTTTTGAGCGATGACCCGGAGAACGTAGCCGGTGAACTGGTTTGCCGCGGCATCAATGTGATGAAGGGCTATTACAAGAACCAGGAGGCAACAGATGCCGTAATAGATAAAGACGGATGGTTCCATACAGGCGACCTGGCAACGATGGACGCCGACGGACATATCTTCATAAGAGGCAGAAGCAAGAACATGCTGCTGGGACCTAACGGACAGAACATCTATCCGGAAGAGATTGAGGACAAGCTCAACTCCATGGCTATGGTCAACGAGAGCATCGTAATACAGAGCGATGACAAGCTGGTAGCTCTAGTTCATCCGGATATGGAAGAAGTTAACAACCTCGGCTTTACAGACGAAGACCTGGAGAACATCATGGAGCAGAACCGCAAGGAACTGAACATGCAGATACCTAGCTTCGCAAAGGTGTCACGCATCAAACTTCATAATCAGGAATTTGAAAAGACAGCCAAGAAGTCTATCAAGCGTTACCTCTATCAGAACGCAATCTAGAGACAGGCCCTATCTGCTGACAGACCATCAGCAGATAAGGTCTATCATCAGCAAACGGACTTCAGTACGAGAAAAATATAAAAAAGCAAATCGTTAAATAACAAGAATATGGAGATTCCAAGTTTTAACGCACTAATCCAAAAGAGCATCGTAGACCATTGGGATATGGATGCTCTGACAGACTACAAGGGAGCAACCTTGCAGTACCATGATGTAGCACGCAAAATTGAGAAGCTACACATCATGTTTGAGAACTCTGGTGTAGTAAAGGGCGACAAGATAGCACTTTGCGGTCGAAATAGCGCAAACTGGGCTGTAGCATTCCTTGCTACCCTTACCTATGGTGCCATTGCCGTACCTATCCTGCATGAATTCATGCCAGACCAGATTCACAACATCGTAAACCACAGCGATGCCAAACTGCTCTTTGTGGGTGATGTTGTAGCTACACAGATTGATGCAACGAAGATGCCAGGTCTTGAAGGCATCATCTATATACCGGATTATTCACTTGTCGTTTCACGTACCGACAAGTTGACTTATGCGCGCGAACACCTCAACGAGATGTTCGGTATCAAGTATCCTAAGTACTTCCGCAAAAACCATGTCAACTACTATATGGAACAGAATCCGGATGAGTTGGCTATGATCAACTATACCAGCGGAACTACCGGTTTCTCCAAGGGAGTAATGGTTCCATACCGTGCACTCTGGGGCAATGCAGATTTTGCTGAGGACGTACTGGGTAAGAAGATCAAGCCGGGAGATTCTATCATCAGTATCCTGCCGATGGCCCACATGTACGGCATGGCGTTTGAATTTATCTTCGAATTCATCAAGGGCTGCCACATCTTCTATCTCACCCGCATCCCTAGTCCAGCCATCATTGCCGAGGCATTCGGCCGCATCAAGCCAGCCGTCATTATATCTGTACCTCTGGTTATCGAGAAGATTATCCGCAAGAAGGTATTCCCTAAGATCCAGAACAACCGCATGCGTATGCTGCTCCACATGCCTGTAATCAGCAAGAAGGTGAAGGAGAAGATATGCGACCAGGTATCCAATGCCTTCGGTGGCAACTTCTACGAGGTGATTATCGGTGGTGCAGCCTTTAACCAGGAAGTGGAAAGTTTCCTCCATAGCGTAGGTTTCAAATATACCGTGGGATATGGCGCAACAGAATGTGCCCCTATCATCTGCTACGAGGATTACAAAAACTTCGTACCGGGCTCTTGCGGTAAGGCTGCCCTCCACATGATGGTCCGCATCGATAGTCCTGATCCTGAGAATGTACCGGGCGAAATCCTTGCCAAGGGTCCTAACGTAATGTTGGGTTACTATAAGAATGAGGAAGCTACCAAGCAGACCATTGACGAGAACGGATGGTATCATACAGGCGATCTCGGAACCATGGATGGTGACGGCAACGTCTTCATCAAGGGTCGTAGCAAGAACATGCTGCTCGGCGCAAACGGTCAGAATATCTACCCTGAGGAGATTGAGGATAAGCTCAACTCTTTGGCTCTGGTAGCGGAAAGCGTGGTTGTACAGAAGGGCAACAAGCTCATTGCTCTGGTTCACCCAGACTATGATGAAGCTCAGACCCTGAATCTCGGTACCAACGAACTGGCAGATGTCATGGAGCAGAACCGCCAGGAACTCAACACCATGATTCCTGCTTACAGCAAAGTATCAGAAATACGTATACATGAAGATGAGTTTGAAAAGACTCCTAAGAAGAGCATCAAGCGATTCCTCTATACGGCAGAGTAAAGCAAGAACCTGTATTATGAAATAAAAAATGGTGTGACTTCGGTTTTGAAGTCACACCATTTTTTATAAGTTATAAATTATAATAAAGTATTCGAGCGGATTCTGGACAGCGTTTCCGGAGTCATCTGCAGATAACTTGCGATATAGGTGAGCGGAGCACGCAGAACCACCTGTGGGCTCATTTCGCACAGGCGCTTATATTTATTAGGTGCCGACTCAAATCGCATCAGATCGGCATGAATCTGAGACTGAATCAAACTCTCTTCCAATATTTTACGATAAAGCATCTGGATATTAACATTACGCATAGCAGCCGCCTCCAGCTTCTTCTTCGGTAGCATATACACCAGCGTAGGCTCCAAAGCTTCCACCTGCAGGTGAGTAGGCTCTTCCTTAAAGAGGCTCTCAATGCACATAAAGATGGTATGATCCACACCCAGATGTTCGGTCACCTCCTTGCCATTCTTAAAGTAAAATTGGCGCACCAATCCCTTCTCGATGTACGAGATACCCATGCACTGTTCACCTTCAGGCAAGATCATCTCGCCCTTGGCATACTTGATAGGCTCAAGGATATCTTCCACAACATCGAGCTCATCATAAGTCATCGTACTATATTTACGCGCCAATTCGCGCGCAATATCACGCTTAGGGGTAATTACTTTAAAGTCTGCCATAATACTTAACCTCCTTTTCCATTATACTTATATTAAATCATTAGTCGAGTTTGAGCACAGCAAGGAAGGCCTTCTGTGGAACTTCCACATTACCAATCTGCTTCATGCGCTTCTTACCCTTCTTCTGCTTCTCCAGCAACTTGCGCTTACGGCTTACGTCACCACCATAACATTTGGCAGTAACATCCTTGCGCACCTGCTTAACAGTCTCACGTGCCACGATCTTGGCACCGATAGCTGCCTGGATAGCAATATCGAACTGCTGACGAGGTATCAGGTCCTTCAACTTCTCGCACATTCTGCGGCCGAAGCTCACAGAGTTATCGCGGTGAGTCAAAGTACTCAATGCATCTACAGGCTCTCCATTCAACAGGATATCGAGTTTCACCAGGTCGGAATGACGGAATGAATCGATATGATAGTCGAACGAAGCATATCCCTTGGAGATACTCTTCAGCTTGTCATAGAAGTCGATGACGATTTCTCCCAACGGCAACATGAAGTGGAGCTCAACACGGTTTCCACTCACATATTCCTGGTTGATGAGTTCGCCTCGTTTGTCCAGACAGAGTTTCATGATAGGTCCAATATAATTGGTTGCCGTAATGATGGTTGCCCGGATATATGGTTCCTCAATATGGTCTATCAGCGTTGGGTCTGGCAATCCGGAAGGATTGTGAACTTCTTTCACACCGCCCTGCTTGTCGTATACCATATAAGATACGTTAGGTACGGTAGTGATGACATCCATATTAAACTCACGGTCCAGTCTCTCCTGTACGATTTCCATGTGGAGCAAACCGAGGAATCCGCAACGGAAACCGAAGCCCAAAGCCACAGAACTCTCTGGCGAGAAAGTCAATGAAGCATCATTGAGCTGCAGTTTTTCGAGCGATGCCCGCAGATTCTCGTAATCGCTAGGATCGATAGGATAAACACCGGCGAAGACCATAGGTTTCACTTCCTGGAAACCCGCAATCGCCTTGTCACAAGGACGGGCGATATGGGTAATGGTATCACCCACCTTAACCTCGGTAGCATTCTTGATACCCGAGATGATATAACCTACCTCACCGGTACCCAATTCCTGGCGTGGAATCATATCCATCTTCAATACACCGATTTCATCAGCATCATATTCCATGCCGGTATTGAAGAACTTCACCTTATCTCCCTTACGGATCACGCCATTCTCTATCTTGAAATAGGCGATGATGCCGCGGAAAGAGTTGAATACAGAGTCGAAAATCAAAGCCTGAAGCGGTGCCTTCTCGTCTCCTACCGGAGCAGGAACACGATTAACGACAGCTTCCAATATATCTTCGACACCTTCACCGGTCTTACCTGAAGCACGGAGAATATCCTCATGCTTACAACCGATCAGGTCTACTATTTCATCTTCTACCTCATCAGGCATAGCTGAAGGCATATCTATCTTATTGATTACCGGAATAATCTCCAGGTCGTGCTCGATAGCCATATAGAGGTTTGAAATGGTCTGTGCCTGAACGCCTTGAGTGGCATCAACAACCAGCAGTGCTCCCTCGCAAGCAGCGATGGAACGGGAAACTTCGTATGAGAAGTCAACATGTCCCGGAGTGTCGATAAGATTCAGGATATAGGTCTGTCCATCCTTTGCCTTATATTCCATTTGGATAGCGTGACTCTTGATTGTGATACCACGTTCTCTTTCCAAATCCATATCATCAAGCATCTGTCCTTCAGTTATCTTGATGGTCTGAGTCTTCTCCAGAAGTCGGTCTGCCAAGGTACTTTTACCATGGTCTATATGTGCAATAATGCAGAAATTTCTTATTTTATTTATATTCTCCATATAATTTTTCTCTCTTTAGAGTGCAAAGATAGTATTTTTTTTCGTATCTTTGCACAAAATATTGAAAATAATAGAGATTTTTAGATAAAAAGTAGAAAAATCATGAAGAAAAAGTTGATTTACATCGGTATTTTTGCTTCTTTGCTCGTTTCTTGTACAGAAAGTCTGGAGGACAAAGCGGCTCGTGAAGCCAAGGAATATACAGAAAAATACTGTCCTACTCCATACGTCAACGACGCCAGGACTGACAGTGCTGCATTTGATAAAACCAAGAAGATGTATACGTACTACATCTCTTTGAGAAACAAGGCGGATAACAAGCAGGCGATTGATGCCAACAAGGAAAAACTCCATAAGATTCAGAAGGAAGCCCTGGACAACAACCCTGGTCTGAAGAAATATAAGGAAGAGCATTTCACCTTCCGTTTCGTATATCATTCGGCTAAGAACCCGAAGGAGGTATTGCTGGATGATATCTTCAAGTATTAGAAAAGACACGGAGTACTAGTAGTAAAAAGGCACGGATTACTAGCTAGTAATCCGTGCCTAAAACACTATTAATATCCCATTTCCTGCAAAGCTGTCGCCAACTGGTCTGGACAGCTTGTAGGCTTATTGCCACAAGTGATACCCTTCAGTCGGGCGATGACCTCCTTTGCCTTCATGCCCTTAATCAAAGCACAAACACCCTTGGTATTGCCATCGCAGCCTCCAATGAACTGGGCATCCTGCACATTTCCATCTTCATCTATACTGATGCAGATGTATTTTGAGCAGGTGCCATGAGTCTGATAAGTTACCTTCTGCAACTTATCCTGTTTGTCTTGCTGCAACATAATGCTTATTCTGCGTCTGCAGGAATTTCTGGCTTCATGTTGGTGTATACAGTCTGAACATCGTCAAACTCTTCCAACTTCTCAACCATCTTGTCGATAGTTTCGCGCTCCTCAGGAGTTACATCCTTCAAATCGTTAGGGATGTAAGTGAACTCAGCACCAGTTACTTCGAAACCCTCAGCCTCCAGGTGCTTCTGAATTTCACCGAAGCTTGTAGGAGCACCATAGATAGTGATTTCGTTGTTCTCCTCATCCTCATCAAACTCATCTTCTACGCCGTAGTCGATCAGGTCGAGAATCATCTCATCCATATCCAGACCTTCCTTCTTCTTGAATGTGAACACAGCCTTGTGGTCGAAGAGGAAAGACAGAGAACCTGTTGTACCCAAGTTTCCGCTGAACTTGTTGAAGATAGAACGAACGTCAGCAACAGTACGTGTAGTGTTGTCTGTCAGAGTATCAACGAAGACAGCCACTCCGTGAGGGCCATATCCCTCGTATGTTACTTCCTTGTAATCGCTGGTATCCTTGCCACAAGCGTTCTTGATGGCACGAGCGATGTTATCCTTAGGCATGTTCTCACGCTTACAGTTAGCGATGATAGCACGCAATGTTGGGTTGTTCTCTGGTTCCGGACCGCCTGCCTTTACAGCGATAGCAATCTGCTTACCCAACTTAGTAAATGTCTTGGCCATGTGGCCCCATCTTTTCAGCTTTGTAGCTTTACGATATTCAAATGCTCTTCCCATTGGAATAAAATTTTAAATGTTTATCGTTTGTTTATAATATTATCTTAATTCTGCATTGAGCACCTTCTGCATTATCTCAATTCTGCATTGAGCTTGCTTGTAAGGTTGGCTATGAGCTTCTTCATGATAGCATCTATCTGCTTGTCATTCAGAGTCTTCTCCTCATCCTGCAGGATGAAGTTAACGGCATAACTCTTCTTGCCCTCTGGCAAATGCTCACCCTCATAAACATCGAAGAGAACAACGCTCTTCAGAAGTTTCTTCTCTGTCTGGTGGGCAATCTGCTCAATCTGAGCGAACTCTACATTCTTGTCTACGAGCAATGCAAGGTCGCGGCTCACTGAAGGATACTTGCTGATGTCGGTGTAAGTAAGGTTCACCTTCTTCACTGCCTTCATCAGGTTATCCCAGTGGATATCGGCATAGAATACATCCTGCTCAATATCGAATGCTTTCTTCAACTTCAGGCTCAGGATACCCAGTTCGACCAACACCTTACCGGCACGGGTCTCGTAACTTACGCCCTTAGAGAAGATGTTATTGTCGCTGTGCTTGATAACCACGTTGTTCTGTGGCATACCTACACGACGGAGAACATTCTCAACCACAGCCTTCAGCTCGTAGATGCTGCTCTGCTCATCAGCATGAGCCCAACTGCCCTCTACGCGCTTACCGGTGATGAAGAGTGACATGTGAGCCTCCTGAGAGTAAGCCTTGATAGGACTCTCCTCGCTCCACTTCTCCTTATTATATATATAGGTGTTACCCACCTCGAAGAACTTCAGGTTCTGGCTCTTATGGTTGATGTTGCGAACCACACTCTCCAAACCACCGAACAGCATCGTCTGGCGCATCACACCGAGATCAGCACTCAATGGGTTCATCACCTTCACGGTTGTCTCGTTAGGATACTTGTTGAGGTCGAAGTCGGTATAGTAGCTAGCCTTGCTCAGAGAGTTGTTGAGAATCTCCATGAAGCCCTCACCTACCAACTGCTCTGCCACGAGGTTCTGGCTGTGATAAGCCTTGTCCTCATCGCCCTGAACAGTCAGGGAGCTCTTCAACTGGGTAGGAATCTCCACATTATTATATCCGTAGATACGGAGAATATCCTCTACTACGTCGCAAGGACGCTGAACGTCTACACGATAAGCAGGAACCAGGAGGTCGATGCCCTCAGCATCCTCCTTCACAATCTTCATCTCAAGAGATGTGGCAATGTTCTTGATGGTCTCAGCACCAATCTCCTTACCGATGAGGCGATGCGCATACTCATAGTTCAGGCGAACTGGGAAATCCTGCATTGGCTCTGGATATACATCCTTGATCTGCATGGAAATCTTGCCGCCTGCCAACTGCTTGCAGAGGATAGCAGCCTGCTTCAATGCATAAATCTGTCCGTTTGGATCTACACCACGCTCAAAACGGTAGCTGGCATCTGTGCTCAAACCATGACGGCGAGCGCTCTTGCGGATCCATGTAGGATGGAAGTAAGCACTCTCTAAGACTACATCCTTGGTTGTCTCGTAAGTACCAGAACCCTTACCGCCGAAGATACCGGCGATACACATAGGCTCCTCAGCATTGCAGATGCTCAGGTCGTGCTCACCCAAGGTATGCTCCTCGCCATCGAGAGTAACAAACTTGGTGCCCTCTGGCTGGGTACGAACTACAATCTTATGACCGGTAACCATGTCTGCATCGAAGCAGTGCAATGGCTGGCCGTATGCCATCATGATATAGTTGGTAATATCCACGATATTGTTGATAGGGCGCAAGCCGATGATGTTCAGCTTATCCTGCAACCACTTAGGACTTTCCTTCACCTCACAACCGGTGATGCTTACACAGGCATAACGCTTGCAAGCCTCAGTATTTTGGATTTCAACATCGATAGGAAAATCTTCGTTGTCTACCACAAACTCATCGCAAGTTGGGCGATGCAAGCTTGTCTTGTAGCCATTTTGCTTCAACCAGGCATACAGGTCGCGGGCTACACCCCAATGACCGAGCGCATCAGCACGGTTGGCTGTGATATCAATCTCGATGAGCCAGTCGCTCTCCAGATGGTAATATTCAGCAGCAGGCTGACCTACCGGAGCATCTTCAGGGAGTACGATGATGCCGTCGTGAGAGGTACCTACACCAATCTCATCCTCAGCACAAATCATACCCAGACTCTCTACACCACGGAGCTTGCTCTTCTTAATGGTAAAACTCTGGTCGCCATCGTAAAGCACGCAGCCCAAATCAGCCACGATAACCTTCTGACCTGCAGCAACGTTAGGAGCACCACAGACAATCTGCTGAGGTTCGCCCTTACCCAAGTCAACGGTTGTAACATGGAGGTGATCACTATTAGGATGCTCCTCGCATGTCAATACTTTACCCACATAGAGACCTTTCAGTCCGCCCTTGACAGACTGAACTTCTTCCAAAGCGTCAACTTCGAGTCCGCAAGAGGTCAACGCGTCCGCAGTCTCCTGTGGTGTCAAATCGAAATCGACGTATTCTTTAAGCCATTTGTATGAAACGTTCATTATAATGATTTTTTATTTTATTTCTATTTTGAAAAACCCGAAGAAACATCATTCGGGCTATGCATGTTCTAAAACTCTGCAAAAATACAAAAAAAAATGCATATAAACAAATAACATTCGCCATTTTTGCACTATTTAAAATAAATACATGCAAAAATGGCGAATGCCTTGGTTTTTATTCGAAAACTTCGTCGATACTGCCAGCTCCTACTTCCTCAAAGTCATCCTGTTCGGCAGCCTTGCGGGAACAAGGATTGTAGTCTTCCGGCAAATCGAACTTGATAGCAGGACTGATACCCAGCGACGGGTCGGCATAAACCTTCTTCATGAATATCGCCCAGATAGGCAAAGCCATGGTAGCACCCTGACCCATACTCATGGAATCGAAGTGAATATCACGCTCCTCACCACCTACCCAGCAGCCACTTACGAGCTGTGGAGTAAAGCCGATAAACCAACCATCACTGTTGTTATTGGTAGTACCGGTCTTGGCACCAATCTGTCCTTCCAGGTTATAACGGTAACGCAGTCTTCCTGCCGTACCATTATCCACTACGCCCATCAGCATGGTGAGCATCTTCATGGCATTATCGGCACTGATCACCTCGTTCATACGTGGCTGGAAGGTAGCAATCGTATTACCTTCATTATCCTCGATGCGGCTTACAAACATTGGAGCAGTACGGATGCCGTGGTTGGCAAATACGGTATAAGCGCTCACCATCTCGCTGACACTTACCTCACATGGTCCCAGACAGAGACTCATGGATGCATGGATATCAGGATTGTTGATGCCGAAGTCGCGCAACATCTGTACGAACTGCTGCGGATTGAGCTTACTCATCAGATAAGCACTCACCCAGTTGCTACTCTGTGCCAATCCCCAACTCAGCGGAACCATCTGTCCGGCACGTGAATGGTTGGCATTGCGAGGTGTCCACGGACGACCTGCCACCATATAGGTCTGCTGACGGTTAGGCGCCAAATCGCAAGGCTGGAAGCCGTTAGACATCGCCAGACTGTAAAGAAATGGCTTGATGGTAGAACCCACCTGCCGGCGTCCCAGACTCACCATGTCATACATGAAATGAGTATAATCCAATCCACCCACATACGCCTTCACAGCACCCGTCTTAGGATCCATGCTCATAAAACCGCTACGCAGAAAACTCTTGTAATAACGGATAGAATCGAGCGGACTCATCAGCGTATCAATATCACCATGATAGGTAAATACGGTCATCTCCTGCTTCTTGCGGAATGCCGCCTTGATTTCATCCTCAGAATATCCCGCAGCCTTCATCGTACGGTAACGCTCACTCTGGGTGATACTGCGGTTCAGTATACTCTTAATCTGTTTCGGTGTCAGTTTATCGCTGTATGGCGAGCTTGGTTTGCGGGCTATCTCTGCACTGAAGCGAGGCTGCAGATAGCGGGCTACATGCTGATACATAGCCTCTTCCGCATACTGCTGTATACGGCTATCGATAGTTGTAAACACCTTCAGTCCATCACTGTATACATTATATGGCGAACCATCCTTCTTATAGTTCTTGTTGCACCATCCATAGAGCGGATCATTCTCCCACTGGATAGAATCCACCACAAACTGGGCACGGTTCCAAGAAGGATAATCACTACGCTCCGGACGCTTAGCCATCATATACTGGCGAAGGAACTCACGCAGATAAGTAGCCGAACCATCCTTATGGTCGGTACGGTGGAAATTGAGTGTCAGCGGCTCAGCAGCATACTGGCTATACTCGCCCCGGCTCAGATACCCCGCCTTCACCATCTGCGAAAGAACCACATTTCTGCGCTCCCTCGCTCTCTCCGGATAGCGAACCGGATTGAAGAGCGACGGATTCTTGCACAGTCCGATGAGCGTTGCCGACTCACAGAGGGTCAGATTCTTCGGTTCCTTATTAAAATAGGTATTGGCCGCCGTCTTGATTCCTACAGCATTGTGCAGGAAATCGAAGTAATTGAGATAGAGAGCCAGAATCTCCTCTTTGGTATAATAGCGTTCCAGCTTCACCGCAATCACCCACTCTATCGGCTTCTGCAACAATCGTTCCATCGTACTGCCTGCCTTCTCAGAATAAAGCTGCTTGGCGAGCTGCTGCGTGATGGTACTTCCACCACCCGCATTAGTCTGTCCCAGGATACCACGCTTGACGATGGCACGTCCCAGTGCACGGAAGTCGATACCTGAATGCTCATAGAATCGCTCATCCTCAGTAGCCACCAGCGCCTTAATTAAATAAGGTGACATCTTCTTGTAAGGAATCACGATACGGTTCTCCTTATTCAGGTTCCACGTACCAAGCACCTTGCCATCGGCAGAGTAAACCTGGGTGGCAAATCTGTTGATAGGATTCTGCAGATCCTCGATGTCGGGCATGTAGCCAATCATTCCAAACCAGATGGCAACAAAGGCAAGAATTACCATGAGTATTCCAGTGCCGAAAACAGCCCATAAAATATGTATAAATCGCTTTCTCATCACTATTTCTTTAAATATTTGTGCAAAATTACATAAAAGTTTTGACTTATCGCACATAAATCAGATTTTTTATGTAACTTTGTGGGCGATTTTAGAACATTCAATCAAATTTCAAATGGAAAAACATAATTTTGTGACCATTGCAGACCTTTCCAAGGAGAAAATCATGTACCTCCTGGAAATGGCGCAAGAGTTCGAAAAGCACCCGAACAGGGAGTTGTTGAAGGGAAAGGTCGTAGCGACCCTTTTCTTCGAGCCATCTACTCGTACCCAACTCAGTTTCCAAACCGCTGCCAACCGTCTTGGCGCCCGTGTCATTGGTTTCTCTGATGCCAAGACATCCAGTACCACCAAGGGTGAGACCCTCAAGGATACCATCCTGATGGTAAGCAACTATGCCGATGTAATCGCCATGCGCCATTTCATCGAGGGAGCAGCCCAGTATGCCAGTGAGGTAGCACCAGTGCCTATCGTAAATGCAGGCGACGGCGCTCACATGCATCCTTCACAGTGCCTGCTCGACCTCTACTCTATATACAAGACCCAGGGTACCCTGGAGAACTTGAACATCTATCTTGTGGGTGACCTCAAATATGGCCGCACCGTTCACTCACTTATCACAGCTATGCGCCACTTCAATCCAACCTTCCATTTCATCGCACCTAAGGAACTCGCCATGCCAGAAGAGTATAAACTCTACTGCAAGGAGCACAACATCAAATATGTTGAGCACGAGGACTTTAACGAAGATGTGATTGCAGGTGCCGACATCCTCTACATGACCCGTGTACAGAAGGAGCGTTTCAGCGACCTGATGGAGTATGAACGCGTAAAGAACGTGTATATCCTGAAGCGCGACATGCTCTGCAAGGCGAAGGAAAACATGAAGATTATGCATCCGCTGCCACGCGTGAACGAGATTGCTTACGATGTAGATGATGATCCACATGCATACTATATCCAGCAGGCTCAGAACGGCCTCTATGCACGTGAGGCTATCTTCTGCCACTGCCTCGGCATTTCGCTCGATGATGTGAAGAACGATAAAAGCATAATTGAATAATGTTGAATGTTGAATAATGTTGAATGTTGAATGTTGAATGTTAAGTTGCCTAACGGACACCTAACATGGCCCTCAAGGGCGCAAGCCTCACTCAACACTCAACATTCAACACTCAACATTCAACACTCAACACTCAACACTCAACATTCAACACTCAACATTCAACACTCAACATTAAAAAAAAAAGAGATGGGAAATAATAAAAGTCAATTAGTGGTTGCGGCTATCGAGAACGGTACCGTAATCGACCATATACCAGCCGAAAAGACCTACCAGGTAGTAAATCTGCTCCAGTTGGAGAAGATGGAGACTCCTGTTACTATCGGCTACAACCTGCCAAGCAAGAAGATTGGCAAGAAGGGCATCATCAAGGTTGCCAACAAGTATTTTACCGATGAGGAAATCAACCGACTCTCCGTCGTTGCGCCTAACATCGGACTAAGTATCATCAAAGACTACGAAATTGTAGAGAAGAAGACCGTCAAGACTCCTGATACGCTGAAGGGCATCGTAAAGTGCAACAACCCTAAGTGCATCACCAACAACGAGCCTATGCAGACCCTCTTCCATACCGTAGACAAAGTGCTCGGTATCGTACGTTGCCACTACTGCGACAAAGAGCAGCAATTGGGCAAAGTAGAGCTCTGCAAGTAATAAAAACAGGTAGTTTATAACAAAAAGTAAGCAATACCACTCAAAATATTACGATTTATTTGGTAGTTTGAGAGATATTGCTTATTTTTGCATTCGATTTCATTAAACATCAACCATAAAAAGTAAAGGGAAATGGTAAAAGATCAAGAGATTTTCGACTTAATCGAAAGAGAACATCAGCGCCAGCTGAAGGGTATGGAGCTTATCGCTTCTGAGAATTTCGTGAGTGACGAGGTGATGAACGCTATGGGTTCTTACCTTACTAACAAGTATGCCGAGGGTCTGCCAGGCAAGCGTTATTATGGTGGATGCCAGGTAGTAGACATCGTAGAGAACCTCGCCATCGAGCGCGTAAAGAAGGTGTTCGGTGCTGAGTATGCCAACGTACAGCCTCACTCTGGTGCGCAGGCTAACGCTGCCGTTCTGCTTGCCGTATTGAAGCCAGGTGATACCTTCATGGGGTTGAACCTCGACCACGGCGGCCACCTCTCTCATGGTAGCCACGTCAATACATCCGGTATCCTCTACAACCCTATCGGCTACAACCTGAACAAGGAGACAGGCCGTGTAGACTACGACGAGATGGAGAAACTGGCTCTTGAGCACAAACCAAAACTGATTATCGGTGGTGGTAGCGCTTATAGCCGCGAGTGGGATTATGCCCGCATGCGCAAGATTGCCGATGAGGTAGGCGCTCTCCTCATGATCGATATGGCTCACCCTGCAGGTCTGATTGCAGCCGGTCTGCTCGACAACCCATTGAAGTATGCGCACATCGTTACTTCTACTACTCACAAGACCCTCCGTGGTCCTCGTGGCGGTATCATTCTGATGGGCAAGGATTTTGACAACCCATGGGGCTTGACTACCAAGAAGGGCGAGGTTAAGAAGATGAGCATGCTCTTGAATTCTGCCGTATTCCCAGGTGAGCAGGGTGGTCCGCTGGAGCACGTCATCGCTGCCAAGGCAGTAGCCTTCAATGAGAATCTGCAGCCTTCATGGAAGGAGTATGCTACTCAGGTAAAGAAGAATGCTGCCGTACTCGCAGATGACCTCATCGGTCGCGGATTCGGTATTGTGAGCGGTGGTACAGACAACCATTCTATGCTCGTAGACCTCCGAAGTAAATATCCAGATCTTACAGGTAAAGTCGCTGAGAATGCGCTGGTTGCAGCCGACATCACAGTCAACAAGAACATGGTTCCATTCGACAGCCGTTCTGCCTTCCAGACATCAGGTATCCGCCTGGGTACAGCAGCCATGACCACACGTGGCGCCAAGGAAGATATGATGCACCTCATTGCCGAACTCATCGAAGAGGTTCTGAATGCTCCTGAGGACGAGAAGGTCATTGCCCGTGTTCGCGAAAAGGTGAATGCTACAATGAAGGATTACCCTCTCTTTGCATACTAATCGTTACGGATAAATATAATTACAAACTGCGGGCCTTCCGTCCGCAGTTTTTTGTTTCATTTAATAAATAATAAAGAAAAGAAAAAATTTATGAAAAAGATGAAAAGTCTACTGCTCATGGCACTTGCGTTGCTCCCTGCGAGCAAAACTTTAGCACAGACCAACGCCCAAGTTTTCTACGACTTCGGCAGTGACCGCAAGTTTGTTACCCTCACACTCGAAATGTTCAAGCAGGACAAATGGGGTAACACCTATTTCTTTGTAGACCACGACTTCAATTACGACAAAATGGACACCAGCAGTCCAAACGTGGCACAGGGTGGAACCTATACTGAGATTTCACGTGCATTGAACTTCTGGCAGAACAGCCCAATGAAGAACTGGAGCCTCCACGTAGAGTACAATGGTGGTATTACCAAGAACTACCCTATCAACAATGCCTGGCTCTTCGGTGTGGAGTATTTCATGCACGACAAGAGTTTCAAGAACACCTTGACACTCCAGGCACTCTACAAGACTATCCGCAAGACCGACCAGAACGTGCCAATGCAGTTTACTGCTGTTTGGGGATGCAAAGACATCTTTGGATTAAAGGGATTGAACTTTAGCGGTTTCGCAGATTTCTGGTGGGAGGACCACAGTTCTTTCAAGGATAAGGATGGCAACCTGAAGCTCGACAAGGATGGCAACATCGATTACAAAGCTGAGCACACCGTCTTCACTACTGAGCCACAGCTCTGGTACAATGTAGGCCAGCACTTCGGCTGCGAGAACCTGAGCGTAGGTAGCGAGGTAGAAATCAGCCACAACTTCGGCAGCAATGCCGGCTGGATGGTTCGCCCTTGCCTCGGTGTAAAGTGGGACTTCTAATTACGATTTTTCTTAGCTGCGGAAAATTTTCAAAAATTCATTTTAAAAATTTTCCGCACTAATTCTTAACCACTATATTTTCTGTTTTTCAACAACTCACGTTACTTTCTTACTGTCAATCCGCCATCAGAAATTCCTCCGATTCCGCCTTTTTTCTTATTGTACTGACGGGTTACACCGCTCAAGTTAACTCCGCCAACACCCTCGGATGTAGCGTTTACACTTTGGCAGTCAACTTTGGCTTTCACGCTGCCCACGCCGTCGTTCTTGATAATCAGACTGCCGCCCTTAAACATTCCCAGATTAACAGAGCCTACGCCCTCATTATCCAGTTTCACACTTCCCATCTCAATCTTAGAGATTTTCACCGAGCCTACGCCTTCGTTATCAATGTTCATATCATCTCCAGCCACATCATCGATATTTACCGAGCCAACACCCTCGTTGGTTATCTCCAGTTTGTTGGCAAGAATCTTCCCAATCTTGACAGAGCCTACACCCTCGTTATCGATTTTCAGGCGGTCGCTATTAATCGTCTTGGCATAGAATGAACCTACGCCTTCCTGTGCAATCTTCACCAGGTCAGGACTGGTGATATAAATCTTGAGTCTATTCTTTTCAGAGTTACACGCGGCAGGCGCTTTGAGCTTTCCGGTGAGTCCGATTTTCACCTCGCCGTCACGATAAACCACCTTGAGCTTCTCCTTGAGCTTCTGTACGAACTCAGCATCCTTGATGGCAGAGTAATCCAATCGAACGCTGCATTCATCGCCATTGTTCTGGGTATAATAAACGCTGGCAATCACATCCACGTCGATCGCCTTGAAAGGCTTCTCGGTCAAATCACCCTGCGTAAAGTTGAGACTTCCCTTCATTTCACTGGCTGAAGATCCCATACTGCAAGAACTCAAGCCCATTGGGGCAAAGAATAAAGCGGCAGCCACCGCCCAAATACCAAATTTCTTCATACTCATATCTAATTTTATGTTTCTAAATACGTGATATACCGAATACCTTTCTGTTTCAGTATTCTGATGGTTAGACGTAAGAAGATACATAAAGGTTGCAGGATAAGAGAAAAAAAATGCAGAAATAATTGCCTAAAAATTTGGAAGTTACAAATTTTCAGCGTATCTTTGCAGAAGATTGTACGGCGCTCGGCAATTCGAAAGCAAGCTTTCATTGCACTCACTGACATAATCTTTGCAAAAGTATTAATTTAAATGAATCGCGTATGAAACAGGTAGAAGAAAGATACATCAGCTTGCTGACCGACTTCGGTTTCAAGCGAATTTTTGGAACAGCGATGAACAAGGATTTGCTCATTTGCTTCCTCAACAGCTTGTTTAATGGCAGACAGGTTGTGAAGGACGTATCGTATCTGAATCCGGAGCACGTCGGAGATGTATATACCGACCGCAGAGCCATCTTTGATGTATATTGCGAGGGCGAAAACGGCGAGAAGTTCATCGTAGAAATGCAGAATGCGTACCAGACGTATTTCAAGGATCGCGCCCTTTTCTACTCTACTTTCCCGATTCGCGAACAGGCACCCAAGGGGAATGAATGGGATTTCAAACTCAATCATATCTATACCGTTGCCCTGCTCAACTTCAACATGAACGAGGATGCTTTCGACAAGGAGA
Source organism: Segatella copri (assembly GCF_026015625.1). Classification (NCBI taxonomy): domain Bacteria; kingdom Pseudomonadati; phylum Bacteroidota; class Bacteroidia; order Bacteroidales; family Prevotellaceae; genus Segatella; species Segatella copri. Next base: position 549,986 of record NZ_JAPDVG010000001.1, on the reverse strand, counting down.
AAATCCGCCATCATGTGCAGTTATGCGACACAGCTACCCACAAAGTATTTTACGACAAGCTCGAATATATCTATGTAGAGATTTCTAAGTTCAACAAACCCCTGGAAGAACTGGATACGCTCTACGAGAAGTGGCTCTATGCTCTGAAGAACCTCTATAAGCTTACCCAGCGCCCTAAAGAGCTGTGCGACAAAGTCTTCGACCGTCTCTTCGAGGAAGCCGAAATAGCCAAGTTCACTCCGCAGGAAATGAGGGAGTACGAAACCAGCAAGATGGCATATCGCGACATCAAGAATTCCGTAGACACCGCCAAGCGTGAAGGTATAGCCGAAGGCATGGAAAAAAGAAGTCTTGAGATTGCCAGAAAGATGCTGGCAAAGGGCATAGATGAAGCGACGGTAAAGGAAATAACCGGGCTGTCGGCGGAACATACACTGCAGCTAAAAGCAGAAATATAGATTACTTACTGAACTTTCGCATGTGGTTCAAGTACGGGCTGAAGGCCCAAAAGCTCCTAGCCCAGGGCATCGCCCTGGGTATAATAGCAATCAGCAAGGCGCCCTGTAAGGGCAAAAGCTTTGTTATTACCTGGTACTTGAAAGCTTTTGCCCTTACAGGGCGACAGGCTTGCGTCCTTGATTACCCAGGGCGCTGCCCTGGGCTAGGAGCTTCTGCCCTTTCAGGGCGAGTGGAGCCAACTGGCGAAAATTCAGTAACGGAAAATTTGCAGCAGGCTTTAAAAGATTAGAATTATGATTTCAGAAAAAGAACTACCTTCACCTCGTCACCACAACACATATCCATCATCGTATTCCCAACATTTGTTTTCCTGGTTTACTGAACGACCGTAGAGAGTGATAACTTCTTTAACTTCCCTTAACTTCCCCAGATACGAAAGTTCAATCAAATATGCGAAACTTCAAGATTTCTGCGTTAATATTTGTTTTAAAATCAGTCCTTTTTCGGTATCGTTAACTTCTTTTATCTGATAATTGTTTAACACAACATAAGACGGGATACCCTACCCCACTCGCTTTTCAAAGATTTCAGCGGTAAGAAAAGAGAAAAAATGGGACCCTAAAAAAAAGGCACCTCTTTCGGAACCAAAAAAAAACGCTTAAAATATGTAAAAGCGGGCCAAATTCTTAAAATATGTTTATAAAAAGCGAAAAACACCCTTCACCACCCTTCACCCGTAACTATTTGACACACAAAACGTTAAATAAAAAGGTGAAGGGTGAAGGTTTGAAAACTCTTTTTTATATATACGCGCGGCAAGAGAAAAAATCCGTTTTTTCATTTTTCTGACTTTCCGGTTTTTCCAAAAATCCTAAAAAAAGAATATATATATAAGATTTAAAATATACCCTTCACCCTTCACCTCGCCACCACAACACATATCCATCATCGTATTCCCAACATTTGTTTTCCTGGTTTATTCTTCGGAAATATCACACTATCTTTCGGAGAAATTTTCGTATTCTTCGGAGATATTCTGCTATCTTTCGGAGATATTCTCATATTCTTCGGAGATATTTTGCTATCTTTCGGAGTAATTTTCGTGTTATTGATTTCAGAGATAGTTATCATTCGACAAGTGGAAGAGCCAATTCGTTACCGCCCACCCCAAGCTAACCTCGTGACCATCAGAGCGAAAAACAACAGATTAACTTTATTTAACAAAAAAAACAACTGATTATGAAAAAATTACATTAAATTTGCAACCGTCTAACAGCTCCACTCCACTTGTAAGTGTACGCAAGATGATGATAGTCAAACTACCAAAACGATAGTCGAACTACCAAAAAAACCAACGAGCTGAAGGACAAGAATATAAGTAAATGGTATTAATCAGAAACTGAAAGTACAATTTAAACTTAAATAGATATGAAAGTATTCAATTCTAAACTTGCTGCCATCGGTTTGGCAGCATTCGTATTCGCATCATGTAGCGACAACACAAGTGATCCTACAGGCAATCAATCTCCAGCTAAGGTAGATGCCACAACTCTCGACCTCACTAACAGCGGAGAGTCTCTGTTTTCTAGCGTCATCAATTACAAGAACACGACAGCTAACGCTCGCAAGTTCTTCGGCACAAGAGCTGCCAGTGACGCAAATTTCGTAACAGACCTCAACAAGGACGAAGAGAGCACTATACCTGTGCAGCCTGCTACAGCTACTCAGGCTTTAGGTAACGACAACCTGGAAAACGGCATTTTCTACTTAAAGAAATCTGCTGGCAATTGTGACTTTACCAAGAACACTATCAAGAATGCAACTATCTTCGTAAATGGAGGTGCAAAATTGATATATTCTGCAAACACTTTCGAAAATGCAAAAATCGTTGTAAAGCAGGGCGGTTCCCTGATTTTCAAGGGCACTGGTTCAATGATCAAGCAGGGAGTTACTGTCTATAACGAACTTGGTTATGTCAAGACTGAAGACCCTGCAGCAGACATCGTCATCGAAGGTAATCTGTATTCATCTTGGCGAGGTATTACCAGCGGCCTTGATGAAAATGGCAACGCTGTTGAAAAGAAGGAACTCAAGTCCGGTTTAGGACAGCTTACAGCAGACAAGACAAGTCCTACACAGAAAATCACCTTCAAGGCTGGTTCAAAGGCATGTATCATCGGTTCTATCCGTGGTACAGAAGTAAACGTTGAAGAAGGTGCCAATATATACGCATCAGCTCACGTTTGGAATGCTACTACTGTTAACATCAATGGTAACCTGCAAATCGGCGGTTTCCTGAAGACAGCAGATCTGAACCTCAACACAAATGGTTATCTGAAGGCTGGCGACAACAGCGCAATCAAGGTTACCAATATATTGACCATGAATGCCGGTTCACAGATTGATGCCGACTACATCAATGTTACCTTGAACGAAAAGGATACCCACAAGAAGGTAACTAAGGTAGGTGAAGCACAGCTCATCCTGAAGGGTGCCTGCAAGATCAACATTGCGGACAAGGGCGTTATCAATGTTAACAAGCTTATCTCTTATAACGATGCAAAAGGCCAAATCAGCCTGGAAAAAGCTGGCGGTTTAGCTATTGTTAAGGCAGACGAGTTCCACAACGATGGTGCAGAAAACATCCAGGCATTCGATACTCCTGCAGAAGGTGCTACCTTCCTGTTCCAGTTCACAAAATGCTTTAATGGCGAGAACCAGATTCCTACAGCAGAGGATCTTGACATCGCAGCATCATACCTCGATTACGACAAGGCTACCTCTGGCAAATTAGTTGAGCTGAAGGATGCCGATAACGAGCATTACGGTTATGAGTTAACAGCAACAACAGAAAGTTTGAGCATCAAGCCAAAACTGGATTTGTTCTCTGCAGCTGGAGTTAAAGAGAATACCCTCTCTGCAACATCTATCCAGGCTGCTAACGACAAGTTGTATGTTACATACCACACTCAGGGCAATGACAAAAACCACATGGGTGGCGGATTGGAAGTTGCTCATATCGACGGCAAATCACTTATTCTCGATGAGGCAGTAACAGCTCAGGGAGGATTGGATGTAAACTATGGTATGATTGACGGCAGCCGCTTCTATGTTGCAGCAACAACCTACAAGGAAGGTGCATTCTTGGGTTATGTACAACTGGCAAATGGATTGATGGGTAAGAGCCAACTCGTTACCTACCCTATTGATAAGACTAATCCAAACAATGGCATTGATGCCAATAGCGTAGTTAAGTATAAAGATAACTTCGTTTTGGCAACAAACAAGGGTTATCAGGTTTACAACTCTACATTCACCCTGCGTACTCCACACCTCACAACAAATGACGTGAAGTTCGTAGCTGTTGGCAATGACAAACTCTATGGTTTGGAGGCAAATGGTACAACTACTGGTACTGTCAACATCTTCGACAACATTAATCTGGAAAATCCACAGAGCTATACCACAGAAGGTAAAGTGGGTGTTGTTGATGGTAAAAACACCATCGCTGTAGATGGTACAAACCTTTACGTATGTCAGGGTGACGGCGGACTTGTTCGCTACGATGCAAATGGCCATGGTACAGTATTATTCGATGCTCCTGTAGGCGAAAGCAACAAGATTATCGGTCGCGTAAACGGTGTTGCTGTAGATTCAAAATACATCTATGTAGCATGTGGTGGTTACGGTCTCGTAGTATTGGACAAGACCAAGGCTAAGGGTGAGAATGTTGTTGCCCGTCGCCGTGCCTTCTATGATGGCAAGGAGAGCTACAACTCAGCTAACTACGTAACCTTATATAATGGTTACATCTGTGTAGCTTACGGTCGCAGCCGTGTTCAGATCTTCAAGTTGGTAAATACAAAGTAATCAACTAAATAATTCTTTTCTCCCACACTCACCAAAAGAGTGTGGGAGAATTAAATCTTTAAGAGCTAGGAATATAGCCAAAAAAGATCAAAACTTTTAATACCAAAACGACAAAAGAAAGATTAACATGAAACATCATTTTACAAAACTTGTTACTTTCTCTTTCGCAGCAATGCTCCTGGCATCTTGTAGCGATTCTAATGACAACCCTTTAGTTCCAAACCCTGGTGAAGTCACAAAAAACATAATAGGTGAAGAAGTGACATCCATCACCGACCCTCAGGAATTAGCAGGTAGCGTTATCAACTACAAAGCGAAAGCAGCAACAAGAGCTGCTGGCGCAACTACAGCTAACCTAAGCGACGTCTACGGAATGCCTAGCTTGCCTAGCCATGACGGAGCTATCGAAATCAAGAATAACGATGGATGTAAGGGACTGGATGGTTCCAAGACCTACATCATCAAGAAAGGCACCAAAATAAGCAGCGAGCTCAACCTGAATGGAGCCACCCTGTTTATCGAAGGCGAACTGTCCACAAAAAATATATGGGGATGTTCTACCTGGGTCAACGGTGCTAACAAAAAAGGAAAAATCTACATCCTCGAAGGAGGAACATTACATATAGACAACAATAATACTGCACTCTTCCAGAATTCAGGAATTTATTGCTACAATTATGGTGGAACTCTGAAAAAAGAGGGCACCAACATGTATCTGGAAAAAGGGGATGCCTACTTTACTACCGGAAACATTGAAGTAAAAAATGAACTGAAAGTTCAAGGATTGCTTTATGTGGGCGGCGATGCCAACGTAGGTAAACTAGCAACTGAGTCTGATGCCAAAATCAATATTCAAGGCGATTTGCTTGGTACAGAAAACCAGGATATACAGATAGACGGCTGCATCATGAACATCAACGGAAAGGCAAAAGCCAACAAGCTGACCATTCAAGGTTCAGCTCCAAAGCTTTATGCTTGCTCCTTTGAAGTTACAGACAAGACAGTCCTCAATCCAAATGGAGCAGAGTTACACATCAACAATCTGAAGACAGGAGCTATCGACCAGTGTGCAGGAAGTACTATTTATCTGGTAAACAACAGCGTTATCGACTGCAAGGGTACTTACGAGAATGCAAACAATGGTCACAATCAATATAATCCATCCGGTGAGAGTAAAATTATTCTCCAAGGAGATAATGCAAATGCCATCTTCAGAGCAGCAGAGGTGAAATACAACGGAAACAATGATGCCGGCAATATTCTTATTGCTCCGGGAACCTACGCATATTTCTCAACCTGCTATATCTTCCGGACTAGCGGAAGCGGAGGCGTAATCTATATGGACTGCGACAAGTTTACCAACAATAGTAAATCGGCAACTTATACTTATGCTCCAGGTCTTTCAGACTGTACGAAGAGATATGAAATGTATAATAACCCAGTTGTCCCAACATCATGTGACGGCACGACACCAGACCCTACACCAACTCCAAACCCAGAACCGGGCAAGAAGATTGATGTGATTACGGTTATAGATTATACAAATCATACACACGATATCTCTGCTACATGTATTCAGCCATACAATGACAAACTATACATGTCGTACCACACCAACGAAGAGAACCAGAAAGTTCCAAACAAGAAGACTGGCGGTTGTATTGAAGTGTTTAAAACAGAAAACAACCAGACAACCATGTTGCAATATCTGCAGGATAAGAAGGAACTCTACGACTTCAACCACCTCATGGTAGACGGCAAAGACGCAACAAAATACGTTTATATTGCAGGTCACTCAACCAATGGTGGTATGATGGGTAGAATTGCATTAGATAGCAACGGACTTCTCAATACAGAAGTAAAGGACATCGATGAGACTACCACGTTGAACCCTCTCACCATCGTAGATTGGGAACACGAAGGTTTGGAAAAATCTGACGAGAACTGCATCGTAAGAGACGGAAACAAACTGATGGTGGCATCTACCAGGGGATACGGAGTATATGATGCAAACACGCTGGATTTAATCGGCAAGAAAGAAACGCCAGGCAAGGCTAAGCACATCGCACAGAACAACCAGTATATTGTTACACTCCACTACAACAACGAAGTAGGAAGTGACGATGAGGCTGTAAGTGGTACACTACAGGTCTTCCCATTAGGTGCCGACATTCTTACAGCAACACCAGCAAGAACTATCAACGTAAGCAGCATAGCTCCTAACGACGGTAAGAACACTATAGCTATCGATGGTAACCACATCTACGTTTGCCGAAGTGCCAAGGGATTGTCTTGCTACGATCTTACCACTGGCAAAGAAGTGTGGAACTGGGGAGCTCCGCTCACTGCTAACACCAAGGTTCCACAGGGATATGCAAATGGTGTAACATACGATGCCAATTACATCTACCTGGCTTGCGGAAGTTATGGACTGGTAGTTCTTGACAAGAACAAAATGGAAAACGGCAAACCTGTAAAGGTTGTCAAGAAGAGAGCTGAAGCAGGAATGTCTGCCAACTATGTCACACTGGATGGAGGTTATATCTATGTGGCATATGGTAAGAGCCGACTCCGTGTCATGAAGCTCATTGATGGTGCCGCATCTGGAAATAATACCAATTATGGCACAAAGTAAGTGATTTATCAAATATAAGAAACACGAGATGAATGCAGCTGCAACAGCTCGCAGCTGCATTCATCGTGTTTAATAACTCATTATGAAGCGAAAAATAATACTATACTCAACTACAGTTCTGCTCCTTCTCATGGCAGCACAAAGTGCTATGGCTCAGACGAAAGGCAAAAAGCCGAATAGTTTCAGCCCTAAGATGCTTGTATATGAGAACCTGAAGAACAATAATGTACTGAGACACTTTAAACAGCGCTTCGCACAACTCGACACTCTCATCAAAAACCCTATATGGGTGAAAGCACCAGTCATAGAACTGGGACTCAATAAACAGCATCACGCTGATATCAACAAGACCGACTCTCTGTTCTGGTCGAAAACTGCACATGAGCACCTAGCGCTCAACAGACACAACGGTCTGGAAGTGACCGGACAGGTTTATGCCCGACCTGACGCGTACTTCGATTCTGATGAAGACGACGCAAAAGAGGTATCAAAATATAAGATGAAGGTTCAAGCCGAACTGGGTTGGAACATCATCAACTCGAAGTTCTACCAAGGCAAGGAGAAAAGAACAAAAATTGCTCTTGCCAATGAACTCGACCGCTTGCAAATAAAAAAGCGCCAAACTGCAGACATCTATGAAAAGGCAGCCGAAGAGCTGACCGAACAATATAATTTCTATATCGGTACTGTCATAGCACACAGACTGGACAACCTCGACATCATGAACGAAGCGTACCAGTTTATGCTGGAAAAAGACCGAATCAGCAACGACAAGATGCTGAAAGTGATGAACGAAAAGCTGGAGGCTGAATATGACATCTCCGTGCTCTGCACAGACAGAGATATCAGCAACAAGCCTATCTACCGCATCAAACCAACCAAGATCATGGTAGACACGACAGCCCTCTGGAACCATCTGAACCAGGAAAGTCTGGATGCACGCATCATGATGGTGAAAGAACAGATTGCTGACAACGACAGCAAGCTGACCAACTATTTAAGCACTACCCGACTCACACCATTCGCAAGATGGTCGAGCTACTGGCAGAGCAACAACAAGATTTCGAACAATGCCGACGTGGGCGTGAGATTCACCATTCCTATCTGGAACGAAACGCCACGCAAACGACAGGCACTGGAGACCCAGAAGGAAATCATACGCAGCAGCCGCGGTACCGATGTGAAGGAAATAAAACAGTCGGTAGGCATCCTGCTCAAGAAGATAGACAACCTGAACAAGGCTATAGCCACAGAGGCTTTCCATATAGACCAGACCGGCAAATATATCGAAATGCGGCGGTTTGCCTACCTGAACCAGAAGCAGGGATACAACTATCTGATGCGTATGGACGAATATACGGGACTCCTGGAAAGTATGGAGCGTATGTACAAACTGATGCAGAACCGCGCACTCGCTATCATCAATATCGAGAAAGCCGTGAGCATCTATGACAACAACAACATCTTCAAAGAAATAGAACTTTGAATGTAAGGAAACCAGAATATGAATGAATTCCAATATAATGGCACGCCACAAGAACAGGCGATGGCAGACTTGCTAAAGACGCAGGGTCACCGCCTTGCCAGACAGCAGATTATCTTTGCCCTGATCTTCCTGTTGGTTATCGTGCTTGCCGCCTACTATATTGTCACTCGTATGATATGGGCAACCTTCGACGGTTATATAACCCTCGATGAAAACCATATCAGTGCCGTTGACGACATCTATATCCTTAAGGTGAACAAAGAAATGGGTGAAGTGGTACATAAGGGAGATACGCTCTACTCTTATGTACTGCTAGGTAATATTGTGAACCAATACGACCCGAACATTCTGCCTTCAGCCGTAAAGGAGACTCACGACATGGAGGTACAGGCTAAACTCGCCCAGCAGGAGATTCCGGTGCTGCGTACCCGACTTGCCGAACTGAGAAAACAGAAAGCATCTGAAAGTTCGGACATCTACTACGGTCTTACCGACAACACCAAGCGAAATGAACTGGATGCCGAGATTGCCGAGGTAGAAGAAGAACTGAGAAAGCAGGCTAACAAGGTGGAAATCTACGCACAGGCTAAGAACACCACCTATAACTTCATGAGCCGTAGAGGAGCCGGCAGAGCAAATGCTTCCATGCCTTACTCCAACACTAGCATATACAACCCTGGTCTGATACACTACTGCTGTGCACCAGCCGATGCCTACATCTCAAAAATCAATGTGAGCGACAAGACACTGGTGTTCAAAAGCGAGGAGGTGATGGTTATCCAGCATACCGACTATGCAGACTGTCATCTGGGCGTAATCGCATACGTACCAAACGACATGGTGAAGTATATGGAAAGCCCTGACGATGCAGACATCATCATCAACAAAGACCTGGAACTGCAGGCTAAGTTGCAGATGGTAGGTCTGAGAGTAGAGGAAATACCAAAGCATCTGCAGAGTAACTTCTCGCATGATGCCAACGCAGTGGTTGCCGTCTTCACCCTGAACCCGAACCAGAGAGTTCCGGCATGGGTAATGAGCAACAGACTGCCGGTAAGAATAAGAGTGAACAAGATTGGTGCCATGCTCGATCCGAAGCCGCTGCCGATGTACACCGTCCCAGTGGGCAAGAACGAAAACGTGAAGCGAAGCAACATGATTTCGAGCGACACCAATAATCATCAAGAACAAAAGAAATAAAGAATGATTGGACTTAGAAGAAACAAACGTGGAGATATGGTGCTCACCATCGATAGCTATATAGATATCGACTCGACACCGGACATCCAGCCCGACTACTTCGATTGTATTTACATCAATACGAAGAGTGAGCGTGCATTCCATGCTATACTGTTTGGAGCCAGTCCAATCTTATCGTGGAAATGTAGCTACAAACCGATATTCGCCAATACGGCGTTATCGGGAAAGGAACAGATCATCGACTATATCGTCGATGCCTATGTGAGCGACATGAACAATGAGAAGGTATACGAGATTATAGACAAAATCAAGCTGGCAAGACAGAAGTTTGGTGTAAAAAGCGAAACAAGCCGTCCTACACAGCCTAACCAGCTCTTTGCCAATATTCTGAGATACCTGCTCTCAAGAGACCAGCGAATCATGGGACACCGACTGCTGGAGAAATCGTCTTTGGGATATATCAACCCAATCTTCGAACACTATCACAGTATGGGTCTCTTCCATCTCAACGAGATGTTCATGTTCATCGACACTATGGTGGAGTTCGGATCACTGCGCATTCACCGCTTCCTGCTCAAGGAGCACCTCTGCCCTAAGTGCAACCACTCTCACCTTCTCTATACTGAGTGCTGTCCGAAGTGCGGAAGTTCGAACCTGAAGATACAGAACATCATCCACCACTTCAGCTGCGCCAACGTATCGCCGGAAAGCAGCTACAATGTGGGCGGTATGCTCATCTGTCCGAAGTGTCACAAGAAACTTCGCCACATCGGTGTTGACTATGACAGACCAGCCGTGGTATATACCTGCAACGACTGCGAGAACTCGTTTACCTCGCCTATCACCAAGTCAACCTGCTGCTACTGCCAGAGCACCTATCCGGTAAACGCCCTGGTGCCACGAGACGTTGAGGACTTCGAGATAACAGAAGAAGGAATCAGAGCACTGACCAGCGGCAACATCATGTTCAACAGCATGGTGAACATCTATGATAACTTCATGGAATATTACCTGCTGATAAACCGACTGCGACGCCAGCTGATGGAAACCTACCGCAAGGATGAACTCTCGGTCATGGTAGGCAAGATATGGATTATAGATGAAAACAAGGATACCGTAAAGATAAAGGAAAGCATACAGGGCAAGCTCTGTAGAATCTTCTCCAATCACAAGGTGTCTTACAACAACAATATCTTCTACGTATCCTCTACCCTCTATGAGCATGAAGAAACGGTAGAAGAGGCTCAGCAGAAACTGAGCAAGGAGATGTCGGTAGCCATCAGAAAGGTGGCCAACTCGATAGAACCGGACGAGATTATCTGCAGCATGCTGGAAACCAAGGCGAAGACCATCGCCAACAACTATGACGAGTTCTTCAACAAACTGCAATATGTGGATATGACTCCAGACGACTACTGCCGCTACTCAGAGGAACCTCTGATGAAGGAAGAAGAGAAATTGGTGCAGCCGCAGGAAGAGCTGCTTGATACGGAGCCGAAGGAAGATGAAAACGACAAGATACAGAAACGCATCGTGCTCTACAAGAAACTCGTTGCCATCCTTGTCACCATCGCAGGTATACTCATAATCATGGCCCTCTTGGCGCTCACCGTGCTGAGATAAGCCATCAAGAAGAAAGGGAAAAGCGTATGTTTAGCATAGCAGAACATCTGAACGATTTCTTCGACTGGATCAGCACGCTATCGTTTAGCAGTATCGTGAATACCTACTGGTTTCTCTTCTTCATCGAGATGCCAAGATATTATATCCTGGAATATCTCGTAATCGGAAACCGACTGATGAAGAGAAACCAGATAGATAAAGAGAAAGAATATGCCAAGTACTTCCTGTACCGCGAAAATCCGCTTATCAGCATCCTCGTACCGGGAAAGAACGAAGGCAAACATATATTCAAAATGGTGAACTCGCTGGCTGAGCAAACCTACCGCAACTACGAAATCATCGTGGTAGACGATGGTAGCGACGACGACACCAAACTGATTTGTAACGACCTCTACCGAGCCGGGTATATCACCCACTACCTGAGGTTGGATACAAGAGGCGGTAAAGCTGCCGCCAGCAACTATGGAGCCCAGATGGCAAAAGGCAAATACATCGTATGTCTGGATGCCGACTCTTCGCTCGACCGTGATGCACTGGAGAAGATTCTACTCCCCTTCTACATCGACGGAATGGTAAAAGGCGTAGGAGGATGCGTGAAGGTACGCAACTACAAGGAAACCATCTGCTCATCGCTGCAGGCTTTCGAATACCTGAAGCGAATACAGGTGGGACGTATCGTAACCAGCGAACTGGGTATCTACCACATCATTTCGGGAGCATTTGGAGCCTTCGAAAGAAAGACGCTGAAGGAAGTGGGCTATTGGGACATAGGACCGGGACTGGACGGTGACCTGACACAGAAGATCCGCAAAGCCGGATATAAAGTGAAATTTGCCGAAGATGCCATCTGTATGACCAATGTGCCTACCAAATGGTACAAGCTGTATCATCAGCGCATCAGATGGTCGCGCTCGTTCGTGAGATTCCGTCTACGCAAGCATGCCGACATTCTGTTGCCTACCAAGAACTGGAGTATCCTTAACTGGTTATCCAACATGGAGAGTGTGGTTTTCGACTGCTTCCTCAATTTTCTGTGGTTGTGGTACATCATCAAGCTCGCCATCACGTTTAACACGCACATCATCGAGGTGCTGGCGCTGGGCTACTTTATCAGAGTATGCTTCTCGCAGCTTGCCTTCCTCCTTGTACTGATGGTTTCAGAAAGAAAGAAAGACGTGTGGTTCCTTTACAGATATCTGCCACTGATGTCGCCTTATACAGGTTATTTCCTGCGTATCGCCCGTCTGTCGGCTCATCTGCAAGAATTCTTCTTCCGCCGTTCTTACAAGGACGCATGGAACCCTGAGAAGACTTCGCGCTATGCTCAGCTTGAAGGAATCTAAAAGATCCGAGTTACTTGCTGTAACGTACATACAGCAGGGAGCTCCCAATAAAAGAAATAACATAATAAAACATAAACAGAATATAGTATATGATAAACAAGTCTTTTGAGTTTAAGATTGGAGTAATAGGATTAGGGTATGTTGGTACTCCACTGGCATGCTTATTCTCAAAGAAATACGATACATGGGGTTATGACATCAAAGCTGAGAAGGTAGCCAAGTTAGCCAAAAGCACGATGGAAGACAACAGACCTGTATCCAAAGCTTTGGAACAGGGACTGAAACTGACCAGCAATATTGATGACCTGAAGAAGTGTAACGTGTATATCATCGCTGTACCGACACCGGTTAACAAATCGAACAAGCCAGACATCAGTTGCGTGCGCAATGCAACTGCTGAGGTTGGCAAGATTCTGAAAGAAGGTGATATCGTAGTCTACGAGAGTACCGTTTACCCAGGTCTGACAGAAGAGGTTTGTGCCCCATTACTGGCATCTACATCAGGATTGAAATTGAACCAGAGTTTCTTTGTAGGCTTCTCGCCAGAGCGCATCAATCCGGGCGATACGGTTCATACCATCGAGAACATCGTGAAGGTTACCAGCGGTTCTACACCCGAAGCAGCAGCTATCATCGACAGCCTCTATGCTTCAGTACTTACCCATGGCACCTACAAGGCGAAGAGTATCAGAATAGCAGAGGCATGTAAACTGATGGAGAACTGCCAGAGAGACATACAGATAGCCTTCTTCAACGAGATGGAAAAGATTTTCGACAAGATGAACATCAACATTGAAGACGTAACGGCGGCAGCTAGCACAAAATGGAACTTCGTGCCAGCTACTCCAGGACTCGTTGGCGGCCACTGCATCGCGGTAGACCCATACTACCTGATTAACAAGGCACAGGAGGTTGACGTGGTACCATCGCTGCTCTCTACAGCCCGCGAGGTTAATGAGCAGATGGCGGTATGGATGGCAGGAAAGATAAAGAATGCATCTGAAAACAGAAAGTTCAAGGCTCCGGAGACTAACGTGCTGATTCTCGGCTTCTCGTTCAAGCCAGACAGCGATGATATCAGAAACACAAAAGTAGCCGATCTCTATATCAACCTGGTAGGAGCAGGTTACAAAACCACACTCTACGATCCATTGGTAGATGTAGAGGAAGTAAAAGAAGAATATAACATCAAGGTGACAGATGATCCTAAAGTTCTGGAAAAAGAGTATCAGATTGTGGTAATCGGTACTCATCACAAGATGTTCGACAGTATCGACATGAACAATCTAATCACTGATAAAGGATTCATGTGCGACATCTACGGCATTCACAAGCCAAGAAACTAGACCTTCAAGATCGGAAAGAACCTACATAAAATAGACCAGTGAAAAATGGAAAAGAACAAAGTGCTAATCGTCGATGATATTTCAGAAAATATTGAAACTATCTCTGAAATGATAAAGGACTTTGACATCGACGTGAAAACTGCAAATGGCGGAAAAGAAGCCATTGAACTGATTGACACATTCAAGCCGCACGTGATACTGCTCGACTTGATGATGCCACATGTAAATGGGTGGGACGTAATAGACCATGTACGCTCTAAATACTCGAAAAGTGAAATGGTCATCATCGTGGTTTCCCTGTTAAGCAACAAGGATAATGTGGATGAATGCTACGAGCTTGGAGTAAACGACTACATCACAAAGCCTATCATCAAAGCCCGTCTCACCAGTTCGCTAGACGCTCATCTAAGCAGTCTTGCAAGAGGCTAAAGTGCCTCTTGCAAGATTGCTTCTGCATGAGTTATACGATTACTAGTAGGAGGATCTATGCCTTCCAACGGGTAGGCAATACCTAGTTTCTCATACTTGTAGATACCCATCGTATGATAAGGTAAGACATCTATACGCTCAATATTAGAGAGTGTTGAGAGGAAATCGCGCAACTGATAGAGGTATTCATCCTTGTCGGTAATACCTGGAATCAGGACGTGACGAATCCATACTGGTTTGTGTATCTCGCTTAAATATCGTGCACAATCCAGTATGTTTACATTAGAATGGCGGGTGAGTTTACGATGCTCTTCATCGTTGATATGCTTGATATCAAGAAGAACAGTATCTGTGACGGTCATCAGACGCTCGAATTTATCGGAGAAAGCACCCTCTTTCCTAAATGGTTGCGCTGATGTATCAAGACAAGTGTTGATGCCACGCTGATGGGCTTTCTCGAAAAGTTCGATGAGAAAGTCTATCTGCATCAGGGCTTCTCCACCACTTACAGTAATACCGCCCTTGTCTCCCCAATAACTTTTGAATCTCTCTGCCTTATCCAACAGGTCATCGGCACTCCACTCCTCTCCCACTCCCATCTTCCATGAATCCGGGTTATGGCAGAACTGGCAGCGCATGGGGCAACCCTGCAGGAAAATCAAAAACCTAATGCCTGGTCCATCTACAGAACCAAAGCTCTCTATGCTGTGAACAAAACCCTTATGCATTCTTTCGAAGATCATATATTCCCCACAATGCAAAAAGACTCATAAATAAGGCTATAACACCTAAAAAAAGAAATACACCCATATTATTTTATCTTTTTAGAAATGATTAAAAACAAGAAGCCCACTTAAGCCTGCATTTTACGATAATCAATATATGCCCATAGGGTAAACCCACCTGCAAGCAAAGCAAAAAATCCCATAAATACCAATAGTTCCATATTTATTTTCCTTTCTTTTTGTTATCTTTAGACATCAATATTAAAAAGAATCCACATACAGCAAGAAACAAAGTTATTAGAGCACCAAAAACTAAAAGTTTCCCTGTATCGATATCCTTCTTCATAATACTTGCCAGGATGATACCACCAAATATCAGTTTGGCTAAATCCAAGCAAAATTTTCCTCCCTCACTCCAAAGAGTTGTTTTTTGTTCTATATTAAATTTCATACCGCAAAGATAGTAAATTTATCAATATCTTGCTCTATTTTGCAGTTAAATAAGCTAAAATGCCCGCTAAATATCCTCGGAAAGAAAATCTAGCGGGCAATCTATATGTTACAAAGAGACAAGAGAAATCTTCACTCTTCCCTCTTCATTCTTCACTTCCTTAGAGTCTCTCGTGAGCCTGACGAGCGATTACGTCGAGCTGCTGCTCACGTGTCAAGTCGATGAACTTAACTGCGTAACCACTTACACGGATGGTGAAGTTCTGGTACTCTTCCTTCTCTGGGTGCTCCATAGCATCCTTGAGCTTGTCGATACCGAATACGTTCACGTTCAGGTGGTGAGAACCCTGGTTGAAGTAACCATCCAATACACCTACCAATGTCTGGGCACGCTCCTCATCGTTGTGACCGAGAGCACCTGGACTGATGGTCTGAGTATTAGAGATACCATCAAGAGCATACTCGTATGGCAACTTAGCTACTGAGTTCAATGAAGCCAAAAGACCGTTCTTCTCTGCACCGTAAGATGGGTTAGCACCTGGAGCCAATGGAGCACCGGCTGGACGACCATCAGGCATGTTGCTGGTGTACTTACCGTATACTACATTTGATGTGATAGTCAGGATAGATGTAGTAGGCTCAGAATTGCGGTATGTATGATGCTTCTTGATCATGTTCATGAAGGTCTTGAGCAACCATACTGCAATCTCATCAGCACGCTCATCATCGTTACCGTAACGTGGGAAGTCGCCCTCGGTCTTGAAGCTGAGAGGGAAACCGGTCTCATCACGGACGATGTTTACCTTGGCATACTTGATAGCTGAGATAGAATCAACCACGTGGCTGAAACCAGCAATACCTGTAGCAAAAGTACGACGAACATCTGTATCGATGAGCGCCAACTCTGCTGCCTCGTAGAAGTACTTATCGTGCATGTAGTGGATGAGGTTCAATGTCTTCACATAAACGCCAGCCAACCAGTCCATCATATCCATGAAACGTGGCATGAACTCCTCGTATGTCAACACATCACCCTCAACGGCGCGATACTTAGGACCGCACTGCTCACGTGTCTTTGAATCAACACCGCCAGATACAGCGTAGGTCAAGCACTTAGCCAAGTTGGCACGGGCACCGAAGAACTGCATCTCCTTACCTGTCTGTGTAGCAGATACACAGCAGCAGATGCTATAGTCGTCACCCCAAACTGGGCGCATTACATCGTCGTTCTCATACTGGATAGAGCTTGTCTTTACAGAGATGAGAGAAGCGTAGTGCTTGAATGCCTTTGGCAAGCGAGAGCTATAGAGTACAGTGAGGTTTGGCTCTGGTGAAGGACCCATGTTCTCCAATGTGTGGAGGAAACGGAAGTCGTTCTTGGTAACCATTGAGCGGCCATCCTGCCCCATACCACCTACCTCGAGAGTAGCCCAAACTGGGTCGCCGGTGAAGAGCTCGTTGTAAGAAGGGATACGGGCGAACTTAACCATACGGAACTTCATTACCAAGTGGTCGATGAGCTCCTGAGCCTCATCCTCGGTAAGAGTACCCTCGTTCAAGTCGCGCTGGATATAGATGTCGAGGAATGTAGAGATACGGCCTACAGACATCGCAGCACCATTCTGAGTCTTCACAGCTCCGAGGTAACCGAAGTACAACCACTGAACAGCCTCACGAGCGTTTTTGGCAGGCTGAGAGATGTCGTAACCATACAACTGAGCCATCTCCTTCAAGCCCTTGAGCGCCTTAATCTGCATAGCAACCTCTTCACGAAGACGGATAACTTCGTCAATCATCTCACGGTCGCCCATGTTAGCGAGGTCGTTCTTCTTCTCCTCGATGAGGAAGTCGATACCATAGAGGGCTACACGACGGTAGTCACCTACGATACGTCCACGACCATAAGTATCAGGAAGACCGGTAAGAATGTGGTTATGGCGAACGAGCTTCATCTCTGGAGTATAAGCATCGAATACGCCATCATTATGAGTTTTGCAATACTTGTGGAAGATTTCGTGGAGCTTCTCAGATGGCTGATAGCCATATGTTGTACAAGCCTGCTCCGCCATCTTGATACCACCGTAAGGCATGAAGGCACGCTTCAAAGGCTTATCGGTCTGCAGACCAACTACCTTCTCCAAATCCTTTGTACCTTCACCGATATAAGCAGCACCGTAAGCTGTCAATCCTGAAACGATTTCTGTTTCCATATCAAGCACACCACCCTTGGCGCGCTCCTCCTTCTGGAGTTCCTTCAACATACCCCAAAGGGTGTTAGTTGCCTGAGTTGGTTCTGCAAGGAACGACTCATCGCCGTCATAACAAGTGTAGTTGTTCTGAATGAAATCACGAAGATTCACTTCACTCTGCCACATGTTTCCTTTGAAACCTCTCCATTCTGTTTTCATCATTTTAATACTTTTTTTTTATAAAGTTAATAATTATATATTTTGCACACACTATCTATTTTGAGTTGGTTTTACACCTATTATATATAGTAAAATAAAAAAGCCCGAACACGTTTGTGCCCGGGTTTTTAAGCACCTTTATCTGAAGGTGCGTATATCATGATGTTCTCGTTCTTTCCGACAGCATCTGTTTTTCCTATATTTCCTAAGTCAATTCCCACTATTAATTTCATGTCTTTTAAATTCTATTATTTGTAATAGCCTTGCAACAGTTTTGCAATGCGAGTGCAAAGTTACAACAATAAAATGAGAAAAGAGAAGAAAACCTGAACTTTCTTCTCTTTTCTATGCAAAATCATCATTTATGAGTATCATTCTACTGATTCTCAAAGAAATGATTGAAATTTTCGAGACATAATCCGAAGCACTTCTCATGAATCTGACGCGTCATGGTAACAGGGTTCTCCGCATTCAGGATGGTACCGCTCATTGCCACACCGATGCCCAATTCTGCAAGCGGATCTATATCGTCTGGAGTCAAGCCTCCGATGGCTACCATAGGCAGAGAGATTTTATTCTCCCTCATCTGCTCAATAATCTGGCGATAACCTTCTATACCCAACACCGGAGAGAGTTTCTCCTTGGTAGTAGTATAGCGGAACGGACCGCAACCGATATAGTCAGCCCCCTGTTCATGCAAACGACGAATATCATCAAATGTATTGGCTGTTCCTCCAATAATGAATTCATCACCCAGGAGCTTACGTGCCTCATCAACCGGCATATCATTCTTTCCAAGATGTACACCATCTATCTGTAACTTCTTCACCAGTTCTACACGGTCGTCGAGGATAAAGGTTGCACCGGCACCCTCGCAAGCCAACTTTAACTTACGGGCTATAGGCTCTACCTCTTCATCGGTAGCCCCCTTCATGCGAAGCTGAACCCAATCACATCCTCCGATAAGTGCCAGATAGGCTCCTTCGAGATAAGAGAAGCGCTCGTTCTGATGCGTGATAAACTGAAAGCTCGTCTGAAAATGAGCTAATGCTAAAGACTTGTTCATACGTACTATAAAATATAAATTCGCTTGCAAAGGTACTACATTCACACGACAAAATCCTACAATTTACCTTTTTTAAACTTCGTCATTTGGAAATGGGGAAAGTCTTCCTTTTTTTATTTTGTTTTTTTATACTTTCTTATTTTAATATATGAATACTTTTCCGTACCTTTGCACTCAAAATACAAAACATTACTTTTTATGTTGACAGATATTGAAATAGCTAAATCAGTAAAAATGCGCCCTATCAATGAAGTGGCAGCAGAACTTGGAATCCATGAAGACCAAGTGGAAAACTACGGCCGTTACATCGCTAAGATTACTACGGACAAGATTGACACCAACAAGTTTAAGAATCACCATCTCATCCTTGTGACAGCTATCAGCCCTACAAAGGCTGGTAATGGTAAGACTACGGTATCTGTAGGTCTCGCCCTGGGTATGCAGAAGATTGGCAAGAAGGCTGTAGTAGCACTTCGCGAACCATCTCTGGGTCCTTGCTTCGGCATGAAGGGTGGCGCAGCAGGTGGCGGTTATGCCCAGGTTTTGCCTATGGATAAGATCAACCTCCATTTCACTGGCGATTTCCATGCCATCACAGAGGCCAACAACATGATCTCTGCCCTTCTGGACAATTACCGTTTCCAGCACGAAGCAGAGGGTTTCAAACTCAAGAAGATTCTTTGGCGTCGCGTCATGGATGTGAACGATAGAGGTTTGCGCCGCATCATCACCGGTATAGGAGATAAGAACGGCATCGAGACAGAGTCTGGTTTCGATATTACGCCAGCTTCTGAAATTATGGCTATCATGTGTTTCGCAACAAGTATCGATGATCTTCGTCGCCGTATCGATAATATCCTCCTGGGCATCACCGAGGACGACAAGCCATTTACCGTAAAGGATATGGGTGTAGGTGGCAGTATCGTAGCTCTCCTTCTCGATGCTTTGAAGCCAAATCTGGTTCAGACAACAGAGGGTACACCAGCATTTGTTCATTGCGGTCCTTTTGCCAACATTGCTCATGGCTGCAATTCCGTCATGGCTACTGCTGCTGCTCTTGAGTATGGCGACTATGCTATTACAGAGGCAGGATTCGGTGCAGATCTCGGTGCAGAGAAATTCTATGACATCAAATGCCGCAAGACAGGTTTGCAACCAGACCTCACTGTTCTCGTTGTTACCCTCCAGGCGTTGAAGATGCATGGTGGTGTAGCTCTGGAAGATATCAAGAAACCAAACATCGCTGGTATGGAAGCCGGTTACTGGAACCTCGACAAGCACGTAAAGAACCTGCAGAGCTTTGGTCAGACTGTAGTGATTGCATTCAATAAGTTTGCAACCGATACAGATGAAGAAATTGAAGTATTGCGCAAGCATTGCGAGGAGATGGGTTGCGGTTTCGCAGTAAACAGCGCCTTTGCCGAAGGTGGAAACGGTGCCATTGAACTTGCCAACCTCGTAGTAAAGACCATTGATGAGCGTCCATCAGCCCCTCTCTATTTTGCTTACGATGATAACGATAGCGTTGAGGAGAAGATAGAAAAGGTTGCATTCAATCTTTACGGAGCAGGCAGCGTGACATTGAGCGATTCTGCCAAGTCAATGATTGAAGAGATCAAGAAGCTGGGTGCTGAAAAGTTCCCTATCTGTATTGCCAAGACTCAGTACAGTTTCTCTACCGATGCCAAGGCATACGGTCCTACAGAAGGTTTCGAACTCCACGTTCGCGACATCACCGTAAATATGGGTGCCGAGATGGTTGTAGTCATCGCTGGTCCTATCATGCGTATGCCGGGCTTACCAAAGAGCCCACAGGCTGAGCGCATTGATGTAGTAAACGGTGAGATTACAGGTCTTTCTTAAGCACTACAGATTTCACAGATTCTTATAAAAAAAGCCCAGGGCGTGATGTCCTGGGCTTTTTCATTTATCTCATACTGAATTCGCAACCACAATATAACTGATTATAGAATTCATTGATTCTCAAGAGTTCACCTCGGCGATTCTGCAAACCGCCCTTCCGCCAATTCATATCCCACCATTCTACATCAGGATAAGCCTCAACGGCAAGATGACCGGCAGTATCTATCTGTTTGATATTCTTCCAGCGCGAAGATGCCAACGTGGTAGTAAGAAGGTGAAATCCATGCTCCTGTGCATACTTGGCTGCATGAGAGAGGCGGAACTGAAAGCAGACAGAACAACGGCTGCCACGCTCGGGCTCACCCTCTAAACCCTTGATAACAGAAAGCCACTCCTGATGATCATACTCATCCTCTACATAAGGTACATTCTGGGCCTCCAGAAATCGTTTCAGTTCATGTTTGCGTACATCATACTCCTGCTGAGGATAGATATTGCTGTTACTGAAATATACAGTAGGCTTCATACCATTATGAAGCATACATTCTACGATAGCCGCCGAACAAGGTGCACAACAAGCATGCAACAAGACAGCCTGACCTTCAGCCTTGCTTCCATCCGGGAGAGTAAGTTTTACGTATTTATATTGTTCTTCTACAGGAATCTTCATTGTTTTCAATGTTAAATATAAAATTTAAAATGTGAACAGCTACTTCTGATGTGAAGTATTTTCGCCTTGCTTCAAAAAAACAAATGGAGTACAATCTCACGACACCCCCCATTTGCCCAAATATATGCGAAAACTAGTGCAAAGGTACAACATTTATTCGAACCACCAAATTTTTAACACGTTTTTTTCATCACAATGGTTCAAACAGCTAATATTTAACTATGTTTTAACACTTAAACACCAGTTTCTTTATCTTTAAGAACTATAAATCACGTTTCAGCGTGATAACTGTCAGTTCAGGCCATGCGCCTAGGCGGAAAGGGAAAGAACCACCAATACCCGATGATACATAGAGCATCTGCTCACCAATGCGGTAAGCTCCGCCCCACTCTTTGAAAGCCATGCGGGCAGGCGTCCATTTACCTATTTTCAATTGTCCGGCATGCGTATGTCCCGCCAGAGTAAGTTGTATCTTCTTACCAACTACTTCTCTGCGCCAATGGTGAGGATCATGACTCAAGAGGATTTTAAACATATCTGGATTCAACCCCTTCATCGCTTTCTTCAGATTACTGCGATTGGTGAAAGGAGGCTGACCGGGATTCTCTACGCCTATTACAGCGATAGATGCCATACCATGACTCACCACATGATGTTCGTTCATCAGCTGATGCCACCCCAGATTTTCCTGATAACCATAGAGCATACGGCGGTTTCTCTTCAAAGCGCCGATAGAATGATTGTTGCCATATTCACAATAATCATGATTTCCCCAGATAGAATAGATGCCATCTGACGCATGAAGCTGCCCCAGCGTATCCAGATAAGGCTCCACTTCGCTGGCTTGGTTATTGACCAGATCGCCCGTAAAGAGAATCATATCGGGTTCTTCATTGTTGGTCGCATCCACCACCTTCTGCACGAAATCATTGCCGGGAGGAAACGAACCGAGATGAAAGTCGGTAATCTGTACCAGACGGTAACCATCAAAATAAGGTGGCAAATCGGGCGAGGTAAAGGTAATATGTTTCAGTTCTAACCGCTTCCAACCCTCTATAAAGCCGAAGGCAAACCACCCCATTACACCCAAAGCAGGAATCAGAGCAAAGAACCAAGGAAGAAATGCATCGAACAGGATAAAGACAACCTTAGGGAATGCCGAGAAAAGTATGGTAGTAAAGAGTACACGGACTGACAACTTATGGAAGAACCCCATCTGCAACCCCACTTCGGCAAGAACAAGTAACAACGAGGGAACCCACCATAAGATGGCTAGCAGCAAAGGCCACTCACTCACCCCGATGTGCCAAAGCCAGAAGTCGGGCAGGAATGCCAGAACCGACATGACTACTATATAGAATATGGATCTTAATACCTTTTTTAATACCTTCTTCATTGTTTTTCTTTATAACTGGGTACAAAGGTACGATAATTCATAGACAATACAAAATAAATTTAAATATATTTTCAATGTTTTGTTATTTGAGAAGATTGCATTATCTTTGCATAAGATTTGCTGCACTCGGCAATCTGAAAGTAAACTTTCATTGCACTCGATTGCAAAATCTTTGCATAGAAAAATTAAATAAAATGGCACGACGACTAAGAAAAAAACGCATAGCAATCATATTGCTTACCTTTACAGCAATCGTAGGATGGACTACACACAGCTGTGTATCTCGCTGTACATCAGCATCAGACAAGAACAAGGCGGCAGATTCGCTCCCTAAGGTTCATATCAACGATTCCATCTCAAATGCCCTGACAGAGGGGAAGGAATATCATGAGATGGACTCGGTAATAGAAAGGTATCTCAAGAGATGGGAAATCAATGGAGCCCAACTCGTCATCACCCGCAACGACTCACTACTCTATGCCCGCGGATTCGGAATGGCGGATAAGGAACGAGGCATCAGAATGGAGCCTAACATGCTGATGCGCTTCGCCTCGGTATCGAAACTGATTACAGCCGTAGGTATCATGAAGTTGCAGGAGATGAAGAAACTCAAACTGAACGAGAAGGTGTTTGGCGAAAAGGGAATCCTGCGCGATACCGTTTACAACAACAGTATCAAGGACAAGCGATATTACGATATCACCGTAGAACAGTTGCTGCGCCATCAGGCAGGTTTCAACAATTATGCCGGCGACCCGGTATCTTCCACCCGCTACATCATGATGCAGAACCATCTCAAAACGCCACCTGATCACCCTACTCTGCTCAAGATTCTCTTGAAGCGCCACTTGGGTTATACTCCTGGCGAAGGCAAATGCTACAGTAATCTGGGCTACATGATTCTCTCCATGATTATAGAAAAGAAGAGCGGAATGAAATATGAAAACTTCATGCAGAAGTATGTGCTCCAGCCTGCCGGATGCTACGACATGCACATTGCCGGCACTTACTTAAAGGACCGCCGCCCCAACGAGACGAAGTACTACATGCACCAGGGCAGCATTCCTGTGTATGAATACAACAACAGTGGACGACTGGTAGAGAAATGCTATGGCGATACCGACCTCCCTCGCCTTTCAGGTGCAGGTGCCTGGTGTGGTTCGACTGCAGAGTTGAGCCGCTTTATTGCCAGCATCGATGGTTTGCCACATGTCAAGGATATCCTCAGCAAGAAGAGCATCGAGTTTATGACGCGCGAGCAGGCTGACCACCAATATTCTATCGGCTGGAACTATACACCAAAGAGCAACAAACCATGGATTCGTACCGGTTCGCTGGCAGGCACATCAGCCATCGTCCTGAAATATCCGGATAACCAATGCTGGATTCTCATTACGAATACATCTACATGGAAAGGCCACGGTTTCTCTAACGATACTATGGCTTTCTTCGAGAAACTGAGAAAGAAATACATGGCAAACATGCCAAAGAAAGACTTGTTCTTATAAAACCAGAAAGAGGGTGAATCATTTACTTATGATTCACCCTCTTTTTATATTAATGATATGTTGTCTGAAAAGATAATTATACTTTAGAATGTATACTTCAAACCAACCTGGCCACGCCAGCGGCTGTAGTATGAGCTAGGATACTTGAGAGGCATATCTGATGGGTTAGCGAACTGGAATACACCATCACCCTTGTACGTGATTGGAGAAACAAACTCGCTGTTATAACCACTACTGAAGGTACGGCCCCAATCCTTGTTCAGGAGGTTAGCCACGTTCATGATATCCAAAGTCAGTTCCAAAGCATGTACATACTTGCCTGTACGGATTCCAAACTTCTGACCGAAGTGGAAATCGAAATGACTCTCGAATGGCAAGTTATCACCATAACGCTCGAAGTACTCACCACGATGATCCTTCACATAACGAGTAGTAGCAAGCCACTGCTTCAAATTAGCACGCTGCTGCTCAGCAGTATAAGCATCAGTACCCAAGAACTGCATTTGGTCTACCTGCGCATCTGTAGGGATGAAAATCAAGTCATTACTTGTACCATTATCTCCGTTGATATCTCCACTATAAACGAGAGAGTAAGGAGAACCGCTCTGACCCTGGTAGATAAGACCTACTGTAGTGGTAAACAACTTGTTGGTTCCCCAGTTGAAGTGATAGAAAGCAGAAGCCTTCACTGTATGAGGCACATTATAACCACTATTAGCCAACTCTGGGTTGTTTGAGAAGCGATAAGTATGAGTATTACGCCAGTTGCTCTGAGCAACAGATGAGGTCATACTGCTTACAGACTCTGAGTGAGTGAATGTATAAGATGCATTCAGATCAAGACCGAACGCAAAGTGCTTAGCTGCAGACAAAGACAGGCTGTAACTGTAGCCCTTGCTTGTATTATACATTGCATAGATGTTGGTAAACGACTTAGCATCTGCCACCTTTGTATAAACAGGACGGTTATCCCAGTTCATGTAAGAGGTCTGAGACAAGGTCTTACCAGACTCCTCATAAGCCAAGTTCTTGTAATAAACATCATTCAGACTCTTGCTGAAGATACCCTCAGCAGTCCATTCGATACCCAGGAGATTGAAATCGAAACCAAGGTTAACACGCATAGTCTGAGTGAACTTGAAATCCTTGTCAAACACATTGATCAGCTGGCTACCGGTAGCCTTCAGATTATCTGCATTCAGAGTCTGCTTGTTAGGATCCATGATGAGCTGCACAGCAGAATTATTTTTTGCAGAGTAAGAAGATGTCTGCACACCAGTATTCGTAAAGTTGTTGCTCAACCAGACGAAAGGAATACGACCAGTGAATACACCGATACCTCCACGAAGGATATATTTGCGGTTCTTCTCAATATCCCAACGGAAACCTACACGAGGGCTCCACATTGGTGTACTGGCAAGTTTCTGATTGGTCTTGAAACCATATCCCTTACCTGCTGCCCACTCATTGAATTTAGCATTCTCGGTAGGAGTATCAAAGAACAGAGGCATATCCATACGGAGACCATAGGTGAGCTGGAAGCTGTCTGTCACATCCCACTTGTCCTGTACATAGAAGCCCAACTGAGCTGCACTAAACTCTGGTGCCCAACGAGGATTACCGGTAACCTCAACATTAGCCTGTGTAAAGTAGAAGTTCTTGATATACTTACCATCACCTCCCAAGCCATCAGCTCCACAACCAGTATAATAATTCAGGAAATCGTCTGGAGTATCAAAATAATAGCATCCATAGAGATTCTGAAGGAAGAGGTTAGAGAACTTATAAAGCTCGTTATGTGTACCGAATGTCAGTGTATGATTACCCTTGTACCATGTAAAGTTATCTTCGAGGGTATAAATGTCCTGATTCAATCCATTAGCCATTGAGGAATATTCATTACCGATATTCATGGTACCATTTCCTACCTTATAGATAGTGATAGATGGTGCTGGCTGACCAGAAGTACGCTCATCACGAACACGAACATAAGATACACGTGCCTCATTGCTCAGGTTTGGAGAGATGCGGCTCTGCAACTCTGCTGAGAAAGAATGAGTTTTAGATTTGAAATCATACAAGTGGTCGGTAGTATTCAATGTAGCAATACCACCCAGACCAAGCGTCTGCTTAGCATCAACATAACTCCAACGTACAGAGAACTTGTTGAACTCGTTGATATTCCAATCCAACTTCAAACCAGCTTTCTGGCTCTTCACGTTCTTATCTTTATCTGCCCATGAAGTTGCATAATCATAACCCTGACGGTTAGCCAAGTCATAAATCTTAGACATCAAGTCCTTAGCCAAATCCGGATTAAACTTAACATCTGGAGAATCGATGGTATACTGAGTTGGGTACGACTTTTCTGAATTCTCATAGTTTGCGAAGAAGAAGAGTTTGTTCTTGATGATTGGACCACCGAGCGTAAATCCGAACAAAGTTTCCTTCTCATCATCATAAGGCTGAGCATAGGTACCATCCATATTCTTATAATGACGACCAACCAAATCCTGGTTGTTCCCATAGAAATAGCCACTTCCATGGAAGTCATTGGTACCGCTCTTGGTTACCGCGTTGATGGCACCACCGGTAAAACCACCCTGGCGAACATCGAAAGGAGCGATATTTACCTGAATCTGGTCAATAGTCTCCATAGAAACAGGCTGAGATCCTGCCTGACCACCATTACTGCCATTAGCAGTAAGACCGAACACGTCGTTATTCATCACACCATCAATCTGGAATGAATTATAACGGTTGTTCATACCGGCGAATGACATAGAGCCAGACTGTCCGTTTGTAGTAAGCTGTGGATTCAGGCGAGCCACATCCGCAATACTGTGCGAGATAGAAGGCATATCAGCTATCTGCTGAGCATTGATACTCATGGCCGCACCGGTCTTCGTACCATTCAGACCAGCCTTACCCGAAACAACAACCTCCTGAAGCTGCTTGGCATCTTCCTGAAGAGAGCAAGAGAGATTTTGGCTTTCACCCAAGTTCAGACTGACATTGTTGAAAACCTTGTCCTTATATCCGATATAAGAGATACTTACCTTGTAAGGACCACCTGGACGCATACCCTGAATAGTATAGCGACCATCTACATTTGTTACAGCACGATACACAGTACCAGATGGCTGGTGTGTAGCAGTAACTGTAGCCCCAATAACGGTTTCGCCATTGGAAGAAATCTTACCACTAATGCCCGAAGTGGTAATCTGAGCCATTGCCGAAGTCACCACGAAGGCGAGCATAGCCAGAAGTAGTTGCAATCTTTTCTGCATGTTGTTTAGATTCTTTTGTGAATAAATAAAGAGAGAACCGCGCACCTCGTACCGTGTGCATTCACTCTT
This sequence comes from Segatella copri, assembly GCF_026015625.1. Taxonomy (NCBI): domain Bacteria; kingdom Pseudomonadati; phylum Bacteroidota; class Bacteroidia; order Bacteroidales; family Prevotellaceae; genus Segatella; species Segatella copri. The sequence goes on along the minus strand of NZ_JAPDVG010000001.1, from coordinate 522,150 downwards.
ATAAACAAATATGTTGCAAATATAAACATTATTTTTGAAACAACAAGCAAAAAACAGAGAAAAATGATAGAATATACAAAAAAGATGCAAATAAACGAAAAAAAGATGCACTTCCCTCGAAAAAGAGAAGTGCATCGGAATGATATTATACTAATGTATAGTACGATAGTCTACACAGATTCTGATTTCCAGAACTCACCCATTAATTGAAAATGTAACGGATAGAGAACTGGATAGAATAGGTAGAGTTGAAGCTTGTGTAGTTGGTGAATGTCTTGGTCAAAGCCTCAGAACCATTACGCTGGAACTGGAAAGACTCTTTCTTAGAGTCATACTTCAACAAAGAACTGTTAACAACCTTCTTGTAAAGACCCCAGCTGCTATTAAGCAAGTTTGCCAGGTTCTTGATATCAACTCCAAACTGCAATGTATTGCGCTGACCAGCTACATTCATGTAGAAGTTCTGTGCAAACTTGAAGTCCAGCTGATGATGCCAAGGCATCTTGGCTCCACCACGCTCAGCATACTTACCCTTGCGTCCCTTCAGGTAAGAATCCTGATTGATATAGTTCCAGAAATCATCCTTCTGCTGTTCTGCTGTATAAGTCTGCTTCTGCTTTTTAGCATCAGTATAAATATAGTCAGAGAAGTTCCAGGCATCAAGCGCCTCACGACTTGCAGGAACATAAAGCAAACTGTAAGAACCCTTATAATCGTTCACTACATTACCAGCAAATGTATATGAGAATCTTGTTGCAGCATATGGATCATAGCCAAAATTAGTTCCCTCATATACCAAACCAACCATTGTACCGAAATGCTTAGCATAATCCTTAGAATAGCTGGCAGTAATCAGCAAACGGTTAGGAGCAACATAGTTTGCAAAACCGATTTCCTTATCATTATTGGCATTCACAGAATAACGGTTGTTCTTATAGGCAGAAGTTACCTGGTCGCCAACACCGTCACCGTATGATTTCGCCTGTGCCATGGTATAAGAAGCCGAGAGGTCGAGACCAAAGTCAAACTTCTTTGCCAAAGAGAATGTCAAAGATTCATAATGTGCCTTGTGACCAGCATTTGTAATCAAATATGGTGTCACCGATTTATTTGAACATGTAAGATAATGACGAGTATCCTCTGGACTCAAAGTAATGGTCTGCTTTCCATCCCAGTAATAGTTCTGAGTGGTAACAACAGATGGGTTGAAATCACGGCTATAGATTCCCTCAACAGAGAAATTGATATCGTATGGCAACTTCACGTCAACAGCCAGAGATGACTTCCATGTTGCATTCATCTTCAAATCCTTATCGATGATGGTTGGAGTCGGAGGTGCAGCATTTGGCTCCTTAGGCAGAGATAAGCCGCTGTCAGACAACTGCTCTGCAACAGTAGGATAGAACTTAGAAATCTCACCAAAAGTAGGAAGTGATTTAGCATCACCCTGAATATAGGAGTACTGATACTGACCACAACCCGAATTAGACACAGCAGAAACGAGCCATACGAAAGGCAAACGACCGATAAAGTATCCGGTACCACCACGGAGTACGACCTTCTGATTGCCGAGAACATCCCAGTTGAAACCTACACGAGGAGAAACTGTGACAGGAGCATCAGGCAACTGATCTGTTGTATAGCTTACTTCAGAACCATCAGCCATCTTGAACTTCAGGTCAGCAAACTTAGCATTATAATTGTTCTTCAACTCAGGATAGAAAGGAGCCTCCATACGGATACCGGCAGTCATGCGGAATCTGTCAGAGAAGTTAATCTGATCCTGTACATACGCAGAGAACTGATTATACTTCATTTTAGCATGGAAAGGTTCTGTACCATTGAACGGATAGGTAATACCATAGGCAAAAGGCTGACCTCCAGCCATGAATTCATCTAATGAATTATAAACATAGTAACCATTCATGGCAGCACCGAATCCATTCAGAGCCTCATTGGTTTCATACTGAACACCAGCCAGGAAATTGTGCTTTCCAATCATGAAAGAAGCCTCATCGGTGGCAACGAAAGTCTTCACCTGAGCTAAGTTTCCGGCAGTAAAGACATCAGGACCGAATGAGAGATAATCTGAGCCGTTCTGCAAAATATCTACTGTAGGGAACACACCACCTGTGTAAGAACGAGGCTCATCCTGAAAAGAGTATGTCAAACGTAAAGCATTGTTGACGATGCCCCACTTTGAGTTCCATTCTGCAGCAAAAGAGGTAAAGTTGCGGTCTTTGCAATAACGCGCACTTTCAAAATACATCGCTGAATTAGAAGTACGATTACCCTTGCCTGCAGAAATTCCTTCACCTCCCAAATAGAGTGCGTTGGTTGTGAATGGACTGGTTGAAGAAGAAGGAGCATTAGAATCCTTTGAATGTGAACGAGAGAAACGGAAATTCAACTTGTTTGTCTCATTGATATTCCAATCCAAACGTGCCAAAATCTTGTAGGCAGGAGTATCCAATGAATAGCCCTGATAACGGCCTGGGTTATATCCATACTTGCTGGAAAGGAAATTTGTCAATGTACTGATATCACCTACTGTAGGGCGATGTACTGTACCAGAAGAGAAGTTCCATGCATCGTTTTCTGAAGCACGAGCCACAGCCGAAGGGCCAGCAGCCATCTGAACTTCATATTCACCATTTACGAAGAAGAACAACTTATCCTTGATGATAGGACCACCAACAGTTGCACCCCAAGTAGTAGTATGAGACTGAAGACGGGTCAACTCGTAATCATCCACCTTGTTACCTTTAAGATGAGAATTGGTAGTATACATATAAGCAGAACCCTTATACTGATTGGTACCGCTCTTGGTAACTGCATTAATAGCACCACCAGTGAAACCACTCATACGGACATCAAAAGGAGATGAAGATACAGATATCTGATCCAATGCATCAAGTGAGATTGGTGAGCCATTACCAGGAAGGTTAGAACCGATACCAAAAGCATTGTTGAATGCTGCACCATCTACAGTTACATAGCTTTGACGGAAGTTACCACCACCAACAGAGAAACCACCTACGGTAGAAGCCTGTGGGGTCAACTTCAAGAGGTCGTTCATGCTACGAGATACGGTAGGAATTGCCTCAATGTGTGTTGCATCAATACTTGTTGTTGCACCAGCACGGTCGGTGCGCATGTTGTTGTTACGATTGGCTACAACTACCACGTCTTCCAACTGAGCAGCATCCTCAGCCAAAGTCTCGTTCAAGACTGTGTTTTGACCAAGAGAAAGAGAAATGCCCTTTACCTGCTTGTTCTTGTAACCCACGTAGGTTACTTCCAGAACATAAGGTCCACCCGGGCGCATACCCTGAATAGAATAACGACCATCCATGTTGGTCACTGCACGATAGACTGTACCAGAAGGTTGGTGAACAGCCTTGATTGTTGCGCCAATGACGTCTTCGCCATTAGCTGTAATTTTACCACTAACGCTAGATGTTGTAATCTGCGCCATGGCTGTGGTTACCATAAAGGCCAGCAAAGCCACTAATAAATGCAATCTTTTCTGCATACCTTTTATTATATAAAATTATTAAAACTTGGGGATATGCCCCCCTCTTATATTGTTATCGGTTGCAAAAGTAATAAAAAAATTGCTTTTATTTGTTACATCTGCATTAAAAATGATGTTTTATAACATAAAAAAAATCTGCGTTAAGCAAATAACGCAGATTTCCTTTAATTTGTTATTTATAACGGGGGTTTGCTTATAGTTTTTTCGGGGCTAAAAGCGGGGGACTGAGCTTTTATGACAGGCGATGGAATCGCCTGGAACGGAGGCTAGGCGCTCTTACTCCTTTCGCTGCCAAATGCTCATCACCTTGCGACGGATGGCTACGATGTTCAGGATAGAAACTATCAGGAACAGGAACAGACCTAGGGCGATGGCTGGGAGCATGGTGCCCTCGTCGATATCAGGGAAGAGGGTTTCGATGAAGCCCATGTAGTAATCGCGGAGGAAGAAGAGGATGATCCACGCGATGATGAGTACCACGATGTTCAGCGCAATGGTGAGCACCTGATATGGTTTTGCTACATTGTTCGGACTGTAACCTATCAGAAGAAGATTCTCTAACTTAGAAGAATTCTTCTGAACCAACAGATAGATGCTGAGCATCAGAATGTAGAAGCTCAAGACAGAGATAACCAAACCGATAATCATCACCATCGATACCATCATACGAAGGAAATAGGTAGTCTTCTCTGCATCCAGCTTGTCTGTCTCTACCTCATAACCGTTATCATCCAGGTATTTGGTGATGTTCTCGTCTCCCGGGTTTCCTACCTCTACAATGAGGCGGTTGGGATCGCTCTTCTGGTTTGGAGCGAATTCCTGGTTACTCCAGTCCATGAAAGCCTGTGGAACGAGGATGGTGTTGAGTCGCGAAGAGAAACCGATAACCTTTCCTTTGAACTGCTCTTTCTTGCCGCCAGCCTGAATCTGGATATTGAAATCGATCATGCCCATCAGTCCATCGCTGATTTTAGGGAGCGAATGACTCTGGGCGAAACCGAAGTTATACATATTAATATAGGTACGCGGGAGGATGATTGGCACCTCCTGAGTTCCCGGCGTATATTTCCAGTCCTTGAGTGGCACATCAACAAAACCGTCAGGCACACTCTCGAAGAAGAGTTCGCTGTTCAGAACGTTCACGCCGTTTACACCCATCTGGGCATCTACCTTATATTCAGTAGAGGTGAATTTTCCAATCTTCTTTACAAACTTCTGGTCGCCGATTTCATCGATTTCAGAACCCGAGAAGGTATTGGAACGGCCGCTGATGGTATTTCCCATACCTATCTTCTTGCTCATGATGAGGTAGTCGGCTTTCATGAAACTGTCTTGCTGAGTGAAGACAGGCAGCACGTCTTTATAAAACTGAAAGCCGAAAAGAACGATGAGCATACCGAAGAGATTAGCGAAGGCAAAGCCCGCAAACTGAGGTATGCTGATATGCTGACGCAATAATTTCCAAACCAAATTCATAATCTAAATATATGTTCATAGTTTAAGTCCATGTGCTTACCGATACTGGTTACGATGACGCCAGCCCCCTGCTCCTTCGCTTCGGTCATCATGATATCTGCCATGATGCGCGAATTGTTGTCGTCGAGGTGACTGATAGGCTCATCAGCCAGAATGAAGTCGAAAGGCTGACAGAGCGCACGCATCATTGCCACACGCTGCTGCTGTCCGAACGACATTCTGCCGATTTTGGCATCTACCTTATCAGCAATACCGAGCATATCAAACCATTTAAGTATCTGCTCACGCGTCTTGAATCCGGTTATTTTGTTCTTGATTTCTACATTCTCCAGGGCAGTAAGCTCAGGGAAGAGACGGAGTTCCTGAAAGAGATGGCTGATATGCTTTTTGCGCATCTCTACCCAGTCTTTCACCTTATAGTTGGCGGTAACATCATTGTCGAACATCACGCTTCCGCTGTAGTCGTGACGATAGCCGAGCACATAGCTGCAGAAAGTACTCTTTCCGCTGCCACTCTCTGCCTCGATAAGATAAAGATGACCTTTCTCGAAGGTAACATCCTGCTTCCATATCTCCGAATCCAGGTCGTTGCGCTGGGCAAAAACCTGTGGGAGAACGGAATGAAGCTGAATCTTTTCCACTTTTTTTTATGTTTAATGTTTAATCTTTTACCTTTAAAATTAGGACTTTTTTGGGGGACTAGCGATAGAATCGCTAGGAACGGGGGCGCAGAGAGAGAGGGGGGGGGGGTAAGGTTCTTTTTACCCTTTTACCTTTTTACCCTTTTACCTTTAAAGTATAGACCACCGAAGTAAGATTTCCGAAGACTGGGGTGAGCAGACCGGTTACGGTAGAGATGGCATCATCCTTGCCCGAGCCGTCACTACCAGAACTCTTAGCGAGATTGATGACCATTGCCAGTTTCTGACCGACGATGAGTTTCTGAATCTTTGCATCTATCGGATGATTACTTGGTTTCACGGCATATTGCGCCATCAGCTGGTCGCTTCCGCTAAAGAACTGCTTGTCATCCGTCACACCGAAATAGAACGAGGTCTTGCCATCGGTATAGAAGTAAGCATTCTTGCCCCAATTGGCTATCTTCGCACCAGCCGGACATGAAGTTTTCCAATAATCAACATCGCCCAACCACTTGGCATGCGACAGTTTAGCAGCCATCGTCATCTGCATATTGTTATCTGTAAGCGAAGGCATCACGATAGCCATATCCCCATCCACACTACGGATGATATTATCCATGTCGATGGCCTGGTTGATACCCATCAGGAGGGTCTGAAGGCTGCGGTTGCTCTGCATCATCGGCAGGAACTGCTCGCCCTTTACGTTCATGAAGATACCCGCCAGGGCATCAGCAGGCATCGACTTAACGTAGCTGCCTTTAATCGGACGATAGGTTTGAGCCGCCTTCTTCAGGGCCTCATCTATTTCTTTATTAAAGGAGAAGGTTTCTCCCTTCACCTGCAGGATACCGTCTTTCACGTCCATCTCAGCAGCAATCACTACCTGCGAAGGGTCGGTATCTTTAGGAGTGCCAAGGGTAAACGGAGCTACGAACTTCTCCGGCAGCGCCTGAGCCTGAGCCACCATAGCCATAGGCGAAGTGATGGTTTCCAGACGTTCAAACATAGGCGATGCGGTAATACCTTCGTCCTCATCAGCCTTCAGATATTTCACCATCTGCTGCTGGAGCTGGGCCTGCGCATCGGCTACAACCGGTCCCATAACGAGGAGTGCCTGATCAGAAAAGCCGACCAGCCACGAATTTTTCAATACAGAGAAATGAAAGCCTTTGCGCTCCTTCACCTCTGTAGCGATATGCTGTTTGGCAAGCGAAGCAAGCCAGTCTTCTACATCGCCCTCATCGCTCACCTTGGCACAAAGTCCGAGGTTGCCATCAGCACTCTCAAAGAGAAAAATCTTCTCTGAGATGTCGATGCCACACTTCGATGCATCCTCAACGTGCAGCAGAGACTTGAGCATTCCCGCCTTGTCTTCATCGCTTTTGCCGGATGCCATCTGCTGCATGTCAACAGAGATGAGCGCAGTACTTTTCTTTGGAATGGCATTGAGATAGTCAGTGCCCGAGCATGAGCTCAGCAATCCCAATACGACAGCCAAGCACATGAACATCAAACTCTTATACAATCTTTTCATCACACTAGTTAATATTATAAAGCTCTTGCCAAATGGCACATGTTGACAGCCACCAATCCTGCTGTTTCCGTACGGAGGCGACTGGTGCCAAGCGAAACACTCTCATATCCGTTTTCCAGGGCCAGTCTCACCTCATCGATAGAGAAATCGCCCTCAGGTCCTACCAGCACGGTGATGTCATCGGCACCCTCCTGGGCTGCTCCGGCAGAATCATCAGCTGGGCATGACTTGGAAATCTCGGCAAAAAAGTCTTTCTTTTCTATCTCCTCATAACAATGGCAGATAAACTTTCTGCCATTGCGGGGAGCCGTAATAAAATCTTTAAAGTTCTGCAGTTCGTTGACCACAGGTTTCCAAGCCTTGTGGCTCTGCTTGACGGCAGAAACCACAATCTTGTCTATGCGGTCTATGCGGATGACCTTGCGTTCAGAGAACTTACAGTTGAGGAAAGAGATTTCATCGAAGCCGATTTCCGTAGCCTTCTCTGCCATCCATTCAATGCGGTCCATCATCTTTGTCGGGGCGATGGCCAGGTGAATGTGTCCGCGCCAGGCAGGCTGCTGCGGCATAACCTCCTTCACCTCATAGATGCACCGTTTGTTGGTAGCCAGCGAAACTTCTGCACGGTAGAACACCCCCTTGCCATCCATCAGGAACAATTCGTCCCCCGCCTGGATACGCAAAACCCTGAGTGCATGAGTAGCCTCTTCCTGAGGCAGTTCTGTCTGTGTAGCCGCATCTGGCACATAGAAAAATCTAACTTCTTTCATTTCCTTTTATTGTTACTTTTTCTTCTTAATTTTCTGTTATTCCGTAAGAATATCCTTTAATTATTCACTTTTTTTTGCCTTTGCGGTGCTCTATCTCATCGCGAATGGCTGAGGCTGTTTCGTAATCTTCTTCATTAATGGCACAATCCAATGCTTTTTCGAGCATCTGGTCTGGCAAAGCCGAAATAGGTACCGCACAAGAAGCCGAACTCATATCATTTTTATTAAAAGGAGTAGAAATTTCCTTTATAACCAGCTCTGTTGTATACATTTCTATATCTGCAGCCACAGACAACAACACAGCCTGGTCAGTCTTGATGCTCATACGTTCATTTGTGATTTTATTCACAAGAGTAGCATATACTCCCCTCTCTGGCGTAGCATCGAATTCGAGATAGAAATCGTCTACATTTTGCCTGTCAAATAGTGTCCAAAGTACAGAGATCACATCATTTTTAAAATCAGAAGTTTTCGAATTACATGCCTTCAGCTGCTCTGCTACATATTCATTAGTCATAATAGACAAAGCTCTTTTTTCGGATTCGTCTACCAAACTAATAATACATGTCCCGGAAGCTTCCGCAATGCCAAAGCAGGCAGCGAGTTTAAGTTTGTACAACATCATTATGTACCCTTTCTTTATTTAAATTTATTTATATTCTTACGTAACATTCTGTTTTTACTCTCGCGTTGAGTATGACACTTTTTCTTCCTTATTTCTGTTCTTTCTTCGGACGGAAGAGGACAGCAAAGGCTACTGCTACCACGAGCGCATAACCGGCAAAGATGAACCAGCAGGTTTTCCAGTCACCCATCAGGTAGCCATCATCTGTCCAGTGGCAGTAATGGTTGATGACCATACCTGCAAGAATGGTTCCGATAGATGCTCCCAGACCGTTGGTCATCAGCATGAACAGTCCCTGAGCCGATGCTCTTACCTTCACATCACATTTCTGGTCTACAAACAGACCGCCCGACACATTGAAGAAGTCGAAGGCTACACCGTAAACGATGCATGAGAGGATGAAGAAGGTAACACCCGGGAATGCAGGATTGCCCAATCCGAAGAAACCGAATCGCAAAACCCATGCCAACATGGCGATGAGCATCACAACCTTGATGCCATAACGCTTCAGGAAGAACGGAATGAGAAGGATGCAGAGCGCCTCGGCCACCTGAGAGATGGATACCAGGAGCGTAGCATTGTTAGCTGCAAAAGTATCGAGCATCGCAGGATCGCCCTTGAAACTGGTAATGAACGGAGTGGCATAGCCATTGGTTACCTGCAGACTCATACCGAGCATGCAAGAGAAGATGAAGAACATCGCCATCTCGCGGCTCTTGAAGAGTTTGAAGGCATCGAAACCCCATGTCTCTACCCAGCTCTTTGTCTCTTTCTTCACGATAGGACAGGCTGGCAATGAGAAGCAATAGAGGAAGAGAAGGATGCTGAGCACTCCCGATACCAGGAACTGATAGTGGGTATACTGGAACTTATGGGCGTTCTCGCTCAACAGGAACGAGAATGAACCGTTGTCCCAGGTAGCACAGTTCACAATCCACATCGTGAGGATGAAGCCCACGGTTCCGAACACACGGATTGGCGGAAAAGCCTTCACGGTGTCGAGCCCGTTGCTCTTCAATATACTGAATGCCGAAGTATTTGACAATGCCAATGTAGGCATATAGAAAGCCACGCTGAAGGTGTAAACGGCAATAAACATTGCCTCATTAGGAGTCTGACTAGCCTGTCCCATACCGAACAGACCTATCATGGCTGCTCCTGCCAAAAGGTGACAATAGCCCAAAAGACGTTGCGGCTGGATATACTTATCTGCCACAATGCCCATCAATGTAGGCATAAAAATAGATACGATTCCCTGGATGGTATAGAACCAGGAAATCTCGGCACCCATCCCAGCCTTGCCGAGATAGTTGCCCATAGACGTGAGATAAGCTCCCCAAACTGCAAACTCCAGGAAGTTCATCACTGCTAGGCGTACTTTCAGATTCATAGTTTAATGTCTTTTTATTATAAAATATTAGCTGCAAAGATACAAATTTTCGGGTAAAAAGCACACGATTTTGAAGATTATCCGCATGAAAGCTAGCATATTTAACAAATTATGTGTATTTTTGCAGCCGATTTCAACAGATATAAGAGAAAAGTAATATAGAAACAACAGATATGTTAGTAAAATTTTTCCTCACGTGCAATAAAATCGGGGCTTTCACGCTAGGCGGAGGCTACGCCATGATACCAATCATGGAACAGGAATTTGTAGACAAGAACAAGTGGATGGACAAACAGGAGTTCATGGATATCATGGTAGTGGCTCAGACCACTCCGGGCATCTTCGCCATCGACATGGCGAGTCATATCGGCTATAAGCTGAAGGGAGTCTGGGGAGGCATTGTGGGTGCCATAGGCATAGCCCTGCCTTCTATCATCGCCATTCTCATCATCGCCATGTTCTTCCAGCATTTCAAGGACAATTATTGGGTGGGTAAGTTCTTCATGGGTGTGCGCCCTGCCGTGGTAGCGCTCATTGCTGCGCCTTGCTTCAAGATGGCAAAGACGGCAAACATCAACCGCTACAACATCTGGATTCCCGTTGTCTGCTGTCTGCTGATTGCAGCTTTCGGTATCTCCCCTATCTACATCATCATTGCTGCCGGCGTGCTGGGCTGGCTTTATGGAAAGTTTATAGTTAAAAGTTAATAGTTTACAGTTTACAGAAAAGATATGCTATTTCTAAAGTTATTTCTGATATTTACCAAGATTGGTACATTTAATTTTGGTGGCGGATATGCGATGCTTTCGCTCATCCATAACGAGACGGTAGTGAAGAACCATTGGCTTACCAATGCTGAGTTTACGGATATTGTGGCTATCAGCCAGTCTACACCGGGACCTATCGGCATCAACTGTGCCACCTACGTAGGTTATACCGCCTGCCTTCACGACGGCTATCCTACCTGGGCAGCCTGTCTGGGTTCGGTATTGGCTTCGCTCTCCATCATGTGGCTGCCTTTTATCATCATGATTCTCATCAGCCGCTATCTGATTACGCACAAGGATTCTAAAATCGTAAAGGATATCTTTGCGGGACTCCGCCCTGCCATCATCGGACTGATAGCTGCTGCCGCCGTTCTCCTGATGAATAAAGAGAACTTCGGATCACCAACCGACAATCCGTTTGTCTTCGGAGCAAGCATCGTGCTGTTTCTGGCTGCTTTCTACTTCACAAAATTCAGAAAGACCAACCCTATCCTGCTGCTTTTCATCTGCGGTATCATCGGAATGGTTATCTTCTAAACATCGCCCTGCGGTCTGAACCAACGGCCTCCAGCCGATGGGTAAGACAAGGGGCTGATGCCTTCAGATAGGGACAAAAAAAAATTGATTGTCTCACGACAACCAATCTTTTATTAACCTTAATAATCTAATACCATGAAAAACACGATGCAAAGGTACAAATAATCTTGTAACCTACAATAGTTTATAGCAAAAAACTTCAAGGATTTAACTCTCCTTAAAAGTTTCACCGTTCCAATTAAACTTTCTTTGCACTTTTATTGCATTTACAGCCTTCTTATCGTCAGCAGACACGAAAGGTAAAGCCAAGCGCACTACGAGGCTGTTTTCATGTTGCAGGAGCAGAGCACTCACGATTTTGAGTTCAATTTTCCCCTTGAGTTCCTCAAACTTAGCCTCGCTCATCGTATCGGGTTTGGCAACAAGACCGGAAGCCAGTTGCTGCAAAGATTTTCCATCGAAAATCCTGCTAGCATCCTGCTCCTGCCAATCCTGATTAAAGAGATAGAGTTCACTCTCCTTCTCTACTCCGGCAAAAGTCTTCACCACGCAAAGCAGCGAATCGCCGTTAGCCAATGGCAGTTTCTTCATCTGCAAAGTAGCGCTCTTACTCGTTCTCAACTGGGCGAAATCAGCAGTCAGCGTATCCATCACACTCGTTTCGCCTAAAAGATTCTTCACTTCCGCCTTCACTCCCATCTCCTGCAGCTCAGTAAATTCCAACCGCAGGTTGTGGTTGAGATAAGGCACAACAGAATCGGGCATCGAAACCAGCAAGTCCTTCATCGACTTGGCTTCCATGCCCAAGCTTGCCATCATCAGGCAAGCGCATAATATATATTTTATCTTCTTCATCACTACAATTCCTTCGACCACTTCTTTCCCCAAGGAGTAAAGAGCCATGCAAGAAAGGCCAATGCTACTATTGAGCACACGGCAAAAGTTAAAGCTAATGTATTCATATATTTATCTTTTAGAAATTAACAAACCTATTATAAATAAAATGACAGTTAAGAAGATACCCCAAAATATCGCCCAGTAAGAATCTTCCTGATTGGTCTGAACTATACCAAACAGAGCCGCCATCCCACCTAATACCATTACAGTAAAAGTGGATTTACTCATATCAAAGAAATACTTCACTACTGTTTCTCTGACAAACTTTGCCTTTTCCTTTTCTTCTTTTGCTGCCATATTTCTCTATTTTCCGACAAAATTACGGAAAATAAATGTAACTTGCAAATGATTTGCTCATTTTCTTTCGAAATTTAACCTAAAAAAGACGAAAAAGAGGAAAGCGCTTCATTACGAAACACTTTCCTCTAATTATCTAATCATTAATCGTACAATCTTTTTTTCAGAAGAGAATTACTCCTCTACAGCAGCCTGCGCCGCAGCAAGTCTGGCGATAGGCACGCGGAATGGAGAGCATGAAGCATAGTTCATACCGACCTTAGCGCAGAACTTAACAGATGAAGGCTCACCACCATGCTCACCGCAGATACCTGTGCGCAGGTTAGGACGGGTAGCACGACCATTCTCTACAGCCATCTTGATGAGCTGACCAACACCCTCCTGGTCGAGAACCTGGAATGGGTCAACCTTCAAGATCTTCTTCTCCATGTAGGCAGGGAGGAAGGAAGCAATGTCATCACGAGAATAACCGAAGGTCATCTGTGTCAAGTCGTTAGTACCGAATGAGAAGTACTGAGCCTCCTCTGCAATCTGACCTGCTGTAAGGGCAGCACGAGGAATCTCAATCATAGTACCAATCTCGAACTCAACCTCTACGCCATACTCAGCGAATACCTCCTTAGAAGTAGCGAGGATGATAGCCTTCTGTTGCTTGAGCTCCTGAACGGTACCGATGAGCGGAACCATGATTTCAGGACATGGGTTGTAACCCTCCTTCTTCAACTCGCAAGCTGCACCGAGGATGGCACGGGTCTGCATGGCTGTAATCTCTGGGAATGTGATACCGAGACGGCAACCGCGATGACCGAGCATAGGGTTGTTCTCTGCCAGAGAGTTTACACGCTTCTGGATTTCCTCTACGCTTACGCCCATCTCCTTAGCCATGGTCTGCTGACCAGCCAAATCGTGAGGTACGAACTCGTGGAGAGGTGGATCGAGCAAGCGGATGTTCACGTGGCAGCCATCCATTGCCTTGAGAATTCCATAGAAGTCAGCCTTCTGATATGGGAGGAGCTTGGCAAGTGCCTTCTCACGACCCTCAACAGAGGCTGCCAGAATCATCTCACGCATAGCTACAATCTTCTGATCATCGAAGAACATGTGCTCTGTACGTGTCAGACCGATACCCTTGGCACCGAATGCACGGGCTACCTCAGCATCGTGTGGAGTATCCGCATTGGTACGGATTTCCATCTTTGTATATTTGTCGCAGAGGTCCATCAGCTCCTTGAAGTCGCCTGAAAGTTCTGCAGCCTTTGTCTCAATCTGTCCTGCGTAAACCTGACCTGTAGTACCGTTCAGAGAGATGTAATCACCCTCCTTGTACACAACGCCTTCAATCTCTACAGTCTTAGTCTTGTAGTCAACGTTGATAGAGCCGGCGCCTGATACACAGCACTTACCCATACCACGGGCTACAACGGCAGCGTGAGAAGTCATACCACCACGAGCGGTAAGGATACCCTCGGCAGCCGACATACCAGCGAGGTCTTCAGGAGAAGTCTCGATACGAACCATGATGACCTTCTTGCCGTCCTCATGCCACTCCTGAGCATCGTCAGCGTGGAATACAATCTGACCGCAGGCAGCACCTGGAGATGCAGGGAGACCCTGTGTGATGACCTTAGCCTTAGAGAGAGCCAGCTTATCGAATACAGGATGCAAAAGTTCATCAAGTTTCTGAGGCTCACAGCGCAGGATAGCAGTCTTCTCATCAATCATACCCTCGTGGAGGAGATCCATGGCAATCTTCACCATAGCTGTACCTGTACGCTTACCATTACGAGTCTGGAGGAACCAGAGTTTGCCTTCCTGTACGGTGAACTCCATATCCTGCATATCGTGATAGTGGTGCTCCAGCTTATCCTGCAGCGCGTCGAGTTCCTTATAAAGTTCAGGCATAGCCTCTTCCATAGAAGGATACTTGGCAGCACGCTCCTCTTCAGAGATACCTACACGCTCAGCCCAGCGCTGAGAACCAATCTTTGTAATCTGCTGTGGAGTACGGATACCGGCTACCACGTCCTCACCCTGTGCATTGATAAGATACTCACCATTGAAGAGATTCTCACCATTACCAGCGTCACGTGAGAAGCAAACACCTGTAGCAGATGTATCGCCCATGTTACCGAAGACCATCGCCATGACAGATACGGCAGTACCCCACTCATCAGGAATACCTTCCATCTTGCGGTAGAGGATAGCACGCTCGTTCATCCAAGAACGGAATACAGCGCAGATAGCGCCCCAGAGCTGATCGATTGGGTTGGTAGGGAAATCCTGACCGGTCTGCTCCTTGATGGCAGCCTTGAAGAGTTCAACGAGCTTCTTGAGCGACTCTACAGAGAGGTCCTTGTCAAGTGTAACGCCCTGCTCTTCCTTCACCTTTTCGATGATAGCCTCAAATGGGTCGATATCTTCCTTGTTTACAGGCTTCAATCCCATAACGACGTCACCGTACATCTGTACGAAACGGCGATATGAATCGTATACGAAATGAGGGTTACCGGTCTTCTTGACCAATCCCTCAGCTACTTCGTCATTCAAACCGAGGTTGAGGATGGTATCCATCATACCAGGCATAGATGCACGAGCACCTGAGCGTACTGATACGAGGAGTGGATTCTCTACAGAACCGAACTTGCTGTTCATCAATGCCTCAGTATGAGCCACAGCAGCCTTCACTTCGTCCTGAAGAAGTTCTTTGATTTTTTCCTCACCCACTTCATAATATTCATTACAAGTGTCTGTTGTAATGGTGAAACCTGGAGGAACAGGTACACCAATCAGGTTCATTTCGGCAAGGTTTGCGCCTTTACCACCAAGTACTTCTCGCATTTGGGCATTGCCTTCTGCTTTTCCGTTTCCGAATGTATAAACTCTTTTTTCGTTCATAATTGTTATAGGTATAATATTTTATTCCGTTTAACGTTGTTAATTATTAATTGTAATGCAAAGATACGATTTTTATTTGATACTACCAAACTTTTATACGCTTTTTTGCTATCCCGAGATTACATTTTATACTGTTGACGCACACACGGGCAGAAAATTAACAATCCCGAATACGATAGAAAGATATTTGACGAATCTGAAAGTGCGTCTCTCGGGATTGCAGCCTGCATTCTGATGTTTTTTACCTCCCTGCCGATGCATCTGAAACTGCGTCACGACGTAGCGATGGCTACGTCCCGACGCAGCGCCAGACACGTCGCGACGTAGAAACGGCTGCGTCGGGACGCAATTTAAAGGTAAAAGGATTGTGAGGCGATAACAAAAGTAACAAAAGTAACAGGTGACTTCTGATGTAAAAATGTGAATGTGAATGTGAATTTGAAATGTAAGTGAAGAAAAAAGAATGCATGTAATGATATAATATCATTTAATTCCAATATAATAAGGTACGCGCGTACGTACAATTGTAATATATACTATCAAAAATCATCAATAAACAGCCTCGACAAAAGGATACACATGACAGTCCGTTTTCTTCACTTACATTTCAAATTCACATTCACATTCACATTTCATCCCTTTACAACCACCGAATATTACCTGTTACTTCTGTTACTTTTGTTATCGCCTGATAATCTTTTTACTTTTTTACCTTTTTACCTTTAAACGCCTTTTTACTTTTTTACCTTTAATCGCCTTTTTATCTTTACTCGCAAATAATTTGGGACAACTCTTGCATTTCTCATAAAATTGCAGTATCTTTGCACCCATAAAAAAATACAAAACATTATTATGGCAAGAAAACGTAAACCATTACCTCTGTTAGAGAACATCACCATCGAGGCAGTAGCAGCCGAGGGTAAGTGCATCACACGCGTAGATGAACAGGTCATCTTCGTACCTTTCTGTGTGCCAGGAGATGTTGTCGACTTGCAGGTAGTAAAGAAGAAACATAAGTATTGCGAAGCCAAGGTGGTTCGCTTCATCAAGAAGAGCGAGGTGCGACAGGAGCCTATGTGCGAGCACTTCGGCATCTGCGGCGGATGCAAATGGCAGAACCTGCCTTACGAGGAGCAGATCAAGGCAAAGCAGAAACAGGTGGAAGACCAGCTCACTCGCATCGGAAAGATTGAACTCCCTGAGTTCCGCCCTATCATGGGCAGCGTGAAGACTCAGGAGTACCGCAACAAGATAGAGTTCGGATGCAGCAACAAGCGATGGTTCACCGCCGAGGAACTGGCTCAGCTCCCTCAGAAAGAGGATGATACCGTAACATCGCTCAAGGAGCGCCACGCCCAGAACGCCATCGGTTTCCATATCACCGGAGCCTTCGACAAGATTTATCCTATCAGGAAGTGCTGGCTGATGGATGACCTCTGCAACGAGATCCGCAACTTCGTATTCGAATATGCTGATTCTCACAACTATACCTTCTACGATCTCCGTGAGCAGCACGGTTTGCTCCGCAACATGATGATCCGCAATTCGAACACCGGAGAGTGGATGCTCGTCTTCCAGTTCCACTACGATGAGGAGGGCGATGAGCAGAGAGCATTGGAGCTGATGCAGCAGGTGGCTGACAAGTTCCCTCAGATAACATCGCTCATGTATGTAGACAACCAGAAGGGAAACGATACCATCAACGACCTGGAACTCAGCCTCTTCAAGGGCAACGACCATATCTACGAACTGATGGAAGACCTGAAGTTCAAGGTGGGTCCGAAGAGTTTCTACCAGACCAATACCGAGCAGGCTTACCACCTCTACTGCGTGGCCCGCGAGTTTGCCAACCTTACCGGAGATGAGCTGGTTTACGACCTCTATACCGGCACCGGAACCATCGCCAACTTCGTGGCTCACAAGGCAAAAAAGGTAATCGGTATCGAGTACGTGCCAGAGGCCATAGAGGATGCCAAGGTGAATTCTCAGGTGAACAACATCGAGAACACCCTCTTCTATGCAGGCGACATGAAGGATATCCTGACCAACGATTTCATCGCACAGCACGGTCGACCTGACGTCATCATCACCGACCCACCACGTGCCGGAATGCACCCAGACGTAATAAACGTCATCCTGAATGCAGCACCAAAGCGCATCGTATACGTAAGCTGCAACCCGGCAACCCAGGCTCGCGACCTGCAGCTGATGGATGCGGAGTATAAGGTAGCTGCCGTACAGCCGGTGGATATGTTCCCTCATACCCCTCACGTAGAGAACGTGGTATTGCTCGAAAAGAGATAAACCTAGAAATCAAAATAGAAACAAGATGAAGAAAACCATCATCATGGCGCTCATGGCTGCAGTTTCGGTCTCAGCCAGCGCCCAGCAGAAGCAGACCATCGAAATACCATCATGGTTGAGCAACGTGAAATTGTCGGGGTATGGAATGACCCAGTATCAGTACAGCGGACAGAAAGATGCTGAATCCAACTCATTCAACATCCGTATGGCGCGTATCTCTCTCGAAGGTCGCATAGCAGGCGACTTCTACTGGAAGACTCAGATTCAGTTCAACGGCAACACCTCTACCCTCGGTTCCAGTCCGAGAATGGTGGATCTGTTTGCAGAATGGCAGAAATATGAATACTTCAAGGTGAAGATCGGTCAGTTCAAGAACCCGTTCACCTTTGAGAATCCGATGCACCCTATCGACCAGGGCTTCATGGGATATTCACAGAACGTGAGCAAGCTGGCCGGTTTCAGCGACCGTGCCGGAGAACATGCATCCAACGGCCGTGACATCGGTCTTCAGTTCCAGGGCGATTTCCTCAAGAATGCCAACGGCAGAAACCTGCTGCACTATCAGATTGGTGTATTCAACGGACAGGGAACCAATACCAAGGACGTTGACCAGCAGAAGAATGTGATTGGTGGTGTATGGGTAATGCCTGTAAGCGGCATGCGCATCGGTGCCTTCGGATGGACCGGTTCTTATGCAAGAAAGGGAACATGGAACGATGATGAACAGGGAAACATCATCTACGAAAAAGATGCTGCTGGAAATTCCGTTCTTGACAAGGATGGAAAACCTGTAAAAGAGACTTTCAGCGGTACCCGCAGCCTGAACCAGAACCGCTACGCCTTCTCTTTCGAATATAAGAAAGACGGCTGGACCGTACGTTCTGAGTATATCCACTCTACTGGCAAGGCTTTTGCCAAGAGCATCACCAACTTCAACGATGCCAACGCCAAGGACTGCAATCTGAATGCAAAAATCGGCGACAAGGCACAGGGTGTATATGGATTGGTTATCGCTCCTCTGGCACAACTCCCAAAGAACAGCCGAATCGACATCAAGACACGTTACGACATGTATCAGCCTAACGGCAAGAGCAACATGCAGAGGACCCAGTATGAGGCAGGTTTGAACTTCCACATCGGCAAGCGAATCTCTATCTTTACCGAGTATGCGCTCATCAATGACAAGACACTCGCGAAGCATAATTACTCCATGGCAGATGCCGAGGTTTGCTTCCGATTCTAACAGATACAACAAAGGCTCGCTCCTCAACAGGAACGAGCCTTTATTGTGTTTACTGCCAACACCTTATCCTAGAACGAATAAGAGAAACCTACTGACATGAATTCCTTAAACTGCCAATAGCTATCATCATCCTTGCGCTTCACACCATCGTCGAAACGCGGATAGAGGAAGATGTTGGTAGAAATATAGCGGTTAAACTGGAAGGTAATGGTGTTTTCCCACTCTATTTCAGCACGCTTGTAAGTGGTGTATCCCCAGAGACGGGTCTTCCACTTGATATTATCCGCTATCTGCCACGACAGGTCGAAGGTACACTCAGAACCGTAATCGGTCATGCCATGCTTCCCCTCATCCAGTCCGTACCGCGTAGCCAGCGACGCTCTGCCCACATACTTCCAGTTGAAAGCCAGAGGAGCCAGATGGGCACTACCCTTCAGGCGGTGATTGAACCAGTCTACATTATAATCCATACCGACAGAGAGGTTCAGATTGAATGGCGAGAAGAAATCGGAATAAACCGTCTTGTCATTACTCTTGTAACCATGCGTAAACTGAGTCTGGCCAATCAGCTGGATGGTATAATACCACTTCCTGGAAGCCTGCAGACCGAGTTTTCCGGTGTATCGTATCATATCATCGCTCGTTTTCAGCGTATGAACCGTATCACCCTTCGAAGTCTGATAACCCAGGCGCATCTCCACCTTATTATCCCATTTCACCTTCTGCTTGTTATTGTAGTTGGCAAACATCGTCACTCTTCCGAGCACCGAATAATTGCTCTCACCACCCTTATACCAGTTGTCAGAAACATAGTTTTGCAGGAACTGCAGATAATAATCGCCACCTATGGTCCAGAAGTTAGGACGGGTGATGACGATATCCATCGGCGCCGCATCCACCTCAATCGCCTTCGGAGCCACCTGCTCTACGATATCAGGATGATTCTTCTTCGGTTTGCTCTGCGCAGCCAGCGGTGCTCCCACATCCTTGAGATGAGACTCAGTATTGCGCACCAGGTCGGGACGCTTGAGATATACCTCCATCAGCGTCTGGTCGAGCATCGTTCCGAGCGAATCCTTCACCCCATCCTGAGGCTTGAGTCGCAACATGCGGGCTGCCGGCCCATGATAGAAGGTGAGCGGCGTAAAGAGCTGGGCATATCTGCTATCCCCGGAATCCATCTTCATGGAATCGATGCGCTGACGGCACATCAAGAGCGAGTCAGCATAGATTTCAGCCAACCTGTTCTTCGATGCCTCTTCGGGCTCCACCTTCTTCAATTTGCGCTGGGCAGAAACAGGTGTCAGAACCGAAAGGAACGCAAGAACGAGTAATCCAAATTTTATTTTCATACCTTAATTTTATAAATTTGGGCACAAAGGTAATAAATAATTCATAAATCTATGCCCTTTATTAGGAATATTTTTGCTCATTTCACAAAAATGTCGTAACTTTGCAGCCAAATTATTCTAATTTAAATTATAAATATCGTGGCTGAAACAAAGTACATCTTCGTAACTGGTGGTGTGGTTTCTTCTTTGGGTAAAGGAATCATATCTTCATCCATCGGTAAACTTCTTCAAGCAAGAGGTTACAACATTACTATCCAAAAGTTTGACCCATACATCAACATCGACCCGGGTACGCTGAACCCGTATGAGCATGGTGAGTGCTACGTAACGGTAGATGGTATGGAGACCGACCTCGACCTCGGACACTACGAGCGATTCACCGGCATTCAAACTACAAAAGCGAATTCTCTCACCACTGGTCGTATCTACAAGGCAGTCATCGACAAGGAGCGTCGTGGCGATTATCTCGGCAAAACCATCCAGGTGGTGCCTCACATCACCGACGAGATCAAGCGCAACGTGAAGTTGCTCGGCAAGAAGTATCACTATGACTTCGTGATTACCGAGATTGGCGGAACTATCGGCGACATCGAGAGTGCCCCATACATGGAAGCTATCCGACAGCTGAAATGGGAGCTGGGCAAGAACGCCATCAACGTTCACCTTACCTATGTGCCTTATCTGAAGGCAGCAGGCGAGTTGAAGACAAAGCCTACCCAGCACTCCGTGAAGGAACTGCAGAGCGTAGGTATTCAGCCTGATATCCTGATTCTCCGCACCGAGAAACATCTCGAAGAGGGAATCATGAAGAAGGTAGCCAGCTTCTGTAACGTAGACTTGGACTGCGTGATTCAGAGCGAAGACCTTCCTAGCATCTACGAGGTGCCTGTAAACATGCAGAACCAGGGCCTCGACACCGCCATCCTCCGCAAGATGGGCGAGCCTATCGGCGAGACACCAGCGCTGGGTCCTTGGAGAACTTTCCTCGACCGCAGAAACAAGGCTACAGAGGTGGTAAACATCGGTCTCGTAGGCAAGTACGACCTGCAGGATGCATACAAGAGTATCCGCGAGAGTCTCTCGCATGCCGGTACCTACAACGACCACAAGGTGAAGATTACCTTCATCAATTCAGAATATCTCACAGAAGAGAACGTGGCAGAACAGCTGAAGGGACAGGACGGTATCGTCATCTGCCCAGGCTTCGGCCAGCGAGGCATCGAGGGCAAGATTATCGCCGCCCACTATACCCGCACCCACGACATCCCTACCTTCGGCATCTGCCTGGGTATGCAGATGATGGTCATCGAGTTTGCCCGCAACGTATTGGGCTACAAGGATGCCAACTCACGCGAGATGGACGAGAAGACTCCACACAATGTCATCGACATCATGGAGGAGCAGAAGAACATATCAAACATGGGTGGAACCATGCGTCTCGGCGCTTACGAGTGTGTACTGAAACAGGGTTCACGCGTGTTCAATATCTACAAGAAGGAGCATATTCAGGAACGCCATCGCCACCGCTATGAGTTCAACAACGAGTTCCAGCAGGAATTCGAGAAGAACGGCATGATGTGCGTAGGCAGAAACCCTGAGAGCGACCTGGTAGAAATCGTAGAAATCCCAGGCATGAAGTGGTACGTAGGTACACAGTATCATCCTGAATACCAGAGTACGGTGCTGAAACCACATCCACTTTTCATGGATTTCGTAAAGACAGCAATAGAAAACAAAAAGTAAATATTAGGAGTTAAAGGAGTGATCCCCTTTACTCCTTTAATTTCAAATTTTAAAAATGAACAAGAACAACATTATCGGTTTCCTCCTGATTGCCGTAGTGCTGATTGGCTTTAGCTGGTATAACCAGCCATCTGCCGAAGAACAGAGAACGGCATTCGTTCAGGACTCCATCGCCAAGGCTAAACATGCCGAGATGGAAAAGGCCAGCAAGGCTGCCGCTGTTAAGCGCCAGGCTGATGCCAAAGCAAAGGTTGAGGCAGACTCAACCGCCCTCTTCTATTCGGCACTCAAAGGCCAGGCTAAGAAGATTGTATTGAAAAACGAGAAGGTAGAATTAACACTCAACACCAAGGGTGCTACTGTAGAGAAGGCTGTCATCAAGGGCTATGTGGGACACAACCTGCAGGTGAAAGACGGTTCGGCTGATGCCAAGGACGTAACCCTCTTCGACGGTAACGACCAGAGCCTCAAGTTCATGCTCGAGGCTAAGGAAGCCAACATCATCACCAGCGATCTCTACTTCACTCCATCCAACGTGACCGACAAGTCTGTAACCATGACCGCTGTGGCTGGTGAAGGCAAGACGCTCACCCTGACTTATACATTGGGCAATGACTACATGCTGCACATGAGCCTTCAGGCAAATGGCATGGCGGGTCTGTTCTCACCTAATTATAATAAGATGGATGTTGACTGGAGCGACAAGGCACGCCAGCAGGAACGTGGTTTCATGTTCGAAAACCGTTACACTACCCTCACCTACCATAATGCAGAAGGCGGTACCGACCACCTCAACGAGGGTAGCGAGAAGATTGACGAGAAGATAGAAGAAACCATCGACTGGGTATCGTTCAAGAACCAGTTCTTCTCTGCCATCATCGTAGCAAAGGATAACTTCGAGAAGGATGCCTTCATGACCTCTATCCCTCAGGAGAAGGGTTCGGGCTATCTGAAGCAGTTCCAGGCTAAGATGAAGACAGCTTTCGACCCAACCGGTAAGAAGGCATCTGAGTTTGAGTTCTACTTCGGTCCTAACGACTTCCAGATTCTGAAGAATACCGAGAAGGAAAGTACCTTTGGCAAGGACTTGGAATTCCAGAAGCTCGTATATCTGGGATGGCCTATCATCCGCTGGATCAACCGTTTCTTCACACTCTACGTATTCGACTGGTTGAGCAACGTGTTCCCAATGGGTATCGTATTGATTCTCATCACCTTGCTCCTCAAGCTCATCACCTACCCTATGGTAAAGAAGAGCTACATGAGTTCAGCCAAGATGCGCGTACTGAAACCAAAACTCGAAGCTGCTACAGCTCAGTATAACAAGCCTGAGGACCAGATGCAGAAGCAGCAGGCAATGATGGCGGAATATGCCAAGTATGGTGTAAGCCCATTATCCGGTTGCTTGCCTATGCTGATTCAGATGCCGGTTTGGGTTGCGATGTTCAACTTCGTGCCTAATGCCATCCAGCTTCGTGGTGAGAAGTTCCTGTGGATGAACGACTTGAGTACCTTCGACCCAATCTTCGAATGGAACACCAACATCTGGCTGATTGGCGACCACTTGAGTTTGACCTGTATCCTGTTCTGTGTAGCCAACCTGTTGTACTCTTGGATGACCATGCGTCAGCAGCGCGACCAGATGGTAGGTCAGCAGGCAGAGCAGATGAAGATGATGCAGTGGATGATGTATCTCATGCCATTGATGTTCTTCTTCATGTTCAATGACTACTCAGCCGGTCTGAACTTCTACTACTTCATCTCATTGTTCTTCAGCGCCGCTATCATGTGGACCCTGCGCAAGACTACCGACGACGAGAAACTCCTCGCCATCCTTGAGAAGCGCTATCAGGAGAACAAGAACAACCCTAAGAAGGCAAGCGGCCTGATGGCAAGAATGCAGGCTCTCCAGGAGATGCAGCGCAAGCAGCAGGAAGAGATGATGCGCAAGCAGGCAGAACTGAACGAGAAGAAAAATAATCTCGGAAAATAAAGATTACCAGATAAAAATGAAAGCGTAATGGATTACCTGAAAAAGGGGTTCATTACGCTTTTTTTGTCCCCGAAAAGGTATAATTTGTTAAATGATATTATAAATTATACCTTTTCGGTGGTATTTTCATTTTTTATTCGTATATTTGCCCCCGAAAGGGTATAATATAATGTTGTCCCATATATAATATTACCCGATAGGGTATAAAACAAGAAGAATATGAGCAATACATTATCATCATACGTCAAGGAAATGCGCAAGCAATTCGGATTGACGCAAGTAGATCTGGCAGCGAAATCGGGCGTAGGACTCAGATTCGTAAGAGAACTGGAACAGGGAAAGGAAACATTGCGACTCGATAAAGTAAATCAGGTCCTCCTCCTGTTCGGTCAGGAAATAGGCCCCGTTCCTATCAAAAAAGAATAAAAATAAAATATCATGAAACAAGGAAAAATATATCTCTACGACCAATACGTAGGTCTGCTGACGGAAGACGAGACAGGCTTTACCTTCGCCTATGATTCAGATTATCTGGCATCGGATGGTGCGGAAGCCGTAAGTCTGACGCTTCCCTTATCCGATGAGCCCTACCACGATACCGTACTGTTCCCATTCTTCGATGGATTAATCCCCGAAGGCTGGCTGCTGAACATTGCAGAAAGCAGTTGGAAAATCAACCAGCGCGACAGAATGTCGCTCCTCCTTGCCTGCTGCAAGGATTGCATCGGAGCAGTAAGCGTGATTCCTACAAACGAATCTCCAGCAGAAGAAACGAATGGTTCATCCCAAAAACAGAAAGGAGAATAAGATATGGAGAAATGTCTATATTGTTATAAACCGCTCAAACCTGGTCAGGTAGATTACCATCCCGCCTGCGCACGCAAGCTCTTCGGCACCAAGGAAGCCCCTGTCCTACCCTACGTTAGAAAGGAAATTGGCGACCTGGCAAAACAGGTAGTGCGTGCCCAGACCACCCTCACCGGTGTGCAGGCGAAGCTCTCGCTCGATGTAAATCCGGGCGGAAAGAACGAACCATCCCGTTTCACCATCGTAGGTCTTTGGGGAAAATATATCCTCAAGCCACAAACCGACCGCTACCGCTGTCTACCGGAAATAGAAGACCTCACGATGCATCTCGCCGAAGCCGCCAAGATAGCTGTGGTTCCCCACGGACTGATTCGCTTTGCCGATGGTGAACTCTGTTATATCACCCGGAGAATAGACCGACTGGATGATGGACAAAAGGTACCGATGGAAGATATGTGTCAGCTGTCAGAGCGCCTTACCGAATACAAATATAAAGGTTCCTACGAGCAGATAGCCAGACTCATCAAGAAGTATTCATCGTTCTCGCAGCTCGACCTCGTGAACTATTGGGAAGTGGTCATCTTCTCATGGATTACGGGCAACGCTGACATGCACCTCAAGAACTTCTCGCTCTACAACAACCGCAAGTTGGGTTATGGCTTAACTCCAGCCTACGACCTCCTCTGCACGAAGATTGTGATGCCAGAAGATACCGAGGAACTCGCCCTGACGCTCAACGGAAGAAAGAGAAAGATTCAGAAATCTGATTTCGTCAAGGTAATGACCGCCTCGGGCCTCAGCGACAAGGTAATCAACAACATCGCCAAAAAGTTCCGCCGATCCATCGTGAAATGGCTCGACCTGATAGAAGCCTCCTTCCTGCCAGACAGCATGAAGAAGGAATACAAGAAACTGATTCTCAGCAGAGTTATGGCATTAAGATAATGTTTCTGTATAAAATAAAAACAAACACCCCCGAAAAGGTATAATTAATCAATCTACGAGATTAACTATAACTTTTCGAGGGTATATTGTTTAAAGCAAATTTGCTTCTTCAATAGTATCCAACCCAAATTTACTTCTTCAATACCGGCTCGCAGGTGATATCCACACCGAGCTTCTTGAAGATTTTCTGGTCTACATCACTCAGCATCACGGTGCAATGAGCCTGACATCCGCGAAGCTTAGGCAACTGCTCCAATGCCTTCTTGCAGTTCTCATCATTCTCTGAAAGAACAGAAAGAGCTACCAAAACCTCATCCGTATGAAGACGAGGATTGTGACCACCGAGATAATTCACCTTGGTATGCTGGATAGGCTCAATCATCGACTGAGGAATCAGCTTCAATTCATGGTCGATGCCTGCCAACTGCTTGGTAACATTCAGGAGCAAGGCGGCACTACAGCCCAGCAACTCGCTGCTATGACCGCAGATAATGGTACCATCCTCCAACTCAATGGCAGAAGAGGTATGACCCGTCTCCTTCTTATGATTCTTGGCAGCTACCGTCACCTTGCGGTAATCAGTAGTAATCTTAGCCTGATTGAAGAGCATCTGAATCTTATTGATCTCATCTTCATTGCAAGCACCAGCCGCCAACTTGTTGGTAGCCGCATAGTAACGGCGGACAATCTCATTCTTGGATGCCTCGCAGCAAGCCTCATCATCAGAGATACAGAAACCTACCATGTTCACACCCATATCCGTAGGCGACTTGTATGGATTGCTACCATAGATACCCTCGAACAGCGCATTGAGCACAGGATAAATCTCTACATCACGGTTATAGTTGATGGCTATCTTGTTGTAAGCCTCCAGATGGAACGGGTCAATCATATTCACATCGTTCAGATCGGCAGTAGCAGCCTCGTATGCGATGTTCACAGGATGCTTCAATGGGAGATTCCACACAGGGAATGTCTCAAACTTGGCATAGCCGGCATGCACACCACGCTTGTTCTCATTATAAAGCTGACTCAGGCAAACCGCCATCTTACCGCTACCAGGACCCGGCGCAGTAACAATAACCAGCGGACGCTCTGTTTCAACATAATCGTTCTGACCGAAGCCCTCGTCAGAGGCAATCAGACTCACGTTATGAGGATAGCCCTCGATGAGATAATGGCAGTAAGTCTTGATGCCCTCGCGCTCCAGACGCTGTTTGAAGGCGATGGCGGCAGGCTGGCCATTATAATGAGTGATGACAACAGAACCCACCATGAAACCACGGTTTTGGAACTCACCACGAAGGCGCAACACGTCCTCATCGTATGTAATGCCCAAGTCGGCACGCTTCTTGTTCTTCTCTATATCGGCTGCACTAATCACGATAACAATCTCGATGCTATCGCTGATTTTCTGGAACATGCGCAGTTTGCTGTCAGGCTGGAAACCCGGCAAAACTCTGCTGGCATGATGATCGTCAAAAAGTTTACCGCCCAATTCGAGGTAAAGCTTTCCGTCAAACTGTGAGATTCTCTCCTTGATGTGTTCTGACTGAATCTTCAGATACTTCTCGTTATCAAAACCTATCTTCATACTACTTTAAATAAAACTATATCGCTATTATTTTGCAAATTTGACTGCAAAAGTACAAAAAAAACTGGCTATAGAACAATGTTTTACGCAAATTATTCTTAATTCTCAAGGATTTGCCGTATCTTTGCATCTTGCAATGGGCAGCATAACATGTCATATCGCAAAAACATGAAGTTTAAAAGAAAACATAACCGACAAATGAAAAAGAATTTACGTACCGCCTCTATCTGCGTGCAGGGAGGCTATGAGCCAAAGAACGGCGAACCGATTGAAGTGCCAATTTATCAAAGCACTACTTTCAAGTATGACAACTCTGAGGAGATGGCTATGCTCTTCGACCTGAAGAAGGAAGGCTACTTCTATACCCGTCTCCAGAACCCTACCAACGATGTTGTGGCTAAGAAGATTGCCGAACTCGAAGGTGGCGTGGGAGCCGTATTAACCAGCAGCGGTCAGGCTGCCAACTTCTATGCAGTATTCAACATCTGCGAAGCGGGCGACCATATCGTTACATCTAATGAGATTTATGGTGGTACCTTCAATCTCTTCGGCGTAACCCTGAAGAAACTCGGCATTGAGTGTACTTTCGTGAATCCGAACGATAGCGAAGAAGAAATCCAGAAGGCTTTCCGCCCTAACACCAAGGTTGTTTTCGGCGAAACCATCAGCAACCCGGGCTGCGCAGTACTCGACATCGAGAAGTTTGCACGCATTGCTCACAAGAATGGGGTGCCTCTCATCGTTGACAACACCTTCGCTACGCCTATCAACTGCCGCCCATTCGAATGGGGTGCCGACATCGTTACCCACAGTACCACCAAGTATATGGATGGTACCGCTTCACAGGTAGGTGGCGTTGTAGTAGACAGCGGCAACTTCGACTGGATGGCTCATGCTGATAAGTTCCCAGGTCTCTGCACACCGGATGACAGCTACCATGGTCTGACCTATGTGAAGGCTTTCGGCAAGATGGGTTACACCACCAAACTCGTAGCTCAGCTGATGCGCGATCTCGGCAGCATCCCTGCCCCAATGAATTCGTTCATCCTCAACCTCGGTCTTCAGAGTCTCCACCTCCGTATGCGCCAACATTGTGCAAATGCACAGAAGGTGGCAGAGTTCCTGCAGAACGATGAGCGTGTGGCTTGGGTTCATTATAGCGGTCTGGAGGGCGATGAGTATCATGCGCTTGCCCAGAAGTATATGCCAAACGGCACCTGCGGTGTTATTGCCTTCGGATTGAAGGGAGACCGCGAGACAGCCATCAAGTTTATGGATTCTCTCGACATGATCAACATCGTAACCCATGTAGCCGATGCCCGCACCTGTGTGCTCCATCCAGCCAGTCACACCCATCGCCAGCTCAGCGAAGAGCAGCTGAAGGAAGCAGGTGTTGCGCCAGATCTGATTCGCCTCTCTGTAGGTATCGAAGATGTAGAAGACATCCTCGATGATATCAAGCAGGCTTTGGATCAGATTTAAGACAAATAGGATACATAACAACAAAGCAACATTATAACAGTAAAATTAGAAACATGATTAAAGCTATGATTTTAGCTGCTGCGGCTCTCACGATGGGCACAGCAGCTGATGCACAGACTATGATTCAGAAAAATGACATCAAGGTAGAAAACCACCTGATGACTCCTGAGGCTCTCTGGGCAATGGGACGTATCGGTGGCGCCGAAGCTTCGCCTAACGGCAAGCAGGTTGTGTACCAGGTGGGTTACTACAGTGTAAAGGAGAACAAGGGTCATCAGATGCTCTTCATCATGGATGCCAACGGCAAGAACCAGAAGGCATTGACCACGGATGCAAAGAGCGAAACAGATGCTGCCTGGATTCAGGGCGGACAGAAGATTGCCTTCATCCGCGACGGACAGCTCTGGAGCATGAACCCTGACGGTACAGGCAGAAAGCAGCTCACCAACGACAAGTTGGGCATCCAGGGCTTCCGCTTCTCTCCTGACGGCAAGAAGGTGATTCTCATCAAGGAACTCCCTTACCACGGAACCATCAAGAAGAATCCTTCTGATCTTCCATTGGCTACCGGCCGTCTCGTAACTGATATGAACTATCGCCACTGGGACCACTACGTAGAGAGCCTTCTCCATCCTTTCGTGGCTGATGTGGCTGAAGACGGTACCATCAATGCCGGCGAAGACATCCTGAAGGATGAACCATTCGAGTGCCCTATGGCTCCATTCGGTGGTATCGAGCAGCTGGCATGGAGTCCGGATTCCAAGACCATCGCCTATACCTGCCGTAAGAAGGAGGGCGTTCAGTATGCCATCTCTACCGACTCTGATATCTACCTATATAATATAGGTACGCGCGAGACAAAGAACCTCTGCAAGGAGGCTGGCTATGTAGAGCCTAAGATTGATGCTACCAAGAGCATGAAGAACCAGGCTGTCAACGCTCCTGAGAATCTGAAGAACAATCCGGGTTACGACGTGAACCCTCAGTTCTCTGCTGACGGCAAGTACATCGCTTGGCAGAGCATGGCTCGCGATGGCTACGAGAGCGACCGCAACCGCCTCTGTGTTTACGAACTCGCTACCGGCAAGAAGAACTATGTATCAGAGAAGTTCGACTCTAACGTAGAGGGCTTCGTATGGAACAAGGACAACAAGAGCCTCAGCTTCATCGGTGTATGGCACGGAACCCTGAACCTCTATCAGGCTAACTTCAAGGGCGAAGTGAAGCAGATTACCAACGAGTGGGCTGACTACGGAAGCATCTCGCTTGCCAACAACGGCAACAAGCTTCTTGCTACCAAGGCTAGCATGAGTCATCCTACTGATATCTACATCGTAACTCCAGGCAAGGATGCCAAGAGTACCAAGGTAGAGCAGATTACCCGCGAGAACGACCATATTCTGAACCAGTTGAATCTGGGTAAGTGTGAGCAGCGCTGGGTAAAGACTACCGACGGCAAGCAGATGCTGGTATGGATCATGTTGCCATCTAATTTCGATGCCAACAAGAAGTATCCTACCCTTCTCTTCTGCGAGGGTGGTCCTCAGAGTCCGGTAAGCCAGTTCTGGAGCTACCGCTGGAACATCCAGATCATGGCAGCCAACGGCTATGTAGTCGTATTGCCAAACCGCCGCGGTCTCCCTGGTTTCGGAAGCGCATGGAACGAAGAGATTTCTGGCGACTGGACAGGCCAGTGCATGAACGATTATCTTTCAGCTATTGATGATGCTGCCAACAATCTTCCTTACGTAGACAAGGATCGTCTGGGTTGTGTAGGTGCCAGCTTCGGTGGTTTCTCAGTATACTATCTCGCCGGTCATCACAACAAGCGTTTCAAGGCATTCCTCTCTCACGATGGTGCTTTCAACCTGGAGAGCATGTACACCGATACAGAGGAGGCTTGGTTCTCTAACTGGGAATACGAGGATGCTTACTGGAACAAGGACCAGAGTGCCAACGCCAAGAAGACTTACGAGAACAGTCCTCATAAGTTTGTAGACAAGTGGGATACTCCAATCCTCTGCATCCACGGCGAAAAGGATTACCGTATCAATGCCAACCAGGGCATGGGCGCCTTCAATGCAGCCCGCATGCGTGGCATTCCAGCCGAGCTCCTCATCTATCCTGATGAGAACCACTGGGTATTGAAGCCACAGAACGGCGTGCTCTGGCAGCGCACCTTCTTCGGCTGGTTAGACAAGTGGTTGAAGAAATAACATATAAAAAGGCTTGCTTCGAAAAATGAAGCAAGCCTTTTTTATATATTATAATTCTAAGATTTAGCTTACGCGATTCAACTTCTTGATGATAGAGAAGATGAAGAGAGCTGAAACCAGACAAATACCTGCGAGAACACCCCAGATGGCAATGAGGTTGAAGTTCTGCCCCCACATGATGCCAGGAATCATAACCAACTGGTTACCGATGGCTGTTGCACCAAACCAGAGACCCATCATCAAACCAGCATACTTTGGAGGAGCTACCTTCGATACAAATGAAATACCGATTGGAGAAAGCAGAAGCTCTGCGAATGTAAGGATGAGGTATGTAGAGATGAGGAGGTTAGCACTTACACGTGTACCCTCTGTAGCAGGATCGCCCTGTGTCAAAGGAAGCTCCAAACCCATAGAACCTACAGCCATCCATACAAAACCGAGAGCTGCAACGAGCATACCCAAGCCAATCTTCTCTGGCGATGTAGGCTCCTTGCCAATCTTGTGAAGCCATGAGAACAAAGCAACGCTCACTGGTGTCAATGCCACTACATAGCATGGGTTGAACTGCTGGAAGATAGGAGCCTCAACATCTACGGCACCTTCAAGGTTGCTGTACTTGTAGAAGAGGAAAGCGATGGCAGCAACGATGACGCCAAGAGAGATGCCCTTACCCTTGCCAGTCTTGCTCTGTGCCAGACCGAAACAACCGTAAACCACGAAGATGCAGGCTACGAGGTTGGTAACATCGAACGCCATTGACTGCAGACCCTCTGAAGTCTTCTGTGTATAATCGCGGGCAAAGAGTGTCAATGTATTACCGTTCTGATGGAAAGCCATCCAGAAGAAGATAACCACAGCGAATACGAGACAGAGGCAGATGATGCGCTCCTTGGTCTCAGCCTTAGAAAGTTCATTTGTCTCCTTAGCAGAAGTCTTATCATCCTTACTCTTGGTCTCTGAAGCAAGAACATGCTTGTATGTAAAGCTGAAGGCATAATAGATAGCGATACTGAAAATCAGTGAAGCACAAGCCACGGCGAATGCGAAGTGGTATGAATCTTCCACCGACACGCTCAGGCTCTCCTGCGCCCACTTCATAATCTTGATGGCAGCAGTAGGAGCAAACATAGCACCGATGTTGATAGCCATATAGAAGAGCGAGAAACCGGAATCACGGTTGCTGGCATACTGTGGCTCGTCGTAGAGACGGCCTACCATCACCTGCAGATTACCTTTGAACAAGCCAGTACCCAAAGCGATGAGGATAAGTGAAATGCCCATGGCAGCAATGGCAACGGTGTCCTTGCCAAGAGGAAGTGAGAGAACAAGATAGCCGATGAACATGATGAAGATACCTGTTGTAACCATACGTCCAAAGCCAAACTTGTCGGCTGCGATACCACCGATGATAGGAAGGAAATAAACCATCATCAGGAATGTAGAGTAAATAGTACTTGCCAATCCGGTTTCAAAACCGAAGTTGGCCTGCAAATAAAGCAAGAATACAGCAAGCATGGTGTAATAGCCGAAACGCTCACCCGTGTTTGCCAAAGCTAAGGCCCACAGACCTTTTGGTTGATTCTCAAACATAATTTTTTGTTTTGTTGTTATTTTATTATTTAGTTATTCTTTTCTCGCAATTTTTGTGCAAAGATACATAAATTATTCCATATTTCAAACTTATTGCACCAAAAAGCGCACTTCACATAGCATTTTTCTACTAGGAACCGGCTAAAATTCTAAAAAACAGACAAATCAGATTAAAAAAATCCGTTTATATTACAACGTAATTGCATTTTTTTTCGTACCTTTGCACCCCGAAACCATGAGGAGGTTTCGGGATACACAAAAATACTTCAAAAAATTCTAAATAGAAAGGTAAAAGGATATTTATGAGACAACTTAAGATTAGTAAGAGTATAACCAACCGTTCCAGTGAAGCACTCGACAAGTACTTGGTGGAGATTGGTAGAGAGCCTATGGTCTCTATCGATGAAGAAATCGAACTTGCCCAGAAGATTCGCAAAGGCGGTCGTGAGGGAGAACGTGCCAAGGAGAAATTGGTAAAAGCAAACCTTCGTTTCGTTGTATCTGTTGCTAAGCAATATCAGCACCAAGGTCTTTCTCTTACCGACCTCATCGACGAGGGTAACATCGGTTTGGTAAAGGCTGCTGAAAAGTTTGACGAGACCCGCGGCTTTAAGTTTATCTCATACGCCGTATGGTGGATTCGTCAGAGCATCCTGCAGGCTATTGCCGAGCAGAGCCGTATCGTTCGCCTGCCTTTGAACCAGGTAGGTGCATTGAGTAAGATTAGTGCAGAAATCAGTAAGTTTGAGCAGGAGAACCAGCGCAAACCTTCTGTTGCTGAGCTCGCTCAAATCACAAAGATGGAAGAAAGCAAAATCGACCAGACTATCAAGGCAGATAATCACCACATGAGTATCGATGCTCCATTCGGTAGCGATGATGATGACAATGCGATGGTCGACGTGATGGCTTCGGGTGATGACAGCCGTACCGACAAGGGTGTTGACTTCGAGTCTATGGCGAGCGAGCTTGACCGCGTTCTCAACTCTGTATTGAAAGACCGTGAACGCAAGATTCTGTGCTACTGCTATGGTATCGGTTGCCACGAGAAGGGTTTGGAGGAAATCGGCAGCGAGTTCAACCTTACCCGTGAGCGTGTTCGCCAGATTCGCGAAAAGAGTATCATCAAGCTCCGTGATAGCGGTAAGATCAAAATCTTGATGAAGTACTTGGGATAAGTTAAGTGAAGAGTGAAGAATTCTTTTGCTTTTCTTCACTAGGTTTTGAAGACGAGAGAAAAATAGATAAAACCAAGTTGCTCATAGCAACGAAAGTAAAAAGGGGCAATCAGTTGGTTCATCCCAATCTGATTGTCCTTTCTCTATTAACTATAAACTGTTAACTATTAACTATTAACAAAGTTTCCAAACTTATCAATAAAGCCACTGGTACCTTCACGGGATGCTTCGAAGTAAGGATATTCATCACGCAAGCAAATTTCGTCGTAAAGGAAATCCGCCACTACCGTATCGTTACCATCCGGCATTACCAGTCCCATCTTGCCATTCTTCTCAGCTATTACCGGCATGATGCTCAAGTCATCATTATAAATGTAGCAGGTGCGCAAGAAATCATAAGTTGGCGAGAGTAAGATGTTGCCTTGATGATCTTTCATACCGAACTTTCCATCCTGCTCAAATACTTCATGATATTGAATGTATTTCGCCTTGATGCGCTGGTAATAGAAAACCATCTTGCGCTTATCGTTGACAAAATCCAGCATATACTGGAAGGTGTCACAATAGTTGGCTACCGAACGGACCAGAATCATCTTCAAGTCAAGACCATCCAATGCTTTTCTGTTCAGATCAATATACTTGGCTATCGCCTTCTCCTTCTCTGGTACAGAGAGGCTGGCTAGCCTTTCCTCAAATTTCAACATAGCTTGCTTGGTACCCGACATACCCTTGATATACCGGTGTATCTGTCTGCCCATCTCAGAACATACAAACTTGTCAATCTCCTGCTGCTCTATCGGGTCAGCATAGTCCTTAATCAATGATTCAGGTGTCGCATTCATGGTTATTTCCTTTCTTTTAAAAATTATACTTTCACTCTTCACTTATTTCACATTAGGCTTCTGCAATCCATATCCCTTTCTCTTATCTTCAAACAAGAGGAGGAAAGAGATGATAATAGCAATCACACCGAAGGCTGCAAAGATAGTCATCGTCTGGGTATAGTCGATAACACC
Organism: Segatella copri; assembly: GCF_026015625.1. NCBI lineage: Bacteria > Pseudomonadati > Bacteroidota > Bacteroidia > Bacteroidales > Prevotellaceae > Segatella > Segatella copri. Next base: position 487,320 of record NZ_JAPDVG010000001.1, on the reverse strand, counting down.
ATCAGTACCCGTGTTAGCCTGGTTCACCTTTCCAATCCATACTGGAATGAGAGCTAGTCCGATGTTCTGGATATAGAAGATAAGGGCGTATGCAGTTCCTAAGAGTTTCATTGGGATAATCTTTGGCACAGATGGCCACATGGCTGATGGTACCAGTCCAAATGCGATGCCCAGGATGAGCATCAGCACGATGGCAAGCACCCATGAGTTGATTGGCAGGGCAAACATGACGTGCACAAAGGTCAGGAGGCAACTGCCGATAATCATCAGCGTAGCACCCTTGCCATACTTATCGTATATACTACCGAAGAGCGGTGTGAGGAAGATGGTACCGAAAGGCAACATCGCAGGAATCAGGCCTGCCAAATTAGCATCCACACCATACTTGAAAATCATCAGTTTGGTGGCAAACTTCAGGAATGGGAATACACCGGCATAGAACATCAGGCAAAGGAATGCCACATACCAGAAACCTGTTGTCTTGAACAAACCGCCCAAGTCTGAAAACTTGAAACCTTCTTCCGGTTCTGTAGCTACAGCTGCTGCAGAAGCATCCTCCTTCTTGTCCATCACACAATAAACCAGATAAACCAGTACACCAGCGCAAAGCAATACTGCACCTAAAGCAACAGAAGCAGAAACACCGCCCATCGCCTTGGCAAAAGGAAGAGAAGCACTCAGAGCTGCAGCAGTTCCCAAACGAGCCGTAGCTACCTGTACACCCATTGCCAGAGCCAACTCATGGCCCGTAAACCACTTCACGATAACCTTGCTCACTGTGATACCGCATATCTCGCATCCTACACCATAGAAGGCAAAGCCAAGTGCAGCTATCACTACCTGTGTACTATAAGTACCGAAGAATGGTACAGCAACCATTCCGTCAAACTCATGACCTAAAGCATACCACTTCAACAAGGCTCCACCAAACATCAGGACGGTAGAAAGGATACCAGTGAAACGGATGCCAAACTTATCGAGGATAAGACCACCGAAGAAGAGAAGCAGGAGGAACACATTGAAGTATCCGTAAGCTCCAGAGAAGAAGCCGTACTCATCCGAATTCCATCCGAGTCCGAGACCATTCTCTGCTCCCTTGGCTGCTGTCAAGAGAGGCTCCAGTGGAGACATCACATCTGTAAAAAAGTAACCGAACATCATCGTGATACTCACGATGAGGAGGGCGGTCCAGCGAGCTGACTTAGAGTCGCTCAATTTCATCTGCATTTTTTCTGTTGTACTCATTTTTTTTCAAAACATAAATGATAAACCCGTTATCATTATTTATTATCAATTATTAATTATCATCTATTTCCGTTTCACGTTCTTCGTTCTGGTGATATCAAAGAGATAAGAGAGTTTCAGAACAATCTGTCCGTAGTTACTCTTTCCGAAATAATCACGCTTAGAAGCACCGTAGATATTTCCCAGACCATAGTAGTATCGGGCTTCGGCAAGGAAATGCCCCACCTTCGGAATACTGTATTCAGCACCCAGACCCAGGGCGATACCATAATCGAGCTTGTTCTTGACTGCCATCGTATCCTGAGCCACCACCGGACTTACACGGTTATTGTCGGTTGCCGGCATGTGCTCTACCGAGAAGTTGGTCTTCTGCGAATCACTCAGATAGAGACCAAACTGCGGACCGGCATTCACGAAGATATTCAGTCCTCTTGTCTCCCTACCCCATGCCAGATGCGCAAAGATTGGCACCTGAATATAGTTGATGGTACGCTTGTAAGCCATCGCCTCTTTGGTTTCGGTGATAATCACCGGATTATTCTCCATATCCAGGATATCCTCTTCCCATCCTGCCTGCGAATAGTTTACCTCGGCATAGATAGAACAGATGGTCTTGAAATATTTCTCACAGGTATATCTCATCGAGAAACCGCCCGTCAGTCCACCGTGCTGTTTCTGCTGTACCTCGGGTGTGAATCCTACGCTACTCATCATATAGCCCCCATTAAAACCGATGGCGAAATCATTACGATGCTCCCCTATCTGTGCCGAAACTGGAATTCCGAAGATGAGCATCAGAATCAGCAGCCCAATATTTCTATTCATTATCAACTATAAATTGTAAACTATAAATTGTAAACTATAAACTAGTACTTCACCGCCTCTATCTGATGATTAAAGGTATAGTGAATCAACTGGAAACTCTTGTTCTTGTATCCTCCTCTACTGGTCTTCTCGAAACGGAGTGGAGTCTGCACAGGCTGGTAAGTCATCTGCTGGCGCTCACCTGTAAAGTTCTTGCCATATCTCTTGACGCCCTGAATCAGATACATTCCGTGATCGAAACCGGTGATGGCGAATCTTGGCTGTGCCACCATCATAGGCTGATGGAACCATCGCTCATAACGGCTCTCAAGCGCCTTGGTCTGTGCTGAGTTCGGGTTATAATAGAAGGTGGAAGGGATATAAGTATCATACTTATAGAATCTTTCCAGATTATACTTGGCATACATCAGCCATTCAGTATAGCCGAAGAGCGAAATAGCTGCACCCGGATACTTCGCATCAAATTCGTCGAGTTTGTTCAATACCTGAGTCAACTGTGGCGAACGTCCCGTATTCAGGATAATCACATTCTGCTTGGAAGGCATGAAAGCCTTGGCAAACTGATCGATACTTGAATTCACATTGGTGATGCTATAATTGATTTTCCTGCGTTCCAGTTCCTTGCGCAGACCGAACGTAAAGTTGCCCTTTCTCGAAGTAGAATCATTGCAGTCTACAAAGATAGGATGCACATTGGTAAATCGGCTCAGGAATGCCTTGATGGTCGCATCATTCAGCGCATCATCGCTCTGATAAACCTGGAAAATCTCTTTGTTTCTTTCTACATCATCTCCGCTGATAGAGAACGGAATCACCATTTTGATGCCGTAGGTCTTGCAGAAGTTGGTCAGCGGAGCCACCTGCTTGGTATAAAGTGGACCAAAGATGATGTCACATTGGTTAGCACCCTCCTGCAAGAGTGTATTCCGGATATCAGCATCAATAGGAACGTTCCAGGCATGCACATCGATATCGGCGCCCTGCTGCTTCAGGGTTTCGCAAGCCAGCAGCAAACCGCGGTAATACTCCACCATTCGCTTGCCGTCGCCATCAACATTATGCAAAGGTAACATCACGCCTACCTTTACCGCATTTCTGGCAACAGCAGCCTTTGAGGTTGCCGGAGCTGTAGCAGTTTTCTGAACCGTTGCCCCATTCCCCGACTTCTGACCGTTCACCTGATTAGGATTCTTCTGGTCTTTGGTGTATGGAATAAAGAGCGTAGCTCCCTTCTGCAGCATGTATCCCTCACGCTTCATCTCCGGATTGGCATCCATCAGTTCAGGAAGGCTCAATCCATATTTGTTGGCGATACCAAAGATGGTATCTTTCTTCTTAACCGTGTAAATGTCGCGCCATTTTACAGTCTGCGCGCCAATGCTGACACTGAGCAGAAGCCCAACGAGCAGCAGGAAATATCTCATTTTTTGTCTCATATCACAAGATTTTTTTAACGATATCTTCAAATATTTCATGTTTTCATCTGCAAAAATACAAAAAATCTTGCATCTGACGCAATATCTCTCATCTTTTTATTATCTTTGCACAAATTATTTTAGAAATGAGACGAAAAATAGCATTACTTTGCATCATGTTGCCACTTTTGACGTGTCAATTACACGCTCAGGAAGTCAACGACGACGAGGAGGACAACACAGAAGAGACGACCAAGGTCAGTTCTCTTCTCATGCCGAATGCCTTCTCTCCAAATGGCGATGGCATCAACGACATCTACAAGCCCAAGGATGGTTACCGGAACATTGAGGAGTTCCACGCCTATATATATAATAGGTGGGGACAGAAACTCTATGAATGGACCGACCCTGCCACGGGATGGGATGGCACCTACCGCGGAAAACCGGTCAAGGAGGGTGTCTACTTCTGTCTCGTCAAGGCGAAGGGGGCAGATGGCGTGGTGTATAACATCAAACGTGATGTCAACCTGCTCAGAGGTTATACCGAAGAGCAGAACAGTAACTATTAGGCAAACAGCAATTAGCAGAATTGGAATATGAATTCAGAAGAAAAGATAAATGTATGGGGCGCACGGGTCCACAACCTCAAGAACATAGATGTGGAGATTCCGCGTGATTCCCTCACCGTGATTACCGGACTCTCGGGTTCGGGCAAGAGTTCACTGGCCTTCGACACCATCTTTGCCGAAGGTCAGCGCAGATATATCGAAACATTCTCTGCCTATGCCCGCAACTTCCTGGGTAATATGGAACGCCCGGATGTTGATAAGATTACGGGATTGAGTCCGGTCATCAGCATAGAACAGAAAACCACCAACAAGAATCCCCGCTCTACCGTGGGCACTACCACCGAGATTTACGACTATCTCCGTCTGCTCTATGCCCGCGCCGGTACTGCATACAGCTATCAGAGTGGCGAGGAGATGATGAAATATACCGAGGAACAGGTCATCGACATGATTCTCAGCGATTATAAGGGCAAGGCTATCTTCCTGCTCGCTCCCCTCGTACGCCAGCGCAAGGGTCATTATCGCGAACTCTTCGAAAGCATGCGCAGAAAGGGGTATCTCTACGTGCGACTCGACGGCAACATCCTCGAAATCGTTCCCAATATGAAAACCGACCGCTACAAGAACCACAATATAGAAGCTGTGGTCGATAAACTGGTGGTGAAGGAAGAAGATGAGGAACGTATCCGCAAGAGTGTGGCAACGGCTATGAAACAGGGCGACGGCATGGTAATGGTTCTTGAGAAAGGTGCCAAGGAGGCCAAGACATACTCCAAGCGTCTCATGGACCCTGTAACGGGTATTGCCTACCAGGATCCAGCTCCTAACATGTTCTCCTTCAACTCTCCCGAAGGTGCCTGTCCGCATTGCAAGGGCCTGGGAAAGGTGAACCAGATTGATATCAAGAAGGTAATTCCCGATGATAGACTCAGCATCCATGAAGGCGGCATCGCTCCGCTCGGAAAATACAAGAACCAGATGATTTTCTGGCAGATAGAATCATTGCTCAGCAAGTATGACCTCAACCTGAAGACACCTATCTGTGAGATTCCGGGCGATGCCATGCAGGAAATTCTTTATGGTTCGCTCGAAAACGTGAAGATAGAAAAGGAAAAGGTGCATACCTCTACCGACTATTTCTGCGCCTACGATGGCATCATCGACTACCTGCAGAAGGTGATGGAAGATGACGAGAGTGCGGCGGGCAAGAAATGGGCCGACCAGTTTATCTCTACCATCGAATGTCCTGAATGCCATGGTTTGCGACTCAAAAAGGAATCGCTCTCTTTCAAAATCTGGGATAAGAATATATCCGAAGTAGCCAGTCTTGACATCGATGAACTGCGCGATTGGCTCGAAGAAGTGGAACAGCATCTGCCTTCGATGAAAGCGAAGGTGGCTCATGAAATCATCAAGGAGTTGCGCTCACGCGTTACCTTCCTCCTCGATGTGGGACTCAATTATCTCTCGCTCAACCGCCAGTCGGCTTCTCTCTCGGGTGGCGAGAGCCAGCGCATCCGTCTGGCTACTCAGATTGGTAGCCAGCTGGTCAATGTACTCTATATCCTCGATGAGCCGAGCATCGGTCTGCACCAGCGCGACAACGAACGTCTGCTCAACAGTCTGAAGGAACTTCGCGACCTGGGCAATACCGTTATTGTGGTGGAGCACGATGAAGATATGATGCGGGCTGCCGACTGGATTGTAGATATCGGTCCGAAGGCGGGACGCAAGGGAGGTGAAGTTGTCTTCCAGGGCACTCCCCAGGAGATGCTCAAGACCGATACCATCACCGCCCAGTATCTCAACGGCAAGATGGCTATTGAGGTACCTGCCCTCCGCAGAGAAGGCAACGGCAAGCATATCACCATTCACGGAGCTACGGGCAACAACCTCAAGGGGGTGGATGTTGATTTTCCACTCGGCAAACTCATTGTCGTAACGGGTGTCAGCGGCTCAGGCAAATCTACTCTCATCAACGAGACCCTCCAGCCTATCCTCTCGCAGCATTTCTACCGTTCGCTCAAGAAACCGATGCCATACGAGAGCATCGAAGGTATCGAGAATATCGACAAGGTAGTGAATGTAGACCAGAGTCCTATTGGCAGAACGCCTCGCAGCAATCCAGCTACCTACACAGGCGTGTTCAGCGATATCCGCTCACTCTTCGTAGGACTTCCCGAAGCAAAGATCCGCGGTTACAAGCCGGGCAGATTCTCCTTCAATGTGAAAGGTGGAAGATGCGAGGAATGTAAGGGTAACGGATATAAGACCATCGAAATGAACTTCCTGCCGGATGTCTACGTACCTTGTGAGGTATGCCACGGCAAACGCTACAACCGCGAGACGCTGGAGGTAAGATACAAGGGAAAGAGCATCGCCGATGTTCTCGACATGACCATCAACCAGGCGGTAGATTTCTTCGAGAATGTTCCTCAGATACTGCAGAAGATCAAGGCATTACAGAATGTAGGACTCGGATACATCAGGTTAGGACAGAGTTCCACTACCCTCTCTGGCGGTGAAAGTCAGCGCGTAAAACTGGCTACCGAACTCTCGAAGCGTGATACGGGCAAGACGCTCTATATTCTCGATGAACCGACAACCGGTCTGCATTTCGAAGACATCCGCATCCTGATGGATGTACTCCAAAAACTGGTAGACCGTGGCAATACGGTCATTATCATCGAGCACAATCTCGATGTCATCAAACTCGCCGACTGGCTCATCGACATGGGTCCGGAAGGTGGACGAGGCGGCGGTCAGCTCCTCTTTGCCGGTACACCAGAAGAAATGGTGAAGCAGCAAAAGGGGTATACCTACAAGTTCCTCGCCCCTTTACTGAAAAAATCAGGGAAACCTGAATAAATCAGGATAGGAACGAAGGCTGTGACAGAAGAAAAAATTCCCCAACCTACTTTCTTAAGCGGGTTGGGGAATTTTTATTTCAGTATAGATATCAGTAACAACCATACTTGACATGGGATGGGCGTCCAAAAAGACTGCTACCCTTTCATCTTTACAAACATCAAAGGCCCAATCCTTGTTAAGGAGGAAGATATGGATGCTTATATCAGAAACCACGAAGATGACTTCATCGGCCAAGCCGAGGAATCCTTGCCAATCAAATCCTGCAGAAGATTATTTGAATTATTCGGCATAGATACCGACTGGCTTGAATTATAACATACCGCCAAAATACATGATATATGAATGTACTTTGACGGAACCGCTCTCGGACTAGAAGAGAGTGGAATAGTCGCAATTCTATTTTCTGTGTTATCTCCCTATACTACGAACTTCATATACGCCGCATAGGGAGCTTTCCGTTTACCATCATGCCCGATAAGCACAGATGTAAATAATCTGCGTACCCTCGCATTCCAGCTCACCATTGGCGAAAGCCATCCTTGCCTGATACTCCGCTGCCGTTTCGTCCATCGCTTGAACATAAGTAGTCAGCGACTCGCCCAATTCTGTCGATATATCTACATAAAAATAGGCCATAAGTTTTCTTTTCTACTTTTCTTTATTAGTATTCATATTTTTCCCAATCTTCCCCATATTGTTCTATGAGATATTTATACCACCCATCATAAAACAGTTCTTCAACATTATCTACATAACGTTCAAGAACATTCCAATGACTACCAGAAGAATACGGTCCATCAAATTCTTCCTTACCAAAATACTTTTCGTCTATTTCGATGTCATCAGCTTGACTATCGCCATATAGTGCTTCAGATACCACGTCACAAAAGCTATCATTAAGCCATACAGGATTAGGCCGACCATCTTTCAAGCAAATTCCATCTTTATTCAAATCGGCAAAACATATGCCTGATTCATAACCAGCCTTTACAATGGCTTTATCAAAAATATGCTTTTTCAACGAATTACAGCAATCGCTATTAAAATCATCTGCCATATCACCTTTATAAATGTCTTTCATTTGGGCGGAATGCTTATTGATTCATTCCACCCATTTTACAATTTACTTACTTCTCTACTACATCCAAGGTTTTCTGATTATAGCTTGGCAGTTCACTCAGAATATCTACAAAAACAAAGGGGGATGAAAATATATAATTTTCATTATCCCACTTGTCTTGCAGATACATGAAACCTCTATTAGCATAAGCCTCCATCTCACGAACCAACATCGTGATAAAATTACTTACATGTTCCTCAGAACCATTCTCCAAAGAAAGCCAACCAAAAGAGAATTTTTCAAACTTCTCACTTCGATTAAACAATGTAATTAAAATAAAATCTCTTATCGGTGTTGGTTTCCAATTAGCTAATGGTGCAAATTCCGTTTTTTCATCGTCTGACTTCAAATACACCTTCTCACCCAAGCGAAGTCCTATGATATAGGCATACATAAAAGTCTGATAGAATGCCCCAAAGGTTGAGAAATCACCCTTACCCGTCACATCCCCTTTCGATGAGATTCTCTCTATCAAAGGTTTAAACTTTGTATTGTATCTCGGCTTGCGATTACAAATCGCATCTCTAAACTCTTGATGATTCATAATTAATACTTATAGCATTTATGAGTTGTTACTAAACCTGTTGTATCCGCTTTTTCCTCGATAACATTCACATAGAATGTACCACGAATCTGTCCTTTGTTCATTTTGTCAAGGATTCTACGCCCAAACGGTGTCAGCAAATCATCCGCATTAGGATCGTACAATTCCTTAATCATTATGATACTCTGACTGAACACTTCTGGTGCCACAGCAAAGAAATTATTGATGAAATTTTCACCAAACTCAGAAAATGGTGCATCTGAAATAAAAGGATAATCAAACATCTTCTCATCCCCTATCTTTGAAGAAATTACAGCCATGACAATAGCTAACTGCTTCATTCTTTGGAAACCAGTTCCCAATCCGGTTATCTCACCATTGTTCACATCACGTATTGTAACATTTACGATATCATGATCTCTTTGGAAATCCAAAATTCCACCAGAAGACTGATTGCCAGAAGTCAGTGCTTTATATTTTTCATTGGCATTTTGCGCTAAAGTCTCAATCGTTCTGCCAAATATGTCATCTTTAGTCTCTTCGATGACTGTATTGATTTTTGCTAACACCTGGGCAAACTCCTCATACTTTTCTACATCGGCAGCTTTCTTATATGAAGATAACTTTTGATTGTTTGCAGCCAATGCATCTTCCATCTTTGCTACCATTTTATTTTTTCCGTTTATTTCATTTTCTTTTGCTGTTATAACGGAATTTACTCGACGATAATCGGCAACGATATTTCTATCGTTGTATTCTGAATTATCAGCATTACCACCTGCATTATTCAGTTCCGTAAAGATATCATTCTTCTTTTCCTCCAATTCATCCAAGTTATCTTTCATTTTATCCAAACGTACCTTTACGTCTTCAATTTTGGAGCCTAAACGTGGAATACTCATCAAGTAAGAACTTGCTGATTTCTGCAACATGCCATAGAAATCCTTAAAATCATTACGTGTGGTGCTGATTTTCTTTGGTCTGTCAAGAATCATCTTAATATGGTTCCAGGCATCAGAGCCTTTATGTGCTCTCTGCCCGCAAACTTCACAAACCTCAGTCTTCAACATTCTTTCTAAAGATGATGTATCCGGTGATCCCTCTGGCAACATAATCACCAAAGCCCCATCATCATTCATACGCGCCACCTCACCGATATGTTTTTCTCGTTTGGCGTCAAATGTTTCCAGTTCATCTTGCATCCCCATCAACAGCCATGGATTCTCTTCATCAAAAAGACTCTTTGTTATAGACATTTCTATGTCATCTATATTCTTCTTTGTATCTTTTATTGCAATCGTATTTGCTTCCAATTTAGAACGAATCCCTACACGCTTATTTGAATTACTTATGTAAGCATCAAGCTCCTCTTTTTTTCTCTTTGCCGCATTAAGTTCATCTTTTGCAGCCTCTATTTCCTCTTTGAGTTTCTCTATATTCTGTACAAAAGTAGTTCTTTTTGCTTTTTCTCTTTGCTTAGCGGTATCGTTCTTCGAGTTTTCCGAATCTTTTGTTTGATATAAAGAGTCTGCCATTTTTGCCATCTTACGAGAAGTGTCACAAATCCCCTTTAATATCGAGATTCCAGCCAACGTATCTATCGTATCAGACAAAGCCTTTTTAGAGGACAAATCTACCAAACGATCCATTGACTCACCTTGCAGCAATGCATAATTACGAATAGACAAAGGTATAAACACCTTGTTGATTATGTCCATCTGCTCATCTTTGTCGAATACAGGTGTATCGGCATTATTCTCTTTTTTAAAAACACTCATCATTGATGGCGTATGAAGCAGTTCACCATCTGAAGTTGAAAATTTTGAATACTTCTCTACAGTGTACTCCACATCTGCATTTGTGAATATCACTCTAAAACCGACCTTGAAAAGAAGGTCTTCCGCCTTAGCCTTTCCAGAAGCCATTTTTACAAGAGATTCATTTGCATCGACGAAAGCCTTGATATCAGAATCATACACCTGGTCACGCAACATCCACATAAAGCCATTATAAAACTTAGATTTGCCCATATTATTATCGGCATTTACTATGTTTATACCAGCCTTAAATTGGTATTCATTAGCTTCATAACTTCCATAGTAATTATAGAAGTTTTCAAAAGCTACAGATTTGATAATTGTTCCCATAATTATAAGTCATACAACTTTTTAATGTTCTTAAATATATTATCATCAGACGTGTGTCTTACTTGTCCTTCGATAATCGCACGCACAACAGCAACTTCCTTTTTATGATTAACTTCTTCGCTATCCATATCAAGAAAGTTGTTCCCTGACTCTCCCAACAATTTTCTCATTCCAGGAGATTTCATGATTTCATAAAAAATATCTTTTCCATTCATAATGATTATATTTTATTGTTCAACATCTTCAAACAATTCACTCCAAACTATACCAAAATGTTGCGCCACATTACTCAGCACCTCATAAGCTCCATTATTAGCATAGCAGTTTATTGCCAACGAAGCGAAATATGCCACTCGTTTGAGTTCTGCTTTCACTTGATTTCGCTCCATACTCGAATTACATTCTACCCGATTTACGGTAGATGGAATAACCACCATATCATAAATGTAGCTGAAAGTTTTCTCGGCATGAGTTCTCAACAGCCTTCCTCGTCTTTGGATAAACTCCCTTGGATTTCCTGTACTCGATGTAAAGATCCCACATTCTGCACGTGGCACATCAACCCCTTCGTCCAAACACTTCATAGCAAACAACACATCTATCGTTCCTTGTCCAAACGCCTTTAGCAGCGTTGCCCTTTTATCTTTACTATCAGTCCCGATAAATGTATTACAACGCTTATTGGGATATAATGCTTTTGTCTCATCAAGTAATTTCTGAATAAAACTTATATTTTCATATTCTTCCTCAGAATCACTATGTTCATAGTTTCCCTGAGGAGCATACACAAATGCATATCTTAGTTTTTCTTCACCAATCTCTTGAAGTATCTCACGAAACACCCTTATCTTATCTTGGCATTTATGGATGATTCGTTTTCTATTCATCAACAACTTTTCTGCTTCCTGTTTATTTTTAAACAGGCATTTCTCTGAGTCCCATAGCAATGCCAACTTACGAGTTATCATAGAATAAAGAGCCATCTCGTCATCATTAAGATAGACTATATGTGGAAAATAGTAATACTTACATAATCTTTCCTCAGCAATAGCCTTGCTCATTGGAAACGAGAAAACATAAGGACGTTCATCAGCAAAAAAATTAGCAATTTGTCTTGTACCATCCTCATCATAAATACGCTCAGGAGTAGCAGAAAGAGCTATGCGCTTTGTTATCGTTAATTCCTTAAAACAAGCTTTAACTCTTCTACCACCAATATTATGAGCCTCGTCTGCTATCAATAGCATTGTATCGGACATTTTTGACAACATGGACTGGAAATCCCTGTTCACAAAAGAATCATAAGTCGATACTATACAAAAATCAACATGTCCACCTCTTTGAATTTTGCGAACATTTTCCAACATTTCCTTTCTCCATGAAGCATTTAAAGAAGATATACCCAGTATCTTTCTAAAGCCGAAAGCCTTCAACTCTTCCTTCCATTGTTCTACGAGGTCAAGAGTTGGCACTAATATCAACAAATGATAATAGCCATCTACTTGATATTCATGTAAAGCACAATTCAAGGAAGTTACCGTTTTTCCTGTACCTGTCGCCATAGCAAATATACCTTTTTTGCCATTAGTTATCCAGGCTTGATAAGCTTCTTCTTGATAAGGTCTTGCTCCTTCTTTGTATTTTATTGGGAAATGCGGAACTTTTGTTGTCCTAACAGCATTCTCTCTTTGCCAAGCATCGACAAATTCCTTTTCTCTCTTTAATAGTTGTTCTGGATCCTTTCCTGAGTATGTGCAAACAATCTCATTACAAAATTCCTTTGCTTCATATACATGGACATTCTCGCAGTTTCCATTCCACACTTTTAAGAAATGCGCCTCCATATTGTCAACCTTATCCATACTATCCTTTCCCATCCAGGAGCAAGTACACTCTATCGTCTCTAAATTATCCAGCAAGGCATTGGCGGTCATATTCATCGAACCACAAAAATAGATCTTATTTCCATATTCATCTGTAAATATTCCATACTTTTCATGTGGCAAGCCACCTTTGACAAAAACTATGACTTTGACATTAATTCTCTGAGATTGAATCAGATATGCAAGGCATTGGAAGAAATGCTCATCTCTCTGACTAAAAGTCTTCTGCATTTCCAATAAAGAGCTAGCCAACCTTTTGTCAAAATAGTCATCATACTTTCCCTTAAAAAGTCCATAGTCCTCCTCAGACATATACTGGTTAATATAGAGGTTCATCTTTCCACCATTAACGATGAATTGTGCCATACCATTTGCCAACACATGAAAACTTGCTGAGCTAAAATAGCCCAACCCCAAGTCTAACCTCAAACTATTCTTCAACGCAAGCGAGCAAAACTCCGCAGGTTTATGCTCATCTATTTGTGAATAGCTATAATGAAATATCTTATCTGCCAGCATAACTATAAAATTTTACATAAATATAAATACACTTTTTCTTCATTTTCTGATAGTTCACCATCAACAAACTGTTTTTGAGCCTTAGCAAACCATTCTGACAAAGACTTTTCTCGTTCAATATAGCAAGATGGTCTTCTGTCATGCTCCTGCACAAACTCTCGATACTGATTAAAGGAGGAAAACCACCTTACTTCCCTCTTGTCTGTTGGCAAATACCAGTAAGAATCTTGAATTCTCTTGATTTCATTTTGCTGAACATCATTTAGAGAATCACTGCTCTTATTCCGAAGCCACCATTGGCGTAGATTTATCTCAGAATTGTCTTCTGATGAAGCAAATGGAAAATGCTTTTTCTGTATCAAGAAACATTCCATCTCTTTAACCCGCTCTTTAAATTCAATAGACTGCGCATAAAGATGTTCATCGGGATAAGATTTATCTGCCAATCCAAAATACCCATTATCAAATTGTCGAAACTGAGAACCGCTATACATCGTTGAACGAATACTATTCTCTGTTGTATCTCGATAACGCAACACATACCCAACTATGTCATGCACTGGCTTAGGCTCGTCAAATTTTTCTAAAAATTGTACTATTATTTCACGCACACTTCCGAGTTTTATATGTTCCCATTCAGTTAATGCCACCAGATTATCCACACCAACCATACATAAGCGAGCATCGGAGTTCACAATTCCTCGTATACTTGCTGGGGATTTATACTTAAAAGAGTATTTGGTTTGCAAGATGTCATACAGCTCATCCACTGTCATTGGTTCATACTTTTCTGTTAAAACACGAAACAACACATCTGCCGCCGTCAAGGTTTTATGTCCCTGTATCAAAAAATGAAGCTCTTCATCTGGAATCAGTCCATATTCCCGCATCAGAATTTCAGAAACAACAGTACCGACCGCTTCAACTTCAGAACTTTCAAACATATTCCAAGATGACATAAAGAAATCCAGCAAAAGCTCTTCGGCAGTTTGACATATTTGTTCTTCGGCATCATGTTCCTCGAAATAACGTTCCAAGGTACAACGCATATCATCAAAGTCAAAAGCCTCAACTAACTCTTTTTTTACCACAAAGCTATTATTCCAAGAAGACTTAGATCGAGTATTCATATCGTATGGTCTATTACCAACGACACAATACTGTCCATCAAAGATTCTCAACATTATCAACAAGCCTATAGAAACTGTAAGATTACAATTCTCTTGTTTCAACATTTCTTCTACGGAGCTTGATTTTATAACAACTTCATTTTTAAATTTATCCGTAAGATAAGCCCAATCTTCTGTCTGGGACACAACCTTATAGTAATACAAATTATCACACTTTTTGGGTTTTATTTCTCTATACATATACCCAATTCCCTTTGTACATATTTGGCGAACTCGTTCACGAGTCAAATTACACTTCTCAGCAATTTGTTCCAATGTCAACGGTATTCCCCCTTTTAACATAGGCATAAGATAATTCAAGAATTGAATTTTATTATTATATTTCAGCTCTTCTTTTAGTATATTTTCTACTATATGAAACATCGGAAGTGACCCTCTTTCTGAATAAAAATCACAAGCATACTCATCTACAAAATTACCATATTTGGACTTCATCAACAACAAACTTTTTTCTTCTTCAGAAAAGTCATGTCCTATTATTTCATCTATATATGATTGAAATCCATCTACGAAGTCCTGTATTTCACCTGCCGTCTTTCGACCTATCTTACTCAAGTGCTTTATATCCTTATGAGAATGCATAAAGTCTTCTATGAAATCACCTTCATAACTGCAGATTCCATTCCTTGCACGTACGCTTAATGAAGAAGTTTGTAGAAGTTCATCATATTTTGCTACAATCAGTTGATATTTATCCTCACCAGCAATTTCTTTCAATGTATGTTTTTTTACTTTTTGGACATTTTTCTCTTCTATTTCACAGGCTTTTACAATCTGAGAATCTTGACAAGACCTAATCACATAATCTATCAAGCTTTGCTTTACATTTTCTAGTTCAAAATAAGACTTCTTTCCAAAATTTCTTATAGTCAGCAATTTTACTTGTGAAGCAAACAAATAATTTACATAAAAATTACGAATGCCAATATTACGAATGCAATTTATGGTCCTTGAGCTAAACTCTTGCGACATTATAAATGCTTCATAAGGAACAAATTGCTCCTTATTCAAACTATACAAAAATTGAATATATTTTCCATAACTAAGTTCTTTATTTTGTTCTGACAAGGCATTACTTTCAATAACAATTCGGTCTTTGCCCACAAAGCCTGTTCCCCCTTCTGTACCTTGATTACCATCCACTTCATTTGCAGAACAACTATCAACGAATGCAACATCATCTTGGTTTACAAGTCTTGCTTGATATGCCAGTCTAAAACGATTCACAAAGCGCACCACATCAGTATAGTTATGAATTGAGACTGCATAACTTTCCCTCAGCATTTCTCGTGAACAAAAAGCATAATCAGTAATAAATCGCTTTTTCCCCAATTGGACGATGAAAGCATTCGCATTCATCAATGCTACGACATCATTCAGTACCTGCATGACAACACCTTTGTTTTCTTCCAAATCTCTATCAGCTTCTTCCAAAAGAGCTATCGTCAAAGCAATCTCCTCATCAAGAAATAGTTTCTTAATTTCATATTGACACTCTTCAGGAAAAGTATCCAAATTTTCTATCGGAAAATTACCTATTGTACCATATTCTTTTACTGCATGGTAAGTCTCAGAGGATATGTAACCCACAGTCAATAATCTCAAAAATGATATGTTATGCGCCTTTAGCATATTGCTTCCAATCCAAGATGAATTTTATCAAACAAATAATCATAACCCACAAGATTAGGATTGTCCTTAACATCCTGCATGATTTTTTCCAAGCCGTCATCCAAATGCAGTTTGAAATAGTGTGGCAAGTCCTTATCCGACATACGTATTTGGTAATATTTACACATCAAAGCGGCATACATGGGATACATATTTCCAAACAACACGCTCTTAGAATATTCCTTACCTCCAGAATCCTTTGTATCTGTTGGAAGAAAACGTGTCCCCTTCTGCAAAGAATATACAATAGCTATTCTTGCTATAACATTCTCCGCACCCAGCCCGAACTTGCGAGTCAATACAGTTACCACTTCTTTGTTTTTTGCACTTGTTTTTATCTGATTGAACATTATGATGCCTCCTCTATAAAACTATCAATACTTACTTCCTCTAAATAAGAATGAATTGTATCATTTTTTATCAAATAGGTAGAGTTAACCAATGGCTTCATTACCTCATATTCTTCCGCAGTCAGTTCCTTGTACAGTAATGGGAACAATATCACCTGCTTAGATATTTGAGGATAGAATTCCGTTATTATTTTTGAAGCATGACTCTTGTCAAACTTCTGCAAAGGACTGTCTATGAACACAGGAAATTGTATCCCGCTCTCATCAACCAAAGCCTGCAATATAGAAGTGGCATAAAGCTGCTGTTCACCTTTTGACAACGAATCTTTGTGAATCTCAACACCTTCTACAGAAAAAAGACTAATGTCCATATCATCGCCCTCTATCTGCACTTCAACCTTTCCTATAAAGTCTTCCTTATGCATCAAACTATTCAGAATAGCCTTGATTCGTCTTTCCAAAGAAAATTTCTTCTCTTGTTTCAAAGAAACCAAAAAGGCAGACAATTCTCTTATAAGTTGTTCTGCCAATTTATCCTTTCTTTCAGAGCTATCATCCAAGCTAACAACCTTACTGAGTTCACTTATTTGCTTTGTTGCAGTAGCCATCTTTTGAGTTAAGACGCCAAAGCTTTCTTTACATTGCCTTATTTCTTGCTCTTTATTCTGTATTTCGATTTCTACTTCATTTTTAGCTTTTCTTACCTCTTTTATCAACTCATCCTTTTCTTTAGACTGGATATTGGACAATCGGCGAGAGTTTCTTTCGAGAATCAGCTTGTTTTTCTTATAATCATCTGCCAAATGTTCGAACTCAATCTTATAAGTTGTTGTTACATAGCTATAAATAGCCATAAACTCCTCATAATCCTCATCGTTCATGGTCAACAACGGCTGTTCATCACTAGCTTCTTTTCTATATTTTGACAATATGTTTTGTATTTGCTGCTGGAGCTGTAACAAAACATCTGCATCCATAGAAATACCATTAACCATCAACAATAAATCTGATGTAATATCTGAAACTATAGAATTGGTACTTAGCAAATTCACATTAGCCTTATTTTGCAGATAATCTTTCTCCAACTCAACCTTTGTATCTTTAAACAAAGTTCCTGCCATGGCAAATGGAGCATAATCTATAAATTGCTTCAATTGCTTTTTATATTCTTCATTCTTCTTCTTGGTCAGTCCGATAACTTCCTCTATCTTTTTGATTTCTTGAATAGTAGCCCCATTTCCCTCTCTCATCAAGCGCAACTGCAACTCCTCATTTTTCTTATGAAGATTTTGAAGTTCTGCTTCTATCTTATCCGACAATTTACCATTATCCGCTATTGTCTGCAGCAACTGTTTTTTTTCATCCAACAAAGTCATAAGGCGATTTCTATTCGCCGCATCAGAAGACTTTTTCCTAAAGCGAAGACGCATATTCTCTAAATTCCTTTTCAAATCTTCATACTTGCGAACGCCAAGCACCTCATTATAAGCAGATCCCAATCTACGGCGCTCGGTCGTCGTACTAGTCTCTGCCAAAGCAACGATTTGCTCAGAATCAAAAAAGAAAAAACGTGCGATGTCTTTATTCAAGATAAAATCATTGATAAAGACATCGGGGCCTATCTCTTTTGTAAGCTCATTCTTAATCCCATCTATAAATATATCTACAGATTCTGACTCAAGCAAATAATCGAATGAACGAACTATACGAATAGACGTACATGGCAAAGATGGTATTACGACCTCTGCAAAATCAATAGTAACAGAATATGTTGAAATTTCACGAACATACTCTGTATCAGTCGTATATCCATGCTTTTTTATTTCCGCCACAACGTTTGCATCAAGTTCTTCAAACTTGCCTCGAACATCATGATTAAAATTACCTTTCAAGAATTCCTTATAGCCAGTCTTAACAATATCTTTACGAACCTCAGCCTCAACCTCTGTTATCAAACGACCATAAAGACACCAAATTAGAGAATGAAGAAACGTG
Source organism: Segatella copri (assembly GCF_026015625.1). Lineage (NCBI taxonomy): Bacteria > Pseudomonadati > Bacteroidota > Bacteroidia > Bacteroidales > Prevotellaceae > Segatella > Segatella copri. Next base: position 468,976 of record NZ_JAPDVG010000001.1, on the reverse strand, counting down.
GTTTTACCAAATCCATTTTCCCCAGAAATAAGGTAAATATTTTTCCCATTCTTCGCTTTAAACTCTATCTCGTTTACTCCTTGATAAAGCCTATAATTATTTAATCTTATTTTACTTATGATCATTTTCGTTCTCCTTTATAAATGAAGTAAGGCGTGCCTCCATATCTGTAGACAAACCATATTTACGCATTAGCAATACTTTACTTTTTTGCAATGCCAACAACTCCTGTATCAATTTATAGTGAGCAGGATTTTCCTGACAAGCTTTTTCTAGCAACAGTCTTTCTCCCAATCCTATCGAAGTATTTGGAAGGTTATACCCATACACCTCATTATATATATCATTTACAGTTGTCGAAAAGTTTCCATCTCGATACCAAATAACTTGAATCGCAATCAACTCTTGGTTTGTTATCAAGTCAATACTTGCCCGATGGTCTTGCGTATCTTTTTGCACAGTAAGCAATTCTCTCAGAAGCTGGATTCTATACTCCATTGTATAGTTACCCATATTGTGCCCCGTCTCATCCACCGCACGTTGCCCATTTCTACGAGTTTCACAACGATATTCCGAGACATTTCTATTGTTTACCAAGCTGTCACGAAAATCCAACAATGGCTTCATCCATGCTATACCGTTTTTGATTAAAGATGTCATAGACTTGTCTTCTTTTACAACTGTACAAATCCAGCATCCAAAACGACTTTGTCCACAACTTCTATGACTATCATCTGTTACAACAGTAGGGCATTCATAATCATCTGCCGAAGCATCCAAGTAGATTTGAAACAAAATTTGGTTATCAAATCCCCATGGAGATGGTATTGTGTTTATTATCCACCACACTTCTTCCAACATCAATTCTTTGATTGGTGCATATGTAAAGGTATTTGGATTTAGTGGATGCTTTGAAAGTCTATGTCCTTTTATCTCATGCCGTTTGATGGAACGCTCTCGCTGTTGGCTCTCTGATAAACGAGTACCAACTAACACGATTGCTTCTCCATCTGCAGCGACTTGGTCTGTAATGAACTTTGATGTCGGTTTTATTTTCATTTTTTCCGTGCAAAAACGGAAAGAATTATTAGGCACAGGGTAACCTTTGCCTATAACACAACACCAAAAAGAATCTTCTAGCTCAGGAGTTGTCGTTGCAACAGAGATTGGAAGTTGTTGTTCTTTGGCAGCACGCTTTATTTTATCCAACACCTTTACAACATACTCTTCGATAACAGGATTCTCCACCATCGTATCGTTGCAAACGACATAAATATTTCTCTTTAGTTTTATCCCTTCATCTTTAAGTTCGGTTAAAGCTAGCCATGTAAGTGTAAGCAGAACGGTAGAGTCTTTACCACCAGAAAAACCGATTATCCAAGGACGCACACATCTGTCTTCCTCAAGATACTGGTCCTTGAGTTCATCTATTATATTTCGTACTCTCTGTGATTTAATTTCTGCTTTCATTACAGTTCCTCAGAAACCAACTGTCTCATTTTTATTCTGATGAACCCCAAACCAGAAGATTACATGTTCTTATTGTTAGACTCCTACAAAATGGAAAACGTGGGATTCTTCCTCGCCCATCTCCAAACGTAGGCCTTCGCATTGCCCAAACTATCGAGACGGACAATGCAGAAAGCCCACGCTATGGTATATAATGATTCCACATACGAATATATCATCATATAATACCAATGCATCTAGCAATGGTACATATACGATAATTCGCAGTAAGATATAATACACCCACCGTGAGCATTCATCCATTGCCACACCTGCTGATAGTTTGTAAAGTTGCGAAGTTTACGTTTGAGCAGATGAGCGTAAGCAAACGCTCTATTCCATAAAAGTCACACCCACCCGCTCAGTCCTTTGGGCTTTCTGCGGTAGAATGCAATTGCAAAAATAATAATTATTTCTGAAATACGTGCGCTAATCTTAGATTATTTTTGTATTTTTGCAGGAAATGACGTTAAACCCATAAAAATACAGTAGATTATGACTACATATCTCAGATTCTGCTATTGTTGATGGTAATATAAAAACAACATGAAATGGATTATAAAGATGTCGCAAACTTAAGCTGACGACATTTTTTAATCTATTTCTTAATTTTAAAAAGCTAATCAGGCTTACCATTTAACAAAGTTATCGTATTAGTAAACTCTGACACTAAATCATTAAATCGAGGATTATCTCTTCGAATAATCAATGCTGCATAATTCTCATTCTCCTCTTCATCGTAAACAATTTGAGGAAGAAAAAGAAAATTATCATGCTCTGCATAAACAGAAAACCAAAAACTAAATAAACGGCTTCTCATTTTCTGCATTCCATCGCCTGTTTCACATATGTATAACAAAGCAGCTTGATTTTTACGAAAAAAATCATCTACAATACACATTACAGTATCTCTAACTTTTGGGTCTCGTGGTGACTTGATTCCTTCATAATTTGTCAACGCAAACTGATACGACTCACCGCTTTGAAGTAATTCGTCTTCTTCAAAAGCAACACTAAAACTTACCCCAAAGTCACTAACAAACTTGAACAAGCCTGTTGAAACATCCAATTCTACCAAATAGGGAGAATTGGCATTTATTCTATCTAAAGCTAATTCTTTCATTACAAGACATTAAATCTCACAGGCTCCTCGCCTGTACGTAATTTGTAGTCTTCATAAAGCATCTTCTGCATCTTGTCAACCATGGCTTTCTTTGTGGCCTTGGCAGATTTCCAACGTCTAAGCGCCTCTTCTCTTGTTAATTTATTCATATCCAATCCTCCATTATTAAATTATGAGCATCCCAAATGTCCGCTCTTTCTAAATTTCATTCTACCAGATAAAGCATTCAAGAACTACTATCGGGAAGAATACGACTGCAAAGATACGGATTATTTTTGAAACTAAAGCATTTTTATCCTAATAAAATGCAGATTAATTTTATTTTAGCAACACGGCTGCAAAGAAACAGTATCTGAAAGAGTGTAGTGAGAAAATCGTGAGGGATAACCCCAAATCGTGATGGATAGCGTGAGGGATATTTCCGTTTTTGAAGTATCTATCACGCTATTCAAGTATCTGTATATTAACATATTAAAATGTATGATACATTCAAATCGTGATGGATGATAGATGATTACATAAAATTAGTTCATATGAAGGCTGCGCTGGGTTACTGATATTACTGCATCGGGTAACTGATATGGCTGCATCGGGGTACAGATATTACTGCATCGGGGTACAGATATTACTGCGTCGGGTCACAGATATTACTGCGTCGGGTTACAGATATTACTGCATCGGGGTACAGATATTACTGCGTAAGCTAACGGAGACGTATCTGTAAGCTTATCGAGACGTCTGCATCAGCTAACTGAGACGTCTGAACTCGCTTACTGAAATACTTGAATTGTCTTACTGAAATACTTGAGTTGCTACCCTTCCACTGGACTTACCGAACCCAGACTTGCTCTTTTGGTAAAGTGAGGGTGTGTCATAAGTTTATGATTCACCCTCTTGACTTTTCCTGATGCACAAAAAAGCACGGAATATTAAACTCCGTGCTCTTTTTTGCTTTTATATTTAATCTTGTCAAAACCTTCACCATACACACCGATAACGGCACTCTGACTGACAAAGGCATGGGGATCAATCTCGCTGATAAGACGGAAGATAGCAGGAGCCTGACGCTGCTTGGCTAACACGAAAAGCATCTTCACATCCTGACCGGAATAAAAACCGCTGGCATTCACCACCGTTACTCCCCTATCAGCATCTACATTGATGCGCTTGCCTATCTCCTCATACTTCTGGGAAATGATAAAGAACTGTACGCTTCGTCTTCTGCTGTTTACCACCTGGTCGATGCAGAATGCCTGAACGCAAAGAACTACATAACCATATAACACCTTCTCCCAATCGTGTACCACCAGATAGCTGGAACTGATGATGAAGATGTCACATATCATAATCACTCTACCTAGAGAAATGTCGCGATACTTGTTGACGATGGCTGCGATGATATCCGTACCACCCGTACTTCCACCAACCGAGAAACCGAGTCCGATTCCGCAGCCACAGAAAACGGCACCCAGGAAAGCAGCCCATAAAGGTTGGTTTTCCAAAAGATGAACATCACCTAAACGGCTAGAGAAGAAAGAGGTCAGGATGGTTACCACGATAACGGCATAAACAGTCTTGACACAGAACTTTGCTCCCAAAATCTTGAACGCACATATTAACAAGGTGGCGTTGACGATAAAATACGGAATTTGCACAGGGCAACCGGTTGCCCAATAGATAATACTGGAGATACCAGGAAGTCCGCTTGCTGTTACATTGGTTGGCAAGAGGAACACGTTCCATCCAATAGCGTAGGATATCATACCTATCGCAATCAAAACATAGTCTTGTACAGACTTCCACAAGGGTCGAGGAGGAGTCATAATTAATTAATAATTTATATTTTTTAAAAGCTTTTGCCCTTACAGGGCGTTTTTTTAATGCAATTATATTTACCCAGGGCGTTGCCCTGGGCTAGGAGCTTCTGCCCTTACGGGGCGTGCTGACTATACATTTCTGGGCGTGTGGGTTTTACCAGAATTTCTTCTGCTGCTCTGACCACTCAAAACCTTGGGTAGCCATTTGGGCTTCTAATGCCGCACGGTTCACATTGAAGTGATTACAAATCTCATCGAGTGTTTCAAACTCGTGGTCACGAAGCAGGAAGTTGATGGCGCTTACGAGCATCGGAACATCATTCATTGGTAACTTATCCATCCTTTTTATATTGATTAATTAATATTTATTATTGATTACTTGAGGCACCATGCCTCTTTCGGGGTGCAAAATTACTGCAAAATTCAGACAATACCAAAAAAAATCCCAGCAATCTTTTACCGATTGCTGGGATTTTTATAAATTATTGATGATTTACGCATTCACTGCAACTGAAATCCAGTCGAAGACGAATGAGCAAATACCGAATGCTACGATACCTACGGTGCAGATTGCAAGCGCCAACTTGGTTGAGCATGCGCTCTGGAAAGTAGGAAGCGGATTATCGCTGTGCTTGATGAACATAGCCTTCACGATGAGCAGGTAGTAGTACAAGCTGATAACTGTGTTTACCAACGCGATGAATACTACGCCGTATGCCCAGGCTCCCAATGTGGTGTGGATGTCGTGTGTACCAACTGCTGCCATGAACACGAAGAACTTCGAGAACATACCAGCGAATGGAGGAATACCACCCAATGAGAACAATGCCAAGGTCATCAGGAATGCCAGACGTGGGTTGGTCTTGTACAAACCATTGTAGCTGTCCATCTGAACTGTACCGTTGTTGTGCTCCTCAATAGATGAGATGATGGTGAAGACGCTCAGGTTGGCTACTACGTAAATCAATACATAGTAAGTCAGGGCGCTCACGCTCATCGCTGAGTTACCTACCACAGCCAACATGATGTAACCTGCCTGAGAGATAGAAGAGAAAGCCATGAAACGCTTCAGGTCGCTCTGACGGATGGCAAACAGGTTAGCGATAGTGATAGAAAGTACAATCACGATGTAAAGCAATACGGTCCAGTACTCTACCATTGGCTGGAACACCTTCATGAGGATAGCACAGAGAGTAAACGCTGCAGCACCCTTAGATACTACTGACAAGTAACCTGTAACAGTAGTTGGTGCACCCTGGTATGAATCGGCTGTCCAGAAGTGGAAAGGAACCAAGGAAATCTTGAAACCGAGACCACTGAAGAAGAATACCATACCGGCGATGGTCAATGGTGAAGCTGAAATAACCTTTGCTACATCATCGAAGTACAAAGTACCACAAGCAGCATAGAGCAGAGAGATACCATAGATCATCACACCACTTGAGAAAGTAGCGGTAAGGATGAACTTAGCACCTGCCTCAGCAGAATTGTGACGGTACTTATCGAATGCTACCAAGCAAGCCATTGGCACAGATGCCATTTCGAGACCGAGGAAGAACAGGAGGAAGTGGTTGGCACTAACCATCATGTTCATACCGAGCAAGGTAGAGATAATCAGCATATAGAACTCACCCTCCTTGAAGGCAGTGTCCTTGCGGCTCAACCACTCCTTAGCCTGTACCATCACGATGAGGGTACCCAGCGCCAGGATAGTCTTCAAGACACCGGCAGCAGGACCTGTTGTGTACATGCCGCCAAATGCCTCTGTGGCTTCTGTTGGGAAGATATTGATGGCAATGTGAGCCACCATCAAGAGACATACCAGAGGATTGAACCACTTACGGTCTGCGCTCTTGGAACTGCAGAAGTCAGCAATGAAAGTGATCAACAGAACTACCATCAGGGTAGCTTCTGGAATCATATTTAAAAATTGACTGTAATTCATTTCTTCTGATATTTATTACATGATTACACTAAAGATAGGACCTACAGCGTCCATGATAATCTCCTCTGCCCAAAGTGGGAACATACCGAGACCTGCAACGCAGGCGATAAGACCTGCTACAGCGATACGCTCGTCCCAGGTAGCATCGTGAAGCTTCTCCAACTTTGGATTAGGAACCTTCTGATAAAGGATCTTACCAACACAACGCAGAATGTAAACCGCTGTTACTACGATTGAGGTACATGCGATGATGGTACATACGCGATGGAATGTATCTGCATTCTGGAAAGAACCTACGAAGATGGTCATCTCGGCTACGAAACCTGAGAAACCTGGCAAACCGAGGTTAGCCAAACCAGCTACTGCATAACCTACTGAGAGGAATGGGATAATCTTCATCAAACCACCCAGATAACGTACGTCACGTGTACCAGCCTGATGATAAATCATACCGATAACGGCGAAGAAGAGGGCGGTCATCAAACCGTGAGACAACATCTGGAGGATTGCACCAGTAGCGGCTGTCTCGGTCATCATACAGAGAGCGAAGAGCACCATACCACAGTGAGATACTGATGAGTAAGCGTTGATGTACTTCAAGTCGGTCTGTACACATGCTGACAAAGCACCATATACGATAGAGATGGTAGTCAGTACGAGGAACACCTTGATCCAGAATCCGTGAGTAGCAGCTGGCAAGAGGAACATAGCGATACGGAAGCAACCGTAACCACCAAGCTTCATCAATACACCGGCGTGCAACATAGATACGGCTGTTGGCGCACTGGCGTGACCATCAGGAGACCATGTGTGGAATGGGAACAGCGCACCAAGGATACCGAAACCGATGAAGAGCAATGGGAAGAACACGTTCTGCACGCTCTCTGGAATCGCATGAGCACCATTGGTATGGTGAGCGATATCGAGGATTTCGAAGGTCTGAGCACCACTGTAGAAGTAGATACCCAGGATACCGATAACCAAAAGGGCTGAACCACCCATCAACATCAAAGTCAACTTCATGGCTGAATACTCCTTTGCACCACTACCCCATACACCGATGAGGAGGTACATAGGAATCAGCGCAACCTCATAGAACATGAACATGGTGAACATGTCGATAGAGATGAAGAAGCCATATACACCGATGCTCAGGAGTGTGAACCAGAGGAAGTATTCCTTCTTCATTGGTTCCATCTGCCAAGAAGCAAATGTACCGGTGAACACGATGATAGAAGTCAGGAGAATCATCACCACTGAGATACCATCCACACCGAGTGAATAGTTAATGTGCAATGGTTCAAACCAAGGCACACAGTAGGTGAAGAGCATCGGAGCTTGGTCGGCTGGCATTGTCTCACGAGCTTCGAGAAATGCAAACACCAAATAGATGGAGAGGCCGAGCAATACGCTGGCACCTGCTACCATCACACCACGAACCTGCTTGTCGTTGCGTGCCAACCAGAGGCCGAGCAACATCAGGAGTGGTACTATGACGAATATACTTAAATTCATTTCTTTTCTATTTACTTAATTGTGAGACTTTCATTAAAATAGTGCGAGCAGGCACAATGTCAATGCTACGGTACCGGTGAGGAACCAGATAGCATAGCTGCGAACATCACCACTCTGCCATGGGCGGATGGTTTCACCTGCCTCCTGTGTACCCCAAGCCATGAAGTTGAAGGTACCATCGATAACGCGACGGTCGAACCATGCGATTGGCTTTGAGAAGCAACCGAAGACAATCTTGTGGGTGAAGAACTGCCAAGCATCGTCGATATAGAAACGGTTCAACGCTGCCTTGTGCAACTTAGGCATCTTCTTAGCCAAAGCGTCTGCCAATGGAGTCTTCTTAGGAGCATACATGTAAGTAGCCAGACCGATACCGATGATAGCAACAATCACAGATGTAGTTGCCACACTCATGTCGATATGGATATCGTAGCTCTGACCTGTAGCAGATACGAAGTGACCGAATGGAATCAGACCACAGAGACAAGAGATGATGGCGAGGAATACCAATGGACCCCACATCACGAAAGGAACCTCCTGTGGCTTGCGACGGTTCTCAGGATCAAGCTCATAGTAGCTCTGTCCCCAGAAGATTACGTAGTAGAGACGGAACATGTAGAATGCAGTCATACCGGCAACCACTGTCATGAACCAGCCCATGAATGGAGAGAACTGGAAGCAAGCTGAGATAATCTCATCCTTTGACCAGAAACCTGCGAATGGAGGAATACCTGCAATCGCCAAGCAACCGATGAGGAAGCAGATGTTGGTAATAGGCATGTACTTGTGCAAACCGCCCATGTACTCCTTGAAGTTGCTGCCGATGATGACGATGATGGCACCAGAGCAGAGGAAGAGCAATGCCTTGAACATAGCGTGGGTAAACAGGTGGAAGATACCAGCCATGTAACCCAAACCACCGTGGTGGTTATCTACTGCGAAGCAGACGCCGAGAGCTACGAGCATGTAGGCAATCTGAGAGATAGTAGAGAAAGCCAGACCACGCTTGATATCACGCTGGCAGCAAGCTACGGCTGCTGCATAGAATGCGGTGAAGGCTGCAATGTAAGCTACATAGTGAAGAGTCTCAGGAGCATACTGTACCCAGATTGGGAAGAGGCTGGCTACCTGATATACACCGGCTACAACCATGGTAGCGGCGTGGATCAACGCAGAAACAGGAGTTGGACCCTCCATCGCATCTGGCAACCAGATGTGCAATGGGAACATCGCACTCTTACCGGCACCACCGATGAACATGAGGAACAACGCTGTTGGCATTACCCAAGCAGCACCTGCCAAAGCTGAGTTCAACTCTGGCTGAGCATTCAAGTCATAGTTGAAGGTTCCTACATAGAAGCTGTAGAACAGGATACCGATGAGGAAGAAGAGGTCAGCGAAACGGGTTACGATGAACGCCTTCTTGCTGGCATGAACTGCAGCATGCTTTGGATAGTAGAAACCGATGAGCAGGTATGAGCAAACACCCACCAACTCCCAGAACAGATACATCTGGAAGATGTTGGTAGCTACTACCAGGCCCAACATTGACATGGTGAAGAGGCTCAGGTAAGCGTAGAAACGCTGCATACCCTTCTCATATTCCTCAACCTTGTAGTTCTCATCACGCTCTGCCATATAGCCGAAGCTGTAGATGTGAACCATGAAGCTGACGGTGGTAATCACGATGAGCATCAATACAGAGATTGGGCTCAGGCGGAAACCGATGTTGAAGGTGAGCAACTCAGTAAACTTCAACCATGTGAAATTAAATACGGTAACAGTTGGGTACATACCTGTTGAGGCATCACGACCCACTGCAAAGAAGTACTCGTATGCTGTATAGACAGACATCGCGAATACACAGCCCATCAATACGGTACCGATGAGTGCTGCTACCGGTCTTTTCATCTTCATACCCACAAGTCCCAGAACCAGGAAGCTCAGGAATGGCAGAAGAAGTATCAAAAATGCATAATTGTATTCCATTGTCTTTTAGAATTTCATGTTTTCAATACTGTTCACCTGGTCACTGTGATAGTTGCGGTAAACGTTGATAATAATAGCGAGTGCTACGGCTGTCTCGGCTGCTGCTACTCCGATAGAGAACAATGTGAAGAAGAAACCTTCCAACTGTCCTGGAAAGAGGATGCGGTTGAACACAGCGAAGTTCAGGTCGGCTGCATTCAATACAAGCTCGATGGAGATGAGCATGGCAACGAGGTTACGGCGTGTACAGAAGCCATAGACTCCGATGAAGAACAAGAGTGCTGAGAGCACGAAGAAATATTGTACTGGAATCATTTCTTATCCTCCTTTCTTGCGATTAAGATACCACCGATGATACATGCCAACAGGAATACAGAGATAAACTCGAATGGCAATACATAGCCATACTTGTCAGCACCTACCAGTGCAGAACCTACCTGGTCCATTGGCACCTCGGTGTCGGCTACGGTTGCAGCCATATCAATAAAGTGATTCTTCAACACGATGACTGCCAAGGTTACGAAACCAACGAGGCAGACGAGTGCGCGACCTACAACCTTGCTACCCTTGACATGCTCCAAAAGACCCTGGAGGGTACGCTTTGATACCAACTGGATAGCGAAGACATAAAGCATGGTGATACCACCGGCATATACAGAAATCTGAGCTGCACCCAGATAAGTATAGTCGAGCAGGAAGAACATGCCTGCTACACCGAAGAGTACGAACAACAGGAAGGTTGCCGCACGCATGATGCGCTTGGTGAACACGCACATGATGGCTGAGCCAAGGATGACTACTGCCAAGATGACGAACATAAATAAATTTGCTGTTATCATTGTCTAAAGTCCTCCTTACTTAGTCTTGGTGTTAAACTTACCGATTTCCAATGGAGCACCACCATCGATGAGGTTAGGAAGGCTTCCGCCCTTATAAACCTCCTTGTCAAGGTGCATCACCAACTTGTTGCGGTCGAAGACTGCATTCTCGAAATCGTTGACAAACTTGATTGCACCGAAGTTACATGCGTTGACACAGAGCTCGCAGAACATGCAGTCGCCCAAGTCGTACTGGTAATCTACCAGCTTGCGCTTCTTCTTGCCTGTCTCTGGGTCCTCCACCATCTCGGTCTGAATCTTGATGGTATCGTTAGGGCATGACTTCTCACACAATGTACAACCCACACACTTGTAAGCCTCGTTCTCATCACGAACAAAGACCAGGCGACCACGGAAACGTGGAGAGATGTGGAGTGTAGTCTTGCGGTTCTCAGGATACTGCTCTGTGCTCTTTGGTGTGAAGTACTCCTTCATGGTAGTCTTCATACCGATAGCGAGGGTTTTCAAACCCGCAGCAATACCGCCGAAATATGAATTGTTAGACATACTTTCTTATTATTATAATAATGTGTATTAAAGATTATCCGTGGAATCCGAATGCTACGCATACTGTCATCAAGATCAGGATGACCAGTGACAATGGCATCAGATACTTCCACTCCAACTTCAGAATCTGGTCGATACGGAGACGTGGGAATGTCCAACGTACCCACATCAGGAGCCATACCACCGCGAAGGTCTTACCGAAGAACCAGATGAAACCTGGGATGAGGTTCATCAGATTGTCGAAGCCCTCGATACCGATGTTCAATGGCGCCCAACCACCGAGGAATACGGTAGAAGCAATACCAGAAATCACGAAGAGGTTGAGGTACTCTGCCAGGTAGTAGAAACCGAAGCCCATACCTGAATACTCAGTGTGGTAACCAGCGGTCAACTCACTCTCAGCCTCAGCCAAGTCGAAAGGACCACGGTTAGCCTCAGCATTACCTGCTACGAGGAATACCAGGAAAGCCAGGATAGCTGGCACATGGCCCTTGATAATCAACCAGTTCCAAGCACCAGTCTGTGCCTCTACGATACCGCTTACCTGCATGGTGCCGGTAAGAACTACTGCAGAAATCAGACAGAGACCGAGAGACATCTCATAAGAAATCATCTGTACGGCACCACGCATGGCAGATACCACAGAGTACTTGTTGTTAGATGCCCAACCTGCGAGGAACACACCCAGCACGCCGATAGAACTTACGGCTGTGATGAGGAATACACCTACGTTGAAGTCAAGAATATGAGCTCCCTTGTTCCATGGAAGGAATGAGAAAGTACCTACAGAGGCAATGATCACGAGGAATGGTGCTATGTAGTAGAGCAGCTTGTCGGCTCTATCTACAGCGAAGATCTCCTTGATCAACATCTTGAGCACGTCGGCGAATACCTGGAAGATACCCCAAGGACCTACACGCATAGGGCCAAGACGGCACTGGAAGTAGGCACACACCTTACGCTCCATGAAGATAAGTACGATAGCGATGAGGGCGTATGCTGTCAAAATACAGATACCCACGAGCACGCACTCAATCAGAATCGACAGGAAGTCGCCCAGACCCAAGGTCTGGCGAAGCAGATTGTCGATGAATGTTGTTACTATACTAAAATCAAACATAATTATCTATCAATATCAGGGATTACGAAATCGATTGCTGCACCTGTAGTGATGAGGTCGGCGATCTTCTGACCACGGAGCATTGGATCCAAGGCTCCTGTGAGTGAGAGACCCATCGGACGCATCTTCATACGGTATGGACTCTTGTCACCCTTTGAGTCGAGATATACACCAAACTCGCCGCTGGCACCCTCTACAGAGAAGTACCACTGTCCCTCTGGAACCTTGATGATTGGCTTCTGCTTGATGTAGTACTCACCCTCTGGAATGTTGTCAATCAACTGCTCGATGATGTCCAAGCTCTGATACAACTCCTGGATGTGTACATAGTAACGATCCATAGAATCGCAACCGGTAAGGGTGATTTCCTTCCACTCTACCTTGTCGTACATATCGTATGGATGACGCTTGCGGGTATCGTTCTTCCAACCTGATGCACGACCAGCAGGACCGGTTACGGCATAGTTGATACAATCCTCATAGTTCATTGGACCTACACCTTCGAGACGGTTGTGGGTAATCACGTTGTCGCCGAATACGTCGAGGTACTCCTGAATCATCGGACGGAGATACTTGCAGAGGGTCTTCACATTCTGAACGAAGTTAGGGTCGATATCTGCCTGCAGACCACCGATACGGTAGTAGTTCTGGATCAGACGGCCACCGGTTGTCTCCTCCATCACGTTCAATACGTGCTCACGGTCGCGCATACAGTAAAGGAATGCGGTCAAGGCACCCAAGTCCTGTGCGGTACAGCCGAGGTACAACAAGTGTGAGTCGATACGCTGCAACTCATCCATGATGGTACGGATGTAGCGGATGCGGTCTGAGAGTTCAATACCCATAGCCTCCTCGATAACGCCTACCAGAGCGTGGCGGTGCATCATCGCAGAAAGATAGTTCAGACGGTCGGTCAATGCCAAGGTCTGAGGATAGGTCATGTTCTCCCACATCTTCTCGATACCACGGTGGATATAACCGAGGTGTGGATAGATACGCTTCACGGTCTCACCATCGATAACGGTCTGCAAGCGGAGCACACCGTGGGTAGATGGGTGGTTAGGACCGATGTTGACCACATAGTCATCCTCGTCGAAGCGACGCTTCTCTGTAGCAACGAGATGTCCATCCTCGCTCAAGGAATACTCCATGGTGAAGTCATCCTCTGGCTCATCAGTACAAGGGAACTTGTTTGCCTCAGGACTCATATCGAAGTCCTTGCGCAATGGATAGCCCTGGAAATCGGTACGGAGGAAGAGACGACGCATATCTGGGTGACCCAGGAACTTGATGCCGACAAAATCGAAGACTTCACGCTCCAGGAGGTCAGCTACCTTCCAAAGGTTAATAACTGTAGGAATCACATCACTGCCATCCACCTTCTTGGCGATGGTCTTTACTGAGCAGCGCTCGTTGGTCTGAGTATTCTCGAGAATATAGATACATCCGAGACCTTCCTCACCGAAGTCTTCACCGATGATGGTAACAAGGTAGTCGAAATGCTTCTCGTTCTTCAACTTCGCCATTTCAGAGGCGAAATTATCAAAACTCAATTCAATATTATTCAGTTTCATGTTCTTATACCTTATTATATTAATCAGTTAGACCTTTCTGAGGGTCGAAATCCTCAGGTACTTCAGTTACGATGATAGGCTCCTTGTGTCCGAGCTTCTCGCTGTCAGAGAGGTTCTCGTTGCTCAAGCCGCGAAGACCACCCTTGCTCATAGAGAGTTCCTTCTCATCCTGAGACATCTTGTGGTTGGCACCACCGAAGAATTTCTCAACCTTTACCTTACGCTGCAACTGCATCATACCATAAAGGATAGCCTCAGGGCGTGGAGGACAACCAGGGATATAAACATCCACAGGAACCAACTCGCTGATACCACGAACCACATTGTAGCTCTTCTTGAACGGACCACCAGAGATGGCGCATCCACCTACAGCTACCACATACTTAGGCTCAGCCATTTCATCGTACAAACGTTTGAAAACAGGTGCCATCTTATTGGTAATAGTACCGGCACACATGATCAAGTCAGCCTGACGTGGAGAGTTACGGGTTACCTCGAAACCGAAACGTGAGAAGTCGTAACGCGCACAACCTACAGCCATGAACTCGATACCACAGCAAGAAGTACCGAAGGTCAAAGACCAGAGTGAGTTACTGCGTCCCCAGTTGATGGCAGCATCGAGCGAACCGACTACCACGTTAGCACCACCCTCATTGAGCTCCTGCGCAATCTTTTCGAGGGTATCATTGTCCTTAAACTCGTCGTAAGGAATACTCTTGATAGAGGCTCTTTTGTTTACTTCCATTCCAATGCTCCTTTCCGCCAAGCATAAGCAAGGCCAAATACCAATACCAACAGGAAGAACCCGATGCTCACGAGAGCCATAGATCCAAACTGCTTAACTACGACTGCCCATGGGTAAAGCAATACTGTCTCGATGTCAAACATCAGGAAAAGGATGGCGAAGAGGTAGTAGCCGATGTGTGATGGCAACCATGAGCTGCCACGAGTCGGAATACCGCACTCAAAAGGTTCACCCTTTACCGGATTGTATGAACGAGGACCGATCAACTTCGCGATGACATAAGCAGCCACCACCAAGGTTACAGCCGTCAGCAAAACGGTGATAAATAGTGTAAAGTTCATAAATTTGTTATAACGTTATTTTATATAAATGCTTCTAAGCGGCTGCAAAGGTAACACTTTTTTCTGAAAGAGCACATTTTTTTATGGTTTAATTTGCATCCAAAGTGAAAAAACTCAAAAAACAGCCTGATTTCATCAGTTAACAGACAGACTTAATGGTGGATCAGAAACGGAGAAAACGAGCGTATTTTGTAGCAAAAAGGAACAGAGCAGTAGGAATTTTTACCCAAAAATTCATCCGCTTCGACATTGTTTCCGGCACAACTTTCATCGCCTCTCCTACCCTGTATAAGAAGGATGAGAAAGAGATTATCTATAATCTCAATGGCCAGCAAGTAGATAAGACCTCTGCTCAAGGCGGCATCTTCATCTCCCGCCAAAAAGGAAAGTTCTATAAAGCATCCGGCTCTTCCGGGGGAAGAAGATAGTTCTGCTGGCGTATTCAGATGTTTGAATAAGCAAAAGATTATGATTGAATAAGCGTATTCAGATGTTTGAATAAGCGAAAGGATATGATTGAATAAGCGAAAGAAGACGTTTCTTTGGGTTCAAAGAGACGTCTCTTTTAGTTTTAGGAGACTGCTTCTCGAGTTGAAGGAGACTGCTTCTCGAAGGTTGCCACTAGGCTCAGCAGACCTGCCGAGCCTAGTCAGCAGCTCTGCCGACTGCAGTCAGCAGGTCTGCCGAGCCTAGTGACAACACCTTTTAATCGTACAACTACAACCCTTATAGTCGTACAACCATACACCCTATAGTCGTACAACTATAAACCTTTTAGTTGTACAACCATAAACCCTTTAGTTGTACAACCATAAACCTTTTAGTTGTACAACCATATACCTTTTAGTTGTACAACCATATACCTTTTAGCTGTACAACCATAAAACGCAACCCCGCCAGGCGTTTCTCCTTTGACGCCTAGCGGGGTTGCGCTTTTTACCTTTATGATAAGGACTTGGGGGACTAGCGATGGAATCGCTAGGAACGGGGGGGGCGAAAGGGGTTAAGGTTCTTTTTACCTTTTTACCCTTTTACTTTTTTACTTTTAAACCTCCTTTTCAGCAAACAGGCCGAAGAGCTCAGCATCTATCAGGTCAGTAACCTTCCGGAAGTCTTCCGGATTCTCTCCGAACTCCAGATTATCACCATCGATGATGATGAGGCGACCTTTATAATCCTTGATCCAATCCTCATAACGCTTGTTCAAACCCTGGAGGTAATCGATGCGGATGCTCTTCTCGAAATCGCGGCCACGCTTCTCGATATGCTTCACGAGCGTAGGAATGCTGCTCTTGATATATATCATCAGGTCAGGGAGTTTCACCAGACTGATCATCAGATCGAAGAGATCGGTATAGTTTTTGAAATCCCTGTCGCTCATCATACCGATATCGTGAAGATTAGGCGCAAAGATACGCGCATCCTCGAAGATGGTTCTATCCTGTACGATGGTCTGCTCTGAACGTGAAATCTCCACAACATCATGGAATCGCTTGTTCAGGAAGTAAATCTGAAGATTAAACGACCAACGTTCCATATCCTTATAATAATCAGCCAGATATGGATTATTATCTACCGGCTCGAAATTAGCTTTCCAGCCATATCTCTTGGCAAGCATCTTGGTTAATGTTGTCTTGCCGCTACCTATATTTCCTGCTATTGCTATATGCATCTTTGGTAATGTTAAATGTTGAATGTTGAATTGGGCTTAAGAGAACAGCCCGAAGAGCTTGGCATCTATCTTATCTACGATTTCACCAAACTGCTTGGGATTGTGCTCGAAATCGAGATTATCAACTTCTACGATAAGCACCTTGCCCTTATACTTGTTCATGATGAAATCTTCGTAAAGATTGTTGATACCTTCCAGATAATCCAAAGGCATCTTCTGCTCATAATCACGGCCGCGCTTCTGGATATTCTTCACGAGGTGAGGAACTGAAGAACGGAGATATATCATCAGTTCAGGCATCTCCACCACTTCCATCATCGACTCGAAAAGCTCCATATAAGTCTCGTAGTCGCGCTGGTCCATGTTGCCCATCTTCCGGTTGTTGGCCGCAAAGACATAAACACCCTCAAAGATGGTGCGGTCCTGGATAACCGTCTCTTTACTGTGTTGGATTTCCAGCAGATTCTTGAATCGCTGCTTCAGATAGAACACCTCCATATTGAGAGCCCATCGCGAGATATCCTTGTAATAGTCATCGATATAGGGGTTTTCAGCCACGGGCTCCAAGTACTGTTTCCATCCATAATGTTTAGAAAGCATCTTGGTGAGTGTTGTCTTGCCACTACCGATATTTCCTGCTATTGCTATATACATTTATTTTTAATGTTTAATGTTTAATGTTGAATGTTGAATTTTTGATGCGATACCACCCTCAATTCTACATTGGCTGCAAAAGTACAATAAAAAATCGGGATAAACAAAAAAATCCAAGCAAATATATGATTTGCTTGGATTTTTGTATTCTATTCCTGCCTTGCAGGGAATCTGTATGTTAATAGTCACGTTCGATGAGTTCGAGACACATACGGGAATTGTGGTAAGGACATTTCCAGAAACCCGCCTTATCATCCTCCTTGTTCACCGTACCATCTTCCAGGATAGCCCAGTGCCACTCACCGTTCTTGGCATCCAGCAGATGCTTGGCTACATAGTTCCAGCAGGAGATGGCAACCAGAAGATTCTCTTCGGTACGGAAATACTGATAGAGGTCGATATGTCCGATGATGTTCTCGCACTGCACCCACCACTGGCGCTGGAGATCATACTTATCTCCATCTTTCCAATGCTCATAAACCATACTGCCATCCGAACGTAAGCCTTCATCTGCTGCATCGGCTATACGACGGATGATGCGCTCTATCTTATGCAGCAATATCTTATCGTCCAAAACCAGCGCGGTTTCGTGGAGCAGCCAGGACGCCTCAATATCATGACCATAGCTCTCGATGTTGCGCTTGCCCTCCCACTCGTCATTGAAGAAGAGGTCGAGATGATAAGTCTCCTCGTTCAGAAGCTTATCGGTGAAGATGTCGAGCAGATTACGAATGCTCTTCTCCAGTTCCGGAGTCTTCCATACACGATAAAGATTGGTATATGGCTCGATGATATGCAGATGGGTATTCATCGTACGGGAACCATTCTCATCCTTATCAGAGAGACGCATGTCTGCAATCGGATTCCACTCACGGGTCAATGCCTCGATATATCCGTTGTTCTTGGCATCAAAGGCATGCTTCTCGATGTCATGATACAGAGAGATGGCGATATCCAACGCCTCCTTGTCGCCTGTTGCACGGGCATACTCCGAGAAACCATAGATGGCAAAGCCGATGGCGTAAGTCTGCTTCTTGGTATCGAGCGGATTACCCTGATAATCAACACTCCAGTAGATGCCGCCATATTCCCTGTCGAGGAAATAATCGCGCACATAATCCTTGGCACGGGTGGCAGCCTCAAGATACTCCGGCTTCTTCAAGACACGATAGGCAGCAGAAAACGCCCAGAGGATACGGGCATTCATCACTGCTCCCTTCTCGGCTACAGGATGTACCTGGTCGTTACCGTCTACACGTCCGTAAAAGCCACCGTTTTCTTCATCTTTCACTTTCGTTAGCCAATAGCTGAGGATGTTGTTCTCCAGAACATCCCGCATCGTTTCTTTAAGATTTTCCATTTTTCCTTTTTTAATAGTGATTATTAGTTATGTTAAAACAATTATTTGCGGATAGGGAACTTCCAGGCAAGCACCATCAGCAGGAAGGCGATGACGGCTGGGAAGAGTGAGAACAATGACCATACCATCGTAAGCACAGAATCGGTGACGCTGGCTGGGTCGATCATCGTATTACCCATCTTATCTGTTATCATGTTGGCACCTGCCCAGCCCAGGAAGAGGGCGATGAGAGAACCGGAAATGGCGGTACCAAACTTCTGACTCATCGTACCGGAAGAGAAGATAAGACCTGTAGCTGATGTTCCGAAATGCTCGGTATGGTAGTCGGCTACATCGGCATACATAGACCACATCAATGGCGAATAGATACCGATACCCATAGAGGTAAGGATAACGATGGCTATCATCACCCAGATATAAGACGGATTCATCGGGATGAAGAAGAAGACAACCGAGAGTACCAGACAGAGAGTTGCAGCCCAGAAGAATGCCATGCGCTTGCTGCCTACCAGACGGGTGAACCAAGGAGATACACCACCGAAAATCATACAGGTTACTTCACCGAATGCCATGAAAACGGTATAGTTGATAATCAATCCCTCGATGGTTACATTGCCATGCAGACAGTAATCAAACATATAGCCAGCAACGGCATAGCGGAATCCGTTGAAGAAGTTGGTACACACGGCGATGGCTGTCATATAGAGCCAAGCCTTGTTGTGAACGAGGTCGGCAAACTGCTGGAAAGAGAACTTCTCAGCGCGCTTCGGCTTCAGACGTTCCTTGGTCAGGAGTCCGCAAGCCAATGTCATCACAGCTGCAATAATACCGAGCACGGCACCAATGACAGCATACTGATGAGCGGCAGAACCACCTACCATTTTCTGGAGATAAGGGAAAGAAAGCAGGGTAACGAATCCCATGGCATAAGCACCTACCATACGGAAAGAAGAGAACTGGTTCTTCTCATCATCATCCTCGGTCATCACACCGAGCAATGAGCCGTAAGGCACATTCACCATGGTATATACCGCCATCATCAGCAGATAGAGGGCGTAAGCATAGATTCGCTTGCCCACAGGACCGAAGTCTGGAGTATAGAGCAAGAGGGCGAATATCAATCCGAAAGGAATGGCACCATAGATGAGCCAAGGACGGTAGGTACCGAAACGGCTCTGAGTACGGTCGGCAAGAGTACCCATCAGCGGATCAGTAACCACATCGAACATGCGGGCTACGAGCATCAGTACTGCCGCATCCGCAAACGAGAGTCCGAAGACATTTGTAAAAAACAGAGGAAAAGCGATAGACATCACCTTCCATACAATACCACCCGCAGCGGCATCACCCAATGCATAAGCTATTTTTTCTTTTAAACGAGCCATTTTTTTTTAATGTTGAATGTTGAGTGTTGAATGTTGAATGTTACTAAAAAAGGGATTCGCCCCTTATCCATATTCAATAATACGGATGAGGAGTACGAATCCCTACAATCTTAATACCTGAAACTTATTTACTTAAAGTCTGTTTATTCTTTGCTACCAAAGCCTTGATCTTCTCTACAGAGAACTGAGTACGATAATCATCCTTTGGTGTATTCATGCAGTAGTCTACCAATCGGTCGATGGTAGAAGTTGCCACATGCATGCGGGTATCAGAAGAAGCATAGTAGATGAATACCTTGCCATCCTCATCTGCAATCCAACCATTGGCAAAGACTACGTTCATTACATCACCGATATACTCAGGACCTTCCGGTACGAGGAGATATCCACCTGGTTCTGCAATCACCTTTGTAGGATCCTCAAGAGAAGTCATGTACATATAGAGCACATAGCGGAGACCGCTGGCACAGCCACGAACACCGTGAGCCAGATGCAACCAGCCCTTATCAGTCTTGATAGGATGAGGACCCTCACCGTTCTTCACCTCCTGGATGGTATGATAGTGACGGGCATTGATGATCTTCTCTTCCTTGATTTCGGCATGAGTGATATCATCAACAAGAGCCCAACCGATACCACCACCAGAACCTGTATCGATGAAACCATCCTGTGGACGGGTATAGAAAGCATACTTGCCATCAACGAACTCCGGATGGAGAACCACATTGCGCTGCTGGCTCTTGGTCTTCAAGTCAGGAAGGCGCTCCCAGTTTACCAGGTCCTTGGTACGGGCAATGGCTGCTGTAGCAGTAGCAGCACTGAGGTCTCCAGGCTGTGCATCATCATGACGCTCTGCACAGAACACGCCATAGATGTAGCCATCCTCATGAGCTGTGAGTCGCATATCATAGATGTTGGTAGCAGGAACAACATCCTCCGGCATGGTGATAGGCTCATCCCAGAAACGGAAGTTGTCAACACCATTAGGACTCTCTGCTACGGCAAAGAAACTCTTGCGGTCAGCACCCTCCACACGTACAACGAGGAGATACTTGCCGTTCCACTTGATGGCACCCGAATTGAGCGTAGCATTCATCATGATGCGCTGCATGAGATACGGATTGCTCTTCTCATCGAAGTCGTAACGCCACTCTAATGGAGTATGTTCTGCGGTGAGGATTGGGTTCTTATACTTTTCATAGATACCATTTCCCCACTCTACCGGTTCATTCTTACGGCTCAACA
This sequence comes from Segatella copri, assembly GCF_026015625.1. Lineage (NCBI taxonomy): Bacteria > Pseudomonadati > Bacteroidota > Bacteroidia > Bacteroidales > Prevotellaceae > Segatella > Segatella copri. The sequence continues at coordinate 447,597 of NZ_JAPDVG010000001.1, read as the reverse complement.
ATTCCTCATGATGAGCGCGGAGTGCTTTCACTTTGTCTTGAAATGTAGTCATATTTTATTTTATATTAATGTTGAGTGTTGAATGTTGAATGTTGAATGTTGAATGTTGAGTATAAAATGCACATTGAACTAATGCCAATTCAACATTCAACATTCAACATTCAACATTTATTTAACCTTTAAAACATCTTTGGCAAAGAGGACTTTCTTTTCCTTCTTGAACTTCTTGAAGTCCTCGACGATATCCCCGTCACCGACTCCAGGGAGGTAAGCCTCTTCCTGAGGTTTATCCCAGGCATTACGCCAGAAGAGTACATAACTCAACTGATACTTCTGAAGTACAGGCCAAAGGGTTTGGGTAAACCAGTCCTTCTTGCTGGCGATACCTCGGCAACCCGTTTCGGTGAGGGCAGGAATCTTGCCAACCTTCCTGGCTGCTTCCATCAGCACATCGAGCGTAGCAGCAAGGTTCTGCTGATAGTTGGCATCGCTGTTGTCGAACTCGTAGACATCAACACCCAGCATATCCACATACTTTTCTCCCGGGAATCGCTCCAGGAATTTTTCTACCGTCTTCTCGTCGCTGAGATTTGGTGACCAAGCCCAAACGATGTTATTGCACCCTGCTTTAGTAAGTATATTTAGGGTTTTTACGTATAATTGGTTATATTGTACAGGTGTGCAACTGCTAGCTCCCCACCAGAACCATCCGCCATTCATTTCATGCCATGGTCGGAAGATGACAGGAACCAGTTTACCATCGTTTGTCTTCAAAGAAAGGATGAAATCGGAAACCTTCTTGAGCCATCCGTCGAACTTCTGTTGCTGGGCGCCTCCATCCAGAATAGCAGCTACAGCATCACCTTTCGGATCCCAGGCATTCTCGCCAGTAACCGGATTCCAAGGATGCCAACTCAAAGTAACGATGCCTCCTCTCTCATTTTGGGCAATGATTTCTTTTCGCATACGATCGAAAGACACGCCATCGAGGTTTTCCTTGCTGTCCAACTCTATTTTTCCAAGATCGAAACCCATCACAGCAGGATAATCACCTGTAGTGAGGAGTACATCGCTCTTTCCTTCATCCCATTTCCAAGTAGTACCATACATCGGATCATCCTGATGTCCGAGCATGATTCCCTTGTTCAGTAATTTCTGCAGTCTGACCTTCAGTTGCTCTGCCGGAGTATTGCAACATTGCTTTTTACCCTTGCAGCTGGAAGTATTGGCAGTCTGGACTGATGCGCCCGTAACGCCATCAACCTGTGCCATTGCTCCTTGCATCGCCATGAGGCAAGCTGCACCAATCAAAATTCTTTTTCCTATCATATATCTATTTCTTTAATTGCTGAATAATCCAAGCCTGCCATTCATCCCACTGCTCCTGATACCAGTAATGACCGGTCATCTGGTACAGACTCAAGGTCTTAGGCGCTTTTACCGAATTATAAAGTCCGTAAGACGATGTTGGGGGAACCACCTCATCATTATAACCGAAACTGTACCAGCCAGGAACGGTGATGCGACGGGCGAAGTTGACGCCATCATAATAGCGTGCACCTTCGAGTCTTGCCTTTTCCAAATCCGTAAGTTTCTGCTCTTTCCATGCAGCCCCCTGCGCCTTATCTTCCTTATAGAAGTAGTGAGGCCAGCCACCTGCAACTCCGTGAATTTCAGCCTCATAATCACACATAGCATCATGAACAGGAGCCAGGAAAGTGATTCGCTTATCGAGAGCTGCCACAGCGATGGAAAGGAATCCACCCTGTGATGAACCCGTTACACCGATAGTCTTTCCGTTCCACTCAGGAAGAGAAGCAATATAATCCACACCACGGACAGCACCGGTTACCACCCGTCTGTAAGCATTGCGATAAGGATTCTCGAGATTGGTATCCCAGTAACCTTTCAGCTCGCCATTGGCAAGATCATCATAAATTTTCTGCTGCATGGTAACAGGAACACCGTGAATACCGATTTCCAGTACGATGCATTCAGCAGGAGCCGTATAAGTATCGCCGGCATAAGGGCGTACACCCGCACCAGGTACACGGAGCAAAGCCGGATACTTACCTTCTTTTACCGGTACACTCAGGATGCCATACATCTTAGAGCCCCATCGGTTGTTGTTATAACTGATTTCATATACATTCTTATCCTTGGTACAACGCTCAGGCAGAAGCACCTTGGTAGGATTGAGGTCATTCTGTCTTGCCTCATCCAGTGCCTTCTTCCAGAAAGCATCGAAATCCTTAGGTTCCTGTGCGAAAGGCTGAATCTTCTCCGGAGAGAAACCTGCCGTGCAAAGTCCCTCGTAATCCTTTCCATCAACATGAGCGATAACCTTGAGGCGGTAGAAGCCCGGTCTGTTCAGACTGCCGCACCATTTCATGGTTCCGTCTTTAAGAGTGGTACTTTTCTTCACCTCCGGAAACATTGCCGGTCCGGCTTCATAATCTACCTTCACCTGATTGAGTAGCGTACCGCTCTTTCTCACATTCACCGTAAAGTTAGCCTTCTCGCCTACCCGGTAATTCCAGTCCTGATGGTCAGGAGTTACCGTTACCACGATGTTGTTACCTCTGATTTGTGCGCTGAGGCTTGAAGTCCCCAGCACACTCATCAGAACACCTATAATTATTAACCTAAAAACATTTGCTATACGATGATTCATATTGTCGTTGGTAATCTTGTTAGTTAAACATTCTGTTTTACGGTTGCAAAGTTAGGCATAATTTCCGATATATCCGTGTATTATTTTGCTGAATAAACATACTTTGTTGCAAAGGCAGAAAAATATTCGGAAATATCTGAAAAAAGAAATAAGAATTGACGCACATCAAGTCAGAAAAAGCAAAGGAAACAACAAAACACACACTCTATTTAACTCAAGAATTGACCGAAAACAACCAAAGATCAATTAACAAAGCACAAAAGGTTATGACAATTCATATAATAAATAATGTACGCGAACCTTATATATAATAGACAAATAATAGAATAATCAATATAAATCAACCATCAAGTAAATAAATTGTAACGCTAACACTTAATCTTTAATAAATATGACGAAAATTACATTTTATTTTCAATAAAGCAGAAAAGTATTAGTAATCAGCAAAATATGTACAAGCTATTTTGCAAAAAATAGCTATCTTTGCAGCAGATTTACAAAACAGCCTAAAGGTTTAGAATAAACAATATAAAACAAATAAACATAATCACAACAATGGAAAAAGTAAATGCAACCTAGAGCTAGCCTCTAGCCCTTTCTTCTCTTTTACCTTTGCACCCAGGAATCAAGTTAGGATATTTGGTTAATGGGTGTTAAGGTGAACTATCTTTCTTTCAAGGTATGCCCTTTCTCATGTCATAGTCCTTATATAATCCAGCCAACTTTCTTGATTCCATTTAACTATTAAATGTCAAAATTATGGATAAAGAACTTTACATAGGCGTGGATGTCTCAAAGCAGACTCTCGACCTTGCTTATTATGACGGAGAAAGCATTGATTGGAAGAAAGCCCATATAAAGGTGAGCAACAACAATGCAGGTTTCAAGAAAATTGGTTCATGGGTGGCAAAGGTAAGCAAGGGGTTTGATATAGTCTTGTTCTGTATGGAATATACAGGACTTTACACCCAAAACTTTAGACTGTGGTTGGAAGAGAAACATTATATTTATAGGATGGTGGAACCTCGCAAGATGCATCGCTTTGAGCCAGACTTGGATGATGGACTGCGTTCGCTCGACCGCATCAAGACTGACGAGCTTGATTCTTTCCGCATAGCCATTTACTGTGAGCAGAACCACAGAAAGATTCTTCGCAACCCATCAAAACTTCCTCCTCCTGTATATTTTAAGTTGAAGAGGCTTTTGGCGGAACGCAAGCAGACAGTCAAGCAGTCAGTCCTTTACAAGCAGCAGCTTCATGATATATGTGCGTATGACACAGATTTGTCTGTGGAACGTAAGAATGGGCAACTTAAAACGCTCAATGATGCACTTAAAGGCATAGACAATGAAATTGACATGTACATAAAAGAAGATGCGGACATCAGCAAGAACTTTTCCCTGCTGACATCAATACCTGGTATTGGGCGTGTTGTCGCACTTGAAACCATTGTCTTGACCGAAAACTTCATGGCAATAGATAACCCACGTAAATACGCTTGCTATATTGGTGTCGCTCCTTTCAAGAAAGAATCTGGTACATCTGTGAGAAAAGGCTCGTCAGTCTCTAAGAAAGGTTTTAAACAGGCAAAGGCAGATTTGTCCATTGCCTGTTTGGTTTGCATGCAGCACATTCCGAACATCAGAGATTACTGGGAACGCAAGAGAAAGGAGAAATGCAGTGGAATAGTGTTTAATGCAATCAAGTTTAAGATGATACTCCGTATGTTTGCCGTTATAAAACGAGGTACTCCGTATGTGGAGACGGACAATTATCGAAATGGGAAAAACAAGCAACCAGGAGTGAACTAACAGTGTTTTAAGACCATCACTATACCATGATAGAGTCTCTTGGTTGCTTTTGGCACTACCTTTGCGAGGAATCCTCAAAAGGAAGGAACTCCAGACAGAGGTAGTGAACTTTTTAATCTTAGGCAAAGCCCTTTCCCTTGATATAGTCTCCTCTGCCCGAAATGTCAGACTCAGTGCCTTTTAGGGAATTAGCTGTCCGTCCCAGCTTTTAAAAGATTTGGCTTATCCTGACATAGAGAGTTCCTTTCGTAAAGCGGTGCAAAGATATGAAAAATAAATCATTTGTAGGCATTGACATCTCTAAAAATGTCATAGATGTATCTATATTTCGTGAGGATACCAACATCAAAATGTTCCCTCATGAGGTGTTCAACAACACTCGCAAGGGATTTGGCGATATGTGCTCATGGCTCAAAAAGAGCCGTGTGGTACTTTCCCAAGCCCTGTTTGGCATGGAATTTACAGGTTGCTACTCCTTGGACTTGGAAAAATTCCTCACGTCCAAGAATTACTCTTTCTGTATGCTTAGTACACGTATAGTAAAACATCATCCTATGGGGACAATAGATAAGCGAGACAAGAATGACTCTGCAAAGATAGCTGACTTCCTCTATCGTTATGATGGCACGGAATGTGCCAAGCCATACAAGTTGCCAAGCAAGGCTATGCAACAATTGAAGCAACTTGTCAATGAGCGTAAGTTCCTTGTGGAGCAACGGACAAACTTTATGAACCGAATGCAGATGTTTGAAACGAAAGAGGATTCTGCCATGTATGAGAGCTACATTAAAAAACTCAATCATGACATTGAGAAGATAGATCAGGAAGAGTGTGAATTAATGTCCAAGGAGGAAGATGTCTTTGACACTTTTCAGAATCTGTTGACGATACCAGGAATTGGTTTTGTCAATGCAACAAACATAATTGCCATCACACGAAACTTTACCGCTTTTGACACAGCTCGGCAATATGCGAGATATGTTGGCGTAGCTCCATGCAGTCACACTTCTGGTACCAGTGTGAAATGGCGTGCCCGACCTTCCGCACACTGTAACGGTCAAGTGAAAGCTGACCTGTCTATGGCGGCATTGAGAGCTGTTGAGTACGATGTGGAAATGCAAATGTTTTATAATCGAAAGTTAGGAGGCAGAAAAGATTCTGATACTAAGCGTAAGGCATTGAATGCCGTCAAGTTTAAGCTCATTTGCAGAATGTTTGCCATAGGCAAGCAAAAGAGAAAATGGGAAGTGTTGAACACCTCTGACGACAGAAAGAACTTACATATTGAAAAGTCCAAAGCAAGTGAACTATGACAATGTACCATTGTCTCTTATAGTCTTGTGAGGACAGATACGGATAACTAATTAGGAATCGAGCAAAAAGCTATTAAAAGAAAGAGTTCCGTATCGTTTTTTTTTTGTAACAGAAAAGTCAAAAAATGTCTTCTTCTGCTACAGGGGTAGGTATGACTATATGCTTTCTGGGGGCTATTTTGCTTATTTTAACACAAAAAAGCTCTCAAAAATTTGGTGATGTCTTAGGAATCTTTTACGAAAAAAACATAAAAGTATTATTATAAAAAGTCAAACAAAAAAAGGGTGCACCATGAACTGATGGTACACCCTCCTAAAACAACTAACAATTTCACTAAACTTATAACTTACCAATCTTCTTCATTCTGTCTACCTGCGTCTTTACTACATCCAATGTAGATTTATCGGTAGAAAAAACGGAGTTCAGACCTTGCGCTTCCTGAGCAGGATCACCGGTGTAGTCATCACCTACCTGCCACTGCTCATGCTTAGGATTGGCAAAGCCGCCCCATCCCCAGAAGTTACAACCGGCAAAGTAACCGCCAGATGCAGCATTGTCGCCAACAAGACTGAACACATACTTGTAGTATCCATCGCGTGCTTCTGTTGTTGAAGAAGTTGAGAAAGAGAAACCATCACGAGGATAGCCGAACTCCTCCATCACCAATGGCTTCCTGATACGTCCGCATACCTCAAGATGTTCATCAATATACTCCTTGGTGTTCTGGCAGGAAATTTGCAAATCTTCCAGCAAATGGTCTTTTCTAGCCCAACTCCAGTTGTATGGCCAAAGATGAATGTTGCAATAATCCACATTCTTGTCGGCACAGATCCGTTCCCAACAGTTCAGTTCTCCTTCACATCCCCATTTACCTTCGCTACCGATAGAAATCAGATGATTCTTATCGAGCGAACGGATCAGCTTGCTCGCTTCACCCAGCCACTTTTCGAAAGCAGGCAACTGCTCTTTGCTGAAAGCACGAGGCTCATTACCTATCTGCCATGACATGATGGCCGGGTCATCCTTATACTTCTTCTTTGTATATCTGTTGGTTCTCGTAAGTATGAATTTCACATAATCATAGAAAAGCTGATGCGCCTTTTCGCAGGATGCATATTTGGCGACGAAGTTCATGAAGGCAGGATATCCATCTTCGTTAGGACGGGGAGCCTGACCCAAACCAGCCTGCTCCAGGTAATAGCCATAACCGCCACTCCATTCCCAGGAATTGTTCAGGTAGAGCACGGCCAGCATCTTGCGTTTGCCCATCTCCATCAGAAGATAGTCAAGACCTGCAAGAATCGTATCGTTATAAACGCCCGGAGCTTCCTGCAGCGTCGGCTCAACTTTGGTCTTCACTCCTCGCTTTCCATCAGAGCCCACCAGGATGCGGAGATTATCAATGCCCATCTCCTTCATCTTATCGAGTTCCCTACAGAGACGCTCGCGGTTGCCGCCCTGTCCTTCTGAACCGAGGATGGCACCATACCAGAAATTGGTACCTACATAATAATAAGGTTTACCATCACGAACGAAATGTCCGTCCTTCACCTGCACAAAGTTCGACTTCGCTGAGATATTGCATGTAGCCAATGCCATCATCAAAAAAACAAATATCTTCTTCATTTATTTATTTAAGTTTACAGTTTAAAGATTCATTTTCGGTTGCAAAGATACTAAATAAGGGCAAAAAAGCATGATACTTTTTTGCCCTTTCTACATATAAATCTAAACTATGCTTATTTATTATTGCTTTTTCTGCTTTTTTCTAAGGTTTCGGATAGATTTTCAGGTAATCTTCCATCCCTTCGGCTGCTCCCTGCATCACACCTTTAAATATATAGGAGTCGGAAACTACCTGCTTCTTTCTGTCGAAGATGGTCATGTGAGGAAGAGGCTGCACATTGATATCCCAGACGTATGGGATAAGACCTGCCTTCATCATTTCGGCAGTCACAGCACCATACCATGCCATCATACTCTCATTATGCTTCTCCTGATTACCACCGAAGAGAGAGGCATCCTTACGGTTGGCACCATATTCGCCGATGACTACCGGATAGCCCAGATCTACAAACTTCTGTTTCATCTTCATCACCTGATTGGTGATATGCTGGTAGGCATCCACGTTCTTATTATTATACCAGATGGTGTTTACGGTTCGCCCCTGGTCATCGGCAGGCGCATGTCCTTTCCAATAAAGAGCCACCTTGCCCCAATCGGCATCTTTGTCCATCAAGGTAAATATATAAGGATCATAGAAATGAACCTCTGCCATCAGACGGTTCTTCGCATTATCTTTCAGACGAGTAATGTCGTAAGAATCCTTGGCAGCCAAATCAATCTCGGTCTTTGGAGTCTGTACGATGAGCACACGGCTGGCATTATTACCACCGGTAGCACGGACGGCATCGATAAACACCTGTTCGTACACCAGGAGACGGTCGGCAAACTCCTTACTATCAGGAGCCAGCATGTCGCCTTGAACCTGCGGACTGGCGCCTCCCACTCCCGGTTCGTTGAGGGCAGCAAAGAGGACCCGCTGGTCATACGCCTTGAATTCCTTTGCTATATTCGTCCACAGCTTGCGGAACATCTCCTTATATTCTGTCACATTCGCCCCACTGGTAAAGGCATCATGCTCCATCCATCCGCCATCCCAGTGTTCGTTGATGATGACACAGAGACCGGCATTGAGACCATAGTTTACGATTTCCTTGATTCGTTTCATCCAGACAGAATCTATGGTCATATTCTCCTTATCCGCAAGATGTCCAGCCACCCAGGATGTAGGAATGCGAAGACTGTTGAACCCCTGCTGTTTCAAACTCCGGATATAACTCTCAGTAGTCTTATCATTCTGCCATGAAGTTTCCGACTTCAGTCCAGCCTGATTGGTAAAGACATCATTCCAGTCGCACGCCTCCATCGTATTACCCAGGTTGACTCCTGGAGCCATATAGTGAGCCAGTTCGGTAGCCGTGAGTTTCATTTTCGAGATACGACCATCCATTGATTTAACCTGTGCGCCAGCCCAAGCGAAATGAGCAGCAGCCAATATAATCATAACTATCTTCTTCATATATCAATCTAACGTATTATCGGGTTTTGAAGTTATCATGTTGCAAAGATAGCGAAAAAACTGTAGCGTGAATGTATACTTTTGATAAAAGGATAGGTATATTATGTTAGGATGTACGATATTTGCACAAAAAAAGGACGCACATCAGAGAAAGATTCCCCTAATATGCGCCCACACCTACTTTATATCAAACCTAAAGACTTAATATCTCGTTTTTTATTTAGCAGGCCACTTTGCTGCAGCAACAGCAGCCTGGATACTCTCAAGCATATTAGCATTGCTAACACTTGCACCAGCACGGTTGAAGATGGTCATGCTAGGAAGACCGCTATTGGTATCCCATGCCATTGGAACACAACCATTATTGATAGCACTAGTTACAACAGCCTTGTAATAGTCCTTAACTGATGCATCATGAACAGCATCCTTACCGATGGCCAGACGCTGGTTGGCACCAAACTCACCAATCAACACTGGATAACCCTTGTCGAAGAAGTTGGTCTTCATCTTCTTCATCTGAGCCTCTACATACTCCTCGTTGTATTTAGCATCAGCTGTACGACCAGCCTCAGAACCATTGGTATTGTTCTTGCCCCAATAGAGATAGTACTTGCCCCAATCCTTGTCTTCACTCAAATCAGTAAACTGATATGGATCATAGAAGTGAACCTCTACCATCAATCGGTCGGTAGCAGAATCCTTAATCTTAGACATGTAGTTGTTGGCTACAAATTTATCGATATCGGTATTAGGGCCCTGAACTATCAGAACTCGCTTGGCATTGTTGCCACCTGTGGCACGAACCGCCTCAATGAAAGTCTGCTCATATTCAGCAATTCTATTGGCCAAATCCGCAGTGCCCAGCAATGCATTGGCATCACCGCCACCCACACCAGGCTCATTCATACCGGCAAAGATAAGACGCTCGTCATAATTCTTGAAACTATTGGCTATCTGAGTCCAAATCTTGGTGAGTTTTGCCTTGGTAGCATCCACATCAGTAGCAGCAGTGAAGCCATCATGCTCAATCCATCCACCATCCCAATGCTGGTTGATGATGACATAGAGATTGTTCTTGATGCAGTAATCTACCACCTCGTGAACACGGGTCAGCCAATCGGCATCGATGGTGCAAGCCTCAGCATCTGTGATGTGCCCCATCACCCAAGAACAAGGAATACGGACGCTCTTGAAACCGGAAGCCTTCACCAGGTCGATGAGCTGCTGAGTAGTCTTTGCCGACTGCCAAAAAGTTTCAGAACCGATACCGGCATTCTTCCAGTTATTGGCAGCATTTCCTGCCTCCATCGTATTACCCAGATTCCAACCCGGATACATCAAGGCAGCAATATCCATAGCAGTCTTGCTCATATCACCAGTAGTAGTACCCTGCTCCTGGTTAATGGTAACAGCTTCTGTGATGGAAGTACTGTCGTTTACCACCATGGTATAGCTGATGGTTGCCGAACGGGCATTGCTGATGTTGGCAGCCACCGAATAGTTGCGGGTGTATTCCACCATATTGGCACGAGAAGTAATCTCACTCACCCAGTCATTGCTGATTACCTGAGAATAACTTGCATTTGCCTTCAGGGTTACAGTAACCTGACCACCGGCAGCCCCCACATTCATGGTTTTACCTGATGATATGAGCAGTCCCTCGGTAGAGTTCTGGCTCACGGTGATAGTCTTGGTATCAGAACCAGCCGCTACGGTGATAGTTGCCGAACGGTCATCATTGGCAGTATTTGCCTCTGCCTTGATGAGGAAATGATGGGTAATACTAGAAGAGCCAGCCACTGGAGTTACAGCCAACCAAGCCGCTTCGGTAGAAACCGTTGGTACCTGAGCCGCCTTGACATATAAATCAGTCTCACCACCATTCTTCGTAAACGCCATATCAGAACGGGAAACCACGAAGTCCTTAGAGAGTCCTTCACCGCCTCCGATGGTATCCTCATCAGAACAAGCTGAGAAACTGACCATGGCAAAAGCCATGATCAGAAACGATAAAATTGTTATTTTCTTCATATTCATAGAATATCAAAATAATACGTATGATTACTTACTTGGAGTCAAGACATGATTAATCTTAACCTTAACCTGAGTAGGATCAACCAGGTCTTTCCACAAATCGTAGAGTTCGATGGACCAAACCACTGCACCCGAGCACTTATCTACCAAAGAAGCGGAAACTTCGTAGGTGCCATCGCCCTTCACATAAGTGCGACCGAATTCAGAACCGCCCCAGTAGCTAGGATACCAGCTAGGTGTGGCATAAGAAAGTTCTGTCTTGTAGTTCTTGGAAGCAGAATCCTTCAGGTTGCCGTCGATACCTGTGATGGTGAAGTTGACAATCAGATTACCAGTGAATGACAAGGCTGAAGCATCCACTCCATTTGCCTTGGTATTACCATACTCATTGTAGATTTCAATGCGACCGTCTGTGCCCTTGCCATCCTTGTTGACGAACTCTGTCTTGGAGAAATCCATAGAGAATTCAGGATCCACATCAAACTTGATGCTCACAATCTCTGCAGTAATCTTGGATGCATCGATGGCATCAGCTGCCAGATTGTTGATATCCACACAGAATACCGCTGCACCTTCTGCCTCGGCACCACCTGTCTCCATCCAAACCGTATAGAGACCATCGCCAGTAACGTTGGCATCATACTTGGAATTATCAAAGGCTGACCAGCGACTTGGATCCCAAGAAGCATCACCATATTCCAAACCAGCCACATGACTGCCCGCACCTTCCTTCATGTTATCTGTCAAACCAGAAAGACGGAAAGTAACCACCATGTTCTTGGTAAACTTAATCTGAGCCTGGTTGATGCCAGGATTGCTGCCCGTAGAACCATACTGGTTGAAAATCTCGATACGGATTCTACCATTATTCTCAAGGTCACCGACAACCAATTTGGAATTATCAACCTTCAACTCAGGTGACATACGAACAGGACGAATCGCCAAGCCCAGGTTGCGGGCCGAAACACCAGATGAAGCAGTACCATTGCTCAGATTGAGCGTCTGGCTATAATCCGTAGCGATGCTATAGTTATTGCCGCTCCAATACAAGCCCTGGTTGCCCTCACCTACCTTGGCAGTTCCATTGCGGTAACCGGTGTAAGGCATAAAGATGCTGTTGCCATTGGCTGCAATAAATCTGATACCCTTCACGCCCTTCACCTCAACTTCTGTCTGAGTGGTATTGGCAATCAACTCACTCATCTGATCAGCTGTAGGAGTAGAACTGCGCATCAAGGCACCCGCATCCACGTTCACCTTCTTCAAGATATCCTTATCCGTACCGGCGATATCTTCCACTGTATTGTAATCGATGAGATAAGTACTCTGATTCACACCAGTCAAATCACCATAGCCCAGAAGGGTACCTGTCTCTTCCTCTGATTCTGCACCCAGGTTGCATTTAGCCCAAAGGATGCTCAAACCCAAGTCAACATATTCCATTGTCTGAGCAGGAGTGGTAAAGCTCTTGGTCTCACCATAGACAAAACCATCGCCCAACTCAAAATATGATGTATAATAGTAAGTAGTTCCAGGAAGCAAACCTTCCACACGTTGACTGATGGTCTTGGCACTGGCAGAGATTGGATAATCGATACCATTCTCTACATCCGCCTCAGAGGTTGAAATCTTGAAACCGTAGTTCATCTGGGTCTCTCCCTCTATCAGGATGCCTTCCAAGCCATTGGCTGTAGCACTCAGGGTAGCCTTTGTAGCCGTAACATCCGTGGCTCCGGCTGTAGCAATCTGGGCATCGGTAGCCACGAAGCTCTTCACCTCACCAAACTTGGTTACTATGCCCTGTAACTGTACGTAAGTGGCATAATAATAGGTATTACCCTTGGTCAATCCCGAGAGAGTGGCGGTTACATTACCTTCGGCATCAATCACGCCAGGCTGCTTGGAGCCGGCTGTGGTAGGATCGGGGTTGGTACCGTAAACAACACCCACCGCATAGGCACCGGCATCCTGCTTACTCAAGTCCAAGACCTTGCCGCTGACTACTGCCGAAATAGCAGTAACAGAAGCATCACCCGTCTCAATGGTGCTAATTACATTTCCTGTGGCTGCAGAGTAGTCATCATCGCTACAGGAAGAGAGCGAGCAAAGACCGGCCATCAGCAGCATCACACCTGCTAAATATTTCATTTTCATAATCTAATCCACATTAAAGTTTCTAATCTTATTTACCCTCTGAAGGTGTCACTACAGGAGCACCTGTATCCATCTTCACGGTGATAACCACTTCGATGCTTGAAGAACACTTGAAGTCGGTAAACTCGTTTTTGCCGGAATCAAACTTGAAGCATGCGGCAGGTCCCCATGGGTTCAATACATAACGACGGAAGGAGTTGGTACTTGGGTCGTCATCTGTATATCCTCTTGGGATGAGTGTATCATCAAAATCAACACTCTTGCCATCTACCTTGATGCTCTTGATGGTGATATCGCAGTTTGGATTGTCCTTCAGAATCTTGTTGACGTCGATGTAGAGAAGATATGGATTGCTCTCTGCACCCTCAAACTTCAAGGAATAGTCGCCATCGCCTGTGATGAACACATTGGAGCTCATATAGTTGGAGGTACCGCCATCGTGGGTCCAGCCCCAACCGGAGTTGTTGAAGAAGAGGTTTGCCTTATACTTAGGACCTGATGCAGAACTTGCGCTCTGGGCTACCCAGTGGTATGCCTGATACTGATAGAGATTGCCCTGGTCATCAAGACACTGGCTACCGAGCCACAAATCCTTCAGATGTCCGGTATAGTCATCCTTGCTGACTTTCAGAATACGTAGGGTGTTGTCGGCATTGGCATGCATGTTGTAATTGCCCGTTGCAGAAAGCTGGGTATTTCCGAAGCCCTTGTCGAAAGTGAATACGCCTTCATCGTTCAAGGTATATTTACCGGAAACCTGACTTCCATCAGGAGCGGTATAGATATAACTCTTTGACTCGCTGTTCATCACGAGGGTTGCATCCTCGATACCACTGGCTGCTGTAAGCTGAATGCCCTTGGCACTACCGTCGAGGTTGCAATAGTCAAACTGCCGTCCCTCTTCATTATCAGGGTTAGCCAACTTGTAGGTGATTTCCTTATTGGTCTTCTGCTCTACCCAGTCGCGCCAGTCAGTCATCAGCGTTGGCTTCACCTGGGTGTTCTCTGGCGCGGAAGGAGTCCAATTGTCCCAGTATTCCTCTGAAACGAAGTTGTAGCAAAGCAAGCACTTGCCCTCATCAGAATTGTCTCGAACTGTTGCTATCTGCAAACGGTCGTCGTCAAGTCCCATCAGCTTCAGTCCGCTACGCCAGTTGGTAGCAACCTGGTCATGTCCCGAATTGTGGAGCAGTTCCGCATCCGAGAAGGTGATGGTATGATTGTCTGTATCCAGCATGTAAGTACCCTTAAGGGTCTCACCTGTCTCAGCATTATATACGGTGACATGGGCACCGCCAATCAGGTCGAACTCCATATAACCATAGTCCATAGCCGACATCACCCAGGAGTTGTCTGCGATACCAGGAGTCCAGTTCCAATGGTCGCCGGCTGCAGCGGTCTGTCCCATCATGCAGGTACTCCAGTCATCATCCATACCCCAGAATCCGAGCGGACCTCCCCAGAGGTCTGAATGCTTGGTGATGACATTGGCATCAATATCCAACTTCCATCGCTTCGATTTGCCTACACCGCCACTCAGATAGGTCCACAGAGGATCGGTAACGAATTCGGCACAGAAATCATCTACCTTGAATTCGGCGTAGGGTCCCCAGAGGAAACCGCCGCGGGTTTCAACACCGATACGTGCCTGATAGGTACCATTGAAAGGAATCTTCAGGCTCACCTCATCCTGCTGGAAACGTCCCTGAGGCGTATCAAAGACCACCGAATAGCTCGATGGCAACAGACTCTTGAACTTGACGATATTAGGATTGCTTTCGTCGTGAGTAATCGTGAAGGCGATGTTCTCAGCCAAATCCTCAGAAGACAAGTTCTTATCGCCCAGACCAAACTCGTCTGGAGAGCAGCTCGCCATGACGAGAATCATGACAGCTGCCAAAAGCGAATATATTTTATTTATAATCTTCATAAAACCAATACTTTAAAAAGTTAGAATTACCAACCTGGATTCTGCTTCAGGAGACCATGAGAAAGTCCGATCTCGGTGATAGGAATCTGAATCAAACCACGTTTCTTGATGATATTCTCGGCACTGATGGATACGGTGGTTTTCTCGCCGCCATCCTTCACTTCCCAGGAACCGGCAATCTCCTTGGCTGCCTGCTCCACGCCCTGACGGAGCTGATCCCAATAACGGATTCCCTCGAAGGCAAACTCAAGCTTGCGCTCTTTCAGGATGTTCTCCTTGGTGGCTGTCTGCTGAGAATAGTTGCCACTCAGGGTAGTGCCATCATCCTCGGTATAAGCACGCTTGCGAACCTGGTCGAAGTAAGACTGGGCATTAGGACTGCCCAACTCTGCTGCCATCAACAGGACATCAGCGTAACGGACGAGGACCCAATCCTGGAACTGACTGATTTGGAAATCGCCTGCCCCCACTGTTTCTGTGTAATGCTGCAACTTGCCATCACCAGCAGTTTCGTGCTTAGACAAAGGAGTATATTTCTTCACGAAATATCCGGTGTATTCACGCTGGTCGGCAAGATAGGTATTCTCGTAATCCTTCAACTGTGAAGCATCGATGATAGAGGCTGAACGGCGGGTATCACCCGTAGCGTAGGCTGAAGCAATGGATGGTGTAACAGTGCATGCACCCCAACCCTGGCCATAGCCTTCGTAAACCAGACTACCGGTACGCATTCCTATCATCACCTGGAAACGGTTACCATCATTGTTGCCATTATAGTCGGCTGTGTAGTTGAACTTCATCGAGAGTATGGTCTCTGGGTTTCCAGGACCAGCCCAGGAAGAGTTCTCATGTGCCCAAAGTCCTACGTGGCCACCGCTCTTGTCATCAGCAGAAGCTGGCCACAAATCCCTGAATCGAGGTACCAGACTGAACTCGCCACTGGCGATGATATCCTCGCAGGCAGCCAGTGCATCCGCCTTGGTCAAGCCCAGCTGATCAGGCTCCTTGCCATAATAGCCACTATAAAAGAGGTACGCGCGAGCCAGAATTGCCTCGGCACCATACTTGGTGATATGTCCATCGTTGGTAGCCGCATCCTTCTTAGGATAGGCATTGGCAGGAATATGCTCGATGGCATACTTCAAATCTCTGAATACCAGACTATATACAGAGTCAGGAGCAGCCTGAGGAACCACTTCGCTGGTAGCATGTTCCAGCAACGGAATATTCTCCCAAAGGCGAAGCATATCGAAATAGCACAAGGCACGAAGGGCATGAGCCTCACCCAAATAAGTGTTCTTTGCATTCTCATCATCCCAGGTAATGCCTTCACCCTTATCGATAAACTCATTGCAGCGGAAGATGGCTGCATAATAGCTCTTCCACAAGGTTTCGTGCATATCGGTATAAGACGGTGCCTGATTCATGTCGAAACGGTCGAGAATCTGCGTGTTGCGGCCATCGGTGTTACCCGTACCGCCAAAGCACTCATCACTCATCGTCTCGGTCAACTGATAGACGGTGAACGAAGGACCATCTGAAACGGTACGCTGCCAACCATCGTAGCAGGCATAGAGCGAGCGAAGTCCATCTTCCTGACTCTTATAGAAATTGCCGGAATTTGATTCTGTCTTGGAAGCCACATCCAGCCAACTGTCGCTGCAAGATGCCAGACCTCCCATAGCCAAAATACCCAAAGCGGCTATCTTTATTTTATTTGTCTTCATAATGATATCTCCTTTAAATTAGAACTTAAGATTCAAACCTACCATGAAGGTACGTGGACGTGGATAGTAACCCAAATCTACGCCTGATGCCCAACTATTGACACCATAACCGATTTCTGGGTCCATGCCGTCATACTTGGTAAAGGTAAACGCATTCTGAACCTGGAAGTACAAACGGGCCTGAGATACGAACTTCTGATGAAGCAGCTTGGCAAAATCATAACCTAAGGTGATGTTGCTGATTCTCAGGAAGTCACCATCCTGGATAAAGAGGTCGGAGAACTGATAGTTCACATTGGTCTCTGTTACACGTGGATATTTGTTGGATGTTCCCTCACCTGTCCAGCGCTGCAGAATAGCTGAAGTGTAGTTGGCAGTCTTGGCACCTACATTGCGGTAGCTCTGAACGATGTCGTTGCCTACAGAACCGTTGGCGGTTACAGAGAAGTCGAGTCCCTTGTAGCCGAAACCGAGTGAGAAACCATAGGTAAAGTCTGGCATACCATTGCCCAGGTTTACCTTGTCGGCATCATTGATGGTACCATCGTGGTTGACATCGTAATACTTTACATCGCCAGGTTTTACAGAAGACCCCTGAAGTACGCCATTGCCTGCCGCTACCCACTCGTTGATTTCTTTCTGGTTCTGGAAGATACCAGCGGTCTTGTAACCCCAGAAGTAACCGATTGGTTCGCCATTGCTGCAACGGTAGAACTCGGTAGAGTTATCATAGAGCTGACCATTACCATCGGTACCATGAATGATACCATCGGATGTAGGGATGCTTCCCACCTTATTCTTATTATAGGCACCGTTGACATTCACATAGTAGTTGAAATCTCTACCAATGTTGTCGTTCCAGCCCAAACCGATTTCTATACCGGTATTCTCTACGTCACCTCCATTGAAATAAGGGGCTCCCGTACCGGCTGTGCCTGGGATAGGCTTAACCAGCAACCAGTCTTTGGTGGTCTTCTTATACCAGTCGATGTTGACATTCAGCTTGCCCAGGAGACGCAAATCCAAACCGAAGTCCAACTGCTCTGAAGTTTCCCACTTCACATTCTCGTTAGACAGACGGCTTTCGTAAGCACCATAGTAATTTGACTGTCCGTCAGCACCCAAAGCCGTACCGAAGTTATAGTAAGCGCCCGATGTTGAGATAGGAGAAATAAACATCAGGTCGCCAATATTCTGGTT
Organism: Segatella copri; assembly: GCF_026015625.1. Classification (NCBI taxonomy): domain Bacteria; kingdom Pseudomonadati; phylum Bacteroidota; class Bacteroidia; order Bacteroidales; family Prevotellaceae; genus Segatella; species Segatella copri. Next base: position 429,670 of record NZ_JAPDVG010000001.1, on the reverse strand, counting down.
ACCAACCTGTCCCCAGCTTGCACGCACCTTGGCATAATCAAGCACCTTGAGCAGAGGCTTCACCCATTTTTCATTGGTTACAATCCAACCGGCAGAAACAGAAGGGAAGTAGCCCCAGCGGTTGCCACGGGCAAACTTAGAAGAAGCATCGGCACGCAGGGTAGCTGTTGCCATATAGGTTTCCTTCCAGTTCCAGCTTACACGACCAAAGTAGCTCACCATGCGCTGTGACAGAGAAGGAGCACCGTTGGCACCCAGACCATCGGTAGCGGTGGCAGCGGTACCATTGCTTACATAAGCATGGTTCCAGTCGGCAAAGCCACTCTTCAGGGTGGCATTGGATGCACTTACGCCTACGCCATCAAAGCGCCAGGACTCCATACCTGCCAAGGCTGTGAAGCTATGATCCTTTACCTTGAAGTCGTAAGACAGGGTGTTGGTCCAGGTCAACTGCCAGTTATGTCCCATATTCTGGTTCACACTGGTACGGTTGGCTGTGTTGTAGCTATAGATAGAGAACTGATAGAGAGGAGTAAACGAACGGTAATCGCTTGCATAATATTCGTAACCTACTACGGTGCGATACTTCAAGTTCTTGATAGGCTCAATCTCCGCATACACATTACCGGTGAAACGGGCTGCATTCGTCTGATTGTTATTGTTCGTCATCATCAAGCCGTATGGGTTGCCATCGGCATTATACCAGTCGCTGTTACTGGTATCATTAAAAGGAGAATCATACTTGTTGTTGTCGCTATACACAGGCGACAATGGAGAGGTATTGAAGGCACTGCGCAGAGAGTTGTTGTAAGCATTGCCCACACCGATACCCGAATTTTGGGTATAGATGAAACTGATCTGCTCACCCACCTTCAACCAGTCCTTCACCTTCCAGTCGGAATTGACACGGAAGTTGTAACGTTCATAATTGCTGACGTCCTTGCCGCCAACAATACCCTCCTGGTTCATATAACCCAGCGTCATGGCATAATTGGCAGTCTTGCTACCGCCATTTACACCTATATTATATGAAGAAGTCTTGGCATTCTTCACAAACATCTGATCTACCCAGTCGGTATCAATCAAATCGCCATTGGCATCATAGATACTCTTGTACTTGCTCCAGTCGTAGGCATTCTTGCCCGAGTTGATGGCAGCCTCATCCAGAATAGCCATATACTCCCTAGCATTGAGCATATCAATGCTGCGTGGCTTGTTCTGCCAACCCACATATCCGTCGAAGCTAACCACGGCACGGCCTTCCTTACCACCCTTGGTAGTAATCAGAACAACACCATTGGCCGACTGCGAACCATAGATGGCAGCCGATGCCGCATCCTTCAGCACATCAATGCTTTCGATATCTGCTGGATTCAGAGAAGCGATGTCACCACGTACACCATCAATGATGTAAAGCGGATCAGAACCACTCACGGTACCCATACCACGGATGTTTACCTTCAAACCGGAACCCGGCTGACCGGATGTTGAGATGATGCTCATACCAGGAGTCTGTCCCTGGAGCGCCTGAAGCGGATTGGAAGTGTTCAACTTGGCGATGTCATCACCCTTCACGTTGATGTTGGCACCCGTCACCAGCTTTTTCTTCTGAACACCGTAACCTACTACGACAACTTCATCAAGTGACTGTTTGTCTTCATTTAAGGTTACGTTGATTGTCGAACCTGTAACTTTAATCTTTTGGGTGATAAAGCCCAGATACGAAACTTCGAGAGTTTGTCCATTCTTTGCTTCAATGGTAAAGTTACCATCCAGGTCAGTAACGGCACCCGTCTTTGTACCCTGCACCATGACACTTGCACCAATCAATGGTTCATTGTCACTGCCAGAGATGACAGTACCCTTAACCGTCTGAGCATTGAGGACACCCGCTCCGATTCCTAACATTGCCTGGAACACCAACATGATGGCTACCAGAGCAACTTTGCAGAGCATGTGGCTCTGCGAGAATTTCTGAGATGTTTTTCTCATAATTACTTTAGGTTTAAATTAATAATTGTTGCTTCTAGGTTTAATATAGGCCTATGTAACATAGGTCGAATATTGCCTTTATATAAATAAGGTATAAGCCTCGGTTATGAGGATTGCCTCGATTTATCGTTGTTTGCATTTACTTTTTCGGGGACAAAGATAGATAAAAAACAGACACAATAGGGTATGTTTTGGTTAATCAATTACGTATAAAATGTTGCGCAACCTACATTTTTTAACGAAAAAGCACCAAAATGTAGCATAAAATACATTTTGGTGCAAAAATTGCTTAATTAATATGATATTTTATCAACCCCGGCATCGGAGCTTTCAAAATCTGGGAAATCTTGAGATGAAACTCATCCTCCATCACATTTCTCAAAGGTGATTCAAAGTAATGAGCTATGCTTCCAACAAAACCAAGCATCGGGATTTCTTCTTCCAAGGATGAATGCCAGGCCTTCATGCCAGGCTCCAACTGACTTATATCTTCGGTGCTCGCCTTGACATATTTAATATAAGGTGTGAGATTCTTTGCATAGAACTGATTGAAGCTCTCCAATATCATACGATAGAGAGCCATCGCTTCATTCAGTTCGTCAGTCCCGTTCTCATGTTTCTCACCTTCTGCTATCTGTTCTGAGATAAAAGGACAGATGGAAGCAAGGAAGCGATTGGCAAGCGGCTGTCTGTACACCTTATTAATAATAGTAGGATAATCCAAACCCGACCAGGCAAGATATTTATTCTTTAGCGATACAGGCAATGTGCCCTTGAAGATACCATTGAGGAAAAGTTTGCCGATTACTGCCCCACTACCCTCATCGCCCAGGATATATCCCAACGGAGGCGTGTTCATCACAATCTTCTCTCCATCGTAAAGACAACTGTTGGCACCGGTTCCCAAAATACAGGCGATACCCGGTTTCTTGCCAAAGAGGGCACGGGCTGCTCCCAGCATATCACCTTCTGCCTCAACCTTGGCTTCGGGAAAAGACTGCTGCAAGAGTGATTTCATGCGAGACTTCATCGCCTCGGTTACTCCACTGCCATAAAAGAAAACCTCCTGAGGCTGCTCTGACAGAACAAGTTCCTTACACAATACATCCAATATCTCGGCATCACTCTGATGAATCGGACTGATGCCCTGCGTCTTACAGGTAACCATCACGTTACCCTGTTCATCAACCAGAGCCCAATCGGTCTTGGTGCTGCCACTATCTGCTATGAGTATCTTCATATTCCAATCAGATTAATTAACGTATCCTTTGACGTTGCAAATGTAATCAATTTATATGAAAAATGCAAAAGATAACCCTAAAAATCGAACGTAAAGGTGCTAATATATCAAAAAAGGCGATTTTCTCTTTGCTTTTTCACGAATTATTAATAACTTTGCAGTCAAATTTACTAAATATGAAGAAGAGACTATACATCATAATTCTGCTGATGGTGGCATTCGTACTGCCAAGCAACGCAGTGCTCAAGGAAGCCAACCTGGACACAACGCTCTATATGCTGCGTACAGAATTGACCAACTATCACATAGACTTGGAGAAACAGAACCAAACTGCCAAGGCTCAACAGCTGGCTGTGATTCAGGAGCTCATCAGTATTGTGAAACAGGCTGACCAGAACTCCATCATGCTCTATTCGCAGCGCAATGGGTATATTTTCGACATGACGTATGCCTGTCATGAGGCTACAGAGCAGTTTAAGAAGTTTAAGTCGAAGGCTGTTCCTTTCCGCCAGATGATCAAGAAGAACAATGTTGAGGTGGCGCGTTTCGATTCACTCATCAACTATCTCTACGGCATGAACACCATGTTTCTCAGCGAAGAAGCACAGGTGAACCGAAACGTTGACCTGACTCTGGCTGTCAATATCCGCCGCCAGCTGGTAGAGAAACAGAAACAGCTGCAAGCCTATGTGCAGGCTTACGACAGAACCGACCGTAAGCTACAGGCACTCAACGACTATGCCAACCGCAGATACGAAGATATCCAGAACAGCATCTTCAATAATGGAGGCGACAACTATCTGCGTATACTCCGCAATATCAGCATGAACTATAAGGAGGCGAAGACGTCTGTAACCGAGAAATACAAGCCCGTACCAGGCATGATGTCACAATGGGATGTACGTATCATCTTCATCCTCTTCGGTATCATCATCTTCTGGGGTCTCATCTCCATCTTCCTCAATCTCTTTACCATCCGCATCGTAATTACCCAACTCATGAAGCATGGTATGTTCGAGAACAGAAAGGAAAGTTTTATGGCAAAACGTCCATGCCTTATCATGGCTATGACAGTAGTAACCTTCGCTGTTATTCTCGGTATCGTAAGAATGACGGTTACCCAGAACTTCGTGATTATGGCAAGCCAGCTGCTGGTAGAATATTCCTGGCTGGTTGGCGTCATCCTGGTATCTATCTTGCTACGTGTAGACAACGATAAGATTAAGAATACCTTCCGTATCTATTCGCCATTGATGCTGGTAGGTTTCATCGTTATCGTGTTCCGTATCATCCTGATACCAAACGACCTGGTAAACCTCATCTTTCCACCAGTCCTCCTGCTCTGCGATCTCTGGCAGTGGAATGTGATAGGCAGAAAACACAATCAGGTATTGCGTACCGACAAGACATACGCATTCATATCGCTTGCCGTATTCGGAGTAAGTACCATTTTTGCCTGGATAGGTTTCACACTGCTTGCCGTCCAGCTTATCATCTGGTGGACCATGCAGCTTACCTGCGTGCTTACCATCACCTGTTGCGAAGGATGGCTCAGCGTATATGCCAAGCGTAAAAAACTGGCAGACAAGGCGATTACCGACAAATGGCTGTATCGCTTTATCTATAAGGTATTGCTCCCTATTTCAGGTGTACTCTCGTTCATCATCTCTATCTATTGGGCTGCAGATGTATTCAACATGAGTGATACGACATGGGAGATATTCAACAAGGATTACATCAAGACCAGCAACTTCACTGCATCGCTTTTCAGTATTTCAGAGGTAGCTTGTCTGTACTTCCTGTTCAACTACATCAACATTACTTCTGTAGATTTCATGCGTCATCACTTCGAGAAAGCAGACCCGGCGTCGGCTGCTTCAAAGATTGTGATGTTCAAGAACGTGATGCAGGTGATTATCTGGGGTATCTGGCTGATGATAGCCTTGAATGTGTTCCAGGTTGGTAAATCATGGCTGCTTGCTATCTTTGCCGGCTTATCAACCGGTCTGGGTTTTGCATCAAAGGATATTCTTGAGAACATCTACTACGGCATCTCTCTGATGATGGGCCGTGTGAAGGTGGGTGATTATATCATCTGTGACGGCACCCGTGGTAAGGTGAGCAGTATCAGTTATACCTCTACGATGCTGGAGGCTACCGACGGTTCGGTCATAGCCTTCCAGAACTCGCAGCTCTTCTCCAAAAACTACAAGAACATGACCAAGAATCATGGTTATGAGCTGGATATTCTGGAGGTAGGTATTGCTTATGGCAGCAATGTGAAGGAAGTGAAACAGATTCTCATCAATGCCCTGATGAAACTGGATTGTATCTATCAGGACAAAGGTGTGAAGGTGTTACTGAAGAGTTTCGATGACAGCTGTATCACACTCAGAATTGTGGTATGGGTGAACGTGCTTACCCAAGCCATCGACGATGCCACCATCATGGAGTGCATCTACGATACGCTCAACGATCATAACATCGAGATTCCGTTCCCACAGCGTGAAATTACAATTAAACAAGTTAATAATTAACAGTTTGTAGTTTACAGTTAATAGCAGGTTTACTCCCTATTAACTATAAACTATCAACTATAAACTATAAAAAATATGGCAACATTCATAGCAGGTCCTTGCGTCATCGAGTCAATGGAACTATTGGAAACAGTAGCGCAGGAACTCGTCCGCATCAACGAAAAGTTAGGAACTAAAATCATATTCAAGGCTTCATTCGACAAAGCCAACCGTACCAGCATCCACTCTTTCCGTGGTCCAGGACTGGAGAAAGGACTCCAGATGCTGGGAGATATCAGAGAGAAGTACAACCTTCAGGTTACAACAGATATTCATGAGAGTTATCAGGCTTCAGCAGCAGGCGAAGTTTGTGATATTCTCCAGATTCCAGCCTTCCTCTGCCGACAGACCGACCTTCTGGTTTCTGCAGCCAAGACTGGTAAAACCGTCAACATCAAGAAGGCACAGTTCCTGAGCGGTAGAGATATGAAATATCCTGTAGAAAAAGCATTGGAGAGCGGTGCCAAGGAAGTTTGGCTCACAGAACGCGGCAACTGTTTCGGCTATAACAATCTCGTGGTAGATTTCAGAAACATCCCTGACATGAAGGAGATTGTGCCAAATGTCATCATGGACTGTACCCATAGCGTTCAGCGCCCGAGTGCAGGTGACGGCAAGACCGTAGGCGACCGCAAGTTCGTACCAGCAATGGCAAAGGCGGCTAAAGCTTTCGGAGCTACCGGCTACTTCTTTGAAGTACATCCTGACCCAGACCAGGGCAAGAGCGATGCAGCCAATATGCTGGAATTAAACAAGTTGGAATCACTTATCCAGGAACTCCTTTAAGTGAAAAGTGAAGAACGAAGAATGAAGAAACAACGTTCGGCGTACGAATGGAAAGCCAATTCAAATGATTTAGAAATGACCGATAAAAATAACAATATAGATGATAAGATTGTTCGCGGTTATGGCGAACAGGCTCTTAGAGACGAGGCGCAGGCCATCCTCGACCAGATACCTTATCTGGACGACAACTTTGAGAAAGCTGTAGACATGATGTATCATTGCCAAGGCAAGATTATCGTTACAGGTGTGGGCAAGAGTGGACACGTAGGTGCCAAGATTGCCGCTACACTTGCCTCTACAGGCACACCAGCCTTCTACATCAATCCACTGGATGTCTATCACGGCGACTTAGGTGTGATGACCGACAAGGATGTGGTTCTGGCACTGAGTAACAGCGGTCAGACCGATGAACTGCTTCGTTTCATCCCGATGGTACTCCACATGAATATTCCTATCATTTCCATCACCGGAAATCCAGATTCTCTGCTGGCAAAATACTCCAACCATCATATCACCGTAAAGGTAAAGAAGGAGGCTTGTCCGCTGAACCTCGCCCCTACCAGCAGTACTACTGCAGCATTGGCTATGGGTGATGCACTGGCTATCGCCCTGATGCAGGTACGCCACTTCAAGCCTCGTGACTTTGCACAGTTCCATCCTGGTGGAGAATTAGGCAAACGACTGCTGACCACAGCAGAAGATGTGATGCGCAGCGATGATATGCCTATCATTCCTAAGGAAATGCACCTGGGCGAGGCTATCATCCACGTAAGCAAGGGCAAACTGGGATTGGGTATCTCATTGGATGAAGACAACCACGTTATCGGACTTATTACCGATGGTGATATCCGACGCGCCATGGAGAAATGGCAGGCAGAATTCTTTAACAAGACTGTAAGCGACATCATGACCACCACTCCGAAAATGGTGACTCCGAAGACGAAGATTTCGGAGATTCAGCGCATCATGCACAAGTATAAGGTGCATACGGTACTGGTTGTAGACAAGGATAATCATCTGAAAGGTATCGTAGACCACTATGCCTGCATGGTGTGATTTTAATTAACAATTTATAATTAATAATTTATAGCAAATAGATTATTAGGAGTTGACATGAGACTCAGAGAGATAATAACAACGATAACACTGATGCTGGTCAGTTCGCTGTGCAGCGCACAGACCAGCGATTCACTGATTGTAAATCAGCTTCGTGGGAAAGGTGTGAGTTTTTCTCACGATAATTCCGTGACCCTACTGATGAATGGTCAGGAAAAGTTTGATGATATGTTCCAGGCAATCCGACAGGCTAAACATAGTGTACACCTGGAATACTTTAACTTTCGCAACGACAGCATCGCCTCCCTCCTCTTCGACCTGCTAGCTCAGAAAGTCAAGGAGGGTGTGAAGGTGAGAGCCTTATATGATGGTTTCGGAAACTCTTCCAACAATAAGCCTCTTCGAAAGAGACATCTCAAGAAAATCCGTGCCAATGGTATAGAGATTTATGAATACAAGCCCCTGAAGTTTCCATGGGTACATGCAATCTTCAACCGTGATCACCGTAAAATCGTTGTCATCGATGGGCAGATAGCCTATACGGGCGGTATGAACGTAGCCGATTACTATATAAAAGGTACGAAGGTTGTAGGAGAATGGCACGATATGCACTGTCGCATCGATGGCAGTGAGGTAAATACCCTGCAGAAGATATTCCTCAAAATGTGGAATAAGGTGAGCGGACAGAATGTGCACAGCACTGAGTTCTGGAGATATAAGAAGAAGGATTATCTGGTAGAGAATCTCAAGCCAGATACGACAGCAACAGCCTACAGAAAGATGGTCGGCATCATCAACCGCGAACCGCATATTACAAAAGATATCATCCGATATTTTTATGTGAATGCCATCAATGATGCACAGGACAGCATCAAGATTATCAGCCCCTACTTTACCTTGAGTCATAAACTTAAAAAGGCATTGAAGAATGCAGTGAAAAGAGGAGTAAAGGTAGAAATCATGCTCTCTACCAAGAGCGACATTCCGCTGACTCCTGACTGTGGTTTCTATAATGCGCACAAGCTGATGAAGGCAGGATGCAATGTTTGGATGTACACACGGGGCTTCCACCATACCAAGATTATCATGGTAGACGGCAAGTTCTGTACCGTGGGCAGTGCCAATCTCAATGCCCGAAGCCTGCGCTGGGACTATGAAGAGAATGCAGTGATTGTGGATTCTTGTACTACCCAACAACTGGTACAGCTCTTTGATGGGGAAAAGAAAGACAGTTTCTTACTCAATGAGAAGAACTGGAGAGAATGGCGTACGGGCTGGCAAAGATTCAAAGGATGGTTTGCCGCAAAGGTACTCACTCCATTCTTGTAAAAACAAGATATAAGTATAACCCAACTATCACTAGCAGAAGTAAAATAAACAGAGATGAATGAAGAAATGATGAAATCCATGGCTGGCAAACAGATGCCGGAAATGGCAATAGTAGAGAGCAATACACTCGCCGCAATGGGACTCAGACAACTGCTTGAGTCGGTGATGCCCATGATGAAAATCTCGACCTTCGGTTCGTTCCGTCAGTACGAGGCAAACAATCCAGACCACTTTGTTCATAGCTTTGTATCTATGCACATTGTACTGGAACACCGTTACTTCTTCACACAGGGCAACAGGAACCGCCACGTGATCGTTCTAACACCCAGCAACGATCCCAATTCGCAACTTGCAGAATTTCATTGTCTCTGCGTCAATGTACCAGAAGGATACCTGATAAAAGAGCTTCTCAACCTGCAGCATTCCGGTCATCCTCATGGCGAGCATATCCCTGCCATGCCCCCTGTCACTCAGGAAAAAGTTCTGTCGGATAGAGAAATAGAGGTATTATCTCTGGTAGCACAAGGGAAAATCAACAAAGAGATAGCCGACCAACTCTGTATCGGACTGACTACTGTGATTACCCATCGCAAGAAAATACAGGAAAAACTGGGATTAAAAAGTGTGTCTTCACTCACCATTTATGCTGTGATGCATGGTTTTGTTGACATCAATATGATCTAGCCTTCACCATAAATAGTGATGCAGAATCATCACATACCTAAATATAATGATAGCGCCTTCCCCTCATGTGAGAGGAAGGCGCTATCATTTTAGAAAAAATAACATTATTTAAACTGATATTCCACAGATAAACTACAGCTTTACAGAAGAAATATCAACCAAATTGTTCACGATGGCATAAATTGTAAGACCTGCAGGAGAGTGAATCTGAAGCTTTCGGGCGATGTTTCTGCGGTGGGTAATCACCGTGTTGATGGAGATATAAAGGTGATCGGCAATCTCCTTGTTGGTCATTCCCTGAACCAAAGCAACAATCACATCTTTCTCACGGTCGCTCAACTGTTCGTCACTCATCGGAGTCTGATTAATCATGCTCGAAATCTTGGCACTCACATCATTCTGCTTCAGTTTACGCTCTGCATTTCTTACTGCAGGAATAAAGATTTCTTCCTCTACCTCAGAGTGATGGGTGAGCCATTCCTCATTATTATATATATCATAAAGAGTGGCGCTGAGCTGATTATTATGCAAGCCATCAGAAGGCAAATACTTGATGATGATGCTCTTCAACTCTTTTAACTTCATATCTACCTGAGCATGGTGCTTCGAGAAGGTTTCTATATCAAAGTTTGCATTGGCATTACCATCGATAAGTGCCTGAACATAAGGGAATACCATCTTTTCTTCATACCGCATATGATTAGTGATACTATGGGCATAATCATCATAAAGCTTGAGGATAAGGCGTGCCAGATTATCCTTTTCATCCAAAGCCTCAACGAGTTCCTTACGGATGAAAGGCAACTGGAAATCAATATAATAGACATGGGATGCCTTGAGATAATGCAATAAGGTCGGTAACGACAAACGGTCGGCATTGTCATACTCCTTGTAACCATTAATTGTAAAGTTTACCACAGCCAGAAATGTATAAGTATCCACATTCTGCTCGTCGCAAACTTCGCGCACAGTTTTATCACCAAAGCCCAGGTTGATGCCGAAGCTGCCCAGGCTCTGCAAGATGTTGTAATTGTCTCTAATGATGCTGATCATCTTGTCGTCAGCTTCATACATCTTCTGATTTTTCATCTTCTTTTATCCTTAAATGAAAACATCCTTGTATCAAGAACATTCATAATGTTTCTATTTCGGGTGCAAATATACAAAAAAGTTTCGAAACTCGCAATACCTAGAAATGGGGATGCCGCAGTTTACCGATTTTTAGGTATTGCAAGATATTTTAAAACTCCGTACCTTTGCACCCGAAATCGAGAAAGAGCGCGGTGATGATTGCCACTCCCGAGCGGCAGAGCTGCGTAATTCCTTATCATGCCTCATGGCTTTAAGGAGATACTAGGCCTCTAAAGTGTCGAGACCGCAAGCAGATATCCGCGCTCTTTTCTTTATTATATTAAGGATAATACGATAACAATAATTTCAAAATATTAAAGATGAACAGTTTAAGAATTGGATTGATGTCCGCTGCCCTGGTTGCCGGTTTGGCAACGGCAAGTGCACAAACTGTGGCTGCAGACAGCGTGATGCAGCACGTGAATGGCAAGCGCCTCAGCGTGGGTGGTTATGGCGAGGTTGCCATGAGCCGCAACTTCTACAGCGACGCTGGCAAACGCTACTCTAACGCTACTGCTTATAAGAACGCTCCTGACCACGGACGCTTCGACATTCCTCATGCAGTAATCTACTTGGGTTACGACTTCGGAAAGGGATGGACCATGGGTACTGAGATTGAATTTGAACACGGAGGTACCGGACAGTCTATCGAATACGAGGCTGAGGAAGCTATCGAGTACGAGCAGGAAGTGGAGAAAGGTGGAGAGGTAGAACTGGAACAGTTCTGGATTCAGAAGTCTTTCGGCAGAGCTGCCAACATCAAGATGGGTCACATCGTAGTACCTGTGGGTCTGACCAATGCCTATCATGAGCCATTAAACTTCTTTACTGTTTATCGTCCAGAAGGCGAAAACACTATCCTTCCTTGCACATGGCACCAGACTGGTATCAGTTTCTGGGGAAAGAGCGGTAAGTTCCGCTACGAGGCACAGTTTCTGGCAGGTTTGAACGCCTACCGTTTCAGTCGCAGCAACTGGATTCAAGGCGGTGCCAAGAGTCCATACGAGTTTGAGGTAGCCAACAAATATGCCGTTGCTGCCCGTGTAGATAACTACAGTATTCCTGGTCTGCGCATCGGACTGAGCGGTTACTACGGCAAGGCGATGGGCAACACCACCCCACAGGATACCCAACACAAAAACATCAAGGGAAACGTATATGTAGGTGCCTTCGACTTCACCTACAACAAGTACAACTGGAAGATTAGAGGCAACGTGGATTATGGCTATGTAAGCGATGCTACAGCCATTACCAGCATTGTATATCCTGGTACGGCTAACGTCAAGCCTAATGAATCAGGCAGCGGCAAATACTTCGGCAGTCATGCCATCGCTACCATGGTGGAAGCAGGCTATGATGTCTTCTCTCAGATTTCCAAGTTGCGTGAAAACAACCAGAAGCTGTATGTGTTCGGTCATTTCGAGTATTACGATTCATCCGTTCACAATACCACCGCCAAGTGGACCAACCGCAAAATTGTGGCAGCAGGTATCAACTACTTCCCTCTCCCACAAATCTGTGTGAAAGCTGAATACAACCAGCGCATCTTCCACTCTAAGTACAACAATGAGCCAGCCGTGAACATCGGCATCGCTTATCAGGGCTTCTTCCTCTAATCCAGGTGAAAAGAGCCGTTTCATAGAATAATAATTATCATATTCAAACATAAAAAACAAAGAAACATGAAAAAGATTTTCCAGAAGGCATTCTTGTTCGTAGCAACAATGACCTTATCTTTGGGTTTCGCTTCTTGTAGCGATGATGATGGCCCAGTAACAGAGGGTAACGTAGTTCCAGCAACAGAATTATCAGCAGTTGCCAACACTTATGTAAACGACATTATCAATCCTACCTACAAGGATTTGAGAGACAACGCTAAGGTTCTGAAGGATGCATGCGACAAGGCATACGCCAACGCCAAGGCTGGCAACTTGAGCGATGCAGATATCACCGATGCCTGCGAGGCTTTCAAGAACGCTCGTCGTGAATGGGAGCGCAGTGAGGCATTCCTCTATGGTGCAGCAGCCAACAACGAGATTGACCCACACATCGACTCATGGCCACTCGACCACGACCAGATGGTAGAGGCACTCAACAACCAGAACATCATCGCCGGAATCCAGGGTTCAAACCCAGCTCAGTTTATCTATACCGAGAACAAGAACTTCGACTCTGTAATCGGTTTCCACGGATTGGAGTTCGTACTCTTCCGTAATGGAGCCGCACGTACTGCAGCCATGCTGAACAACAACGAGACAGAAGAGGGCATGACCACCGTAAAGGGTATCGACGAGTTGGCATTTGCTGCCGCTGTAGCTGGCGACATCTACAACATGACTTCACTCCTCCAGTATGGTTGGAATGGTGATGCAACCCTCGGTTCTTGGTTGACAACCAATTGCAAGTGGGTGGTTGATGGTCTTGCTGGTCTGGAGGAGAGTGCTGGTGCCCTTTCTTCTGCAGGTATCGGTTACGGTCAGTTCTTCCTCAATGCCACAGGCGACAAGGCTTGGTTCCCTACATGGCAGGAGACCTTGGAGAATGTATTCGTAGGCGGCTGCTCAAGCATCTGCCAGGAGGTTTACACCCAGAAGCTGGGTCAGGCTTACCGTGTAGCTACCGGTCATGGCGGTACAACAGAGGATGGCGAAGCTGAATCTCGCGACTACATTGAGTCACCATACAGCAAGCGTTCATTCATCGACTATCAGGACAACATCTACTCTATCAAGAACTCTCTCTATGGTACACGTCATGTAACTGCTACAACTCCTGTTGCTAATTCATTGATGACTATCATGAAGAAGTACAACTACAGTGGCTACAACGCATTGAATACAGCTCTTGATGAGGCTATCGCAGCATTGGAGTCTGCCAAGAAGAGCGGTATCGCCTTCGTGGATGATCCAGCCAATGCTCAGGTAAAGACTTGCATCGACAAGATCAACACCCTGGACGACGAGTTGAACAATGCGGGTGCCTGGTTCCGCGCCTTGAAGGTTTCCAAGTAATTTATCCATTACAGCAGAAACAACAGGAATAAAGGATTACGTAGCTTTGCTTTCTTCAATAGAAGCGAAGCTACGTCATTTGGGTTAAATATAATATATCACAAAGAAAATACATTATGAATAAGAATTTTAAGAATTACGCCTACCTGTCGTTCGCCCTGGCTTTGGCTACGACAATGGCTAGCTGTTCTGACGATGACAACAAAGTTGAAATTCAGGAAACAGATGCCGCATACGTAGGTAAGGAAGTGGGTAACTTTACTGCAGATGAGTGGTATCCAGGTGGTAAGCTGGGGACAACAGAGAACACTGGTTCCAGCAGTTACTCTGACCAGACCCCTGCCGTAGATAACGATCCAGAACTCTTCAAGCAGTTCTTTATCGGCGAGCAGATATTCGAGCGCCAGTATTCATGGAACACCGGTGCCTTCAAGGGCTTGGGTCCTGCTTCTGTACGCTCATCTTGCTTTGACTGCCACCCAGAGTATGGTCATGGCAAGCGCAAGGCACAGTATGAAACCCGCTATGGTAACGGTAATGGTTATCTGCTCGTAGTTTATCATCCTGTAGATGGTGCCAACAGCAATGATGGTGGCTATGTAGCTGAGGTTACAGGTATGCCTCAGACACAAGCACAGTCTCCATTCTTGCCACCTATCGATGAGAGCAAAATCAATATGAGTTGGGAGCACGTCAACAAGATGGAAACAGAAGAGATACCATCCATGCAGTTCCCTGATGGCGAAAAGTTTGATTTGATTTATCCTGAGATTTCTATCCCTAAGAGTGCCTTCAACACCAGTCCTACTCCATACGAAACCGGCAATGGTACAGTAGCTGTAAGATTGGAATCTACCATCGGTATTGGTGGTACAGGACTGGTAGATGCCATTCCTAACGAAGCTATCAAGGCACAGTATGCATCAGAGGCATCTTACTTCAAGAAAGCTGGACTTGACGTAAAAGAATACATCAATCCATCATTTTGGGATGCCGACAAGAATGACTTTACCGACGGAGCATACTATACAACATTTGGTAGAGATAGCAAATACGCTATTGGTGGCGTGCATGCAGATGGCAGCACATTCGATCCAAACACCTCTGAATTGAACAAAAAGATTGTCAAGCGCTTCACTTATGCCTTGACCCGTGGTAGTTTACAGGATGGTCCTGGTGCTAACGCTATCTGGAACATCACCAATGTTACCCGTCAGGATCGTCCTTGCCTCTATACCACGACCCCTTGGGCAAAGGCAATGTCAGAGAATACGGATGTGATTGCAGCCATCAAGAAGGACCCTACCTCTCCATATTATGCAGATGGTACTGACGAGGGAATCAAGGAAGCAGTAGTAAACCTGTTGGATCCAAAAACCAACCAGTTTGACAACCAATGGCACAACTTCAAGCCTGAACAGAGCATGGACGATTTCTATGCCTTCATGGTATGGCACCGTGGTCTTGCCGTGCCTCGTGCCCGCAACCTGAACGATCCTCAGGTACAGGAGGGTAAGAAGCTCTTCATGAATTGGGGATGCGCCAGCTGTCACAAGCCAACATGGAAGACTGGCGATGACAACTACGTAACATCCAAGTATCTCGCAGACAAGAAGTTGCCTCGTTATCAGAACCAGACCATCCATCCATATTCTGACTTCGTTCAGCACAAGCTCTATATGATGAACGACATCCACGGATCATGGTGCCGCACCACTCCACTCTGGGGTCGTGGCTTGAGCTATCTGAACACAGGTGCAGAAGACCGCTTGCACGACTGTCGTGCCCGCAACGAGGTGGAAGCCATCATGTGGCACTGCTACAGCAAGAAGAGTCATGCCTATAATTCAGCTATGAACTTCTACAAGGCATCGAAGAGCGATCGTGATGCAGTGGTTAAGTTCCTGCGTTCTATCTAATCATAAGATATTACAAGAAGAAACAAAAATAAGAAAAGCTGCCAGGCTATCAAAAGCATTTGGCAGCTTTTTTTTATCAGAACCTCTAAATATACGTATAAAATCTTGCTCGTCTCCGAATAATATCGTAATTTTGCAGCGGAAATTCTATCAAGATTCCAACTAAGTATGGTTAAAAAGATTATATTCATTCTTTACATCCTTGTGCTCGTATGCATGGCTGCCGCCACCATCGTGGAAAAAAGCCAGGGCACGGATTATGCCCATGCCCACTACTATGGGGCATGGTGGTTCATTCTTATCTGGGCAGTACTCGCTGCCCTAGGTGCGTTCTATATCATCAAAAGAAAAGTGAAGTGCGCTTCTACGCTGGCACTCCATCTCTCCTTCATCATCATCCTTGCCGGGGCATTGCTCACACATATATCGGCTAAACGGGGCATGATTCATCTGCGCATCGGTCAGCCTACAGATACTTATATGGCTCAGGATGAAGAGCAGGGTATGAAGGAAGAGAAACTCCCTTTCTCGCTCTGCCTAAAGAAGTTTGAAGCGAAGATGCATGATGGTACCAACGCTGTGGCTGACTATTCTTCAAAATTCACCGTAACGGATGGGGATGATAAGAGCGAAGGCAAAGTTTCGATGAACAACATCTATTCCCACCGGTCTTACCGTCTTTATCAGTCATCTTACGATGAAGACGGCAAGGGAAGCGTGCTCGCTATCAATGCCGATCCATACGGCATACCAGTCACCTATACTGGCTATGCGCTGCTCTTCATCTCCCTCGTATGGATGCTCTTCGACCCAAAGGGCGGTTATCACAAACTACTGAAGAGTCCTTTGCTCAAGAAGGGAGCCTTGATAACAGCACTCATCCTCAGCATGGGCAATATACAGACACTGCATGCAGAATCTGCAACAGGCAATCTCCAAAATGCTGTATTGCCAAAGGAAACTGCAGAGAAGTTTGGCGAGCTTCATATTCTCTACAACGACCGCATCTGTCAGGTACAGACCTTTGCCCTCGATTTCTGCAAGAAGATATATGGAGCCAGGAGCTATCAGGGATTGACTGCAGAACAGGTACTCTCTGGTTGGGTGTTCTATGGAAATACTTGGGCAAACGAGCCTTTCATCAAGATCAAGAGCGGAGAAATGAAAACAGCGATGAATCTGCCAGACTATGCTTCGCTCAATACTTTCTTCAATCGTGAAATGGGTGGCTATACCATCGGACAGTATGTTCAGGAATACTACAATGGGCAGCAGGACAAGTTCCATCAGCAAGCCGCCGATATCGATGGCAAGATACAAATCATCATGGAGTTGCGAGAAGGTATCTCATTGAAAGTTCTTCCTTACACCTTCACCAAGAATGTGAAAGCTACCAAGGATCATCCTTTCATCAAGGCGGGTACTACCACGTGGTTTTCACCGGTGGATAAGTTGCCGCAAGCCGTAGAGCAGCAGCATGCGCTCTATATCAGGAATGTATTCTCTCTGCTGAATGGTGATGTAAAGGCAGGAAATATCAGCCGTGTAAATGAGTTCTTCGTCAAGATGAAGAAATATCAGGAGGTAAGTAGTGGTAACTCGCTGCCAACAAATACCCAGTATAAGGCAGAACGCATCAATAATGCCTTTCCTTTTGCCACCATTCTCTTCATGGCAAACCTCACATTGGGCTTCATTGCCCTCTTCTACACCATCTATCGCATGACTAAGAAGAGAGAAGTGAAGGTCCTAGACATCGCCTTGCCAATCCTTTTGGTTGTATCATTCTTGGCACTGACCTTCGGTTTGGTATTGAGATGGATTATCAGTGGCAATGTGCCGATGTCGAATGGCTATGAGAGTATGCTCACCGTGGCATGGTTTGTGATGCTGATAGCCATCTTCATGCAGTTCAGAATCCGACTGGTGATGGTATTCGGCTTCTTGCTCTCAGGTTTCTTCCTGCTTGTTAGTCATATCAACCAGATGGATCCTGCCATTGGACAGATGATGCCTGTACTGAATAGTCCTCTTCTGAGTATGCACGTAAGCATCATTATGATGAGCTATGCTCTGTTATCATTGACATTTATCTGCGGCATCATGGGCATCTGCATGCGCTCTCATGGCGAAGAACTCCAGGCATTGAGCCGTGTGTTCCTCTACCCTGCCCTCACCTGCATGGGATTTGGTATCTTTATCGGTGCTATCTGGGCTAACGTGAGCTGGGGCAACTACTGGAGTTGGGACAGCAAGGAGACTTGGGCGCTCATCACCTTTATGATTTATGCCGTAGTAGTGCATACGCAGAGTCTGCCGGTTTTCCGCAAGCCGCTGGTGTATCACATCTACATCACCCTAGCCTTCCTGAGTATCGCCATGACATACTTCGGCGTGAACTATTTCCTCACGGGTATGCACTCTTATGCATAGCCCATCAGAAGACAGAATATATTTAGTCTTAAGGCAAAATTTATTTTCCCTTAAGGCTAATTTTATTTTCCCTTAAGGATAAATATATGATAGTGTTGACATCAATCTAATCATCATGCTCTTCAAGAAGGGAGAAATCCATTCCCCCACACTCTTTTTATGTTTTTTTAATATCCTACGGTCACAATTGTTACCGTAGGATTATTTTTAAAGCCGTAATTTTGCAGCCGGAAACCAGGAATGGCAGATTGCCGCCTGGAAGAAAACATTAAAATAACTCATTAATTTATAGCAATATGGCAGAAAACAAGATGTTCTGTTTCCAGTGTCAGGAAACAGCTAAGGGTACAGGCTGTACCATCAAGGGTGTTTGCGGTAAGGAGGCTACAACTTCCAAGTGGCAGGATCTGTTGCTCAGCGTGGTTCGTGGCATAGGAACCATACAGCATAGCATAGGCGAAGAACCGACACCAGAGGTAACCCATTTCCTCACGGATGCACTCTTCACCACCATTACCAACGCCAACTTCAACGACCAGGATATCCTACAAAAGGTAGATAAGGGCATCGTACTGAAGAAACAGCTGCTGCAAAAGGCAGCAAGCATGAATATCCACCTCCCTGCCTATCAGGAGGTAATCTGGGGTGGCGAGAAGACAGACTATGAGGCAGAGGGCGCCCGTGAATCCGTGCTCCGCCACGAGAATGCAGATATCCGCTCGCTCAAGGAACTCACCATGCTCGGTCTGAAGGGTATGGCAGCATACTACGAGCACGCAGCCCATCTGGGAGAAGAGAACAGCGAGATTATCAGCTTTATCTGCCGTGCTCTCGCCACCATCAGCAACCCTGATGCTGATATGAACACGCTGCTGGGCGTGGTGCTCGAAACAGGAAAGTACGGCGTGGATGTGATGGCACTCCTCGACAAGGCCAACACCCAGGCATACGGTAATCCGGAACTCACCAGAGTGAACATCGGCACAGGCAGCAATCCGGGCATCCTCATCTCCGGTCACGACCTGAAGGATATCGAAGATCTCCTCATCCAGACCGAAGGCACGGGCATCGACGTCTATACACATGGCGAGATGCTTCCTGCCCACTACTATCCGCAGCTCAAGAAGTACAAGCATCTGGTGGGCAACTACGGCAATGCGTGGTGGAAACAGAAGGAAGAATTCGAGAGCTTCAACGGTCCTGTAGTCTTCACCACCAACTGCATCGTACCGCCATCGCCATCGGCAGGCTACAGGAACCGCGTCTTCACCACCAACTCTACCGGTTTCCCTGGCTGGAAGCATATCCAGGCGGGTGCCGACGGGCACAAGGACTTCTCCGAGGTGATTGCGCTTGCCAAGACCTGCCAGCCACCTAGGGAGATAGAGACAGGCGAGATCATCGGCGGTTTTGCGCATGCTCAGGTCTTTGCCCTGGCAGACAAGATAGTAGAAGCTGTAAAGAGCGGAGCCATCCGCAAGTTTGTGGTGATGAGTGGCTGCGATGGCAGAATGAAGAGCCGCAACTACTACGAGGAGTTTGCCAAGGCGCTGCCTCAGGATGTAGTGATACTCACCAGCGGCTGTGCCAAGTTCAAGTACAACAAGCTCAATCTGGGCGACATCAACGGCATTCCTCGTGTGCTGGATGCCGGTCAGTGCAACGACTCCTATTCCTGGGCGGTTGTGGCATTGAAGCTGAAGGAGATCTTTGGAGCCAGCGACATCAACGAACTTCCTATCTTCTTCAATATTGCCTGGTACGAGCAGAAGGCTGTCATCGTACTTCTTGCCCTGCTGCATCTGGGCGTAAAGAACATCCATCTGGGTCCTACGCTCCCAGCCTTCTGTTCACCAGCCGTACTGAAGGTTCTGGTAGATACCTTTGGCATTGCCGGAAACGGAACGGTAGAAGAGGACATCAAAAAATATATAGGATAAGAACAGCAGCTACTGAGTTAAGGGAGAATCTGTAAAACTCGGGGAAAAATCAAAAGATAAGTTTTCATGTTTAAAAGGCACTTTGCAATAACACTCTAGATAGTGTTGCAAAGTGCCTTATTTTTTGAGCAAACAATAAATCGGAGGAAAATGCGTTATTGAATATAAAACTTAAATGTATGAAAGAATCAATATTCGTTACCTTGCAGAAATGCACGGTGTTTGAGGGGTTTACTCCAGAGGAAATCAGAGAGGCACTGTCGATGGTAAGCTACCGGATGGTGGAGCTTGCTGCCAGGAAAACCTATGTGCTGGCAGGAATGCCCTGCAGATATGCCGACATCATTGTCGAGGGGGAGATGATAGCCCGCATGTCGGGATTGTCGGGCAAGCAGGCTCAGATAGAGCGGTTGGGCGAATCGATGTTGATAGCCCCTGCCTATATCTTCGCACATAATAACGAGATGCCCGTAAGCGTGGAGACAAGCAAGAAGACCACCCTCCTGCGCATGAGGCCTTCGGAACTGAAACTGCTAATAGATACTGATGAGCGCATACGCTGGAACTTCATCCAGCACCTGTCAAGGATAGATATCTTCCTTTCGCAGAAAATGCGCATGCTCTCCCTTTTCTCCGTCAAGGAGAAGGTGGCGCAATACCTCATCAAGATGGCTACCGAACAGCAGAGCAGAACCATCCGGCTGGATGTCAGCCGACAGGAAATGGCAGATATCTTCGGCATCCAGAAGTTCTCGCTCCTCCGCTGCCTCTCCGAATTCGAGGAGAAGGGTGCCATCAGGATTGAGGGCAAGACCATCACCATACTCAACTCGGATGACATGAAATAAGAAGTAAGAATGAGAAAGCCTTGGAAATTGCCAAGAACATGCTTGCCGATGGTGTTGACATCAATCTAATCAAGAAGTATTCCGGTCTAACCCAGGAACAAATACAATAGGCTTCGATGGCAAATGAAGCCTATTACATTGTACAACGAAAGTAGTTGCATGTGCTCATGCAACTACTTTCGTTTTTTATTGCTTTTTCTACTATATTTTATTCCATAAAGACAGAGCGCCAAAGACTATAGCGCGCCTCTGGGTTCAACTGCTCCAAATGATGGAAGACGGCTTGCATATCCGAACGGCGGGTAGTCTCTTCGTAAGGACACAACGCCTTCTGCTTAGTGAAATGCAACTCTTCTGCTACCTGCCGGATATCCGCCTCATGTACGAGACAGAGCGGGCGGATAATGGTAAGCGGATAATATTTCAGAGGAAGACTGGGCTGCATGGTGGAATGCGAACCCTCGAAGGTGATGTTCATCAGCAGGGTAACGAGGATATCATCCATGTGATGTCCCAGAGCTATCTTATTGAACCCGTGGCTTACCGCGAACTCGAAGAGCGTCTTGCGACGGTTCCAGGCACAGAGGAAGCAACGGGTCTTACGGGGATCGGTTGATTCATCGAACGAACTATGAAGGATATGGAGCTTGATGCCATTCTCTGCACAGAAATCCTGCAGATAAGAGCGGTCGGTTTCGTAAGGAATGTTATCCATGATGATATGAGCCGCCTCCACTTCGATATGCGGCTTATAGATACGGGCACGCTGAGCCAGCAAACGGACAAGTTCCAATGAATCCTTGCCTCCACTCAAGGCAATAAGAATACGGTCCCCATCCTCCAAAAGATGATAGTCAACACATCCTTTATTGAATCGCTTTAATACTTTCTGTTCTGCTTTCATCATATTCTGAAAAGGGAAAAGAAAAGCCGCACCCTTTTTCCAGAGTACGGCTTTATCAAGATACATCTCTCTACCTTGCAGAAGAGAAACGACAATTTAAACTTCAAATATAATTCTATCTTACTTAGCGTAAGCTACGCTACGAGTTTCACGAATCACAGTAATCTTAACCTGACCAGGATAAGTCATCTCATTCTGAATCTTGGTTGCGATTTCATCAGAAAGCTTGATGCTCTCTTCATCGTTCATCTTATCCGCACCCACGATGACACGGAGTTCACGACCTGCCTGGATAGCGTAAGTCTTGGTTACGCCAGGATAACTCATGGCGATAGCTTCAAGATCGTTCAAACGCTTGATATAAGCCTCTACAATTTCACGACGAGCACCAGGACGAGCACCAGAGATAGCATCACAAACCTGTACGATAGGAGCCAATAACGTGTTCATCTCCATCTCATCATGGTGAGCACCGATGGCATTGCAGATATCTGGTTTCTCCTTATACTTCTCAGCAATCTTGGCACCATACAATGCGTGTGGCAATTCACTCTCCTCATCAGGCACCTTACCAATATCGTGCAAGAGACCGGCACGCTTAGCCTTCTTAGGATTCAATCCCAATTCTGAAGCCATAACCGCACAGAGGTTAGCTGTTTCACGAGCATGCTGCAAGAGGTTCTGACCATAAGAAGAACGGTACTTCATCTTACCGATGATACGAATCAACTCTGGGTGCAGACCATGGATACCGAGGTCGATAGCTGTACGCTTACCAGTTTCGATAATTTCATTATCCAACTGTTTCTTCACCTTGGCTACCACCTCCTCGATACGGGCTGGGTGGATACGTCCATCAGCTACCAACTGATGGAGAGCCAGACGGCAAACCTCACGACGAACAGGGTCGAAGGCTGAGATAACGATTGCCTCTGGAGTATCATCCACTACGATTTCTACACCAGTTGCAGCTTCCAAGGCACGGATGTTACGGCCTTCACGACCGATAATACGTCCCTTCACCTCATCATTATCAATATGGAAAACGCTGACAGAGTTCTCAATAGCTGTTTCAGTAGCAACACGCTGGATTGTCTGAATCACAATCTTCTTAGCCTGCTGGTTAGCATTGAGTTTGGCATCATCCATAATCTCATTCACATAGCTTGCAGCATCGAGTTTAGCCTGATCTTTCAGACTCTCAATCAATCTCTGCTTAGCCTCTTCAGCACTCAGACCAGAAAGTTCTTCCAGTTTAGCCTGCTCCTGTTTCTGCATCTTATCAAGTTCCTGCTGCTTGACAGACAAGAGTTTCTTCTCGTTGTCAACACGCTGCTGATACTGATCAATCTCCATCTTGCGTCGACCGAGGTCTTCCTGACGCTGATTGAGAGAAATCTCGCGCTGTTTCAGCTTATTCTCATTCTGCTGGATGCGAGAATTACGCTGCTGCACTTCTTTTTCGAGTTCCGCCTTCTTGTTGAGGAATTTCTCCTTCACTTCCAAAAGCTTCTTCTCTTTTACTACTTCTGCCTCTTTGTTGGCAGCTTCTATCATTTCATTATATTTTCCCTTAATGACATAACGGAAAATGAAATACCCTGCAGCACCGCCGATAACAAGCGCCACCAAGGCTGCTATAATAGTTACTATCATTATATTATATATATGTTTATTAATATTCTTATTTCAAAGCGTCTTCAATCTCGGAGGTAAGCTTCTCAAGAATATCATCATAAGGTTTCGTATCATTCCGATCCGATTCCTTCTCATATCTCAATGCCACATCTATGAGCGCCATATACAGGATTTCCTTATCGCTCTTTCTGCCTTTGAAAATCTTGGTATATGAGTTTACAATATCATCTATCAGCTTAGCTGATTTACGATAATACTCCTCGTCTTCCCTAGGTATTCTTACCGAAAGATCTGTATCATAGACGTGTAATCGTATGAGTAATTTATCTTGTTCTTGTTCTGCCATCGTTCCGATTTTTACTTTTCACCCAATAGTGTGATACACTTATTGACATCTCTGATGAGCTTGGCGATGCGCTTCTGAGTAGCTTCCATATCATTGTCAGAAATCGTCATCATCTTCGCCATCTTCAAGCTGTCGTAATCACTCTGCGCTTGAGCCAACTTTTCCTCCAATGCCTTGATTTTGGCATCGCGCTCATCCACCATCGCATAGAGTTCAGCATTCTCCTGCTTGACCTCGTCAAACTTAAGAATCATCTGCCTTACTCTTGTGGCAAACGTATTAATTGTTTTCTCATTTGCACTCATGACTATTATTTTTGGCTACAAATTTAAGAGAATTATTTGAATAAAACAAATATTCTGCTATTTTTTTTTCATTTTGGGCGCAACATTTGTTACTTTCCCATCTTCTGCTTTGCCTTTTCTACGTCTTCATCTGATGGACGTGGCTCTTTTTTGGCAAGCATCAATACCTGGAAGGTAAAGTCGGTTACCCATTGCTGGCTGAACGCCAAGCGCTTGTTGAACTGGCGCAACTGAAGCACGGTTTTCAGCACACTGGCATCAGAGAAATCATTCTTAGTGAAGATATCTTCTACAGTTTTAGCAGTCAGCTTGTAAAGTGAATTCTTCATGAAGCTAGGCAAACGGAGTTTGAACTTCATCAGATTACCCATCAGCATCATCAGATCCTGCGTAAAGTTCTGGAACTGGATAAGATATACATTGACATCCTGCAGTTTGTGGCAGTTCTTACGGATACTGGAATCTATTTCCTTGAAGAAGGCATCATCCGTATCATAGATATTCTTCATCATTTTCTTCACCTGTGCTTTTTCGCCAATCCCCAGACGATTGTTGACCGTCGGAACATGCAGACTTGTCTTGAAGACACGCAAGTCTGGCAACATGGCCAAATTGGTGATACCTAACTGAGAAGCAAGTGCAGCCTGAAAGTATACACGGACCAAGGTCATGTAATCTTCCATTCCACCTACCTTTTTATCGTCGTCCTTACGACCGAATAGTTTAGCAAAAATTCCCATTCCTTTATTATTTTATTTTCTATATCTATTTAAATTGTTCTGCAAAAATACAATAAAATCAGTAAATACCCAAATCAAAGCGACGTTTTTTATATAAAAAGGTGCTTTTTTTATCAAAAAATGCATTTTTATGGCTTATGATTTCACTCATTCAACTTTTTTTAGTAACTTTGCCGCGTTTTTAAGATAAGACTATTCAACTTTATTATATTAGAAATAGAGAAGATATGAAAGGAATCGTATTAGCGGGAGGTTCGGGTACAAGACTTTACCCTATTACCAAAGGTATCAGTAAGCAATTGATACCAATTTTTGATAAGCCAATGATATACTACCCTGTTTCCGTGCTAATGTTGGCAGGAATCAAGGAGATTTTGATTATATCTACCCCATTCGACTTGCCTGGTTTCAAACGTCTGTTAGGCGACGGAAGTGAATTGGGTGTACACTTCGAATATGCAGAACAGCCATCACCCGATGGTCTGGCTCAAGCCTTCATCATTGGCGAGAAGTTTATCGGTAATGATACAGCCTGTCTGGTTTTGGGTGATAACATTTTCTATGGAGCCGGTTTTACGGGTTTACTCAAGGAAAGCGTAAAAGCTGCAGAAGAAGGACTGGCAAGCGTATTTGGCTATTATGTCAACGATCCGGAAAGATATGGTGTGGCAGAGTTTGATGAAAACGGCAACTGCCTGAGCATAGAAGAAAAACCGGAAATGCCTAAGAGCAACTATGCGGTTGTAGGACTCTATTTCTATCCAAACAGCGTGGTGCATGTGGCTAAGAACATCAAGCCTAGCGCAAGAGGTGAGTTGGAAATAACAACAGTTAACCAGCACTATCTGACAGAAAAGGCTCTGAAAGTAAGAACCTTACAGCGCGGTTTCGCCTGGCTTGACACCGGCACCCACGATAGCCTTTCGGAAGCCAGTACCTTTATAGAAGTCATCGAAAAGAGACAGGGTCTGAAAGTGGCATGTCTGGAAGAAATCGCATTCAAACAAGGATGGATTGACAAAGAACAGTTGCTGAAACTTGCCCAACCGATGCTCAAAAACGGTTATGGACAGTATCTGAAAGAACTAGCAGCAAGCAGATAGCACAGATTCTATCATTTATCTTATACGAATATAAAAAGGTGTAAACACAATAGAACATAAAATAATGGAAGAAACAAAGAACTTTGATTTGGGACGTGATCAAGAGCAGGAAGAGAAGTCATCTATTGACTTCCAGCTGATTTATTCTACTCTTATCCTCAACTGGAAATGGTTCGTTCTATCACTCATTGTATGTTTGGGATTGGGATATCTCTACATACGTCATGCAAGACCGCAATATCAGGCAACCGCTAAGGTACTGATAAAGGATGACGACCAGAGAAAGAACAGAGGAATGGGTAACAGCATGATTCAGAATGCTGCAAACCTCGGTTTTATTTCAAACTCAAACGGTATAGACAATGAGATTGAAATTCTTTCGGCTCAAGACTTGGCTAACCAGGCTGTAGTAGACATGAAATGCTACGTGAACTATTACCATAAAGGAACCTTCAGGGATCAGTTAGTCTATAAAGAGCAGGAAGTCAGCGTTGACTTAGACCTGGCTCATCTCAAGAAACTGAATGCTCCTATCAAGCTTCTTATAGAGAAAACTGGCAGCCAGTATCAGGTAACAGGTTCATACTACATACCTATAGATGCCTTTTCCTATCAGAAGGATCCTGTAAAGATTGAAAAGACTTTAGCTGGTCTGCCAGCAAGCATCAATACACGTGTAGGAACCCTCTACTTCACTCAGAACGGCAAATACGCATTAAAAGACGGTGAGAGTCTGAAGGTGATTATCGTGTCACCAGAAATGGCGGCTAAGGGCTATACAAAAGCACTGACTGTCAGCCAGACTTCAAAGACTACAACCATAGCCGAACTGGTGATGAAAGATGAAGATCCTCAGCGCAGCATCGACTATCTGAGAACTCTGGTAAATGTTTATAACCGCCAGGCCAACGAGGACAAGAATGAAATTTCTTTCCGCACAGAACAGTTCATCAACCAGCGTCTGGAGAAGATCAACAACGAACTGGGCAATACAGAAGGCCAGCTCGAAAGCTACAAGAAGCGTAACAATGTTGTAGAGATGAAGCTCAACGCAACAGCTGCCATCGCTAACTCAGACACATACGCCCAGAAACTCCAGGAGGCCAACACACAGGTTGAACTTCTGAATGAGCTTGGCAAATACATGAACGAACCTGGCAACAGATATCAGCCTATCCCATCAAACGTAGGTCTGACTGATGAAAGTTCAACAGAACTCATCAACCAGTACAACAAAATAGCCCTGGATCGCAACAACGCTTTGCATGCAGCCAGCGAGACTTCTCCTACAATAACTCCTCTGACCGCACAGTTGGATGCACTCACAACATCTATCAAACGTGCCATGAGACAAGCTAAGCTAGGTATGGAAATCCAGCGTAACAGCATTGCCAAACAAGCTGCCATGTATGCCAACCAAATAGGTAACTCGCCAGAGCAAGAGCGAGTTCTTACACAGATTGGTCGCCAGCAGGAAGTAAAATCTGGTCTTTACCTGATGCTTCTTCAGAAACGTGAGGAAAACTCCATTTCACTAGCAGCAACGGCAGACAAGGGTAAGGTTATCGATGCTCCTTCATTAGAAGGAAAGGTTAGTAGTCCTAAGAATCCTATCATTATGCTGATAGCACTGGTACTGGGTATTGCAATCCCTGCCGGCATCCTCTTCCTGAGAGAATTCTTCAAGTACAAGATTGAGGGACATGAAGACGTGATGAAACTCACTCAGATACCTGTCATTGCCGATATTCCTGTGGCAAGCGACGCTGCCAAGAAGGAAGGAAAGGCAGACATTGTGGTTCACCAGAATGTAAACAACCTGATGGAGGAGATTTTCCGTGGCCTGCGTACCAATATTCAGTTTATGCTGAAAGAAGGTGAGAAGGTGATGATGTTTACCTCTTCTACATCAGGTGAAGGTAAAACATTCGTGGCATCCAATATCGGTATCTCGCTCGCCTTGCTGGGCAAGAAGGTTATCATGGTAGGTCTGGATATCCGCAAGCCACGTCTGGCAGAGCTCTTTGAGATTGACAACCACCATAATGGTATCACCAATCTGATTATACACGACCATAATACATGGGATGACATTCAGAAACAGATTCTCTCTTCGGGTGTCAACAGTAAACTCGACCTCCTTATGGCTGGTCCCGTTCCTCCTAACCCAGGAGAGTTAGTAACCAGAGCAAGCCTTGACGACATTATCAGTCAGTTGAAGGAACATTACGACTATGTTATCCTCGATACGGCTCCTGTAGGTCTTGTAAACGACAGTTTGCAGCTTGGACGTCTGGCTAATCTCTGTGTATACGTCTGCCGCGCAGATTATACTCCAAAGGCTAGTTTCGGCATGATCAATGGTTTGAAAGCCGAGAATAAATTGCCTAACATGTGCTTAGTACTCAATGGCGTCGACCTCTCTAAGAAGAAGCACAGCTTCTATTATGGTGTCGGTAAGTACGGCAAATATGGTAAATATGGCAACTATGGTTCTTATGGATCATACGGCAAGTATGGCAAATATGGAACTTACGGCCAGTATGGCAGCTATGGCAACTATAGCAACAGCCACTATGGCAATGCCAACGACAACAGTATCAAGAAGTAATCAAGAACATACATACAACAAAGAAAAGAGTCTTTCTATCCAGATAGGAAGACTCTTTTAGATTTTAAAAACATTAAGACTATATGGCAACAATTGCAGTAGATTTTGATGGTACAATCGTAACCCACGAGTACCCGAAGATTGGTACAGAGCTACCTTTCGCCACAGAAACATTAAAGATGTTGATTAGAGACCACCACAAGCTTATTCTATGGAGCGTACGCGAAGGAAAACTCCTGGACGAGGCAGTAGAATGGTGTAGAGAAAGAGGAGTTGAATTCTGGGCTGTAAACAAGGATTATCCTGAAGAGAGTCTGGAGAACAACAATCACTTCTCCCGCAAGCTCAAAGCCGACTGGTTCATTGACGACCGAGGTATCGGCGGTTTGCCTGATTGGGGGGAGATTTATCAGATTATCACCAACCATACCAGTTATCGCAGAGTACTGAAACAGAAGTTCGGCGAACAGCAGGAAGCTCCTAAAAAGAAGCATTGGTGGAGCCGCGGATAAAGTGATTCTCCAAAAGGATATCCTAGTAAATACGATAAACGATATCCTGATAGATAAAATAAAAGATATCCCAATAAATAAAAAAGGTGTATTGCTCATTGGCAATACACCTTTTTTTATTGGGATAAATCTAAGAGTCTGAATTAGAAGAACAAGTAGCGGTTATCTACTACATGAGCGTTCAGATAAAGCTCATTCATGAAGTTACCTGCATACTGCATAGCCTTCTGGCGGCACTTCTGCTCGTATGTCTTGTCATCGAACTTAACAGGACGATTAGTCTTGTTAGTAACCTGGAAGAGATAAACACCAGCGTTACCCTTCACAGCATGAGCAGAGAAAGCACCCTTCTTAGTACCTGCAACAGCACCAGAGAGAGCTGGCTCGCTAGCGCCAGTAGCTGCGATGAATACAGGAGCAGCGAAAGTAATCTGGTTTACAGAAGAAACCTTACCACCCTTAGCCTTAGCAGCTGCGATGTTCTTAACACCATTCAACTTAGCCTCAATCATCTCAGCCTTCTTATCCTTGAGCACCTCTGCCTTAACAGTCTCCTTGACAACTGCATCATTCAAATCACGATAACCGATATGATGAATCTTATCAAGAACCACAACCAACAGGTGGTTGTTGTCACCACACTCATAGAGAGGTGAAATCTCACCTTCCTTGCTATCGAAGATCCACTTCAAAGCCTCGCGTGTAGAATGGATGTTTGCTACATAGTGAACAGAAGTTGTAATATCCTTCAAGTCCTGAACCTTGTAACCTTCCTTAGCTGCATTCTTCAAGAGATCCTCTGACTTAGGATTAGCACTTACGAAACTAGAGAACTTGTTGTAAGCAGTACGGTAAGTACCCTG
This sequence comes from Segatella copri, assembly GCF_026015625.1. Classification (NCBI taxonomy): domain Bacteria; kingdom Pseudomonadati; phylum Bacteroidota; class Bacteroidia; order Bacteroidales; family Prevotellaceae; genus Segatella; species Segatella copri. The sequence continues at coordinate 399,703 of NZ_JAPDVG010000001.1, read as the reverse complement.
AGAGAAGTCGATAGGCTTCTTGATAACGGCAGCGGTATACTTGCTGACCATTGCCTTGCGGTCGAGAACCTGAAGAACTACATATCCCTGACCCAACTGAAGCTGGTTCAAAGAGTTAACTGCTGCAGTATTCAATGTATTGATGAATGTCTTGTTGTCCTTATCCATAGACTGGGCATACTCATACTGCTTAGTAGTCATCCAAGCCTTGTCACCAGTCTGACCATACTTCTTAGCGATAGCCTCGAAATCAGCACCACCGGCAATAGCGCCCTGAATAGAATCTGCCTTAGTCTTAGCCTCAGCTACTGAGTTAGCAGCAACCTGGATAACACGATACTGTACTGAATCTGGCAATTCCTGCTTAGCTACCAACTTAACGATGTTCAATGTATTGTCACCGGCATTAGCCTTAACAGCAGAAGTAGAACCTACAGCCATAGAATCAAGCTGAGCAGCGATATCACGTGGGAAAGCATCCTTTGAAACAGGAATACCAAGATATGCTACAGTAGAAGCTGACTTACGTACAACCTCTGTAGGATCTGCAGCAGCAGCCAACTGTGAGTGATAACCTGCAAATTCCTTGTTAAGAGCAGCACGGTCTGCATTTGAAGCCTGAACCTCGATATCTACAAACTTGATGTCACGGCTCTCAACAGGCTGCTTGAAGCGTGCCTTGATCTCATCATACTTAGCCTTCAGATCGCTTTCAGAAATCTTTACCTTATCATCCTGGATGTCAGAGTAAGGGAAAGCAGCCAACTGAATCAGGCTCTCTTCATTCTCCTCCTTGAAAGCCATCTTTGCCTCTACAGGGTTTGACAGGAAGCAACCGGCGAGAAGAGCCTGATACTTCTGAGCCAAAATCTGCTGGCGGAGAGTCTTCTCGATGAATGACCAGTAGTTGTAAATCTTGGTATACTGATCCATCATCTGTGCGTTAGCAGATGGGTTAGCCTTCTGTGCCTTGTAGTCTGCCAAGAACTTCTGGAGAGAAGATGCATCGAAACGACCTGTCTGCTGATTAACGAAAGGAGTCTGCTGAAGCATAGGGTTAGTACCTGTCTTCAAGATGTCCTGAAGCTCTGCGTCGGTCACAGTAAGACCCAACTTGCTAGCTTCCTTAGCGATAATCTGGTTCTGGATGTAGGTATTCCATACCATATCCTTCACCTGATTCATCTGCTCTTCAGGAAGATTTTCCTGACCCTGTTGCATTTTAATAACTTCTGAATACTCATCAACGAGCTTCTGGAAATCCTGCACGCTGATTTTTTCGCCCAAAACCTCACCAATCTGCTGGCGCTCATTATTCTTTGCTGAATCGCAAGAGCGGAAAGCTTCCTCGGCAATAAAGGCGAAAAGGCCGAAACTGATGATACAAACCAGTATCACGCCTCTTTTTCTAATTGTTCCTAATGCTGCCATTACGTTTTAATTATTATTATTATTTTTATTTTTTCCTAAGTTTAGATTGAACCACTTTTGATGCTAGTAGCCAATTGTCTGCAAAAATACAAAAATAATACGAGAAAAGGGAATTTTTTGCTATCTTTTTTGACTATTACCTCAAAAAAAGCAAAAAATTCCCTTTTCCTGCTCAGCTATTTGATGATGTGGAGTTTAACAAGCTCTATTTTACGGGATGTTGACTTGATAATCTTGAACTCAAAGTTATCAAACTTAATCACCTCGTTGAGTTTAGGAAAACTCTGATATTCATGCAATATCAAACCGCCTACAGTCATATATTCATCACTTTCCGGCAGTTCAAGACCAAACATATCGTTCACCTTGTCAATCTCCAGTCGTGCAGAAAGGAGATAGTCACCATCATCGGTTTTCTTAGCTACATATTTGGCTGAGTCGTGCTCATCTTCTATATCACCGAAGATTTCCTCCACGATATCCTCCAGACTCACCAAACCGCTAGTACCTCCAAACTCATCAACAACGATACCCAAAGACTTCTTCTGCTGCAAAAAAGTCTGCATCAGTTTCTGTGCCTGCATCGTTTCAGGCACAAAAGGAAGTGTACGGATATGATCCTGCCAACGTGAAGGATGATGGAACAGTTCGGAACTGTGAATATATCCCGCAATATGGTCTATATCCTCTTCATATACTATGATTTTCGAATTACCGCTCTCTATGAATTTCTGCTGCAGTTCTTCGAGAGAAGTATCCATTTCAACTGCCTGAATCTCCGTACGGGGCACCATACAGTCGCGTACTTTAGTATCAGAGAAATCAAGGGCATTCTGGAATATCTTCACCTCATCATTAATTTCATCTTCATTGGTAGCGTTATCGATACTTGACTGCACAAGATAATCAAGGTCTACCTTAGAAAAGCCTTCATCTGTCCCCTCTGCATCCATCTTCATACCCACCAGACGCAGCAGGCACTTACTCAAGAAAGTACTGAACTTGCTGATAGGCCACAATACCACATAGCACAGATAAGCTATCGGACTGAAGATAGAAAGCAAGCGGTTCGGATTAGACTTGAAAAGCGTCTTTGGCAGAAACTCACCTGTAAAGAGTACTATCAGCGTAGACAGAATGGTATCTGCAGGCACCGTAAAGGCTGCATCAAAACCTGCGAAAATCGTATTGTCAAAAAGACGGGCTATCAGAATACCATAAACAACAAGGGCTATATTGTTGCCCACGAGCATAGTACTGACAAAGCCATTCGGATGATTATAAAACAAAGATAACAGTCGTTGCGTAAGGCCGTTTTTCTCCTTATCCATCTCCGCCAACATACGGTTAGAAGAGACGAAGGCAATCTCCATTCCGCTGAAGAATGCTGAGAAGACCATCGTAATGAGAATGCCTACGACTAAACTCATATCCACCTGTTCATTCATTATATCTTTTTCTTTTTAATTAGTGCATGATAGGAATCGTAGTGGCTCTGACAGGTGTAGCAGGCTGACGGAAGTTATTCTTGACAGAATCAGGCTGGCTGCTCAAAGTATCGGCAGCACCACCACCTCCTGTCAGGTCTCCCTTTTCAAAGCTACCCTTCGAATTGCTCACATAATAGCGCGTCATCTTTTCATCACTCCAGAAATGAGAACCCTGTAACGTTCTTTCAGGAGTAACAAGTTTACTGAATACGTTACTTGACAATTCGTGCTTATTCTGATCCCAGGTAAGTTGCTCACTATTGAAGCGCAAACCATCTTTGGTCAGGATACTCACCCTACCATAAAGTTTCCATATCTTCTGCTGATCATAATAATAAGCTGTATCACACTGGATATAACTATTAATATGGAATTTCTCATCAAACTGCTCCAGCAAAAGTCCCTTATCAAAGATCCACAAAGATGGATTCTTGCTGGTATTCACCTCCCACCGTTCTGTTACGATGCGATATTTCATAACTCCCGAGTCGCTTACCAATGTATTTACACCATACGACGTCATCATCGCCACCGAGTCTTGCGGACGGATGGCGGGCGCAGTATGTTCTACCTGGTTCTGGCAACCAGCCAAAATCAGGAACATCAGGATACCGACAACATAAGAGCCTTTTATTCTATACATTATTATATAGAGATTCTATACATTATTATATATAAGTGGAAGATTAATCCATCTTCCACTTCTTAAACCAATCCTCGTTGAATGTGAATCCGATATTAATACGGAAAGAATTTTCCTTAATCAGATCCTTAGCCGAACTCTTCACCCACTGACCGCTGATATTCAGCATAGAGCGGTTGTTATAAGAGTTCATGATAGGAATACCGAAACCGGCACTTACAGAGATTTCCTTCGGACCATCAACACCATTCATCTTATAATAAGGTGTGGCGTAGCTGGCACCTACACGATACTGAACACGCTTGAAGAAAGCACGGCTGCGCTCTCCATAGCAATACTGGGCACCGAGATTGAACTTGCTTCTATCCTTGTAGATACCATTTTTCAAGGCGTAGTTGGTTCCATCGAAACTAGGATACCCCAAGCTACCCCACTTCTGCAGACTATAATCAAAGCCAACCTTCCACTGGTTGTTATGATTCCACATCACACCCGCACCAATCATAGTAGGCAACTCGTAAGCCTTGCCGATAGAGTAAGCGGTGGTATCGGTAACACCGTTCTGGGTATCATTAGAAATGATTTTCATATCAGCAGAAGCTCCCAGACCATGTCCTGGTGAGAAGGTGACACCTACGGTAGCCCAATCTTTCTTTGAGAACTGATGGGTATACTGTACACCGAAATCAACCTTATAGCTGTTCACCTGCATAGAATAGTAGCGGGTGAGGGTCTTGTAATAAGAATTGCTGTAGCTGTTTGATACACTTCTGTCTATACTACCCCAGAGATATGAGAAGTTGGCACCTACGGCCAAGCCCCTGACCGGTTCCCAACCAGCACCGATGTATGCCTGATGCAAACCACCATCGCCTGAATAAGTATTAGTATAGTAAGCTTCCTTGTCAGCATTCACCCATTCTGATGCAGAATAATTATAGCCCACATTGGTAAAAGGAATGATACCGAAGCTCATACCTACATGTGGCAGCAAGCGGAAGCCTGCAACAACATACTCAAAATTTGAGTTGTTGGCATTCTTCTTCACACCATTCTCTTCAAAATTTGTCACCTGACCAGAGATACCGGCATCAAGGATGAAAGTCATAGAATCAATCGAAGCATAAGATGCAGGGTTGAGATAGTTTACCTGATTATGCTCATGAAAGCCAAGACCGACTCCATTCATACCGCGATTAAAACCAGAAGTCTGGTCTGACAAGATGCCAAGACCATACTGGCTGTATGGCGAATTAGTACCACTTTGGGCATTAACCATAAGGGCTGAACCCAACAATAGGGTTGCTAAAAAAAGCTTTCTCATTCTTTAATAATCATTCAAAATTATATTCAGAGTGCAAAAGTATTAAAAAAAATCTAGAAAAAAGAAGGATAATTGAAAATAATAAGGTATTTTTGCATCGTGAAACGTTTTAAGCATATTTTTAGTGCCATTTTAGCAGTAATTTTAATCAATTTAACTACTGAAGTGGCTGCACAGGATTTTTCAAGAGACAAGGACTCTGATATTTCTGTGCAGAACAGTCGTGTCAATGAAGAAGCTACTGCGTGGCTTGATTCTGTTGACATTTCTCTCCTGACTTGCGGACCAGGCCAGGAGGTGTGGTCGTATTATGGACATACCGCTCTCCGCATCCAGAACAAAGCTATGGGAACGGATGTTGCCGTCAACTGGGGTATGTTTAGTTTTAACCAAAGTTGCTTTGTACTCCGTTTTGTTTTCGGACTCACCGATTACCAGATCGGCATCTACCCGATGAGCGACTTCATTGCCGAATATGCACATGAAGGTAGATGGGTAAGACAGCAGCGCCTCCGTCTCTCCCGTACAGAGAAACTGGGAATTCTGAGAAGCATCGACAAGAATGCACAGCCGGAGAACCGCGTATACCGCTACAATTTCTTCTATGATAATTGTACGACCCGGGCACGCGAGATGATTCTCTCCAACATTGGAAACCAGAGTACCAACTTTAAAGATATCCCTACCCCTTCTACCTACAGGGAAGAGATTCACAAGCTCAACGGACAGCACCGCTGGGCAAGATTCGGCAATGACCTCCTTTTGGGTTGTCAGGCAGACCGCCCTATCACACAAAGAGAATGGGAATTCTTGCCAGACAATCTGAGCAAAGACTTTGCCACAGAAGGAAGAACCGACTTTATTGATGCATCTCAGACTGCAGACGGCAAGACCAATGCAACAAGTGCCAGCGGCTATATCACTCTGGTAGATGAAACATCCGATATCATCCCAGCCCAGGCACAAATAACAGACGATGCTCCTGTTACACCACAAATGATAGCCATAGCTCTGGCAATCATCATCATAGGAACAACGGTAAGAGAATGTGTAAAAAAGAAAAACTACTGGTGGTTTGATGCCATCCTGCTTGTCCTGACAGGATTACCGGGACTGATTCTCTTTACCATGATCTTCTCGCAGCATCCTACTGTACAGATAAATTTCCAGATTCTGATACTGAATCCGCTCAACCTCATCTTTGCCTGGAAGACTGTCAAGAGGATGAAAGCATGTCGTCAGTATTGGTATTTCGAACTCCTGGGATGGCTTCTGCTCATAGCCCTGTTCATGCAGATATGGCAGAACTATGCTGAGGGTATGAGTATTTTGGCACTTTCTTTGCTAGCGAGATACTGCGTCAAGTCGACCATGATGGATTTAAGTCCAAACAATTACGGTCTACAGAAGCATATCGTAAAGAAATTCAGAAAGAATAAATAGACATTAAAATATACGTAAGGAAACGATTGGCGCAACATCGTTTCCGAACAGAAGAAGACAAACAACAATGATGGTAAACAGATATATCACAGCCCTTTTGGTTGTCCTGGCGGCAACCGGCATGGAGGCGCAGACTTATCAGCAGGCGCTGAAGTTTGCGCTTACGGATATATCCTACGATGAATTCATCCAGCAACCGGAGGCGAAGGCATTGGAGGAGGACATTCTCTGCGTGCTCAAAGCCATCAAAGCGGCATCAGAAGATGAGAGCATCGCAACGCATCATCCTATCCTGTCGGCAACACTTGCCGCCAATTCTTCTGACATTCTGACAGGCATTCATTCACATATTTATTATGATTCCCCTACGGAGCATAGATACAAAGTTCCGTATGGGAGTATTGTTATTCGAGGTCCAAACTGCTGATTTTATGCTTTCTGTAAGCAAAACTCAGAAGATTTGCCATAAAAACAGGTAATAATTGGCAATTCCTTGCAGATTTACAGATATTTTTAGTAAATTTGCAAGCTAGTAATAAACAACAGGAGATTTTACTCCCAAACATCATCGAATAATAATAAAAAATAAATATACAATGAACTTTAACAAAATTCTCCAGTCATTGTTTGGCAACAAGTCAACTCGCGATATGAAGTTGATCCAGCCAATCGTAGAAAAGATCAAGGCAGAGTATCCTAAGATGCAGGCCTTAAGCAATGACGAACTTCGTGCAAAAACAAAAGAACTTCAGAAGTACGTACAGGAGTACGCCAAGGAAGAGAAGGCTAAGATTGCTGAACTCAAGGCTAAAATTGAAGACACTCCTATCGATGAGCGTGAAGGTATCTTCAACCAGATCGACAAGTTAGAGCAGGAAGCACTCGACAAGTATGAGGAAGCCCTCAACGAGGTTTTGCCTCAGGTTTTCGCTATCGTTAAGGATACTGCTCGCCGTTTCGCTGAGAACGAGGAAACAATAGTTACTGCTACCGACTTCGACCGCGAGTTGGCTTCTAATCCAGCTAACGACTTCGTTACCATCGATGGCGACAAGGCTATCTATCACAACCACTGGACAGCCGGCGGTAATGATATGAAGTGGGAAATGATTCACTACGATGTACAGCTCTTCGGTGGTGTTGTTCTCCATCAGGGTAAGATTGCCGAGATGGCTACCGGTGAGGGTAAGACCCTTGTAGGTACAACACCTATCTTCCTGAATGCCTTGACTGGCAATGGTGTTCACGTCGTTACCGTGAACGACTATTTGGCTAAGCGTGACTCTGAGTGGATGGGACCTCTCTATATGTTCCACGGTCTCTCTGTAGATTGTATCGACAAGCACCGTCCTAATTCCGACGAGCGTCGCAAGGCATACCTGGCAGATATCACCTTCGGTACCAACAACGAGTTCGGTTTCGATTATCTTCGCGATAACATGGCTACCAACCCAGCCGACCTGGTACAGCGCCAGCACAACTACGCCATCGTCGATGAGGTCGACTCAGTATTGATTGATGATGCCCGTACCCCATTGATCATCTCTGGTCCTATTCCTAAGGGCGACGACCAGATGTTTGAGCAGTATCAGCCATTGGTTGAGAAACTTTATGAGGTACAGCGCAAGCAGGCTACAGAATTGCTCGCCGAGGCTAAGCAGAAGATTAACGAAGGTACAAAAGCTAAGAATCAGGAACTCCTTGATGAAGGCTTCCTCGCACTCTTCCGTTCTTACAAGGCATTGCCTAAGAACAAGCCATTGATCAAGTATCTTTCTGAGGAAGGTATCAAAGCTGGTCTGCTGAAGACCGAGGAGTACTACATGGCAAACAACAACCGTGAGATGCCTAAGGCTACTGAGCCATTGTACTTCGTAGTAGACGAGAAAATGAATTCTGCCGACCTTACCGATAAGGGAACCGACTGGTTGGCTAAGCAGGTAAACGACAAGGAACTCTTCGTATTGCCTGATATCACAACAGAAATGAGTGAACTCGAGGCACGTACAGACCTTACCGACCAGGAGCGTCTTGACAAGAAAGACGAGATGCTGGCTCACTATGGTGTACAGAGCGAACGTGTTCACACCTTGCAGCAGCTCCTGAAGGGTTACACCATGTTCAATAAGGACGACGAATATGTTGTCATGGACGGACAGGTGAAGATTGTGGATGAGCAGACAGGACGTATCATGGAAGGCCGTCGCTGGAGCGATGGTTTGCACCAGGCTATTGAAGCTAAGGAGCACGTAAAGGTAGAGGCTGCTACACAGACCTTTGCTACCATCACACTTCAGAACTACTTCCGTATGTACCACAAACTCGCAGGTATGACCGGTACAGCAAGTACAGAGTCAGGTGAGTTCTGGGATATCTACAAACTCGATGTTGTTGAGATTCCAACCAACCGCCCTATCCAGCGTAAGGACTTGGATGACCGTGTATACAAGACTGCCCGCGAGAAATATCGTGCAGTTATCGACGAAATCGAGGAAACACGTAATGCTGGCCGCCCAGTCTTGGTAGGTACAACATCTGTCGAGATTTCTGAGTTGTTGAGCAAGATGTTGAAGATGCGCAACATTCCTCATAATGTATTGAACGCTAAGCTGCACCAGCAGGAGGCTCAGATTGTAGCCGAGGCAGGTCGCTCAGTAAACGGTAAGGGTGCCGTAACCATCGCTACCAACATGGCAGGTCGTGGTACCGATATCAAGCTGACTCCTGAGGTAAAGGCTGCAGGTGGTCTTGCCATCATCGGTACAGAACGTCATGAGAGCCGCCGTGTAGACCGTCAGCTCCGTGGTCGTGCCGGTCGTCAGGGTGACCCAGGTTCTTCTGTATTCTATGTATCATTGGAGGATAAGCTGATGCGTCTGTTCGCTTCAGAGCGTATCGCCAAGGTTATGGATCGTCTCGGTTTCGAGGATGGCGAGCGTATCGAGAGCCCAATGATCAGCAAGAGCATCGAGCGTGCTCAGCGCAAGGTTGAGGAAAACAACTTCGGTATCCGTAAACACCTCTTGGAGTATGATGACGTGATGAACCGTCAGCGTACCGTTATCTACGAGAAGCGTCGCCACGCCCTCATGGGTGAGCGTATCGGTATGGATATTGCCAACATCATCTGGGACCGCGTATTGAACATCGTCAACAACAACGACTTCTTCGGTGCCAAGGAAGAGTTCCTGAAAGTTCTCGCTATGGAGATTCCATTCAACGAGGATGAGTATGAGAACGGCAGACGTGAGGATTTGGCAGAGCGTGCTTTCCAGGAGGCTATGGCTACATTCAAGCGTAAGACAGACCGCATCCAGGCTACAGCTATGCCTATCATCAAGCAGGTATACGAAAACCAGGGTGCTATATACGAGCGCATCATGGTGCCTATCACAGACGGCAAGCGCATGTACAATATTCCTTGCAACCTCAAGGAGGCATACGAGAGCGAGGCTAAGAACGTAGTTAAGGAGTTTGAGAAGAGCGTTGTTCTCCAGATTATCGATGACGACTGGAAGGAGAACCTCCGCAAGCTCGACGAACTGAAGCACTCTGTACAGAATGCAAGCTACGAGCAGAAGGATCCTCTCCTCATCTTTAAGTTGGAGAGTGCCAAGGTTTGGGATGCCATGATCAATGACATGTACGACCGTATTGCAAGTATCCTGATGCGTGGTCAGATTCCAGTAATGGAGCAAGAGCAGCCAGTTCAGGAGGCAGCTCCTGAGCAGCACACTCAGCAGAACTATGTAGAAAGCAAGGTAGATTTGGATGCAGAGCGTGAGGCACAGGAGGCAGCTGCTAACCAGGATACCCGAGAGGGCGCACAGGTAAACCGCACTCCTTACCGTGCAGAGCACATGCCACGTCCTAACGACCCATGTCCATGCGGAAGCGGCAAGAAGTTTAAGAACTGCCACGGCAGAAACCTGTAATCACAGAAAATGATGATGCTCTTATATATATAATAAGGTATAAGAACATCCATCATCAGAAATAATGATAAGAATACCTAGATTTGATGATACTCTCATCATTTCTAGGTATTTTTGTTTTAAAACTACATTATTGCTACCAAGTTGCAAAAAATTATTAGTATTTTTGCAGTCGAAAAGAAAAAAGAGCTGACCATGAGGTCATGCCCCAAAGAAAAGAACAAGATTAAAACAAGGAAAGATATATGAAATTATCAGAACTTAAAACAGGTGAAAGCGCCGTTATCGTCAAGGTATCAGGACACGGTGGCTTCAGAAAGAGAGTCATCGAGATGGGATTCATCAAAGGCAAGAAGGTAGATGTACTCCTTAACGCCCCACTCCAGGACCCTGTAAAATACAAGATCATGGGCTATGAAGTTTCTCTCCGCCACAGCGAAGCCGACCATATCGAGGTGGTTTCCATTGATGAAGCCAAGAACGATGCAAAGCTCAGCAAGGCGGAAGAAGAAGACCGCCAACAGGTAATTAACTCAAAAGTAATAGATTCCAACGATAGCGACGAGCAGGCGCTCGGCGACAAGATGCTCGTAGCTGAAAGAAAAGACAATGCCAGCAACGAAGCCCTGGCTGAACAGGAAGCAGAAAGACTCCACCGCGTCATCAACGTGGCACTGGTAGGAAATCCAAACTGCGGTAAGACTTCCCTCTTCAACTTTGCTTCGGGTGCTCACGAACGCGTAGGAAACTATAGCGGTGTAACCGTGGATGCGAAAGTAGGTGAAGCCAATTTCAACGGCTACCACTTCAATCTGGTAGATTTGCCGGGTACCTATTCCCTCTCGGCTTATTCGCCAGAAGAACTCTATGTGCGCAAGCAGCTCATCGAGCATACGCCGGATATCGTCATCAACGTCATCGACACCAGCAACCTGGAGCGCAATCTCTATCTCACCACACAATTGATAGATATGCACATCCGCATGGTCTGCGCCCTCAATATGTTTGATGAAACCGAGAAGCGTGGCGATAACATCGACTACGACAAACTGGGCGAACTCTTTGGTATCTCGATGATTCCTACCGTCTTCACCAATGGCCGAGGCGTAGATAAGCTCTTCGAGACCATCATCGAACTCTACGAAGGCAAGGAAGATTCCAGCGCTCACTATCGCCATATCCACATCAACCACGGACATGAGATAGAACATGGTATCGAGCATATCCAGAAATATCTGAAGGCAGATGATTCCATCCGCCAGCGCTACTCTACCCGATACCTCTCTATCAAGTTGTTGGAGAATGATAAGCACGCCGAGGAATACGTAAGTCATCTGAAATCGGCCAAGGAAATTTTCGCAGCCCGTGACGAGGCAGCCAAGCGTGTGAAGGAAGAGACCCTGGAGGATAGCGAAACCGCCATCATGGATGCCAAATACGGTTTTATCCATGGCGCATTGCAGGAAGCAGGCTATGAACCGGGCAAGGCGAAGGATACCTATCAGGTAACCCACCTCATCGACAGAATCCTGACCAATAAATATGTAGGCTTCCCTATCTTCGTCCTCCTGCTGTTCATCATGTTCTCAGCCACCTTCGTTCTGGGCGAGATTCCTAAGGGATGGATTGAGGACGGCGTAGCATGGCTGGGCGAGTTCATCAGTAATACGATGCCGGACGGACCTGTAAAGGATATGCTGGTAGATGGTGTGATTGGTGGTGTAGGTGCCGTGATCGTGTTCCTGCCACAGATTCTGATTCTGTATTTCTTCATTTCTTATATGGAGGATTCGGGATATATGGCTCGTGCAGCCTTCATCATGGATAAGCTGATGCACAAGATGGGCCTGCATGGCAAGTCATTCATCCCGCTGATTATGGGATTCGGATGTAACGTACCTGCGGTGATGGCAACGAGAACCATCGAGAGTCACCGTTCGCGTCTGATTACGATGCTGATATTGCCATTGATGAGCTGTTCGGCTCGTCTGCCAATCTACATCATGGTCATCGGAACATTCTTTGCCATCCAATACCGTTCGCTCATCATGGTATCGCTCTATCTCATCGGCATCTTCCTAGCCGTGATATTGAGCCGCATCTTTGCCAGTTTCGTGGTGAAGGGCGAAGATACCCCGTTCGTAATGGAGTTGCCTCCTTACCGCTTCCCTACCTGGAAGGCGATAGGCCGCCATACCTGGGAGAAGGGTAAGCAGTACTTGAAGAAGATGGGTGGTATCATCCTTGTGGCAAGTATCATCGTATGGGCTTTGGGGTATTTTCCTCATAATGAAGAACTTGATAACCAGGCCCAGCAGGAGCAAAGCTATATCGGCAGAATCGGTAAGACCATCGAGCCTATCTTTACCCCACAGGGATTCGACTGGAAACTGGATGTGGGCTTGGTTTCCGGTGTGGGTGCCAAGGAGATTGTAGCCTCAACAATGGGCGTGCTCTACAGCAACAACGACAGTTTCTCTGATGATCAGGATTACAACGATGAAGACGGAAAATACGAGGTTTTGAAGAAACAGATGACTTCAGACCTGAAGAAGACCTACGGTTACAGCGATGCCGAGGCAGCAGCGAAGGCAACGCTCACCGCCTACTGTTTCCTCCTCTTTGTATTGCTCTACTTCCCTTGCATCGCCACAATCGCTGCCATCAAGGGCGAGACGGGCAGTTGGAAATGGGCAGGCTTCGCCGCCGGCTACACCACGCTCCTGGCATGGGTAGTATCAGCCCTGGTCTTCCAGATAGGATGTTTGTTTATCTAATCAAGGTGTCTGCTTTAAGAAAACAAACAAAGAGAGCGCACAACACCTGAACGACAGCCGCACAACAGCTGAGCGACGCTTGCACAACACCTGTTGTGCAAGCGCACATCAGCTGTTGTGCGGCTTACTATATAATATATCCAGAAGACTTATTCTATATATCTGAAAGACTTCAAGTAACTGTTTGGAAGATTTTAGTCATATACTAGAACGTTATCAGTCATATACCTGAACGACATCAATCATATCATTAGAAGACATCAACCGTTTCCTTATTCAGGATAATCTCTTTCCTACCTTTGCGGCAACAAACGCTATCATCAGACCCAGGCAGGCGGCAATGCTGATGGCAATGCGGAGACCGGTAGCCTCAGCAAGCCATCCGATAACCGGAGGACCTACAAGGAAACCGAAGAAGCTGATGCTTGAAACGATGGTAATAGCGATGCTCGCCTTGATGGTTCCCAATTTTCCGGCGATACTGTAACAGATAGGAACCGACGAAGAGATGCCGAAACCTACCAGCAGGAAACCCAAGGTGGCAGGAATGAGATAAGGCAAGGCAGCAGCCAGCCACAAACCGCCCAATATCAAACCACCACAAACCTTCAATACTCTGGCTGGGCCGTATTTCGTAACAAACCCATCAGCCATGAATCTACCCAACGTCATCGCACCCATACCAGCCACATAGCCCGCACGGATAAAAGCCTCATCGGGTTTTACTACTGATGAAAAATATACGCTACTCCAATCGTAAACGGTACCTTCACAGAACATGCCTGCAAATCCCATCAGTCCCAAAAGGAACAGAATCGGGTCGATGGTCTTGAAAGAGAACTTCGGAACATCCTCCTCTTCTGCTTTCGCCATGGCATCATTAATCAGAAAGCGGAAACCGACAGCAACGATGAGAATACTCAGAGCCAGGATAGTTCCAAAGTGGACATCTATCGGGAGCAAAGTGTTGGCAAAGATGGCACCGATGATACCACCGGAGAATCCACCCAGACTCCACAGACCATGAAACGACGACATGATGTTGCGCCCATACATCTTCTCTACCAGACATGCCTGCGTATTGGTGGCAATGTTCATCAGATTCGCCATCATTCCGAAAGCAATAAGACTCAAAATCAGATGAAAAACCGTAGTACTGCTACCGATGCAGAAAAGAACCAGAACATAGAGCACCTCAGAGAGAACCAGCATCTTCTTGCTGCCAAATCTACTCACCAGGATACCCGAGAAAGCCATCATCAGAAGTTGGCCGATAGGAATGGCGAAAAGCACCGTTCCCAACTGACCGTTGCTCAGATGCAACATCTGTTTTACATCCGGAATACGGCTTGCCCAACTGGCAAACACGACTCCCGGAACAAAATAATAAGCCGCAACCGCCACTCGCTTGCGCGCCAAATCACTTAAATTACTCAAACTGACTGTCATCCTTAATAATATACCTATTATAAATACTCATTTCTATTAGCGGCTGCAAAATTACAAAAAAAAACAGAAAAAGACTGATATTTGAACAATAAATGTTGCGCCGTTTGAGATTTTTGCCGTACCTTTGCACTCAGAAAAAGAATTAAAAACAAACTAGCAATGAAGAAACAAACAATGATTACCCTGGCACTCACCTTGACTTTGGCAATGCCAACCCTACCCGCCTTCGCCCAGAAGGCGATGAGCAAGAAAGAAATCGCCGAAAAAGAAAAGGCATTCAAGAACCTTCAGCATCCCTGGAAGGGAAAGAAAGTGGCTTACTTCGGCGACTCCATCACAGACCCAAGAATCAAAGCATCAAAAGTAAAATACTGGGGATTCCTGCAGGATTGGCTCGGCATCACCCCTTACGTTTATGGTGTGAGCGGCAGGCAGTGGAACGATATTCCCCGTCAGGCAGACCAACTGCAGAAGGAACATGGCGATGATTTTGATGCCATCCTCATCTTTATGGGTACCAATGATTATAACAATGGTGTGCCTATCGGCGAATGGTACACGGAGACTTTCGACAGTGTGAGAGTAGCCCGCCACAAGCCAAGCGAAATGGTACAGCGCCGCCACCGCCACTTCTGTATGGACAAGAATACATTGAAAGGCCGCATCAACATCGCCATGTCGAAGCTGAAGCAGATGTATCCTACCAAGCAAATCGTGGTGATGACTCCTGTGCATCGTGCTCTCTTTGCCAGTGGTGACAAGAACATCCAGCCAGATGAGATGTACGAGAATGCGCGTGGCATCTTCTTCGATGAATACGTGAAAGCTATCAAGGAAACAGGCAATGTCTGGGCAGTTCCGGTCATCGACCTCAACTCCCTTTCCGGTCTCTTCCCTCTTTACGATGCTGGTGCGCAGATGTTTAACAAACCGGATACCGACCGTCTTCATCCAAACGATGCCGGCCACTCCCGCATGGCAAAGACCATCATGCAGCAGCTATCTGCATTGCCTTGCGTCTTCTAGAAATCCGTGGCAATAGGTGGCAATAGGTGACAATAAGAATACGTCTTATTGCCACCCATTTCTTTCTGTGTATCAATTACTTACAATCTGCGTGGCAGATGTGACAATAAAATAGAAAAACTTTTTCTATATACGCGATGAAACATAACCATCAATATCGCTAAATGTCGTATCCAGAAACGTCAGGTCTTTCATTTGCAAGACATCAATCATACGATATTCCTTATACAACTGGCGAGAAAAACGAAGTTCAAAGGCCAAACGCAAATCATCTGTTGCATCAGCCCCTTCATCCTGCTTTGCCTCTTTACCCGTAATGGTTCTCATTCTTACAATCTCATACACATCACGAATCCCCTTACCCTTAATATATGGCAAGAAATAATGAAGATCCTGCAATGCTATGGTTGACGGGAACTTGGCACCCGTATAATATAAGGTGGCAGATTGATTCAAGAAACTCTTTTCGTACCCACGCCGATGACTCGGACGAACCACACCAACCAACACCCGATTATCCACTTCCATTACAGTACCCTTCTGCGGAATCACATGTTGCACAGTATCCTTCGCCTTCGTTTCTATCAGTTCCCGGATAAAACCTTCAAGCAACTTTCTGTTTTCGTTATCGTTCGGACGAAGCGGAAAAGCACCTATGTTCACCTCCTTAATAGTCTGATAGAACTTTGAAACCTCCACATCAGCCGGTTCACCATCACCAGGAAAAAGAATGTATCCACCAATCACTTCCTTCTTTAACGGAGCCTCAACATAATCTCGATAATAAATGGCATCACGATAACGATGCATCTGATTGATGGCATCATCCGGCGGCACATCTACTCCACTCGCATTCTTGCTGGCTATCCGATATTTCGCATCGAAGAGATAAGTCATCTTCATATCTTTCTGCAGATCATTCTTGGTAAGCTGCAAGACAATATCCGGCTTCTGAGGTACTGTTGGTACTATCAGATTCTGCATTCCAATACTATCGTTGGTCTGCTCCGTACTTTTCGGATTATATACCAATTCGGCAAGTTCTACCCCATCTTTTCTAAAGAGAATACGAGAATGCTCTCCCTTACCCAACTCCCAGGTAAACAGACCATTCAGTTCCATTCGATTGCGATGTTCCACATCATCCTGATCCAGATTCAACTCCTTCTTTACTATGTGGCTCACCTCTATGAAACACCATATTTCATAAAGCGTGGCGATGTCCTTGGATTGCAACCGATAGATGCCTTCATTTAGAGAGTAAGCCTTACGGAGCAAATTCCAAGTACGATAAACCTGACTATATCCCGTAGCTTTCTGAAGAACCATACTTTCCTGGTTCAACCCCTTGAAACGCCCAACGGTTCGGAAGAAAGAATTTTTCCTTAACCGATTCAGGGAAACATAAGTTGCCTGAAGTTCTTGCTTAGTAGCATCAGAGACCTCCTTAACCTGCTCTATACGAGTTTTTAAGAGTTCATACTTACTCGTAATCTGCGATAAAGCAAATTTCAGAAATCGATTTTCCTGGGTATCATTCGACTCTATTTTTTCGGTGATACGATAAAGATGAGCGGGTTCTTTGCGATGCTCAGCTATTTCATTTTCAAGAGACATAGGAATCCGCCGCAACTTATCAGCCCGCAGATAAGTTTCCCTGCCATGCAAGCGATGACGTGGTCGGTCGATAATGTGCCGACAAGCCTCCAAGAACTTCTTTTGTTCACAAGCAAAGATACTCCACCATATAATCTCTGGCGTTTCTCCCTGTTTATCAGGAGCAAAGCTATGATAGGTCCGTTTTAGAAAATCAAGCGAGAGCATCCGATACTCTTGCTCAATATCCTCTACAATTTTCTTCCAATGAGAATGATAATCCAGTTTGGTACTCAACACCTCGAAGGAGAATGAAAACTTTCTTTTGATGAGCTCAGAAGATACACCATCTGATTTCTTTCTCTTGACAATATAATCAAAACAGATTTCAGAACGTCCTATCTCATTGCCGAAATTCAGAAAGCCAGCCAACATACCATGACGGAAACTGAACCTGTCGTTATCATTCTGCAAGATGGAACCAAAATGTGCATCTACAATCTTGGCATCATTCTTTTCCTCAAACTCCACCCATATCGGATAGTCTGCATTATCAAAGAATATGGCAGGAGCAGAAGAATCTTTTAATATAACCTTAGAAGTGGATTGGTCATTCAAATACCGCTCCACCAGTTCAACACCATCCGACCAGGAATATGTGGAGGAAAGTTTGTCTTCCCCCACATTCCTCTTCGCTTTATCCCAAATAGCATCAAACTTGGTGCATTCTATGGTCATCACAAAGTCGTGATGCTTGATTCTTAAAAGTTCCATTACCGTTAACTCCAAAAACTAGTATAACCAGAACTAAGTTTCTTTTCCATTTCATCCAATTTAGCCAGAGAAACAGAACTATCTCTCATGTTTTCCGGCAACATCTTCGAAACAACTTCCTTTAAAGAAGCAAGCAACTCCGCCTTTACCTTCTCCTCATCGCCTTCTATTCTAGATAGGATTTTCATAGAAGTAATTTCATCCAAAGCACGGGCCACGACTTCATTTTGCGTCATTTCCAAACCTTGGCTATTTTTACGATAAGGCAAATTATTGACCACATAGAGCAGGAACTCGTTACGGGTTCGATAAGCTATCTTAAAAGGTGTACCTTCCAATACTGCATTGATTTCCTGTAAGTACTGTATCGCCTGGTTGCAAACCTCCTGGTTTTCCTTATACACGTCAACACCCTCCACCTTATCTCCTACCAAGTCTTCAAAGTTGAGTTTTCCTATCTGTTCGTGTCGGGAAGTTAATCCACCATATAAATCCACCTCATTCATTTCGATGGTCATGGCTCTGTCGAGTACTTTTCGGGAGAAAGAAAAGGTTGTTTCGTCCATATTGACGGTTCCCACGATAATGAGGTTCTGGGGGATTGTAATACCTTTATCTATGAACTGCTGTTTTAAAATATCCTTTTGACCATCAGAACAATCTACCAAAAGTTCATCTATCAGTTTTTTATACCAAGCCTTAGGAACGAATTCTGCATGTTCACCATTCCTTTCTTTTTCAAATTCAGGCTTGAGAATTGGGTCTGTCACAACCTTACCTGTTTCATTGCGCTTTCGAGATTCCACAACACTCAGATATTCTGCAAAATACTGTTCAACAGGAGCCAGGTTCATTTCATCTAAACATAAGAAATATGGGGTACTTTCATTCTCCCATGCTCGCACTACAAACTTCAAAAAGTCACCAGCAATAAACGTTGGTTCATCTCCAAGTCTGCTTACATACCCAATAAGTTCAGAAGAGTCGTGCCAATTAGGCTTCACCTGTATCATCTCAAAGTTCTTTGGCTTATGATCCTTATATTCAGGAGAATCAACATCCCAACAAGCACGAGCCAATTCACGAACGATTCTACTTTTTCCAGTACCAGAAATACCTGCCAAAAGAAGGAAAGGCTTCGACTTAATGGCCGTGATATAAGGACGATAAGTTTGGTTGATTTCACTTTGAGTGACCGGTGGCTTTTGATTATCAACTTGTCCAGGCAATTGTCTTACTAGCAAATCCAAAGATGTAGAAAACATAGGAGCCTTCCATTTCAAATTCTCCAGATTATCAGCACTATAAACTCCTTTACCTTTCACAATATCAGGCAACATATTCTCGCCAATATAAGAATTCAGTACCCTCAACGGTCCAACAGTCTCACCACTTTTAAACAACGCACTATCGCCATTCTCTAAAACCTTGCAAATATTCTCCAGATTAAAAACAACTTCTGCTCCATCAGGCTTTTTGATCTTATAGCAGCAATCAATAATAAACGTAGAAAGAATTGATTTCAATCCATCTTCGAACTTATCACCACACTCTTCACCATTCAACCAATTATTCAGCAATGAGTCTGTATATTCAGCCTGCATAGATAAATAAGCATCAAGGACTAGCATTTTGTCAGAAAAAGCAATCAACTTATTGTAACGATTCGCACCTGTTCGTTCTTGTTTTCCATTCTCTACAAAATCTATTTTTCCCAAATGTAAAAACAATTCCAATCCCACCTGTAATGCCTCACACTGAGACTTAAATAATGGAGATTGATTTATTCTATCTTGCAAATTAGGCAATTGTGGAAACTGCTCATTAATGCGCACCAACAATTTCTTACTCAAACAAATTGCAATATTATCCCCAACATTCACTTCTTCAGAAAAAAGGACTTTAGAAGGATTTGCACATGACTTATAAATGATATACAAAGAAGCCAAAAGTTGCTTGAAAGAATTCAAGGAAGATTTGATTCCCAATCTGAGATTAGGATTTTCTCTATAAATCAATGATGAAGGAAAAACATCTGCCATAATTGTTCTATTTTTCGTTGTTTATAATAACTTCAGCTATAGCCTTTGCCAATAAAGGAGGCACAGCATTTCCTACTTGCTTCATTTGACAGGTTCTATTACCATAGAATCGGAAAGTATCAGGAAAAGATTGTATTCTCGCTGCTTCTCTAATAGTAAGACACCTATCTAATACAGGATGAGTAAACCTGCCAGAGGAAGGCGTATCAAACCTCGTGGTTATTGTTGGAGCAATCCCATTTTCCAATAATCTGCACCAAGTACCACTATAAATAGACTTAGTCAGCAATTCCTTTGGCAAGACTTCCTTTCCTTTTCCTTTAGGAATCATTTTCAATCTGTCTAAAGCAGACTTCGAATGCTTGGTTGCCACATGATTATAAAGGACTTGCGCACCTGCACGAAGTTTCTTTTGATAAGAAGATATTGCAGGTTTATCATAATCACGCTCATCAACACCTTCTCCCGATGCAATGAAAGGTAAATCGTAAATGGCATCCTTAACCGTAGTCTGAATATCAAGAGGTTCAGGTAATTTCACCTCTAGCTTATTCAACTCGCCCAAGAAGATTGCTCGCCTTCTATCTTGTGGAACCCCATAATCTTTTGCACACAGTACACCACAAGTTACAACATAACCAAGTTCCTCAAAAGACTTTATTATTTGGTCTTTAAAATACCCATTTGATGTCGTAATAATATTAGGCACATTCTCTAAAACAAAGTACTTCGGTTTGAACTCAGCCACAAATTTCACGAATTGTTTAAATAAGAAATTTCGTGGATCATCTAAACTTAACCGCTTACCCTTTTGAGAGAAGCCCTGACATGGTGGACCACCAATAATCACATCTATATGAGGATGCTTTTGATGTAACAGAACAACATCAACATTACATATATCATCTGCTATCACATCCGTATCGGTATTATTTTTCTTATAAGAAGCAGCTATATCTTTATCATACTCAATAGCAAAAGCAACATCAAACCCTGCCATTCTAAAACCTTCTGACATACCACCAACGCCAGCAAACAGATCACCTATTATCATAAGACTTCCTTTATTCGTTTTAAAGATAAATTAAAGTATTCTTCATTCAACTCTATTCCTATAAAATTCCTATTAAGTTTGGCAGACGCAACACCTGTTGTACCACTACCCATAAAAGGATCAAGAACAACGTCACCTCTATTAGAAAGTATATTCACGAAATGTTCTATTAACGCCAATGGTTTTTGAGTAGGATGCTTACCCATTTTTCTTTCTTTCGTACTTATCGTACTTGTTTCTACGAAATCATGAATAGCTTTACCTTCGTTATTAAATGTACCTGTTGTTGCATCATTGACCATATAAACCCAAGGTTCAGTTGAATTTATAAACTGCAAGTTCATATTTCTTGGCAAAGGATTCGTCTTATGCCAAACACCTACTGTTTTATAATAAAAGCCATGTTTCTGAGCTAAGTTTATGATAGTCTCGACTTTAATGATAGACATAAAGACAATCAACGAGCCACGCTTTTTCAAGACACGATTGCATTCATGAAAAAGCATGTCCATTTGCTGAGTCCATTCCACAAAGTCTAGGTCATCCCAACCTGATGCAGCAAAATGACCATCTCGAAGCTTATTCATATTTGTACCACGCTTTTTCATGAATAAGCCCAAATTATAGGGTGGATCCGTTATTATTAAATCCACAGAATCTGTTGGCAACTGACATAAACACTCGATAGCATCACCTTGCTTCAAAAGTATCTTTCCATCAATTCCCAAGAAACCTTTTATCTCTTGTAAATCTTCCATTCTGCACTGAATAAAAAATCCAATACTAGCCATACTTACAACATTCAGTTGCAAGTACACATATAGGAATAGTGACAGAGAATGGAAAAGTCAAACACAGACAATAGAACCATACGCTGCCGCTATAGAAAACTATGAGCGTTGAACTTTATTCTGGAAGTACGAGCCACAAGCAAAAAATACCTGAGAGCATGATACAAAAGAAGCGTGAGCTTCACTTATCATACTCTCAGGCATTTGGCGTGGCCCGTAAAACCGATAAGTTCCGCCCACGCTATAGCGCAGGCGTTCACTTAATCTCGGTTTTACATCTTTTAATCGCCAAATTTCGAGAGTATTCCGAATATCGTAAACGCTTTGTATATTAATATGTTATATATCTAAAGTTTATTCTTTCTGTTTCTTATTTTTCTATTTTATTTGTTCAACTTATGTTACAAGGGAACGAAGCCGAAGGCACCGACACCCTATTCGATGGCAAAGGTACGAAAAATAATCGAGACTTCCAAATATCAAGGAAGATTTTCCAATCGGTGATTGGAAAAAATTCTGTCTTGCTATTCATCCTCAGCACCCAATTCCTTGGCAATTTTCAGCGACTTTCTGATTTGCTCCATCAAGACTTTACGAGAAGGAAGTTCCGTCATGTATTGGGCGACCTTGATTCCCGCCTTGTCGAGTTGGAGAAGTTCGATTTGTTCCCCATCTACCAGAAGACGACATTGTCAGATAGAACTCTACAGCTAAAGGATCTTTTACCGGAAGAACCTCTATTATATGCGACCATGTCAATTGGGTCGCAAGTTGCGACACAATTTGTTCTTTTGGTATTTATCCGATGCCTGTGAGATTCGGAGGCATCTATGTGCCATACGCTACCTTATTCAGGGCTGGAGCCAAGAGGTGGAAACCTGCAACCCTTCATCGAGGAATTCAAGTCATAAGCTCCCACAGATTTGGCTTTCCCTTCGTCCGCCGATTTTCAATTCACAGATTCACACAGATGGGGCTTGATTAGTAGTAATCAATGCCTCGTTTCTCGCACTCTCCTCGCAGGGCAGCGAGGAAGTAGCTGCGCTCGCTGCCCCAACCACGAACCTTGCGCTCGTGATCTATGGTCTGCTTCAAGCGCTCATCGCTGTATGCAGCAAAGCGGGCAGCATACTCTGAAATTCTTGACTCGGCATAACCTGCATCAACAGTTGATGACTCGGCATTAACTGCCTTAATTGTTGAAGACTCGGCATTAGCTGCCATTACATTCTCATTGTTCTTTAAATCTGAATTTGGATTCATAAAGATAATTATTTTAAGTTGTTAAACACTTACACATTCTTTTACCACCGTGGTTATCTCTATGCGAAACTCGGTTGGTGTGCCGCAACTGGGCAACTCTTAATGCTTGATTTCGGGTGCAAAAGTACATCATTATTCTAAAACCACCAAATTTTTTCGGGATTATTTTTCTTGTTTTTTTCCTTCTTCTAAAGAAGAAGATTTTCGGGGAAGCAAATAGCAAGAAAATACCCGACTTGATTAGAAGAGATATACTCGACTTGATTGAAGGAGATTCCCTTAAATGGTTAAACTTTCCTATATTTGCATTATAATAGTATTATAATAATAAAATTATAATTATCTTTGCACCATGATTATCAGAAAGATATAAGACTATTCAAAGACAATAAAGAAGATAATATACAATGATAGAGAATCCGTTTATTCTGCGAGGATACATATCCGACGCTTACTTCTGTGATAGAGAAAAGGAAACCATCGACTTGATAAGAGAAATCAAGAATGGCAATAATATCACCCTGATTGCACCTAGAAGAATCGGCAAGACAGGGTTGGTGCAGCACGTCTATGCCCAGGAAGGCATCAAGGATAAATACTATACATTTCTTGTAGATATTTATGCCACAAAAACCCTAGCCGACTTCATTCAGGAACTAGGCAGAAGTATTCTGCAAAGTCTGAAACCTAAAGGCACCAAAGTAGTGGAACATTTTCTTAACTGCCTCCACTCACTCCGTTCATCCATCAGCTTCGATATGAATGGTGTACCTTCGTGGGGAGTAGATTTGGGAGAAATCACCAGTCCAACCACAACGCTCGATGAAATTTTCCTTTATCTAGAGAGCGCAGATAAGCCTTGCATCGTGGCCATTGATGAATTCCAAACCATCAGCAGCTATAGAGAAGCTAATGTGGAAGCCATACTGCGCACCTACATCCAGCACTGCCATAATGCCAGTTTCATCTTTGCCGGATCTCAGCGCAATATGATGTCGGAAATATTCTTGAGCCATGCCCGTCCTTTCTACCAGAGCACCTCCATAAAAACACTGAAAGCTATTGATCGAGAGGTGTATGCCGACTTCGCTACTCGTCTTTTCGAGGAAAGACAGAAGCATATCAAACGAGAAACCATTTATCGAATATACGACCGTTTTGACGGCATCACCTGGTATCTGCAAAGGATGCTCAATAAGATTTTCTCGCTCACGGAAAAGGCTGATGACAAGATGATGGAAAAGGCTGATGACAAGACGAGGGAACTGGCTGATGATAAGATGATGGAACTGGCGCTCAACTCGATTATAGACGAAAGTGCTTTTGCCTATGAAGCCCTCCTTTTCCAGTTGCCAGCCAAGCAAAAGGAACTTCTCTTAGCCATCTGCAACGCTGGCAAGGCTCAAAACATCATGTCATCGGCATTCATCAAGAAGCACAATCTTCCTTCCGCCAGTTTTGTACAAGGTGGTATCAAGGGATTATTGGAGAAAGATTTTGTTACGGAGACGGATGGAACTTACGAACTATACGATAAGTTCTTCGGTGAATGGCTGAAGAAGGAATTATAAAGTATAAAGATAGAAGTATAAGAATATAAAAACAAAGAATGATATGATACAGCAAGTAGAATTTTCATTGCGTCCGCTTCCTCGCGGCTTTCACCTCGTAACCAACGAGGTGATGAGGAACCTGCCAGCGCTGCCTAAGACAGGGATTCTGAATCTCTTCGTAAGACATACCAGTTGCGGATTGTCGCTGAACGAGAACTTCGACCCAGATGTGAGACATGACTTGAAGGGTATCTTCGAAAGACTGGTTCCGGATGGCGACCCAAGATACCTGCACCAGGATGAAGGACCGACGGATATGTCGGCCCATGCCAAATCGAGCATGGTGGGTGTATCGCTCACCATTCCTATTACCAATGGCAGACTGAACCTTGGCACATGGCAGGGGATCTACCTCTGCGAATTCAGAGAGGGAGGCGGAAGCCGACACCTCATCGCAACGATTATCGGGGAATAAAGATAAAAACGAGGATGTTCGCACATCCTCGTTTTTACGTTAACATAATCATTTATTCTATCGCGTCCAATTCCGCTTCATCCTCTTCCTTCTCCTCTTTCTTTCCGAAATTAGGATCAATCTTCAGGAAAGCAGTAACCAGGAAGGTGATGGCGCAACATGCCATCACGATGATGAAGAACATGCGGTAACCTACCATATCCTTCAGATATCCAGAAACCATGCCCGGCAGCATCAATCCGAGATAGGAGATACCCGTACAGATGGAATAATGGGAGGTCTTGAACTTTCCCTGACTGTAGAACAGCATGTAGAGGGTAAGAACCGTGAAGCCCAGACCATAACCCAACTGCTCGACAAAAAGACAGCTGGAAACCACGATGAGGTTGCTGTTGAGCGAGTAACTCAGATAGATGTAAACCACATCAGGCAAGGTGATGGCGCAAACCAGAGGCCAGAGCCATTTCTTCATTCCATCCCTGCTCACCAGAATACCACCAAGAATTCCACCCAGCAGCAAACCTATCAATCCCACAGTACCGTTGGCAAAGCCATATTCCTGAGGTGACAAGCCCAGTCCACCCTGCGAATTAGGACGGAGGATGAAGGTCTTGGTCATGGTGTTCAGAAGCGCTTCAGGGAATCGGTAGAGTAAGAGAAAGAGCATCACACAGACGGTTTCACCCAATCCGAACTTCACGAAGAAGGTGCGGAACATGTTCTTCAGTTCATGAGCCACTTCACCCACCGTTCTGTCGGTCTGCACATCATCCTTCGGGCGAGGCATGAAGCGGCTGTGGTAGAGCCACAAACCGATGAAGATACCTGCCAGTCCGTAAAAGATAAGCGCCCATGAGAAGCGAATCTGGTTGCGGAAGAGAACCTGAAGCACACCTGCCAGCATCACCAGAAAACCATTCACAAAGATGATGGCGAGGCGGTAGAAGGTGTTTCTCAAGCCCACAAACTTGGTCTGCGTGTGCTCATCCAGCTCAATCATATAGAAACCATCTGCCGAAATGTCGTGGGTGGCACTACAGAAAGCGATGAGGAAGAAGAAGCACATCGTTGCCTGGAACCAGAAGGCGGTAGGCAGCGAGAAGGCGATGCCGGCAAGGGCAGCTCCGATGAGAGCCTGCATGGTGAGCACCCACCAGCGCTTAGTCTTCAGCAAATCTATGAACGGACTCCACAAGGGTTTGATGACCCAGGGAAGGGCGAGCCATCCGGTATAGAGACCCACCTCAGCATCGGTCAGCCCCAACTGCATGTACATCACCACAGAGAGGGCGGTTACGATGACGTTGGGGAGTCCTTCGGCAAAATAGAGGGTCGGAATCCATGCCCATGGACTCCGACTGTTTTTCTTTGTTACCATTTTACATCACTATTTATAAAGTTTCTTGATTTCAGCACCCTGATAGTAGTGCAGCAGGATGGCATCATAATGATAACCCTGCTCGCCCATCACGGCAGCACCAATCTGGCAGAGGCCTACTCCGTGCCCCCAACCGGCTCCGATGAGTTCGAAACGCTGAGGCACTCCCTGCTCATCCTTATCATACTTATCCACCACGAAGGCTGAACTCAGCAGATGACTGTCGCTCAGCGTACGGCGGATTTCGAGTTCCTTACCGATGGTAAAGGTCTTCTCTGTTCCGATGATCTGGAGTTTGCTGATTCTTCCACTCTTTCCGCGCTCCACGGCCTTCATGTCAAGGATGGCACCCAGGTCCATCTTCAGTTTGTCGGCGATGAGCTGCTGCAACTTCTCCTGGCTGAGCGTTTCCTTCCAGCGGTAGAAATTGACGGTTTCCTGATCATAGTCGTTGAGCACTTCTGACAGGATTTTCTTGTCCTGCGTGTTGCAGAAAGCTGGCGGATTAAAGCGGATCCATTTCTCAGCCTCCTCCTCATTGGTCAGATTAGGCAGTGTATGTTCCACGCCCAGGGCGATGTCGCGAACCGCCGTGAGATAAGTCTTCGGCGTGTCCTCCCAGCAATACTGGAATTCCTCGGTTATTCCGCCGCAGCATTTCGAGAATCTTGCATCGCAGATTTCTTCGCCGTCCATCAGAATCTGTCCCTTGGTCTGGCGGATGGCTTCAGCTACATGGGGCGATGTTTCCTTGGTGATACCCTGGTAGCGCTGGCAGTGGTCGTCGGCACATACATCAAAGAGGGTGTGGTCTTCGCGGTCGTACCAGCGAATGAGCGTATCTTCCTTCTTGGTGAAGGAGAAGAAGTTGTTGCCGCTCTCAGCCACCTCTCGGCGCTTCTTCATCTGTGCCAGGAGCCATGAACGGGAGATGACGGCGTGCGCCTTCAGGAGTTCGAGACTCGAAGTGGCACTCATCTCACTGCTGATGACGCTCTCCAGATATTTCTCTACAGGCAACTCATTGATTGCCACAATCTTATCCGATTCTACCACAAAGCGGAGCGTGCCCAGGAAGGTTTGGGTTTCCTTGCGCTCCCAGTGGAAATTGACACCGATGGTTACGTCGCTCAGCGAAAACGAGGCGTCGGCA
Source organism: Segatella copri (assembly GCF_026015625.1). NCBI lineage: Bacteria > Pseudomonadati > Bacteroidota > Bacteroidia > Bacteroidales > Prevotellaceae > Segatella > Segatella copri. The sequence goes on along the minus strand of NZ_JAPDVG010000001.1, from coordinate 372,106 downwards.
CTCTGCGGATGGAAGGTGAGCTGGCTGTACTGGTTGCCGTTCCAGAGCACACCGCCCTCAGAGAATTCTACCACCTGTTCGCCCAGCACCTTTTCGCCCTTGGCAAGATAAGGTTTGTTGAGCGAGAAATGAATCTTCTGCGCACTCACGATGCCCACCGTTACGTCGGGCTGCTTACCTTTATTATATAAGGTGGAAGAGGCTTCGGCTGCATCCTCAGCATCCTTAGATGCCTTCAGTTTGGCGATGATGGCGTTCATCTTTTCTTCCGAAACGCCACATTCCTGCAGCAGCGAGAGTGCCTTCTCCTCGGTCAGCTTGCGGAAATCTTCCTCACGAGGGGTGATGATGAGTCCGCTCATGTCCAGGGCTCCCGGCGAAACTACAAACTGGGCGTCGCCTTCGGCAAAATAGGCTTCCGGACGGTGCTTTTCTCTCGGAATGACCACGCTGATGAATTCCTCGCCCTTGCGCCAGGAGATGATGTTCATCATCGGTTCGGTTTCATCGCCACGCTGAGGCATTGCCTTGTAGAGACGGCGGAAGAGGGCCTCATCGCTCTCAGCACTCTTCGAGATGATGACGAAGGCGGGAACGATGAAGTCGCGAACCACTGAGATTTTCTCCTCATCATTGAGAGAGATGATGTCGGTCAGGTTGCGGGAGAGACGCTGCCAGTTGGTCTGAAGAGGAAGGATGCCGTTGGTTCCTGCCTGGAAATGAAGATGGTCTGGAGCCGATGCACCACACTTCGGACCATTGTAGAACACCATCAGGTCGCTGTGCAGACTGATGAAGCGGTGCATCTCGCCGTAGTTCTTGTAGATGAGCTGAGGCTGATGCTTGCGTGCCGGAATGGTGAAGTGGACTGGCAGAATCGGGAACGGATTCACCAGAAGATGGAATTTCTCGTCTATCTGCTTCGACATCTGTTCCTTAGGACGGTTCTTGTCACAAAGGAAACAAGGGCGCTCGCCCAGGGTTTTCTTATCTATCTTGGCGCCCGTACTTACGATGCGGGCTGGGTTCCACTGCAGTTTCAGCTGGTCGGAGAACTGGCGGGTTTCTACATGCTTGAGGTCGCGGAAGCGATGGCGCGCATCGGTCCAAACCTCCAGCTGACGGTTGAAGAAACGCGAGATGCTACTGTCCTCCATAATGTCGGCCTTGCCCTGCAGCATGTGCTGGCGTGCCTTCAGTTCCATGGTGCGCAGGCGGTCCTTATACAGGTTGTTGGCGTTCACCTTCTCTACGCTGAGGGCAGCATCGCTGTTACCTCCCCAGCGGCGGCAGAGGTAGAGTTCGTCGTAGATTCTGCCGATGCGGTAACGGCGCGAAAATGCCAAGCCGAGCGCATAATCCTCACCATACGAGGTGTTAGGAAACTGGATCTGTCTGACCAGCGGAGTGAAAAAGGCGCGCGGAGCACCCAATCCGTTGATACGCAGCGCATTGTTGCATCCGTTTTCATCGGTCCACTCCTTGTGGTCTATCAGTCCCGGTGGCAGGGTGTTGAGGTCGAAGTCGCACATGCGGTATGAGCCGATAATCATGGCTGCCTTCTGCTTGTAGAAGGCATCTACTATCTTCTGGAGTGTCTTTGGTGAAGAATAGAGGTCATCGCTGTCAAGCTGTACGGCAAACTTTCCGCAGAAACTGCTGTTGATGGCTTCGTTCCAGCATCCGCCTATTCCCAGGTCGGTTCTCTCCGGCACAATCTGTATCAGGTTGTCGGCTTTAAGTTCATCCAGTATTTCGCCGGTGCGGTCGGTAGAATGGTTGTTCACTACGATGACGTTAAACTTGAAGTTGGCCTTCTGTCCCAGCGCACTCTTCACGGCATCAGCCACCGTCTTTTCGCGGTTGAAGACGGGGATGATGACAGATGCCTCGTATTCAAAATCCTGTTCACCGAAGTCGGGCTGGCGGTAGAAGGTGGTGTCTATCAGGGCGCCCACCTTGCCCAGATGCTGGGTGCATGCCTTTTCCATCTCAATCTGCACCTCGCGGTTGCGCGGGTTTACATAGTCAAACTGCTTCTCGCCGCTCTTACGGGTGTCGAGTTCGGCTTCTGAATAGAGGAACTCGTTGAGATGGAAGATTTCACCCACGCGGCTCAGATAGAGACGGAGGTCATAGAGGGCGGCAAACTGATACTCTTCGCGGTCGGGTTGGGCGATGTAGTCGGCCAGCGCCTGTGCCTTGATGCACCAGAGGCTTCCAAAGTCGAAGTCATCTCGCAAAGAACCTGACTGGTAGTCAATTACCGGATGTTTCTCCATTTTGCCTTCCACCATCTTGTAGTGGTCGGCGTAAACCATGACGGCATCCGTATCATCTGCCACTCTGAGGAATCGCTCCAGCGTGTTGTTTCCCCATCCTATGGTGGTGTGGCGGGTACAGATCATTACGTAGTCGGCATCTGTATTTTCAGCGATGCTGACAATGGTGTTACTGCTTTCCAGGCGGTCGGTGATGACAAACGTACATCCTTCGGGCACCTGATGATGAGCGGCAAAATCAGCACTCACCAGGAAGTGGATATGCTGTACAGTCTTGTACTCATGAAGCACCGACAAGGCATTCTGCGCATCGTCGATGTATTCGCAAGGCAAGAAAAGGTCTATTTTTTCTCTCATTTTCTTACGTTATTTTTGTTCACTTCAGCCCTTTTCGGGGGGCTAAATCTGTGTTTTTTATCTTTATTTTATCTTATTATATTAAAATATGTGGCAAAGATACTAATTTTTCGGCAAAAAACACTATCTTTGCAGTATGAATAATGAAAAAAAATATCTTTTGGGCCTTACACTTGCCGAATTGAAGCAGGTGGCAAAGGACTTAGGCATGCCCGCCTTCACCGGTGGGCAGATGGCGAAGTGGCTCTATGAGCAGCATGTGAAGAGCATTGACGAGATGACCAACATCTCGAAGGCGAACCGTGCCAAACTCGCTGCCGAATACGAAATAGGATGCTTCGGATATTCCGATGCACAACATTCGGTGGATGGTACCATCAAGTACCTCTTCCCTACCCGGAGCGGCAAATTTGTCGAGACGGTTTACATCCCCGACAAAGACCGCGCCACGCTGTGCGTTTCTTCGCAGGTGGGATGCAAGATGAACTGCCTGTTCTGCCAGACCGGCAAGCAGGGGTTTGAGGGCAGCTTGCCTGCAGGCGACATTCTGAACCAGATTTACTCGCTGCCGGAGGTGGACAAGCTTACCAACATCGTGTTCATGGGTCAGGGCGAGCCGATGGATAATCTCGACAATGTGCTGCGCGCCACAGAGATTCTCACCGCCGACTACGGCTGGGCATGGAGCCCGAAGCGCATCACGGTAAGTTCGGTGGGCGTGAAGAACAAACTGAAGCGGTTCCTGGAAGAGAGCGACTGCCATGTGGCCATCAGCATGCACGACCCTATCCCTTCTGAGCGCGCAGAACTGATGCCTGCCGAAAGGGGCATGGGCATTGAGCAGGTAGTAGAACTGCTGAGGAACTATGATTTCTCTCATCAACGCCGCCTGAGTTTCGAATACATCGTCTTTAAGGGCGTAAACGACAGTATGCAGCATGCCAAGGCCATCATCAAACTGGTGAAGGGACTTGACTGCCGCTTCAACCTGATCCGTTTCCACCAAATTCCAGACATTCCTCTGCAAGGTGTGGATGATGAGAAGATGGAGCAGTTCCGTGATTACCTCACCCAGCATGGTGTCTTCACCACCATCCGTGCCAGCCGCGGCCAGGACATCTACGCCGCCTGCGGTCTGCTCAGCACCTCGAAGAAAATCGGAGAAATCCGTGAGCACGAGGATGAAGAGAAGATGAATAAGTAAGGAAAGGTGGGGGAAAAATGGTTAGAGAATCTTTAAAGATCCTACTTGCCGGCTGTCTTTTGTTCCTTTTTCTGGCAAGTTGCAGCCTGGGAGGAGGAAAAAACAGAAAACAGCCCAAGAGCACAGGACAGCCTTACGAGGTGGTGCTCGAGGGAGATACCGACAGCATCGTTACGAAGATACTGACGGAAGAGGTGCCTGCCCTGCCCCAACCCGAACCGCTCTGCCGGCTCATCCAGGTTAAGAAGGGCAAGATCCACGGCAGCTACCTGCTCGCAAGAACTCGCATCGTAGTGAACATCCCGGCAGCGGAATTCTCAGTCAGGCTGAGCCGCAACGAGAATGCCTCACCGCAGACCGTCATCCGCATCTCTGCCCGCTCGCTGCAGCAACTCAGAGAGAAACTCAACCCCGAGAAACTGCGCCAGCTCGTAGATGAGACTGAACTGGAGCACCTCGCCTCCATCATCTCCACCAACCCGAGCAAGCAGAACCGCGAGATGCAGCAGCTGGTAAAGAAGAACTTCGGCATCAGCATGATCATCCCTGCCGAAATGCAGGCCAGCAAGAAGGCGAAGAACTTCATCTGGATTTCAAACAACGCCAGTTCGGGCATGAAGAACCTCATCCTCATGAAAGTGAAGAGGGAAGAACGAAGAGGGAAAGCCAATTCTGATGCTTTTCCTGCTCAAGAGAAGCAGCAGATTGACAGCATGCTCCGCACAAACATGCCCGGCGAAACCGACAGCATGTACATGATAATCCCGGTCCTTTCTGAAAAAGGACTCTGGGAGATGAAGGACGATGCCATGGGAGGCCCCTACGTGATGAGGCGCATCCGCCTGAGAAAAACGGGGGATGAAATCATCATCATCGGCTTCGTCTATGCGCCCGAAATGAAAAAGAAAATATTAATCAAGCAGCTAGAAGCTGCGATTTCTACTATAAAATAAAACGATAAATGGACAGCAAAAAGATTAGAGTGGCCATCACTCACGGAGATACCAACGGTATCGGATACGAACTCATTTTTAAGGCATTCAGTGAGCCAGAGATGTTGGAGTATTGTACCCCTATCATCTACGGTTCGCCTAAAGTAGCAGCTTATTACCGCAAGGCGATGAATCTGCCTGCCCAGTTCTCCATCATCCAGAAAGCAGAAGATGCTGAAGATGGAAGAATCAACCTCCTGCCAGCCGTAGACGAGGAGGTAAAGGTTGACATGGGCATGCCTACTCAGAAATCGGGTACGGCAGCCATCAAGGCACTAGACCGAGCCATGACCGACTACCGCGACGAGCTCTTCGACGTGCTCGTTACCGCACCGGTAAACAACCAGAACGCACAATTTGAGGGCTTCCAGTTCAAGGGCCACAAGGAATACATTGAAACTTGCCTGGGCGAAGGTGCCAAGGGCCTTTCCATCCTCTGCGGCGGCGACCTTCGCATCGCATCCGTAACCGGAAAGACTCCGCTCAAGGACGTGCCGGCAGCTATCACCCAGGAGCTCATCATCGAGAAGGTGAAGCAGATGCACACATCACTGAAGCGAGACTTCATGATTACCAACCCGCGCATCGCCGTGCTCGCCCTGAATCCTAGCAACAACGGTGAGGAGAGCTGCGGACCAGAGGAAGCCAGCATCATCATCCCAGCCATTGACCAGCTTGCCGAGCAGAAAATACAAGCTTTTGGTCCTTACCCTGCTGACGAGTTCTTCGGCAACGGCCATTTCGTAGAGTTCGACGGCATCATGGCCATGTATCATGATCAGGCTACTACCCCGTTCCATTCTCTCTACACCGAGGATGGCGTACTCTTTACTGCCGGTCTGCCACTCGTGCACACCGCCGCCAACACCACTCCTAGCTACAGCATCACGGGCTGCAACGAAGCCGATGCAATCTCCTTCCGCCATGCCATCTACTTGGCGCTGGATGCCTTCTGCAACCGCGAAGACTATGATGAGGCCTACGAGAATCCACTGCCTAAACTCTACCACGAGAAGCGTGACGAGAGCGAGAAGGTAAGATTCTCCATCCCTAAGAAAAAGGGATAAGAGAAAGATTCCCTATTCCCGAGAAAAAGCGGAATAAAGAAAGATTCGGGAGGGCAGATGACGCAAAAAAGGCAAATCTGCCCTGTAATCAGACCTCCCGAACGTTAAAATTTAAAAAAAATGCAGATAATTCAGAAAAAATGAGTAATTTTGGCAGCTAAATGGATACTTCCGAACTACAAAAGATAAAACAACGCTACAATATCGTCGGTAACAGCGACGGATTGAACCATGCGCTCGACGTAGCCCTACAGGTAGCGCCGACCGATCTCTCCGTGCTCATCATCGGCGAGAGCGGTGTGGGTAAGGAAATCATTCCAAGGGTGATTCACGACAATTCGCCACGCCGCAGAGAGAAATATTTCGCCATCAACTGTGGAAGCATTCCGGAGGGAACCATTGACAGCGAACTCTTCGGACATGAGAAGGGTTCCTTCACTGGAGCCATAGGCGAAAGCGAAGGATACTTCGGTATTGCCAACAAGGGTACCATCTTCCTCGACGAGGTGGGCGAACTCCCGATACAGACGCAGGCAAGACTGCTGCGCGTGCTCGAGACGGGAGAATACATCCGCGTGGGTGGAACTGAGATAAGGAAAACGGATGTCCGCATCGTGGCAGCCACCAACGTAAACATGCGCAAGGCTGTGAGCGAAGGCCGCTTTCGCGAGGACCTCTACTACCGCCTCAACACCATCCCGATACAGATGCCTGCATTGAGAGAGCGTGGCGACGACATTCTCCTGCTCTTCCGCCTCTTCGCCATGCAGATGGCCGAAAAATACAGTCTGCCTAAGATTTCACTCTCAGATGAGGCCAAGCAGATCATGCTGAAATACAAGTGGCCGGGAAATGTGAGACAGCTCAAGAACATTACCGAACAGATGTCAGTGCTGAGCCGAGAAAGAGAAATCGATGCACAGACCCTCACCCAGTTTATTCCGAGAGATGAGGAGTCTACACAGCTCGCCACCATACAGAAGGATGGCAAGGACGACCATAGCTACGCCAGCGAGCGCGAACTGCTATACAAGATTCTCTACGAACTGAGGGGCAACGTGAGCGACCTGAGACGTGAGATGAACAGCCTGCGCAAGCAACTCGATGAGACACGCCAGTTGGGCGGTACAGGCGGATATGTTTCTCCGGTTCAGCCGAATACCCAGGTAGCTCCAGTATCATCCGTATCTCCGGTTTCATCGGTTTCTCCGGTTACTTCCGTACCTCCGATTACCGATCTCGACGAGCTACAACACATCCGTCAGGAAATAGCTACAGGAGGCATTAGGGGCACTTACAAACCCGAAGCCGAGGATGCTGAAATTGAGGAGATCAAGGAAGAAAACGAGAATCTGAACCTCAGCGACCTTAGCAAGCAGATGATAGAAAAGGCATTGGAGAGAAACAACGGAAACCGCAAGAAAGCGGCAGAAGAACTGGGAATCTCCGACAGAACTCTGTACAGAAAGATTAACAAATATAAGTTATGAAGCATATACGCGCGTACCTATATATAATAGGAGTCACACTGATGGTGGCGGTCATGGCAGCATGCTCCGTGAGCTACAAGTTCAACGGTGCCAGCATCGACTACACCAAAACCAAGACCATACAGATAGCCGACTTCCCTATCAGAAGTTCGTATGTGTGGGGTCCGATGGGTCCGATGTTCAACAACGAACTCAAGGATAAGTTTGCCAGCAACACCCAGCTCATACAGGTGTCACGCAACGGAGACCTGAAGATAGAGGGCGAAATCACCCAATATTCTCAGCGCAACAAGTCGGTTAGTTCTGAGGGATACTCAGCACAGACCGAGCTCAGTATCACCGTAAACGTACGTTTCACCAACACCAAGAACCATGCCGAGGACTTTGAAAAGCAGTTTACATCTGCCAAGACCTACGACACCACTCAGAGCCTTGCCTCGGTGCAGGAAGAACTGGTAACCCAGATTATCAAAGACCTGGTAGACCAGATATTCAACGCTACGGTAGCTAACTGGTAAAGTAAGTGAAGAACGAAAAGTGAAGAGTGAAGAATTCAACGGCTTTACTAATCATAAAGTTCAAAATTCAATGTTCAAAGTTCAAAGTAAAATAAAGTAAAGTAAAGTAAAAATATCGTGGAATTAAGCAGATTGATACAACACCCGGAGGAAATGAACCGAGAGACGCTCTACGACTTGCGCGCCCTCTTGGCCTTATATCCGTATTATCAGACGGCACGCCTGCTGATGTTGAAGAATCTGTACCTGCTCCACGACCCGAGTTTCGACGAAGAACTGCGCCGTGCAGCCATCTACATCACCGACCGTAAGATTATCTTCGAGATGGTAGAGGCAGCCCACTATCAGATAAAAAACGCCCCTGAAGAGGCTGAATCCAACAAGCAGCAAGGCGTAAGAGGAATAGGAGCAGAAAAACACGGGGACCGTACTAGTGACCTCATCGACCACTTCCTGGGATCCATTCCTATGGAAGAAGACGAAGAAGAGAAGAAGGAGAAACGTAAGCCTACACCTGCTGACGCGGCTGTAGACTATGTGGCTTATCTCATGGAGACCGAAGACCAGCAGGAGCCAGAAGATACTTCGCGCACCATGAGTCTCATCGACGACTTTATGGAGGATGGCGGTTTCAAACTGCCTAAAATCCAGCAGGACGAAGATTACAAACCAGAATTTACTCCCGAACTTCAGACCGATTCCGGCAAGGATGGCGAAGAGGAAAACAGCGGTGTATTCACCGAAACCCTCGCCCGCATCTACATCAAGCAGGGCAAGTATCAGAGGGCTTACGAAATCATCAGCCGCCTGCATCAGCAGCATCCTGACAAGAACGGATATTATGTTGACCAGCTCAGATTCCTTGAGAAACTGATGCTGAACAGCAAGAAGAAATAAAGAAGAATAATAAATAAATAAAACTAGTTTTAAAAAATGGCTTACACATTATTAGTAGTATTAATCGTCCTGGTAGCTATCCTGATGATTTTCATCGTGCTCATCCAGGAATCAAAGGGAGGTGGACTTGCAAGTAACTTCTCTTCAACCAACTCAATCATGGGTGTTCGCAAGACCACTGACATTGTTGAGAAATTAACATGGGGCCTCGCTGCAGCCTTGGTTGTCATCAGCGTGGCATGTGCTTATGTAGCCCCTCAGGCAGCTGGCGAAAGCAGTGTTTTGGAGGGAGCCACTCAGGAGCAGACCGCTCTTCCTGCTATGCCAGGTGCTAGCAAGGATGCAGCAGCAGGTGCTCAGAAGGCTGTTCCTGCAGCTGGTGCAGATGCCCAGAAGGCAGCTCCAGTTGTTCCAACAAGCCCTGCAAAATAAAAAATAAGAAAAAAGGTACGAAAAAATTTGGTAGAACCATTTTTTTTTCGTACCTTTGCACCCGCTTAACAAGAATATGGTGGACGTAGTTCAGTTGGTTAGAGCGTCAGATTGTGGTTCTGAATGTCGTGGGTTCGAGTCCCACCTTCCACCCAACTATTTTTGAAAAAGCAAAACATAACCAATATGGTGGACGTAGTTCAGTTGGTTAGAGCGTCAGATTGTGGTTCTGAATGTCGTGGGTTCGAGTCCCACCTTCCACCCAAGATAAACCCTGCAAGATTCTTTCTTGCAGGGTTTCTTGTTATATATCCGTATTGAGCGGAAATTCTTTTTTGTCATATAAACGAATTGCAATAGTACTTCTTTAAGTATATTATAGACTGAAAACATACAAAAAAGCCTGCTAAGGGAAGAAAATATCCCTCTAGCAGGCATTTCATATAAGGATGAATTGAAAACTTATCTGATTACTTTCACTTCACCATCCTTAGCAATCTTAACGATGCTGGAAGGCTGATGAGGTTTATGCTCCTGACGACGGCTCCAGCAAACATAATCTACAGCATTGAGGATTTCCTCGGAGATGTCGCGATAATTCTGTGCAGCAGGCTCACCACTCACATTAGCACTTGTACTTACAATAGGCTTCTGAAAACGGTAACAGAGTTGTTTGGAGAAAGGCTCATAGGTTATACGCATCGCCAGACTTCCATCCTCTGCTACCAGATTATTAGCCACACCACTCGCATCATCAAGAATAACCGTAGTAGGCTTTACAGGCATGGCAGCATCGATGAAATCCCATGCCACCTGTGGCACATTGCGGAAATAACGCGCCATGCGGTCAGCAGAATCAATCAGGCAGATAAGCGCCTTAGAATCGTCACGTTTCTTTATTTCATAAACTTTCTTTACCGCTTCAGGGTTGGTGGCGTCGCATCCTATGCCCCATACGGTATCTGTAGGATAGAGTATCACTCCACCCTTTCGCATGCACTCTACAGCACGCTTGATGTCTTCATCTACAGTCATAATACTATAAAACTAAAAATCAAAAATCTTTTGAATCTTAAAAATCGTCACTAACATCTTTCTTCAAACACTCATAATAAGCTATGTCCTTCATACCATTGAGAAAAGCAGAAGCATCCATGCGTTTCTTGCCACTGAGCTGCAACTCCTGAATAATGAGCCATTCGTCAAGGCAGGCTACTTGTAACGACTTCCCCTCAACGCGGAGCGATCCCACAGGCGCATCACCACGCTTCATACATGAAAGACGGGTAGAAAATATCTTAAGTACCTGAATTTTCTGTGTACTCTGCTTATGGGATGGATGAGCAGTAGGCTCAGGGAACCTCACGTAATCATCATCGCCCTTAGGATCGTCAAAGAATACTACTGTCTCCTTCTTCTTAATTTCAGTCCATGCACCAGGGTATGGAGAAAGACCGCGGATGAAATCATACACCTGCTTGGCAGGCTTGTGGAAGTCGATGCGGCAAGTATCCTTGAAGATTTTCGGAGCCGGCTTAAGTTCGGCACCCTGTCCTATCATTTCGCTCTGAGGAATGGAACCGATATTGCCATCGGCAGCGATGAGCGCATCAATGGTTTCCAGCGCCAATTCAGCACCAAGATGCATCAACCCGTCATAAACATACTCCACATTTGCCGTCTCCGGAATAGGAAAACGTTTCTGCAGGATGATGCGACCGGTATCAATATCGTGGTCGAGGAAGAAGGTGGTAACACCCGTCTCCTTCTCGCCATTAATCACTGCCCAGTTGATAGGCGCCGCACCGCGATACTGCGGAAGGAGGGCTGCATGTACATTAAATGTACCATATTTCGGCATCGCCCAAACCACCTCTGGCAGCATGCGGAAAGCAACTACCACCTGCAAGTCAGCCTGATAAGAACGCAACTGCTCCACAAAGTCAGGGTCCTTCATCTTTACAGGCTGCAGCACCGGTAAACCATGCTCTACGGCATATTGCTTAACCTGCGAAGGTTGCAGCGTATCCTGATGTCTGCCCACCGGTTTATCAGGCTGGGTAACCACAGCCACCACGTTATAACCGCCCTCTACCAGGCACTTGAGGGATTCTACCGCAAACTCCGGTGTTCCCATGAAAACAATTCTCAAATCCTTCTTCTCCATAAAACAGTAATATTTTAAAATAAAACCAGCAAAGCCGTTGAATGCTTCACTCATCGTTCTTCACTCTTCACTTAAAACTCCTACTCTGCCGACATATCCGCTACAATCTGCCTGTACATGGAATAGATTCTAGTACGGCTGATGTAACCCTTAAGTACGCCTGCCACATCAACCACTGGCAGTTGGGCGGCATCGGTTTTATCAAATTTCTGCATCACCTCGTCCATACTGTCATGTTCGGTAAGAACGGCAGCAGGCTGCATCATCAGCTGACGCACGGTGAAATGCTGATACAGTTCGGTGCGGAAGATGATGTGGCGAATCTTCGTAATATCTATTACTCCCAACAGCACACCCGCCTGATCCAAAACAGGCAGAAAGTTGTTGTTACTGCGACTTATCTCACTCACCAGCTTGCTCATCGGCAGATCCGAACCTACTGGATGATAGTCTTTCTCAATGATATCCTGCATGCCCAGCAGGGTGAGCGCAGCCTTGTCAATATGGTGGGTGAGCAGCTTGCCCTCTCTAGCCAGACGCAGGGCGTAGATGCTGTGACTCTCGAAGATGCTGATGGTGAGCAGCGAAGAGATGCACACTATCATCAGCGGCATGAAGAGCTGGTAGCCGCCCGTGAGTTCGGCGATGAGGAAGATGCCCGTAAGCGGTGCATGCATCACGCCCGTAATGAGGCCCGCCATCCCCATCAGTGTAAAGTTCTGCTCAGGAACATAGACACCTACCTGATTCACATTCCAAAGGCGCGCAAAGAGGAAACCGGCAAAACCTCCGATAATGAGCGAAGGAGCAAAGGTACCACCGCATCCGCCACTACCATTGGTGGCCGAGGTGGCAAAAACCTTGGTAAAGGTTACCAAGGCGATATAGAGGATGAGCAGCTGGTTGTGCCCGTAGAAGAGCGAACGGCTCATCACCTGCCCCCAGTCTTCCACATTCTGTCCCTTCAGCAGCACGTTGACTGCCGTATAGCCTTCGCCATAGAGCGAAGGGAAGAGGAAGATGAGCGAACTCAGAATCAGTCCGCCAAACAGCAGCTTTACGTATGGATAAGGCGAAAGCTTGGCAAAGAAGCCCTCGCATGCCGACATGGTGCGCATGAAATAAAGGCTCACCAAACCGCAAAAGATGCCCAATAACAAGCAGGCAGGCACGCGGTCGAGCGCCCACGGATTGGTAAGCGTAAAATCGAAAAGGCTCTTGGAGCCCATCAGGATGTAGGTAAAGCAAGTAGCTGTTACACAACTGATAAGGATAGGCAGCAAGGAAGCCATGCTCAAGTCTACCATCAGCACCTCAAGCGTAAACACGAGTCCGGCAATAGGCGCCTTAAAGATTCCAGCAATGGCTGCAGAGGCGCCACAGCCCACCAGCAGAATCATGGTTTTCTTGTCCATGCGGAAGATTTGTCCCAGGTTTGAGCCGATGGCCGAACCCGTGAGCACAATAGGAGCCTCGGCTCCCACGGAACCACCGAAACCGATGGTGATACCTGATGCCACCACCGATGACCAGCAGTTGTGGGCCTTGAGCTTGGAATTTTTGGTAGAGATGGCGTAAAGCACACGGGTGATACCGTGGGAAATATTATCTCTGACCACATATTTAATAAAGAGCATGGTGAGGTAAATGCCCACAATCGGGAAGAGCAGGAAGAGCAGGTTATAGGTGCCCTTGTTAAATCCCGAAGTGAGCAGCAACTGTATTTCGTGCACAATGCCGTGCAGGAAATATCCTGCCACCGACGCCAGAAGGCCGATGATAAAAGCCAGGATAAGGGTCATCTGGCGGTCAGAAATATGTTTTTTCTGCCAATCCACCATCTTACTGACCCATCCCTCTTTCTGCCCGTTGTAATCTAGAATTTCTTCATCCATCTTTTTTACATTGATTTAGAATTCCGATGTGAAATGGAACTTGATGTGTTCAAAATCCTGCTGCGCCATGCTCAACACGTAGCCCGAATCGGCAAGAAAGACATCGCGCCCCTCAATATCCTTGGCCATGTACTGGTACTTGCGCTTCTTGAAGTTCTCGAGTTCCTTCTCGTCATCTGCCTCTATCCAGCAAGCCTTGTGAAGATGCACGGGCTCCCAGCGGCACTTGGCGTTGTACTCGTTCTCCAGGCGGTACTGGATAACCTCGAACTGCAGCTGACCAACCGTGCCCACGATGCGGCGGCCGTTGAACTGGTTGACGAAGAGCTGCGCCACACCCTCGTTCATGAGCTGCTCCAATCCCTTCTGGAACTGCTTGCTCTTCATCGGGTCATCATTCTCGATGTACTTGAAAAGGAGTGGAGAGAAGCTTGGCAAACCGCGAAAATGCATCTTCTCTCCCTCCGTCAACGTATCTCCTATCTTGAAAATACCGTTGTCTGGCAAACCTACAATGTCACCCGGATAAGCCTCGTCAATGGTACTCTTGCGCTGTGCCATGAACTGGGTAGGCGAAGAGAAACGCACGTTCTTATCCAAGCGCACGTGGTAATATGGCTGATTTCTCACAAATTTGCCCGAGCATATCTTACAGAAAGCGATGCAGGAGCGGTGGTTTGGATCAATATTGGCTGTAATTTTGAAGATGAAACCACTGAACTTAGGTTCTTCAGGCTTCACCAGTCGCTCATCTGCCTGGGTGGGTCTAGGAGATGGAGCAATATGAACAAAACAGTCGAGGAGTTCCTGAACACCAAAATTGTTCAGTGCCGAACCGAAGAACACAGGTGCTACTTCGGCCGAACGGTAGGTTTCTTCCTCAAACTTAGGGTAAACACCATCTACCAGTTCCAGTTCCTCACGCAGTTGTGCAGCCTCACGTTCACCAACCCGCTCGTCGAGTTCTGAACTTTGGATGTCTACCTCTACCTTCTCGGTAACTCGCTGTTTGTTAGGGGTAAAGAGGTTCAGCTGATGCTCGTAGATGTTGTAAACACCCTTGAAACGGGCGCCCTGACCGATAGGCCAACTCAGCGGGCGAACCTTGATTTTGAGCTCTTCTTCCAACTCGTCAAGCACATCAAACGGGTCGCGTCCCTCACGGTCCATCTTGTTGATGAAGATGATTACCGGGGTATTTCTCATGCGGCACACCTCCATGAGTTTACGGGTCTGTGCCTCCACACCCTTGGCAGAGTCAACCACGATGATGGCTGAATCTACGGCTGTAAGTGTGCGGTAGGTATCCTCGCAGAAGTCCTGGTGACCTGGAGTATCCAGGATATTCACCTTATAAGGTTCTCCCTCCTGTCCGGCAGGGAGATAATCAAATTCCATTACAGATGTAGATACCGAGATACCACGCTGTTTCTCAATATCCATCCAGTCAGAAGTCGCAGTTTTGCGAATCTTGTTATTCTTTACAGCACCTGCCACCTGAATCTGTCCACCGAAAAGCAGAAACTTCTCGGTCAATGTTGTCTTACCAGCATCCGGGTGAGAGATAATGGCAAATGTTCTTCTTCTTTCTATTTCGTTCATCCTGTTGTAAATATATAATAATGTATATTCTTAAAAAGTAATCACTAATAACTAATCCCTACATGTCGTCATCATCAAACTTGAGTCCCTCGGTTCGGTCTTTGATGTAATAATCGCTGAGCAGACCTATGAAAACGGTTATCTCCTTGATGGCCCTTTCGGTTTCGGGCGTAATTTCCTTCTTCTGCAGGCGCAGCATCATCACACCATAGAGAGCATCGAGGCAGGTTTCAATCTCGTTGAGATCCTTGTCGCCCCGCTGGCGCAGCTCTACGATGAAAGGCAGCACCTTGTAATATTCGGCATTGTAGATAGGAAACTTGGTGCTCTGCAGCAGCATGCCGTGCAGATCAATGACGTCCTTCAGTATCACCTTATTAATATTAAGGTGTCCTCCCTCGCGCTTTCCCTCCTCGTTCATCATGCGAATCAGGTTGCCAAACCAGTCGAGTTCTTCCTCGCGCTGCTCGGGTGTAAAGTCGAACCGGTCTACATAATTCTTTTTGA
Organism: Segatella copri; assembly: GCF_026015625.1. Taxonomy (NCBI): domain Bacteria; kingdom Pseudomonadati; phylum Bacteroidota; class Bacteroidia; order Bacteroidales; family Prevotellaceae; genus Segatella; species Segatella copri. The sequence continues at coordinate 356,696 of NZ_JAPDVG010000001.1, read as the reverse complement.
TGACAGGCAGCGAGCATCCGTAAGCTCGGATGATGTCCTCAATCTGCCACATATATAATAAGTATTCTGCGATACTTTTCTTTCTTAATTCTTGTGCTACAAACATAAACTTTGAACTGTTAACTTTTGAACTTTATGCTTTGCCTTCTTCTGATTGAAGGGGTGTTTAAAAACCTGTTTAAGGACTTTTAAAATTCCGGCAGATGATACAGATTGAAAATCGTGCCGAAGAGAGCGATGATGGAGAAGATGATGACCACGCTGCCTATTACCTTATTGATAATGACGATGCCGTTGGTATCAAACTTATTCCTAATCTTGTCGACGAGCCAGGTGAGTCCGAACCACCACAGCAGGGCTCCGAAGACGATGCTGAGATACCCTACTCCCATTTCTACCGGCATATCCGGTACGACGAAAGCAAACTGCGCGAAGGTGGCCATGAAGAGGAACACGATGAGCGGATTGGAGAGTGTTACGAGGAACGCCGTGATGCCATTGTGCATCAGGGTACCCTGCTTGTTGCTCGACTTGTGCATGTTCTTCATCGGATCGCTCTTGAAGCAGTAGATTCCGAATACGAGGAGCATCAGACTGCCGAAAATCTGAAGATAGAACTTGTTCTCGGAGTTGCTCACAAAATCCATCACAAAACTCATGCCCAAGCCTGTAAACAGAGCATATACAATGTCGCTGCATGCGGCACCCACACCTGTTACAAACCCATACCAGCGACCCTTGTTGAGTGTACGCTGGATGCAAAGGATGCCTACCGGACCCATAGGGGCTGAGGCAAGAACACCGATGACAATTCCTTTGAATATGAAGTCAAGGATGTTTATCTCAATTGGAAATGCTAAATTCATCTTAGTATCGTTACAATTTCTAACAGTCGGCAAAGTTACAAAATTTTGGGCACAAAGCACAATTTTTTCGCCTAAAAGTTCATTTTATATCCGTTTTTTATATTTTCGGGCACGGATTACACGGATTACGCGGATGTTCTGCATGAATATAAACAGGATTTAGGGCAACAGAGAAACTTCGGACAGCAAATCGTCTAGCAGAAAAAAAGAAAATTAAAATTTTTTATATTTAAAAATAAACGAGATTCAAAAGTTTTCAGTATCTTTGCCGAGAAATAAAATAATTCTAACTAATTTTAAATAATTAACATGACAGATAATACACTTAAACCGTACGTAATAGGCCTTGACCTCGGCGGTACAAATTCAGTTTTCGGCATCGTAGATGCTCGCGGAGAGATCAAAGCAACAACTGCCATCAAGACAGGCGGTTACGGAAAAGTTGAAGACTATGTAAAGGCAGCCGTAGAAGCTCTCCAGCCTATCATTGATACGGTAGGCGGGATTGACAAGATTAAGGCAATGGGTATCGGTGCGCCAAACGCAAACTATTATAATGGAACCATTGAATTCGCTCCAAATCTTCCTTGGGCACACGACGGAGTGGTACCATTGGCCGACTTGTTCAGCAAAGCCCTCGGCGGCTTGCCTGTAGGTATGACCAATGATGCCAACGCTGCTGCGCTCGGCGAGATGACATACGGTGTAGCAAGAGGCATGAAAAACTTCATCGACGTTACGCTCGGTACAGGCGTTGGCTCTGGTATCGTCATCAACGGACAGATGGTTTACGGCTGCGACGGATTCGCAGGCGAATTGGGTCACGTTACCATGGTACGTGGCAAAGAGGGCCGTACCTGCGGATGTGGCCGTACAGGATGTCTCGAAGCTTACTGCTCTGCCACTGGTGTGGCTCGCACAGCACGCGAGTTCCTCGAGAAGAGCGATGAGCCTTCATTGCTCCGCGAGATGAACCCTGAGGATATTACATCTTATGATGTGAGCGTTGCTGCAGGCAAGGGCGACAAGCTGGCACTGCGTGTATACGAGTTTACCGGCAAGATGCTCGGTGAGGCTTGTGCTGATTTCGCAGCCTTCTCTTCACCAGAGGCTTTCGTCTTCTTCGGTGGTCTGACCAAGGCTGGCGACCTCATCATGAAACCTATCCAGAAGGCTTATGATGAGCACGTGCTCCGCACCTTCAAGGGTAAGGCTAAATTCCTTGTTTCTACCCTTGATGGTAGTTCTGCTGCCGTACTCGGTGCGAGTGCTGTGGCTTGGGATATGTAAATATTTTTAAAGATTAAGAAGGTTATTAGAGACCTTTCCTTTATTGGGAAAGGTACTCTTTCAGGTTAGATTCCACTCGTGAAACTCGTGAGAGGATTGTAGCAAGAATTAAAATTGTTAATTGTAAAAGCCTGGCACTCGAGAGAGCGTCAGGCTTTGCTTTTTCTTATCATAAAACAAAAAAAACTCAACAACCACCATGCGGTCATGGTGGTCATTAAAGTAATTGGTCATTAAGGTCATTAAGCTTTTTCCAACCAGTTTCTCACCATCTTCTTGCCGTCTGGCGTCAGCACGCTTTCCGGATGAAACTGTATACCATGAATATCATAGTTCTTATGCTTCAGACCCATGATGCAACCATCATCGCTTACGGCCGTAACGTCCAGGCAGTCAGGGAATCCCGAGCGGTCTACCACCCAAGAGTGGTATCTGCCAATCTCTATGCGCTTGTCCAACCCGTCGAAAATAACATCGTTGCCAAACTGGGTGCAAGGGGTTGCCACTCCATGATACACCTCAGAAAGATTGGTAAGCTTGGCTCCAAACGCCTCGCCTATGGCCTGATGACCCAGACATACGCCCAGCATCGGCTTGCGGCCTGCATACTTGCGGATAACATCCATCAGCAGTCCCGCCTCCGACGGAATGCCCGGACCCGGACTCAGAATGATCTTGTCGAAGCGCTCCAGCTCCGGCAACTGGAACTGGTCGTTGCGGAACACCGTAACGTCAGCTCCCAACTCCTTTACCAGATGGGCCAGATTATAGGTAAAGGAATCGTAATTATCAATGATTACTACTTTCATCTTTTGTCAATGTTAAATGTTAAATTAGAGCTTCTCTGCAATGTGAATCGCCTTGGTCAGCGCACCGAGCTTGTTGTTACACTCTTCTAGCTCATACTCATCATTGCTCTTTGCCACTACTCCACTACCCGCCTGGAACCAGAGTTCGCCGTTTCGGCTAATGAAGGTACGTATCACGATGGCCTGATTCAGGTCGCCGTTCAGACCGATGAAACCGATACAGCCACCATAGGCACCGCGGTTGTGAGGCTCCAGCTCTGATATAATCTGCATCGCTCTCACCTTAGGCGCACCGCTCAGCGTGCCGGCAGGGAAGGTATCAATAAACTCCTTGATGTGGTCGGCATACTCATCCAACACTCCGCTCACACGGCTCACGAGATGGATAACATGACTGTAGAACTGCATGTCCTTGTAGAAATCTACTTTCACCCCATGACAGTTGCGGCTCAGATCATTGCGCGCCAGGTCTACCAGCATCACGTGCTCGGCATTCTCCTTCGGGTCGTTGCGCAGGAATTCGGCAGCCTTGCGGTCCTGCTCCATATCTCCTGTGCGTCGGGTGGTTCCGGCAATCGGGTCAATGAACGCCTTGTTGCCCACGATGCGGTTATGGGTTTCAGGCGAAGAACCGAAGATGCGGAAACCGCCGAAGTCGAAATAGAAGAGGTAAGGCGAAGGGTTGATGCTGCGTAACGCACGGTAGAGTTTGAAATCATCGCCCTCATATTTCTGTACGAAGCGGCGGCTCACCACAATCTGGAATACATCTCCGCGCAGGCAGTGCTGTATGCATCGGCGTATGTTTGCCTTGTGCTCCTCATCGGTGAGCGTAGAGGTGGTTTCGTCCACCGGGTGGAAATCATAAGGTTTCACATTGGCCTTGTTCACCGCCTTGAGCAGTTCATCGAGCTCTGGAAGTGAAGAGTGAGGATCTTCACTTTCCTGGAGCGCAATGAACTCCATGGTGTTGTTGAAATGGTCGAAGACGATGATGTCCTTATACATGATGTAATAGATGTCGGGCGCATCATTCTTCTCCATGGTGGTATCCTTGACAGGGATGTTCTCAAAATATCTCACCGCATTGAAGGTGGTGAATCCGTAGAGTCCGCAGAACTCCTTGCTCTCGCCCTCTACATGGAAGGAAGAGATGAAGTCGTTGATACTCTTTGAGATGGCGAGTTTGCACTCCTCACCCTGACCGGCACCGAAGGCCGGAAGCTGCTCTTTCTCTACTCTTCCGTCGGGATAGGTCTTGATGACCTCACCATGACTCACGGCGATGCTTGCCAGCGGATGCACACCGATGAAGGAGCGCGAATTCTCGGAGCCATGATAGTCGGAACTCTCCATCAGAGCCGACTGCGGATAAATATCTCTCAGTCGCATGTAGACTCCTACCGGCGTATAGAGGTCGGCGAGAATCTTGCGGGTAACTGTCTTGTAACTAAACTTTGCCATTTTAAAAATTAAATCTTTGCTATTAGAAGTTTCCGTACTCTCCCGCCATTTCCTTGTGCGCGAGATAGGTTTCTACATCCTTGTCGCCACGGCCTGATACGGTGAGCACCACCACATCATCCTTCTTGAACTTCATCTTCTTCAGGGCTGCCACGGCGTGCGCACTCTCAATAGCCGGAATGATGCCCTCCATGCGGGTGAGCTCGTAACCGGCGTAGATAGCCTCATCGTCCTTGATGGCGAGCACATGACTCCTGCCCGATGTGGCAAGGTCGGCGTGCATAGGGCCGATGCCCGGATAGTCGAGACCGGCACTGATGGTAAAGGCTTCCTCTATCTGTCCGTCCTCGGTCTGCATCACAAGGGTGCGTGCACCGTGGATGATGCCTTCTGTACCGCAGTGCATGGTGGCAGCGGTGTAGTCGGTATCTATTCCGTGACCGGCAGCCTCAGCCAGGTAAATCTTCACGCGGTCATCATCAATGTAGTGGTAGATGGTTCCGGCAGCGTTGCTTCCGCCACCCACACAGGCGATGAGGTAATCAGGATAGTCGCGGCCATTCTTCTCCTCAAGCTGCCATTTCAGTTCTTCAGAGATTACGCTCTGCATCTTGGCAACAATGTCTGGATAAGGGTGCGGACCCATGGTAGAACCTACGATATAGAAGGTATCCTGTGGGTGGCAGCACCAGTCACGTATGGCCTCAGAGCAGGCATCGCTCAAGGTCATATTGCCGGTGCGCACAGGGTTCACCTTGGCTCCCAGCATCTTCATACGCTCTACGTTGGTATGCTGGCGTTCCACATCGGTGGCACCCATGAAAATTTCGCACTTCATGTTCATCAGGGCGCATACCGTAGCTGTAGCCACACCGTGCTGTCCGGCTCCGGTTTCGGCAATGATGCGGGTCTTGCCCATCTTCTTGGCCATGAGAATCTGACCGATGGTGTTGTTAATTTTGTGTGCACCGGTATGGTTCAGGTCCTCGCGCTTCAGATAGAGCTGGCATCCGTACTTCTCGCTCATGCGCTTGGCATAATAAAGAGGTGAAGGACGGCCCACATAATCTTTGAGCAGCGCACGGTATTCCTTCTTGAACTCCTCGCTCTCAATGATTGGCTTGTAAGCCTGCTGCAACTCGGTTACACATTTATATAATATCTCAGGAACATACGCTCCTCCGAATTTTCCAAAAAATCCTTTTTCGTCAACTTGATACATAATACTTAGTTTATAATTTATTATTTATAGTTTATAGAGCAAGCCTGCTATACGGCGAAGCCGCTGTTAACTATCAACTACTTTTCGAGGCACTCAAAAAGCCCATCTAAAGCCTTATCCGGATCACCGGTTTCATTGAGCAGGGTTACAAACTTGCTGCCGATGATGGCTCCCGCCGCATTATCCTGCGCACTGGTAAGGGTCTGCTTGTTGCTGATGCCGAAACCTATCATGCGTGGATTGCGCAGATTCATGCTGTTGATGTGGTTGAAATAAGCCAGCTTGGCATCGCCGAAACTGCTCTGGGCGCCCGTGATGCTTGCCGAACTGACCATGTAGATGAATCCATCGGTATGCTCATCGATGAAACGGATGCGCTCCTCGCTGGTTTCTGGCGTAATCATCATGATGACACGGATGTCATACTTGTCGGCTATGGGTTTTACCACCTTCAGATAATCATCAAAGGGAAGGTCTGGGATGATGGTGCCGCTCACTCCACTCTCTACGCAGCTCTTGAAGAAAGCCTCAATGCCGTAGTGCATGATTGGGTTCAGATAACCCATCAGCACGAGTGGAAGCTGCACTTCATCCTTGATTTCCTTCAGCTGGGCGAAGAGTTTCTTCACCGTCATTCCGTTCTTCAGAGCCACGGTTCCGGCACTCTGGATAACAGGACCATCAGCCAACGGATCACTGAAAGGGATTCCTACCTCAATCATATCTATCCCCTTGCGCTCCATCGCCTTAATTACATCACCGGTACCTTCCAAAGTTGGGCATCCGGCGCAGAAATACAAGCTCAAAAGCTTGCGGTCTTTATTGTTTGCAAATAATGCATTTATCTTATTCATTTTTTTACTTTTTTATTTTTTTACCTTTTTACTTTTTTACCTTTAAAAGGAATTCCTTGAGTTTCTCTACATCCTTCAGTCCCGGTTCTATCTCAAACCTGGAATTGAGGTCGATTCCTACGCATCGGGGATGATGGAAAGACAGGATACGGGAAGCATCTTCCGGACCTATGCCGCCACTCAACAGGAATGGAACATCGCCATCATATTCATCCAGTACCTGCCAGTCAAACTGCTGACCACTTCCGCCCACTGTCTTACATTTGGTGTCGAAAAGGAAGTAGTCAACAGCGCCTACATACTCCTTATATTTCAGAATGTCCCCGGCAGTGGAAACACTAATGGCTTTGATTATCTTCATATTCCCCTTTGCTGCACGCAGCTGCTCACACAGTTCCCTGCTCTCACTTCCATGCATCTGCACCGCATTCAGAGAGAATGAATGAATCTTATCCAACATATTGGAAATGGAATCATTCACGAAGACTCCCACTCGGCACACATTGCGGTCAGCATCAGAGCGAGCCAGCACATGACTGGCATACCGTGGAGACTTAGGATAAAAGATAAATCCCATCATATCAACGCCGAGTTGCGCAACCTGCTTTACATTACCAGGTTCACGCATTCCACAAACCTTTACTAACATTTTCTTTATTGTTTCAACTGCTTAATAAACTCTTGAAGCGCCACGCCCGGGTCAGCCTGTTTCATGAACTGTTCGCCCATCAGGAAACCTCTGAAGCCGCCTTCTTCTCTCAACCGGAGAACCGTCTGCGGGTTGGAGATGCCACTCTCGCTCACCCTGCACACATCCTTCGGAAGTTTCTCTGCCAATCTGAAGCTGTTCTCCACATCAGTAAAGAAGGTTCCGAGATTTCGGTTGTTGATGCCGTACATATCCGGTTCCAGTTCAGCATACTCGAAGTCGCGCTCATTATGCATCTCGAGCAGTACCTCCATGCCCAGCTGGTGTGCCATGTTCATGAGTTGCTTACACTCCTCCTTGGTCAGGCAGGCCGCAATGAGCAGCACGGCAGAAGCTCCGCAGTATCTCGCCTGCAGCAGCTGGTATTCCTCTACCACGAAGTTCTTATATAAGATAGGTAGGGTAACGCCCACATGGCGCGCCTCCTGAATATACTCATCATATCCTCCGAAGTAATCAATGTCGGTGAGGATGCTGAGCGCCGAGGCTCCGTTCTGCTGGTAGGCGAGCGGGATGATGCTCGGCTTACCTTCCTGTTTGATCCAGCCCTTAGAAGGCGATTTGCGCTTGAATTCAGCAATGATTCCCGTTTCCGAGTTCATCAGCGACTCCTTCATGCTTCCGCCCGGCACCTTTCCCCCATCTTCCTGCATTTTCTGCTCGGTGAGGGTTATCATCTGCCGTGGCTGGATAAAGCGCTTACGCTGCTCAATCTCTATTCTTTTATGAGCCACAATTTCCTCTAAAATATCAGCCATTTTTTTCGTTTTTTTATTTAAGATAAAGACTTGGGGAACCAGCGATGGAATCGCTGGGAACGGGGGGGGAGGGGGGGGGAACAAAGGGGTTAAGGCTCTTTTTACCTTTTTACCCTTTTACCTTTTTACTTTTAAAAGCCCTTTTTACCTTTAACTGTTGATCTCTACGAATTTCTTGAAGGTAGCGAGCGCCTTACCCGAGTCAATGCTCTCTCTTGCTATCTCCACACATTCCTCTATGCTCTTCTGTCCCTTCTCCATTACCTGGATGCCGAAGGCTGCATTGGCGAGAACGATGTTCTTCTGGGCTGGGAGGGCACGGTTTTCAAGTACTGCATCAAAGATGTCCTTAGCCTCTTCCTCGGTTGCTCCGCCTCGCACCTCTTCCGGTTTGGCTATCTCGAAACCGAGACCCTGAGGCTTGAAGATCTTCTCATAGTTGTTGGTGGTTACCTTGAAGTCGCCGGTGAGTGAAATTTCATCATATCCGTCGATGCTGTTAACAATGCCGAAATCAATGCCTAGTTTCTGGTAAACCTGATTGTAAAGGCGCATCTGGTCGAGATTGGCTACACCCAGCAACTGGCACTTAGGCTGACTAGGATTAACAAGAGGACCTAACAGGTTGAACACGGTAGGAAACTGCAAAGCCTTGCGGATAGGACCTACAAACTTCATTGCCTTGGCGAAGAGCTGGGCATGAAGATAAACGATGCCTGCCTCGTTGATGCTGCGGTTCAGCTTGTCTATATCATCGGTAAACTGGACACCGTGGTTCTTGATGACGTTGCTAGCACCGCTCACCGAAGTAGCCGCATAGTTGCCGTGCTTTGCCACCTTGTAACCCGCACCCGCAATGACGAAGCAGGAAGTAGTAGAAATGTTAAAGGTGTTCTTGCGGTCGCCACCGGTTCCCACCACGTCAATGTAGCGGTCGCAATCCAGGATGGCTGGCACGCCTGTGGCAAGAATTCCGTCACGGAAACCGAGCAGTTCATCTACCGTTACGCCTCTCATCTGCAAACCGGTGAGCAGGGCTGTAATCTGTTCCTCAGGAAAATCACTCTTAGTGATTCCTACAATGATGTCTCGGGTTTCCTCACGGGAAAGTTCCTCATGGTTCAACATTCTGTTCAAAATGTCCTTCATTTCCATAATTAATATCTCCTATATTTTTTGTTTTTATTTTTCGTTGTAAAAGAAAAGGGGCCTGTCGTAAGTTACGGCAGACCCCTAGTATATTATGTTGTTCACATCCACATACAGCGTCTCGACTCACGACTTCTGGAATCTTGAGTTACGCCACCACCATGATGTAGATACGAATGTATTCATATTGCTTTTTCTTTTAATTGTTTGTTACTACCAAAAACGAGGCGTTTCTTTCTTTTTAACGAAAAGATTCTCCTTCGTTCTTCATTTCTACCGCAAAAGTACAGTTTTTCTTTTAAACTACAAACTTTTTGTCGAGAAATTTTAAGATTTAACACTATTTTATCATCCAGCGCCCCTTTTTCTCCACTTTCGTCTCACGTTTTCTCCACTATACCTTATTATATATAGGGAGAAAGAAAAAGAAAAAATATTTCGCCTGAATGTAATAAATTTCCCAATACGCCGTTATTTATTTAGAGAACAGGTTACGGAAAGAGGAAAACTCATCCTCAAGACATGCCCGTTCTAAAAACAAATAACAAGAAGTATTATTCAAATAAAAAGATTCACGCCTATGAAGCAAGTATTTACACCAAAGAAAATGAGACCTTCGGCTCAGACCATCTACTTCATCAAGCAGATAGCCTACTCCTATCATACCATGGTGCAAAATGGGAAGCTAAAGGTGTGCTATCCTAACTAAAAGAAGAAGAAGAAAGATGAAAACAATGGTATCCCCTTCATTGCTCTCAGCCAACTTCATTGACCTGAAGAGTGATATAGAGATGATTAACAAGAGTGAGGCCGACTGGCTCCACCTCGATGTGATGGATGGTGTCTTCGTGCCCAACATCTCGTTCGGCTTCCCTGTGATAGAAGCCGTGAGCAAGGTGTGCACCAAGCCCCTCGATGTTCACTTTATGATACAGCACCCGGAAAATTACATTGAGCAGACTGCCAAGCTCGGTGCCATGATGATGAACGTGCACTACGAGGCCTGCACCCATCTGCACCGCACCATCCAGCAGATTCATGCAGCAGGCATGAAGGCAGGAGTTACCCTCAACCCTTCTACCCCGGTATGTGTACTAGAAGACATCATCTGCGATGTAGACATGGTACTTTTGATGAGCGTTAACCCAGGCTTCGGCGGACAGAAATTCATCGAGAACACCATCAAGAAGATAGGCCGTCTGCGCCAGCTCATCAAAGAGAGCGGAAGCCAGGCACTCATCGAGGTAGATGGCGGCGTGCAGGCAGAAACTGCTCCAAGACTGGTGAAAGCCGGAGTAGACGTGCTGGTAAGCGGAAGTTATGTGTTCAAGAGCACAGACCCTTATGCTACCATCCATGCCCTGAAAGAACTCCACTAATCAAGATTCAGATAGATATTGTGCTCCTTAGCCATCTTGCGGAGGTTAAGGAGCGCATAACGCATTCTTCCTAGACTCGTATTGATGCTCACATTGGTACACTCGGCTATATCCTTGAAAGACATCTGCTGATAATAACGCATATAAACCACCTCGCGTTGTGGAGCCGGCAGAAAGTCTACCAGTTTCTTCACATCACGGAGCACCTGTTTGCGTACCATCTCCTGCTCAGCACAGTCTGCCTGAAAATCTTCGCCTCGCAGACAGGAAAGATCATTGTCGTTCCCCTGTTCAACCATGCGGAATACACACTGACTGCGATAACCGTCGATGATGACATTATGCGCTATACGCATTAACCACGAAATAAATTTGCCAGAACAGGAATACTGGCCAGCATGCAAACGACTGATAGCCTTTACGAATGTCTCCTGGAAGATATCATTCGCCAGATCCTCATCGTGAACCACGAAAAGGATGTAAGAGAACAGTTTCACCTCGTTGCGTGAAAGCAACAGGTCAAAGGCTCTGTTGTCGCCCCCGACATAAGCCAGGGCCAACTCTTCGTCTGTCATATTATTGAGTTTTCTCATTTTCTTAATCTTATTTATTAAGTAAATGTCTATCCAATAGGCTACCCAGTATTTATTGCGTTAATAATGTTAAATATCGTTGCAAAGATAACAATTTATTTTGAAAACACCAAACTTTTTTGCAAAAACATTTAATTTTAACATTACCAGTACCTGTTTTCCAAATAAAATTCGTAACTTTGCACCGATGTGTTAAACATCAAACCCAAACAAACGAATAAACAGATTCATACAAATAAATAAATAAATACAAATAATCATAAAACTAGAACAAAGACAATGAAGAAATTCTTTAAGACCTTACTCGTTGCCCTGCTTCTCATCCCAGCCTGCGCTTGGGCCGACGGATGGAACGATGATGAATATCAGCGCATTGAACAGAGCATACAGTTGCCTAATATCAAGCAGGCAACCAAGAAGTATGTAATTTCTGCCTATGGAGCCAAGCAGAACGCTTCGGCTGCACAGAACCAGAAGGCAATCAACAAACTCATCGCCCTCGTCTCTAAGAAAGGTGGCGGTACCATCGTCATACCGAAGGGTACCTGGCGCACAGGAGCCATTGAGATGAAGAGCTTCGTAGAACTGAACCTCGAAGAAGGTGCCGTACTGCAGTTTGCCTTTGAGCCAAAACTCTATCCGCTGGTTCGCACCGCATGGGAAGGATTGGCATGCTGGAACTACTCTCCATGCATCTACGCCTACAAGGTTTCCGACATCGCCATTACCGGTAAAGGTACCATCGACGGAGGCGGCAACAATGATACATGGTGGCAGTGGAACGGCAATCCTTACTTCGGATACAAGGAGGGCGTAACCAAGGAACACCAGAAGATGGGCTCCCGCGCCAGACTGCAGAAAATGGCAGAAGACGGTGTGCCTTTCGATGAGCGCAAGTTCGGTATGGGACAGGGTCTCCGCCCTCAGCTCGTCAACTTCGTACGCTCTGAGCGCATTCTCATCAAGGACGTAAAGATGATCAACTCGCCTTTCTGGGTGATGCACCCTCTGCTCTGCAAGGACATCACGGTAGACGGCGTAACCGTTTGGAACGAAGGACCTAACGGAGACGGATGCGACCCTGAGGCATGCGAGAATGTACTCATCCAGAACTGTATCTTCCACACCGGCGACGACTGCATCGCCATTAAGAGCGGACGAAACAACGACGGACGTCTCTGGAACAAGCCATCCAAGAACATCATCATCCGCAACTGCCGCATGGAAGACGGACACGGTGGCGTAGTCATCGGTTCTGAGATTTCAGGCGGATGCGAGAATGTATACGCCGAGAACTGCGAGATGGACTCTCCTCATCTGGAACGCATCCTCCGCATCAAGACCAACAACTGCCGCGGCGGACTCATCCAGAACATCCACATGCGCAAGGTTACCGTAGGACAGTGTAAGGAAGCCGTGCTCAAAATCAACCTCGACTATGAGCCAAGAGAGGCTTGCTACCGCGGATTTGAACCTACCGTGCGCAACGTGAGCATGGAAGATGTTACCTGCCAGAAGAGCAACTACGGTGTGCTCATCATCGGTGGAAACAAGGTAGAAAACGTATACGACATCCATGTAAAGAACTGTAAGTTCGACGGTGTAGTGAAGCAGCCTACCAAGGTTACCGGCAAGACAAGAAACGTGAAGTTCGACAACCTCACAATCAACGGTTCCCTGGTTCTCAACAAGGAAGACCGTCCTTACCAGACCTACTCAGAGTGGCTCACCCACAGCGAGATGCAGCGCGTGCCTCAGTCTTACCTGCTCGACTTCAGCACTAAGCCAAAGTGGAGCTACGTAATGGGCATTGAGATGGAAGGTATGCTCGACACCTACCTCCATTACAAAGGCGGAAAGAGCACCTTCAAGGGAGCTGATGCCGATGCCAACAACGAGGCAATCATCAACTACCTGAAAGAATATCCTGCCAAGATGATTGACGAAAAGGGAAACATCACAGGCTACAAATATGAGGATTTCAACCTCGACAATGTGCGCACCGCGAAGTTCATCCTCCGCATGCACAACCTCTTCCCTAGCAAGAGCAGCAAACTGGCGCTAAAGACACTCTTCAAACAGCTTCAGAACCAGCCTCGCACCAAGGAAGGCGTTTACTGGCACAAGGCTATTTACGCCAACCAGGTATGGCTCGACGGCATCTTCATGGGTCTGCCTTTCTACTGCAACTACGCCGTACAGAACCTCAAGCCTAAGAAGGCGAAGAAGATTCTCGACGATGCGGTAGACCAGATTGTGAAGACCGACCTGCGTACCTACGATGAGAAGACCCAACTCTGGAAGCATGCATGGGACGAAACCCACAGCCAGTTCTGGGCAAACAAGGAAGACGGAAAGAGCCAGCATACCTGGGCAAGAGCCCTCGGATGGTACGTCATGGCGATGACCGAATGCCTCGATGCCATGCCTAAAGATTATGCTCGCCGCGGCGAAATCATCACCTTATTAAATAAGGCAATGAAGAGCGTGGTGAAATATCAGGATAAGAAGACGGGTGTATGGTACGATGTGATGGACGTAAAGGATCCTCGCAACTACCTCGAGAGCACCGCTTCAAGCATGTTTGCCTATGTTCTCCTCAAGGGTTACCGCAAGGGATACCTCGGCAAGGAATATCAGAAAGCAGGTATCAAGGCTTATGAGGGAATCCTGAACAACTTCATCCAGGTAAATCCTGACAAGACCATCAGCCTTACCCGCTGCTGTGCTGTCAGCGGACTCGGTCCTGGCCCTGGTCCATACGTCAAAAAGCCAAACTTCAAGCGCGACGGAAGTTTCGACTATTACATGAGCGAACCTATCCGCGACAATGATGCCAAGGGCGTAGGTCCTTTCATCTGGGCTAGTTTGGAAATGGAAATCCAGGGACTGAATAAGTAAAACTTAATTAATAGTTTAAAGTTAATAGTTTACAGCGGCTTCGCCGTATAACAAGATTGCCCTATAAACTATTAACTCTAAACTGTAAACTGAATTTAAAGAATTCTCACCGATGGAAAAGAAAATATTCACAACAATGGCAGCAGCACTCATGAGTGCTGCTGCTTTGGCACAAACTCCAGCCTTTCCGGGCGCAGAAGGTCACGGAAGATATGTAACCGGCGGAAGAGGCGGAAAAGTAGTACACGTAACCAATCTCAATGACAGCGGAACAGGTTCTTTCAGAGAGGCTGTCAAAACGGGAAAGAGAATCATCGTCTTCGATGTGGCTGGCGTCATCGCCCTGAAGTCTGAGCTCAAGATAGGTGACAACATCACCATCCTCGGACAGACTGCCCCATCTCCGGGCATCACCCTCAGATATTACACCGTTCAACCGGGCAACAACAACATCATCCGTTTCCTCCGCATACGCCGCGGAGAGGAGAAGGATATCAATGACGGTGCGGATGCTACCTGGCAGCGCAACAAGACCGGCATCATCTTCGACCACTGTTCCTTCAGCTGGAGTATCGATGAGGTGGCTTCATTCTACGACAACAACAATTTCACCATGCAGTGGTGTACCGTTGCCGAGAGTCTCACCAATCCGGGCCACTCTAAGGGAGCACATGGTTACGGAGGCATCTGGGGCGGTAAGCTCGCCAGCTTCCACCACAACTTCGTAGGCCATCTCATGAACCGCGGTCCCCGTTTCAATGGCGCAAGATACGGATGGACAGGCTACACCAGCAACAAAGATTACGATACATATCAGTGGAAGAACACCGTGCAGGCAGAAAACGTAGACTTCCGCAACTGCGTGATGTATAACGCACAGGGTACCTGCTACGGAGGTCCGGGCGGCGGACAGATCAACATCGTGAACAATTACTACAAGGCTGGACCAAGCCACAGTTTAAAAAGTACAACCCTGAACGGCCTCAAGGTAAGCGTAAGCTCCGGCAAGGAACGTGGAAACCAGGACCGTATCACGCAAGTAACCGTATCAACAAGTGGAAATTCTGACAAGAATCATCCTGAGTTCTACGGCATGACCAGCCGTTACTTCATCAACGGAAACACCACCGAAACCACCAAGGGTTCTGTTACCAAGAACAAGGACTGGAAGGGTGTGATATACGATGATGGAACCTATACTTATAATGGCGAGGAATATTCTGCTGACAAAAAGAATTTCTACGGAGATACCGTAGCCCACCAAACCATCAGTGGTGTTTCTTGTGTCAAGATCAAGATGGACGCTGCTGCTCCAACAGGAGAAGTTACCACCCACTCTGCTGCCGAAGCATTCAATAAAGTACTGACATACAGCGGAGCTTCGCTCTACCGCGATGAGATTGATGCGCGCTACATGGAAGAGGCAAAGACAGGTACAGCCAAGTATAAGGGAAGCATTACCCAATCACCTGGCATCATCGACAAGGTTTCAGATGTAAACGGCTACACCGGGGCAAACTTCGGCACCGCTTCTCGCCCTGTCGACTTCGACACCGATAAGGACGGCATTCCTGATGCATGGGAGACTGCCAACGGCTTAGATCCAAACGATGCTTCAGATGCCCTTACCTACTCACTTGACAGCAAGGAGTACTACACCAACCTTGAGGTTTACGCCAATTCGCTGGTTGAGGACATCATGAAGCAGGGCAATGCTGATGCAGAGAACAAGGTAGATGAATACTATCCTGCATGGAAGAATCCTACAGGCATCTCGCAGATCATCACCTCCAATCCCAGTGAATTAGCCGAAGTAAAGTATTACAGTCTCAACGGCACCCTCCTTTCTGCTCCTCAAAAAGGCATCAACATCCGCAAGATGCTGTTTCAGAACGGAAAGACCGTAGTGGATAAGGTAATAAAGGAATAAAACTTCTTATAAAACAAAAAGGGCATCCCCTCGTTTGGGAATGCCCTTTTGTTTTATAAGTTTATACAATCTGTTACTTTACATACTTCTTACCGTTCTTGATAATCAAGCCCTTTGCAGAAGAAGAAACCTCCTGACCAGCCATATTGTAGGTCTTACCATTCTTCTTGGCTGCGGCAGCGTTTACTGAAGAGATGCCGGTGCTAGTACCCAAAGCAAACTTAAAACCGAACACATCCATTTTACTGCCTTCAGTATATGCGTAATACTTTACACCTGCTTTTACAGGAAAATCTGTCTTAAGATAAACAGATTTACCTGATGTTTCAGGAATAGACTCTACAACCTTATTACCATCTTGATCTACAAAATGCTGAGTCTTATTCTTGTTCAGTTTATAACAGAAAGTGACAACACCGTCTTTTGTTGCTTCAAAAGCTACATAAGCACCAGATGAAGGAACCATATTTGAAACAGAAGCATTTGAACTACCAGTTACTTTGTAATCCATTCCTTCAAACTTACCATCTACTTTTTTATTATCTTTCCAAGTATCCTCTCCCCAAGTCATTGTAATATTAGGAACAGAAATGATTTTAGAACCACCTTCAGGAATTTCGCCATCAGAAACAGCATAAACGCCCTGTGCATTAACACTTGCAGCCAAAGCTACAGCTGCGATAAGAGTAAAGAATTTCTTCATAATCGTTTATTTTTAAGTTTATAAATTAAATTTAGTTGATGAATAACTGTATTGCAGTTTAATTCATTTGCTAGTTTATTTCGGTGGCAAAAATAATAAATCATTTTGAGAAATGAAGAAAAACATGAACCAAAACGAACTAAATCTACGAAAACGATTACGTAACTTTTGCACCGAAACCGAAACGAAAATACCTTAAATAAAAATAATAAGTGTATTTTTGCAACAACAAACTTAAAAATGTAAACTGAAAATAAAAATCATTAGTGTCCCGTTAAAATTGGGACGAGTTTAATATTAATCAAATAGCCCCGGAATGAGGGGACCAAATTGCTCTTTGACATCATTGGAATAAGTCTTATCGAACAGTTCCCTGAGCGGTGTTTTGTCCGTCAATGATATGCTGAGGATTTGCAAGACCTCGTAGGTCGAGCGTTTCAACTTCATATCGTGCTGGACAATCGCCACAAGGCAGTAGGCAGTAATAGCAGCCGCTATCTGTATTCTGACTGCGTTCTCGGTAGTTCCCCAGAACTTTTTGATCTTGAGGTGCTGCTTGAGCCACTTGAAGTAATTATGAGAAGCTTTACATAATTACTTTTATGACAAGAATAACATTATGAGAAGTGAATGGAAAAGTATTATTGAAGATCAGAACTTTAGGAGAATGCTTCTCCGTTCGACTTCTCATAATGATAACTATTTCTTCAGACCTCTGAGCCAATCTCTGAGATTTTTATTGTTTTCCCAAGATTTATCAGCCTCTCGGTTAGGTGTGAGATCTGTATACGCCTTTTCGAACGCCTCACGTTTTGCTTTAGAGTCTGCACGAGCATAAATGTCCGTTGTTTGAATAGAGACATGTCCTAGCAAATCTCTAATATAAATAAGGTTGACTCCAGCCTGTAGAAGATGCATAGCTCGACTATGACGTATAGAGTGACAACTAATCCTTTGCGGAATAAGTTCTGGAGACACCTTCCTTGCCATGTTTGCATAAGTACAAAGAATGTATGTGATACCCTCACGCGTTAGCTTTTCATTTCTGCCATTATAGAAAAGTGGAGACGCAGCTTTGTTGCAATCGTTAAGATGATTCTCTTCCATATATTCACATAGAATTGACACCTGTTCCTTTACAAGCGGTACTATTCGTGCTTTGCGTCCTTTTCCGAACAGACGTATGGTATATGGCTCATGGGTTATGCGCACACTATCCACAGTAAGATCTGCTATTTCAGAGACTCTTGCTCCCGTATCATACATTAGTGAGAGTAAAGCGAGATTTCTTCGGCCTCTCCAAGTTGATGTATCAGGCTGAGCCAGCAACAACTTGATACCTTCTATTGTCAGGTAGTTAAGTGTTGTCCCTGATGTTTTTATGGCTTTAATAGTTAGGATCTTTTGCCATTCTTCTATCATTTCTATGACGCTATATTGCAAGTAATGACAAAAAGAATGAATGGCAGCAAGCCGATAGTTACGTGTCGCTGCAGAGCATTTTCGCTTGTTAAGTAGCCATTCGAGATACTCGGTTACACTTACTCTCGTGAGATGTTTCAATTGCAATTTTTCAACTGTGATTCCTTTAATATCTTTCATGAAGTCAATAAATTGTACAAATGCATCTCTATAGGAGGATATGGTGTTAGGGCTTACATTACGCTCATGAGGCAGGTATTCTACCAGAAAGCGGCTTAAATGTTTGGCAAAGTCAGTCGTCGTAGTCATAGGCTTTACATATCTTTGGATAGACAAAAGCGTTGATTTCAGAACATTGCTCTTCCAATTCTGGATACATGTTGCATGTGAGGCGAACATACTGCTCTGTCGCTTTCAGCGAGTGATGTCCCAGGCATGTTGAGAGAATTGGCAAACTGGCATACAAGTCCATTCCTTTGTGCCCCATCTGTACAAGAGCATGTACTGCATTCGTATGTCGCAGGTCGTGAACGCGTGGTCCATGATGATTCCCCTTATGGGGAATTCCGCATGTGTCCAGCAATTTGCGCAGATGCTGATATACACTATTAGCCTTGATGCTAGTCCCGTCCGATTTTACAAACAAAAAACCATTTCCTGCAGCTATGTCTTTGATGGGCATATTGTTTCTATACTCCATATAAGATGTAAGTACCGTCTTCATCGACTCACATAAAGGTACGATCCTTTCACTTCCGTTCTTGGTTTTATCTAAGCGAATGTAACCTTCATCCAGATGAACATGTTTGTTGCGGATGGAAAGAGCCTCAGATATACGCATTCCTGTACTATATAGTAAACGAAGAAGAGCTGGCATGGCTATGAGAGCTGTACCCATGCGTATGTCATATAGTCTATATTCGTCCGCTGCAGAAAAGATTGCGCCAATCTGCTCCTTTGTGAATATATACGGAGTAAAATCAGACTTCGGTTGCTTGGGCATTCGTGGAATGAAGCATACACAGCCACACCTGCACATCAGTCTTGTCAATTGACACCATACGGAACATTTGGAATATAAAGTTCTGTCACAGTCCGCCACACGTGTAGCTCTCCACTTTTTGAAGAACACCTCTTTGATATGAGGATCCTTTAGGCACTCTGCATTGGCAAAGTCGTCAATCTCTTTCAATATCCATCTGGTACGCAACGCACTGATTCCTGCAGATATTTTAATGTCAAGAAGATGATTCATATATGAGGCTAACACGCTGGAATATTTAAATTGCTCAGCCATAGAACGCACCTCCTCTCTGTTTGTAAAAGGCATCTGGAACTGGCGGTACAGGAATGGCACACTCTATCAAAGACTTTATGTCAATCTTAAGATAAGTGAGAGTTGTTTCCGTACTGCGATGCCCTAGCGATTCGGATATGACAGGTAACGTCGTGCCTTTCTCAAGCATGACGCTTGCAAGAGAATGACGTAGAGAATGTGGACCATGATGCTTGGCCGATACATCTATTCCGGATTTACAGATGATGTTGTTTATTGCAGAGCATACCATACTTTTGGTTGCTGGCACATAAGGTGCCTTGCAAGAAAGAAATACATTCTGTGAAACTGTCTGAGGTCTTCCATGCTGCAAGTAATCTATGATGGCATTACCAACATCCGCAAGCAATGGCAACTCTATGACCTTTCCGGTCTTATGCATCACAAGGGTTAGTACATTGTTGTCCCAGTCTATATTAGAGAACTGTAGGTTGGCTATGTCCGAAGCTCGCAACCCCAAACGTGATGCAAGTAATAACATTGCATAGTTTCTCTTGCCAACGCCGCTGCTTCTATTCACGGAGTTCTCTACTATATTTACCTCTGCTGCTGTGTAAAACGAAGGAATACGCTCTTTCTTGCGCAGCTTATATGTGTCAAACAGACCATCAAACCTTCCATCTACAATATGCTCCGCTTTCCAGAAACGAAAGAGGACACGCAGGGCAGAAACTATGTTTACCTTGTTGGTCGGATGGGACGAGACAAACGACAAGATGTGTTTATCCGCAATCTCGGACACACTGTTGACACCACTGAGATTGAGATGAGTTAAGAACTCGCTTAGATACAAACGATAGTCATTTATAGTCACCAGACTTCTACGAAGAGAAGTAAGATGGATGATGAGTTTTTCCATCTCCATGCCAATCTTCCCATCGAGGGTATGGAAAACAGGAGTGAAACAACGCTTACGTATAAGCCCTAACGAAAGCATATCGTCAAGGACTTGAATACTGCGAATCATTTCACGCTCCTGGTGACGAATCTCACCATAATGATGACAGGTTGACAGGAACTCTTCACCAATAGAAGGGGAATAATTCTCAATGTCGTGAGCCGACATGTAGTGGACGATGCCTTTACGCCATAGACATTTATACACAGATATTCTATTCTCTGTGTAACAATGGTCTTCAAAGTACTTGATGCATCGATCCATTAGGACTTGAATCTTTACTTCTTGCATAATATATAATATTTAGTTTTGGGGCTTATGCCCTATACTGTAATATAACGTTATGAGAAGTATTTATGATAAGTTTTTGCTGTAAAATTCATATAATCAACAATTTTTCACAGGTCAAATCTGTCTAACTTGACATAATGATATTCTTGTCATAAAAGAACAGCTCTATCTGCCAACGGTTCTTGTAGAGGTCGGCTATCTGCTGGGCTGTCAAGTCCATCGCATTAGTCAGGAACATGAACTCACGGTCTTGCTCCTCATCGTAGTATCTGACGAGTCGGAGATTATCGGGATAGTCCTTGCGGCTGTTATAGACAGTCAGTTCAATCTCAGCGTCAGAGAGTATGTTCTTGGGCATCCGCCGCTTCCACTTGACACATTTGTACTGCAAGTTCGTCTTGGCTCTGACAACGAAGCAAGACTCCATCCGCTGTATGCGGAAAAGCTCCTTGAAGTTGTTGTAACCACGGTCGAAGATGTAGTAAGCACCTGTCTCATAAGGAATTTCTGGCATGGCCTTGGAATCATGGACTGAGGCAGTGGTGATGTGATAGAAGGCTGGTACTTGTACCTCTAGGTCATATAGAACATGAACCTTGACACCACCTTTCTTCTTGCGGAACTTAGCCCACCAGAACACCGACAGACAGAGCGGTATCGTCGTTGAATCAAACGCATAGACCTTGCCACCGAGTTTGAAGATGTCTGCTGCCCGATTCCGTCTCGCCTGCTCCATCATGTAGAAGGCAAACTCCTCAAAGATGCGGTAGTCGCGGTTCTGATTGACAGTCGCCAGTGTAGTCTTGGCAATGGGCTTGCGTCCTAAGCCGAGATGAAAACACTTTGACTGATGGGCTTCCAATGCCACAATCAGGTCTCGCAGACTCTCACGGTTACTGAGTTGACCGAACATCAGCGCAAGGAGTTGATTCCAGCAGGTGAGATGCTTGACATACTTGTCACCATCGTACTTGCGAGCAAGGTAATTGAAGTGATTTCTGTCAAGGAATGCTATCAATTGGGAGAAAACGAACTTATCTTTGAACATACGCAGCCGTGTATTTGGCTGCAAAGTTACGAATTCAAGTCCGTTGACTCTAGAAACTGCTCATAAAAGACTTATTTTCAACGATTTCAAAGAACGATTAGTCCACTTTAACGGGACGGTAGTGAATAAAAATAATAAGTACAACAACCTAAAAAGGCAAACAAATGAAAAAGGATCTACTCAGATTTGGGCTCTCACTCATAGCCCTGTTTGTTATGGTAGTGGCAAATGCGCAAACCTACCAAAACGAAGAAGCTAGCGTTTCATGGCCGTTTAATGACGACAACTACGCTACGCAGTACACTAAATCACCAGAAAATGGTTTCAGTCTGGTTTCCGTAAACACCGGTGACTTGAAGTATTCTCTCAAGACATCACAGACTACAAAAGACAAAGACGGAAACAAGATGGTCATGGCTGGTTTCGGTCCTGTTGGCACAACAAAAGCCGTAGAATGGACCGTAAAACCAAGCAAGGGTCTCACATTCACCCCAACATCTATCAGTACCTACGTAAACCGATTCGGTACAGATGCAGAAAATGGAGTAACCGTAACCGCCAAACTTAGCGACGGAACTTCTGTAGACTTGGGTAATTTCACGGCATTAAGAGAGAACAAGACAACAGAGACTGACAAATATAAGGATCACGAAAACCTGACCAACCATATCGTCATCCAGCTCACTGCCGAGCAGCAAGCCCAACTGACATCAGCTGAAGGCTTCACGCTAAGTTGCACCGTCGGCGTTGGCTCTAATAAGCAGCAAGGCTTTGCCGATGTACACATCAATGGTCTCTTGAACGGAACCGTTCAGCAGGTTGAACAGTACACCCTGTCGGCTGCCGTTTCAACCATAGGAGCAGGAACAGTCAAAGTATCTCCTGCAGGAACCGTATTTGATGCAGAGACATCAATCACCGTAACAGCAACAAAGAATTTCGGCTACAAGTTTGTCAACTGGACAGATGCCAACAACCAGGTGGTATCTACAGATGAAGCATACACCTTCTCTATCTCAACCAACACAGCATTGAAGGCAAACTTTGAGAAGATAAACACCTACGCTTTGAATTACAAGGTTGAAGGTGGAGCAAAAGACTATATGATAAGTGCCTCTCCTGTCCCAACCGTTGTTGAAGGAAAGAACATGTATGAAGAGGGAACAGAGGTAACTCTCACAGCCAACAGCAACGACATCCTCACCTTCACCAACTGGAATGATGGTGAAACAGGAGCTGAACGCAAAATAAATATGAACGCCGACCAGTCATTCACAGCAGCATATTCTTCAAAAGACTTCATCGCAGGCTGGGACTTCTATAAGGAAGCCAAATCTGGTCGAGCAGCAGACTTCGCTGCAGAAGACAACGATGCAGACCAGCTCATCTTGCGTGATGCTGACGGGAACGCATACAGTTGGCTCGACAAGAGCAACAGCGCAGGCGGCTACGAAGGAAAGAATGCTGCAGTAAACTGGACCACAGTCAGCACAAAGCCACTGGGTGAGACCTACTGGCAGACCAAGATCAACGCAACAGCCTTTACCGACATCAAGGTAAAGAGCAGCATGCTCTACAATTATAACGCATACGAAACATATAATGTAGAATACTCTCTCAACGGAACCGACTGGACCAAAGTAGGTGCCATCAATATGCCAGGAGCCAAAGCCTGGACAGACGGAGAGTTCACTCTCCCATCCGATGCCAACAACAAGGCAGAAGTATACATCCGCTGGATTGCCGACAAGACTTCTTCTATCAAGGGAGCAACAGGCAACAACGACGGAATTGCAATAGCAGGTATCTATATCACAGGTACTGCCCAGCTCGTAAACGACGGCAAGGCACCTGTACTCGTAAACACCGTACCAGCAGAAGGCGCAACCAACGCATCTGCCAACGGCAAGATTGTACTGACTTTTGATGAGAAGGTAAAACTCACCGGCAACGCAGCCGCTACACTCGGCACACAAAAGATTGAAGGAGCCGTATCCGGCAAGACCATCACCTTTGCATACAAAGGTTTGAACTACGCTACGGCTTATACCTTCACACTCGCTGCAGGCTCGGTAGCCGACCTGACAGACAATGCTACAGACCAGGCAATCGTTCTGAACTTCACTACCAAGACCAAGCCAGCTGTAACCAAGGCACTCTACGACTTCATCGTCCCAACCGACGGCGGCTTCAAGGCAGCACTTGCAGCAGCAGCCAAGCGCACAGATACCAGCAAGCGTTTCCGCATCTTCATCAAGCAGGGCGACTACAAGATTCCTGCTGACGAAAACAGCAAGGTAACTGGCGGTGACGGTAAGAGTTATGCCAACCCAACCACCTATATGAATACGCCAAACGTATCTATCATCGGTGAGGGCATGGACAACACCTCTCTGACCAACACCATTCCTGATGCAGAATATAAGAACGCGAATCAGAAAAACCCAGCCAACGTATTGGAAGGTATCGGCAAGGGCGACGTACTCTGCCTGCAGAAGGAAGCTACGGGTACCTACTTCCAGGATCTGAAGATGTACAGCAGCATGGGCGACGACAAGGGTCGCGACATCGTACTCAACGACCAGAGCAACAAGACCATCTGCAAGAACGTAAACCTCTGGGCTTACCAGGATACCTACGTATCAAACAACCAGAATGGTAAATTCTACTTTGAAGATGGAATCCTTCGTGGTCGTACCGACTACCTTTGCGGTAAGGGTGACGTATATTATAATAATGTAGAACTCTGGATTTGCGAAAAGGGAGGCTACCTCGCCGTTCCTTCTCAACCAAAGAAGTATGGCTACATCTTCAAAGACTGTACCATCAAGGATGCTACTGAGGCAAAAGACCTGAATGGTAACTACACCTTAGGTCGTCCATGGGGCAAGGGAACACCTATCGCGCTCTACATTGACACCAAGATGGAAGCCATCCCTTCAGCAGCAGGATGGGATGAAATGAGTGGCGGATATCCTAAGCGTTTCGCAGAGTACAACTCTACCACATCAACAGGTAGTACAGTTGACCTCAAGGACAGAAAGAAAGTTTATGATGCCTACGACTCAAAGAATGGTGACAATTATGTAAACCGTCGCAATGAAACAGCAGAAAGTCCTATCCTCGCAGCAGAGGAAGCTGCGTTCTACACTGTTGAAAACATAATGGGTCAGGATGATGACTGGGATCCTACAGCAGCCACCGAGCAGGCTTCAGCTCCAACCAACGTAAAGTTGAACGGCACAACCCTCGCTTGGGACAATAACGACTACGCGCTTCTCTGGGCAGTATGCAAGAACGGCAAGGTAGTAGACTTCACCATCACTCCTAGCTATATCGTTGATGACGCCTCTGCAACATGGAGCGTACGTGCAGCCAACGAGATGGGCGGTTTGAGCGAAGCTACAGTTGTTGGTCAGGGCACCGGTATCCGCAACATCGCCACAGCTACAGCAGCAGTCATCAAGACCGCCATCTATGCAGCCGACGGCACCCAACTCTCAAATCTTCAGAAGGGTATCAACATCATTGTGAAGATCCTGGCAGATGGCAGCAAGAAGACAAGCAAGGTCATCGTAAAGTAAAGAAACAGAGACCATAAGTAATTAGATTGACAGATAACATTCGGAGTGCAATATCCCCATCCTCTTTCAGAAGGGTGCCGGATATTGCACTTTTTTGTTCCCTCAGCTTCTGAAACAGCAGAAACAGGAACTGAGAAAACAGACCGTCGAAATGAAAAAAACAGAGTATTTACGAAAAAATCTGTAAACGTTTACGTAATTTTTTACCCCCAATATACCTATATTCTCATATTTTTTATATACTTTTGCAACAAGAAAACCAAGACTTAGCTATCGCTACGCTTCTAGGTTGCCCCACCGGAGCCTTCGGGTTCCAAGAGGAACATCCCTTCAGCAAGCATCTGCTCAGAACTGGAATTCTACTTAAAAACATTAAATAAAAAACATTAGAATATTAGTAATTTAGAATAAGTTTTATCTAAACCTAAAGTGTATGTCTGGTAATTATAGAAAAAAGAAAATTGCTTTGGCAGGCGCACTGATGTTCGTAGTAACAAGTGTATCTGCACAAACAGTAAAAGGCGTTGTTACTGACAATACGGGCGAGCCAATCATCGGTGCATCTGTCATGGAGGTAGGTGTAGCGGGCAATGGTGGCGTGACCGACATTGACGGTAACTTCACAGTAAACTTAAAAGGCAAAAGCAAGAAACTGAAGATTTCATACATTGGTATGAAAGCTAAGGAAGTAAGCGTTGCAGGTAAAGAAACTATCGATGTAAAGCTTGAGGATGACAACACCACCCTCAACGACGTAGTTGTAATCGGCTATGGTACTGTTAGAAAGAAAGACCTCACAGGTTCTGTATCTTCTATCAGCGACAAGCAGATTGCCAACATTCCTGTTTCTAACGTAAGCGAGGCGATGACCGGTAAGATGGCTGGTGTAAACATCACCACCACTGAGGGTTCACCAGATGCTGACGTGAAGATTCGTGTGCGTGGTGGTGGTTCTCTTTCACAGGACAACTCTCCTCTCTACATCGTAGACGGTTTCCCTGTTAGCTCTATCAGCGATATCGCTCCTAGCGAAATCCAGAGCATCGACGTATTGAAGGATGCTTCCTCTACAGCTATCTATGGTGCCCGTGGTGCCAATGGTGTTATCATCGTTACAACCAAGAGCGGTTCTGAGGGTAAGACTCAGGTAAACTTCAATGCTTCTCTCGGCTACAAGAAGGTTTCTAAGTTGGTGAAGACTATGTCTCCATACGACTATGCATACTATCAGTATGAGTTGGGTAGCACTGACTATGGTAACTACAACGATCTCGATATCTGGAAGTCTATCGAAGGACGTGACTATCAGGATGAGGTATTCGGCCGTACAGGTAACCAGAAACAGTATAACGTGAACGTAAGCGGTGGTACCAAGGACCTGAAATACAACATCGGTTTCTCTCACAACGACGAGAAGAGCATCATGCAGGGTTCTGGCTATGCCAAGAACAATGTAAACGCCAAGATTAATGCCAACCTGAACAAGTGGTTGTCTCTCGACTTCAATGGACGTATGGCTTTCACAAAGCTGGACGGTTTGAATGGTGGTGCTGATACCAACGAGTCAAGTGCAGCAAACTCAGTTGTTGCCAACACCGTAAGATGGAACCCGGTAGAGCCTCTCTCCAGCGCATCGGACGAGGATGAGGAGAACAGCACATCAACACGCCGTAACCCAACAGAGCGTATCACCGATACCTATAAGTATCAGGAGCGTTTCCAGCAGAACTACAATGTAGGCTTAAACTGGAAGCCATTCAAGAACATCACATTCCGTTCTGAGTTCGGCTATGGTTGGAAGTACAACAATACCGAACAGGTTTGGGGTTCTAATGCAACTACCAACTCTAAGTATGGTTACAACGGTCAGCCACAGGCACAGTTCGTACGCTTGGAGAACAAGAACTGGCGTAACGCAAATACATTGACTTACGACAACAAGAAGCTTTTCCATGGTCGTGACCACATCAATGTATTGGTAGGTCAGGAGTGGAGCAGCAGCCAGGACGTAACCCGCACCAACACTTCTGTAGCCTTCCCTACTTCATTCACATTGAACGAGGTATTGGCAAACACAGCAGCAGGTACAGCACTTCCAAACGAAGGTAATATCAAGGCAGAGGAGAACATTCTCTCTTACTTCGGCCGTATCAACTATACACTCAACGACAAGTATCTGGCTACCATTACCGTTCGTGCCGATGGTTCCAGTAAGTTTGGCAAGGACAACCGTTGGGGTATCTTCCCATCAGCAGCCTTGGCTTGGCGTATATCTGACGAGGAGTTCCTGAAGGGTGCTTCCAGCTGGCTTTCTAACTTGAAGGCCCGTCTGAGCTTCGGTACAGCAGGTAACAACCGTATCAACTCTGGTTTGCTGACTACCACCTACTCAATGGCAGACAACACTTCAAAGGCTCCATTCTTCGATGAGAACAGAGTTTCTATGCTTGAGCATGGAAAATATCTCTATAATCCAGACTTGAAGTGGGAAACCACAGTGACCCGTAACTTCGGTATCGACTACGGTTTCTTCAATGGACGCATCAGCGGTACATTGGACTTCTACTGGAATACAACCAAGGACCTCTTGATGCAAAGTATCGTTCCTGCCAACACAGGTTACTCTTACCAGTTCCAGAACTTCGGTAAGACCTCTAACAAGGGTGTTGAGCTGGCGCTCAACGCAGTAATAGTAGACAAGAAGAACTTTGGTTTGAACTTCAACTTCAACGTATCTTACAACAAGAACAAGATTGACGAGTTGAACATGGAGAACCCATGGCAGAGTTCTAATTGGAGTGGTTCTACCATTGCCAAGTACGAAGACTTCCGCGTAGAGCAAGGCGGTCGCCTCGGTGAGCTTTGGGGCTACAAGAGCAATGGTTTCTACACCGTGTATGATGCCGCAACAGGCAAGGGTGACTTGGTATTGAAAGCCAACGGCACTTGGGCACTGGCAGAAGGCGTAAAGGACAACAGCTACAAGCTCTTCGGCGGTAACCTCTATCCAGGCGTTGCTAAGGTAGAAGTTGATGAGAATGGTGATGCTTTGAAGCAGCGTCTGGGCAACACCGTACCTACCACAACAGGTGGTTTCGGCTTTGATGGTCACGTTGGTAACTTCGACTTCAACCTGTTCTTCAACTACTCATTGGGCAATAAGCTGGTAAACGGTACCAAGCTTGCCAACTCATTCTACGCAGGTTCAGCCAAGAACTATAACCTTGTAGATGATTTCAACGTAGGCAACCGTTATACATGGATTGACC
This sequence comes from Segatella copri, assembly GCF_026015625.1. Lineage (NCBI taxonomy): Bacteria > Pseudomonadati > Bacteroidota > Bacteroidia > Bacteroidales > Prevotellaceae > Segatella > Segatella copri. The sequence continues at coordinate 328,221 of NZ_JAPDVG010000001.1, read as the reverse complement.
CAGCCAACGGTGAGAACATTGGTCGTCCATCAGCTAATCTGATTACACAATACGGTGGCGTAGAGAATGTAATGAACCGCTTGAACGAAATCAATGCCAACGCCAATATCTACAATCCAGCAGGCGTATCAACCATGCAGCTCATCAGCTATGCTGTAGAAGATGCATCATTCCTGCGCCTGCAGAACGTAACAGTGGGTTACACTCTGCCAAAGAAGTGGGTAAACAAGTGCTACATCCAGAATGTACGCATCTACTTCACAGGTTACAACCTGCTTTGCTTCACCAACTACTCAGGCTACGATCCAGAGGTTGATACAAGTTCTAAGAGGAACCCAATGACCCCAGGTATCGACTATGCAGCTTATCCAAAGAGCCGCACCTTCGTAGGTGGTATTAATGTTACATTCTAAAATTTATAAGATCATAACAATGAACAAGATATTATATGCATTTGCATTGGCAGGCGTATTAGGATTGTCTTCATGCTCAGACTTTCTGGATCAGACATCTCCATCAGAGATGACTGCTGAGAATACCTACGCCTCACCTTATTATACCAATCTTCGCGTCAATAAGCTCTATGGTGGCATGGGACAGGACCGTACCTACGCACAGGACTTGTCTATCGTATGGAACCTGAACAGCGACTGCGAATTGATTGACGGTCTTGGAAGCAATGCTACCAATACCTCAAACGAGCGTGGTAACATGAACTACAATATGGACCCAGGATGGAGCAAGATTAGCGGTGTATGGGATGCTGAGTATGGTATCATCGAGGATGCCAACCAGATTATCGAGGGAATCCGCAGTAGCGCCACATTAAAAGCTGGCGGTGCTAACCAGAAGTCGATGGAACGCAGCCTCGGCGAAGCGCTCACCATCCGTGCCATGGTTTACTTCGACCTAGTTCGTATTTTTGGTGATATTCCGTTCAAGAGAGAAGCATCAAAGTCTGACCTGAGCAACGCTTACCTGGAGAAGACCGACCGCGACGTAATCATGGATTCCCTGATGAACGACCTGGATGAGGCTATCAAGTATCTGCCATGGGCAGACCAGGTATCAGGCTATACCACAGAGCGCACAACCAAGGGTTATGCTCACGCACTCCTGGCACAGATTGCCATGACCCGTGCAGGATATGTAATTCGCGAGAAGGCTAAAGACGGATATGAGACTGCATCTTACAGCGATGCAACCTATCCAACACAACGCCCAGGTGCTGCCGACCGCAAGGCTCTCTACGAGCGTGCCCTGAAGCACTGGTCTGCTATCATCAACGACAATACTCACAATCTCAACCCATCTTTCGAGAACGAGTGGTACTTGATTAACCAGCTCTCTCTCGACAAGACTTACCACGAGAACCTCTTCGAGATTCCTTTCGGTGAGAACGTAACTGGTGAGTTGGGTTACACTGTAGGTGTCCGCCTGAGTGGTGTTACAACAGAATATGGCTATGGCAACTCATCTGGTAAGATGAAGGTTACTGCACCTCTGCTCTATTCTTACGACAAGAAGGATACACGCCGTGACATCACTTGCGCCAACTTTGAAATCAAGCAGGATGGCAGCAACACCATAGAGAGCATGATCAAGAATGCTCCTTTCGGTATATATGTAGGAAAGTGGGATGCCCGCAAAATGAACAACACCTGGTTGCAGAACAACCTGAAGGCTACAGCTAAGCACACTACAGGTATCAACCCTGTAAAGATGCGCTATGCTCAGGTATTGCTCTACTATGCAGAGTGCATGAACGAGTTGGCTGGCAACCCAGATGCCAACTACGAAGGTTCTGCCAATGGTATGACTGCCCGCCAGGCTTTGGAAGCTGTACATACCCGTGCCTTCAACAAGGCTGACAAGGACGAGGCAAAGGCATACATAAACAATATCCCTTCTGACAAGGACGCATTCTTCAATGCTCTCGTTCAGGAGAATATGTGGGAGTTTGCAGGTGAAGGTATCCGCAAGTACGACTTGATCCGCTGGAACCTCTTGGTAGAAAAAATCAACGAGTTCAAGCAGACTTATCTGAATGAGCTTGCAGATGGTACTTACCAGGAGACCATTTACTTCAACTATCTGGATGAGAAGAAGACAAAGATTGACTTCTCTAGCGTAACATGGTATGGTATTCCTGACGGAAAGACACCTGCTGACTACGCTGGCAGCATCGACTCATTCGGCGCAGCTAAGTTGGATTCTGGTTCAGATACACAGGTTGACGTAAACCTGCCATCTATCAGCAGCGGTTTGGTTGGCGATAACGTAGCAGTGAAGAACCGCTATCTCATGCCAATCGCTTCTACAACCATCTCTGCAACCAACGGTAAGATTCACAACTCTTATGGTTATGCAGACTAATTCATCTTTAATCAAAAAAGAAAAGAAAATGAAGAGCATTAAAAACATATTGGGCACAGCATCTATGATAGCATTGACTCTGTCGGCTACATCTTGTACCGATGGCAATGACTGGGACGTAGATGGCAGCCTGTCAAGATTGTTCGGTCTCAACGGTGACAAAATCACCGTTGAAACTGCCGAAACATCAGCTACGGTTACATTCTCTGCCTTCACATCAAAAACAGTTCCTTCACCAGAGTACTATGTATTCGAGGTAAGCAAGGATTCTCTTTACGAAGGTGTTGAGAATGCTAACATCATCAAGTTCGGAGAAGATAAGACCTTGACTTCTTCTCCAGTAGTTCTCTCTGGTCTCGATGGCGACAGCAAGTACTACATGCGTGTAAAGGCTATGTCTTCTACTGTTAATGAGTCTAAATGGGTTTACTACAAGGATGGTTCATCTTTCAAGACAAAGGCAGAGCAAATCTTCAACAATGTAGAGGCAACCGACCTCTTCGAGGATCACGTGAACTTGAGCTGGACTCCAGGTGCTGATGTTACTCACATCACTTATGCTAACGCTAACGATGCAGAGAACATCCAGACTATCAATTTGACAGATGAGGAAAAGGCAGCTGGTAAATATACTCTTGCTGGCTTACAGCCAACAAGCACTTATACCATCACTATCTATAAGAATGACGTAAAGCGCGGCCAGTTGCAGATTACAACTCCTGCAGCCATGCCAGCAGCTGACTATAAGTATTCTCTTGCCAGCGATGTAACAGTCATCTCACAGACTCTCATCGAGGAGATAGCAGAAAAGGCTAAGGCTGCTGCAGGTAACGAGACAAACTATAGCGCAACCATCGGTATCCCAGCCGGTGCCAAGGTAGCTCTCTACGGCACAAATGATACAGACGGTGGCAAGACCAACGTAACCATCCCAGACGGAATGTCTGTTACATTCTTCGGTTTGGCAGGAGGCGAGACGCCAACCGTCACCCTCGACAAGAACTTCGATATTGCAGGTTCTCATGCATTCATCAAGTTCCAAAACGTGAAATTGGAAGAGAATGGTGCTGGCTACTTCATCAACCAGAGCAAGGCTTGTACCGTAAGCGAGTTCACTTTGGAGGATTGCGAGGTTAGCAATATCAAAAATTCATTCTTCCGTTTCCAGAAAAGTGATGCGAAGTCTGTCGGCAAACTTACCTTGAAGAATAGTATCTTCACCAACCTCTGTGCAGGTTATGGTTTCATCAACATTGATGCAGGCAGCGGTGCAGGTCATCTCGACAACGTAAAGATTGACGGCTGTACATTCAACAGCATCTGTGTAACGGGTAAGGTATTCATCTACAGCAATAATACAGATATGCAGGATATCACCATCAAGAACAGCACATTCTACAACTGTAATGGTAACGGTCAGTTCTTCGTTGACTTCGGCAAAGATGCCAAATTTGGACCAAACACATTCACAATTGAAGGCTGTATCTTCGGTAAAAGCGCAGATGAGGCAACCAACAAAAACATCAGAAGCAAGACTCCAGCTACTGTATCCAACAGCTTCAGAACAACAGACTTCTTCAAGGTGATTAAGGGCGTAACTGAAACAGAATTCAGCTCTGAGCAGTTATTCACTGACCCAGCCAATGGCAACTTCACCATCAAGGCTGGTACTTTGAAGGAAAAGGCTGGTGACCCACGTTGGTATGTAGTAGAGGATTAATCCATAAGGATTAACATCTCATATAAAATCGAGTAGGAGGTAAACACTAATCATAGGTGTTTATCTCCTACTTTCGTGTTTACCGACCTCTCACACCACCGTACGTGCCGTTCGGCATACGGCGGTTCCTATTTGGGATACCATTCGAGATACGCCCCCATTAAAGTAGCATACCCAGCCCTACATAGATTCTCATTTGTTATAGCTCTATGCAGTATGTGGCTATCAGCTATTCGCCAATAGCCCTTGCGAGTATTACCCCATTCGTATGCTTTGTATTTATTAATACCACATTTAATGAGGTTTGCCACTTTTGTCTTGGGTTTCTTCCAAGCTTTCCATATACACATGCGGATTCTACGTCTTAACCATTCGTCTGTTTTACGTAAAAGACTTTTCATATCGGCAAGATGATAATAACCAACCCATCCTCTTATGTATTCTTTCAGTTTTTGCTTTCTCTTGGCATATTTATCCACGGTCATATGCCTTGTATGAAGTTTCTGTTCGTTAGGTCAGATATTTGTCGCCGGCTTCCTTCAGATTCCACCTCGCGATGGACACCCTTGCCTTTGACTATGCAATTCCCGCTATTAGGGCTTGCTCGGGACTTTCACCCGTTAGACAATGCTCATACCGAGCGTACTAAATGAAGTGCAATGCCCCATCGGGCGTTGCACTTTTTTTGTTTATCTCCCTCTCTCCTACCACACACAAAAACTTTTTTAGCTAATTTCTTGGAAGTTACGAAAGAAAAGCGTATCTTTGCAGCGAGAGTAGATAAGGAAGAGTGTACTACGTTTTTAGATTGTTGGATTGTATAACTTCAATCAAACTATATTTAAAAGAAGTGCAACGCCCAGTGTGGGCATTGCACTTTTTTATTCTGTTCAATCATGACACTATGTCAAATAGTATTGAACAACATAAAATATTGAACAAAAAGTTCGTTCGTTTAAGTTTTGTTCATTATCTTTGCTGTGTTCAATAAAATTGAACATAACTGATATGTTGAACAAATAATAAAAATAGGTGTTGCCACTAGGCTCGGCAGGTGTGCTGACTGCAGTCGGCAGACCTGCCGAGCCTAGTGGCAACCTTCGAGAAGCTGTCTCCTTCAACCTAAGAAACTATCTCTTTAAACTAAAAGAGACGTCTCCTTGAACCCAAAGAAACGTCTCCTTTTGCTTATTTAATCACATTCTTTCGTATGAACTTGCGCTATGAAGTGTATGAACTTGCGCAATGACGTACATGGTTTCATAAGCTTACTTCAAAGGCCGAATTTATTGAAAGAAAAGTTTTTTTCTTCAAATTTAATACCACAATTACCACGCTTGCTATAACACCCTGATTATGAGTGAATAACGCGTGGTAATAAGGGGTATTTCCATTACCACTTATTACCACCTATTACCACGCCCCTATGTAAGCGGCTCCGCGTTTATACCTTGCATAATTCAAAAAAAAGCAGTAACAGCTGATTAAACAAATGCTGTTACTGCTTTTTCCATCGGTCAGGAAGTAAGTCTCTATATTTTTCTAATGGGGTATTGGGTTGCCATTCTACAGTCTTTTCTATTACGTCGCATATGTATTCAAACAGATTAATGCCATTCAGCCTGCATGAGATTGCGATAGAATATAGGATAGCCGCCCGGCTTGCTCCTTCGTGCGAACCAAAGAACATTGAGTTTCTTCTTGATAGTGATATGTACCTCTGGATTCTCTCAATGTAGTTGTTATCGAGAGCCGTATCACCTCTTTTGAAGATGTCACAAATGGCATTATATTCATTAAGGGCATAGCCGACCGCCTGCGCCAAGGTAGACTTGGGCAGCAAATCTTTCCTGGAAGATATTTCCTCCAGTTTCTCCAATAAATCCTGCAAAATGTCCGGTGCATATGACTGCCGATAGGCTAGATGGTCTTCAACGGTCCATCCATTTACCCCAACCTTATGTTTTTTGTCTTCTCGATAAAATCTGTTGAGGATATCTACGACCTCCTGAGCATCCTTGTCTTCCTTGCCGCAGTCGATGAAATCTCTCTTGACATGCTGCAGGCAGGCGATTCTCATAATGTCAGGATAAGCATCCGACTCCAGTTTCCGGTAAGGAGCATATGCATCACTCTGTATGGTACCTTTATAATCAGAGAATATGTTAAGTATGACCTGCTCAGAGCGTGATCCATCCTCATATACGAAGAAGACAAGTCCCAGTTTAGGCGCACTTACAGCCCAGAAGTAGCCTTTCTTCGAACCCTTGTCCGTAGGCTTTGTCTTGGCTAACAGCACTTTATGGTATGTCTCGTCTGCCGAGACATAATCCTGCTGCAACACTACTTGGCAGATAGCCTTATAGAAGTTTTCCAGTACATCGGCACTTCTGGCAATCAGTTTGTTTGCCGTGGCTTTCCTTAACGTAAACCCATTGTCGGCAAAGTATTTGATGATTCGCTCTACCGGCATGGAATAGATGTATCGCATCTGCAGGAGTCCTGCTGCAAAGGAAGGTGAATAGGAAGAATTCAACAACAGAGCCGGCGGAGTTTTCCCCGGATACATGATACTTCCATCAGTATAAGTGTTGATGTGATACACGGTCTTGATGAATTTGATGGGTTCCATGCTGTAACGTATACAGGTACGAGTTCCGAAGAGACGCAACGTCTTCAAAAACTCTGCATCCATGACAGGATCTATCGTAACATGCACCTCTTTCATCTCGTAATGCATGTCACGCTTGGCTCCGTTGTTTTTGCGTGCCTTTCTCTTTTCGGCCTGCTCTTCTTTCTTCTTGTCAAATTCCTCCTGGGTCATCGAGTCTTGTGGATTCTTTTCCTGACGTTCGGACTTCTTGCCTGAAACGAGCTTGCCGAGTGCCTTGTTCTGACGATTCGCTTTGTCAATGGCGATTCCTTTCTGGACGAGTAATTCTTCTAATGACTTTATACGTTCAATGAGTTCGTTGACCTGTGTAGTCAACGAACTCACCGTAGCATTAGCTTGCTGAAGCTGTTCGTTTGCAAGCTGAAGCTGTTCCTTTAAAAGTACTATAATTTCGTCCTTTTTCATAGTGCAAAGGTACGAAAAAATATCGAGATATGCAAGGATTTTTAGATATTTATTTTTCTATCTTGTTGATACACAGTTCATTAAATATAATCTTATGCGCCTATAGATTAAGCCGTTTCCTATATCTCATACTTTTCAGGCAAATTCCGCTCATGATGGCAGATAGCGTCTTGTACGGCATTTTGCATTGTTTGCTTTGGGGATCAAAGAATGGTAATTCAAAGGTTCCTCGCTCCAGTCGCTTCTGATACAGCAAGAAACCGTCGCCATCCCATTTTAGCATTTTTACCTGCTGGCGATTCTTTGAGAAGAAGATGAAGACGGCACCACCGAGTGGCGGCAGCTCCATCTCCGTCCTCACAATCTGGTACAGGCCATTTATGCCCATGTTCATTCGGACATATCGCTGGCAGACGTAATACTGGGTGTTTTCGTTTAATCCAAACATAGCAAGTCCTCCTTCTCGTAAAGTTTCATCAGATGCATGACTGATTTGGCACTACCTTTCTTGATGGTGACTATCGTTCCATTGGGAAAGGTTAAGGTTATGCCGAAAAGATAATTTTCCGGGCAGACGGAATCGGATGGCATTTCTATGGGAAGGAACATCATCCCAGTGTCCTTGGCTGTTGCTTCGGAACATTCCTTACGGGCTTCGGCCTGAAGCAGACGAATCTGTTGTTTGGCTAACCTAACAGAATAACCTTTCTCTGACATCCATCTATGCATCGAGCGATGGTTTACATGCCGTTCCTTTAAAAAAGGAATCAAACTGGCTTTTGGATTATGATTCAAATGAATCTGGAAGGCATTCCATGCCCTCTCATAACGTTCTGTTGCTCTCATAATTGCGTTGCTTTTAAAATTATATGGTGCAAAGGTAAGAACTTTTACGATAAAGGGAAAGGTATAAACGCGGAGCCGCTTACGCCCCTATGGTAAGCGGATCCGCTTACCTAGGGCTGCTGAAATTACGTCACGACGTAGCATCTGATGCGTCACGACGTAGCAATCGGCGCGTCGCGACGCAGCGAGAGATACGTCGCGACGTAATTCCGGCTACCTCCTGCCCCCATCAAGAAAGCCTCACTTGAGCTTCAAAAAAGCCTCTTTAACCGTTCAAGTAAGCCTCACTTGAACTTCAAATAAGCCTCAGTTAAACGTTACGTAAGGCTCACTTGCCAGCCCGAACCAACACGTCAAAAAGCTATATTGTAGAAGAAACACTAGTGAAAACGTTTACGTTAGATTTTTCATTAATTTTATCCGCCTTTTGATAATTTTCACTACTTTTGTAGCAGAAATCTAAAGATTATTATCAAAAATCTAAGATTCCTTATGATCTATAGAGAATCAAACACGACTACAACTAATCGCTAGTAAGTTCAATTAGACCAAAACTTAACAAGATATAATAATAACCTACAAAACAAACATCGTTATGTATCAACAACTGAAACGTGCCAGCATGGCACTGACCTTGAGTTCGGTTTGTTTCCTCGCCTTTGCGCAGAAAACAATCCAAGGTACCGTTAAGGATGCTAATGGCGAACCAATGATTGGTGTAACCATTACTGACCAGAATGGTAAGGCAGGTGGCATCACCGACCTTGACGGTAAGTTTACCATCCAGAACGCTGACCCTAATGCGGTCTTGACTTTCAGCTACATCGGCTGCAAGCCTAAGAAAGTGAAAGTAGGAAGTCAGAAAACATGGAACATCGTACTTGAAGATGACAATGAAGCCCTTGACGAGGTCGTTGTCGTTGGTTATGGTACTATGCGCAAACGCGACGTAACTGGTTCTATCGCATCTGTCAACTCAGAAAAGATAGCCGCTCGTGGTACAACCAATCTTGCAGAGTCTCTGCAGGGTTCTGTTCCAGGTGTCAACATCACCCAGTCTAGTAGCCGCGCAGGTGCAGGCTTCAATATTCAGGTTCGTGGACAGGCTTCTATCAACAAGCAGGCACAGCCATTGTATGTTATCGATGGTGTAGTTTGCGACAACATGGACTTCCTCAATCCTGATGATATCGACCGCATCGACGTATTGAAAGATGCATCTTCTACCGCCATCTATGGTTCCCGTGCCTCTGCCGGTGTCATCATGATTACCACCAAGGGCAGCAAGGGTGCAGACAAGGCACAGAAGGCAACCATCTCTTATGACGGATATTATGGTATCAAGAAGTTGGCGCGCATGCCTGAGTTTATGGATGCCAACGAGTTTATGGATTACCGATTTGCCAGATATACCACGCTTGATGGAAAGAGCTACGATGGTTCTAGCCGCAAAGGTGTAGATGCTGATGGACATCCACATTACATCATCAAGAATACCGACTTGAATTCTGCCTTCCTGACCCGCAAGGGAGCAACCAGCTACAAAGACTCCAAACTTTATGACCTGATGATGGATCCAAGTTTCGATGGTTACGACTGGAAGAAGCTGGTTAGCCGTACAGCTGCCCAGCAGAACCACTTTATCAGTGCTGCCGGTGCTACAGACAAGGTAAGCTACCGTGTAGGTATGGGTTATCAGGGCGAGGAGAACGTGTTCAAAGGCAACGACTATGAGCGTTTCAACTTCAAGGGAGCAATGGATGCCAAGCTCTCCAAGATATTCGAGGCAGGTTTCTCTACCAACATGTCAATGAGCCGCACCCAGGATGTATGTACTGATGGTACTTATTCTCCATACGTGAATGCATTCTATTTTAACCCATTCGTATCTCCAACAGATGCAGATGGCAACCTGATTCCTAACCCGGGAGCAAAGGCAGCCTTTGGTTCAGATGCACAGTTTACATCTACATATAACCCCCTCATCGATTTGAATGACGGCAACTATACCAATGAGACCAAGATGTACCGACTGATGGGTAACTTCTACCTGCGTGCCAACATCATCAAGGGATTGAAGTTTACAACCACCTTCTCTCCTAACTACTCTCACAAGCGCCAGGGCATCTTCTATGCAACAGGTCTGAACGAGGGTAACGACGTAGGTTCAACTTACTACCAGAAGAACAAGACAAACTTCGGATCCGTTGCCAATACAACCCGTGTAGACTGGACGTGGGACAACCAGTTTGACTACAACCGCACATTTGGTGACCACACCGTTGGTGCCATGGCACTGTTCTCACTGTACAAGAGTAACACAGAATATCAGTACGAAGAAGGCAAGGGTATCGCCAGCGACCATACTACATTTCACAACCTGGGAACAGCCAGCGGCGACAAAACCCTCTCAAGTTCTTATACTGAGTCATCATTGGAGTCATTTGCTTTCCGTGCCAACTATTCCTACAAGGGCCGTTACATGGCTACAGCTACACTCCGTACCGATGGCAGTTCACGCTTCGCAGACGGCAACCGATGGGGCTGGTTCCCTTCTGTAGCTGCAGCATGGCGTATCTCTGATGAAGCTTGGATGAAGCAGTTCAACAACTGGTTAGACAATGCTAAACTCCGTCTGTCATACGGTGTTACCGGTAACAACAATGTGGGTGACTATGTAACTATCGCTTCTGCTACAGGTCCATCTTATGTAACCATAGATGGCAAAGAGGTACAGGGTTATCATCCTAACGGATTGGTAAATACAGAACTCATCTGGGAGAAGGTAAAGGAATTTGATGTAGGTCTCGACCTGAGTTTCCTGAAAAACCGCATCAATGTAACAGCCGACTTCTATAACCGTCTTTCTGATGGTCAGATTATGTCACGTTCAGTGCCTATCGAAACTGGTGAGAAGACTTCAACCTTCAATGTAGGTTCTGTCCAGAACAGAGGTATAGAACTCGGTTTGAACTTTAACATCATCAACAAGAAAGACTTCTCCTGGAGTGCGAACATAAACTTCGCCCGCAACTGGAACAAGATTAAGGAGTTGAGTAATGGTAAGGTTGATGAGGTAGCCAACAACTGGTTTATCGGCGAGCCACTGAATGTACTCCGTGACTATACCCATACCGATGTCATCACCGACAAGGGTGTAACCATGCACACCATGAATGGTGACAAGCACTATACCCTGAAGGAATTCTACGAGAAGTATGGCACTAAGTATAAGTGGTATGAAGGTCAGGTAGCCGTAAACGACTGGAACGATGACGGTAAGATTGACGACAACGATAAGCAGATTTATGGTTGTACCGATCCACGCTGGACCGGTAGTTTCACTACCAATGTTTACTTCAAGGGCTTCGACTTCTCTATCATGTTCTATACAAAGAGCGGATTCTGGTCACGCAGCTACTTCCATGAGAAGTATATGAAGTATGGCGACCGTGGTAATGCCCACATGCAACTGGACTACTACATACCAAAGGGAGCACCAATCATCGATCATGCAACAGGTGAGATTACAACCGCCACAGAGACCCACTACGGAAAGTATCCTTATCCAAACAACAGCGATACTTCGATGGGTGGTTACTTCGGTGACAAGGGTTCAGCCAAGGGAGAAGGTTTCCAGTATCAGAAGACCTCTTTCACCAAGGTTAAGAACATTACCCTGGGTTACACATTGCCTAAGAGCGTAGTAAACAAGGCAGGTATCAGAAATCTCCGTGTTTATGTAAACGTTCTGAACCCATTCTGCTTCACCAACTACAAGGGCTTCGACCCAGAGTGGGCATCACAGAATCTGCAGAATGGCGGTCCATCATCTGTAACCTACCAGTTTGGTGTAAATCTTAAGTTCTAATCTCATTAAATGAAGTAAACAATTATGAAAAAGATATTATATAGCGTAGCATTGGCGGCCTGCTGCATGGGAACCATGACAAGTTGCAGCGACTTCCTGGATGCTAGCAACAAGTCGAATGTAACTGATAAACAGACTTTTGCGACAAAAGAGGGATTTAACAACCTCGTCAATGATGCCTATCAGCGTCTGCAAGACATCTATGCGGCACCTCTGTTCACCAGCTGTTTCTCAGCAGGTACAGATATGTATGCTGATGCCCGCAACAAGATGAACGAGCCATTGAATACTTACGAGACCTTGACTCCTGAAAATACGGATATCAAGAATCTCTATACTTACCTCTATTCAGGTATCCGTGCTGCCAACTCTGTGTCATATTATGCACAGACAGCCCAAGTTGATGAAAAGACTAAGGGGCAGCTTGTAGGCGAAGCCCGTGTATTGGCAGCCTACGAGTATTATCTCCTGGTAAACAACTTCGGTGGTGTCCCTATCATGAAGGACTTCCTCACCACAGCAGACACAGGATATCCTAAGTCTTCTGCTGCAGATGTATATGCCTATATCATCAGCGAACTCGAAGATGTTATCAGCAAGAATGTGCTCCAAGCTTCTACAGCTACCAAGGGGGGCGGCAGAATCAGCCAGGAAACAGCCAAGGCTATCCTTGCCAAAACCTACCTTTCGGCAGCATGGGACCTCAACAAGCAAGACTACTTCTCCAAGGCAGCAGCTCTTGCCGATGAGGTGATTGCAGGCAGAAAACTGACTACCCCATTTGCCGAGCTCTGGAAGGCAGACGGATCGGGCGATGACAACGAAGAGTTCCTTTGGGATGTAGAATATGATTTGGCTACAGCCAACAATACAACATCAGGTGGTACAGAATGGAGCGACTACTACTGCAACTATCTGGGTGGTGCCGAGGATCCTATCAAAGCTACCACTTCCAGTTATGTACCAACTCTCTATGCCTTGCATTGCTTCCAGAAAGGCGACCTGCGTTACGATGCTACCTTTATGAAGGAATTGCCAGATATGAACAAGGGAAATGCTGCAGGTACCGGCTACTGGACATGGTATAAGAATGGTGAGAGCCTAAAGGGTTATCCTGTAGTTCGTTACTATTCTGCATGGTATGAGACCGATGCCGACTTTGCTGCATGGAAGGCTAAAGACCCAGCCAACAGAGCAAACACCTATCGCATTCCGATGGATTCACAAACCAAGGAGGCACAGAATATGGATGGCAAGGATATGGAATATTACGACAACCAGCAGTTGGTATATGCTTCAAGTCCTTGCAAGAAGTTTGATGACAGCCATACTGCTTCTAACCAGAAGAACACCTGCTATCGCGACATCCATATCATCACTTTGCCAGAGATGTATCTCGTAGCAGCTGAGGCTTATCTGAAGGCTGGTGATAATCCTAAGGCATTGGCACGACTCAATGAGGTTCACCAGCGCGCTGGTCTTTCTGCACTTACAGGAACTATCACTATCGATGACATCCTTGATGAGAATGTATGCGAGAACTTCGGTAATGAGGCACGCTGGATGGATCTTCGCAGAACACAGACCCTGGTAACACGTTGCACCAAGTATAACCATGAGATGGGAGACAAGGCTGCCCAGTATATCGGCAAGAAGCTTCTTCGCCCTATCCCACAGGCTGCAATTGATGCCAATGACCAACTGACATTAGCCGACCAGAATCCTGGTTACTAATCAAAGTCATTATGTTGATAAGAAAACCTATCAGGACATACGTTAATCATTAGGTTTAAGACCGTATCCTAGGGAGATAATTCCTGATGGATACGGTCTTTCTTTTGGTTCTATCGGCAAGGTATACGTAATCGTTTTCGTACTTTTTCATTCACAATCTGCATGTGATAAGCAAAAATGTCGTAACTTTGCAGAAAATCTTATAGAAAAGAAAATAATAAAATAAATAAACCTAAGAAGAAATGAAGAAATCAATCATTAAGACAGTCGTGCTTGCTGCGCTCATGGCTCTGCCAATGTTCACTAAAGCACAAACTTTCGCTGGTATCACAGCCGAGCAGAACGCACAGAACACTCCTGAAGGATGGACTGCCGTAGAACTGCCACAGTTGCCTGCCATCACATCAGCCAACACCTACAACATCAAGGACTATGGTGCCTCTACATCTGCTGCAGATAATACCGAGGCTATCCAGAAAGCTCTTGATGCAGTTCCTTCAACAGGTGGTATGGTCGTGATTCCTGCCGGTACCTGGATGTTTGGTAGTACAGATCAGATGACAAGCAAGACCGAGGTACTCAGCATCAAGTCAAAGACTGTGCTCCACCTTTGCGCAGGAGCGACTCTGAAACTCGTTGAATATGGTAAGGCACCTAACAACAAAACGCTCTTTATCGGTTGTAAGAACAAGAACCAGAGCGACATCGTTATAGAGGGCGAAGGTGAAACTTCTATTATCGATGGTCAGGGAACCCGCTGGTGGCAGGCTCGCGACAATAAGGAGACCTTCAATCCAGGAGCCATGATCCGCTTCGAGAAAGGCAGCCGATTCCTGATTCGAAATCTCAAGGTCCAGAATACTCCGGGTGTCAACATTACCTTGAGTAACAGCAATGGAGCCAACAATGGTACTGTTCATGATGTAACCATCTATAACCCTTCTTCAGAAACCAAGACAGAACAGCCTTCTCATAACACAGACGGTATCTCTATCTGGGGACACCACATGAACATCTATAACTGCAACATCAGTACAGGTGATGATAATGTAGTTTGCGATGACAATGCACAGTATATCCATGTCTGGAACTGCGACTTCGGAACGGGTCATGGTGCTTCTATCGGTAGTTTCACCAAGAACATCAAGCATATATGGTTCGACAACATCAACATGAACGGCACTACAGCAGGTATCCGCATGAAGACGGGTATCAACAGTGACGGTACGCTGCGTGGCGGTGGCGAGGAGGACTGGAAGTTCACCAACTTCACCATGACCAAGGTTAAGAACCCATTCTCTATCGACTGCTACTACGATAAGAACTACAACAGTGACCCTGCCGTAGATAAGGCAAACGCAAGAACTTTGGATAGCACTACCCCAACCTACAACGGCATTCTTCTCCAGAACGTGAAGACTACAGATGTCTGCGAAGGTAACGCTATCTTCCTGATTGGCCGCCCTGAGAGCCACATCAAGAACGTGACTCTCGACAACGTACAGATTTCTGCAAAAAAGGGTATCGATATCCGCTTCGTAGATAATCTCGTGTTCAAGAACAACTCTAAGATTACCGTCAGCAGCGGTTCTATCTGGCTCAAGAAGTTTGATTCTACTTGGACAGACGAGTGTGGTGCTACATCTACAGGTTCAACCGTTACTGATACAAAGGGACCTTTCACTTTGAACTCAAAGACTTTAACGGATAAGACAGCCGGTTCATTCAGCAATGGATTCGCTATCAGCAACGAGAAGGGAAAATCATACGATATTGGTTCTGGTACTACTTATATCAAGTTTAGCGCCAACCAATACACCATTATCATTCCTGATGGTGTAAAGATTACCAAGATGGATATTGAGGGCCGTAACAACTATGATACTGCTGATGCCTATATCGGTGAGATCAACGGTACAAGCTATGATGCTGACACCTATATTTTCCCGATGGACAAGAGCGTGAAGAACTATACGGTGGAGTTTAATTCACCTGTAGAGCACACGCTTACTTTCACTCCAAAGGTAAAGCAGTGCATCCTGCAGTTCACTCTCTATACAGAGACTTCTACAGGCATTCAGCCAATTGCTGCCATCGCCAAGGTAGACAATAACAACATTTACGACCTCAGCGGTCGCATGGTAAAGCTCAATGCCAAGGCAGAAGACCTGCAAGGTCTCAAAAAAGGGATCTATATCTACAACAACAAGAAATACGTAGCTAAATAATTCATTTAAACATCGGTAACAATGAAAATAAAATCTCATTCACTCCTATGCGTTCTCGCAACCATCGCTTTGAGTTCTCCGCTCACAGCGATGGGGATAAACGCCCAGAAGGCAACATCAAAGACATGGAATCCGAACCTGAAGAACGGAATGTACCGCAACCCGGTTATTGACGCTGACTACTCAGACCCAGACGTATGCCGTGTGGGCAATGACTACTATATGACCTCCTCTTCCTTCCAGTGTTTCCCAGGCTTGCAGATTCTGCACAGCACCGACCTGGTAAACTGGGAGATTATCGGTGCAGCCCTACTCGATGACTATCCTGTATTGCCTGAATACCAGGGAACCGAACTGGATTGGCGCAAGAAGGTTCAGCATGGCAACTATGTGTGGGCACCCTCTATACGCTATCACGACGGATGGTTCTATATCTACTGTGGTGATCCAGACCAGGGACTCTTCATGACCAAGACACAAGATCCACGCGGTCCTTGGGAACCTATCACCTGGGTGATGAAGGAAAAAGGTCTTATCGACTGCTGCCCTCTTTGGGATGAAGACGGCAAGGCTTATCTTTCGCATGGATGCGCCGGTTCAAGAGCCGGTATCAAGTCAGTGCTCTTCGTAGCTCCGATGTCACCTGACGGCACCAAGGTGATTGGTCCTTCACGCATCGTATATGATGGGCATGAAGACCAGCCAACCATCGAGGGAACCAAATTCTACAAGCGCAACGGATATTATTATATCATGAGTCCTGCGGGCGGAGTGAAGTATGGCTGGCAGGTAGAACTGCGTTCCAAGAATCCATTTGGTCCTTACGAGGAATATGTAGGTATGGCACAGGGAAAGAATAAGAAGGTAAACGGCCCTCACCAGGGTGCATGGGTAGATACCCAGAACGGCGAAGACTGGTTCCTCCACTTCCAGGACAAACACGCTTATGGTCGTGTGGTTCATCTGCAACCCGCCAAATGGGTAAACGACTGGCTCGTTATCGGAGACGACAAGGATGGCGATGGCTGCGGAGATCCTGTTCAGCAATGGAAGAAGCCAAACCTGCCATCAAGCGGTAACTTCCAGCCTAAGGAATCGGATGATTTCAACAGCGTAGATTTAGGTCTGCAATGGCAGTGGAACGGTCCTTACAGTCAGTACTGGTACTTCTGTGATGCCAAGAACTCCAAGTTGCGTCTCTATGGCGTGCAGCAGGCAGAAGATGTAAAGAACCTGTATGATTTGCCAAACCTCCTGCTCCAGAAACTCCCTACCGAGAACTTTACTGCTACTGCCAAGGTGAAGTTCATACCTAACCGCACCGAGGCTTACAAGGAGAAAGATAAGGTACTGGGCGAAAGCGCCGGCATGATCATGCAAGGCATGGACTATGCGGCACTCAAGTTTGTTGATACCAAGGAAGAGGGGGTTGTATTGCAATATGTAACCTGCGAGAAGGCTGAGAAGGGAAAGGCTGAGAAGGTGGTAAAGCAAGTGGCCATCAAGACCAGCAAGCTGCCTCAACCTTACACCGTGAAGTATGCCGTAGATGATATTCCTTCTTCCCGCATCGCTACCCAGGATGTATGGCTTCGCGTGAAGGTTCATAGCGAAGGCATCGCCAACCAGATACAGGCTATCGCTGAATGGAGCTACAGTCTGGATGGTAAGAAATTCACCAAGATAGGCAATCCCTTCACTGTGCGTGAAGGCAAGTGGATTGGTGCCAAGCTCGGTTTCTTCAACACCCGCACAGCCAAAAAGAACGATGCAGCCTTCTTCGACGTAGACTGGATTCATTTCGAAAAATAACGCTTTCCAGCTAACACGTTATTTCAGAGAATATTTTGGGAAACAAAAAAATCCCCCTCATTGCAAATCAATGCAGCGAGGGGGATTAATCTTTATGAGTAATCTAAAAATTCTAATCTTTCTTTTCTTCTGTAGGCTCTGCCTTTGTTGCTTTCTTGGCAGGAGTCTTCTTGGCTGCAGACTTAGCTGCGGCCTTCTTGGCAGGAGCCTTAGTAGCCTTTTCACCACGCAGTTTATCAGTTTCCTTCTCTATCTTTTCAATCTTAGCCTGAAGACGGACAATCTCCTTGTCCTTCATCTCAAGCTCTTCATCCTGATTCTTGATGGTAGTAAGCAGGCCCTCAAGCTGATCGTTATCAACATCAGCAGGATAGAGGTCGTTTACTCGGGTGATGAAGTCGCCAAGAATGTTCATATAGTTAGTGAAAGCATCGAAAGGACTTGAATAGATACCTCTGTCAAGACCCACATTGCTTGGCTTGGTAGTCATGAAGCGGAAGTTGTTGCTTGCCTGCAGGTAATCCCAGTCCTGATTGATACGTGGATCGTTGGCGATACGTACACGGTCTGCCACACTGTAAAGCTTGTTGAAAGCCTCACGCTGCATCGGGTTACCCAACCACGAACTTACATCACGCTCCTCGTCTACCCAACT
The DNA here is from genome assembly GCF_026015625.1 of Segatella copri. Lineage (NCBI taxonomy): Bacteria > Pseudomonadati > Bacteroidota > Bacteroidia > Bacteroidales > Prevotellaceae > Segatella > Segatella copri. The sequence continues at coordinate 309,900 of NZ_JAPDVG010000001.1, read as the reverse complement.
CAAGGTATCAGGCACATTCACCTCGCCTACCGACTTGATCTTCTTGCAGATTTCTGAAGGTGTTGAGAAGGTGATGCCACGGTCCTTGGCACACTGAGGCAGTGCCTTCATAAACTCGAGGATGTTGCTTGACAGAGGCTGGGCAATACCAAGAGCAGAAAGCACCATGAAGATATTGATAACCTGCTCCTCCTCTGGGAAGGCAGCAATCTGGTTCATATAGTTGTCGGCAAAGAGTGGATAACCGTCCCAATCGCTGTTGCTGAAGCGCAGAGAGATATCATCGCTCAGGTTCACATCGCGCAAAAGGAGCTTCAACTTAGGGTTCAGGGCGCAATGGTAAACATAGTGAGGAGACTTCCAGCCGAGCACGTGCTTGGCACCCTCGGTGAGCATACCAATGAATCCCATGTTGGCAACATCGTTACCGATATCATCGCTGTAGATGAGCGAAGAGTTGCGCAATACGGTAGGCTTCTTACCAAAATATTCCTCTATCTTGGTGCACTGGCGCATCACCTCATCCTTGAAACTTGCCTCATTAACCAGAGAAGCAAGTCCGTGAGAGTAAGGCTCAGCCAGGAACTCTACACAACCCGTATTGTTGAGCTGCTGAAGCTTCTCCAGTACCTGAGGAGCATGAAGTTCCAACTGCTCCATACCCACACCCGAAAGCGAGAAAGCTACCTTGAAATACTTGCCGTTCTTTTCAATCATCTCCTGAAGGGCATTCAAGGCTGGCATATAAGAGCGCTCAGCAATCTCGTTGATGCTACGGTCGTTCTCGTAGTCATCATAGTAATAATGGTCGGTACCGATGTCGAAGAAGCGGTAGCGTTTCAGATGGGTAATCTGATGTATCTCGAAATATAAACAAATTGTTTTCATAATTATTAATTATTATTTTTTAATTATTAACTGCCCATTACTTCCACCCTAAGGTCTTGAGGTACAGGTCTTTGATGCGGGCTCCCACTTTCTCCCAGGTAATCTGGTCTACTTCTTTCTTGCCTTCCTCTGAGAGATAATCGAAAAGACTCTCGTTGTGACAGATGCTGTAGATGGCATCGGCAAGGGCATGGATATCCCAGTAGTCTACCTTGATACAGTTGGACAGGATTTCTCCACATCCACTCTGCTTGGAGATAATGGTTGGTGTGCCGCACTGCATAGCTTCCAAAGGTGAGATACCGAACGGCTCGCTCACAGATGGCATCACGTAGACATCACTGTCTTTCAGACATTCATAAACCTGTTTGCCGCGCATAAAGCCAGGGAAGTGGAACCGGTCGGCAATGCCTCTTTCGGCAGCGAGATAAATCATCTGATCCATCATATCGCCCGAACCTGCCATACAGAAACGCACATTGCGGGTACGGTGCAATACCATGTTGGCAGCCTCAACGAAATATTCAGGTCCCTTCTGCATGGTAAGACGTCCCAGGAAGGTTACTACCTTCTCCTTGCCCTTATGATTTGGGCGTGGAATATCCTGCCACTCCTGCTTCAATGGATATACGGCATTGTGCATGGCGAAACACTTGCGTGGATCCTGGTGATACTGGTGAATCACCGTCTGGCGGGTCAGTTCGGATACACACATGATGCAGTCGGCATTATCCATACCGTCTTTCTCGATAGCGTAAACGGTAGGGTTCACCTTTCCACGGCTACGGTCGAAATCAGTAGCATGAACGTGGATGCACAATGGTTTGCCACTCACGCGCTTGGCATGAATTCCGGCTGGGAATGTAAGCCAGTCGTGAGCATGGATAATATCAAATTCCTCAGAACGGGCTACAACTCCGGCAATGATGCTATAGTTGTTGATCTCGTCATGAAGATTTGACGGATAACCACCGGCAAAGTCCATACAGCCGAGGTCATTTACATGCATATAATTAAAATCGGCATAGATGTGGTCACGGTAGCGGAAATAATCGTCCGGATTCATGATATTGCCTACGCGCTGCTGCACATAGTCGTGATTTACATCTCGCCAGGCGATAGGCACACTGTTCATTGCCACAATCTTGCAGGCACTGCGGTCCTCATCACCGAAAGGATGAGGCAGACACAATGTGATATCAACATCGCCCTGGGCATGAAGTCCCTGGGAGATACCAAAGTTGGCAGTTGCCAAACCACCAAATACGTGAGGAGGATACTCCCATCCAAACATTAAAACTTTCATATAGCAGTCCTCCTATTATTAATATTGATATTTTTCAAGTAACTCGAGCGCACGCAGAATCTCAGCCACATTCATGGCGAAAGAGATGGCACCACGACCTGCGAATGGAGGGTTTCCATCGAAGAGTTCACTGATGGTACCGAGACAGTGGGAAGACATTTCGTCCTCATAACCTACCATCTGGCGTTCGATAAAGCTCAAACGGGTACGCTTATAGAGTTTCAGACTTGCCTCCATATAGAAGCCACCGAGCCATGGCCATGCCGTACCCTGATGGTAAGCATAGTCGCGCTGGGTCTGCGGACCTACATAAACAGGATTATATCCACCGCTCTTTGGCGAGAGTGAACGCAATCCCTTAGGAGTAAGGAGTTCGCGTGTACAGATATCAAGAACCTGCTTCTTCTGGTCTTGCGACAATGGAGAATAGTCGAAAGCCACTGCAAATATCATGTTCGGGCGAACGCTCCAGTCCATCATATTTCCATCAACATAATCGTAGAGATAGCCATATTCATTGAGGAAGGTATCGAGGAACGCCTGCTTGGTCAGCTCAGCCTGAGCCAGGAGTTTCTGCTGGCTGTCTTCTTCGCCTACTGTTGCAGCAAGAGAAGCACAGAAACACAAAGCGTTATACCACAAAGCATTAAACTCTACGATATATCCGGTACGTGGAACCACTGGTCTGCCGTTGGCAGTAGAGTTCATCCAGGTAACAGCCTTGTCCTTACCATCGGTATAGAGCAATCCGTTCTCTTCGAGCTTCAGGTTCGGATGCTTGTTATCCTGGATAAAGCTGATAACATCCTTGATAAACTGTCCATACTTCTTGAAGCATTCTTCCTTGCTGGTTTCCTTGGCATACTGCTGCAAAGCCCAGACAGCCCACAATGGCACGTCAGGCTGCTCTATCTCAGCAATATGAACGCTGACCGGCTTGCCTTCCATAAACTCGTAGTATCCCTTCATGGCAGTCTTCATCACCAGTTCGAAGTAGTCATCTTCCTCGATAGAGAGGGTGAGACCCGGAAGAGCGATGAATGTATCGCGGGCACGGCACTTGAACCAAGGGTAACCTGCCAGGATATAACGGTCATCGTTCTTTTCACGACGATGGAACTGATGAGCTGCATTGACCAGACAGTGGAAGAAATTGTCACGAGGCGAACGCTCATCCACTTCCTTGTCGAAGAGCTTCTTCAGGCTGACCGCCTTGATTTCTGAGGTAGAAGCAGCAAAGACGATGGTTTCGCCTTTCTTGATATCCATTTCAAAATAGCCAGGAACATAGAGGTCTTCGTTAGAAGCATAACCTCTCTCCTGCTCCTTCGGATATTCCACGCCACGATACCAATCTGGACAGAATTTAAACTCGTTCTTCTTGGAGAACTGCATATAGAGATCAGGATAACCTGCATACATACAGGTCTTGATGCCATGATCTACCTCAGCATAATCACGAGATGCGGTAGCATTCTCATGAGTAAACTGACGGACACTGCGGAAAGCCAAGAATGGACGGAAACGAAGGGTTGTAGCCGAATGGCCGTCTACCAGCGTATAGCGAATCAGAATGCGATTCTCATAATGCTGGAATACAACTTCCTTTTTCAGGATAACACCACCTACGCGATAAAGGGTAGTTGGCACTTTATCACAATCAAACTCACGAATGTACTTGTGGCCCATCGGACTATAGTTGTTGCCCTGGTACTTGTGCAAGCCGAGATTAAACTCAGCGCCATGCTGAATTACTGTAACATCCAGCGAACTCAAGAGCACATGATTCTCATCGTCCAGTTCTGGAACCGGCACGACAAGTAATCCGTGATACTTGCGGGTATTACAGTCTACAATCGTTGAGCACGAATATGCACCCGAGCGATTTGTTCTCAACAACTCCTTAGGCAACGACTCTTGAAGATTCGTCATAAGGGCCTTTTCGAATTTTAGATAACTCATAGATCTATATTAAGGTTCTATATTTTTGTTGACTAAATTAATTGCTTTCAAAGGTAACACTTTTTTGTGGTATAACAAAGTTTTTTGTATGCCATTTTTAGAAAAAATTGCCTTTTTATGTTTTAAAACATATTTTTAGACAAAAATGCTTGATTATTTCAAGAAAAAGCATTACTTTTGCACTCAGTTTTCAGTTTAAAAGATTTGTACACATGGCAGCTAGAGGAAAATACGATAAAGAAAATATAGCAATGCTGATTGCTAAGCTATGGGGAGGCATCACTGATGACCAGTTCGATTTACTGAAAGAACATCTGGAAATCAAGAAGTATAAGAAGAACGAAATCATCTACAAGAACGAGGGTACTCCCGAATATGCACTATGTCTCATAGCGGGAAAAGTGAAGATATACAAAGAAGGTATCGGTGGCAAGAGCCAGATTATCCGTGTTATCAAACCGATTGAGTTCTTTGGTTTCAGAGCCTATTTTGCAGATGAGATATACAAGACGGCAGCCATGTCGCTGGAAAACTGCGTCGTTGCCCAGTTCCCGCTGGCAGTTCTCATGAAACTGATCTCCAAGAGTTTCAACATCGGCTTCTTCTTTATCAAATATCTCAGTGTGGAAATAGGTAAATCGGACGACCGTACCGTGAACCTCACCCAGAAACATATCCGTGCCCGACTTGCCGAGGGACTGATATTTCTGAAAGACTCTTATGGGTTAGAAAAAGACGGAAAAACTCTTGACATCCGATTGAGTCGTGAAGATCTGGCAAATCTCTGTAATATGACAACGAGCAATGCCATCCGTACGCTCTCAGCCTTTACGGCAGAAGAACTCATCAATACAGAAGGAAGAAAAATCAAAATCTTACAGGAAGAAGAAATCATAAAAATAGCAGAACTCGGATAAAGTTCTGCTATTTTTTATTTATATGTTTTACATTATACGTTTTTCTTGATACATTTCCCTTATTACGGGCATACTGGTTATACGGGTATCAGGAAGTTGATAACCTCCTGAATTACAGTAATCTGGAATGGGCCTACCGGTGTATTCATCAATCTGCCATCAATACCTATCAGGGCATGCTGGGCATCGAGCACCTCTACCTCTCGGGTACGGTAAGGATGCACACTCTTATGGTTGAGGAACTTACCTTTCACAAAAAGATAGATTCCCTCGAAAAGCTGGGTTGTCTTAGGATGAGATACCACCGACACATCGAGCAGTCCGTTATATGGCACAGCATTCGGAGTCTGTCCATATCCTGTTCCATTGCCTATACACATCGTCATCACTCTACGCTTGATAACATCCGAATTGATTTTCACATGCATCTTATAGTCCAGACGCTGGAATATCATCAGGATGAAGGAACAGAGAAACGACAGGGTACGTGAACCGAAGATATGATGGGTTTTTCGTCTCAGGTTCATGATGGCGGCAATGAGTCCGATATTGATACAGTTGAGGAAATAGCGACGGCATTTCTCCCCCTTCTTATTCACATAGCGGATACAACCGAGGTCAATCTTTCTGATACGACGTTTTTTCAGCGACGCCACCGTCTTCTCGATATCGCTGTCGCTGAATCCCCAGAAGTGGGCAAAGTCGTTCATCAGTCCGTTAGGAATAACACCCAGTGCCACCTCTTCTCTTTCTTTCGGATCTATTTGCATCAGACAGTTTACGGCATCATTGAGCGCAGAATCTCCACCAACGATGACAATGGTCTTATAACCATTGTTGATAAACATTCTGATGAGCCGTTCTACGCTCTTCTGATTCTCGCTCTGCACAAAGTCGTAATCCACGCCCTGCTGCTTGAGCACCTTCTCTATTTTTTCCCAGCGCTTGTTACTTCGCCAGCCTCCTCTAGGGCAATAAAGCAGCCCCCATTTATTCTCGTTTACCATTGTCTCTTCTTTGTAATTTGAAAGTTGTAGAAATATCACTTCCGCCTAGCCACCATTGCATCCGATTCCATCGGATGCCAGCCCTAGCCAGATTCCAGACCGCAGCCTAGCTCCTCATCAGCTCCAAAACCGTCTCCACCTTTTTCTCCATTGGCTGCAATGCATCTACCCAATGGATAGTAAAGCCTCTACGCTCCATACCTCTGAACCACGTCATCTGCCTTTTGGCAAACTGATGGATTGCTATTTCCAGACCGCGATACATCTCATCGTATGAAGTCTTACCGATTACATATTCTGTAATAAACTTATATTCCAAACCATAATAGATGAGATTTTCGGCAGGAATACCACGATCTAGCAGTCCCTTGATTTCATCTACCATTCCCTCATCCAATCGCTGTTTCAGTCTCCGTGAAATTTTCTCCCTTCTTGCGTCCCGGTCTATGCTGACACCGATAATCAGCGAATCAACCGCAGGGAGTTCACGTTCGGGCATCGGATGCTCCAGATTATAGCTTTCAATCTCTATCGCCCGGATAGCTCGCTGTGCTGTATCCACGTCTGTGCGATTGTGCATATTAGAACCCGTTTTCGCCTTCAGCTCTTTCAGTATCAGCGTAAGTTCCTCTAAACTCTTATGAGCCAATGATTCACGGAGTTCCGGGTTCTGCGGAACAGGTGAGAGATGATAACCTTTCAGCACCGACTCAATATAGAGTCCTGTACCTCCACATAATATCGGAAATGCCCCTCTCTTCTGAATATCCTGATAGGCATCATAAAAATCCTGCTGATATTCAAAGAGATTATATTTCGTACCAGGCTCACAGATGTCAATAAGGTGATAAGGTATCTGCTTGCCATGAATAGTATAGTCAGCCAGATCCTTACCCGTACCTATATCCATGCCGCGATATACCTGCCGGCTGTCAGCACTAATGATTTCAGCGCCCTTGGCAGGGGTACCCGACAAATGGGCACCCAGGCTATTGATCCTGGCTGCAAGAGCGGCAGCAAGACTCGTCTTACCACTCGCCGTAGGTCCCAATATGGTTATCATCGAATATTTCATGCCGCAAAGTTAAATGAAATTATTGAGAAAACAAAATAAAATGAAAAGAAATTCTCACTTATAAAAACAAAAAGCCGTCCAGCATTGAAAAAATGCTGGACGGCCATATACTTAATCGTTAAGAGGCAACGAATTAACCGTTGTGCTTCTTCATGATCTTGATCAACTCAACAACCTTGTGTGAGTAACCAATCTCGTTGTCATACCAAGAAACAACCTTAACGAAGTTGTCTGTCAAATAAACACCTGCGTTAGCGTCGAAGATAGATGTCAAAGCGCAACCCAAGAAGTCAGAAGAAACAACAGCATCCTCTGTGTAACCGAGTACACCCTTCAACTCACCCTCAGAAGCAGCCTTCATAGCAGCGCAGATAGCCTCCTTAGAAGCAGGCTTCTTCAAGTTAACTGTCAAGTCAACAACAGATACGTCCAAAGTAGGAACACGCATAGAGATACCTGTCAACTTACCGTTCAACTCAGGGATAACCTTACCTACAGCCTTAGCAGCACCTGTAGAAGAAGGGATGATGTTGCCAGCAGCTGCACGGCCACCGCGCCAGTCCTTCATAGATGGACCGTCAACAGTCTTCTGTGTAGCAGTTGTAGAGTGAACAGTTGTCATCAAACCTGTCTCGATACCGAAGTTATCGTTCAATACCTTAGCGATAGGAGCCAAGCAGTTTGTTGTACAAGAAGCGTTAGAAACGATCTTCTGACCATTGTACTTGTCAGTGTTAACACCGCAAACGAACATATCAGCCTGGTTACCGTTAGCGTCAGCCTTAGAAGGAGCAGAAAGTACTACATACTTAGCACCAGCCTTCAAGTGCTTCTCAGCCTTGTCGTAAGCGAGGAAGAGACCTGTAGACTCAACTACGTACTCAGCACCAACCTCATCCCACTTCAAGTTCTCAGGATCACGCTCAGCAGTAACACGGATGTGGTTACCGTTAACGATCAACTCGCTCTTCTCAACGTCAGCCTCGATAGTACCGTCGAAATGACCGTGCATTGTATCATACTTCAACATGTAAGCCATGTAATCAACTGGGCACAAGTCATTGATAGCTACTACCTGTACTTCCTTTGCGTTCTCAGCCTCAACTGTAGAACGGAATACGAAACGACCGATACGGCCAAATCCGTTAATACCAATCTTAATCATTGTTCTTAATATTTAAATTAAAAGTTTAATAAAAATTACTTTTTTAACTGCTTTCAAGCGTTCATCCGATGCTGAAACATTCAAAATTTTACGCCCTAGAGCATTTTTTCTTCTTTTCGAGCGCAAAGTTACTAATTTTTTTCTAACTTTGCAACCAGAATGAGTATTAAATAAGTTAAAAAAGAATAGTAGAGCTTTAATATTGGCATTATTTTCACTCATTACATGCCATACTGACAACTCCATATTGCAAAAAGCAAAGAAAAAACTCAGCATTCTATACCTTATTATATATATAAGAAAAGAGAAAAAGAAAAACAATCAAACTATAGTTATAATTAAAAAGATAAAAGTATGAGTAAATTTTTGAATGAATTCAAGGAATTCGCCATGCGTGGCAATGTGCTCGACATGGCTGTCGGTGTTATCATCGGTGGTGCCTTTGGCAAAATCGTGAGCTCCGTTGTTGATGACGTCATCATGCCTCCTATAGGATGGCTGATTGGCGGCGTGAATTTCGCCGACCTCAAATTCACCCTACCTACTGTCAATGTAGGAGGTGAGGAACTGAAGGCGGCTACCATCAACTACGGTAACTTCCTCCAGACCTGTTTCGACTTCCTCATCGTTGCCTTCTGTATCTTCATGCTCATCAAGGTGGTGAACAAGATTTCCAAGAAGAAGGAAGAGGAAAAACCGGCAGAAGCTCCTAAGGATCCGGAGCCAAGCAATGAAGAAAAACTCCTCATGGAAATACGTGATCTCCTGAAGAACCAGAAATAAGAATAAAAAAAAGTCGCCCTCTTTGAAGGCGACTTTTTTATTCTGTTTATTCCCACTCAATTGTCGAAGGTGGTTTTGAAGAGATGTCATAACATACACGATTTACACCCTTCACCTTATTAATAATCTCATTACTTACCTTAGCCATGAAATCATAAGGAAGATGTGCCCAGTCAGCAGTCATCGCATCAGTACTGGTTACAGCACGCAAGGCAACCGGGTGCTCGTATGTACGCTCATCACCCATCACACCTACTGAACGGACAGTAGAAAGCAATACGGTACCAGCCTGCCAGATCTGATCGTAGAGAGAAACCTCGATCTCGCCATTCTGCATGTCAGCAGGAACACCGGCAGCCAGGACGCGACGAGCTTCCTCACCACTCAACTTCACCTTATACTCACGCAAGCCACGGATATAGATATCGTCAGCATCCTGAAGGATACGTACCTTCTCAGGAGTGATATCGCCCAAGATACGGACAGCCAAACCAGGACCTGGGAATGGGTGACGAGTAATCAGGTGCTCTGGCATACCCATAGAGCGACCTACACGGCGAACCTCATCCTTGAACAGCCACTTCAAAGGCTCACACAACTGAAGGTTCATCTCCTTAGGAAGACCACCTACGTTGTGATGACTCTTGATCACCTTACCGGTGATATTCAAGCTCTCGATACGGTCAGGATAGATGGTACCCTGAGCCAACCACTTGGCACCAGTCTGCTTTTTAGCCTCAGCATTGAAAACCTCCACGAAGTCGCGGCCGATAATCTTACGCTTCTTCTCAGGGTCAGTAACACCAGCCAGGTCAGCAAAGAACTTCTCTGATGCATCCACGCCGATTACATTCAAGCCCAAACACTTGTAGTCTTCCATCACGTCACGGAACTCATTCTTGCGCAACATACCATGATCTACGAAGATACAGGTAAGGTTCTTGCCGATAGCCTTGTTCAGGAGAACGGCAGCCACACTGGAGTCAACACCGCCAGAAAGACCGAGGATAACCTTATCGTCGCCCAACTGTTCCTTCAACTCAGCAACTGTTGTCTCAACAAAAGAGTCAGCACTCCAGTCCTGCTTACTTCCGCAGATATCAACCACGAAGTTCTTCAAGAGCTGTGTACCCTGCAAAGAGTGGAACACCTCTGGGTGGAACTGTACTGCCCATACAGGCTGTTTGGTAGAAGCATAAGCAGCATACTTCACATTAGCAGTAGAAGCGATGCACTTGTAATCATCAGGGATAGCAGTGATGGTATCACCATGGCTCATCCAAACCTGAGAGTTCTCGATGAATCCCTTGAACAAAGGATTCTCCTTATCGAAATGCTCCAAGTTGGCACGACCATACTCACGGCTGTCAGCAGCCTCCACCTTACCGCCCTGGGCGTAAGAAAGGAACTGAGCACCGTAGCAGATGCCGAGTACAGGAATGCGGCCGATAAACTGGCTCAGATCTACCTTGAAAGCTTCCGGATCATGAACGGAATAAGGGCTACCGCTCAAGATGACACCAATGACTGATGGGTCATCCTTTGGAAACTTGTTGTAAGGCATGATCTCGCAGAAGGTATCGAGTTCACGGACACGACGGCCGATGAGCTGTGTGGTCTGTGAACCGAAATCCAAAATAATAATCTTCTGTTGCATAATATCTAATTTTAATTTACAGTTTACAATTTATAGTTTATAGTAATCTTGCTATACGGCATAGCCGCTATTAACTATAAACTAATTACCTAACGATTTCAGGAATGCTTCCGCCTCTTTCAGCGTCTCCTGCTTTCCCACATCCATCAGCTTGAGGTCGTTCTTTACATATCCCTCTATGCGCACCTTGTCGCAATGCTTCAGATAGAAGTCCATGATAGGGAACTTGTCCGGTTCCTCCTCCATCAATGGAAAGAGCGATGGGGCAACCATGTGGATGCCCGAGAAAGCATACATCTTATAATCTTTGGGATTAAGATCAGGATAAGGACTCTTTACCTCGCCCGTTTCTATATTCGTCCATCCCACCAGTCGCATGCTGTCATCAAAGAGCAGATAGCGCTTGGTCTTGCGTTCGCTCACCATCAGGCGGGCAGCAATCATATCCCTGCTCTCCATCTGGTAGAATTTCTTCAGATCTACATTACTCAGAATATCCACGTTGTGGATAAGAATAGGCTCTGACTGGTTGAAGAGCGGCCATGCTTTCCGGATACCTCCACCCGTTTCGAGCAGCTTTTCACTCTCATCACTGATACGGATGTCCATACCGAAGTTGTCATGTGCTCTGAGATAATCGATAATTTGTTGGGAGAAATGATGCACGTTCACTACAATGCGAGTGAAACCGGCATCCTTCAACTGAAAGATGACACGTTTGAGCAAAGGTTCTCCCCCGACACTTACCAGAGCCTTCGGAATGCGGTCGGTAAGTGGCTTAAGGCGAGTGCCCAAACCTGCTGCGAATATCATTGCTTGCATCATTGCTAAATAGCTATTTTTAAATGTGCGTGCAAATTTACTAACTTTTTGCGAGATAGCCAAATTTGCACGCTATTTTCTATTGTTTTGCCGGCAAAACCTGTTCAATATGCTGTTCACGATGACAAATCTGCACTTCTACACCAAACTTCCGGTGAATATGTTCGGCAAGATGCTGCGCAGAATACACACTGCGATGCTGACCGCCTGTACATCCGAAACAGAACATCAGAGAGGTGAAACCACGCTGCATGTAGCGGTTTACATGATGGTCGGCAAGTGCATAGACATGATCCAGGAACTTCAATATCTCACCATCATCCTCCAGGAATCGGATAACAGGCTCATCCAGACCCGTCAACTTCTTATAAGGTTCGTATCTGCCAGGGTTATGGGTACTTCTGCAGTCGAAGACATAACCTCCACCATTGCCCGACGGATCCTCTGGAATGCCCTTACGGAAAGAAAAACTATACACTCTTACCACCAGCGGTCCCTTACCATCATATTTAGAATAGGTGGCAGGTCCGTCCTGCGGATGCGCACGATAGATATTGTTGTCGGTAGTCTTATAGCCGTCTGCACGACTCAGCGCCACACTCTCTATCACCTTGAACTGTGGCAATTCGGTCAGTCTTCTCAACATATCCATCATATAAGGATAAGGGAACACCTTGTCACCCATCTTCAGAAGATCTCGCAGATTCTGGATAGCTGGCGGAATACTGTCGATGAAATGTTTCTTGCGTTCGAAATAGCCGCGGAATCCGTAGGCGCCCAAAACCTGTAAGGTACGGAAGAGTACAAAAAGACTCAACCGGTTTACAAAATGGCGCACCGATGGTACCTCGGTATAATGCTTCAATGACTGGTAGTATTCCCAAACCAGTTCTCTGCGCAGTTTGAACGGATACTTAGCAGATGCCTGCCAGAGGAATGAGGCGAGATCATAATAGAACGGTCCTTTTCTACCACCCTGAAAATCAATAAAGTATGGATTTCCCTTATCATCCAGCATGATATTGCGCGCCTGAAAATCGCGATAAAGGAAACAATCCATCGGTTCTGATGTCAGATCCTTGGCAAAAAGCCGGAAGTTGGCTTCGAGCTTCAGTTCGTGAAAATCCAAATCGGTAGGCTTCAGGAAACAATACTTGAAGTAGTTGAGGTCAAAGAGTACACTGTCTACATCGAATTCTGGCTGCGGATAGCAGTTCTGCCAATCCAATCCTCTAGCACCGCGAATCTGGATATTCGGAAGTTCACGAATGGTTTTCTTAAGGAGTTCCTTCTCTTTCTGATTGTAACGTCCGCCCGCATCTCGTCCGCCCTTGATGGCATCGAAAAGCGAAGTACCGCCAAGGTCTGTCTGAAGATAGCAGAGTTCATCATCGCTCACCGCCAGAATCTGGGGAACAGGCAACTGTCTGAGCTGGAAATGCTGAGCCAGATATACAAAGGCATGATCCTCATCACGACTGGTTCCTATCACACCAATTACCGTATCACCATCATGCCCAATGATACGGAAATACTGCCGGTTACTCCCCTGCCCTGCCAATTTTATGACATCAGCCGGTTCTTCACCCGCCCATTTCTTATATAGATCAATCAGCTTTTCCATCATTATTCAGTTTACGTCGTTTCCGATCATCATCAATCTTCTGTGCGAAGTTATCTCCGATAAAGAGAAGCAATAAGATACCCAGCGTAGTAAGGAACGAGTTTGTAGTAGTCATTCCCAACTCTGCCTTTGTAATATAAATGAGTCCTCCGATAACAATCAGAAAGACCACTGCTTTTTTCCAATCAATATTGTTCATGCTATGAATTTTCTATTATGCTGCAAAATTACACAATTAAATTGAGAAAACAAAATAAAAACAAAAAAAAATCGGATGTCTCACGACAACCGATTTCCAAAAACAAACTACTTAAAAACTAATCTACTAAAACAAATCAAAAAAATATCTTTGCCATCCCTCAGGATGATACTTTCTTTTATTTACGATGCAAAGTTACAAAAAAAGATTATTCGAACCAAATAATTTTGCTATTTTTTGCATCTTTATGACTAAAAAAACAAAAAAATAGGGATAATTCGCTGAGAATCACCCCTATTTGATATTTTCGCTTTGCAAACTCGCAGTCTTACGATGTGCTTTGTTTGCTCAAATTATTCATCTTATTACATCATACCACCCATACCAGGTGCTGCAGCTGGTGCAGCTGGTGCAGGCTCTGGTTTGTCAACCAACACACACTCTGTTGTCAGGAACAAGCCTGCGATAGAAGCAGCATTCTCCAAAGCTACACGCTCTACCTTGGCAGGATCTACGATACCAGCCTGACGCATATCTTCGTAAACGTCCTTGCGGGCATTGTAACCGAAGTCACCCTCGCCCTCGCGTACCTTATTTACTACTACTGAACCCTCGCCACCGGCATTGGCAACAATCTGACGGAGAGGCTCCTCAATAGCACGCTCTACGATACGGATACCTGTTGTCTCGTCAGCGTTATCACCCTTCATATCCTTCAATGCCTCGAGAGCACGGATATAAGTAGTTCCACCACCAGCAACGATACCTTCCTCGATAGCGGCACGGGTAGCGCAGAGTGCATCGTCAACACGATCCTTCTTCTCCTTCATCTCAACCTCAGAGTTGGCACCTACATAAAGGACAGCTACACCACCGGCGAGCTTAGCCAGACGCTCCTGAAGTTTCTCCTTATCATATGAAGACTTAGTATTCTCAATTTCGTTCTTGATCTGAGCTACGCGATCCTGGATATTAGCCTTCTCGCCATGACCATTAACGATAGTTGTATTGTCCTTGTTGACGGTAACCTTGTCTGCTGAACCCAGCATATCCAAAGTTGCCTGCTCCAACTTCAAGCCTTTCTCCTCAGAGATAACAACACCGCCTGTCAATACTGCGATATCCTCCAGCATAGCCTTGCGACGGTCGCCGAAGCCAGGAGCCTTCACAGCACAAATCTTCAAACCGCCACGCAAACGGTTAACTACCAAAGTAGTCAAAGCCTCAGAATCAACATCCTCAGCGATAACCAACAAAGGACGACCACTCTCAGCAGCAGGCTGGAGAATTGGCAAGAACTCCTTCAAGTTAGAAATCTTCTTATCATAAAGAAGGATGTATGGGTTATCCATTACACACTCCATCTTGTCTGCATCAGTCATGAAGTAACCGCTCAAATAACCACGGTCAAACTGCATACCCTCAACAACACCGATGTTGGTATCACGGCTCTTGCTCTCCTCGATAGTAATGACACCATCCTTTGAAACCTTGCGCATTGCGTCAGCCAAGAGCTTACCAATCTCTGCATCGTTGTTGGCAGAAACTGTAGCCACCTGCTCAATCTTATCGTAGTTGTCATCTACCTGTTCAGCATGCTCCTTGATGAAGGCAACAACAGCAGCTACAGCCTTGTCGATACCGCGCTTCAAGTCCATTGGGTTTGCACCTGCAGTAACGTTCTTCAAGCCCTCTGTTACGATAGCCTGAGTCAGGATAGTAGCAGTTGTTGTACCATCACCGGCATCATCACCAGTCTTGCTAGCAACGCTCTTAACAAGTTGAGCACCAGTATTTTCGAATTTATTCTCCAACTCTACTTCCTTAGCTACGGTAACACCATCTTTAGTAATCTGAGGAGCACCAAACTTCTTTTCGATTACCACGTTGCGGCCCTTAGGACCGAGAGTTACCTTTACTGCATTTGCCAACTGATCAACACCCTTCTTCAAGAGGTCGCGGGCATCCATATTATATTTAATATCTTTAGCCATAATCTATTCTTTCTAATAATGTTTAAATAAATATCTGCAAAAAGTTTTTTATCTTTTTACTTTTTTACCTTTAAGAATTACTCTTCTACTACAGCGAGTACATCGCTCTGACGCATCATGATATATTTAGTACCATCGAATTCGAGTTCTGTGCCAGCGTACTTACCATAGAGTACGGTATCACCTTCTTTGAGAATCATCTCTTCGTCTTTCGTACCCTTACCTGTAGCAACGACCTTACCGCGCTGTGGTTTCTCTTTTGCTGTATCA
Source organism: Segatella copri (assembly GCF_026015625.1). Lineage (NCBI taxonomy): Bacteria > Pseudomonadati > Bacteroidota > Bacteroidia > Bacteroidales > Prevotellaceae > Segatella > Segatella copri. The sequence goes on along the minus strand of NZ_JAPDVG010000001.1, from coordinate 294,231 downwards.
GGGATAATAATTCCACCTACTTTTTCTTCAGCTGGTGCAGGAAGTACCAGCACTCTGTCTGCTAATGGTTTAATGTTCATGATTCTATAATATTTTAATTGTTATACATTTATTTTGCCAACAGGTATTGCTACCCGTCACCCCGCCAGTATACGAAAAACGTGCCAAAGCATCCATACTGACACTTTGACACGTTTAAATACTGACATTATATCACAAAAACTTGTGTTTTATTTCATTTTCCATTGATAATCGAATCTTTCAATATCCTCCTCAACCAGTGGATTACCATTCTGAACTTCGATGAAAGTCAGCTGTGTAATCGCCTTGATGGCATGATAATGCTCCAGAGGAATCACCACGGTATCACCAGCCTTCACATGTTTCTCCTCACCATCAAGTACAAAGATGCCCTCACCTTCTACGAATGTCCACACCTCAGAACGATGGTGATGAAGCTGATAACTGATATTCTTACCTGGCTTCAAGGTAATACTCTTGGTGAGCGAATGATTGCCGTCAGCATACTCAGAATCGTCAATCACCCGATAAGTACCCCACCTTCTTTCCTCATACATCGGACGCGGAGTAAGATGTTCTACCGCCTTCTTGATGTCCTCGGAATATTTCTTTGCACAGACGAAGATGCCATCAGGACTCGCTGCAACAACTGCATCCTTCAAGCCATCCACATACAGAGGCAACTGGAGTTCGTTGATGACATGCGTATTCTCGCAATGACTTCCCATCACCGCATTACCGATGCTGGCATGGTGCAGCTCATCAGTGAGTGTATTCCAAGTACCCAGGTCCTTCCATTCACCATTAAACGGTACTACCGCTACCGATTCAGCCTTCTCCGCCACCTCGTAGTCGAAAGAGATTTTTGGAAATTCGCTATATCTTGCACGAGTATCTTCAAAGTTCTCACTCTGCATATACTTACGTACAATCTGCATCATATAGCCCAAACGGAAAGCGAAGACACCACCATTCCAGTAAGCACCCTCCTCCAGGAGTTTCTCTGCTGTAGGCACATCCGGTTTCTCGGTAAATCTCTTCACTATCTGAAACTTCTCTCCTTCAGCAAAAGGAACCACATAACCATATTTTGCACTTGGATAAGTAGGTTTGATACCCATCAGCACGAGGTCGGCGACGTTTTTCTCCACACATTCCACCATACGGGCTATGGTATGGAAATATTCCAACTCGGTATAAGGATCACAAGGCATAATAACCACAACCTCGTCATCCTCACATTTCTTCTTCAGTTTCAGATAACTTGCAGCTAAAGCGATAGCAGGGAAAGTATCACGCCTCTCCGGTTCGGTAACCACAGAAACCCGCTCTCCCAGCTGGTTCTGGATGATATCCAGCTGACTGGCGTTTGTAGCAAGCGTAATATCGTTGGTCAGATTTGCTTCCTGAGCCTGACGTACCACGCGCTGAACCATACTTTCCATCTCCCCATTCTCCTTTTCGAGCAATGGCAAGAACTGTTTGCTTCTAGCATTATTGCTAAGTGGCCAGAGCCTTTTACCCGAGCCACCCGATAATAAAATTAATTGCATATTATTACTATCTAAATCGTTTATTGTTCATACTTAAGATTTCACAAATTAACAATGAGAGACTGCATCACATCAGGAGTTTACTCCCTGTACCAACAGGTCTCAAAGAAGAATCATCCGTGATAATCCGGCTGCAAAAGTACGTTTTTCTTTTGAGACCACCAAGCAATTTCTAAAAAAACTACCTATTTATATAAAAATACCTAGATATGCGCAAGAAAGTAAAAAGGAAGAAAAACCATCATTTAAACAGATTAAAAACAAGAAAAGCTGGTTCAAGTTGGTTCAAGTTGGTTTATTTCGATATTTTTTTGCTGATTTATTTCCGATTTTCAACTATTATTATTACCTTTGCGACCAAATATCATTTAAGCATACCTCAAATAACTTAAAAAGATATATAAATATAGGAGTATAAAAAACATAAGCAAATGACGAACAAGCATTATAAAGGAAATGAAATGATAAGGAGACTGGTGATAGGTGCCGATTTCGTTATTCTCAACATCGTACTGTTGTTCTATACCCAATATGGTCAAGAACTCATACCTGCGTATTTCGACAAAGCAACAAAGATTACCTTTTTTGTTGCCAATGCTGCCTTGTTCCTAGGCGAATACTTCTATTCCACCATCATTCATGTCAGAAAGATCGGGTTCCTACAGGTTACAAAGCGTACTTTATATCTGGCTGCAGCAACAACATTCTGTTTCTTTACCTTCTCAAGACTACTCGGTCACGGGGGAAAGATGTTCTCCTTCAGCATTATCTTCGGCATAACATTCTATCTGTCTCTCATCATAAGCCGACTCTGCGAACTCAAATTACTAAAGTATTTCCGCTCTAAGGGCCGCAACTCACGCACCGTCGTCTTTGTAGGTAACGATCCTGCCGTGAGCGAGATGTACAAGACGATGACAGAAGATCCCTCGGCAGGTTATATCGTAAAAGGATATTATGCAGATGAAGACATCACAGATAATCCGGAAGGGTTGAAAAGAATAGGAAACATGAAACAGCTCAAAGAGATTATCTCTTCTACCATGAATGATACCATCAATGGTGAACCTTCCAATATTGACGAGGTTTTCTGCTGCCTGTCGCATAAAGATCCTGAAATCATCAATATCATACACTTCTGTGATAAGAATGTGATACACTTCTACTACCTGCCACGTGTGTTTGGTGAGTACAAATTGCATCTTGATGCCCAGAATTTTATGGGAAGGACGGTATATTCAAACCGCATAGAACCCCTAACAAGCATGTCAAACCGCATTATCAAGCGTAGCTTCGACATCGTGGTGAGCGGGCTTGCATGTTTGTGCGTTCTACCATTCATTCCATTCATAGCTCTCATCATCAAGATTCAGAGTCCTGGTCCAATTTTCTTCAAACAGGCAAGAACGGGTCTGAATGGTGATACCTTCTACTGTCTTAAATTCCGTTCCATGCATGTGAACAAGGATGCAGACAAGGCACAGGCAACAAAGAACGACCCACGTAAATTTGCTTTCGGCAACTTTATGAGAAAGACGAACATAGATGAGTTTCCTCAATTCTTCAATGTTCTTAAGGGAGACATGAGTATTGTGGGTCCGCGCCCTCACATGCTGCATCATACAGAGGTGTATGGAAGCCTGATAGATAAGTATATGGTTCGCCACTTCTCCAAGCCGGGTATCACAGGTTGGGCTCAGGTTACCGGGTTCCGTGGTGAGACTAAGGAGCTCTGGCAGATGGAGGAACGTATCCGCCGTGATATCTGGTATATAGAGAACTGGTCGTTCTGGCTTGATATCAAGATTATCTTCATGACAGCCAAGAGCATTATCTGCCCTGACAAGAATGCTTATTAGGAGTCTATAACTTATTAGGAGTCTATAAAAAGAAAAAAGAGGATGTGCCATAAGTTTGGAAAATAGTTGGCGCACACCAGTTGGTCACCGCATGCACATCAGCTGTTGTGCAAGCGCATATCAGCTGTTATGCAAGCGCACAACAGCTGTTGTGCGACCGGAGATACTAACTGTCTCAACAACATATACTAGCTCTTCCAACAACATATACTAGATATACTAGCTTTTCCAACAACATATACTAGCTCTTTCAACAATATATACTAGCTCTTTCAATAACATATCCTAGTTTTTCCAACAACAAGAAGAGGGTGTATCATTAACTTATGACACACCCTCTTTTTAGGTATTCTCTTTACTTATTACTTAGATTACTTAGACGGAAGCCTGTTGAGCCAACAGGTAAGGTCATTCAACATTTGGTCGTGATACGGGAAGCCATGAGCGGCATCGCGGAACCCCCATCCATGTCCGGCAGTCGGATAGATGTGCATGGTACACTCGTTGCCCGCCTTGCTCATGGCAGAATAATAGGCTACGCCATTGGTTACAGGAGGAACAACCTTATCATCAAAAGACATCAGTATGATGGCACGAGGGGTAAGATTAGGACGAACAGCCTTGTCGTTAGACCACTCTTCTACCAGTTTCTTATTGGTATTACGCTCTTCACCCAAGAAATTCACACATGATCCCTTATGAGAGATACGCTCATCCATTGAAATCACCGGATAGAAAAGAATCGAGAAATCAGGTCGCACAGCCGCCTCAGCATGAGTACTGATGGAAGAAGCCAAATGACCACCGGCAGAAAATCCCATGATACCGACATCTTCCTTGTTTATTTTCCATACTGCAGAACTGTCACGAACGGTACGCATCGCCTGATAGGCATCACTCAACGGAATATTGCGGTTTCCCTTAGGCATACGGTATTTCAAGACAAAGAAAGCGATACCCTGTTTGTTGAAATATTCTGCCCACTGATGCCCCTCATGGTCCATCGCAAGATGAGAATACCCACCTCCAGGACAATCTACTACGGCTCTTCCTGAAGGATTCTTAGGAAGATAACAGGTGAGTTCACTCTGTCCATCGCTACTGTTCTTCAATACGAACTTGCGAGCGGTGGATTGCGCTGATGCTGATATTGCTGTCAGCATCAGAAGAAAAAAAATCATTGCCTTTTTCATTTTTTCTGTTTTGTTTTGTTGTTTATATCTTTATTCTGTTTTGCTAAGATAATGCAAAGATAGGCATTTTTTCGTTAACCCTATGTTATTTTTTCTTCTTTTTTTGGTGTTTTTGTTCCAATCGCTTTGATTATTGGTTCTTTTTTGCTATATTTGCAGAAAAATTGCTGTAAACGGCAATCGGAGAAAACATCTCTCTTCTGCCGCTGGCATTTATTTAGGAGTCTCACTTATAAAATATTGACATAGAATAATGAAGGATTTTTTCAAGAACGTGGCAGCCACTATCGTAGGACTGTTTGCCTTCGGGCTGATTATGACCATCCTGGGTTTCATCTGTATCATCGGAATGGTGGCATCGAGCAACAGTAAACCGGCACTGAAAGACAATGCGGTGATGGTGATGAAACTACAAGGACAGATTGAAGACCGTACTGAAGACAACTGGCTCGGCGAACTGACAGGCGAGCAGTTTAACAACATAGGCATGAACAGGATTCTCTCTTCTATCCGCAAGGCAAAGAATGAGGATAAAGTGAAGGGCATCTATCTGGAAACAGGTATCTTGGAGACAGATTATGCCACTTTGCAGGAAATCAGAAATGCACTTGCCGATTTCAAGAAGAGCGGCAAATGGATTATCGCATATGGTGATGCTCTCTCACAGGGTGGATATTATCTGGCTTCGGTTGCCAACAAGGTATATGTAAACCCAGAAGGCAATGTGGACTGGCATGGTATTGCATCGCAGCCACAATATATCAAAGATGTAGCAGCCAAATTTGGCGTTCACTTTACGGTAGTGAAGGTAGGCAAATACAAAAGCTATACTGAAACATACACCGAAGACAAAATGTCGGATGCCAACAGAGAGCAGGTTTCACGCTATATTAGTGGACTCTGGCTACAGATGTTGGGAGATGTGAGCAAAAGCAGAAACATCAGCAAGGATTCACTGAACCGCTATGCTGACGGGCTGATGGTGTTTGATGATACCAAGCTACTGAAATCTCGAAAGATGGTAGATGGATTCTGCTATTATGATGAAATCAGAGACGTGGTAAAGAAACAGTTAGGACTGAAGGCAGACGAGACCATCAATCAGGTTGACTATAACGACGTAGATATGACTATAGACGACTCGAATCTGATGAGCGAAGAGATTGCCGTATACTACTGTCAGGGGTCCATTGTCAGGATGGAGACTCCTAGCATCTATGATTCTGAGCAACAGATAGTAAGTACAAAGGTCATCAAGGACCTTCAGGAACTTGCAGATAACAGTCAGGTAAAGGCCGTAGTTCTGCGTATCAATTCGGGCGGTGGCGATGCCTATGCTTCGGAACAGATCTGGAGAGCAGTTAAAGAATTAAATAAAAAGAAGCCGGTAGTGGTTTCGATGGGTGGTATGGCAGCATCGGGTGCTTATTATATGAGTATGGGTGCCCAATATATCATGGCACAACCTACAACATTGACCGGCAGCATCGGTATCTTTGGAGCCCTGCCAGATTTCAGTGACCTGATGACAAAGAAGTTAGGCTTCAAGTATGATGAAGTGAAGACCAACCGCAACAGTACCTATGCCTCTGCAGGCATGTCACGCCCATGGAGTGCAGAAGAGATTGCCAGCATGCAAAACTATGTGAACCGTGGATATAGCCTCTTCCGCAATCGTGTGGCTGAGGGCAGAAAAATGAGTACCGAACAGGTTGAGAAGATTGCTCAAGGAAGAGTATGGCTGGGTACAGACGCCAAGAAGATCAAGTTAATTGATGGATTCGGCGGCTTGAGCGACGCCATCGACAAGGCTGCAGAATTGGCTCATCTCAGCAGTTATCAGGCGGTAGAATATCCGGCATTGGCTGGATGGATGGAACAGTTGCTGGATATGGCGGGCGGAAACAAGGGAACATATCTCGACGAACAGTTGCGTCTGGCATTGGGTGATCTCTACCAGCCATTCATCATGATACGCAATATGAAGGAGAAAGAGCCTATACAGGCTGCACTTCCTTACGTACTGAACATACAATAACATTTATAATAAGGTATGCGTACATTAATATATAGACATACCGGTTAAGAGAAAGGAAACAGACATGAGAACAGAAGGCGATCTTATCAAGATCAACGACTGGCTGCTACCACTGAGTTGGATTTATGGCGGCATGGTCAGATTTCGCAATTGGCTCTTCGATATCGGACTGAAAAAGAGTCAGTCATTCTCAATCCCGATCATTTCTGTGGGTAACATCACGGTGGGCGGATCGGGCAAGACTCCCCATGTGGAGTATCTGATACGCTTGTTGCACGACAAGGTAAAGATAGCTGTGCTATCACGTGGTTACAAAAGAAAGACCAGTGGCTATGTGCTGGCAGATAAAGATACGACAATGTCAGAGATTGGCGATGAACCCTTCCAGATGCACAGCAAGTTTGACGATATCTACGTAGCCGTAGACGCTAAGCGTGTGAGAGGAATCGAAAAGTTGCAGAATGAAGAACCGACCAAGGATGTAGATGTTGTATTACTGGATGATGCCTTTCAGCATCGCTATGTGAAGCCAGGTATCAACATTCTGCTGGTAGATTACCACCGTCTGATCATCTATGACAAGATGTTGCCAGCAGGAAGACTGAGAGAACCTCTAAGCGGTAAGAACCGTGCAGACATTGTGATTATCACTAAATGTCCAAAGGACCTGAAGCCAATGGAATTTCGAGTACTCACCAAGGCTATGGACCTTTACCCTTTCCAGAAGCTCTACTTCACCTGCATCAACTATGATACGCCAAAGGGAGTTTTCGAAGACCAGCAGATAGCCAAGGAGGAGTTGAAAAACTACCATGCTCTGCTGGTTACTGGTATCGCATCGCCTAAGCAGATGGAACACGACCTGAAGCCAATGGTCAAGAGTATGCAGTCGCTGAGTTTCGGTGATCACCATCGCTTCAAGAATAAAGACATCACACGCATCAACGAGGCGTTTGAACAGATGCCAGAACCCCGTCTGATTATCACGACAGAGAAAGATGCCGTGAGACTAAAAGAGACAGAGGGACTCTATGAAATAGTTAAGAAAAGCATATACGAACTGCCTATCAAGGTAAGTTTCATGCTGGAACAAGAAGATAATTTTAACGACAAAATCATTAGCTATGTACGAAAAAATTCAAGAAACAGCATCCTGGCTAAAAGAAAGGATGACAACAAGTCCGAAGACAGCAATCATACTGGGAACCGGTCTCGGACAATTAGCTTCAGAAATAACTGACAGTTATGAATTTCCATATAGTGAAATACCAAACTTCCCAGTATCTACCGTTCAAGGTCATGCAGGCAAACTGATTTTCGGTAAGTTAGGAGGTAAAGATATCATGGCTATGGAAGGAAGATTCCATTACTATGAAGGATATGACATGAAGGCTGTAACCTTCCCAGAACGTGTGATGTACGAGTTGGGCATTGAAACCCTCTTTGTAAGCAACGCTTCGGGCGGTATGAATCCGGAATTCCAGATTGGAGACCTGATGATTATCGATGATCACATCAACTTCTTCCCAGAACATCCATTGCGCGGAAAGAACTTCCCTACCGGTCCACGTTTCCCGGATATGCACGAAGCATACGACAAGAAACTCCGCGACCTTGCCGACGATATCGCTAAGGAGAAGGGAATTGATGCAAAGCATGGTGTATATGTTGGCGTTCAGGGACCTACCTTCGAGACACCGGCAGAGTATCGCATGTATCGTATATTGGGTGGTGACGCTGTAGGTATGAGTACTGTACCTGAAGTGATTGTTGCCCGCCATTGCGGAATCAAGGTTTTCGGCATCAGCATCATCACCGATCTTGGCGGTTTCGATGTACCTGTAGAAGTCAGTCATGAGGAAGTGCAGATTGCAGCCAATGCCGCACAGCCTAAGATGACAGAGATTATGCGAGAAATCATCCGCAGATCATAAGTATAAATTATAAACTATTATTTATTTTGGATATCTCAAAGTTAGGTGAATTCGGTCTTATAAACCATCTCACCAAAGGTTATGAAAAGAAAAACGAGTCTACAGTTTATGGTGTAGGCGACGATTGTGCCGTGATGCATTATCCTGACAAGGAGGTGCTCATGACTACAGATATGCTGATGGAGGGCGTACATTTCGACCTTACCTATATTGACATGGTTCACTTGGGTTACAAGAGTGCAATGGTAAACATCAGTGATATCTTTGCTATGAACGGAACCCCACGTCAGATGGTAGTAAGCATAGCATTGAGTAAACGATTCAAAGTAGAAGACATTGATGAATTCTATAAGGGTCTTCGAATGGCATGTGACAAATGGGGAGTAGATATCGTGGGAGGTGATACTACCTCTTCACTCACCGGTTTAGCCATCAGTATTACTTGTATCGGAGAAGCAGCAAAAGAAGAAATCGTATACCGCAACGGAGCCAAGGAAACAGACCTGATCTGTGTGTCGGGCGACTTGGGCGGTGCCTATATGGGACTTCAACTGCTGGAACGCGAAAAGGCTGTATACTACGGACAGATAGAAGATATCCGAAAGAAGATGGCTGAGGCTAAAGCAAATGGTGATAACGAGAAACTGGCTCTTCTGAACAGAGACTTAGAGAATATGCGCAACTTCCAGCCAGATTTCGCCGGCAAGGAATATCTCTTGGAAAGACAACTGCAGCCTGAGGCACGCGGAGATGTGATAGCACAACTGCGTGAGGCAGGTATCCGTCCTACCGCCATGATGGATGTGAGCGATGGTCTGAGCAGTGAACTGATGCACATCTGCGAACAGAGTCATTGCGGATGCAGAGTATATGAGAAGAACATACCTATCGACTACCAGACAGCCGTGCAGGCAGAAGAATTCAATATGAACCTTACCACCTGTGCTATGAATGGTGGCGAAGATTATGAACTTCTCTTTACCGTACCTATCGGTGACCACGAGAAGATTGAGACTATGGAGGGTGTAAGGCAGATTGGCTACATCACCAAAGAAAATCTGGGCAAGTTCCTCATTACCAGAGACGGACAGGAATTTGAACTGAAAGCACAAGGTTGGAATCCGCTGAAAGATTAATTTCAAACAACGCGGTATTTAGTTAATAAACATTAAGCAAGAGAAAATATTTCGTTTTCTCTTGCTCAATTAAAATATTTATTGTACCTTTGCAACCGCAAAAAGCAAGATGGTGCCATAGCTCAGTTGGTAGAGCAAAGGACTGAAAATCCTTGTGTCCCCGGTTCGATTCCTGGTGGTACCACTCCTCCTTTCATAAAAGGCGGTTACTAACTGTGGTTAGGGCCGTCTTTTTTTTATATCCACACCTTAAGGTAACAGATATTACAAACAAGACAAAGTATAGAATTTATTAAACAAACTAAACTTAAAAAGCTTATGAAGAAGATTTTAATAGCTTTATTGGTCTGTTTCTCATTTGTGACAGCCAATGCCAAAGATTACAGTAAGTATTATCAGAACTTACCAGTTCAGATGCAGCAACCAACATTGCCTAGCATCCCAGACAATCATGTCAGTATCTTAGAATGTGGCGGTAATGGAGACGGACTCACCATGAATACCCAGGCATTTGCCAAAGCCATCAGCAAACTGAACAAGATGGGCGGCGGTCATCTTAATGTGCCTGCAGGTATCTACCTCACCGGTCTCATCTCACTGAAGGACAATATTGACCTGCATCTGGAAAAGAATGCCATCATCGTTCTTTCAGAAGACAAGAACGACCATTTCAAGATAGACGAGACTACGGGAAAGAAAGAAAACCGTGCAACTCCAGCCATCAATGCCAGCAAGAGAAAAAATATTTCTATCACAGGCGAGGGCACCATTGACGGAAACGGAGAATGGTGGAGACCGGTAAAGCGCAGTAAGGTTAGTGACGTAGAATGGAAAGAATTCCAGGCTATGGGCGGAACTCTTAATGAAAAAGGTGACATCTGGTATCCATTCAATCTGAAACATCAACCTAACGTGGCAGAGAATATGGATACACAGGAGAAAACCCGAACACACATGATCAGATTCACCAGTTGCGAGAATGTGCTCGTACAGGGTGTTACACTTCTGAACAGCCCTAAGTTTCACATCATCCCTACCCGATGCAAGAATGTGACTATCGACGGAATCACCGTAAAATGTCCATGGAATGCCCAGAACGGTGATGCGATTGATATCTCAAGCTGTAAGGATGTACTCATCGTAAACAATGTGATTGATGCAGGTGATGATGGTATCTGCATGAAGGGTGGCGCAGGCGCAGCAGGTGTGGCAGCAGGTCCTTGTGAAAACATCAATATCCAGGACAACACCGTATACCATGCCCATGGAGGTTTTGTTATCGGCAGCGAGTTCTCTGGCGGCATGAAGAATATTGTTGTTCGCAACAATACTTTCCAGGGAACAGATACCGGTTTACGCTTTAAAAGTGCAGTGAAGAGAGGTGGAACATCAGAGAACATCTATATCGACCATATCTACATGACCGATATCAAGGATGCAGCCATCACCTTTGAGACCACTTATTTTGACAACCATGTAGGTGCCCAGAAGCAGACAACTCCCGTAAAGCAGGAATTCCTGCCAAACTTTCAGGATATCCACATGAGCAACATCTACGTACGAGGTTGCGAAACAGGTATTGAAGCACATGGTGCAGAAGGTATGGTACACGATATCACCATCAAGAACTCCAATATCTTCTACACCAAGGAAGCCAAGAATATCGATGCTGCCTGCAAAATTCTGTTGGAAAACGTACGTTTTGAAAGTTTCGCAAAGTAAATTTTCTACTCAACATTCAAGAAGTCTACTTGACAACAGTAAGCGTATGATCGCAAACCGTGAAATGAATATCAAGACCCTCATAAGGCATTCCATAGACCTTATGAGGGTCTTTCTGGTAATGCGGACGGGGATCTTGGGCAAGTACCTCTTTCAATATTTCAATCTTTTCTGCATTCAATCCCTGCAGACGCAGATGCCTGTCTACATCTTCAGAAATCTCTACATCAAGTTTCTGCCATTTGCGGTCATCAACAAAACCGCTCCTTGCCCCAGGATGAGAATCGGCATACACCACATACGGCTTGATGTCAAATATCGGTGTTTTGTCCATAAGATCAGCTCCCTTAACATGAATGACAGGACCATGAGGAGTCTCCCATTCGATATGAGAAATTTTTACCGATGAAAGACCTATATTATTGGGACGGAAAGGACTTCGAGTGGCAAAGACACCCACTTTCTCATTGCCTCCCAACACAGGAGGACGAACAACCGGACTGTGCGCTTTGTGCCTATTGGCAGAAAATTCCCAAATCAGCCAAAGATAATCAAAGCCCTCCATGCCACGCAGCGCATCAGGGTTACGAAATTCGGGTTCAAAAACAATCTGTCCTTCCAGTTCTGCTACCAATCCAGCCTGTTTGGGGATGCCAAACTTACTACTGAAGGGAGAACGAAAATATGCTATTGGTTTTATCTCCATATTTACTAATTATTACACCTTAATTATATATAAGACGAAAAAAGGCATGAATTATTTTGCCGTATGCACAAAATAATGTACCTTTGCAGACAGAACAAAAAACAAAAAGAAATGAAAATACAAAGACCATCGTATGAAATCTGGTTACAGAAACCAGGTGAGCTCGGTATCTACCAGCAGATAGAACGAGCAGGAAGAGTATGCTATAAAAGTGAGAATAATACCACTGTGAATTCTGCCAAACCTTTCGTGGATCGGATGGTGCAGAGTGAACACTTTGCCATGCTGGAACATGGAACCGTGTATCTGGTATGCAAACATGGAGAGTTGCCGCTTTATACCCACAACAAGTTCTCACGTCTGAAAACTTTAGACGGCAAAGACTATATTACAACCAATCTCCGAGTATTGGCAGAAAACAAGGCGATGGATGATTTGAAATACCTCAGCAACTATGAAGAAGGTAAGCACGAACTCCGTATTACCGTTCATTTTACTACTCAGATTTCCATAACCCGAGAATATAACCGTCATCGTGCCAACTCTATGGCAGAGCAGAGTACCCGATACTGCAACTATTCGAAGAATAAGTTTGATAACGAGATTACCATCAACCTGCCTACATGGGTAGAAGCAGAAGGCTTCGATGGTTCACAAGATCCCAGCGACTACCGAATAGAAGATATGTGTGCTGACATTGCAGAAGGAAGAACTGCTGAATGGAGTAAACTCACTACTTGGATATTCGCCAATCAGGCTGCCGAATATGCCTACATGAAACTGATAGAGGCAGGTTGCAAACCACAGGAAGCACGAGCCATCCTACCATTGGACTGCAACACAGAACTGGTTCATACCGCTTTCGTGAGTGACTGGAAACATTTCTTCGACCTTCGCGCATTAGGTACTACCGGTGCACCACATCCTGATGCCAAGATTTTAGCCTTGCCACTGATGGAAGAGTTTAAGCAGAAAGGTTACCTATAAGGTTTAAAAAATATTAAAGCACCCTTTCAAAATACAGATTTTCTATTCTTTTGACATAACGAATAGATATATTTTGTATTTTTGCAGTGTGTTTTTCATAGTATTAGATTTAAGGTTATCAAGATTGGGGCTACGGCGGTAGCCCTTTTTTATTGTCTTTTTCAGCCTTACCTCTCTATTTTTTGCCGATTTTGTCACTTATTAGCCCCCAAAACGCATTTTTTTGAAGAAAAACAAAAAAAAGTTGGCAAAAAATTTGGTGGAACCAGAAAATAGTAGTACCTTTGCAACCGCTTAAGAAAACCAAGCTATAGTCATCCAGACTAAAACAATGGAGAGATGGTAGAGTGGTCGATTACAACGGTCTTGAAAACCGTCGTACCGAGAGGTACCGGGGGTTCGAATCCCTCTCTCTCCGCAAGAGCCTTCTGAAAGAAATTTCAGAAGGCTTTTTTATTTTTCATATCTGTATATTTCCTTCATATTCATTCACTATCCACGACAAGAAGACTTCAAATGCAAAATTATGCTATATTATTTGGTCATATCAAAGAAAACATGTAACTTTGCTAAAAAGTAAGCTATATGCAAGAAAAGACATGACAATGATAGATCGCTGTTACATAGAAATCACTAATACATGTAATCTCAACTGCCACTTCTGTCCAAAACATACAAGGAAGAAAAGACAGTTGAGTGCTGAGGAATTCGACCTGCTCACCGACAAGATACGCGGGAAGGTCTGTTTCCTATATTTCCACATTATGGGCGAACCCCTACTACACCCTCTTCTACCCGAGTTTATCAATATGGCAAGAGAGAAAGGTTTCAAAACCGTACTTACATCCAACGGCACTCTGCTACCCAAAGCTATGGATCTCCTTGACACACTTCCCCACAAAATACAGCTCTCGCTCCACTCACACGAGAGTAATGCCAAGGGAGAGCTTGCCAGTTACATGAACGAGGTGATGACTTTTTCAACCCAAGCAGCAGAGAAAGGAACCTGCATAGTTCTCAGACTCTGGAACCAAGGAGGAAAAGACCGGGAAAATGAAGAAGTAATGGAGCACATCGAAAAATTTGTTCCCAAACCCTGGAAAGAACGACCTGACGGTTACAGACTTGCCAATAATCTCTATCTGGAGTTTGACAGAAAATTCGAATGGCCCAACTTTGATAACCATATCGAAGAAAAGAAAATGATAAAAGGAAATCAGAAATCAGGTATCAGAGAAGAAAAAAGAGAAGTTTTCTGTAAAGCCCTACTCAAACAGATAGGCGTATTGGCAGACGGAACATTGGTACCCTGCTGTTTGGACCACAACGGAGATGTAGCACTTGGGAACCTGCTTGAACAATCGCTGGAAGAAATTCTGGCTTCACCCCGTGCCCAAGCCATGATAGAAGGTTTCAAGCACCATCAAGCCACAGAACATCTCTGTGAGACCTGTGAATCAGCCCTGGTAAGAAACAGTTTTAGAGGAAAAGCAAGAAGTTAATAGGAATTATGAAATATTATACAGCAATGACAATAGCTGGATCTGACAGTTGCGGAGGAGCCGGCGTACAAGCTGACATCAAGACAATGTCAGCACTAGGCGTATATGCCGCATCGGCCATTACAGCCATTACCGTACAGAACACCCTGGGAGTTTATGCCATCCAAGACATCAACCCCGAAATAGTAAAGGGCCAGATAGAAGCTGTGATGGACGACATCCACCCAGATGCCATCAAAGTAGGTATGGTGAACGACCGTGCCACCATCCAAGCAATCGCAGAAACCCTGAAGAGATACCAAGGGGAATACCAGCATCTTATCATAGACCCAGTGATGGTTTCCACCAGTGGTTGCAGACTCATGCAGGAGGACGCTCTCAGCATTTTCATACAGGAGTTATTACCACTAGCTACCCTGCTAACACCTAACATCCCGGAAGCAGAGATACTGGCAGGTATGAAGATACAGAATAAGGAAGACATCCAGAACGCAGCTTTAGCCATCAGTAAGTTAGGCTGCAAATATGTACTCATCAAAGGCGGCCATTTCCAGGGAGCAGAAAAGATTGATTACCTCTTCGAAGACGGAAAACCTATTACCAGTTATCGAGGCATTAGCGTAAACACACGCAATACCCACGGTACAGGTTGTACCCTATCCTCAGCCATCACTTCTTATCTGGCAAGAGAAATGGATATGAATACAGCTATCACCATGGCAAAGACCTATCTTTCAGGCGCAATTCTGGCAGGAAAAGATGTACAGATAGGAAAAGGTCATGGTCCGGTGAATCATTTCTATGAACCCAAGGCACTGTTTACCAAATAACAGCCAACACCTTTATATAAACAAATAAAGTCACAACGAATATGAAATGGATAGTA
The DNA here is from genome assembly GCF_026015625.1 of Segatella copri. Taxonomy (NCBI): domain Bacteria; kingdom Pseudomonadati; phylum Bacteroidota; class Bacteroidia; order Bacteroidales; family Prevotellaceae; genus Segatella; species Segatella copri. The sequence goes on along the minus strand of NZ_JAPDVG010000001.1, from coordinate 278,694 downwards.
ATCACTCTGCCCGATTTTATAGAGAATGAATCAACCTATATCAACCAACTCTTTAAAGCAGGTATAGACCTGCTACATCTGCGCAAACCAGAATCAAATATAGAGGAATGTAAGCGACTGATACAGGAAATCGACAAGAAATGGCATAAAAAGATCGTAGTACACGATCACTTCGAACTTTGTCAGGAATTTCATCTTCATGGTATTCATCTTAACAGCAGAAACCACGAGATTCCAGAAGGCTTTCAAGGAAGCATCTCACAATCCTGCCATAGTTTTAAGGAAGTAGAACAAGCTCTCCAGACTATATCACCCAAGAACAAAGACGAAAAGAGTGCGATTCTCAAGCCTGCCTGCCATTATGTTTTCCTCAGTCCAATCTTTGACAGCATTTCAAAGAAAGGCTACAAACATTCCTTCTCTAACAAAGACTTAGAGGAAGCAGGCATCAATGGAATCATCAATGAGCGAGTAGTCGCATTGGGAGGTGTCACCCCTGAATATATTCCACAATTGAGAGCATGGAACTTTGGTGGAGCTGCTTTTTTAGGCGACGTCTGGAACAGAAGAACTGATGCAAAATGGACGGAATATCTTGCCGTAATTAAGCAGAAACTTACACCCGGAAATGCTAAGAATACGCTTAACAGTTCAAACATTTGGTAGAGGGAAATACACTACTTTCTAATAAGACAGGCCGAATCTCAACAATAAAAATAAAAAAATGCTTTTTTATTTTGTATTGTCTTCGATTTGCACTACCTTTGCACCCATGATATATCCAGATAATTTTGAAAATAAGATAGGATTCAATGAAATCCGCAAGATGCTGCGCGAAAGATGCCTCTCTCCACTCGGAAAGGAACAGGTAGACAAGATGGCATTCAGCAGCGATGCAGAACAAGTTAACGAATGGCTCATGCAGGTGCGTGAGTTCCGCAGACTGATGGAGGAAGTAGAAGACTTTCCCCTACAATATTTCTATGATGTAAGGGAGAGCATCCTCCGTATCCGTGTAGAAAACAGTCACCTGGAGGAGGACGAGCTGTTTGACTTGCGACGTTCACTATCTACCATAGCAGATATGGTAAAGATACTGAATCACAGCGATGACGATGACGAGCCGGAAGACGGATGGAAAAGAGAGAAAAAGTATCCCTACCCAGCCCTACATCGCCTTTCGCAGGATGTAGTTACTTTTCCACAACTGATTCAGCGCATCGACCAGATACTTGACAAATTCGGCAAGATAAGAGATAATGCAACCCCTGAACTTCTTCAGATTCGCAGAGAACTGGCAAAGACAGAGGGCAGCATCTCACGTACCTTATATAGTATATTGCGCTCGGCACAAAGTGAAGGCATCGTAGAAAAAGACGTAACCCCTACCCTGCGTGACGGCAGACTGGTTATTCCCGTCATCCCTACTCTGAAGCGCAAAATCAAAGGTATCGTACACGATGAGAGTGCCACAGGTAAAACAGTCTTTATAGAACCTACCGAGGTGGTAGAGGCAAACAACCGTGTACGTGAACTGGAGGGTGAAGAGAGAAAAGAAATCATCCGCATCCTCACCGACTTCACCAACAAGGTACGCCCATACTCCAAAGAAATTCTGGACAGTTACCGCTTTCTTGCCATCATTGACCTGATACAAGCCAAGCAAAAACTGGCTGATATCTTCAAAGCCATAGAACCCGAGGTAGAAGACCACCCACACATAGACTGGACCCGTGCGATACACCCATTATTGCAGCTATCTCTACAGAAAAAAAACGAGAAAGTAGTTCCGTTGGATATCATGCTTACACAGGACAAACGCATTCTTATCATCTCCGGTCCAAATGCAGGCGGCAAATCTGTCTGTCTGAAAACCGTCGGATTATTACAGTATATGCTACAATGCGGTTTGAGCATCCCTGTAAGTGAGCGTTCAAAGACAGGTGTTTTCCAAAACATCATGATTGATATCGGTGACGAACAGAGTCTGGAGAATGACTTGAGTACCTACTCGTCTCATCTTCTGAACATGAAGAATATGATGAAGGCAGCCAATGGAGAGACCATCATTCTGATAGATGAGTTTGGTACAGGTACAGAGCCAGGAATCGGTGGTGCTATCGCCGAAGCTGTACTCGACAAGTTCTGCAAGCAGCAAGCTTATGGTGTGATTACCACCCACTATCAGAACCTGAAGCATTTTGCCGACAGCCATGAAGGAGTGGTTAACGGCGCCATGCTCTACGACCGCCATGAGATGAAAGCCCTCTTCCAATTAGCTATCGGCAGACCAGGTTCTTCTTTCGCTATCGAAATTGCAAGAAAGATAGGATTACCCGAAGAAGTAATCAAGGAAGCTTCAGATATCGTTGGTTCTGAATACATTCAAAGCGACAAGTATCTTCAGGATATAGTTCGTGACAAGCGATATTGGGAAAACAAACGCCAGAATATCCATCAGCGTGAAAAAGACATGGAGAAAACAATCTCCAAGTACGAAAACGACATAGAGGATATTGAGCGAAGCAGAAAGGCTATTCTCAAAAAGGCAAAAGAAGAAGCCGCAGAACTTCTGAAAGAAAGTAACAAGAGAATCGAAAACGCCATCCGGGAAATCAAAGAAAGCCAGGCTGAAAAAGAAGAAACCCGCCGAATCCGTCAGGAACTTGATACCTTCAAGCAAGAGGTTCAGGAAATTGATACCAAGGAGACCGATGACAAAATTGCCCGCAAGATAGCCCAGATTCAACAACGCAAAGAGCGCCATGCCAAGCGCCAGGCTGAAAAGAAAGAGAATCAGGAGAAGGCTGCAGCTGCACTGAGGAATGCACAGAACAAGACTCAAGCAGATAGTAAACGTGATATTCAGATTGGCGATACGGTGCGCATCAAGGGACTGACTACTGTCGGAAAGATAGAAAACATTACTGGAGATACAGCAACTGCCGTATTTGGAGGAATGAGAACCAAGATGCGCCTGAACCGTCTGGAGCATGCCACAACTCCTGTTGAAAATGCAGACAAAACTGAAGAGCGCAAGGAAAATCTGGCTTCATACGGTATCAGTAAGGAAACCAGAAAGACCATTGACTCACATAAATCCAACTTCCACCAGGATCTGGACGTTCGCGGAATGCGAGGCGATGAAGCACTTAATGCGGTACAATACTTCATCGATGATGCTATCCTGGTAGGAATGCCAAGAGTCAGAATCCTTCACGGAAAGGGAAATGGTATCCTAAGACAGCTCATTCGCCAATATCTGAGTAGTGTGCCTAATGTGACCCATTATGCAGATGAACACGTACAATTTGGCGGATCAGGCATTACGGTAGTTGATTTTTAGCAAACAAACGTTAAACAACTGAAGTTTTTCGGCAAAACATTTGGCGGGTTCAAAGAAAAACCGTACCTTTGCACCCGCTTAAAAATTGAGACGGACAAGTCTCATACGACCAGCTCCCTCGGAATCCCCCAGGATGGGAACATAGCAAGGGTACTTGGTTGTAGCGGTGCGATATGAATCGCTTGTCCACCCGCCTCTTTAGCTCAGTTGGCCAGAGCACGTGATTTGTAATCTCGGGGTCGTTGGTTCGAATCCGACAAGAGGCTCAAAAAGGAATCTTCTTTTGGAAGGTTCCTTTTTTTTATTTACATACATTTTACTTCTATATTTCATAACATTACAGTTGAAACCTCTATTTCACGAGGATTTATCTTTAATTATATATAAATATTTCCACCCTTTACACCTTATATAATAAAAAAGTTGTATTTTTGCAAATTGATATGTTACATCCGTAGAAATACAATAAAAACAATGAATACAGAAAATAACGAGAATCAGGAAGAAAAGAAGACAAGCCAGCAAATGCATAAGGTTAAAACGATTATCATCGACACAGGCAAGATAAGACAAACCAAAGCATTCGCCCGGCAAGATGGTGCCATCCTCGGAGCTGTCTGGATTGTCAGTTTCATATGTACCATGCTGGCAGTAGACCCGCAATACCAGATGCTGGGATTCATTTCCAACATTCTCATCATAGCAACCCCATTTGTTGTGGCCAAGCGACTGAAGGCATTCCGTGACTATGCAAGAGACGGACATATCTCTTTCCGTCATGCATTCTACTATTGCATCCAGACATTCTTCAATGCAACCCTTCTGCTTACCCTTGTGCAATATCTTTGGTTCCGTTTTATGGATACGGGTCTATTCATGAACCAACTGCAAACCAACTATCAGATAGTAGCACAAGCGTATCAGTTAACTGCAGAGGAATCTAAAACCCTTCTTGATGCCGTCAGTATGATGAAACCGATAGCCTGGGCTTCCATGTTTATGATTACCGACCTGGTAGCAGGTGCTGTACTCAGTCCGATTATTGCTGCTGTAATGGCAAAGAAGGATAAACAACAGCATACAAAATAACAATAAATAAGAAACAAACAGATAAATACAAGATAATGGATATTTCAGTAATAATTCCTCTTTTCAATGAGGAAGAGTCGTTACCAGAGCTCTTCGCCTGGATAAAGCGAGTAATGGACTCAAACGATTTTACTTATGAAGTCATCTTTGTGAACGACGGTTCTACCGACCGTTCATGGAACGTCATAGAAGAACTTGCTGAGAAGAACGAGCAAGTGAAGGGTATCAAATTCCGCAGAAATTATGGAAAGAGCCCAGCACTCTTCTGTGGTTTCAAAGAAGCGCAGGGCGATGTTGTCATCACCATGGATGCCGATCTGCAGGATTCTCCAGACGAGATTCCGGGACTCTACCAGATGATTAAGAAAGAGGGATACGACCTCGTGTCAGGTTACAAGCAGAACCGTAAAGAAGGAGATCCTCTGAGCAAGACCATCCCTACCAAACTCTTCAATGCTACTGCACGCAAAGTAAGCGGCATACACAATCTGCACGACTTCAACTGCGGTCTGAAAGCTTATCGCCTCGACGTAGTTAAGAATATCGAGGTATATGGTGAGATGCATCGTTATATCCCATATCTAGCCAAGAATGCAGGTTTTGCCAAGATAGGCGAAAAGCCTGTTCATCATCAGGCAAGAAAGTTCGGTAAATCAAAGTTCATGGGATGGAACCGCTTTGTAAATGGTTATCTTGACCTGATGACTCTCTGGTTCCTTAGCAATTTTGGCAAAAAGCCAATGCACGTATTCGGCTTCCTGGGTAGCGTCGTATTCTTCATAGCCTTCCTATCGCTCATCGGCTTAGGTATAGACAAGGCCATCGACCTGCACAACGGCATCTACGGACATCTCATTACCGATTCACCTTACTTCTTCATTGCTCTTGTAGCAATGGTTTTGGGTAGCCAGCTGTTCCTTGCCGGATTCCTGGGCGACCTTATCAGCCGCCAGAACCCAAACCGTAACGATTATCAAATAGAAAAAGAAATAAGATGCGGAAAATAATACCTTTCGTCGTTTTCATGGTTCTGGCCATGATGGGATGTACATCTCTCGACTGCCCACTCAACAATACTGTATATACCAAATACAAGTTGATGGGCGACAATAAGACGCTAAAAGACACGCTAACGATTTCTACGAAAAAGATAGCAGGAACAGATAGTGTGCTGATCAATAAGGATGTAAACGTAGACAGTTTCAGTCTGCCTATGAGTTACAGCCTGGATGAAGACGTATTGTTTTTCGAGATACATACCCTATCGAAGCAAGTATTCAAGGACACCGTGACTGTATCAAAGGAAAACCGCTCTCATTTTGAGTCGGTAGACTGCAGTCCATCGTTCTTCCATACGATAACCGATGTTAAGACTACTCACAATTATATTGACTCAATAGTCATCAATCAAAAAGAGGTAAATTATGATGCATCCAAAGCACATTTCTACATATATTTTGGCAGCCGCAACTAGTATGCTATCCCTATTTGCTGTTCTCCCCTGTCAGGCCCAAAGCAAGAAGAAGATCATAGAGCAGCAGCCTGATACCATACCTTTTTTTAGAGGTATGGCTGTGGGAGTTGACCTGATAGGTCCCGTACAGTTGATGGTTAGCGACTATGGGCAGTACGAAGCATCTCTCCGTATCAATCTGAAAGACAAGTATTATCCTGTTTTCGAATTGGGTTATGGAAAGGCAGATGCCAGCGATGAGGCAACCAAAATCACCTACAAGACCAGCGCTCCCTATTTCAGATTAGGTGTAGACTGGAATCTTCTGAAGAACAAACACGACGACTACCGTCTGTTTGGCGGTTTCCGTTATGCCTGCACCTATTATGAATATGACCTGAGCGCCCCACCCGTTACAGACCCGGTATGGGGCGGCGAAACGCCCTATGGAGGTAACGGCATTTCCTGCAACTATCATTGGCTGGAAGGCGTAATAGGTATTGATGCCAAAATCTGGGGTCCCGTCCGTATGGGTTGGAGTTTCAGATACAAACGCCGCCTCTTCAAGAACGATGGAGAATTAGGCAACACCTGGTATGTGCCAGGCTACGGTAAGCAGGGAGGTTCACGCCTTGGCGGAACATTCAATGTAACCCTAGAGATTTAAAGACTTCATAATGTGTAAAGAATGAATAAAAAGAAACTTATCTGGCAAATTCCATTTCTGTTGATACTTATCGTTGGTACCATCGTTATCATACGCCAGCAGCATAATACGCCCTATCAGAAAGATACCGGCTTTATCTTTGGCACCATCTATCACATTACCTATCAGAGTGATACCAACTACCAGCAAGAGATAGAAACAGAACTCAAGAAGGTAGACCAATCCTTGTCTCCTTTCAATAAGACCTCTGTCATCACACAGGTAAACCAAGGTAAAGATATCGAAGTAGACGAAATGTTTACCGAAGTATTCCGCATGGCAGAAAGCATCTCAAAAGAAACCAATGGAGCCTTTGATATCACGGTTGCCCCAATGGTAAACCTCTGGGGCTTTGGATTCAAGCAGGGGGTACCTCCTACGAAAGCCAAGATAGACAGTATCAAAACGCTGGTTGGTTATGAGAAAGTAGCCTTGGAAAAGGGACGCATCATCAAGCAAAATCCTAAGATCATGCTTGACTGTTCTGCTATCGCCAAAGGATATGGCAGCGACATTGTTGCCAGATTCCTGAAAAAGAAAGGTATCAGCAACTTTATGGTTGAGATTGGTGGAGAAATCGTAGTAAACGGTGTTAGCGAGAAACAAGTGCCTTGGCATATTGGTATCAACAAGCCAACTGACGATTCTACCAATACGAGTCAGGAAATTCAGGATGTACTTGATATTACCGACATAGCCATGGCTACGAGTGGTAACTACAGAAACTTCTATTATAAAAACGGCAAGAAGTATGCACATACCATAGACCCAAAAACAGGCTATCCTGTACAGCATAACATCTTATCTGCAACGGTTTTAGCCAAGAACTGTGCTACAGCCGATGCCTATGCTACCTCGTTTATGGTAATGGGAATGGAGGGCGCAAAACAGATTCTGAAAAATCATCCGGACCTCTGTGCATATCTCATCTATGCTGACGAGAAAGGACAAAACAAGATATGGTATTCACCGTCTCTCAAAAACAAGATATTAAATAAATAAACTTACATGTCAACCAATAGACTATACGACAGTTTATTATCACTCCCATTATTCCTGGGAATGACTTGCTATGACTTCCAAAATGTAGCTGGTAAAACCCGTTTTGACTTTCAAAAACTGGAAGCGGGTGAAACTATAGTTGAAGAAGGCACCAGTTGTACACGTCTATATTATTTAATCAGTGGAGATATTAAGGTGATAACCCAGGCAGATGACTACGGCTATCAGGTAGAAGAAGACATTTCGGCACCGGAATCATTCCAGCTGGAACGACTTTTCGGTCTTACCCAGCGTTTCACCCACACTTATGTGGCAAAGAACAACTGCAGCATCATGTCAGTCAGCAAGCAAGAGATCATGAAGTTATCCGATGAATATGAAATATTCCGCATCAATCTTCTGAACTTGGTCTGCACCCAATCCCAGAAGAACAACCGCAGACTGTTCAGAGTTCCTGCCAAGACACTGAGTGAGCGCCTGATCCGTTTCTTCGAGAGCCACAGCGTCCGCCCGGCAGGCGAGAAAATCTTTCATATCAAGATGACCCGTTTAGCAGAAGAGATGAATGTAAAGCGCATCTATGTATCCAAAGCCCTCAACGAACTACAGGCAGAAGGACTTATCCAGCTAGAACGAGGCAGAATCTATATCCCTGCACTGGAAAATCTCATCAAACGCTAAAGAAAGTATAACGACCGATAAATATAAGTTAAAAACGTTTATTATCAAGGCAATAACGCATTTTTTTGCTAACTTTGCAGCTAAAAAGTAACAATATGCAAGACAATAAAATACAAAATAGAACCAACCCATTCTTCGTGCCTTACAATACACCGCACGATACAGTACCATTCGAACGAATCCGTCTCGAAGATTATGAACCAGCATTCATGGAGGGAATCCGCCGTGATGACGAGGCTACAGACAAGATTGTAAACGATCCGGCAGAACCAACCTTTGAGAATACCATTGCAAGAGTTGATACCGAAAAGGGCGAACACTATTACGACCTCTTGAGCCGTGTATCTAACGTTTTCTCTTGCATGATGAGTGCTGAAACCTGCGATGAGATGGAAGAGATTGCGCAGAAGATGAGTCCGATTCTCACCAAGCACGCAAATGACATCACGCTGAACAAGAAACTCTTCGAGCGCATCAAGTTCGTTCACGATCATCCAAACAGAGAACTGACTCCTGAAGAGAAGATGCTTCTGGACACCAGCTATGACGGATTCGTACGCAGCGGTGCACTCTTAGATGAAGAAGGCAAAGAGAAACTTCGCGAACTTACAGAAGAAGCCAGTATGCTCACTCTGCAGTTCTCACAGAATCTCTTAAAAGAAAACAAGGCATTTACGCTCCATATCACAGACGAAGCTCAGCTCGACGGACTTCCAGAAACAGCAAAAGCTGCCGCTGCGCATACCGCCAAAGAGCAGGAAAAAGAAGGCTGGATCTTCACACTCGATTATCCAAGTTATTCTCCATTTATGACCTACTCTACCCAGCGTGAGCTCCGCAAACAGATGTATATGGCACGCAATACGGTATGTACCCATGATAATGAGCAGAACAACCTGGAAATCTGCAAACGACTGGTAAACCTGCGCAGAGAGCTCGCCCAGTTGCTCGGTTTCGAAACCTATGCCGACTATGTTCTTCGTCATCGTATGGCAAGCAATACAGAACATGTATATAAACTTCTCAACGACCTGATAGATGCTTATAAGCCAACGGCAGAAAAGGAAGTGAAAGAAGTGGAAGCCCTTGCCAAGAAGCTGGAAGGTCAAGATTTCGAAATGAAGCCATGGGATTTCGGCTTCTATTCTCATAAACTCCAGATGGAGAAATATAATCTCGATGCAGAAATGCTTCGCCCTTATTTCCAGCTGGACAAAGTGATAGACGGTGTGTTCGGCCTCGCCAACAAACTTTATGGCATCACCTTTAAGGAGAACAAAGAGATACCGGTATACCACCCAGACGTCAAGGCATACGAGGTATTTGATAAAGACGGAAGCTATCTGGCTGTATTCTATGCCGACTTCTTCCCTCGCAAGGGTAAGCAAGGAGGTGCCTGGATGACAGAATTCCAGGGCCAGTGGATAGACCATAAGGGCAACAACATACGTCCTCACGTAAGTGTGGTAATGAACTTTACCAAGCCAACAGAGGAAAAGCCTGCTCTCTTGACATTAGGAGAAGTAGAAACCTTCCTCCATGAGTTTGGTCACAGTCTTCACGGCATGTTTGCCAATACCCGCTTCGAGAGTCTTTCGGGAACCAACGTATGGTGGGACTTCGTAGAATTGCCATCACAGTTTATGGAGAATTATGCAATAGAGAAAGATTTTCTCCGTACATTTGCCTTCCACTATCAGACAGGTGAACCATTGCCAGATGAACTCATAGAGCGCATCGTGAAGAGTCGCAACTTCATGACAGCCTACGGTTGCTTGCGCCAGGTAAGTTTCGGATTGCTTGACATGGCATACTACACCCAAAAGAAAGAATTTACTGCCGACATCATGCCTTATGAAAGGGAAGCCTGGAAAAAGACGATGATATTGCCACAGTTGCAGGAAACCTGCATGACCGTACAGTTCTCACACATCATGGCAGGAGGTTATGCCGCAGGATATTATAGCTACAAATGGGCAGAAGTATTGGATGCTGATGCTTTCAGTGTATTCAAGAAGAATGGAATCTTCGACCAGAAGACTGCTCAAAGTTTCCGTGACAACGTACTCTCTAAGGGTGGAACAGAGCATCCTATGGTTCTCTACAAACGGTTCCGTGGACAAGAGCCAACCATCGATGCACTGCTGGAACGTAACGAAATCAAGGTACAAAATAAAGGATAAGAGGATGGCAAACGAACTTTCCAAACAAACCAAGCTCGACCTTCGCTATTTGCGAATGGCACGTATATGGGCTGAAAACAGCTATTGCAAACGCCGACAGGTAGGTGCACTGGTTGTAAAAGATAAAATGATTATCAGTGATGGCTACAACGGTACACCGAGCGGATTTGAAAATGTCTGTGAGGATAACAACGTAACCAAGCCATACGTTCTCCATGCGGAGGCTAATGCTATTACGAAATTGGCTCGCAGCAGCAATAACAGTGAGGGAAGTACGCTTTACGTCACCGCCTCTCCATGTATAGAATGTGCCAAACTGATTATACAGTCGGGCATCAAGCGTGTTGTATATGCAGAGAAATACCGTCTGGACGATGGTATCAAACTGATGCAACGAGCAGGAATCAAGGTAGAATACCTCAATCCTGATGAAAAGACATCTTCTTCAGAAGATTAGAGATAAGATAGATAAAACGTTAGTAAAAAGAGAATTGTTATGAACATGAGTAAGAATAAGACCAACCGCTTTATGCCATTCATCATGGCATTCTGTGTTGTGATAGGTATTATCATCGGAACATTCTTTTCCAACCATTTCTCTGGAAATCGCCTCAACGTTATCAATAGTGGAAGCAACCGTCTGAACAACCTGCTCCATCTTATTGATGACCAATATGTAGATGCCGTGAACATCGACTCGCTGGTAGATAAGGCAATTCCACAGATTTTAGCAGAACTGGATCCACATTCCGTATATATCAGTGCTAAAGACGCTGCTCAGGCCACCGACGATCTGAAAGGCTCGTTCTCGGGTGTAGGCGTAGAGTTTGTCATCCGCCAAGATACGATACATATACAGAATGTGATACAGAATGGACCTGCCGAGAAAGCCGGACTTTTGGCAGGAGATAAGATTGTAGCCGTAGACGGCAAACCTTTTGTTGGCAAGATTGTAACCAACCAAGAGGCTATGCATCGCCTGAAGGGTCCAAAGGATACCAAGGTGAAAATCGGAGTTATACGATATGGAAGCAAGAAGGTTCAGACCTTTACCGTAACCCGAGGTGAAATACCGACAAAGAGTGTTACAGCAGCTTACATGCTAAACGACAAAACTGGCTATATCCGTATCAAGAACTTTGGCGAGAACACCTATCCGGAAATGCTGATTGCCCTGGCCAAACTCTCACAGCAGGGATTCACCAACCTCTGTATTGACCTTCGTGATAACTCAGGAGGTTACCTGACGGCTGCAGTAAACATGGCAAACGAATTCTTGCCAGACAAGAAGCTCATCGTTTACACACAGGGACGCAAATCGCCTAGACATAACTATATGAGTGACGGTAAGGGTGCCTACCAGAAGATTCCGATGGTAGTTCTCATCAATGAAGGTTCTGCATCATCTGCAGAAATCTTTGCGGGTGCCATGCAGGATAATGACCGTGCTACCATCATCGGACGACGCTCGTTTGGTAAGGGACTGGTTCAGCAACAGATAGAATTCCCTGACCACAGCCTCATCCGTCTGACCATTGCGCGCTACTATACTCCTTCAGGAAGATGCATCCAGAAGCCATATACGCTGGGAGATGACAAGGATTATGAGCAAGACTTGCTTGACAGATACCAGCACGGAGAGTTCTTCTCACAGGATAGCATCAAGCATACAGGACCGGCTTATCATACAGGTAACGGCCGTATTGTCTATGGCGGAGGTGGCATCACCCCAGACATCTTTGTTCCTGAAGATACGCTCGGCATGACATCCTATTTCAAGGAGGCCAGTCTGAGTGGTCTCATCTTGCAGTTTGCCTTCACTTATACAGACGATAACCGTCCGAAGTTGAACAACTTCAAGGAGATGATGGAACTTGCCGATTATCTTGACAGTCAGGACATGGTTGAAAAGTTTGCCAGCTATGCTGATAAACGTGGTTTGAAACGTAGAAATCTTTTAATCAAGAAATCACACAAACTGTTAGACCGTGTCATCGACAGCCGTATCATCTACAATATGTTGGACGAGCAGGCATGGACCCAGTACATCAATCTTGATGACCCAGTCATCAAAAAGACGCTGGATGTATTTGAGAACCATGCAGCATTTCCAAAGAAACCAGAGCCAGCCAAAAAAGGCGCTGCGAAGAAAGAAAAGATAGCTATGGCGAATACGCCCTACAACTATTCTTCCTTACACCATAATAATTGTATGATAGCAAATGCTTAAGGCATGGACAAGAAAGAATTAAGAAAAATCATAAAAGACAGAAAGCGACAGTATTCCTCAAGACAACTTGAGGAACTGTCGCTTTCTGTATTATCACGTTTAGATTCCAACCCGCATCTTCAGAATGCCCAAACCATACTGATGTACTATTCGCTTCCTGATGAAGTGGACACCCATCATTATATAGACCAACTTGTTTCCAGGGGAAAACGGGTGATACTGCCCGTTGTGCTGGACGATACGAATATGGAACTGAGAGAATATTCCGGAGTTCAAGACCTGAAGGAAGGAGCCTATCATATACTTGAACCGAAAGGTAAGATTTATCCGGAAGAGAAATATCCTGAGATAGAACTTGCCGTAATCCCAGGTATGAGTTTCGATATGAAAGGCAACCGGTTAGGAAGAGGAAAAGGCTATTACGACAGATTTCTTGCCCAGATTCCACATGCATACAAAATAGGCATCTGTTTCGACTTCCAGAAAATCAAAGAGGAAGGACTCCTTCCTGTTACCCCTACAGATATATGCATGGACGAAATCATATAGCATATAGAGCGGGGAATATCAATAAAAGCGTATATCTGCAATAACCTGTGCACCAACCTGTTCATTCAAACGGCGAACAAGAGTAGCACGGCTCATCGTGAGGTCAGCCCTCAATGCAGCATTCTCTATCTTTACATAGAGAGTCTGGTTCTTGATAAACTTATCACCACAATATGCAGCAATATTATCCCCTACCACAGAATCCCAACTCATTATCAGGCGTTTCTGCTGTAAAGGAGTCTCCAAGCCTTCCTTTCTCAGAAATTCAGGCAAGAGTTCTGCTATTGACTTAACTTTTCTTCTAAACATATTCTTACTTTATTATTTCCCCATTCTCTACATAGAATATCGTATGATCTCCCTGCATGTTCTGGAGAATCTTATCCAAATGATCACGGTTCGTATCCGTGATAAAAATCTGGCCGAAATGGTCACCGGCAACCAGTTTCACAATAGCCTCAACCCGCTGTGCATCCAACTTATCGAAGATATCATCTAAGAGGAGCAAAGGAAGTGTATTGGAACTCGTGCGCTGCAGGAAAGTAAATTGAGCCAGTTTCAGGGCAATCACGAAAGTTTTGTTCTGTCCCTGACTTCCCTCTCTCTTCATCGGATAATCACCCAGCAAAAACTCCAGATCATCACGGTGAACACCATGCAGAGAATACCCTACAGCACGATCCTTAAACCGGTCGCGCTGGATAACATCCAGCAAAGGACCTCTCTGGCAATGAGAAACATAGTGAAGACGGACCTGCTCCTTATCACCCGAAATCTGCTGATAAATCTGCTGAAACAGCGGAACCAGTTCGTCAACGAAAGCCTGCCGTTTCCGGTACAGCAATTCACCATTACTCGCCATCTGCTGTTCCCAAAGTTCCAGCAGCGTAATATCAGGCTCCTCCTCCATTTTCAGCAAAGCATTTCTCTGTTGCAAAGCCTTATTATAGTTGGATAAAGCCTCTATATAAGAGTAATCATACTGAGAGATGACCACATCCATCAGTTTTCTGCGCTCTTCACTTCCCCCTTCTATCAGAGAAACATCAGATGGAGAAACCAGAATCAGAGGGATAAGCCCAATATGTTGCGAAAGACGCTTATACTCCTTCTTGTTTCTCTTGAAATGCTTCTTGGTACCCCGTTTCATGCCACAGTAAACATTCTCTATCTCCCCCTTATCGTTATCATAATTTCCCTCCAGCATAAAGAAAGGCTCATCATGAGTAATAATCTGGGAATCGATAGAATTATAGGCACTCCTACAGAAAGAGAGATAGTAGATGGCATCAAGGAAATTAGTCTTTCCCATGCCATTATGTCCTATCAGACAATTGATTTTGGGCGACAACTCCAGATTGGCGCTCTTTATATTTTTAAAGTTAATAATGGAAATATTCTTTAAAATCATAGTCTCTTTTCTGCTTTTATAGTGCAAAGTTAGCAGAAAAAGAGGAAAAAACAAAAAAAATAGGCTAGAAATTTCAATAATTGAATAAAATTGAGTAAATTTGCAGAAGTTTAGCGGCATTCCACAATTTGAAAGCTAACTTTCTATTGAACAGATTGCCCCAAAACCAGAAACGAAAAAGTATAGAATAATAAAAAAGCAAAATAAAAATGGCAAACAACAACGTACAGGCTCAGGAAACAGAGAGCCTAAACATTCGTGAGGCCTTCTTCTTGAAGTACAAGAAGGCAATTATCATTGCAGTAGTAGCTATCATTGTTATCATTGCAGGTGTATTCGGTTATGTATCTCAGATCTCAGGTCCTCGTGAGGACAAGGCTAGCACTATGCTTGCTAAGGGTCAGACCTACTTTGCTAACCAGATGTATGAGCAGGCATTGAAGGGTGATGGCGCTGGCTATGTAGGTTTTACTAAGATTGCTGACGAATACAGCAGCACAGATGCAGGTAACCTGGCAAACCTCTATGCAGGTCTTTGCTATGCAAACCTCGGCAAATGGGCAGAAGCTCAGAAGAGTCTGGAAGCTTTCTCTTCAGAAGACGACCAGATGATCAGTCCTGCTGCTGAAGCTGCCTTAGGTGATGCTTATGCGCATCTCAACCAGCTCGACAAGGCTGTAGATGCTTTCAAGAAGGCTGCTTCTATGGCTGACAGCAAGGCCGAAGATGGTACAAACAACAGTCTTTCTCCTACATTCATGATCAAGGCTGGCGAGATTCTCGAAAGCCAGGGTAAGAAAGACGAAGCTTTGAAGCTTTATCAGGATGCTAAGAAGAAGTATGTTAACGCTATGCTCGTACAGAGTGGCGAAATCGACAAGTACATCGAGCGCGCTTCTAACTAATCTGTACTGATAACTATTCGAAATCAATATGGCAACAGCACTTCATAATTTATCTGAATACGACTTTACTAAAATACCAGACGCCAGTAACATGTGCTTTGGTATCGTTGTAGCAGAATGGAATCCTGAGATAACGGGCGCTTTGCTCGACGGAGCAGTAAAAACACTCGAAAAACATGGAGCACTCACTGAGAACATCCATGTGAAAACTGTTCCAGGCAGCTTTGAGCTTATCTATGGAGCCCATCAAATGGTTTTGAATGGCGGCTATGATGCAGTCATCATTTTAGGTAGTGTGATACGTGGTGAAACTCCTCACTTCGATTACATCTGCGAGGGTGTTACCTACGGTATTGCCCGTCTGAATGCTACTCAGGAAATTCCTGTTATCTATGGTCTCTTGACTACCAACGATCTGCAGCAGGCTAAGGATCGTAGCGGCGGTAAGTTGGGTAACAAGGGTGATGAGTGTGCTATAGATGCTATCAAGATGGCTAAGTTCTAGTCTTCACAACGAGAGTTGATAAACTGAATGTTATATATATAATAAGGTATAAGCATATGAAACTCTACCAGCTATTGCAGTCGTTTGAATTTGAAGAGATTTTTCCGACAGTCAATGTGATGTTTCCAAATGCACAGTTGCATCGCGATATTTTTGAAAAAGCATTCGATATGCTTTGCAATATCCAACCTATCACATCCAAAAAGGTTATCAAGTTTGAACTGATGGAAGATCCTGACTCAAATGATATGTTTGTTGGAGCAAATGATAGCTGTTTCCAGTCCACATGGGATGTATGCCTGGGAAAGGAAGTCAAAAAGGGCAAAGGCGCTGATCTCAATGATGTAGAACTGGCAGCCAACTGCTTACTCAATGTCCTTTTCATCGGACGTCATCCTCAAGGATTTGACAAGGACTACAAAAAGTTATTGAAATAAACTATCTTTAAAGGGTAAAAGGGTAAAAAGGTAAAAAAGCCTACCCCCCTTCGTGCCCCCGTCCCCAGCGATTCCATCGCTGGTCCCCTAAAAAAAAGGTAAAAAGAGCACCCTAGCTTACATTCCGCTAGGCTCTTTTTACCTTTTTACCTTTTCAACATTCTCTTTATGCCCCCGGCTCGCCCAGATATTCGAAGATGGTGGATACCTGGCGGGGAGGGAAATACTGGCTACGCTTCTGGTAGCCTAAACGTTGCAGCTCGTTCCAGAGAGGCACACAACGCTTGATCCATTCCATGATATGACGGCGCGCTGTCGCCCCGTCGGTTGTGTCGGGAAAATAGAGCAGACCGAGTTCGGTCTTGCTGTACATACGTTGGGGATAATTCATAAGCTTTATTTTTTTTACAATCCTTCTACACCATGATCCTTAAAGAAACCTACCATGGCTGTGGTCATATAGCCACCCGTGTTCATCTTCTTGTTCGAACGCCTGCAGTTGGCTATGTAATAATCCTTTCGCAGGAAGAAGTCTTCTAGGTCGCCAATCATATCTAACCTGAGATAGCCGCTCAACTGCTCAGCCTTCTTCTCGCTCACATCATAATTGCATTGCAGCCGGAGTTTCAGTTTGCTCCGCTGCCCTCTCAGTTCGCTGCTCACTTCTGCACCCTCCGCAGTTTCGCCAGAAGTGCGACGGTCGTGCAGGGTAAAGGTGATGTGCTCGGGCAGGTGATGCTTCACTTTTTCACCCTCTTCCAGAAAGAAAGGCTTATAGGTAAGATACTGGTCTATGACGTGGTTCCGGTAAAGGCGCTTGAGGTCTTTGCAGGCGAAAGCCAGACATTTTCTGTCCAGTTCCGACCAGGTCTTGTAGTAATCTTCCTTGCCATGCATCAGTTGCTGGATATGCGCCGTTTTGCTGATGGTGAATCCCTTTACAGCCCAGCAGTTCATGATGAGATATAACTTGATGCTCGATGCACTGCGGCATTGGTTGATGGCATTGAGGTCGATACGGCTGACTCCCTTGTCGTAATTGTAGAAAAACCGCATCACGTTGTTGTCGAAGCGGAATTTTACCAACCAGTTCTTGTGCCGGTCTTGGTATATCTCACTCTTGAACAGGCATGAAAATTTCCGGTAGTAGGTCTGGTCGCCCTGCTTGAACGGCAGCTGGATGGGCTTGGATTCTATACGCTGGATGGCATCGCGCAATTGCGCATAATGGGGAGCTCCATAAGAAAACTCAGACAGTTTCATGGTGACATCCGTGTGGCCTGCAGCTCTCTGTTCTACCGTGAAATTACTAAAGGTCTGGGGAGTTACGTGATAAGGGATAACATAGCCCAAGATGGCTTTCTGGGCATGCTTGATAATCTGTAGAACGATTTTGAGTTCTACCACAGAATAGTTCTGGTAAGACAATCCCTGTACGCCAAGGATGGTTATCAGTTGTTTCTCTTGTTGATTTGTCTGAGGGAAGGACTGCTGTCCGCCCGGAGGCTGTTGATTTCGTTGTTCCATATTCGTTTTTCTGTTTAAATCGTTAGTGGCCTACCGATTGGGGCAAGTCTTGGTTAATGTTTATTGAAAACCGGCATGGAATTGGAGTAAGGAAAACAAATAAGATAAAACGATCTATCCGCATGGGTAGATTTCTGCCGTTCATTCTTACTTACAAACGTTCCTTACTTCGCATCCATGCCGATAAATCATAATCAAATTTATCAGGCATAGAATGCCCTGTAAGGATTACCGTTTGTTCACTCACCTTTCGGGGCAGAAAATCCTACTCAATGAGCTATGTTCTAATCCTTAACCGAAAGCATATCCCGGTGTCCTTCATCGGGAGAAGAATCGCATTCTCCGCGCTTTCATGTTGCAAAAGTAATATTTATTTCAGACTTATGCAAATTTTTGAAGAGAAAAAATGCATTTTAATAGCTGATTTGTTGAAAAAAAAATCTTTTACCTCCCGTATTACGTATAGTGTAAAAGATGTAAATGTATATATATAATATACTTGGTATAGTGTAGGGAAGAAAAAATAGCTCCTAACTATCTGATATTCAATATCTTCTATTTTTAGGATTCGCCCTGGTAGTCATTCGGGCATCTCTGAAGGCATATTATTCGCCCTGATGGTACCTATTATTGGCTCTGGTAGTCATCAAAAAAGGTTAATTCGCCCTGATAGTTATTGAGCACTCAAATGAGGTAAACAAATGATGTTCTTCCGTTTACCAACTGATGTGGCTGAGCTGGGTTAAGGATATGGCTGCACTGGGTTACGCAGACGGCTGGATTCGCTTACTCAGACGGCTGGACTCGCTGATTGAGCCACTTGAGTAATCTGACAAAGCCACTTGAGTAAGCTGATTGAGCCACTTGAGTAAGTTAACTGAGCCACTTGAGTAAGTTAACTGAGCCACTTGAATATTCTGCAGCATACGCTTGCGTGCAAAAGTATACATAATTGAGCCAAATAGAGCACAACTGGTACTTATCGTACCAAAGTGGACAAGTGGGGCACCGCCGATGTTGTATCTTTGTATCAGCATTCGGGAAGAGACCGGTGCACAACATGATTATTCACAATTTTAAAATTTTATGTATTATGGCAATTAATTACAGTTTAGTAAAGCTTGCGTCAAAATTTGGTGACAAAGCAGGAGTTCCTCTTTTCTACGCCCGTGCTCAGATGAAAGACTCCATTTCGCTCAAGAAGTTCGCGAAGTTGATCTCTATGCAGACCACTGTATCCTATGCGGATGTAACAGCCGTTCTGGTCAGTATGCAGGAGAACATGATCATCGAGTTGCAGCGAGGCAACCAGATTGATTTCGGCGAGTTGGGCAAGTTCCGCCTCCAGCTTACCAGTGAGGGTGCTGCAACCGCAGCCGAATTTAAGAGCGACATCAACATCAAGGGTGTGAACATCCAGTTTATCCCGGGCAGCGATCTTGCTAACATCTTCGTAGGTATGGAGTTTGAGCAGGTTGCATCACGTGCCGTACAGAAGGCTGCCCTCAAGGCTGAGAAGGAGGGTGCCAAGACTCTCGACATTGAGGAGGCTAAGAAAAAGCCTGCCAAGGACAATGCTTCTTCAGGCGGCGATACCACGGGTGGCAACACCTCTGGCGAACAGACTGGCGGAACAGGTAGCACTGGCAACGGTGACACAGGAGACGGATTAGAATAATTAACCTTTTAAAACAGAATAGATTATGACAGAAAAGAACAAGCAGAAATGGAATGAGATTATCAAGTTTGCAGTAACCGTACTGACAGCTCTCCTCGGGGCGTTGGGCGTTTCGGCAGGTGGACTTTAGAAGGATGCCTATGAGAGATATCGATATGATAGTTGTGCATTGCAGCGGTAGCCGCTGCGATCACCGTTATACGATGAAGATGCTGCGCTACGACCATGTTCATAACAACGGCTGGACTGACATCGGCTACCATTTCTACATCACGCTGGATGGAGTGGTTCATGCCTGTCGCCCGGTAGAGCGTATGGGCTCTCATGCCCTCGGTTACAATGCGCACAGCATAGGCATCTGTTACGAGGGTGGTCTTTCGCCATCGGGCTGCATCAGCGACACCCGCACTCCTAAGCAGAAGGAGTCGATGAAGCATCTGATTCAGGATCTTCACCACCGTTTCCCGGGCATCCGTACCATCCTGGGGCATCGCGATTTGCCTGGCGTTCAGAAAGCCTGTCCGTGTTTTGATGCCACGAAGCTCCAGTACCTCCTGGATGCTTCCTGATTCTCTTCCATTAAGAGGGTTTTTCAAGAGCAGAATCCCTCTGATTTTATTTAACAAGTTAGGGCGCATCCCAATCCGATGCGCCCTTTTTCTTTGTCGTCATATTTCTTTCATTCAACACTCAACATTTACCTCTCAACATTCACCATTCTCTAACTTTTTCCGAAACTTTTCCTAGAAAACTCTTGCGGGTTTGAAAATAAAGTCGTAACTTTGCGCTAGCATTTTAATATAGATGATTATGAAGCAGGTAGAAGAAAGATACATCAGCTTGTTGACCGACTTCGGTTTCAAGCGAATTTTTGGAACAGCGATGAACAAGGATTTGCTCATTTGCTTTCTCAACAGCTTGTTTAATGGCAAACAGGTTGTGAAGGACGTGTCGTATCTGAACCCGGAGCATGTGGGAGATGTATATACCGACCGCAGAGCCATCTTTGATGTATATTGTGAGGGCGAAAACGGCGAGAAGTTCATCGTAGAAATGCAGAATGCCTACCAGACGTATTTCAAGGATCGTGCCCTTTTCTACTCAACCTTCCCTATCCGTGAACAGGCACCAAAGGGGAATGAATGGGATTTCAAGCTCAATCATGTCTATACCGTAGCCCTGCTCAACTTCAGCATGAACGAGGACGCATTCGACAAGGAGAAAATCCGCCATCATGTGCAGTTGTGCGACACAGCTACCCATAAAGTATTTTACGACAAACTAGAATATATCTATGTAGAGATTTCCAAGTTCAACAAATCCCTGGAAGAATTGGATACACTCTACGAGAAGTGGCTCTATGCACTGAAGAATCTCTATAAGCTTACCCAGCGCCCTAAAGAACTGTGCGATAAAGTCTTCGACCGTCTCTTTGAGGAAGCCGAGATAGCCAAGTTTACTCCGCAGGAAATGAGGGAGTACGAGACCAGCAAGATGGCATATCGCGACATCAAGAATTCCGTAGACACTGCTAAGCGTGAAGGTATAGAAATAGGCATGAAGCAAGGCAGAGAAGAAGGCAGAGCTGAAGGCATGAACCTGCGAAGCCTTGAGATTGCCAGAAAGATGCTGGCAAAGGGTATGGATGAAGCGTCTATCATGGATATGACGGGGCTGACGGCAGAGGAGATAAAGCTGCTGAAAGCGGAGATGTAGATTACGAATATCACCATATAATCAAGGGTCTATACGCCATCTGTTCATCGTGGCATATAGACCCTTGTCGCTTCCCGTGAGGCGCAATGTGTACCAAACCTGTTAATTATAAGTAATAAAAACAAAAAATCTATCGTTTTTGTTACTTATGTGAAACAAAAAGAGTATCTTTGTGAGTAGTTTTACTCGTATGAAACAAAAAATATTAGAAAGACTAGGGTATTCCAATCGTATCGAACGCATGTTTGGACGTGGAATGATGATTGCATTGACGGGCCAGAGGCGTGTCGGCAAGAGTTGTGTGATGCGGCGAATTTATAATCAAATCGCTGAGAATGAAGAAAATCACGTTATCTATATAGATAAGGAGAAAACCTCATTTGATATGATAGCCAACTATCAGGATCTGGAGGCTTATGTAGCAGCCAACATCGTTGAGGGTAAGGAAAACTATCTGTTTATTGATGAGGTGCAGGAGATTTCTGATTTCGAGAAAGCACTCCTCAGTATCCAATCGGATGATACCTGCCAGATTATGATTACCGGCAGCAACGCCAAAATGCTTTCGGGCGAACTGGCAACTCGCCTGAGAGGCAGATATATTGCTTATCGCATTAGAGGACTCTGCTATGAAGAGTTCCTGACGTTCCATGAACTGAAGGATGATGATGCTTCCTTGAACCTGTATCTGCAGTATGGCGGGCTCCCTCAGTTGCGCAGTTTTGGATTGGAAAATACGGATTTGGTAGAAGATTATCTTGACAATGTGTATAATACGATAGTACTTCGTGATATCATAGAGCGAGAAAACATCAGAAACATACCATTGTTGCGAACGCTGCTGAAGTTTGTGAGCGATAATATCGGTAAACAATTCTCAGCAACGAGTATTGTAAAATTTCTGAAAAGCCAGAACACCGAAACGTCTGCCAAGATGATTCTCACGTATTTGGAGTATTTAAGCAATGCTTTTATTATCGATCGAGTTAACAGATACGACATTCATGGCAAGCGACTTTTCGAGTTAGGCGACAAGTTCTATTTCGAAGACCTGGGAATCAGGAATCATATTATAGGTGGCAACAGGCGTTTTGATATCGAAAAGGTGATGGAAAACGCTGTATATATCCATTTGTGCAGGATGGGGTATAAAGTATATGTTGGTCAGATGTATAAGGCTGAGATTGATTTTGTTGCCGAGAAAGCGGATAGTGTGGCGTATGTGCAAGTTACCTATCTGCTGGCTTCTGAGGAAACGGTAGAGCGTGAATTCGGCAATTTGAAATTGATAAAAGACAGTCATCCCAAATACGTGATTTCTATGGATAGGCTTTACAGTCAAACCAATATTGATGGCATTAAGCACATTCATCTGCGAGATTTTCTGAAAATGACTACTTTGGTTTGATGCCAGGTAGATTATGAATATCACCATATAATCAAGGGTCTATACGCCACCTTTTCATCGTGGCATATAGACCCTTCAACACTCAACATTCAACACTCAACATTCAACAATCTCTTACTTTTTCAGCAACTTTTCCCTAAAATCTCTTGCGGGTTTGAAAATAAAGTCGTAACTTTGCGGCATGGATTTTTAATACAGATGATTATGAAGCAGGTAGAAGAAAGATATATCAGCTTGCTGACCGACTTCGGTTTCAAGCGAATTTTTGGAACAGCGATGAACAAGGATTTGCTCATTTGCTTCCTCAACAGCTTGTTTAATGGCAGACAGGTTGTGAAGGACGTGTCGTATCTGAATCCAGAACACGTAGGAGATGTCTATACCGACCGCAGAGCCATCTTTGATGTATATTGTGAGGGCGAAAACGGCGAGAAGTTCATCGTAGAAATGCAGAATGCCTACCAGACGTATTTCAAGGATCGCGCCCTCTTCTACTCCACCTTCCCTATCCGAGAACAGGCGCCCAAGGGGAATGAGTGGGATTTCAAACTCAATCATATCTATACCGTAGCCCTGCTCAACTTCAGCATGAACGAGGATGCATTCGACAAGGAGAAAATCCGCCATCATGTACAGTTGTGCGACACTGCTACCCACAAAGTATTTTACGACAAACTCGAATATATCTATGTAGAGATTTCCAAGTTCAACAAAACCCTGGAAGAACTGGATACGCTCTACGAGAAGTGGCTCTATGCACTGAAGAACCTCTATAAACTTACCCAGCGCCCTAAAGAGCTGTGCGATAAAGTCTTCGACCGTCTCTTTGAGGAAGCCGAAATAGCCAAGTTTACACCGCAGGAAATGAGGGAGTACGAGACAAGCAAGATGGCATATCGCGACATCAAGAATTCCGTAGACACCGCTAAGCGTGAAGGTATAGAAATAGGCATGGCGAAAGGCATGGAAAAAGGCAGAGCTGAAGGCATAGAAGAAGGCATGAACCAGCGAAGCCTTGAGATTGCCAGAAAGATGCTGGCAAAGGGTATGGATGAAGCGTCTATCATGGATATGACGGGGCTGACGGCAGAGGAGATAAAGCTGCTGAAAGCGGAGATGTAGATTACGAATATCACCATATAATCAAGGGTCTATACGCCATCTGTTCATCGTGGCATATAGACCCTTGTCGTTTCCCGTGAGGTGCAATGTGTACCAAACCTGTTAATTATAAGTAATAAAAACAAAAAATCTATCGTTTTTGTTACTTATACGAAACAAAAAGAGCATCTTTGCGAAAAGTTTTACTCGTATGAAACAAAAAATATTAGAAAGACTAGGGTATTCCAACCGTATCGAACGCATGTTAGGACGTGGAATGATGATTGCATTGACGGGCCAGAGGCGTGTCGGCAAGAGTTGTGTGATGCGGCGAATTTATAATCACATCGCTGAGAATGAAGAAAATCACGTTATCTATATAGATAAGGAGAAAACCTCATTTGATATGATAGCCAACTATCAGGATCTGGAGGCTTATGTAGCAGCCAACATCGTTGAGGGTAAGGAAAACTATCTGTTTATCGATGAGGTGCAGGAGATTTCTGATTTCGAGAAAGCACTCCTCAGTATCCAATCGGATGATACCTGCCAGATTATGATTACCGGCAGCAACGCCAAGATGCTTTCGGGCGAACTGGCAACTCGCCTGAGAGGCAGATATATTGCTTATCGCATTAGAGGACTCTGCTATGAAGAGTTCCTGACGTTCCATGAACTGAAGGATGATGATGCTTCCTTGAACCTGTATCTGCAGTATGGCGGGCTCCCTCAGTTGCGCAGTTTAGGATTGGAAAATACGGATTTGGTAGAAGATTATCTTGACAATGTGTATAATACGATAGTACTTCGTGATATCATAGAGCGAGAAAACATCAGAAACATACCATTGTTGCGAACGCTGCTGAAGTTTGTGAGCGATAATATCGGTAAACAATTCTCAGCAACGAGTATTGTAAAATTTCTGAAAAGCCAGAACACCGAAACGTCTGCCAAGATGATTCTCACGTATTTGGAGTATTTAAGCAATGCTTTTATTATCGATCGAGTTAACAGATACGACATTCATGGCAAGCGACTTTTCGAGTTAGGCGACAAGTTCTATTTCGAAGACCTGGGAATCAGGAATCATATTATAGGTGGCAACAGGCGTTTTGATATCGAAAAGGTGATGGAGAACGCTGTATATATCCATTTGTGCAGGATGGGGTATAAAGTATATGTTGGTCAGATGTATAAGGCTGAGATTGATTTTGTTGCCGAGAAAGCGGATAGTGTGGCGTATGTGCAAGTTACCTATCTGCTGGCTTCTGAGGAAACGGTAGAGCGTGAATTCGGCAATTTGAAATTGATAAAAGACAGTCATCCCAAATACGTGATTTCTATGGATAGGCTTTATGGTCAAACCAATATTGATGGCATTAAGCACATTCATCTGCGAGATTTTCTGAAAATGGGGGGTGTAATTTAAACTGTGTCAAGGCTTGTTCTTAACTTTCATTCCCACTCCCTGCTGGGGGCATGCCCCCAGCAGGGAAGCCTTTTCGGCTGCAAAGTTACATAATTTTAAATCTATCTCCAAATTTTATTGCCAATTGTTGAGAAAGTTGTCCCCAATTTGCCAGTGGCATAGTCCATTTCTTACGGATGTTGCGGTAAGCTAAGTACACAAGCTTCTCCAAAGAATTATCCGTAGGAAAGACCCCTTTAGTCTTTGTGACCTTTCTTACCTGTCTGTGATACCCCTCAACCGTATTGGTCGTATAAATGAGTTTACGGATGGCTGGAGTATATTGGAAATACTCTGTCAGACGTTCCCAATTGTCACGCCATGACTTGATGACAATTGGGTACATCTCTCCCCACTTAGACTCTAACAGGTCTAAATTAGCAGCAGCGGAGTCTTTGTTTACTGCACCATATACTGTTCTTAAATCCTTGATAAACTCCTTTTGATGCTTACTGCCAACATACTTGATAGAATTGCGTATCTGATGGACAATACAGAGCTGCACAGAACTCTCAGGAAATACGCTTTGGATGGCATCTGGGAAGCCTTTGAGACCATCAATACAACAAATCAAGAGGTCTCGAACACCACGGTTCTGAAGATCCGTAAGAACTTCTAGCCAGAAGTTAGCTCCTTCACTCTTAGACACATACATACCTAACAGTTCTTTTTGGCCTTCCTTGTTGATACCAAGAATGTTGTAAATGGCTCGTGTGACAGCTCTGCCATTCTCATCCTTTACCTTATAATGGATAGCATCAAGCCAGCAAATGGCATATACAGGATCGAGCATGCGAGACTTCCAGGCGGTGATTTCGGGTAATACACGGTCTGTTATAGAGCTGATAGTATCGGCTGATAGAGTTGTGTTGAACTCACGCTCAAAGTAGCTGCTGATGTCACGTGTGCTGGTGCCCATGGCGTACATCTCAATAATCTGGTCTGCCATGCCATTGGCAAGAATAGTCTCACGCTTCTTTACGGTCTCAGGTTGGAAAGTTCCGTCTCGGTCACGAGGAGTCTCTATAGTGACCTCACCATATTTTGTTTGAACCTTCTTACTCATCTTACCATTACGACGGTTGCCGGAAGAGCGTTCCTCTTCACTTAAATGAGCGTCCATCTCACCTTCGAGAGCTGAGTTGAGAATACGCTCTAACAATGGAGCTAATGCTCCGTCCTTGCCAAATAAGGCTTCACCACTACGCAACTGCTGAGCTGCTTTCTTGTAATCAATTTCTAAGTTGTCCATAATATAAAAACTGTGTTAAACTACTTTTATTGTAGCTTGACACAGTTTAGTTTACACTCTCTGAAAATGACTACTTTGGTTTGATGCCAGGTAGATTACGAATATCACCATATAATTTAGGGTCTATATGCCACCTTTTCATCGTGGCATATAGACCCTTGCCAACCAAGTTAATTGCAGATTTACTATATTATTCGAGATTTGTAAGAAAGAATTCCTCTATAATACATTGTATAGTTGCTTTAACTTTAGAATCGTTAGGAGAATTCTTCTTGTTTTCATTGAGAATGCCGAATTCATACGCTTTTTCATCCTCCCAAATATTATTGTTTTCTACATATTCTATTCGATACTGAACACCATAATCTGTTAAGAACTTATATGATCCATTATCTATCCAGACCTTATAAGGAGAATGAAAATTGAGGCGAGTTAAGTTAAAGGCATGCATAACAGTCTGCAGCCTCCTCTCGTGCTTTAGCAAAGTCTATTTGAGCCTTTGCTTCCATTTCTTTTTTACGTCTAACCATATCTCGTAATACAGCAATTGCTTCTTCACGAGTTTTAATTTTTAAAGCCATACTTATTCATTTTAAAGTTCTACTTCTTGTTGGTTGCAAAGATAAGCTTTTATTTTGAAAGTGCAAAGAAAACGGGAGAAAAGTTTCGGGAAAATTTGGATTCCCGTATTTTAAAAGATAAAAGATAGCCATTCCATGCCACAAATGAAGGGTCTATACGCCACCTGTTCATCGTGGCATATAGACCCTTGTCCTGTCACATAAGAAACGCAATCTCTTACTTTTTCATAAACTTTTCCCAGAAATCTCTTGCAGATATGAAAATAAAACCGTATCTTTGCGGCATGGATTTTTAATACAGATGATTATGAAGCAGGTAGAAGAAAGATATATCAGCTTTGAGACCAGCAAGATGGCATATCGCGACATCAAGAATTTCGTTGACACCGCCAAGCGTGAAGGTATAGCTGAGGGTAAGGAAATTGGTATGAAGGAAGGTATGGAAAAAGGTATGGAGAAAGGTAGAGAAGAAGGCAGAGCTGAAGGCATGAACCTGCGAAGCCTTGAGATTGCCAGAAAGATGCTGGCAAAGGGTATGGATGAAGCGTCTATCATGGATATGACGGGGCTGACAGCAGAGGAGATAAAGCTGCTGAAAGCGGAGATGTAGATTACGAATATCACCATATAATTTAGGGCCTATATGCCACCTGTTCATCGTGGCATATAGACCCTTGTCGTTTCCCGTGAGGTGCGGGGGGATATGTTTGCTGGGCAACTTATACTCCTGCCCAGCTTAGGAGTCGATATGTAAATCTCGTTTTAACTTACTGTAAAGTCACAGACTTGAATTGTCTTCCCAAAAAAATATTTTTCGTATAATCATCAGTAGACTTATAATCCTCCTCGGTAGAGTACCAATTATTTCGATTCTCCATCTGTTTCTGCGATTCAGACAAGACCAAATCAACATTTTCTGTATTCAAACCAAAAAAGGCTTCGCTATCATCCCCCAAATTCACATTTGTAAGAGCTCCCAATGCAATCTTCTTCAATCCTTTACAACCCTTAAAAACTTGACATCCTAGCACTGATACGTTTGGAGCATATATTTCCTCCAACTTATCACAAGATGCAAATGCCCACATGCTAAATTCTGTAGCATCTGGTAAAGTAATTGACTTCAACTTATTACAATGATTAATAAAATTATCTAAGCCTGTTTGGAAGGAAGTAATACCCTTCAGTGTTAAATTGACACTTCCATCAGTGGTTGTTTTTAGAGCATCTCTAATCGCAGCAGATAGCTCGCTACTATTGTTGTAACTATTCAATGTTAATTCTATATCAGTTTTATTTGCAGCCAAAGCATCTGCAATCGTCTTTTTAACAAACGACACATCGTCTAAAGCCTCGCCACCAGGAATCGCTTCACCAGTTTTCCAATCAGATACTGTAATTTTATCTACAACAAGTTCGTCCTTACCAATCTTTAAAAAGTACTCGTAGCTACTACCAGCTTCTGTACCTGTATGTGGAATGCGCCTAACTTCAAATTCTTGCTCACCTGTGCCATCAGGCTTTGCCACCTTTACTGTCATGAAAAGCAAATAATTATACATATCCGACACTGGCATTGTCGGAGTAATAAGCGCATAAAACTTACCATCAGTGTGTTTGTACGCTTTCACACTAACATCTTTTGAATCAGCGGGAACAACTTCACCATTGGAATATCCATTTGTATTAGGATGGATTGTTACTTCTGTCAGTTCCAACCCTTCATCCATCGTGTCTCCCCAAACATTAACATCTCTTAGGCCGACAACGATGCGCACCATTTTGCGCTCCATTTCCAAGTTCACGCCATCATTATCGGAACTACGCTTGCGGCTACCACTAAATGTCATATAATCACCCAAAGCCAAGTCCGCTAAGCTATTGTATGCAGTAGGTAGTGTGAAGTCTGTAAAAGAAGCATCATTAGCATTTGCAGGATAAAAAGCCTTAAAATTCATCTCGTTACTATTCCAAACTAAGTGCAGACCTTTTTCTTTTGGACTCCAACTG
Organism: Segatella copri; assembly: GCF_026015625.1. Taxonomy (NCBI): domain Bacteria; kingdom Pseudomonadati; phylum Bacteroidota; class Bacteroidia; order Bacteroidales; family Prevotellaceae; genus Segatella; species Segatella copri. The sequence goes on along the minus strand of NZ_JAPDVG010000001.1, from coordinate 249,456 downwards.
GTACCATCATAAGAATAAATAACGGCATCTTGGTTATCTGCAACAACAGAAATGGCATCGCCTTCATTAAACTTTGCTTGCTCAACTTCACTACCCAATGGATTGGAGCGAGAAATAAAGCCACCTGTAGCTTCATTACTTCCCACTTGGGCTGTAATGTGAACAGCATCCGAATCTTTAAGATAGCTATTTGACAAGCCATCATCTTGGCTACACGCAACAACAGATAGAGAAGCTGCAGCCACCAATATGTATTTATTTATAATTTTCATACTTCTAGTCATTAAAAGGTTTCTATATCCGACTTGTTGTCCACTTTTTCATTATTTTCGTTTTTGTGTTTTGTATTCCAAGCCTTAGATGTAACTTCTACAAGATTAGCCTGATCTTTTCCTGCCGTCAGTTGCAATGTGTATTGAGTGCCTTCTTTCAATTTAACAGCAGCATCACTGTACCAACGATAAGTTTTGCCTAAAACATTAAATTCAACACCAAAGTTTCCTGCCTCAACAGTCTGTGGAGCTAAAATCACCTCATAACAAACTTTCGCTTTAGGGGAATCATCCGTAGGCTTGGTGTAACCCGCAAGATATGGTATAATTGGCTCTGCAGAAGCGTCATCACTAACAAACGAATGTCCATCTGACCATTTTACTTTTCTCTTAGTTCCTACAATCTGCATGTCTTTGACAGGATTTTGCTCCTCTTCATATTGACTACCCAAAGTCAACTCTAGTGAGAGTTTTGACATTTGATGTTCCAATTTTAACTCAATAGCCTTAACCTCCATATTTTTATCTTTGTTTAAGGCATACAAATGGTCACTTGCCTTGACACTGGCATCTAAGCTTTGGTCTGCCAGAACCTCTAATTCTATAGATTTAATCTGGTTTCCGCTTTCATCCAGTTCGTATCCAGGAAATGTAGTAGAATAGAGATCGCAAGTTATATTATATCCTGCTCGAAGTAATTGAACCGTTTCAGTCTTGTTTTCAGCATTATAAGCAACCCATTGGCCATTTTCCAGTTTCATGACAACATCATACCAATATTTTTTTTGCTCTTTAAGCCCCTGTCTTATCTTAAGATAGAATTGGTTAGGTACGCTATTAGCATCATATCCTGCACGTGTTTTCATACCTGCTACAGATGCATTAATCTGCAACGGAGTATCTTTCAATGTATCTATAGCAGGAGTCAATTCTCCTTCACTTGAGCAGCTAACGAATCCAAGAGCCATTGCTGCTGCCACTAATATTTTATTTATCTTCATGACTTTATAATTTTAAATATTATACAAATCTTTTAATCTGTTTGCGCTTCACCACCATTGATGTTTTCTCCTTCGCCCCAATCAGCGATGCTTACATTGCCAAGAGTAATCTCGTCACGACCTACAATGAGATTTACTACCGTATATTTGCCACCCTCCAGTTTGATATCAGTAGGATGAGTGTAGACATATTGCTTGCCATTTATATTAACAGCAATCTTGGTAATGCCTGATTGTGGTATCATGATAGACTCATATTTTTCATTTTCCTTGATTACAGGGATACTGATGTCGGTGCGAGCAGCATCTGTAGCTACAGTTACAGTCTTGGTCAAGAGATTGACAGAGGCATCAGATGCGGCATTCTTAACAACAAGGCTCTCTACGGTAGGCTTACCACCAAACTGATTGCGATATTGTATATTGACTATCACCTTCGACATCACATGAGTAAACGCTAATGGCACCGTTTGCTGTTCATCGGCATTATAGGATATGCCATCTTTGTTGACTGCCACCAAAAGGTCGCTATCCTCCTGTTTCGTAACATCAAGCTTATATTCGCTAGCTGTAAAATCGGATATTACTGCTGTAGGATAGACACCGATGAAATAATGCTTGTCACGGTTGTTCTTCCAAAGCATCTGTGGAGTGGATATCCATGAACCGTTAGTCAACTTATTGATGGCGTTATTCACCACTCGCTCGCTTGTCTCAGGGGCTACAGTTGGGGCACCTGTCCAGGCATACACACTGATTTCATCACCCTCCTCAAAGGTTTGAGCGCCATTCGCATCTGTGGCAACACGGGTCATATTGCCGATACTGGTAGAAACGGTGATATACTTGGAGGTCTCGCCTCCGATACCATTCTCGTTGTCTGAACAGCTGCCTAATGTCAAAGCCATTGCCATCAGAGCAAAGAGATAAGTCTTCTTTTTCATTGTCTTTTACTATTTTATATTTATATTCTTGTTTTGATTCTTGCTTAAATGATAGAGCCGCTTAATCTTCTGGATTCAAGATTTCGCCTCGATACACCCAGCCTTCTGTCCAATCATCTATCTTCGTGCTCGTAAGATACATGTAAGGTTTCATCTCCTCAAATTCCAAGTTTATCTTGTACTTGCCGCCAGATTTCATGACGGGTGCTTCGATGTCGTAGTTGCTAACTACTCCCCCAGGAGAAATCAGTTGGATAAACAACTTGGTGGTATGTAAACCGTTGGCTGTCGGCATCAAGCGTAATGTTTCCGTTTTTAAAGTTTCGCCAGGCACTGCGATTCTCAAAGGTATATCACACTCTTCCTTGGTATAGCTTGCCGTCCCGAACGTTCCATCCTCATTCTTTTGCAGGGGCAGGAGTCCGGTTGCCACATTCAGAACCTTGCCTATCATTGCAAAATTGTCAGGAACTCCTTTAATGAAGATGGTCAATTCTGCAAGTATATGGCGCATTTCATTTTTGGTTATGTAGTTGACATTTGATTTGTCTATACCGATGTCCGTGACACCATAATAGGCATGGTCGGGAGAGGCACTTGGATTGGACAATCCAAACATGAGTTGGTTCATGTTGAGGGTTGCCCTTGTAGCCTCACCGATAAAAAACGGTTCTATAAGGTTGGTGGCAGCCAGAATCTGATAATGCCCTACAGGAAGAGCAAAACGTTGGCTTGCCACCTCCTTAGTACTACCATCATGTTTTTCCTCTACAAGCGAACCGTCATCGGCATTGAATATCCAGAGCTTCACGTCATTCACTTCCGTACCTTGATCGGCTTCATCTGCCCAAGTGAACGATACTGACAAGCCACCTTCTTCCTCGTCATTATGAACATCATGGTCGCAACTTGCCAAGAGGCATGGGACACATAACAGCACCCATAACCAAATATTAAATCTTCTTTTTGCTTTCATTCTCTATCTTGTTTTAGGAGTTACGGATGATGATTGGTAAAAGGCAAGTTGATTCCTAATCTTATGCCACTTTCCCACAAGAAGTTGTTCTTATGCTGATATTCTGGCATTCCGTCCATACGTTCGCCAGTAAGACGAGTCAAACCGGAATAGATACCCAATTTCAGACATGAGGTCAGTTGATAACCAACCTGCAAGTCTGCACCATAACCCAAATGCCAGTTGGTAGAACCTTTCATTACCTTAGCATCATCGGCTATAGTACGGATGTCAGCCTTGGTAGTTACTGCATATATATGAGGTGAAACAGCCAAATCCCATCGGCTGTTAGCTGTTTGATGGAACAGTCCAAGGAGATGAACGTTCACTCTTGCCCCATATCTGCCCATCCTGACCTGGCTTTTCAGCTGTGCATATTGCCAGCTGTCCATGCCCAGGACACTTGCCTTGTAGAGCACACCGTCGCTACCCAACCAATAGTTACGTTCTACGCAGCAGTCTTGTGCCGACAAGTTCATTTCTCCATACTTGGCAGATAATTCTGCCGAGAATACGGAGTTGAAACGATAGCCGCCATATAAGCCAGCAGCCCAACCGAGGTGCGTCTTGTCATGTCCGAAGCTTGAGAAAGTAGAGAAACCGAAAGGCATTCCACCCTCTACTCCTATATACCAGCCTTGCTGCCCCGTCTTTCCATCTTCTTTTACTTCTGCTTTCGCAAAAGAAAAAGGAAGAATAAAAGCAAGCAATGCGACCAGCAATCTTTCTTTTCCAGTTAAGTAATTTCTCATATTGATCTTTTTTTTATAGAAAATATACTGTCTTTTTCCAAAGAGCAACATACTTTTTTCTTAGTTAAAACTTTCTTCATATCTATTATGTTTTGATTATAATTTACAATATTTTAAATCCTTCATGATACAGATTGTAAAAAACCTGGTGCAAAGTTAAGGCTTTTTTTGAAAGTGGAGGGGGTAATATTTGTTTTTTCAGGTATGATTTTTTGATTTTAGGTGTCTCATTCGTGAGCAATGCGACACCTTGTTAGTATTCTTTAACGTTTTCAGACTCTATTCAAGCCCAGAATCTGTGTAAATCTTTAGCCGGCACCAGCGCGTAACGGAATTGAAAATCGCTGGCCGAAGGGTAAAGCAAAGGTAAAGGGCATAGGGGGATCATTCTTTCGGCCAAATTGTTTTGTACATTGGCCAAACATCCATTTGTGGAACAGGAGTCAATTTTGCAAATTGATTCTTTTCATAGAAACCTACTGCGCTATAATTAGAGGTATGCCAAGCTCTTACTGTCAAGAAGACGCAACCAGCATATCTTTGGTTTCTAGCCATCGAAGCTATTTCTTCAATTAAGGCTGAACCTAGATGTAAGCTTTGAAATTTTTTATCAATAGCTAAGTAGGCAATTTCTAAAGCGGGATAAGTATATTTTTGTTCGAATTGTTCTCGGAAAGTTTCTTTTACCGCAGGTAAATCGGTTCCTGCTGCACCTATACGCATATCATCAAAATCATCTGAATCTATGTCAACGGAGTCGAATGCTAAGGCGAAAATAGCAACAATCGTGTTATTCGCTTTTAAGCGGACACAAAATGTCTTACAATAATGACTCTCTTCACAATCTTGTAAGTGATTATGAAGAAAGTCATCCATTTTGTCTTTTCCTGTATAGAAATTTATCAACTCATCAAAGTCTGATAAAAGTTCTATTTTGTATTCTTCTAAATTCATTCTAAATTCCACTCAAATTTATATGGATAATTTGATGTCTTTGTGGCATCATCTTTCTTTGCTTTTGCACCGATGGATGCAAGAGCGGCTTTACGAACAGCTTGTGCGTATTTGCCTTTAGCTAAAACTTTTGGTGCATTTATTCCTAACATAATTATATCATTTAAATGTTTGTGATGCAAACGAGCGCAATGAAAGCTTGCTTTCAAATTGCCGAGGGCAGCTTTTCTTTTGCAAAATTAAGCAATATTTCTGTAACTTCCAAATATTTAGCAGGTTATTTTGTTCTTTTTAGTATTAAAACGCATATTAAAAGCTTTTGGGCCTTCAGCCCGTACTTAAACCACATGCGAAAGTTCTGTCTATATTTGTCGGAATCTCCAAATGTTTTCTAAGAAATCTGCTTATCAAGCATGGAATTTAATCCAAAAAGTTCTAATTGCCATAAATTTCTCATTATGAGTCAACGGAAGAACCGCTTTATACCCCATCTTCTTCCTCTTCTTCCTCTTCAGCAGAAGCGTTGGTATCCAACTTCTCATCCTTTGATATAGAGATACTACCCATTCGGGAAATCTTAAGTACCAGAGGTACACATTCATCGCTGGTAACATCAGGCGACCCAACACTTGCTGCGAAGTAAAGATAATCACCTTCTGCTTTTACATACACAATACCGAGCAAAGCACCCATGTCCTGTGTATGTTTGTCAATATAGGATGTGAAATCTTTCTTTGTGAAAGTACGGCTAAAGAATTCAGAACCATCGCTTCTCAATACCTTAACCGAAATTCTGTTATCATAATACTTGGTATTTTCGTCCAACTGGAGAACCGGAAGTTCCTTGTCAGAACTACGCTTCACCACCACTTTATAATGGGAACCAACCCAGTCAGCCTCTCTGGTCTGCTCATAATCACTCATTTTCTGAGTAGCTTTGTTCACAACCTTAGCCACCGGTTTAGGAGCAATAATGATATTACTCTTCTTCTTTTCTGTACAAGCCGTCAAGCTAGAAATAGCCAAAAGACCTATTAATATATAATCAATTCGTTTCATTCCGTTATTTTTTCTTACTGCAAAAGTACATTTTTCTTTTGAAATAGCCAAAGAAAAGGACCGAAATCTACATTCTTACACAAAATCAGATGCAAAAAGGCGCCTACTTTCACAAGCAGACGCCTTAACATACCTAAATACTAACTAATAAATTTCCTATTGAATCTTACACGATATAATAAAAGTTCAGTTTATGAATTCTAATCGTAACTTTGACGAAAAGAAAATGAAAAGGTTTAATCAAGATATAAAAAAAAGTGCTTTTTCTGCTTTTTTTTTCATTTCTTAGCAAAAGAACATCAAAAAAAACGATTTTGTTTTGTTTTTCGAACAATTTGCCGTACCTTTGCAGCATAATAAAGACATTTAGTATGAAAAAGAGGTTAATATTTATCATTTCTGTATTTTTTGCCTTCATTTCATGTTCGCATCAGCAAACAGAAAAGAAGGAGCAAGTCATCGACACAATACCTGTGATGGTGATGCAGATACAGAAATGCAATCGCTTATATACAGCAGAAGCTCATGTTCATAAGATTATAACACATGATGACCAGCTCAATCTAAAGGGCTCACTGTTCAAGAAAGACTTTAATATTCATGTTCCCGGCTCAAACCGCAAGGTGGCCATTCCGATGGATGCGACATTAAAAGCTTATGTAGACTTTTCAGGATTCTCTGCTAAGAACGTTAACCGACAAGGCGACAAGATAGAAATCATCTTACCAGACCCAAAAGTGATGCTCACCAGCAGTAAAATCAATCATGAAGGTGTAAGACAATTCGTTTCACTCACCAGAAAGAACTACAGTGATGCAGAACTGTCACAATTCGAACAACAAGGCAGGGAAAGTATCATTCGCGATATCCCGAACCTAGATATTCTTGAGCAGGCACGCCAAAGTGCAGCAAACACCCTGATTCCGATGCTACAGGACATGGGATTCGCAGAAGAGAATATCAAAATCAGTTTCAGGAAGAAATTCACTTTCAATGATCTGAAGACTCTTCTGGATAAGACAACTATCGAAAAGAATCACTAAGCGAGGAGAACAATGATATGAAAAGAATACAAATCATCGTACTATTAGCACTGATCCTTATTCTGGGTGGAGCCTTCTATTGGCTCACCAAAGACAACGAGGTCAGCGTGGTACAGGAAGATAAGACAACCCTCTCACCCACTCAGGTAGAAAGCATCGAGAATATCGGTCAATGGGAATTTCTATCTGTAAGTGATGAAGAACTGATAGATACTATACGCCGTGGCTTTTTTGGCGACGACCAACTGGTACGTATCTATTACGGAACATTGCGCTTGGGTATCGATATGAAGGATGTTAAAAAAGGATGGCTACAAGCCAACCAGGACAGCATCGTATGCACTTTACCTCCTATCAAACTGCTAGACCATAACTTCATTGACGAAGCGAAGACCAAGAGTTTCTTTGAAGAAGGCAAATGGACAGGCAGCGACAGACAGGCTATGTATGAGCGTGCTTATCAAGCCATGAAGAAACGTTGCTTAAACCGCACCAATATCTATACTGCACAGGCGAATGCCAAGACTCAGTTTAGAGAGATGCTGAAAGCAATGGGATTCAAAAACGTAAAGATAGAATTTGAGAAATAACAAGGTTATAATACACAAGTAACTGCGTTATCAGGTATAAAAAATATAGATATAAGATAAACATAAAATTTTTAAGAGATGGATGCAATAAACGATTTTTTCACCGCATTTAGTTCATTCCTCTGGGGATGGCCTATGATTATCCTGCTGTTGGGAACCCACATCTTTCTGACCATCCGCTTGCGCTTTCCACAACGCAAGATTTTCAAGGCAATCAAACTGTCTGTAAAGAAAGACAAGAATGCCACAGGAGATGTTTCACAGTTCGGAGCACTGGCAACAGCACTGGCAGCTACAATTGGTACCGGTAACATCATCGGTGTGGCTACAGCTATCGCTCTTGGCGGACCAGGAGCCGTACTCTGGTGCTGGTTAACCGGTGTCTTTGGTATTTCTACCAAATATGCCGAAGGATTACTCGCCGTAAAATATCGCGTAAAGACCAAGCGAGGCACGATGTTGGGTGGTCCTATGTATGCCCTGGAAAAAGGATTGGGCTGGAAATGGCTTGCAGTCCTGTTCGCCCTCTTTGCCGCATTGGCATCATTCGGAATCGGCAGCACGGTACAGGCAAATGCCATCTCTACCCTGGTAGAAAACCAATACGGCATTTCTCCATACATTACTGGAACCATCGTTACGGCTTTAGGAGCAGCTGTGATTCTTGGAGGCGTGAAAAGTATCTCCAAGGTTTGTGGCATGCTGGTACCTTTCATGGCACTCTTTTATGTATTAGGCTGCATCTACATCCTCTGTGTAAATCATGCTTATTTATTGCCTGCCCTCCACGTAATCTTTGACTCTGCATTCACAACTAAGGCTGCAGGTGGCGGCTTCGCTGGAAGTACCGTGATGATTGCAGCCCGCTATGGTATAGCCCGCGGATTGTTCTCTAACGAAAGTGGTCTGGGTTCGGCACCCATCGTTGCTGCAGCAGCCCAAACCCGTAACCCTGTGCGTCAGGCATTGGTTTCATCTACCGGTACCTTTTGGGATACTGTCATCATCTGTGCCCTTACAGGTCTCGTCATCACCTCAAGTATCATAGCATATCCAGACATTGACTACCATAACGGAGCAGCACTCACCAAGGCTGCCTTCAGTAAGATTCCATATATCGGAGCTCCGATATTGACCATCGGACTGGCAACATTTGCATTCAGTACGACATTGGGATGGAGTTATTATGGAGAACGGTGTGTAGAATATCTGAAAGGCAAAAAGTGGATGCTCTGTTTCCGCATAGTCTATATTGCTACTATCTTCCTGGGTAGTGTTATCAGTCTGGGACTGGTTTGGAACATTGCCGACTGCATGAATGCCCTGATGGCCATACCAAACCTTATCTCCTTGCTCTGCCTGAGTGGTATCATAGTGCATGAAACCAGAAAGTATCTGTGGAGAGACCAGTTAGATAAAGACATGGACGAAAAAGAAATAGAGGAATTAGAATAAAAGATACAGAAAGAAAATATCCTGAATGGGAGTAAAAATACAAAAGCTCGGTATTGCATCACTGCAGACCGAGCTTTTATTATTAAATCAACAAAAACTAATAAAATATCTTTTCTAAAAACCAAAAAACCTATTCGTTATGAACTTATGGTGCAAAGATACTACCGTTTGCGCAATAAACAGCACATTTTCTGTTGATTTCTATACTTTTTATTGGGCAAACGTTTGCACAGTTTGCCCTATCAGATTACAATTTATACTGAAGATGTTTCATTGCATGACCACCCCAAGTGGTATCATTGACATATTGGAAACCAACCTTCGTATAGAGACGCTCCGCTTTCGGATTGCCTTTATCACAAAGCAAACCTACAGCAGGAAGTCCTAATTCTCTTGCGCGAGAGATAGCAGCATCCAACAGTTTAGATGCAATACCTTTTCCACGGTATTGGTTAGAAACTGCCAAACTATCCAAATAGAACTCACCTTCCTCAGTTTCAAGCTCCATAGCCGAATAGTCTATTCCAAAAGCCACGATCGCAGCCTCAATAAAGCGCTTACGTAATCTTTTGACGTCAGCACCATCGTATGCAACCAAGATGCCAACAAGAATGCCATCAGTAGACATAGCAACCAATGTATTCTTATAACTATACTGACTGTCCTCCATCTCTACAAGTTTAGTCATCATACGGTGAAAATCAACCAATGTATGCTGAGGACCAGCAAAATTTTGGCAACACTGCGCATTCATCGCCTCCATGATAAGCGATGCGATATGCGAAGCCTTGTCTGGCGTAGCCTGTTCTATTTGAATTTTCATTATACTATTTTTTGTTTATTGTTTTATTATTGTTATTTCTTTCATGCTCCAGCATCGTGAGGAAATTCTACAAAGATTACTTTTTTCATGATTGCAGATTGGGTTTGATGCCTTATCGTTTACAAAGTTACGTATATTTTTTGATAAGAGCAAGTTTTTTATATTTTTTATTCGAAAAAGTTTTTTTATTCGAAAAAAAGATGTATCTTTGCCGCAGGTTTTGAAGCTAAATTTCTATTACTAGCATAATAGAGATACCCAAATTCCTTGGGTCCCAATGCTTCAAAACCTTTTTCGTTTTTAAGAGCGAAAAAAGAGGGTGTGTCATAAATCAGGATAATAGTTGGTGTATAACAGTTGACTACCGCATGCACAACAGGTGTTGTGCATGCGCATATCAGCTGTTATGCAAGCGCACAACAGCTGTTGTGCGACCGAAGATACTGACTGTCTCAACAACATATCCTATCTCTTTCTACAACTTATTCTATCTCTTTCAACAACATACCCTATCTCTTTCAGCAACATATCCTATCTCTTCCAGCAACATAACCCATATTTACCAACGACAAGAAGAGGGTGAATCATAAACTTATGACACATCCTCTTCTTCGCAATATAAATCCTTAATGTTTTGTTTTTCAGAATATTACTACAATCACAGAGCTACAGAAGCATCCTTTAAGTCTACTGCTTGTGCCTTGAGGGTTCCCTTTCCTTTTATCACAACGACACATTTTCCGAAGAATGCCTTGCGATGTGAATCGGTGAAACGCTCCAAAGAAGTCTGACAACCATTATCAGTTCCCAGAATTTTTGGTGCATTCGGGATATTCTGCTCACTTGCCCCTTGTTCAGCGGAGACAGAGAAGAAAATCTGGTTATCTGCGTTCGGACAGAGATTGCCGTCTTTATCTACTACATTCACCTCGACAAAGGTGGTCGGATCAGAAGAGCCAAAAGCCTGACAGCCCTGATAAGTCTTCTTCAACACAAGATGATGAGGAGCTCCTGCTGTCTTTATGACCTGCTCTCTAAGAACTTTGCCATTCTTTCTGGCTACAACCTTTACTTCTCCCGGTTCAAAGTTTACGCGCCACATCACATGATATTCAGTACTCTTTCTGAAAGCATCGCCTTCGTTCTTTGCACCATAGACAGTCTTCTTACGGATACCCTGACTCTTGCCATTGATAAAGAGTTCTACCTCATCGGCATGATTATAATAACACCACATGTCGATGGTCTGTCCCGGCAGCCAGTTCCAATGAGGGAAGAGATGAAGCACATCTTTCTGAGTCCACTCACTCTGATACATATAATAGCTGTCTTTTGGAAGACCCGCCAAATCGATAATGCCAAAATAACTGCTACGGGCAGGATAAGCATAAGGAGTAGGTTCGCCGATATAATCGAAACCGGTCCAGATAAACTGTCCGCCCACAAAGTCGTTGTGCTTCACCACATCCCAGGTTTCTTCGTGGGTACTACTCCATGAGGCATGGAAATTATCATAAGCCGAACACATAAACGAAGGATCGGTATAAGGCAACCACCATTCCTTTGGCGCAGTATAAATACTGTCGCTAGGCATCATATAGTAGCCACGAGTCTGCAAGGCTGAAACACTCTCCGACAGAATGAAAGGCTTGCCAGGGAAATTCTTTGGCACATCCTTCACCCACTGATGGTGATAATTGAAACCTATAACATCAATAGCCCCACTCTTAAAGAGATGATTCTTCGGGTCGGGCTCATTGCAGCCAGCAGTAACAGGGCGTGTGCTCCAAGGATCATACTCCTTCACGATTTTTGCCAGATGCTGGGTAAGAAGCGAATTGACACTCAGTTCATCGCTATGTGCCAAAGTTGAAGCATCATGACCGGCATTCAGAATCAGGTTAGCCTGCTCCAGACTGAGCGTATCAGCAGCCGCATCCGACCATTGTTCGAGAACTTCATTACCGATACTCCACATGATGATACTTGGATGATTACGGTCGCGCTTGATGAGATCAGACAGGTCTTTCTTATGCCATTCATCGAAGAAACGGGCATAATCACCATTCGATTTCTTGCGGCGCCACATATCAAAACTCTCGTCCATCACGAGGAAGCCCATCGAATCGCACATGTTCAGGAGTTCTGGTGCCGGAGGATTATGACTGCTTCGGATAGCGTTCACGCCCATATCGCGAAGGATGGTAAGCTTACGGTGCATCGCATCTTCATTGACAGCAGCACCCAGGCAACCGAAATCATGATGCTCACAGACACCATTTATCTTGAGATTCTTGCCATTGAGGAAGAAGCCCTTCCTTGCATCAAACTTCACGTCACGGAAACCGGCAGTTGTCGTAGCAACATCCACTACCTTCCCATTTACTAACAGCTCGCTCTTGACAGTATAGAGATATCCCTTTCCGATGTCCCAGAGATGCGGATCCTTCACCTTGAGTTTCTGTTCCTGAACACCCTGACTCTTGGCTACAATCTTTCCGGCAGCATCATAGATGGTGTTACGGACAGAGAGTTTCATCTTATTACCGGAAGCAGCGAAATCCACCTTCACCCTGACATCACCCTGTGGAGAAGTTGCTACATACTGTCCCCATTGGGGAATATAAGCAGTTTTCATGGTTTTGGTGAGCCAAACATGGCGGTAAATACCGCAACCGGAATACCAGCGACTGTTAGGCTGGTCGCTGTTGTCTACCTTCACCGCAATGACATTATCACCCTTCTTATTAATATAAGGTGTAAGATCATACTCGAATGTACTGTATCCGTAAGGGCGGGTTCCGAGTTTATGACCATTGATATACACGGTAGAATTCATATATACTCCATCAAAGGTGATGGTAAACCGGTCATACTTTTCCTTCGGATTCACCGAGAAGTGCTTACGGTACCATCCGATGCCCCCCGGCAATGCACCACCACCGGCTCCCGAAGGATTCGAAGGAGAGAAATCGCCCTCTATCGCCCAATCGTGAGGAAGATTCAAACTTCGCCAATGTCGGTCTGAATAATCAGACTTTGACATTCCGGCACTATCTGCTAAAGTGAAAAGCCAGCCTTTATCAAAAGACTGGCGATCACGGGCGCTCAACGACTGAGCGCCCAATAGAAAGATTGCTAAAGCAAATATCTTCTTCATATTACTTCAGTTTTACAGTAACTGCCTTACCAGCATACTTCACCATCTTGCCCTTAGGCGCCTTGGCGAGGCTGATGCCCTGCTGGTTGTTATCACTAACAAGTACGATATTGAAGCGACGCTTCTGTAGCATACCGTCGAAAGAACCCTTACGGGCAGCAATAGTAACGGTCTTCTGAGCATCATTATACTTGAAGTCGATCATAGCATACTTACCCTTCTCGTAGTTGTAGTTGGTTCCCTCATCCTCATAGAGTGTATAAGAACCGTCCTTGCCTGCATAGACATAGAGGTCGATGAGCTCAGCCTTCTTCTGATCGCTCCACTCCATCTCTGGACCCACAGGAAGAATAGAACCCTCTGGAACAAAGACTGGAATCTTATCGAAAGGCGCATCAGCTACGATTGTCTGTCCACCGGCATAGTGCTTACCGGTATAGAAATCATACCAGCCCTTCTGCTTAGGAAGATAAACATTGCGGCTGTACTTCTGATACTCGCCTACAGGACAAGCCATGAGAGCAGGACCGAACATCCACTGATCCTTGATGTCGTAAACATTATCATCGCCGTTGAAGTCCATTACCAATCCACGCATCATCGTATAGTCCTTGAAATGAACCATACCAGCCATACTATAGAGGTAAGGCATCAGACGGTAACGGAGTTTATCGTAAGCCACGATGGTCTTGTAAGCAGGATGATCTGCCGGAGCAATGTTCCAGACCTCACGGGTAGGCCACTGGCCATGAGTACGATAAAGAGGTACGAAGCAACCGAACTGGTTCCAACGCGCCTGCAACTCGCGCCATTCCTTCAAGTCAGCATTTTCCTTACCGGTCTTATCGAACTCCTGCTGGGCAGCCACATAACGGTTTTCTACACAGAAACCACCCTGGTCCATTCCCCAGAAAGGAAGACCTGCCATAGAATAGTTCAAACCGGCTGTCATCTGGGCACGCATATCTTCCCAACGGGTAGCAATGTCACCAGACCAGGTAGCCGTACTGTAGCGCTGCTCACCGGCAAAGCCCGAACGGGTCAGAAGGAAGACACGCTGGTTAGGGTTCACGCTGCGCTGTCCGTTATAGATAGCATCAGCATTCACGATGCTGTAAGCATTGAAATATTCGGTAGATGTACCGAGGGCTGTAGGACCTGATAGGGCCTTACGATACCACATCGGGGTACAGTCGCGAACGTTTGGTTCAGATGCATCCATCCACCATGCATCGATTCCGAACTTATACTTGGTATAAAGATTCTCGTCCATCTGGCGCCAGAACATCTTGCGGGCACCATCAGAATAGGCATCATAGAATGAACCGCGGAAGCCGAGCCAGTCGTGAATATCATCCTTGATAGCCTGATGATACATCCAACCCTTGCTGTCGAGTTCCTTATAGTTCTTGACTGTATCATAGAACTTAGGCCATACGGAAATCATGAAGCGGCCATTCATCGCATGTACGCTGTCGAGCATCGCCTGTGGGTTTGGATAGCGGGCAGCCTCAAACTCATGACTTCCCCATGAATCCAGCTTCCAGTAGTTCCAATCCTGAACGATATTGTCTACAGGAATATGCAGGTCGCGGAACTTCTTCAGGTTGTCCTCGATGTCCTTGCTGCTCTGATAGCGCTCACGGCTCTGCCAGAAACCGAGGGTCCACTTAGGATAAAGCGAAGCCTTGCCGGTAAGCGTACGGTAACCGGAAATCACCTCATCGAGATTCTGACCGGCAATGAAATAATAGTCCATATCCGGCGACATTTCACTCCAGATGCTCAACTGGTTCTTCTCTGCCTCAGAACGAGGAGCTGCTACGCGAAGACCGCAGTAAGAAACATCACCATCTGGCTGCCACTCGATACGGATAGGAGTCTTTACGCCTTTCTTGATTGGAGTTTCAAACTTATAAGAGTTCGGATTCCATGCTGTACGCCAGCGCTCAGGCACAACCAGTTTGCCATCGATATAAATCTTCATGTAACCGGCATAATAGAGGATAAACTGATAGAAGCTGTTGGTTGGAGCCTCTACATAACCCTCGTAAACCACCTTGGAACCATTCAGCGCGAAGCCCTTTGGCAGGTTCAGAATACCGCCCTTATCTGTCTTGTTGCAAATTTCAGAAGTCTCAGGCATTGCATACTCAAAGTAAATGCTATCTTCGCCTCGAACAATCTTCTTACCGTTCTTGTCTACATAAGTACCTGTCAGCTGACCTTCCTTTCCATCTTTATCATAGAGTTTGAAGGCACGGTTGAGCTGGAGATAATCTTCCGGATTACCCCAACGGCAATAAGAATAAGAATCCCAGAGGATGCCGTAGTTTTTATTAGAGATGACGAAAGGCACACTCACCTTGGTATTATACTGGAAGAGGTCTTCGTTCTTACCCTTCATGTTGAGTTCCTCACTCTGATGCTGACCAAGACCATAGAACGCCTCGTTATCAGGAGAGTTGAAGAGCGCACGCCATGACCATCCGTGCTTCTGTGCTTCAGGAACCTTGGCAATATCTACACCGATTTCACGGTCAGGCACAGTGAACGGCTTGAAAGTCTTTCCGCCCTGAGCAACCTCATTGAGAAGGACATTGTCTTTCAGGTCATAGAAAGTAATCTGACCCGTAGCCTCGTTCATGACAGCACGCATGGCTGCAGTGGTAATGATGAGATTGTCTCCCTGCTCTTCCACCTTATACTTTGCCTTGCTGTTTTGAGGCACAATAATCAGACTCTGTTTATTACGGAAACTCTGTTCGGCTGTAGCCTGAACACGGATAATCTTATCGCTCACCACCTGGAGGCGAATCTGACTAGGACCAAAATTCTGGTGTTGCTTCAACTGAACAGTGAGATAATTACCATTCTGGTTGAAACCGGCTGCCTGCATGCCTGTGGCACTCATCAGCAGCACTGCTGAAATCAATAATGTTTTAGTTAGTCTCATTTTATACGTTTAAAGGAAAGTTTAAAAATCTGCGGCAAAGATACGAGAAAATTCCCGTATCTTTGTGCGCAAATGTTATCTGTATGTGTATAAAATGTTAATCAGATGCGTAAACTACTCTGATTCTGACAGATTTTTACGATATTGAGACGGCGTAACGCCATACGCGTCTTGGAAGTATTTAGTGAAATAACGCGGATTATTGAATCCCACCTTATAGGCTATTTCACTGATGTTCAAGTCGCCCGAGCGGAGCAGATGCTCTGCAAATTTGATACGCTTGGTTCTGAGATACTCAGAAGGTGTAATACCCGTCAGCGAAATCATGCGTTTATATAATTGTACGCGTGAAATGCTAAGATGAGTACTCAGCGATTCTACCGATGTTTCAGGATTGCTCATATTGTCGCGGATATAAGCATTCACCTCATCGATAAATTTGCGGTCGGCCTCTGTTATTACATATTCTGTGCTCACATTCTTGCGTTTCTTCAAGAGGTTCAGAATACAGAGATTCAACATATCAATATCGAATGGTTTGGCAATATACTCGTCAGCACCACACTTCAGACTTTCCTTACGTTGCTCATCTCCCATACGGGCTGAGAGCATGATGAAAGGTATGGCTGTTGTTTCGTCATTGTCCTTACACATCCGGCAGAGTTCGTTACCATCCATCACAGGCATCATCACGTCGCTCAGAATGATGTCTGGACGACGGTCGATGATCTTGTTCCAGGCATCCTGACCATTGACAGCCTCAACAACCGTATAGTCTGTCAATACTTCGTTCATAAACTCACGGAAGTCCTCACTGTCGTCAACGAGAAGCACTACCGGCTTCTTGATCATCGATTCTCCAGGCTGATGCGCATGTTTACTCATTCCGTAGAGAACGTTCTTACCTGCATCCGGATCCTCATCAGTAGCCTGATGCACCGTGGTTATGATAGGTGCTGCACGCAGAGATCCGAGATGTGCCGTAGAATTAGAGGTGGTACTGCTCTCTATCGGAAGGTCTACCATAAAGATGGTTCCTCCGCTTGGATTATCTGTAACATCCACCTTACCGCCATGCAGTTCGGCAAACTTCTTTACCAGGTTCAAACCTATTCCGCTACCACCCTGCGGCTGCATTTCAGTACCATTAACCTGATAGAAGCGCTCAAACACATGTTCCTTCTCCTTATCGCTGATGCCCTTGCCAGTATCAGATACTGAGATGCGGAGCATATCCGAATCCTTGTCTCCTACACGCTGGCGGAATGCAACACTCAGAGAAACGGTGATAAATCCTCCATCTGGCGTAAACTTATAGGCATTGCTCAAGAGGTTATTCACGATTTTTCCTACCTTATCAGCATCAAACGACATCTGCAGACTAGGCATCGTAGAATCGAAGGCAAGCGTTACTTTGCTGTTTGCCAAAGTACGGAACGAAGTACAGATATTGTCAACGAAGCTCACAATGTCGATATGCGACAGGGTAAGTTTCTCCTTGTTCTGGTCAATCTTGCGGAAGTCGAGAATCTGGTTTACAAGATTGAGCAAACGGGTAGCATTGCGATGAATCATCTCCAGCTTTCTGCGTTTACTTTCATCTCTTTCTTCTCTGATCATATTGACCAGCGGCGAGATAATCAGGGTAAGCGGAGTACGGAGTTCGTGGCTCACATTGGTAAAGAAGTTGAGTTTGAGTTCATTCAACTCCTTAGTCTTCTTTATACTGTCTTCCTTGCTCTGGAGTTCGAATTTTACACGTTGCTTTTCGAGCATGCGTTTACGATAGAGATAGAAAGCTACACCTATTAATATAATATATACTATGAACGCCCATATAGAGAGATAGAAAGGCGGGTGAATATGAATCTTGAGCGTGCTCACCTCTTCGCTCACACTACCATCAGCATTCACCACCTTTGCCTCCAGGACATAGCTGCCTGAAGAGAGATTGGTAAAGGTAGCCTCCGGACGTCCCTCCGGTGTCAGCATCCATTTGTCATCAAGTCCCTTCATGCGATAGAGGAAACGGCAGCGTGCCGGAATACTTACCTGGTCGGAAGCCAGCTGTATGGTAAACGCCTTGTCCTTATAGCTGAGATCCAGTTCCGGGTTGGTATCCAACGATTTAGCCAGAGGCACTCTTCCTTCAAACTCCTCACCAGCCTTGAGCGGATGATCGAAGAGTACGAAACCGCTAAACAAGACTTTTGCATGTTTCTGAGCAGGAAGGATCTTGGCAGGATTGATGATATTAATACCATCCTGACCGCCGATGGCGATGGCTCCATTTCTCATCAGACAGGCAGAACGCTGGTTAAACTGGCGGCTCTGCAAGCCATCGAGCGAATTGAAACTAATCATCGTAATGTCCCATTTGCCCTGATTGTTCTTGGTCAGCGTAACACGGGTAACGATAAATTCAGAAACCAGCCAGATGTTATGCTGCTTATCTTCGAGCACCATACAGCCTACCGTGCCCTGCGTACCATTGAGGTCATTGATTGACTCCAACTGTCCTGAAGCCTCATCATACATGGTGACACCCGCAGGCGAAGCCATCCACAAGATGCCTCGGCTATCCTTCATCATGTAATTCAGGGAAGGACTAGGGAAAGGCTGTCCGTCCTTGGTTGTATTCACATTGGTTACCTTTCGGGTTCCGAAATTAAAGATAGAATAATTCTGCGAATGACCTATCAGAATTTCATCTTTATTCGGCAGGAAGAGCGAGTTGATAAAATCGCTGGTAATACCCGAATTCTGAACATTGTAGGTTGTGAATTTACCACTTTCAGGATTATAAATCTGGAAGCCTGAGCCCAAGGTTCCGATAATCAGGCGATGATACGGATCTTCGGCAAGACACCAGACGCTGTTATTGGCAAGTCCGCCAGGAGCTGCCTGAAAGCTCTTCCATCTGCCATTTTTATATTGGGCAAGTCCACCATTGAAGGTTCCGAAATACATCGTACCATCAGCCATGGTTACGCTGCTGACCACAATATCCGAAGTCAGACCGGTTTCAGCCTGTGAGAATCGCCAGCTCTGTCCGGTAAGTGGACTGTAGCAAACAATACCGCTATCATTGGTTCCACACCAGAGATTACCATTCAGATCCTGCGTGATTGTACACACATCACCAAGCGGAATAGTTGTGAATTTCTGAGCGGCAGGCGAATAATAGGCCACGCCGTTCTTGTAACTACCTACCCAGATAGCTCCCTCATCATCCACATAAACCTTCTGCAGGGAATTGTCAACGATACTTCCCTTTGCTTCGGAATGAACATACTGACGGCAGATTTTGCGTTTGAAATCAACGAAGAAGAGACCGTTATGGTCGGAAGCCACCCAGAGATTGCCAGCCTTATCGCGGGCAATATCACGCATCAGAATACGGGTTGGGCAAGGAATAGCAATGCCCATGTTTGTAAGATAAGAACGGGCATCGGTCCATTTCCCGGTCTTTGACTGATACACATAATTGGCATTGCTTACTGAAACCCAGAAACCTCCTATACCATCATAGAAAGTATAGGCACCATTATCACCGGCTACTCTATGGGTGGCAAGGAAGGAATTGTACCAGAGAACCTTCTGTTTCTGTCCGTTGACACGGCAGATTGTACCATCAGCATAGGTAATGAGCGCATCGCCGTCAACCTCGGTTATTTTACTGATATTTCCCTCTTTCAGACAGCCCGGCTGAGCCTTTTTGGTAAATTTAAAAAGGTAGGTATTTCTGGTTTTGGCATTATGATAGTAGAGTCCCTGTCCGTAGACAGCTATCCACATGTTCTTATCCTTATCTATCAGGAGTTTGTAAGGAGGTCCCTGCACGTGGATGTTTTTGAGCCATTCTTCCGGTTTGCGGTCAAACTGCTCTTCATCATATTTGTAGATGCTGTAACCCACAGAGGTATGCACCCAGATATTTCCATCATAGTCTTGCTGAAGTTCATCTACCGAATTGTTAGGCAGCGACTTATCATCAGTGTTGCTATAATAGAAAGTTTTCATACGGAAGCCGTCAAAGCGGCACAGTCCCGACTGGGTACCGAACCAGATGTAGCCTCTGGTGTCCTTGAGGATGGCACCCACCTGACTGTTCGTAAGTCCATCATGATTGGTGAGGCTGCTGAATTCTACGTTTTCATAGGCAGCCCATGCCCTCTCCGGCTGCATGAGCAGCAAGAGCAGAAACAGCACGATGGCATGTTTCAAGTAGTTTTGTTTTTTTATCATCATAATCGTAGGTTTATATATATTTATCTGAAAAGATTTTTTATTTCTATAATAGGTTTTATTTCACGTCGTTTTTTTCAGAACTTTCGCGTATTTTCAGAATCATCGGTACCACTTTCTTGTAGATTTTTTCATCACCATTGATACTTCTCATGAGTAGATCACAGGCTGTGGTTCCCTGTTCGTGCGCCTTGTCCATGATAGCCGAGAGTTTAGGCGTAACGAAGGCAGCAGTATCACCATCGGTAAAACCGATGATAGCAACATCCTCTGGTATGCGGAGCCCTTTTTCCTTGATAGCATCGAAGGCGGCATAAGTGATAATATCGTTAAAGGCGAGGATGGCATCAGGTCTGTCCTCCTTTTCGAGGAGACGGAGGGTAGCGTTTCGTGCCACATCGAAATCGATTTTGTCGCAAACCACGAGGTCACGGTCGATAGGGATGCGGTTCTCTCTCAGAGCCTCCAGATAACCGTGTTTTCTGCGGCGCACCATATCAAGATGGTTTGGACCGCCGATAAAGGCGATGCGGCGCGAACCGGTATCTATCATATGCTGGGTAGCCTCTTGGGCGGCAACATCACCATTGCCTACTACCTGGGAGAACTTATCTTCTAAGCAACAACGGGCAAAGAACACCAGTGGAACGCCCATCTTATGCAACTGCTCGAAGTGAGAATAGTCGACCGTATCCTGTGCCAGACAGGCGATGATGCCTTCCACATGCATATTCAGGAAGTTTTCTACCGCTCTCTTCTCGTGTTCTGTATTCTCGTGGCTATTGGCGCTGATCACCGAATAACCATTCTTTACGGCATAATCTTCTATACCATCCAGCACGGCAGCATAATAATGAGTCACCAGGTTTGGCACAATTACACCAATCACCCTAGGTGCTTCTTTTCTGAGGCTCTGTGCAAAGGGGTTTGGTCGATAATTGAGCTCCTTGGCAAGGCTTTTCACCTTTTGAGTCATCTCCTCACCCACTTCATGGCTGTTTCGCAGGGCTCTAGATACAGTTGCTATGCTGACGCCAAGTTGATCGGCGAGGTCTTTCAAAGATGTTCTTCGTTGTTTCATTTGTTAGTTTACGCTTATTATTGACATACATTTTTGTATCCACAAATTCTGCATATTTTGTCTTTCCGACTGCAAAATTAGTGAATTCTTTGCAAAGATAACAATTTCTTCCGAAAACGCAAACGTTTACGTTATTATTTTTTTGAAAAAATATATTTTATAAGAAAAAACTCGTAATTTTGCAACCTGAAAAGTAATGAATAGTTGATAATAAGTTAGTTAGAAACAAGCGTGGGTTTGGAATGTCGGGAGACAATCCAAACTCTTTTTTTATGTCCCGATGTCAACAGATTACCTGATAGGATACAAAAAACAGGATACAAAAAAAGATGAGGGCACATACTGAATACTGCCCCCATCTGATATGGTTATTACTGCTTAAAAACAAATTTCTTCTGTCCGGGATAGTTAACGAATATCGCTACCAGCAGAGACACAATACTCTTCGGAATCATATAATGCAGCTGAATATGTTCGTGCGCATTCAGAAATTCGGTCAGGGCGATAGTGCCGCCCGAATTGAGCAACCAACTGATGCCCCAGATGATAAAATAGCGCCAGGCTACACTCTTTTTCTTGCTCTTGGAATCACCGAACACATAACGGTAATTCAGTATGCAGTTGGTAATGCCGCCACTTATCACTCCCAGTGCATTGGCAAGTCCGTAATAAATGCCGATGATATCTGAGAGGAAGAATGCCAGTCCGAAGTCTATCACAGAGGCGCAGGAGGCAGTCAGTTCCGCCTTGCCGAAGGTTACGAGTTCTTCTTTAATCTTGCCCATAATCTCTTGGATTCCATAAGCAGTACGCCTACTATCGTAGTAAGAATACCCAACATGACATCAATGATATAATGATGACCGGAATAAACTGCCGTCCACCAGATGCCCAGACAGATGCAGGCGAAGAGCACCACCGTATACCAGCGTTTACGGCTCATCACAGCATAAATCGTGGTGAGGAACATATAGGCAGCATGCAGACTAGGCACGGCAGCAAAGACATTGGCATTCTTGCCGTAGAGTCCGTGGAACACGTGAAGTCCGGTCATTGCGTCCCATCTGCCCAGACCAGCCACATTGCCCGGTGTATTGAGCACAGCCTTGAAGCCATAGTTCATCGCATACCAGGGCGGAGCAGCCGGATAGATGTAGTAGCCGATGAAGCCGATGACATTCACCAGCAGGAAAGCCCAGGAGAAACGCTTGAACCAGTTAAGCTGTTTCGTAAGATACAGATAAAGGGCAAAGGCGATAGGCACCGGAACCCAGCAGAGATAGAAGATGCCTGCCCAGAAATCGGCAAAACCGCAATGGTGAACCTTGAAGTATTCGCCCGGAATCATCAGCTGGCTATGGTCGGCTACAGCCTGCAGTTCTGCGCTGGATGAAGCAGCAATGCCGAAGAGCGACTTTTCTGCATGATAGAGATTCGCCACATCAATATCGTTCACCATATAGTTAGGATAAAGGCGCATCGAATCGTAGATGATTCCAAAGAGGAACCAAGGCAGAAAATAGAAGGCAAAACGGCGTGTCTTCTTCCAGGCTGCGAGTACCGCCAGAAGGATAATCAGATAGATACTAAACACTTTTTTCTACTTTTTTACTGATAGAACTTGAGTTTATTATTTATGAGCGTTCATCACAACATAACAATGCCAGATGCGCCAGAAAGCGGTGATGTTTGCCAGAACGGCAATCAGAATCATGCCGCCAGCCAGCCACCAGATATTGCCCGTAAAGCCGGTAATCATCGCAGTAACGGCGGTAACCACAACGCGCTCAGGACGCTGCATGAAACCTACCTTGCACTCTATATCCAAACCCTCGGCACGGGCACGGACATAACTTACCATCACTGAACCGATCATCGCTGCAAAGGTGACTACGCCCATCCAGAACCAGGTCATATCACCCTGCATACGTACGAAGATGAGGCAGATGCCAAAGAGACTTACCAGTTCGCTGTAGCGGTCGAGTGTAGAATCCCAGAGTGCACCGAAGAGACTGCTCTTGCCGCTCATACGTGCCAATCGGCCATCCATCATATCGAAGAGACCGGCTGCGAGGATGATGAATCCACCCCATCCTACAGTAACCATGCAAGATGCATAGTCAGCCTGCTCTGTTCCGAGCATCCATGCAGCATCGAGGAAGAAACCGGCTGCCACGATATTGCCCAGGAATCCTACGAAGGTGACAATGTTAGGAGTAATACCTACTGCTATCATCCCCTTGATAAGTGGATTGATGATGGCATAGATAACTTTTTGTAAGAAATCTCTATAATTCATATTTTTATCTATTTTTTATTGTCTGTTCAAGAAATGTCTGTTTAAGAATTTGTTTCTTTAAGAAATGCCAGACTAGATGATTCCTGCCGAAACCAGTATGATCTTGATGATGATTAAAGAAACGGCTGCATAGAGGCCGCCCAGCAGATCATCAGCCATCACATAGAAGGCACCCTGCCTGTTATCCAGTTTCTTGATGCCCAGCGGTTTCACCATATCAAAGAAGCGGAAGAGAACAAGTGCCACCAATGCCCACCACCAGGCATCTTTCACTTCGCCCTGAGCGGTAAGCGGAGTCAGCAACGACAGGGGAATCCATACGCCAGCCATCTCGTCGATGACCACACGGCTGGGATCCTCGCCCCAGTAAGGCTGCAACTGCGCTGTTGCCCAAGTGCCCAGAATGGTGGAAACAATGACGAGAAAGAAGGTGATGCTCTGCAAGCTCTCACCCGTAATACCGAGCCCGTAAGCCAGGGCTGCCCAGATGAGGGTTGCCAATACAGAGCCCGCCGTTCCCGGTCCCCAAGGCCAGAAGCCACTGCCGAAACCGGTGCCTATGATGACGGGCAGCAAAGGGGGCCGCTCGTCGGTAAGATTTCCCTTGTTATTCATTCTCTTAATGTTTAATAAGCCCGCAGAAGGGCGTTTCTTCTTTAAATTTCAGTGTGCAAAATTACGCTAAAAAATTAAATTAACCAAATAGTTTTCTGTTATTTTTCTGAATTTCATCATATATTGACAGATAAACAGGTGAAATAGAGCAATATGAAGGGGTTTTATACCACTCAGACTCGCACGGCGAAGAGCAAGAACAGGCAGCAGAAGGAACTGCATGGAAGCCTTTTTCTGAAAATCTCATAAAAAACTGAAATAATGAATAGGTTTTTGCGTCTATTTACGAATAATGTTATAACTTTGCATCCTGAAAGATTAAATCATGGGCGGAGAGCCCCTATATATAATAAGGTATAAAAAATGAAAGGTATTAAAAAGTTGTATTTTACAGTCATCCTTCTGATGATTTCTACACTTCAGATGATGGCTCAGCAGAAGATAACAGGCCGTGTCATCGATGACGACGGTTTTGCCGTTCCGTATGCAAGCGTGCAATACAAAGGACATAAAATCGCGGTTTCAAGCAACGGAGAAGGTAAGTTTACCATTGATAAGAAGCCGGGACTCATGCTCACCGTAAGCGCACTGAGCTACAAGAGCACATCGGTGAAGGTTGACGAAAAGACCAACTTCCTGGAAATCAAACTGAAAGACGATACGCACAAACTTACCGAAGTGGTGGTGAAATCGAAAAAAGGCCGCTACAAACGTAAGGATAATCCTGCCGTAGAACTGATGCGGCGCGTGATTGCTGCCAAGAAAAAGAGCGATCTGAGCAACCACGACTATGTGCAATATGATAAGTATCAGAAGATTACGCTCGCGCTCAACGACCTGAAGAAAGAACAGCTCGAAAGCAAGTTCTTCCAGCGCCGCCAGTATCTCCTCGACCAGGTAGAGACCTCTCCATACAACGGAAAGCTCACCCTGCCTGTCAGCATCGACGAGACGGTTTCACAGCATATTTACCGCAAAGATCCGAAGACCGAAAAGGACATCATCAAGGGTCAGCAGAGCAATGGAATCGGACAGGTAATCCAGACCGGAGAGATTCTCAACACCGCCCTGAAAGAGGTGTTCACCGATGTGGACATCTACGATGATTACGTGCGCCTGCTGCAGTATCCCTTCCCATCTCCTATCGGCAGAACTGCCATCAGCTTCTACCATTATTACATCGAAGATACGGTGTATGTGGAAAGAGACCTGTGCTACCATCTGCAGTTTATCCCAGCCAACAGCCAGGATTTCGGATTCCGAGGCGAACTCTATGTGCTTGCCGACAGCAGCCTGCACGTGAAGAAATGTAACCTCTACATGCCTCACAACAGCGATGTAAACTGGGTTACTGACATGAAGATTGAACAGGAGTACACCAAGCTTGACAACGGCGAGTGGGTGCTCTCTAAAGATGATATGATAGCCGAACTGCACGTCAACAAGCTCCTTCAGGACCTGCTGGTGGTGCGAAACACGCGAATCACCGATTATGCCTTCGATGCCTTGCCGAAGCAGCTCTTCAAGGGCAAGGCGAAGATCAGGCACGATATGGATGCGATGAACCGCGATGAGGCTTACTGGAACAAATACCGACAGGTGGACCTCACGAAGAGTGAATCGTCGATGGACAGTTTTATCCACCGCATGGAGAACTCCAAGGGATTCAAATACATCATCTTCGGTGTGAGAGCCCTGATGGAGAACTATGTGGAAGTGGCTCATACCAAGGGCAAGAAGGTAACGGTGAAAGACAGTCTGGGTGTTGAAAGAGACAGCATCATCAACGACCGCCGCAGCCTCTTCGACCTGGGACCTATCAACACGTTCCTCTCCAACAACTACGTAGACGGCGTGCGCCTGCGTCTGGCGGGCAGAACGATGGCAGCCCTCAACCCTCACTTCTTCTGGGATGGTTACGGCGCCTATGGTCTGAAGAGCAACAAGTGGTATTACGGCCATGTGCTCACCTATTCGTTCAACAAGAAGAAGAACAGTCCGTTCGAATTCCCGATGCGCAAGCTTACCTTCGAGCTGGGGCATGATATTACATCTCCATCCGATGATAACCTGCTGCACAACAAGGACAACTTCTTCATGACCCTCCGTGCCACCACGCAGGACCAGATGTATCAGTATCACCGCCAGAAGGTGACCTTCACCTACGAAACCGACTGGGGTTTCCGCTTCGACACCAGCCTCCGCTGGCAGAGCAACCGCACCGTGGGCAATCTCCACTACTACAGAGTGAGCGACGGCGAGGAAATACGCAAGATACGCACTACAGAGGCGAGTGTAGGCTTAGATTACAACCCGGGTGTCACCTATGTCAACACCAAGCAGCAGCGCCTGCCTATCAACCTCGACAGTCCTGAAATCTCGCTTCGCCACACCATGGGCTTAGACGGATTCATGGGCGGCCAGTATCAGAGCAACCTCACCACGCTGGGCATTTACAAGCGCCAGTGGCTGGGAAGCTTCGGCTATATGGATTTCAACATCGTGGGCAAGGCGCAGTGGAGCAAAGTGCCTTTCACCATGCTCATCCAGCCACCGGTCAACCTCTCTCTCTTCGAGCAGGAGGCAACCATCAGCATGATGAAGGACTGGGAGTTCCTGAGCGACCGCCAGCTGTTCTGGTCAGTAGCCTGGGATATGAACGGCAAGCTGCTCAACCGCATTCCGCTCATCAAGAAGCTGAAGTGGCGTGAATATGTAGCCATCAAGGGTGTTTGGGGCGATTTGACCAGCAAGAACGACCCGAGCAAGAACATCAATGATGAGAAGCTCTTCAAGTTCCCTACCAACTCCTATACCTTTGGCAAGACGCCATACTGGGAGTTTGTAGCCGGCGTGCACAACATCTTCAAGTTCTTCGGAATCGATTATGTTCGCCGCCTCAACTATTATGACCATGCAAACATTTCAAAATGGGGCATCCGTATGGGTTTCCTCATGTCATTCTAATAAGAAAAAAGATGCCTTGATGCAGTTTTTTACTGCATCAAGGCATCTGCGTACATATATAAACAACATATAAGAGAGTAAACACAATGAAGATTCTATTAGCAGACAAACAGGACATCACAAGAGCCGGATTGAGCTATGTGATCAGTAAGATAGAGGGTTTGGAAACCCGGACCATCGAAGACAAGGCAGACCTGATGCTTGCCTTAAAGGAGAATGAGGATACGGTTGTAATACTCGATTACACCCTTTTCGACATCAATGATGCTGCCGAGTTACTTATTTTAAACCAGCGTTTCCCATACACGCGCTGGCTACTGTTCAGTGAGGATCTGAGTGCCGATTTCGTGAAGATTCTCATCGCCAGCAGTACGCAGTTCAGCGTGTTGCTGAAGGAGTGTTCGCTAATGGAAATCAAGGAGGCGATACGTTTTTGTGTGGCAAGCAACCGTTTTGTCTGCCAGCGCATGATGGAGGTACTTCTGGCTCCGAAACAGGAGGAGCAGGAGAAGATTAACCTCACCAAGACCGAGACAGAGATTCTGAAGGACATTGCGCTGGGAATGACGACGAAAGAAATAGCCGAGAAGCGCTTTTCCAGCTTCCATACGGTCAATACCCACCGCAAGAACATCTTCCGCAAGTTGGGCGTAAACAACGTTCACGAGGCTACGAAATATGCGCTGAGAGCCGGTTTGGTAGATTCGGCAGAATACTATATTTAACTATCAACTTTTCATTGGGGGGTTAACAGGGTTAACAGTTAACAGCTGTTTTTTGCATGGTCCCCCTCGCGTACCTTATTATATAATAATATATATATACTTATTTTTATATAAGAGTGTGGATGGAAGTATGCATTTTTGGGGTGTTAACTGTTAACCTGTTAACCCCCATCTTAATTTTCTCTTTCCAGAGCGCATCTTTTTTTCTTGGCAAGCGTCTTATATTAAGACGGAGAAGAGGCTTATATTAAGACGGATAAGAGGCTTATATTAAGACGGATAAGAGGCTTAAATGATGACCAGCGTGAGGCTTCAATGACGCCTCACGAGGGGGCAATTAATGCGTCGCGACGGAAGAATTGGTGCGTCGCGACGGAAAGAATTGTGCATCGCGATGGAAAAAACAGCCATTTTACAGCCATTTTTCATCCTATCGCGATGCATTCTTAATTATCTCTACCGAAAAGCTATGAGTTGAGAACCGGAAAGCTATGAGTTGAGAACCACAAAACTATGAGTTAGTTTTTTTAACATAAAACTCTAAAGCAGCCAAAGGAGAATAAGAGAGGTTGGAACGTAAACCGTTGGGAATGAGTAGATTTGCACAAAGTTGCCAAATCGACATAAAGCAAGCGAGTGAGGAATATTGAAGTAGTTCAGTTACTAAATCGTGAGCCACAGTTACCTATGCAAAGCAGGTAACAATACGGAAAGGCAACTTTGTGCATCAACGGATTTTATTGCGCTGATTCTCAATGTTTTGCGTATCAAGGGACGCTTACAAAATGATTATATTTGCACACTCAAAATGTAAGCGTTATGAAAATCGAAAAATTCAAGGTGTTGCTCTACCTAAAAAAGAGCGGATTGGACAAGAATGGAAAAGCTCCCATCATGGGACGCATCACGGTGAACAGGACTATGGCGCAGTTCTCCTGCAAGTTGTCTTGCACTCCATCGCTTTGGAATCCTCGTGCCAGCCGATTGGAGGGCAAGAGCAAGGAAGCCGTGGAGACCAACAAGGACATCGAGCAGTTGTTGCTTTCCATCCAAAAGGCATTCGATGTGCTTGTGGAAAAGAGAACGGACTTCGAGGCTAAGGATGTCAAGGAGGCTCTGCAGGGCAGCGTCAAGACACAGACCACCCTTCTCTCCTTCGTGGACGAGCATATCAGTGAACTCAGCACCCATGAGGGCATCGATATGTCGAAGAGCAGTGTCTGGACTTACAGAAAGATTCGCAAGAATCTCGCTGAGTTCATCGGGGAGAAGTATAGGTTGACTGATTTGGCTTTCGGACAGCTGACCGAGCCTTTCATCAGTGACTTTCACCATTACTTGCTTGACGAGAAAGGCTTTTCATCAGGAACCATCACCATCTATGTGTCGCTCTTCAAGAAGATGTGCCGCATCGCCTTTGAGCGAGGCTTGTGCAAGAACCTGCTGTTCGCCCATTATCGGGTTGGCACTCCAAGGGTTACGACACCCAAGTCTCTCAGCATGTCTGATTTCATAAAAATCCGTGATGCGGAACTGCCCGAAGACAAGCCGAGACTATCCGTTAGCCGTGACCTGTTTCTTTTCGCCTGCTATGCAGGAACAGCCTTCATAGACACCGTTTCCATCACGAAAGCCAATGTCAAGGTGTTGGAGGATGGTGACAAATGGCTCGTCTATAACCGCAAGAAGACCGGAACACTTGCCAGGGTGAAACTCCTGCCCGAGGCGTTGGAGCTGATGGCGAAATACGAGGACGGGGCAAGAGATACCCTTTTCCCATTGCTGAGCACGAATCGTGTTCGTATCGATCTCATCACCATCTGCAAGTTGGCGGAAACGAGCAAGACCTATTCCTACCATTCGGGACGACACTCGTTCGCCAGCCTCATTACGCTGGAGGCTGGTGTGCCGATGGAGACCATCTGCAAGATGCTCGGTCACAAGGATGTGAAGATGACGCAGCGGTATGCGAGAGTAACCCAAAAGAAGCTGTTTGAGGACATGGACAAGTTCATCGCTGCAACCGAGAAGGACTTTATTCTCGCATTATGAACAGGGCTTTCAACTTTTCTTTTTACAGTTCAACTACATTATTATATTATAAGGACAACAACTATGAGCAGAAGTACATTTTCAATTTTGCCTTACATCAACAGACAGAAGGTGAAGGCAGACGGAACAGCCAACATACTTTGCCGCATCACCGTTGACGGCAAAAGTGCAGCCATTTCCACAGGCATATCCTGTACCCCACAGGAGTGGAACGCCAAGAAGGGAGAGGTACGGAATGCAAGGGACAACGGACGATTGGCAAGTTTCCTTGCTGAGGTCAAGGATAAATACAACTCACTTCTTACCGCCAATGGCATCATCACCGTGGAAATGCTGAAGGCTGTGTTGAAGGACAAGGACACGACAGGAAGGTTCTTGCTGAACTTTGGTGATACCATCGTGGAATGGTATCGAACCTCAAAAGCCAGACAGACCTTTCTGCACAAGCGGACATGGCAGAAGAACCTGAGAGCCTTTGTCCATTCGTTGGAGAAGGACGACATCGCCTTTGAGGACATAGACGAGAATTTCGGGGAGGAATACAAGCTATTCCTGAAACGAGACCAGGGACGTATCGACAGCTACGTGAACCATTGCCTTCTCTGGCTGAACATGTTGATGTACAAGGCAGTGGACAGGAGCATTATCCGCTTCAATCCCATAGCCAAGATAGGGTATGAGAAGAAGGCAGCCCCGAAGATGACCCATATCAGCAAGGCAGACTTCATCAAGATGCTCTCTACCCCGATGGCTGACGAGCGAACGGAGCTTGCACGCAGATGTTTCATTTTTGCCTCGCTCACCTCCTTATCCTATATAGATGTAAAGAAACTGTACCCTCGCCATATCAGTGAGAACTCCGAGGGTAGGAAGTTCATCCGCAAGGAAAGAGAGAAGACAGGCGTGGAGTTCTTCGTGCCAATCCATCCGATAGCCGAGAAGATTCTTTCGCTCTACAATACCACGGACGACAGCAAGCCTGTTTTTCCACTGGGTGAGAAGAAAGACATCTATCTTGATGTGCATACCCTTGGAATGGTGCTTGGCATAAGCAATAAGTTGGGATTCCACGCCAGCCGCCATACATTCGGAGTCTTGATGCTCAACGAGGACATTCCCATCGGCAGCATAGCCAAGATGATGGGACACGCAGACATTACAAGCACACAGGTCTATGCGCAGGTGACGGAGCAGAAGATTTCAAATGACATGGATAAGCTTATTGCCAAGCGAGAAAGGAACAAAAATCCAATGGCATAGACCTGCCATAAAGCAACGTTCCTTGGAGGCTTTGCGCCTCCAGCCACTTGGGCGAGCCACCGCAGTGTTTTAGCTTTTACCTTTGCACCCAGGAATCAAGTTAGGATATTTGGTTAATGGGTGTTAAGGTGAACTATCTTTCTTTCAAGGTATGCCCTTTCTCATGTCATAGTCCTTATATAATCCAGCCAACTTTCTTGATTCCATTTAACTATTAAATGTCAAAATTATGGATAAAGAACTTTACATAGGCGTGGATGTCTCAAAGCAGACTCTCGACCTTGCTTATTATGACGGAGAAAGCATTGATTGGAAGAAAGCCCATATAAAGGTGAGCAACAACAATGCAGGTTTCAAGAAAATTGGTTCATGGGTGGCAAAGGTAAGCAAGGGGTTTGATATAGTCTTGTTCTGTATGGAATATACAGGACTTTACACCCAAAACTTTAGACTGTGGTTGGAAGAGAAACATTATATTTATAGGATGGTGGAACCTCGCAAGATGCATCGCTTTGAGCCAGACTTGGATGATGGACTGCGTTCGCTCGACCGCATCAAGACTGACGAGCTTGATTCTTTCCGCATAGCCATTTACTGTGAGCAGAACCACAGAAAGATTCTTCGCAACCCATCAAAACTTCCTCCTCCTGTATATTTTAAGTTGAAGAGGCTTTTGGCGGAACGCAAGCAGACAGTCAAGCAGTCAGTCCTTTACAAGCAGCAGCTTCATGATATATGTGCGTATGACACAGATTTGTCTGTGGAACGTAAGAATGGGCAACTTAAAACGCTCAATGATGCACTTAAAGGCATAGACAATGAAATTGACATGTACATAAAAGAAGATGCGGACATCAGCAAGAACTTTTCCCTGCTGACATCAATACCTGGTATTGGGCGTGTTGTCGCACTTGAAACCATTGTCTTGACCGAAAACTTCATGGCAATAGATAACCCACGTAAATACGCTTGCTATATTGGTGTCGCTCCTTTCAAGAAAGAATCTGGTACATCTGTGAGAAAAGGCTCGTCAGTCTCTAAGAAAGGTTTTAAACAGGCAAAGGCAGATTTGTCCATTGCCTGTTTGGTTTGCATGCAGCACATTCCGAACATCAGAGATTACTGGGAACGCAAGAGAAAGGAGAAATGCAGTGGAATAGTGTTTAATGCAATCAAGTTTAAGATGATACTCCGTATGTTTGCCGTTATAAAACGAGGTACTCCGTATGTGGAGACGGACAATTATCGAAATGGGAAAAACAAGCAACCAGGAGTGAACTAACAGTGTTTTAAGACCATCACTATACCATGATAGAGTCTCTTGGTTGCTTTTGGCACTACCTTTGCGAGGAATCCTCAAAAGGAAGGAACTCCAGACAGAGGTAGTGAACTTTTTAATCTTAGGCAAAGCCCTTTCCCTTGATATAGTCTCCTCTGCCCGAAATGTCAGACTCAGTGCCTTTTAGGGAATTAGCTGTCCGTCCCAGCTTTTAAAAGATTTGGCTTATCCTGACATAGAGAGTTCCTTTCGTAAAGCGGTGCAAAGATATGAAAAATAAATCATTTGTAGGCATTGACATCTCTAAAAATGTCATAGATGTATCTATATTTCGTGAGGATACCAACATCAAAATGTTCCCTCATGAGGTGTTCAACAACACTCGCAAGGGATTTGGCGATATGTGCTCATGGCTCAAAAAGAGCCGTGTGGTACTTTCCCAAGCCCTGTTTGGCATGGAATTTACAGGTTGCTACTCCTTGGACTTGGAAAAATTCCTCACGTCCAAGAATTACTCTTTCTGTATGCTTAGTACACGTATAGTAAAACATCATCCTATGGGGACAATAGATAAGCGAGACAAGAATGACTCTGCAAAGATAGCTGACTTCCTCTATCGTTATGATGGCACGGAATGTGCCAAGCCATACAAGTTGCCAAGCAAGGCTATGCAACAATTGAAGCAACTTGTCAATGAGCGTAAGTTCCTTGTGGAGCAACGGACAAACTTTATGAACCGAATGCAGATGTTTGAAACGAAAGAGGATTCTGCCATGTATGAGAGCTACATTAAAAAACTCAATCATGACATTGAGAAGATAGATCAGGAAGAGTGTGAATTAATGTCCAAGGAGGAAGATGTCTTTGACACTTTTCAGAATCTGTTGACGATACCAGGAATTGGTTTTGTCAATGCAACAAACATAATTGCCATCACACGAAACTTTACCGCTTTTGACACAGCTCGGCAATATGCGAGATATGTTGGCGTAGCTCCATGCAGTCACACTTCTGGTACCAGTGTGAAATGGCGTGCCCGACCTTCCGCACACTGTAACGGTCAAGTGAAAGCTGACCTGTCTATGGCGGCATTGAGAGCTGTTGAGTACGATGTGGAAATGCAAATGTTTTATAATCGAAAGTTAGGAGGCAGAAAAGATTCTGATACTAAGCGTAAGGCATTGAATGCCGTCAAGTTTAAGCTCATTTGCAGAATGTTTGCCATAGGCAAGCAAAAGAGAAAATGGGAAGTGTTGAACACCTCTGACGACAGAAAGAACTTACATATTGAAAAGTCCAAAGCAAGTGAACTATGACAATGTACCATTGTCTCTTATAGTCTTGTGAGGACAGATACGGATAACTAATTAGGAATCGAGCAAAAAGCTATTAAAAGAAAGAGTTCCGTATCGTTTTTTTTTTGTAACAGAAAAGTCAAAAAATGTCTTCTTCTGCTACAGGGGTAGGTATGACTATATGCTTTCTGGGGGCTATTTTGCTTATTTTAACACAAAAAAGCTCTCAAAAATTTGGTGATGTCTTAGGAATCATGGTATTAGATTTTATACAGACCATACGGAGAACACCCGGCAAACACGACCAACTCGGTATAGCCAATAAAACGAAGCGACAACCTATAACATCCACGCTCGGTAAGTTATACGTTGTCGCCTTGTTCATTTCACCCCACTCATCAAGGACATGTATTTCTCCTACAAGCCCTTCATTCTGTACGCCTCACGATAGTTAGCCATCAGAATCTTCTGAATGTCGGACTCGCGGTAGAGTATCTTTCCGCCAAGCTGGATATACGGGATGACACCGTTGTTTCGGTAGTCCTGCAGGGTTCTTCGGCTCAGTTGCAGCCTGGCACAAAGCTCCTTGTCCGTCATGAAGCGCTCACCATCAAGCATGGGACGGTAGTTCATCACGGCACGTTCAAAATTGTCAACCATTCGGTTGAGGTGGTTCACGATGTGGTTCATCCACTCGCTGTTTCTTGTCATTACTTCATTGCTCATAGTTGTCTCGTTTTATTGTTGATACTTACGTTACTCGTTTTACTTGCTGCATTGGATTAAGTGGCTGTTGTATATTGACAGCCTAACCTGTGCGCTTGCGAAAGCGCATGTCCTTTTTCTTGTCCTCCACTACTGCTACGATAGCCATCACGTCCTCCGGCTTGTAGTAGGTCTTGTGGCTGATTTGCGTATAAGCCAAAGTTCCGTTGTCCCGAAGCGTCTGCACTGTCCGTGGGCAGATGTTGAGCGTCTGACACACGTCCTGCGTGTCGAGCCACTTGTTCATGGTCTTGTCCTCACTGCGCTCACGGATTCTGTCCATGCGCTTCACGAAGTTCTCCAACTGGGCATCAAGATAGTTGAATGCCTCTTCCTCGAATACGATGAATCCCATACTTTTCTTTTTTCTAAGTTAATACTATGTTATATGTCGCAAAGCTCCACGCATATGCTGTGCTCCACGTTTGTGAGTGCAAAGATAAGGCACGGCAATCTAAAAACAAGCGTTTTCAATTTCTGTGGCAGTATGTTGCCGGGGTTTGCCGACTTCAACGCCAAAAACAACAAGAAAAACTTGCACGACTGCAACGAATACATGAACAATGATGAGTTGAGAAATACGTTGAAGTTCTCACAACTATCTCGGTATGCAAATAAGCAAGCCACAACTAAATTGCCACGTTACACCCAATCAGTTGCATGGCTGCACTCAGTACACTTACTTTGCACCCGACAATCGGTCAATGGTGCAAACTGTGACCACTATACTAACAAATAAAACAGCATAAGCTATGGCAAGAACAAAAGAAACGAAAATGTCTCCTGAACAGCAGGAGAAAATGACACAGGAGGTGGTGGCTTCGCTTCAATCATCCACTTATGGTAAAGACTATGCCCAAGAACATAGCTCTTTCTTTGAAGAGGTGGAGAACTCCGATTTAGAAGTTGTGACAGAGAATGTGGCTGCAACAACCTCCTGTATGGAGGACGAGCTAACGAACGAAGCTCTATCGCCATCGAATCCGCAGAAGCGCATCAGTGGCAAGCAGCGCAAGGCGACATTAGAGGAGTATCAGCAGACCTTCCTCCAAGTTCCAAGGATTGACGACCGCAAGCCAGTCTTCGTCAGTTCCGATGTACGAGACCGTCTTGATCGTGTCGTCCGCATCCTCGGAGGAAGGCGCATGAGCGTATCGGGCATCATCGAGAACATCGTGCGCCACCACCTAAGCCTTTATGAAGAGGACTTCGAGGCTTGGCGCAAATTGTGAAAATTAAGGTCTGCGACCTTGGACGTGGATAGCTGAAAGGCAGTAGTTCCAACTAACGTGTTCTGAGAGGGAGCGAGGTTATGTTTTGGGAACCCCAAAACGCCTCGCTCCACCATGAGGGCGGAGGAATTTTGCTCCCGACGGTCGCAGAAAGTAAGTGTACCAACTGTAAACAGTATATCGAATGACAAGCATACATGAACAGGACAAGAAAAAGGGCGGAAGACCGCCCACAGGCAGGGTTCGCAAGTTGTCGAAGTCTGTCACGGTGAAGTTCTCGAAGCCAAGCTACGAGGCATTGAGACTGAGGGCGAGAAAAGCCAACCGCAAGTTGGCGGAGTACATCCGTGAGTCCGCCTTGAACGGCGAGGTGGTCAGCGGACACAACGCAGAGACGATAGCCATCGCTAAGAATCTCATAGGCATGGCGAACAACCTCAACCAACTTACCAAACTGTCGCATCAGAGAGGTTTCCACGAAACCCATGTGTATGTGGTGGACTTGTTGAGAAGATTGAAAGCCATCCTTGGCGAGTATCGCCAAGCAAGTTATAAACCGAAGCCAAGCAGTATGGGCAGAAAGGAGGATGCCACATGATAGGCAAGCTAAAGAAGGGCAGCTCATTTGCTGGTTGCATCCGCTATGTTACAGGCAAGGACGAGGCGAAAATCCTTGCATCCGATGGAGTGTTACTCGGCACGAATGCCGAGATAGTACAAAGTTTTGAGCTGCAAAGACAGCTAAATCCAAGGATTAAGAAGCCTGTGGGACACATTGCACTAAGTTTCAAACCCGAGGACAAGCCACGTTTGACGGATGAATTCATGGCTAAGATAGCCCTTGAATACATGCAGATGATGGGCATCACCAAAACCCAGTTCATCATCGTAAGGCATCACAACACGGACAATCCACATTGTCATATCGTGTATAACCGCATCAACAATGAGAGCAAACTCTTATCAGACAGGAATGATTACAGGCGTAATGAGCAGGTGACCAAGGCTCTTAAATCCAAATATGGACTTACTTACGGAACGGACAAGAGCAATACTAATACTCGCAAGTTACGCAATGCTGAGCGTGCCAAATACGAGATTCACAATGCCGTCAAGGATGCCTTGAAAGGCGCTGATAGTTGGCAGAAGTTCAAGAATGAACTTGCAAAGCGAGGTGTTTATCTGGAGCTTGTCTATAAGGACAAGGAGAGAACCAAGGTACAAGGCATCCGTTCCTGCAAGGATGGATATAGCTTCAAGGGTACGCAGATTAGCCGAGAATACAGCTTTGTCAAGTTGGATGCAAGACTTGGCACAGAGTATAATCGTGTATCGCCAAGAGCCGAATCTATGCAGGGAGGACAACCAAGTTGTCACCAAGTAGGACAGACTCAACCAACGGCAGAACATACCCAAGACCCTTGGAGTGGTATTTCTTCCATCGGCTTGTTCGCTCCGTCTAATGCCCAAACTTATGAGCCATTCCCAGAGGATGAATCCGCCAAGAAGAAAAAGAGGAAACGCAGAAAGGGCTTCAGCCTTTGATGCAAGTTACAAACTTAAAATTAGAATCGAACATGAAAGAAGAACTATTGGAAGCCATCTACGGCACAGTTGAGAGATTGGAGCAGAAAGTCGATGAACTTTCTGTCTCCACAAAGAACGCAGGAGCGGAAACCGTTCCTGCAAGTAATGACATAACCAAGTTGGATAAGTCAATCAATGCGATGTTTATCAAAGAAGAGGAAATCAGAGGTAAAATATCCAAATTAAGAGATGCCATTATCGTTTTTGCTGACCTTATTAAGGTTGAACTTGGCAAAAATGAGCAGCGAAGCAAGTTCTTGGTTGATGCAGTCAAGCAGATGAGACAAGGGAATGAAGTTTCCTCGAAGGCATTGCAGGACAAACTTGAAGTGTTGAACAATTCACCTCAAAAGAAGGTTGTAACCCATCGCTTCGAGCCAACCTCAAAGAAAGTTCTTCTTTTCATTGGTAGCTTGGCTCTGTCTCTTGTCCTCTCCATTTGGGGCAATCTCACGCAATGGCGAGAGCATCAAGATTGGGAGGAGGCAGACTTGAAGTATAGGGCATTGAAGATGGTTCTGTCAGTAGATGACCCGAACATTCGCTACATCGAAAAATATTTCAATGTGCAACGAGATGAAAATATTATAGACAACGTAAGAAATCGTGTTATTGCTTATGAGGATTCTGTCCGCCACCATTATGAAATGATAGAAATGGCAGCATACAAAGATAGTCTTGCAAAACAATTGAACAAAGAAGCTAATGATATAAAAGAAAGGCTTAAAAAGTAAGAGAGAACCTATACCAGTTGTCACATTTTTACAATGTAACGAATTCTTAATATTGATGTAATGAAGCTGCAATTAAAAAGCAGTACTTTTGCAGTCGTCAATTTGAATGACTAGTCTTATTCAGCAAAAAGAATAATAAAGTCGACATTATTATATATAGACCAAACTATAACAAGGAGCGAAAGCCGATGCGCTAAAATGTAGGCAACAAAATATCAAAATTATGGACATAAAAGTTATCAAAAACAAAGATGTTATGACCACAGAAGACTTGGTTAACATCAAAGGTGGCTTGAACGAATCACTTGATTCCATTGCTACAACGTGTACATGCGATTGTTGGATCAGCAATAGTAATACAACACCAGCTAAGCCATCCACATCTGTAAAAAAATAATTAGTGAAGTTGTGCATAACAACTAAGAAAAAAGTGCGCATCTGTAGTCGCGAATATAGGTGCGCACATTAAAACTATGAAATATGAAGAATTTATATGTTTCAAGATATTGTTACTTTTTTCGTAGTACGACAGGGGTACCATTAGCATATTCGTCAAAGGCAAATTCTTTTATAGAATTGTCTGACTACGTATTTGAATTGTTGAAGGTACACCAAACAGAAGAAAAACCGATTAACGAGATTGTACCAAGTGAAGTTTTAGAAACTCTTTGCAAAGAGGGCTTTGTTGGATTTAAGGAATCTGATGATAATTTTGTCTTGGAAAGCCAATTCGTCACTCAAACAGTTCAACATGATACAACAAAATTAAATCTCGTCTTAGTTCCAACTTTGAATTGTAACTTTGATTGCCCTTACTGTTTTGAAAATGGGAAAAGAGGTGGCATTATGAGTGAAGATACTATCAAGGATTTGTTAGAGTTCATAAAAGGGAATAAAGGCAAGGACAACATGAGTTTGACGTGGTACGGAGGCGAGCCACTTTTGGGATTGAAGGTAATAGACAAAATTTTAAAAGGATTAGACAAGATAGGATGTACTTTAAAGCACCATTCAATTATAAGCAATGGCTATTACTTTGATGAGAAAGCCATGGAAATTTTTGAATCACATCCGTTAGATAGTATTCAAATAACTTTAGATGGACAAGAAGACAGGCATAATAAGCTGAGAGCTATGAAAAGTACAAAAGCTCCTTCTTTTAATACAATCCTACAGCATATAAAATTAATTGCTGAAAATATGCCACAGACAGAGTTGCATGTTAGAGTCAATATCGACAAAAACAATGTTGAAGATTATTTTTCTCTTCGAGAAGACATTAACAACATGGTCAACTCAAATAATGTTATTGTGTACCCAGGCATTATAAGATTAGAAAATAAAGAAATGACTAATACTGTAGAGCCTGCATTTGGACGTTGGGAAACTGCAAATTTTCTTTATGATATATATTCAAAGGGAATATTAAAGGGAGAAGTTTACCCTTCATTAGGCATATCCAAGACCTGTTGCGCTTCTTGTATCAATTCTTTCATAATAGGTCCACAAGGAGAAATTTATAAATGTTGGAATGATGTTTCAGACAAGACTAAAGTTGTTGGATATATCAATAGAAAAGGTATAGTTAACAAGGAACTTTACTACAGATACCACATTGGCTGCGAATGGTATAATGACACTGAATGTAGGAAGTGTTTTTTCTTACCTATCTGCAATGGTAAGTGTGCTTGGTACAATGAACGCAATATATACCATAATGGCAATTTTAACTTATGCCAATGTATGCAGAAAGCTCCA
Organism: Segatella copri; assembly: GCF_026015625.1. Lineage (NCBI taxonomy): Bacteria > Pseudomonadati > Bacteroidota > Bacteroidia > Bacteroidales > Prevotellaceae > Segatella > Segatella copri. The sequence continues at coordinate 209,535 of NZ_JAPDVG010000001.1, read as the reverse complement.
GGGCTATTAGATAAATGTCTTGAAAATTATTACAATTCTTTAAAGTAGCATACAATGAAATGTTTTAGAATAATAGTATTTATGTTCATTCAGTTCTTGCCCCTCTATGTTTTTTGCCAGAACGTAGAGGGACAAGTTATTGATTCTTTGGGACTTCCATTAGAGTTTGTCAATGTGGTGTTTTTATCAAGAAAAGACACGACCTTTATCAATGGTGCAGGAACTGATTCCGATGGAAAATTTTCAATTGACTCAAAGGGAAAGCAAGGTTTTCTCCGTTTCTCACGAATTGGCTATTCTACATTAGTAATGAATGTTGATGGACAACAGGTGATAAAAGCGGTACTTAACGAAGATAGGAATACTTTAAGTGAAGTGGTGATTAAAAGTAATTTACCTAAGACTATATTGAAAGACGAAGGAATGTTAACCAATATTGCTGGAAGTTTTCTGGAAAAGGCAGGAACTTTAGAGCATGTGTTGAGCTATATTCCAAACATTATAATTATTGAAGGAAAAGTGCAAGTCTTAGGCAGAGGCGTTCCCGATTTTTACCTTAATGGTCATAAAGTTATTGACCGAATGGAACTCAAAAACTTGCGAGGTGACAATATAAAAAACATAGAGGTTATCAACAATCCTGGAGCACGTTATGGCGCAGCCACAAAAAGTGTAATTCGTATTACAACCAAGACTCGCAAGGAAGACAGTTGGGGTGTTGATATGAGTTCATCTTATGGTATAAATGAAGAAAAACGTTTTAGTACCACAAATGTTGCCACATTAAATTTCCATTATAAAAAGATGGACATTTCTAGTTCTTTGTATTGTGATTATTCCAATACGGAAGATGACAAACTGGTCCAACAGTTTACATATTTAGATAACGTTTGGGAGAAAAATAACAACATCATTCAAGAATATACGAATGTCAACCCATATGCCAAGTTGGCTATTAGTTATCAGCTTAATGACAGTACTTCGTTAGGAGTAAGAGCAAGCTATGATAGGTTTGCTAAAAATTACGGTTCTGGAACCATGGATGCAGTAGTTACAAAAGATTCTAACATATCAGAATCTTCTCATAGCTATTATGAGTCTCCTGCAAATTCTACAGCAGTAACTACAAATGCGTACTATGTAGGAAAGGTTGGCAAATTGACAGTTGACTTCAATATTGACTATTATTGGTACAATAAAAAGGAGCACATGTATAATAATGAGTGGATAGATGCGAACATGGACGCTACTTCTGAAAAAGTTGAAACGTCACGCAACTCTTTTAGTTACCAACTTGCGTCAAAAATCAATTTGACGATACCGCTTTTTGGTGGGCATTTCTCTTGGGGAGGAGAGTTTTCTGACAACAAACGAAAAAGCAAATATGATGTACTTCCCATAAATCTCCTCAACAATGAAAGAAGCACTGTTGAGGAAAAGGCATACTCTTCTTTTTGTGATTATAATAGACGTATTGGAAACGCTGTTATTCTTATGGGGGTACGTTATGAGAACACGAATTTTAAGTATTATAGTCATGAAGAATATGTCCCATCTCAAAGTAAAAGATTTAGTGACCTATTTCCATCATTGTCTATTTCGTTTCCTATAGGAGATTCACAAATACAAGTTAATTATGCTTCCGATATAAATCGCCCATCATACTATCAATTAAGAAATGGTATTCAATATGACAATCGCTATACTTATGAGTCTGGAAATCCTTATCTGCTTCCTTCGAAAAGTCGTAACTTAGGATTTTACTTCACTTGGAGTAGCATTGCTTTTTCCGCTATCTATTCCCATATTTCTGATGAAATTTGTAGTATTGTAAAACCTTATGGTGAAAATATGCAAATATCAATAATGCGACCAGAAAATATGGAAAGTTATAACAAAATTCAAACGAATTTAAGCCTTAGCCCTTCGATTGGTTTTTGGCATCCACAACTTAAGGCAGCTATATCCAAACAATGGTTTTACATGTCAAACCCAAATTCGAAATCATTGAGTAATCCCATTGGAACATTTCATATCAATAATACTTTTGATACCAAATGGTTTATGGCTTCACTTTTAATGACAGTTCAAACTGAAGGAAATATGGGCAATTGCTTTACATATAGTTACTGGAATACAGACATTTCGTTATATAAAACATTACTTAAAGATAGATTAACTATACAGCTTTATGCCAATGATATCTTTGGTACTGCCAATTTGCGACGTGTCATATATTCTGGTAAACAGAGTTGTTCAAATATCAAATCTTATTCGTCAAGTTCTGTTATGTTGACTGTTCGATATGCTTTAAATGCAAAAAAAGACAAATACAAAGGAACAGGTGCGGGAATACAACAAAGAAAACGCTTGTAAAAAAACGATTAATATTCAAGATGAAAAATAATTTTACATTCACCCACCAACATGATTCTATGCAATGTGGGGTAGCATGCTTGCAAATGATATGTAAATGTTTCGGCAGAGAGTACACAATGGATTCACTGTCGAAACTTTGCTTTGCAACAACGGAAGGGGTGTCCATGCTAGGCATCAATGAGGGAGCTAATATCCTAGGATTACACACAATAAGTACAAAAACTACCATTTCTATGTTAGGTGAAGCCTCTCTACCTTGTATTCTTCATTGGAATCAGAATCACTTTGTTGTCTTGTATAAGGTAAAGAAAGGCAAGAAATTCTATGTCGCTGACCCAGGGAAGGGATTGGTTACTTATGGCTTAGAAGAATTTAAGCAGCATTGGATAAGCACAAAATCCAATGATGAGGACAAGGGCATTGCCATGTTCTTGGAAACCACTCCAGCCTTCTATACTTACAAGATGGAGGGCGAAGAACACATCAAAGAGAAGAGGTCTTTCCGCTTTCTCCTTGGATATGTGAGGAAATATCGCAAGTATTTCGGACAAATTATCTTGGGTTTGGTAGTCGGAAGCCTCTTGCAGCTTGTCTTGCCATTCCTTACCCAGTCCATTGTAGATGTCGGCATCAAGAACCAAGACATCGGCTTTGTTTGGCTTATCCTGTTGGGACAGTTGATGCTCACTATCAGCCGAACGGCAATCGACTTTATCCGCAGATGGCTATTGCTTCATATATCCTTGCGCATCAATATTTCATTGGTGAGCGACTTCTTCATCAAGCTCTTGAAGTTGCCGATGTCTTTCTTTGACACGAAGCTCATGGGCGACTTGATGCAGAGAATGAACGACCATAGCCGTGTGAACAACTTCCTCACTCAGCAAACGCTCAATATTACCTTTGCCATGCTCACCTTCGTGGTCTTCTCGGTGGTGTTGTTCTTCTATAACAAGTTTGTGTTTGCCATCTTCTTGTTGGGAAGCATCCTCTATGGCGCATGGATGACCTTGTTCTTGAAACGGAGAAAGGTGCTCGACTATGAATTGTTTGAGCAGCAAGCTATTAACAACAATAAGACCTACGAGTTTATCACCTCCATGCAGGAAATCAAGTTGCAGGATTGTGAGCAACGCAGAAGATGGGAATGGGAGGACACGCAAGCAGACTTGTTCGGGGTGCAGATGAAATCACTCAAACTCCAACAGACACAGGAGGCTGGAAGTATCTTCATCAACGAGGTGAAGAACATCATCATCACGGTAGTTGCAGCCACCGCCGTAATCCATGGTCAAATGACACTCGGTATGATGCTTGCCGTGCAATACATCATCGGACAGCTCAACTCGCCTGTGGAGCAACTGATGAACTTCTTCTATTCTCTGCAAGATGTGAAGATTAGCTTGGAACGAATCAACGAGATTCACCAGATGGATGATGAGAACGGAAAGGAAGGCTTGCTAACTTCTATTGAGGACAAGGACGAGGGCATCGACATCAAGAACATCATGTTCAAATATGATCCACATGCTTTGCGCAAGACCATAGACAATGTGAACATTCACATTCCGCAAGGTAAGGTAACAGCCATCGTTGGCGCATCTGGCAGTGGAAAGACCACCCTCATCCGTTTGATGCTTGGTTATTATCCCGTCTTGGAGGGACAAATCAACATAGGCAATACTGACATCAACAAGCTCAACAAGAAATGGTGGCGCAGACAATGTGGCGTTGTGATGCAGGAAGGTGTCATCTTCTCGGAGAGTATCGCACGAAACATTGCTGTTGATGATGGTGACATAGACAAGGAACGGTTGCTAAAAGCAGCCGAGATAGCTTGTATCAAGGATTATGTGATGGCTTTGCCTCTGAAGTTCAACACCAAGATTGGACGTGATGGCGTGGGACTGAGCCAGGGACAGAAACAACGCATCTTGATAGCAAGGGCGGTGTATAAGAATCCAGACTATATCTTCCTTGACGAGGCAACCAACTCGCTAGATGCTAACAACGAGAGAAGCATCGTGGAGAACTTGGATAAGTTCTACAAGGGCAAGACTGTTGTGATTGTGGCTCATCGACTGAGTACGGTGAAGAATGCCGACCAAATCGTAGTCATAGACCATGGTAAGGTCGTTGAGGTTGGCAACCATGAGTCTTTGACCGCCAAGCGAGGGGCATACTATAATCTTGTGAAGAATCAATTGGAATTGGGAAACTAAAATGTTTTTGACATGGAACAGAAAGAAAGAGAATCAGATAATATCGAGTTGAGAAGTGAGAAGGTGAGGAACGTGATAGGCAAGGTTCCTCCTCGCCTCGTCAGCTTGGGGACTATAATCATTACCATCATAGTCCTCGCCCTCGCAGTCGCTTTCTATAAGATACCTTATCCTATATCCATAGAGGCTAATGGTGAGGTTCTCAATCAAAGAACAGTGCAAGTGTTTGTACCATATAAGTATTTGCATCTTTTCGATGAGCCAAGGACAGCTCATGTTTCTTTCGAGGGCAACGACAATGCATCTTATAACTGCAACATCATAAGCCATAATGCCAAACTCATACATAGAGAAGATGGCAACTATTTTATGGCTATAGCCACAGTGAGCACACAGGGACAAAATACTCCTATACTGCAAAAGTATATGAAAGCTGATGTCAGAATCATTGTCAGCAATAAAACGTTATGGCAGCAGGTGTTCGGATAGTCTATGTCCGAACACCTGCTGTTTATTTTAGGATGTATATTGTGTTGCTAAGCATCAGATTTTATGCAAAAGTTCTAATTTCCATAAAATTCCTCTTGTAAATCATTGGATATTTAGAAAAATATCGTATCTTTGTCCCCGAATTAAGGCGTTCTTTGCATATTGCAAAATACAGAAACGAGCAGAAGTCCGCTCGTTTCCATATTGTTACCTATATAATATAGGCAAACGACCAACTTCTTGATTTTCAATCAAAGTCCAATTTAGAGCGAGTTACATTTATTAACTTTTTAGCCCATTTTCTATCTTTTTTACCGCTAAACGGCTCAAAACAGAGACTTTTAAATCTTCTTCTTATAGCAGCGATGACGGCGATGCTGTTCGCTCTCCAGATACTGCCACTGGCTCTGAACACCGGTATTGGTCTCCATCTGCGGCATTGCTTCAGCCCATTTAAAGCCATAACGGCGATACTGCTCTATCAGATCGGCAAAAATAAGCGCGTTGGCTCCCTTCTTGCGATATTCCGGAAGAACACCAATCAAGAGCAAATCTACCGTATCCGTCTTGTGCCACTTCAGAACCTTCAGCACCTTCAGCCAACCCGTAGGGAAAAGCTTGCCATCGCCTATCTCACGCAGCGCATCGGTAAACGAAGGGAAGGAAACACCGAAGGCTACCAGCTTGTTGCCAACGTTGCCATCTACCACACCCGTTACCAGGTTCAAGTCAGCCTTCTTGATATAAGTATTTACATATTCATCTATCTGCTTCTCCGTAAGCTGCTGGAAATCATAGAGATTCTTATAAGTTTCGTTCACTATTTCGAACACCTTCCTACCCATTCCTCCCGAGGTCAGTTCCCGGCGGGTGAACTTATGAACATGCAGATTATATCGGCTCTCTATCATCTGGGCTGTCTTGGCAAACTTAGCCGGCGTCACTTCCGGAATTCTGATGCGGTACTCCAGCCAGTCGTTATCCTTCTCATAGAGCGGATAACTCTCCAGATGCGTCTTATAATAAGGATAATTGTAATTGATATACATCGTAGACTTCCGGTCGAAACCCTCGATGAGCAAGCCTTCACGGTCCATATCCGTAAATCCGAGCGGACCTACGCATTCGTTCATTCCCCTGCTCTTGCCCCAGCTTTCTACTGCGCGCAACAAGGCACAGGAAACCGCAACATTATCCACGAAATCAAACCAGCCGAAGCGAACCTGCTTCTTGTTCCACTGTTCGTTGGCACGATGGTTGATAATGGCAGCAATTCTACCTACGATACGAGCCTCGCTGTCAACCGCCAGAAAGTATTGTGCCTCGCAGAATTCGAAGGCAGGATTCTTCTTTGGGTCCAGCGTATTCATCTCGTCGAAACGCAAAAAGGGAATGGCAAACTTATGGTCTCTGTAGAGATCATAATGAAACTGAATGAAGGTTTTCAGCCCTTTTTTAGTCGTTATCGGTATGATTCTTATCTCATCATTCATTAGTATATTGTTTTATGTATATATATTCAATTGCGGCACAAAAATACAATAAATTTATGAATAATGCAACTCTTTTCTTATAAATTTATAAAAGTTGGTTCATAATTGTCCAACTTTGTGGATATTTATGTACCTTTGCAGGTCGAAATGCCCCAAAAGAGCATCATAAAGTTATGAAGAAAGAGAAAAGAGACAACTATACGTTCCTCACTCATGCCCCTGTGCATCATGTGATTTTTACGATGGCCATACCAACGATTATCAGTATGCTGTCGACGAGCATGTACAACCTCGCCGACACCTATTTCGTGGGCAGCATCAACACGCAGAGTGTGGCAGCGGTAGGCGTTGCCTTTGCAGCAATGGCTGTGATTCAGGCGATTGGTTTTTTCTTCGGTCACGGAGCAGGCAATTATGTTTCGCGACAGTTGGGCGCCAAGCATACGGAAGAGGCACAGAAGATGGCAACAACGGGCTTTGTGCTGAGTTTTCTTACCGGTCTCCTCATCGCCATTCTAGGTCATCTTTTCCTCACTCCGCTCTGCCTTCTGATGGGTTCTACGCCCACCATTCTTCCTTATACAGAGCGTTATCTGGGCATTATCCTGCTGGGTGCTCCCTTTATGACCACCTCGCTTACGCTGAATAACCTGATGCGCTTCCAGGGCAATGCGATGTATGCGATGAAGGGCATCATGTCGGGGGTGCTGCTCAATCTGATTCTGGCTCCTCTGCTCATTCTCTACTTCCAGCTGGGCATTACCGGAGCCGCCGTAGCCACCCTCATCAGCCAGTGTTTCGGCTGCGCCATGCTCTTCTGGATGACGCATAAAGGCGAGAACATCCGCATCCGTCTCAGCAATTTCACCCCTACCCGCGCCTTTGCCAAGGAGATTATCTTCGGCGGAACCCCTTCGCTGTCAAGACAGGGACTGGGAAGTATTGCTACGCTGATGCTCAATGTGGCAGCAGGTGCGTTTGGCGATGCAGCCATTGCGGGCATGAGCATCGTTACCCGCATCTCCTTCTTCACCTATGCGATGGTCATCGGTCTGGGTCAGGGATTCCAGCCGCTCTGCGGATTCTGCTACGGAGCCAAACTCTATGGGCGCGTAAAGGAAGCCTTCTTTTTCTGCATCAAATGCGGCACGGTTTTCCTCAGCGTCTGTGCCCTTCTCGGCTTCATCTTCTCAACATCCATCATCAGCATCTTCCGCGATGATGCAGCGGTTGTAGCCGTAGGTTCGGTGGCTTTGCGATGGCAGGTGCTCAGTTTTCCGCTCGTAGCCAGTATCGTGCTCACCAACATGCTGATGCAGACCATCCGTAAACCGGTGAGAGCCAACATCGTAGCGGCAGCACGCAGCGGACTTTTCTTCATTCCGCTCATCTTCATCCTCCCCTATTTCTTCGGACTGCTGGGCGTTGAGATGTGTCAGATGTGGGCAGATTGCTGCTCGTTTGCCGTTGCGGTTCCGATAGCCTGGAGCGCTTTCAGGGATATGAGAAGAGAGCAGATGGAACTTGGGAAAAGCCACTAGAAGATAAGAAGATACTAGAAGATAAAAGAAAACACTTGAGATAAGAGAAATGGAGAAGACTTATTACATAGGACTGGACGTTGGCTCTACGACAGCCAAAATAGCCGTTATCGACAGCGATAATCGGGTAATTTACTCAAAATACGAACGCCACAACGCTCGTGTCAACGAACTTGTGTCACAATATTTCGATGAGATTTTAGCCCTCACGGGCGATGCAGAGGCAAGAATCTGCGTAACGGGAAGCGTAGGAATGGCTACTGCCGAACAGCTCCAGGCGGAGTTTGTACAGGAGGTGGTGGCTGCATCGGTCTATGCCCGTACGGCTCATCCTGAGGCGAAGGCGCTCATCGATATTGGTGGCGAGGACGCGAAGGTTATCTTCTTCAAGGAAAACGGAAATATGGAACTGCGCATGAACGGCAACTGCGCCGGCGGAACGGGCGCTTTCATCGACCAGATGAGTGTGCTGATGGGCGTAGAGAACCAGAAGATGAGCGAGTTGGCGATGAAGGCAGAGCACGTTTATCCGATGGCTGCCCGCTGCGGCGTGTTTGCCAAGACCGACATCCAGAACCTGATGGCGCGCAATCTGCCCGAAGCCGATATTGCAGCCAGCATCTTCCATTCCATCGCCGTACAGACGGTGGTTACGCTTTCTCACGGCATCAGTTTCGAGGCTCCTATCCTGCTCTGCGGCGGTCCGCTTACCTTTCTTCCGGCTCTCCGCAAGGCTTTCTGCGATTATCTCCATCTCTCTCCAAACGACTTCATCGTATCAGGAAACAGCAATCTCATTCCGGCTCTGGGCTGTGCTTATCGGGCTAAATCGGCAGATTCTGCTGCCTCAGTATCTGTTCTCAGAAGCCGGATGAAAAAAGAAATACAAACGGAATGGACCAGCAGTCTGCTGCCTCTGTTCAAGAATGAGAAAGAGCACCAGGAATGGCTCAAATCTAAGGCGAAATTCGCTACGGAAACCAAACCGCTGAATAAAGGAAAACAGCAGGTTGTGATTGGTATTGACTCGGGCTCTACTACGACGAAGATTGTTGCGGTAAGGGTGAATGCGGAGACGCCTACGGGAGATATTGTCTTTACCAATTACCGCCTGAATCTGGGAAATCCGATCAAGGCTGTAGCGGATGGACTGAACGCCCTGAAGCAGGAAGCTGCATTGCGAGGCGCTGAACTGGAAATCGTAGGCTCCTGCTCTACAGGTTACGGCGAAGAACTTATCAAGGCGGCTTTCGGCCTCGATAGCGGCATTATCGAAACAATGGCGCACGAAAGAGCGGCTGCCTCACTCATGCCTGACGTGAGTTTTATCCTGGACATCGGCGGACAGGACATGAAGGCTATCTTCGTGGAGAAAGGGGCTGTGGTGCGCATGGAACTCAACGAGGCGTGCAGTTCGGGCTGCGGAACATTCATCCAGACCTTTGCCAACAATATGGGTTATTCTGTAGGCGATTTTGCTCAACTCGCCTGCCAGTCGAAGGCTCCCTGCGACCTGGGAACCCGCTGCACCGTCTTCATGAACTCGAAGGTAAAACAGGTGCTCAGAGAGGGCGCTTCTGTAGCTGATATTTCTGCCGGAATCTCTTATTCGGTCATCAAGAACTGTCTTTATAAGGTATTGAAACTCCATGGTAATGAGAACCTTGGAGGCAAAATCGTTGTGCAGGGTGGTACAATGAGAAACGATGCGGTGGTAAGAGCATTTGAGTTGCTCACCCATACCGAAGTGGCACGAAGCAACATGCCTGAACTGATGGGCGCCTACGGCTGTGCCCTTCATGCAGCGGCAGATTACAAGCATCGCACATCTGGAGAAGACGAGCACCCTGCCTCATCAAGATCCATCGATGATCTCCAGAATCTGGCTCATTATGAAACCAAACAGCTGCAATGCAAAGGCTGCGAAAACCATTGTTATGTTTCCCGCTACACCTTTGCCGGCGGTAACCGATTCTACTCCGGAAACAAGTGCGAGCGTGTGTTCAACAACAAGGGAGTAAACGGGATAAAAGGCAAAAATATCTACGAATACAAATACAGTTTACTATTTGATAGAGAGGTAGTTAACCCACCTGCTACGGCGTTTCGCGGTACATGGGTAGGCATTCCTCGCATCCTCAACATGTACGAGGAATATCCGTTCTGGAATGCGCTGCTCCGGGCAGCCGGATTGGGCGTGATTCTCTCTTCCGATTCCACTTTCAGCCAGTATGAAGGAGCCTTGAATACGGTGATGAGCGACAATATCTGCTTCCCGGCTAAACTGGCTCACAGTCATCTGAAGGAACTCAACGAGAACCCGAAGGTTGACCGCATCCTCATGCCATACGTGGTTTATGAGCATAATGACGACCCGAAGAATACGCTGAACAGCTTCAACTGTCCGGTCGTTTCGGGCTACAGCGATGTCATCAAGTCGGTCATCAATCTGAAGAAACCGATCGATACGCCCGTCATCAACTTTGCCCAGCCTAAGGCGCTGGAAAAGCAGATTACCGATTATCTCAAGCAACTGGGAGTAAGCAAGAAGACTGCCCATAAAGCGCTGAGAGAGGCCCTCTATGCTCAGGCAGTATATGCTGCCGAAATCAAGAAACAGGGCTGGGAGATTCTGAAAAATGAAGAAACAGTGGCTCTTAAGCCAAACAAGGGACTTACGATTCTGCTGGCAGGCCGTCCTTATCATACTGACCCGCTGATTCAGCACAAGCTGAGCGAGATGATAGCCAATCTGGGAGTCAACGTCATCAGCGAAGACATCGCCCGGGGTAATCTCTTTGCAGATTTCAAAGACTTCAATCTGGAGGACCTGGCGACAGAAAGAAATGAGGCAGCTTTAGCCAGCCAAGACAACAACGAAGCATACAACTGTCAGCCAGAGACTTATCTCGTGAAGCAATGGGCGTATATGAACCGTATTCTGAAGGCAGCACAATGGGTAGCCGAACAGGGCGATGAGGTTCATTTCGTCCAGATGACCAGTTTCGGCTGCGGTCCTGACAGTTTTATCCAGGACGAGATTCGCGACATCATGAAGCGCCACAACAAGCCTTTCACGCTGCTGAAGATAGATGACGTGAGCAATATCGGCTCCCTGAAGCTCCGTGTCCGCTCGCTGATAGAAAGCCTGAAGGGAGTAAAGGAAGTGAAGAGTGAAGAACGAAGAGTGAAAAATTCAACAGCTGAAGAAATTCAACATTCAACACTCAACATTCAACATTTACAGCAGACCAAGGTATTCACCAGGCAGGATATTCATCGCAAGATTCTCGCTCCTTTCATGACCGAATACCTCACCCCTATCATTCCACCTATCCTGAAACTGATAGGCTATGATGTAAAGGTACTTCCGATGAGCAATGAGGTAAGCGCCGAACTCGGCTTGAAGTTTGCCAACAACGAAGTCTGTTATCCGGCAACACTCATCGTCGGCGACATCATCAAAGCCTTGAAATCAGGCAGATACGACCTGAATAATACGGCAGTAGTGATGAGTCAGACGGGCGGCCAATGTCGCGCAACCAACTACGCCGGCCTCATCAAACGTGCGATGATTTCCAATGGATTCCAGGACATTCCGCTGCTCACGCTCGGTGTAACAGCCTCAACAGGCGAAGCATCAGGCTCAACAGACGACAAGCAAGACTACAACGAGCAGGACGGCTTCAATGTGCCTTGGCTGAAATACAGTCAGATTATCGTTACCGCCATTTTCTATGGCGATGCAATCAACGAAATGTACAACGCCTGCATCGTAAGAGAGCGTAAACCGGGCATTGCCAGAGAGTTGCGCGATAAATACATGCAGCTGATAGACGGACCTATCGCCCAGAATTCAGCCAAAGGACTCATCCGACTCCTGGAACAGGCAGCCGAAGAATTCAACCAGATGACCCTCGACAGAACGTTGCCGAAGGTAGGAATCGTAGGCGAAATCTTCCTGAAGTTCAATCCTTTCGCCCACCAGTTCCTGGAGCAGAACATCATTTCGCGCGGCATTGAGGTGGTTCCGCCTCTGCTTGCCCCTTTCTTCCTGCAGGAATTTGTGAATGTAGAGATACAGAAACACATGCGGCTGAGTTGCACCAAAGTGCCCGATTTCATCATCAAGGGCGCTTATCAGGCGCTGATAGGCAGAAGATTGCGCCAGGTAAACAAGGCAGCCGGCAAGTTCCGCTACTTCCGTCCGTTCACCAATATCTATGATGATGCGAAGGACGTACAGGGACTGGTTTCGCTCGCAGCCCAGTTTGGAGAAGGCTGGCTTCTGCCTGCCGACATCGTAGGTTACATCCGTGATGGCGTGAACAACATCATCTCGCTCCAGCCTTTCGGCTGCATCGCCAACCACGTGATTTCCAAGGGCATCGAGAAACGTCTCCACGACCGGTTCCCTACACTCAACCTCGTATCGCTCGACTTCGATTCCGGTGTTTCAGAGGTAAACGTCACCAACCGACTGCTCCTCTTCCTGGACAGCATCGCAAAATAAGACAAGCCAGACCCATGTACGGTAAAACGCCGTATATGGGTCTTTCCATTTTTCATCCCCCAAAAAATCACTCTAAAAAATACAAAAAACCATAGCTATTTCTTTGTCATTCAAGAAAATAATCGTATCTTTGCACTCAAATTTTATTGAGACATTAAGAAAATGAGTAAAGATACATTAACTCATCAGCTGACAGAGACCATCGAGGAGCTTTCGAGCGCCGAATCTTTGAAGGGTCTCTTCCATCAGCATCGAGACGGGAATCCACTTCCTTCGGGCAAGGCGCTCGAAGAAATCATCAGTTTGTCCCGTTCTATCCTCTTTCCGGGATATTTCGGCAATTCTTCGGTAAATATCTCAACCATCAAATATCACATTGGAGTAAGAGTAGAGAAACTCTATGAGATGCTGTCAGAGCAGATCCTCGCCGGTCTCTGCTTCGCCAACGACTGCGAAACGGAAACCCAGGCTGAACTGCAGCACCAGCGTGCCAAGGCAGGCGTGATTGCAGCCAAGGCAATCATGGAATTCCCGAGACTTCGCAAGATTCTGGCTACCGATGTAGAGGCTGCCTACGAGGGCGACCCGGCTGCCATGAGCCACGGAGAAATCATCTCCTGCTACCCGGTCATCAAAGCGATTACCAACTACCGCATAGCCCACGTACTGCACGAACTGGGAGTGCCGCTCATTCCGAGAATGATGACTGAACTGGCTCATTCGGAAACCGGTATTGATATTAACCCAGAGGCTACCATCGGCAAGCACTTCACCATCGACCACGGTACGGGTGTGGTGATTGGAGCTACCTGCATCATCGGCGACAATGTGAAACTCTACCAGGGTGTAACCCTCGGAGCCAAGAGTTTCCCTCTCGATAAGGACGGCAACCCTATCAAGGGAATCCCCCGCCACCCTATCCTCGAAAATGATGTCATCGTCTACGCCAATGCCACCATCCTCGGTCGCATCACCATCGGAGAAGGCTGCGTAGTGGGAGCCAACGTATGGGTTACCAAGGATATGAAACCGAAAACAAAGAAATATAAAAAAGAAAAACAAAGTTTATTAGATATAGAATTCAATAATGGAACAGGAATTTGAACTCATTGCCAAGACCTTCATGGGCCTCGAGCCTGTCTTGGCTGAAGAGCTCACCCAGTTGGGTGCCAATAATGTACAGATTGGTCGCCGCATGGTGTCTTTCACAGGCGACAAGGAAATGATGTATCGTGCTAACTTCCAGTTGCACACAGCCATCCGTATCTTAAAGCCTATCAAGCACTTCAAGGCTAGAAGCGCTGAAGAGGTGTATGATCAGATTCAGAAGATCAAGTGGGATGACATCTTAGACGTGAAGAAGACTTTCTCTGTTGACTCAGTAGTCTACTCAGAGGAGTTCCGCAACTCACGCTTCGTAACCTACAAGGTAAAGGATGCGATTGTTGACTGGTTCCGCGAGAAGCAGGGTACACGTCCAAATATCAGCGTATCTAACCCGGATATCCGTCTCAACATCCACATTGCAGAAGACAATGCCACCTTGAGTCTCGATTCGAGTGGTGAGAGTCTGCACCGCCGTGGCTACCGCCAGGAGCAGGTAGAGGCTCCTCTGAACGAGGTTCTCGCTGCAGGTATGATTCTGATGACCGGCTGGAAGGGCGAATGCGATTTCATCGACCCGATGTGTGGTTCAGGTACCATCGCCATCGAAGCTGCCCTCATCGCCCGCAACATCTCTCCAGGTGTATTCCGCAAGGAGTTTGCCTTCGAGAAGTGGAACGATTTCGACCAGGATCTCTTCGATACGATTTATAACGACGACTCTCAGGAGCGCGAGTTTGAGCACCATATCTATGGCTACGATGTTGACATGAAGGCTGTAAACACAGCTAATCTCAACGTTCGTGCTGCCGGTCTTAGCAAGGACATCACCATCTCACAGGCTGATTTCAAGGACTTCACCCAGCCAGCAGAGAAGAGCATCATCGTGATGAACCCTCCATACGGCGAGCGCATCTCTACCCCTAACCTCCTGAACACCTACAAGATGATCGGTGAGCGTTTCAAGAAGGCTTTTGCCGGCAACGAGGCTTGGGTATTGAGTTACCGCGAGGAGTGCTTCGAGCAGATTGGTCTGAAACCATCTATCAAGATTCCTGTATTCAACGGAAGCTTGGAGTGCGAATTCCGCAAGTATGTGATGTTCGACGGCAAGATGAAGGACTTCCGTTCTGAAGGCGGTATTGTGAAGACAGAGCGCGAGAAGAGCGAGATGGCTCAGAAGCACCGTTTCAAGAAGGAGCGTGAATTCAAGAAGCGTGTTAGCGAGGAGACTGAAAACGAGGAGGACGATATCCGTTCTTTCAAGTTCCATACTCACCGTCTGGAAGACTTCGAGAAGAAGCGTGCTGAGTTCCATAAGGGCGGCCGTTCACGTATCGGTGGCGGTCGACGCAATGATGACGACGATGACAAGCGTGGAAGCCGTAGCTTCAAGGGCGACCGCAAAGGTGGTCGTGACTTCGGTGGCAAGCGCGACGGAAAGCGTTTCGAGAAAGGCGACAAGCGTGGTGGCTTCAAAGGCGACAAACGTGGTGGCCGTGATTTCGGAGGCAAGCGCGGAGGCAAGAAGAACTTCAGCGTTGACTTCGACGACGAGGATTAAAGAGACATACTACCCATACGTCGTGTTTCACGACGCATGGGTGGTAAACCCGATAAAGTAAAGTAAAGAATATAATGAATCTGAAGAATTCAATTTATAAATTATCTTTTGCTGCTATGATTATGATGGCTATGAATGCAACCGACTTACAGGCTCAGGGCGTGGTTCCTGCTCAGAAAGGCGAGAAAACCTTTACATTGGAAGACCTGAACTTCGGCGGCAACAACTATCGTAACATGGTGGCTAAGAACCGCTGGTGCACCTGGTGGGGCAATGAACTCGTTCGCCAGGATGTGGATGCCTGCTATCTCGTCAACAAGACGACAGGCAAGGAGACCAGACTCTTCGGCATCAATGACATCAACCAGTGGATTGCTCCTACCAAGGACATCAAGGTAAGAGCCCTCTACAATGCTCTCTTCCCTTTTGCAGGCAAGAGCATCGTGATGGTAAGCAACGGCAGCAAGACTTATACCATAGACTTCAAGAAGCATAAGCTGCTGAGCGAGATGGAGTTTGCTGACGGCGAGAACCTCCTGGAGGCCAACGCCCAGCAGAACGCCTTTGCCTATCTGAAGGGCAGCAACCTCTATGTGCGTACCTTCGATGTAACCAGCAACGCCCTGACAAAAGAAAAGAAATCTCACGATTTCCAGCTCTCAAAGGACGGAAGCCGCGAAATTGTTTATGGACAGAGTGTTCACCGCGATGAGTTCGGTATCAGCAAGGGAACCTTCTGGAGTCCGAACGGCGAACTGCTCGCCTTCTATCGCATGGACCAGAGTATGGTAACCGACTATCCGCAGGTCGACATCCCGGAAATCGGTTTCAATCATCCTGAAACACAGAGTTGCATTGCTACTCCTGCCCCAGACAAGTATCCGATGACTGGCGAGACTTCACACAAGGTAACCGTAGGCGTGTTCGACTGCATGACCGGCAAGACCATCTATCTGAAGGCTGGCGATCCAACCGACCGCTACTTCACCAACATCGCATGGAGTCCGAACAGCAAGACCATCTATATGTTCGAACTGAACCGCGACCAGAACGACTGCCGTCTGACTGCCTACAATGCAGAAACCGGCGAGAAGACAGGCGAACTCTATCGCGAGACCGATGAGAAATATGTAGAACCATGTCATCCTATCCAGTTCCTGCCTTGGGACAGCAGCAGTTTCATCATGCAGACCCGCAAGGATGGTTACAACCATCTCTACATCTGCACCCTGGGCAAGCACGGAAGCCGTATGGCAAGCAATACAGAATCACTTGAAATCAAGCAGTTGACTTCCGGCAAATGGGAAGTGATGGAAGTGCTCGGTTTCAACAGCAAGCGCAAGAGTATCATCATCGCATCCAACGAGAAATCGCCTATCCAGAGAAACATCTTTGCCGTAGATACAAAAACCGGCAAGCGTACGCTGGTAGATGATTGCGGCAAGGGATGGCACAGCGCCACTTTGAGCGAGAACGGACAGTATGTCTTCGACAACTACTCTACTCCTACCGTTCCTCGCAAGATTGCCCTCGTGAATACCGAGAACGGCAAGCGCACCGCTTACTTCACTGCCGAGAACCCTTGGAAGGGCTACAATGTGCCTGAGTACAGCTGCGGTACTATCAAGGCTGCCGATGGCGAAACAGACCTCTACTGGAGAATGGTGAAGCCGGTAAACTTCGATCCAAACAAGAAGTATCCTACCATTATATATGTATATGGTGGACCTCATGCCCACAACGTAGATGCCCGCTGGAACTACTCTAGCCGTGGTTGGGAAACCTACATGGCAGAAAAGGGCTATCTGCTCTTCATCCTCGACAACCGTGGAAGCGAGAACCGTGGCAAGGCTTTCGAGCAGGCTACCTTCCGCCAACTCGGACAGATTGAGATGCAAGACCAGATGAAGGGTGTGGAATATCTGAAGACGCTTCCTTACATAGATGCTGACAAGATTGGCGTTCACGGCTGGAGCTTCGGCGGATTCATGACTATCTCGCTGATGACCAACCACCCTGATGTGTTCAAGGTAGGCGTAGCAGGCGGTCCGGTAATCGACTGGCACTGGTACGAGGTGATGTATGGCGAGCGCTATATGGACACCCCACAGACCAACCCAGAGGGTTACAGGAAGACCTCTCTGCTCTATCAGGCAAAGAACCTGAAGGGCAAGCTGCAGATTATCCAGGGCTTGAACGATGTGACCGTAGTGCCACAGCACTGCCTCACCTTCCTCAAGGCTTGCATCGCAGCAGGCACCCAGCCAGACTTCTTCGTCTATCCTGGCGAGCCTCACAACATGAGAGGTCATCAGAGCACTCATCTGCATGAGCGCATCAGCAATTATTTCTTCGATTATCTCAAGTAAATATCTAGGAGTAAACATCCCCCCGAAAAGGGGAGTTTACTTCTACATCAAATAACAAACAATAACTTACAGCAAATGAAAATTTTATTGTTAGGAGGCGGTGGCCGCGAGCACGCCTTAGCATGGAAAATCGCTCAGAGCGAGAAGTGTGAGAAACTCTTCATCGCTCCAGGTAATGCCGGTACTCAGAATGTCGGCGAGAACGTAGATATCAAGGCAGACGACTTTGAGGCGCTCAAGAACTTCACAGTAGAGAATGGCGTTGATATGGTGGTAGTTGGTCCGGAAGACCCATTGGTAAAGGGTGTTTACGATGACTTCAAGAACGATCCTCGCACCCAGAACATCCCTGTCATCGGTCCATCAAAGGCTGGCGCCGTATTGGAAGGCAGCAAGGACTTCGCCAAGAAGTTCATGAAGCGCCACAACATCCCTACTGCCCAGTATGAGACTTTCGACGGCGAGCACGTAGAGGAAGGCTTGAAATTCCTGGAGACGCTGAAGGCTCCTTATGTATTGAAGGCTGACGGTTTGTGCGCCGGTAAGGGCGTTCTCATCCTCCCTACCCTGGAAGAGGCTAAGAAGGAGTTCAAGGAGATGCTCGGCGGTATGTTCGGCAACGCTTCTGCACGCGTAGTCATCGAGGAATTCCTCAGTGGCATTGAGTGCTCTGTATTCGTATTGACCGATGGCAAGAACTACAAGATTCTGCCTGAGGCTAAGGATTACAAACGCATCGGCGAGCACGATACCGGTCTGAACACTGGTGGTATGGGTAGCGTTACCCCTGTACCATTCGCTACCAAGGAGTGGATGCAGAAGGTTGACGAGCGCATCATCCGTCCTACTGTAGAAGGACTTGCTGAGGAGAACATCGACTATAAGGGATTCATCTTCTTCGGTCTGATCAACGTTGAAGGCGAGCCTATGGTCATCGAGTACAACTGCCGTATGGGTGACCCTGAGACAGAGAGCGTGATGCTCCGCCTGAAGAGCGACATCGTGGATCTCTTCGAAGGTGTAGCAGCAGGCGACTTGGACAAGCGCAGCATCGAGTTTGATGAGCGTGCAGCAGTCTGCGTGATGCTCGTAAGCGGCGGTTATCCAGAGGCTTACAAGAAGGGTTATCCTATCCAGGGCATCGACGATGTAGAAGGTTCGGTAGTATTCCACTCCGGTACAGCCATGAAGGATGGTCAGGTAGTAACCAACGGTGGTCGTGTCATCTGCGTAAGCAGCTACGGCAAGGACAAGGAAGAAGCCTTGAAGAAGAGCTTTGCCGAGGCACAGAAGATCCAGTTCACCGACAAGTACTTCCGTTCTGATATCGGACAGGACCTTTAGTTTTTTAATGTTGAATGTTGAATGTTGAATGTTGAATTGCCTAACGGACTCAAGGGCGCTAGCCTAATTCAACATTCAACACTTAACATTCAACATTCAACATTCAACATTCAACATTGAATTAGATGTTAAGAAAGAAAACTTTTCAAAATAAAGTAGCGGCTAGCCGCTACTCTTTACCTATTACTGCAACCCTTGCCACGCTGGTTTGGGTTGCAGTAGGTTTATTGGTATCCAATATCTGGGTAGAATTTGCTTTCACAGCCATGTCTACCCTGCTGATGGTGGAACTGAACAACCGTAATGCCCTGATGCGTACCTACAGCCGAATGGTATCTTGCAGTTTTCTGGCATTAATGACGATGGCAGGACTCCCTCAACTCTCTTTAAAAAGCAGTATTGTGACGATGTGTTTCATCGCCTTTTATCTCATTATCTGGAATTGCTATCAGGATAAACGCTCTACAGGCTGGACTTTCTACGCCTTTGCCTGCATCGGTCTGGCATCGATGGTTTTCGTGCAGATAGGCTATTTCATGCCTATCCTATGGATCATGATGATGGTGTTTACCCTCTCGTTTAGCGTAAAGACATTCTTTGCATCCCTGGTAGGTCTCATCGTGCCCTATTGGTTTGCAGCCGGTTATTTCTTCTATACCGACAACATACAGGGGCTGGCTGACCACTTCTGCGAATTCATCAACTACAGCGAACTCTTTGATTATTCGCAGGTTACCGACCATCAGGTACTGAACCTGAGTTTCGTTACCCTGCTCACCATCATCGGTTCCATCCACTTCATACGCACCAGCTACGGCGACAAGATACGCACCCGCATGATCTACGAAACGTTTATCATGATATCGGTTGCCTGCATCATCTTCATCGTCCTCCAGCCTCGACATATACAGGAACTGGGCGGCATCCTGATTGTGAATACAGCACCGCTTATCGCCCATTTCATCACATTCACCAGAGGTAAGTTTACCAACATCTCCTTCATCCTGCTGCTCATCATGCTGGTACTTATCATGGCTTACAACATACTCGTACCAGAGAGCATATTACTATGAGTTGGATAATAGATTTCTTAATGAGCTGGGGCTACTGGGGCATGCTGGTATCAGCCTTCCTTGCCGGCAGTTTCGTTCCCTTCAGCAGCGAGGTGGTGATGTCGGGCTTACAGGCTGCCGGACTGGAACCTATCCAGCTCGTACTGTATGGAAGCATCGGCAATGTGCTCGGTTCTATGTTCAACTATGGCGTAGGACGGATGGGCAAGTTGGAATGGATAGAGAAATATCTGCATGTAAAGAAAGAGAGTCTTGACAAGGCTCAGCATTTCATGGCCGACAGAGGAGCCTGGATGGGATTCTTCGCCTTCCTGCCCCTGTTGGGAAGTGCCATCACCATCGTTTTGGGACTGACGAGAGCCAACATCGTGATTTCTGTCATCAGCATCACCATCGGAAAGATGTTGAGATATGTTCTGCTGGTTTACGGACTGAGTTTCATCTTTTAAGTCAGCATCATAAGAAAGAAAACAAAGAATTGATTCATATAGATTGACTGCTTATGAGAAAGTATTTATACCTTATTATATTATGTGTGGTTTTCACGGGCTGTAAAGGCAGCCAGCAGAAAGGTAACACAGCAGAAAGTAACGGAAAGGAATCTGTCGCCAACAGCGATGGCAAACCTGCTGTTACCGTAACTATCCCTCCCTACAAGTTTTTCGTTAATAAGATTGCCGGAGATAAGGTGGATGTCAACGTGATGGTATCCAACGGCAACAATCCAGAAACTTACGAGCCTTATGCCCAGCAGATGATGGAACTCTCCAGGAGTGCCCTCTATCTGAAAGTGGGCTGCATCGGTTTCGAACAGACCTGGATGAAGAAGCTGCAGGACAACGCTCCTGACATGAAGGTGATAGATACCTCCACAGGCATCACGCCCGCCAAGACACCAGGCGGCAATACCGACCCGCATGTATGGATGAGTTGCAAAAACGCCCGCATCATCTCCGGCAACATCTTCAAGGCACTCTGCCAATTGGAACCGGAAAACAAGACTTTCTTCCAGAAAAACTATCAGCTGCTGCTCAGCAGCATCGACAGGCAGGACAGCATCATCAGAAAGAGTTTCAAGGATAATCCGGAGATGGTTCGCAAGTTCGTCATCTATCACCCTATCCTCACCTACTTCGCCCGTGATTACCAGTTGGAGCAGCTTGCCATCGAGGAAGAAGGCAGGGAGCCAAGCGCCGCCCAGCTCAAGAGTCTCATCGAAAGAGCCAGAAAGGAAAAAATCAGATACTGTCTCATACAGGCTGAATTTGCCAACCGCAACACCACGACATTCATCAAGGAAAGCCAAACAAAGGCGATGGATATCAACCCATTGCAGGCAGATTGGGCCAATGCGATGAAAGAAGTATCTCTGGCGGTACAGGGCAAGAAAATTGTGGTAGGAAAATAAAGAACAACAACTAATCATAAAGTTCTATGTTCAAAGTTCAAAGTTCAAAGTTAATAGAGATAGAGCATCTTTCGGCTGGTTACGAAGGCAAGGAGGTGCTCCACGACATCAACCTCACCGTCTACAAAGACGATTATCTTGGCATCATTGGTCCCAATGGTGGTGGCAAGACAACCCTCATGCGCCTCATCCTGGGACTGATGAAACCCACAGACGGCAGCATCCGCTTTTATAAAGACGGGGAGGAAGTAAGGGAAATCAGCATGGGATATCTGCCCCAATACAATCATCTCGACAAACAGTTCCCTATCTCCGTTTATGAAGTGGTACTCTCAGGACTCAGCAAGACCAAAAGTCTCTTTTCGAGATACACACAGGCACAGCACCAGCAGGTTCTCGACTGTCTGGAACAGATGCAGCTCACAGAGTTGAAAGACCGCCATATCGCAGCCTTGAGCGGCGGGCAACTTCAGCGAGTACTCCTCGCCCGCGCCATTGTTTCCAAACCCGATGTAGTAATACTGGATGAGCCCAACACCTATATCGACCGCCGCTCCCAGAAGCAGATGTACGAGATGCTGGAACAGATCAACCGGGAGTGCGCCATTATCATCGTAAGTCATGATGTAGCCGAAGTGCTCAATAACGTAAAGCACATCGCCTGCGTAAATCATCATCTCCACTACCACGATACGGCAGATATGCCGAGAGAGAAACTGGAAGAGCATTTCTTAAATGTATAGGCTTATTATATAATAATGCCTAAAAAACAGGTGCAAAAATCCATATTATCTCATCTTTTTATTATCTTTGCAACTGAAATGTGCCTTCCTAGAAAGGCACAGAGAAAGCACTCAGAAACAGAGAAAGCATTCAGAAAGAAATATAATACATTAAAGTTTAAACAATAATGAAACAGTACAGATTAGTGGACAATATCTTCGGATGGGTCGCATTCATCATTGCGGCGTTCACTTATTGTTCCACAATTGAACCGACAGCCAGTTTCTGGGACTGTCCTGAGTTTATTACGACTGCTTACAAGCAGGAGATCGGTCACCCACCAGGGGCACCATTCTTCACGCTTTTAGGCAATTTCTTCACACATTTCGCCAGCGACACTACCCAGGTAGCCAAGATGGTAAATACGATGAGCGCCCTGCTGAGCGCCGTCTGTATCATGTTCCTCTTCTGGACCATCACCCACCTGGCTCGCCGACTCGTCATCAGCGACTGGAAAGAACTGACCACCAGTAAGCTGATTGCCATCGAGGCATCCGGTATGGTAGGCGCACTCATCTACACCTTCAGCGATACCTTCTGGTTCTCAGCTGTCGAGGGTGAGGTTTATGCGTTCTCTTCTGCCTTTACCGCTGTGGTATTCTGGCTCATTCTGAAGTGGGAAGACCATGCTGACGAGCCTCATAGCGACCGTTGGCTTGTGCTCATCGCCTATATGACCGGTTTGAGTATCGGTGTCCACCTGCTCAACCTGCTCTGTATTCCAGCCATCGTATTGGTTTATTACTACAAGAAGGTGCCACATGCCAACCTCAAGGGCTCGATTCTGGCGCTGTTCCTTTCATTCCTCGTAGTGGTAGCCGTACTGTATGGTGTGGTTCCAGGTATCATCACCGTAGGCGGCTGGTTCGAGCTGTTCTTTGTCAACACCCTCGGCTGTCCGTTCAATACCGGTGAAATCGTATACATCATCTGTCTCGTAGCCTCAGTTATCTGGGGTATCTACGAGACCTGTAACGCATCAGAGAAGAACGAGAAGAAGCAGAATATCGCCTTCGTTCTCGGCTTCGGCATGCTCGGCATCCCATTCTACGGATATGGCTGGACAGCTGCCATCACCGGCATCATCGTGCTGGTTATCCTCTGGTTCGTACTCGGCTACAAGCGCAAGCAGGAAGTAGTAACAGGCGTTGATGAATCTACAGGCATCGCCAAGAAGAAGATGCAGCTTCTGCCGCTCATCTCTGCACGCGTCAAGAATACAGCCTTGCTCTGCATGCTGATGCTGATGATTGGTTATTCCAGCTACGCACTTATCGTGATCCGTTCTTCTGCTAACCCTCCTATGGACCAGAACTCTCCTGAGGACATCTTTACCCTGGGAAGTTATCTGAGCCGCGACCAGTATGGTGACCGTCCTCTGTTCTATGGACAGGCTTATACATCACAGGTAGCCCTCGAAGTAGACGGCAACATGTGCAAGCCTGTCATGAAGGAAGGCGCACCGGTTTACCAGCGCAAGGAGAAGGCTTCGGCTGATGAGAAGGACTCTTACTTCGTAGTAAGTCACAAGAATCAGTATATCTATGCCCAGAACATGCTCTTCCCTCGTATGTACAGTTCGGCTCATGCCCAGGCATACGAAGACTGGATGGGCGGTGTAGAAGGCACAGAGATTCCTTACGACCGCTGCGGAGAGAGTATGATGGTAAAGATGCCGTCACAGTTTGACAACATCCGCTTCTTCCTTTCCTATCAGTGCAACTTCATGTACTGGCGCTACTTCATGTGGAACTTTGCCGGCCGTCAGAACGACATCCAGGGCAATGGTGAGCCAGAGCACGGAAACTGGATTACCGGTTTCTCATTCATCGATGATTCACTCTATGGCGACCAGAGCAAATTGCCAGACGACCTGAAGGAGAACAAGGGACACAATGTATTCTATTGCATGCCGCTGATTCTCGGTCTCGTCGGACTTTTCTGGCAGGCTTGGTATACCCGCAAGAAGAAGGTAATGAAGAACGGCAAGGAAGAGGAAGTACTCCTCCCTATCGGAATCCAGCAGTTCTGGATTGTATTCTTCCTGTTCTTCATGACAGGTCTTGCCATCGTCATCTACCTGAATCAGACACCGATGCAGCCACGTGAGCGTGACTATGCTTATGCCGGCTCATTCTATGCATACGCTATCTGGTGCGGTCTCGGCGTACTCGCCATCATCGACATTCTGAAGCGCAAGATGAAGCTCAGCGGTACTGCCGTAACAGCCATTGTAGCAGTCATCACACTTCTCGTACCTATCCAGATGGCATCACAGACCTGGGATGATCACGACCGCTCAAACCGTTACACCTGCCGTGACTTCGGTCAGAACTACCTGATGTCGCTCCAGGAGAAGGGCAACCCTATCATCTTTACCAATGGTGATAACGATACCTTCCCACTCTGGTACAACCAGGAGGTAGAAGGCGTAGGAACTGATGCCCGTGTATGTAACCTGAGCTACCTGCAGACCGACTGGTATATCGACCAGATGAGGCGTCCTGCATACAACTCACCATCTGTGCCAATCACCTGGCCACGTCTCGACTACTGTTCAGGTACCAACGAATATGTATCTGTTGAGCCTGAGGCAAAGAAGCAGATTCTCGACTTCTACAAGCAGGATCCAGAGAATGCCAAGAAGCAGTTTGGTGCCGAACCGTTCGAGCTCAAGAACATCCTGAAGAACTGGGTACGCAGCAAGAACCCTGACATGCACTTCATCCCTACGGATACCCTCTATGTCACCATCGACAAGGAAGCTGTAAAGAAGAGCGGCATGATGATGGCATCAGATTCTATTCCAGACAAGATGGTCATCTCGCTTGCCGGCAAGAGCGCACTCTACAAGAACGACCTCATGATGCTCGAAATGCTGGCACAGTGCAACTGGACCCGTCCGCTCTACGTAGCACTCACCGTAGGCGAAGAGAACTATATGAACCTCGGTGACAACTTCGTACAGGAGGGACTTGTGAACCGTATCACTCCGTTCACCACCAACAAGCCAGGTGCCAAGAACTTCGATACAGAGAAGGCTTATCACAACATCATGACCCGATTCAAGTTCGGCAACCTGAAGCAGAAGGGACTCTACATCGACGAGACAACCATGCGTATGTGTTATACCCACCGTCGCCTGCTCGCCCAGACAGCCCTCCAGCTCATCGCCGAAGGCAAGAAACAGAAGGCTATTAACATTCTGAAGAAGGCTGATACCGAGATTCCTGCCTACAATGTTACGCTCGACTACATGAGCGGTGGCTTGGATATGGCTCGCGGCTGGCTGATGACCGGTCAGAAAACCAAGGGCAAGGAATATATAGAAGCGGTATGGAAGAATGCTTCACAATACCTCAACTACTATCTCTCGCTGCCAAACGACCGTTTCCTCCAGGCAGAGCACGACTGCATCCGTCAGATCATGATCATGCAGAGCATCTGCGAGGCTGCCGGAATGGTGAGTCCACAGTTGGAGCAGAAGTATGAGAAGCAGCTCAACAACCTCTACCGTCTCTATCATGGCAGAGGTGGCAGAATGCCGGAAGGCAATCAGTAAAAAAATAGAAAAAAGTTTGGTGTCGCGAAACGCGACACCAAACTTTTCATTATTCATATAAACCTGTTTTATCCATGTTCATAGAGCAACCAGCCAAATGGCTCAGATGGTTATACCCAAAAGCCATCTGGAGAATGGACAAGAAAGACCATTCTGTCTATCTTACATTTGATGACGGTCCGATTCCAGAATCAACTCCATTCATCTTAGAGACCCTGAGAAAGTACAATATCAAGGCTACTTTCTTTATGGTAGGCGAGAATGTATTGCGCCATCATGACCTCTACAACCAGATTGTGGCAGAGGGTCATCAGGTAGGCAATCATACATTCAATCATATCGGTGCCTTCAAGCACCGCGTCATCTCCTACGTGCTCAACACCAATAAGGCGAACGATATCATCCATGCCCATCTCTTCCGTCCACCTCACGGCTGGATGCGACCAAGTGAGTATTGGTGGCTGCACCGCACTTACAAGGTCATCATGTGGGACGTGGTGACGCGCGACTATTCCAAATGGATGACGGCAGAAGATGTGGTGAACAATGTGAAGCGATATGCCCGCAATGGCAGCATCATCACCTTCCACGACTCGCTGAAGAGCATTGAAAAGCTGAAGACGGCGCTCCCTCAGGCCATAGAATGGCTCATGGAACAGGGGTATGAATTTAAGACTTTTGAATAAGAAGCTGTTATTCCCAAACAGGAACAGCCCAATAAACACAGACAAGAAATGAGCAAAAGAATCAACAGTTATCAGGCAGTAGCTGCATTTGTAAGAGGTTTTTTCGAAGCTTACGCACGTGGCATCATCGATGCTACCATCGAAGGCAATGACTTCAGCAAGAAGAACGACCCGAAACAGATTAAGCAGATGATGCTGGAGCACTATGGCGAGGTAAACCAATACTTCTTCGACATCATGTTCTCTACCCTCGTACGCCTCAACTACAAGACTGCCGAGGAAGCCAACGAGCGCATGAAGAAGAACTTCGACAGCATGAAACAGGCTGACCCGACCTTTGAGCCAACCATGCTCGACTACCTGCGCATAGCCTGCAAATCGAACCAGCTTTACAAGGCGATGGAGTCTGAATACAAGCGTAACTTCACCTGGCTTCTGCAAGGCAAGTTTACCACTCTTGAAGAGCATGTACGCGATTACACCCACGGCATTCTGATCAGTCTTGCCGACGAGCCGATGGCCATCCATCTCCTGGTCCGCATCATCGTAAAGGCATACGCAGCCGGACTGAAATGTGGTAGCAAGGAGGGCGAACAGCACCAGCTCCACATGCCTACCCTTCACGGCATGTTGCTGAACAATGTCAACATCCTGCTCAACGAGACTCCGCTCAAGAGCAGCACCGAAGATCCTGTTGCCCTCTTCAAGGAGGCATGCAAGAATGAAGAAGAAAACATCAACGTTCTTTTCAACACATTAAACGATGCGATGAAAGAACTGGCAGAAGAATAAGAGAAAAGCATCATTGATGACGAGCACAGCACCAGATTCGAGAACCTTATCTATCGTGCCCTGCCAAGTGGCTTGATTACAGAATCCAAGGCTCATGAAAAGGGTTTGATAGAAGGCCGTGCACTACACTATACTACATCGCTAAAAGTTGCCAAAATGACTAAGCAGACAGGACACTATACAAAAGAAAATGGTCTTGCAGAAAATAGTATCCAAAAGTTATTGTTGCAATTGGCTCATAATGCAGGAAGTACGGGATTCAAACGTTAAGACGTTTATGAGGGACTACAACATGTTTTTCCATCAAGTTTAACTCTGGACGAAAAGAATCCGAATAATCGGATACCATTTCATCTTTCTTATATTTTTCGCGCACTTATAAACATTTTCTCAATTTTTATCAGAAAACTCTTGCAGGTATGAAAATAAAATTGTAACTTTGCTGATGCAATAGAAATATTAATAACATTGGGATTATGAAGCAGGTAGAAGAAAGATATATCAGTTTTGAAGCCAGCAAGATGGCATATCGTGATATCAAGAATTCGATTGATACCGCCAAGCGAGAAGGTAAAGAAGAGGGCCTGGCTGAAGGCATGGAGAAGGGGCTGGCTGAAGGCATGAAAAAAGGCATGGAGAAGGGCATGAACAAGCGAAGCCTTGAGATTGCCAGAAAGATGCTGGCAAATGGTATGGATGCTGCCACGGTGATGGAAATAACAGGATTGTCGGAGAGTCAGTTACAGCAGCTGAAAGGATAAGCTATTCAAAAGTGTACGAGTTCGTACACAATTTGAATTGGACACATATTAGGTGACTGTTGTCTGTGGTTTTTAATATTGATATCAATGTTCTGAGCCCATAGCTCATGTAGACGGTACCGCTTCCTGCGCTGTATCAGAAACCATGGTCATCGCAAAATTCGGTGATAATGCCATCAAGGTTGCCGTAAAATAAACTTCGTAGATTCTAAAATATAAAGAGTTTGGTGCCCAGGAATTGGTGCGTCAAACTCTTTTTTGAATGGTAATTCCCATTTCTTCTTTCTTGTTTTGTAAGCAGAACATGGTTTTACAGCTCGTTTTTATACTATTAAACATAAATATTCACTTTTGCGAGATTTTTCTTGCGGAAAATTTTGTGATTTCAATAATTATTCGTATCTTTGCAGCGTCAGTCCTCGCCAAGCCTCTTAACAATGCTCAAATCGTGCGAGGCGTTTTTATTTATACACATTTGAATATGGCAAATCTTGTACCTTTTACAAAACGATTTGAATCTTCAGAAAATCTCGTTAATTTGCTTGAATCACGAGGTTTACAGATTTATGATAGGAACAAAGCCATACAGTACATTGACAATATTGGTTATTACAGATTGTCTGCTTATATGTATCCTTTGTTGAAGATGCCCAAGACAGCACATTTATACAAGGAAGGTTCATCCTTCAAGAAAGTGATGATGCTTTATCGTTTTGATAAGAAACTGAGACTACTCATGTTCAATGAGATAGAAAAGATTGAAATTGCTATCAGACGGGCAGTAATGCAAATAACAGCAGATATGACGGGCAATCCTTTTTGGCTTACTGACTCTTCTTATTTCTTGGATAGTTCCAGATTTAATGAAACAATGCGGGCTATATCCAAGGAATACAGCAAATCCAAGGAGGAGTTTGTTCTTCATTTCAAGCGAACCTATTCTGAGCCATATCCACCATCGTGGATTTTAGGCGAGTTGCTTACTATTGGAAATGTCAATGCTATTTATCGTAACATCAAACAAAATCGCATACGCAAACGCATAGCTAAACGTTTTGGTTTGCCTATCAATGTGTTTGAGTCATGGCTTACAGTTATTGCTGTTACTCGAAATGCCTGTGGTCATCATTCAAGAGTATGGAACAAACAGAATGCTATTCAGCCAGCGATTCCAAATAGTCCTGAAAGAGAATGGATAACGCTACCAACAGATTCCATGCGTGCTTACTTCGATCTGTGCATCATCAAGTACTTTCTTAATGTTATATCCCCCAATAATGATATGCAATCTAAAATAACATGGTTGTTCATTCGGTTTCCCGAAATTGACTTAAAAGCTCTCGGCTTTCCGCAGGGATGGCAAATGGAACCATTATGGAGGTAATTTCAAGTAAAATAGTCTTTTTGCCCCGATATATAAAACTATAGGCTTATGGTACATGTCGGTATTACACATTAGCAGATAAGGAAGAAATTAGACAGCACAAGCAGAATGTTAAAGATAGGCAATATAGAGCAAAGAGTTTAATAAGGCAAGGTGTTTGCCCACAATGTGGTGGTCAGTTAGTTTTACGCAATGGAAGATATGGCTCTTTTTATGGGTGTTCGAACTTTCCTAAATGCAAGTTTACACTAAATTAATGAGTGGGTAGTATATTAAGTTACACCCTCTTATGCTGTTTCCGAGTCTTTGGTTATCGCCAAGGTGGGTAAGGATTCTATCAAGATGGCGATGAAATAAGGATTGTGCATCGCTCTGCACCTACCGTAAATTTATAAAAGTAAGGGGAAGAAGGCGAGTAACGTAAATTGCTCACTTTTTCCCCTATTTTGTATACTTTTCTGAGAATCATTAAAAAAATCGTATACATTGTGAAAATTAAGTATTTTCACGACTCTTGCATATGTCGAAAATAAAGAGTAATTTAGCACTCAAAATTAAATGTACTGAGTCCACTTGAAAAAGTCCTGAATCATATTTTTGTCTTTGTAACTTATTGACAATCAATGACACGTTTCGTAAAAATGACTTTTTCAAGTGGACTCAATATATGATTCTTTGAATCTTTTGATTTTCAAATAAAAATCCCTGCCAGCTTTCACAAGCTGGCAGGGATAATTATAAGTAAAAGATGTAATTCGCTATTCTGATTTCACTTAGAAAATCATCTTATAGTCCTTGCTGCTACCATCTGTCAATTCTATGTGTATGATTTGAATGCCTGTGGCTATGCTCGCCTTTAAACACCTTGAACCATTTCCCTGTACCCTGCTGATGATTCTGCCATTCAGGTCTATGACCTTGACACTCTTGAGCAGACCGCAGGCAGATTGCACGAGGACAGAAGAACCTTCCTGAACAATACTGATGCGCTGATCAGTATCGACAGATGTCACATCTGTACTTCCATAACGGCTTCTGATAACAAATCTGCCTAACGAGGTCTCGGCATCCGCAATAATGAGAGGAGAATCAAGTGAATAATCGGCACCCGAAAGCATATCATGGAGAACATATCCGCTCATATCAACACCCTGAATAGGTTTTACCTCGATACGGATGCTATCCTTTTGCGACAGATAGATTCCTAAAGATGTAGCGCCAGTCATCGGAAGGATATCGTAAGCCTGACTCTGCTGAATACCAAATACCTTCAAAGGTGACTTCACTTCACTATCCAGAAGAGTTGGAACCCATACAGAGTTCTTGAAAGAAGAACCGGCAGAAACATCATAAGCAGTTTCTGAATTCTCCATCACCAGCATAGCTGCTGATTTGCTTCGCGTCTTCAGGCTTTCCACACACACTTTCAGTCCCTTGGCTTCAGCAGGTTTACTTTCCTCAGTAGCCTTCTTGCTTCCACCAATCATTTCTGGGGTGAGCAGCAGGGTGATTTCCGTACTCGGCTTATCATTTGTGGTAACATAGAATGCCTGCATTGGGGCGATGGTGGTGGCATTGCCCGTAGAAGCGACCTTGCTTACTGTCTGCTCTTCCATATCTCCTAATTCATTCTCTACTTCCACCTTCACACTGCTCACGTTCTCATTCACCTCCAGGAACTTCTTGATATTCAGGCGGCTCATGAATGGGTTGCCCAGCACGAAGGTCTGCGTAGGAATATCCGATTTCAGCGTAATATAATACTCGCTCTGCCCCACGAACACCGTGCGGTTCTCCGTCACTTCCTTGCCTTCCGACAGATACTTATATTCCATCGTCAAGTCGCCCTCCTGCGGAGAATCCGGTTCGTAGATGAAACGGTTTATCTTATCTGCATCTTTCGTCACTGTTTCACTAGCCACTTTCTCCTGATCGTAATCCACGAAGTAACTATATTCTTTATGCGCCTTAGGCAGGCGGATACAGAACTTATTGGTAGCCGGCAGATTGCCGTTGTCTATCCACATAGAGAAGCCTTCACCCATGCCGTAAGGCTTAGCCACGGCATTGAAGTTGTGCGACCAGGTGGCCTCTTTCACGGCGAGCGTTTTATCATCCGTCAAAACCGGATTTCCCTTGCTGTCTAGCGAATAAATCTTACCCGGATGCGCAGCCGCCCAGAGGCGCTGGTAGATGCTCGGGTTGAAGCGCTGTTCCTTCCAGTTTCCTTCGTTCAGATCCTCGAAGTATTTCGCCTTCGTGGTGTCGGCAGGCATGAACATATCGCCCGTGTACATCTGCTTGAGTGGTGCACTCAGCAGATAGTAATGGTTCGGCTTCTGCTCCAGTTCTACCCATGCCTTGCGATAGTTGAGCGATGGCACGTTATCCACCGCCGAACGGGGTTCGAAGAAGATGTCCTTGCAGCAGTAGTCGGCTGGCTTCACTGGCGTGCCCAGCATTGGGAAGTTATCGGCATCCGACGAAATGATGGCGTTGGTGCAGCAGTAAGGCGAACCGTCGCTCCAGTTGTCCCACTTGTTCCATTCATTGGTAGATGCACTCGGAAGCCATCGGGTCTGTAATGGATGAACCTGATATACTACTGAAGAGAGTGGCCTCCCGCTGCCGTCGAAGAAACTGAGCTGATATTCGCCCGGCTTCTTGGTGATATAAGAATATTTTATATTGTTCTTGGTGTCTGATGTAGAATGCAGAGACACGATGCCATTATCTCCCGCATTCTTATCACCGAAGTAAAGATGATAATCTACTCCGGTCAATCCGGTAGCAGTTACGACAATCGTATCTCCTACGCATACATTGTTGACAACGATATCGTCTACACCATCTACGCACGAGTTGTTGTCCTTACAGTCAGGAATACCATCATTATCAATATCACCACGTGTCACGAGTCCGTAGAATTTCTGCACATCCAATGCGCCTACAATTTTGCCTAAAGTAAATCGCACCTCGTCATACGCTTTCTTTGGCTGAAGGAAGAGGATATTCTTATCGCCATAACCCGCTACTTTAGCGGAAATCACGTCCCAGTCGGTAAATTTATCTCCCGTAGAATTACCTTCTTTGAAGGTTTCTACCGTTAGCCAGTCTCCTACGTTTACGGCTGCCAGGAAAGTCTTGTTGTCAATGACAATTCCCAACTGATGATGATAGTCGAGTGTTCTACCCATCTTTACGGCGAATGTTTGACCAACTCCCAGACTTACCGTATTGGCAACCGCCATATAGGTATTCAAGTCATCATCCACCAGATAACCTAAGTTATCATCTACAGTAGCCACACTCACCGCTCCGCCAAATTTGGTTTCATTAGCATTGATGGTAGTATGTGAATGATTATGCGACATCACCATACTGCTACATGCAAGTGGCGAAGAACAGTAGTCGGAAGCCTCCTCGATAAAGGCATAGTAGATACGGAGTTTAGAAACGCCCAGATTGACTGCACCCGAATACCAGAGTTGGAACTCGTCCATCTGGGTTGGCTTTCCATTCTTGTCAATGGAAGGCACCTCGATGGAATATCTCACTTTCTGCACTTTCTCAGAACCTATCAGGTCGGCACTGATGGCATTGTTCTCGTCTATCAGATGGCGATATATTTCCTCGCCGTTATGATAGCATCTTATATGCAAGAACTCCAGTGCATGCAGGTTCAGCACCGTTCCCGTGGCTTCTACCACGAATCCGATGCGCTTAGGTTGAGCTCTCTTGACGGCTTCCGGCTCTGATTCACCTTCGTGTCGGCCGGTAGCATCATATATCAGACTATTCTCCTCTATTCTTTTGATACCGATGATGCCCAGGTTGTTGCCCAGGTTGAGACCGCTGATGTATTCTGCATACGAAGTATCATCCTTGTTGAGAATATTCAGAGGATTTTGGAGGTCGGAAATGGAAATCAGCGAACCTGAGGTAGCGTGCTTGTCGGTGGAGAGAGCATAGACGGCTTTTTCAGTATCGTTGATAAGCGGTTTGCCGCACAGCGTTACACCCTTTCCGAATCCGCCCACGGTGATGGTGGTCTCGTCGCTGCATCCGTCCTTAGCCGTAGCCTTGAAGGTATATTTGCCCGGCAGCATGCCGGTTACATGGCCATCGGCAGTCACCTTCACGGGAGTGGTGTTCAGGATGACGTTGCCATTCAAATCCCAGGCACCCGTCAGCTTCCATGTTACGCTTACTTTCGGATTAGAACGGAGAGTAAACGAAGTCTGCGATGGGCAGACATTGCTGTTGATGGTAGGATTGATGGGGCACCGGTGGGATACATCTGGAGCCATTCTTACGAATCCATAGTGGATGCCGATGACGCCTGCATCTACTCCGAGAACCGTAAGGAATCTGATTTCGCATCCTGAAAACGGCACCTTTGCCTTGATGCTCACCGTTCCGTCGCCAATCTGCACCAGCGAGAGGTTGAGCACCTGGGCAGAAATCGTTTCTTCCTGCACCTTGTTTCCCTTGTGGTCGAAGAGCAGCACGTTGACCCATGTTCCTGCATTGAGGCTCAGCAGGGCATCCATCTTGTATTTGAAGCCAGCCTCCATGCCAGCCTCGAATGCTTCGCCTTGCGGGTTCTTGTCGTTCTGCATCATAAACTTGGCTCCGCCCTGGTAACCTATGTTAAGAAGAGGGACGATGGTGGCGAAATTGTCCAGATTATCATCTGTCATCTTCTTTATATCGTCGTCCAGGAAAGGCAGGGGGATGCCGAGGATAATAGGGCGCCAGCCTTTCATCTCTTTGAGCGCCACCTGCTTGTCGTCTTTGAAATATTCGTTGTATTTTTTGATGCCTCCATCGGTAATGGTAAACTCCGTAGATTCGCCCACGAAGGCATATTTGATTTTCAGAATATTCGCCACTTCTGCCTGAATGCCGCCCGAGCAGTCGAGAGTGATTTCATCGAAGAGCCAGTCGCTTTCTGCCGTCAGCATGGCGCAGATGTTGTCGGAACCCGGTATCTGGAGCAGCTTCAGCGTTACTCCCGAACCATCCTGTCCTTCTCTCACCGCCTTTACGCCCTGCAGCTTGCCGTCGCGATAGAATCCGATGGAGAAAGCCTTGATTACATCGAGGCTGAGCACGCTGCTGCCCGAACCTGCTACGATGGTATAGCCTGCCACCGTGCCCTTGGAGTAGTAATTGTCCATATCTCTTACGCTCACAATCGGGTCAACGGTTACACCTGCTCTTACCACTGAGTTTACCTGTGCATAGTTGTCGAGTGAATCGTCGGTAAGGGCGCCCATATCCTTTGCCCAGCTGCCTACGCCTACCACACCAATCAATTTGTTAATGGTGCACGATTCGCCTGTAAGGGCACGGCGGTTGCGCAGCTCACGGAATGTCATGTTGTAATATTTGGGGTGATTGTTGAACTCCACAAAATGGTCTTGGTGCTTGTCGTCTGGCAGATCATCCCAGTTGTTGGTCCAGATGGGTTTCTTGCAGTTCTTGAACGAGTCTCTAACGGCAGCACTCTCGAAATAGGGACTGGTGTTGTCATCCTTGGGTTGTGCCGCCTGGATAGAGGCGGGCACAACCATCAGGAATGCCAACAAAAATGATATGAAAGTTTTGTATATAAAATGCTGTTTCATTGTCTGTTTGATTTTAAAACATAGCATAACGTCTTGATAATTCTCTTGATCTTATTCGAGCAAATGTCTGGAGTCTGTAAGTTTTCCTTGATCAGTGTATGTGAAGACATATTTATGGTTTCGTCTCAGATAGAAGAGGTTGCTGACTCCATCTACCACGATAACGCCCGTGGCTGCTTCAGAAGACATCATATCCTTTGCCTTTATCTGATAGTTGTGGGCGTGAGGATAGGCATCGAAGCCTATTCTCACGGCAAGATGGGTCTTGCCTGGCAGCACAAATGCCTTGAGCACCACTTCTTTGCCTACATCTGGGAAGGGGGCATAGGCAATGGCGGTATAGGAGCCTCCCTTTTCTGAATACTTTTTGATAGGTTCCCCACCCTGCTTAAAACCGTCGTAGCTGGTAAGAGGCATCTGGGTAAGTACGTTGTCGGCAAGTAGGCAATACCATTGCGTCTGCGCTGTAATGCTGTGATGGGCGGCATGAGTGATATGAACCTCCACTTCTGCCATGCCTCTATAGAGTGTTCCTACAAGCGGCGTAGGGGTGTTGTTCCCCAGATTTTCCTTCTGGTAATCAGCAGAAGAGATGATTGGATTTTGGGTGGCATCTCCCTTCTGGTAGAGGGTGCCATAGAAGAGCTGCGGCACCGTGATGAGCTGGCGGCTCAAGCTATCTACATGATGCAGTAAGAGAGTTTTATTTTTCAGATAGCCAAGCCAGTTGTTGGGGGTGTCGGTTTTGCCATCATCCTTGACCAGGTAACTCGTAAACGTGGCATTGAACTCCTGAAATGTAGTACCTTTTTTTAAATTGAGCATTTTCGTGGTAACCACATTGTTTTCCTCATACTGGGGATAGGGCGATTTCTCCTGGCTATCGTAAGCGAGGGCAATGATGCGGTATTCGTAGCCCCTGCTGATGCCGAAGGTGCCCTTTACCACATAGTGCTTGTGGGGCTTTCCCGAAAGATAATCGTCTTTCTTGCCGTCTTCTAACGTGGGCTTTCCATTAATCACCCTGTCGTTGGTAGGGTCGTACTCGAAGCCCTGGATATCGTTGACTGCGGCATCATAGGTTGCAGTATTTTCTCCATTGTTCTGAACTCTTCGGCGAAAAGCTATCAGCCTTACGGCATTGACGTTGTCGGTCTCAGTATATCCGTTGTCCTCGTCTATTGTGCCCGACGAGGAAGAGGATCCTGCACCAGGAGGAGCTACACGGGTGTTTCTGCCATCTTGCTTGGCATTGCCATCGCTGCCGCTTAATCCGCCCAGAGTGATGGTGAAGGGAACTGTCGTAATCTCATCTTCGTTTTCCGAAGGCTGATTCATGCCTGCATCTCCATTGCTGCCATCTGGATAGGGTGGCAGATCGGCATCGCTGCTGCATCCCGCAGCTAGTGCGAGGAGGAAGCAAACCCCTACCGCCATGCCTATCCTGATGGTGTTCATCCTGATGGCGTTCATCTTGATGGAGCTTATCTTATAGATGCTAAATCTTGATTTCTGCATATTCTATTTCCGTTTTTATGCTGTTTTGTAACGTTTATTCTGTTTCAAATTCATGTTTTTTTTCGAAGGCTGGTTCTATCTCAACCTTCACGTCGGTCATCACCGGCTCGTAATACTCCTTCAGGTCGTATGGCTGGTTCACGGTCTTGCTCTTGGCTCCCAGGCAATACAGGTGGTTTGCCTCGATAGGGAATTTGAACTTGTCGCCAGTGGTTGTAGACTTCCTGATGTTGTCGTACCGGTGGTGCGTGCCATCCGTGTAATGCAGATAGAAGGTGGTTTCGTTCTCTGCCGAGTTCTTGCTTTTCTGCATTTTTCCCTCTGGTGTAGGCATCATGAAGTTGCTTATCATGTAGCTGTTTGCCTTCCATCCTTTTTGGGAGTCTTCAGCTCGCTTGAATATGTTCTCTTTAGCATCTACGGTCCATCCGTTTGAGGGGGTGAGGTCGATGGTGCCCAACGTCTGATAAGTCAACGGTTCAGCATCTGCCGGTGCCTGCTTCTGCCTTATCAGCGTTTCGGTGGTAATGCCGGTGGCTACAACGGATAGAGAGGTGGGCGTGAAGGGAACGGTGCTCACGTCTCCTGCTGCATTCGACTCCACCTGTGCCGGGATGTTTTCTACGTAAATCATCAAACCAGCCACGTTACGGCTGGCGGTCAGCGTGCGCTGGAAGTATTTCGTCTCTTCCGTTACGAGAACGGGGGCTTCCTCTTGGGTATTCTCGTCTTGCAGAATGCCGCTAAACAGCTCTGTGGTATTGAGGATACCGAGTTTGACGCTGTTTTTTGCCTCCTCGGTGAGGGCGATTCTTGCGTCCTCCAGTTTCGTTTCTTTTTCAGTGAATTTGGGTTCTGTAAGTACTTTGTTCGTTGCGTATTTGTCATCTCTTCCTATGGCTAGAAACTGGTAGTAGTAGCCGTTCTGCAGATAGGGTACGAAGGTGTATAGATGCTGCTCGGGCATGTTCTGGTGATCGGCAGAATAGTAGGGTTCTCTATTGTTGAATGCGTCAACGGAATAGTAACCATTCTTGGCTGCTTCCGTTCCAATAGGGGTGCAATAGGTATATGCTTCTTCTGAGGTGCCCTTTTTGGCTTCGGGGCATCTGAAGACGTAGATTCTCATATCATTCACCTGCTGTGCTCCATCCCATGTATCAAGTTCTCGTGAGCCGGTAACAACACCTGCGCTTACACCCACTCTCATGCTCAACTTCACGGCATGCGAGCCGTCGGCAAGGGTATCAGGCGCATCATTGCTTGCGCTGCAGCTCATTAGGAGACTGGCTGCGAGGATTATATTTAAACTGTTTTTTATAGATTTTCTCATCATATTCGTCTATTCGATTTGAATGTTCGCCTATTCGATTTGAATGGGAATTGAGTATAAAATGAATAATAAATTAAATATTGTGATGTTGGGATAACAAGGGATGCGAGTGCCTATTGCGGGCACTGTGCATCCCTTGGATATATTTTTCTTAATACTGCCTATATTATGAGCACGTAGTAAGATTATTCATCACCCAGCTCCATCTTGTGGATAACCTCCCAATTGTCGTTCACCTTCAAGATGAGGTTCTGAGATTTGGTCAAGTCTTCTGGCTCGTCCTTACCTGGATCTGGAGTTGGTTTTGGATCTGGTTTTGGATCTGGAGTTGGATTACTTGGATCTGGAGTTGTTGTTGTACCAGTTGAAGTCTTCACACCCAAGTTGTACATGTGGTTACGAACCACGTTGAAGATAGAAGCATCTGCGTCTGTAACTCCATTTGCTGCAACCTTATTTAAATCTGATTCTGGGATAGAAACGGTCCAGTGCTTGATGATGTTGCCATCAGCATCCAAGAGCTGAAGCTCCATGGTGCTCTTACCCTCTGTGTATTTAAATGGAATGACGAAGTTGCTTCCGAATACAGAACCCTTCACAACCTGAGTCTTTACATTATCAGGGCGCTTCCAGCTGGCATCTTGAGCATTCAGCACACCATCACCGTTTTCATCAAGTTGAGGGAACCATGTCTTCAAATCGATAGAGTAGAGCACATAACCATTGTCGCCGTTAGAGAACTTATCTGTTGTAGCAAGTGCTTCACCTGTTGATCTAGAACCATTAACATAATACTTGATAGTGCTGCCAGTTGCTCCATTAGCAGTGAATGAGCTGTTGAACTTGTTGAAAGTCAACACATCATTCTTATCTCTTACTACGAGACGAAGGGTTGCGGCCGCTTTGCCATTCACACTTGCAGGAATGTTCTGGAAATAACCGAAGCTACCAGCTACCTGACGATGCAAGGTTACTGCTACGCCATTCTCCTCACCAGAAGTAAGGTTGGTGATCTTCTTGTCATCTCCGATTTTAAGATCTGCATCACCAGCGAATACTTCCTCTGCTTCTTTTTTGCCTGCCTTCAAGGTTGCAGTAATATCACTGTAAGTAAGGCCAACTGCACTTGTTGCACCCAAAGAATAGTCGTAGTCACTTTCATTGCTGTAACCTACAGCCATAACCTTGTAGTTACCTTTCTCCAGTCTATCATTACCCTTGAAAGTAAGAGTAAACTGGCGTCCATGTCCATGATTGTTATAAGTAGTACTCTTTGTCCAGTCCTGCGTTGCGTCTTTGACAATCTCCTTCGTATCTGCGTTGTAAATTACGACGCGAACATTCTGGATAGTCTGCAAAGCCTGTGAAGAATACAATGGGCGGCCTGCACGTGTTGTCAAGCCATCACCACTACTTGCTACCTGCAATACAATCTGCTGTACTGCCTCATTCTGACCCTCTGTGCTAACCACAGCGTCGTCACTGCTACATGCGCTGAACAGCAAGCAGCTTGCTGCAAGCGCAAAAAACATACTTTTTTTCATAAATTATAAATTTAAAAATTAAGTATAAATTAATTATCAATCCAATATCATGCCGTGAATTTCCTCCCAGTTGTCATTCACCTTCATATAGATGGTGAAGCGATTGCGTTTGGAATCGTACACATACCTCAGCACCGTAATCTTATTGCGCTCCATGCTTACCTTCACGTCATCAGGCGTCAACACAGATGAATTGCCGCCTTCGCCACTATTCTTATAGAAATTGACATCCACCACTGACTCATCCTTCTGGAAAGAAGGAGCCAGGAAAATAGAGGTCTTGGTCTTGGCGCCAGCTTTAATTTCCGATTCATGAAAGACGCTGGTCTCTTCAGAATATTGGAAACTTGGATTTACTATTCCATAGAGATCGCTTACTTCAGTATTCATCAGGTGATACCCCGCAGGAAGATTCTCTGTCCATATAACCAGTTTTCCCTTGGTGCGCTCCATCTCGCTGGTATAGCAATAATGGTTTTCATCATAGACGAGGGTATCGCAAACCTGATAAACATCATCGCCCTGACTGTGCTCCGGATGCAGTAACAGCTCGTTTTTATCCAGATTGAGTTCGCCTTGCGTCTTCATACCTCCCCATACCGTAAAGACGTATTTTCCGAAAGGCATATCGGGGTCAAAGCTTACGGGATAAGTTAATCCATCACCCTCTACTCCGAAACCTTTTTCTTCTACGATAACCTGCTGAGTGCCATCGTCGTTGAGTCGGCTCAGACGATAGGAAAGAGACGGAACAAATGATCTAAACGACTGATTCTCATCCCGTTTCTCGTCAGGAACAGTCTGATCAACATTGAAATAATTCTTGTCTTTCACCTCGATGTTGATACGCAGAGGAGGACATTGGTCCAGATCTTCACGAACGCACGAGGTGAATGACATAGCCAGTGCCATACCATATATGATAACTTTTAATCTTGTCATACGCTGTAATTTATTCTGTGAGTGCCTTCTGGCTGACCAGAGTCTCTTCTACCTTCTGGCGGTTCAATATCTCTTCAGCCACATTCACCTTGCCTTCTTTCTCGAGTAGGATGGCAAGATTGTTGGCTGCAATCTTCGACATAGGGTAATATTTCAAAGTCGTCTCATATACCTGCTTCTGCTTTTCTGCGCTCTCTGCAATCTGTGCCACATGCAGGAACTCATCTTCGCTGAAGGCATCTGGGCGGAGCTCGTACATCTGCAGCATTTCTTCATCGGTGGTGAAGTTCTTGATGATGTAGGTGTAGGTGTATTCCACGCTACGGCTCTTCTGCAGATACTTCTTCTTGATGTTGTTCCAGATAGGCAGGCGGCGGATATAGCGCTCCTGCACATCATCGTTGAAGTTGGCATATCGGGTCAGGATGTTCTTCACCATCGTGCTGTCGGCATCGCCGGCGGCCACCATCGCATCCAATACTGGCTGCCATCCTTCAGGGCGTGAACCGATACGGGCTATCTTCTTCACCTTGTCGCCATTCTCTATGTGCGCAAGCAGCCACTTCAGGGCTGAGTTGGCACGGTTGCGGGAAAGTGGGGTGTTAAACTTCAGCGGGCCGTCGGCTGACGCCAGACCATAAATGCTCACAGAAGTGAGGGTAGCGAGGCTGTCGCTGAGCACTGGAGCTATATCGCTCAGCATGTGGTCGAGCTCAGCCTGGTTGTTGCTCATCTTGAGATTGATATCATATTTATTGATAACAAACTCAAGTCGTGCCACGCCCTTTCCTTCTCTTATCTTCGGCTTGATCTCGAAGGTATGCTTCATCCAGTTGAGGTGCAGTTGCTTCTTGATTTCCGGACGGAACACATCGGCTATCTTGGTATGGCTGATGGCACGGCATTCGCCGCATCCGTCGGCAGAAGCCACTGCCACGAGGCTTCCCTTATGGAAGTTGGCAGGCAGGGTGATGGTGTCGTTATATAACACGGATAAATCTACTTTCGTGTTCGTAACTCTCTGTGCAATAGAATCGTATGGGTCAGCAATGCTGTCGAGTACCCATTTACGTTCCATCTTCCTGCTGTAGATTGGCGCATCCAGCACTATAGGCTTGTATTTAGCCACGATGCTGTCGCTGTCTGTCAATACGGGTATTACGAAGAGACGGCTTCTCTTCGAGAAATAATGCTTCGGGATATGAACCTGAAGGTTGAGTGCAGCCTGATTGCTGCTATCTGGCAGGAGCATAAAGGAATCGGGAGTACATGTA
This sequence comes from Segatella copri, assembly GCF_026015625.1. Classification (NCBI taxonomy): domain Bacteria; kingdom Pseudomonadati; phylum Bacteroidota; class Bacteroidia; order Bacteroidales; family Prevotellaceae; genus Segatella; species Segatella copri. Next base: position 167,824 of record NZ_JAPDVG010000001.1, on the reverse strand, counting down.
ATCTTTTTGTCGCTTGCCATGCTCTGGTTGCTGCATGAAGACATAGCCGTCAGAAGAGCCAAGCCTACACCAGCTATAGCCAGATATGCTATTTTGAGTTTCATTCTATCATCCATAATGTTCTTTGTGATTAAATGATGCACTTTTTTTTAAAAGATATAGACTAATGATAGTGCAGCCTTGGTAGGACCGATATAGTTCTCGTTCTTCTTTTCCTGGCACTTGATGCAGGGCAAGTTAGGGCTTTGCTTGTACCAGAGGTGGGCGTATCCCACACCGATGGCTGCCTCAAGGTTCCAGTGAGGGGATAAAATCCAGTCGTAACCGTATGTTACGCCTCCGCCAGCCAAGTAGCCATCGTAGAGCTTGCTGCCAAAACCTCCGTAGAATTGAGCACCATGCAGGTGGATACCAACAAAATGTCCTTCGTACTTTTCGCACAGCCAGTATTTCATTTCTGGCTGCACCAAGAGAAGGTGCATCTTCTTGTCTTCCCTGAATGTCCAGGGGTTGTATGCAACATCTGCTTCCAGGGTTACCTGGTTGCTGATTGCCTTTTCTACGCCCATATTGAGTGTGGTTGTCGCCCAGTAGAGTCCGTTCGTCTTCAGGGCGAAATCTTGTGAGTAACCTACTGTCTTAATTCCCAAAATAAAAAACAGCAAAACTGCTATCCTTTTCATTTATCACTTACTATTTAACTATTTGTCCTGAATATTACTGTTGCTTTGTTGTTAACCAATATAAACCTATTATGACTTATTAAATGGTCCTCAACATTATGTCAACTAATCCCCTTGTATATTACTTGGAGACTGATTTCTGGTTGCAAAAGTATATAATTCATGTAGATTCTGCAAATCACCCCCCCATTTAAACATGTTTTAACATAAATAAATGTATTTTTAGCTAAATGACAGTTAAATTGAGGTGACGAGTGGATAAGGGACGGATGTTATCACAGAAGCAGTAGGTAGTGAACCTACTTATCAGATGGCGGTAGAGGAAGTGGCTTTTAATTATTAATAAGTTACAAAGGAAAAAAGCACCCCCTTCCAGCCAGTTTTCACCAGCAGGAAGGCGGCGCCTTAATGGTTCTGATTCAATCTAAAAAAGTGAAATCAGTATTTTCCTATCTCATCCTGGGCTTTCTTCAAAGCGCGGATTCTTTCCTCCTTCTCTACTCGCTTCTTCACTTCCTTCTCTATCATGTCCTCTAAGATCTGGTCGAGAGGACGGGAGAAAGGATGCCAACCGTAATCGGCGTTCTCCTTCGTGTGACAGAACAACACCGTGCCAATACCCATCCATACCTTCAGGCGAACCTCCTCGCTAGCATAATGGGTGAAAATCCAATTGGTAAAACGAACAAACTCGGAGAGCAACATATGCTCGCCCTTGTTCAAATGAGTAAAGAAACTGCGAGTCAGATGAAACGCTTTCTTGATGTCACTCTTCTTCAACACCCAGGCACGCATGCCTTCGGTCAACTCATGATAAGTCGCCTTCTCTGAATAAATGTGCTTGGCAGACTTCACTAACCGGTTTGACAACTTGTCGAAACGCTGCTCAGCAGTCTTCGACGAAATCTCAGCCGCGAGCTTCAACTTCTCATCGGCAGAAAGAAGGAATTTCTTTTTTCCATTCCTAAAACTTTTAAATTAAATTAACAATTAAATTATTTATTTTTACCACAATGTGGTAATTTTCGATTTCTCTATCGCCCTTTTGTCGTATCTTTGCTGACAGTTACCGATTGGTGAACAGCGGGGTGAACACTTGCCCCAAGCATTCACCTTTTCGGCTCAGGGGTGAACCCTAGTAAAAAGAACTTTGTATATACAGCGCATGCTAGAAATATAAGAGTTTCTATTATAATGGGTTATATAGTGTTTTTAACACATTATTAACGCTAAAGGTTGGCATTGGGGTTCACCCTTCACCGACTTCATCGCTAAGTGTTCACCCACACTCTTTCTTAGAGAACGTTGGAAACGACTGAATAGTATATAACAACAACAATTTTAAAACGAAATGGAAAAAGATCCTAACAACAACATGTATGAGGCTGCCACGATGCTCTCGTACTTACCTTGTATCAAATCGATACCGCCCCCGACCTGCCCTTCTAGGGGTGGGTAGGGTAAGTAAGGGGAGGGTACTTTCTAAGAGTTTCCTTATGTAAAGGTTCGTTTACTATAGGAAAGATATAGCATATATAGACTCCCAGAAAAATCGATTTCCTACTCACCCTAGTTACCCCTGGCGTAAACAAGATAGTTACGACCGCTAAGTATCATGGTTACGATGGCTAAGTATCATGGTTACGGATAGTATTTAAGTCGCACACGGATCTCACGGATTTATTTTTTCGTTGCAAGCAACGGGTATTCTCATTTGGTCTTAATGGAAAAACTCCAAAGGAGTCGAAATCGGTGAGCATCGGTGAGCAACAGTGAGCATCGGTGAGTTGGGAAAATGAAATGTTGTATCTTTGCAATGTGATTCAGAAAGAGAAGTCTCACACGGATCTCACAGATCTCACGGATCTTCTTCGTTGCAAGCAACGGTACTCACTAAGACTCACAGCCAAAACTCCGAAGGAGCCGAAATCCGTGAGATCCGTGTGCAAAACTAAACATTAACCCTTTAAAATCCATAGAATCCAATGAAGAATCAAAGAAAAATCGGCCCGCCACTCAGAAAATCAATCCTCGCTGAGGAGTTTCTTGATTTCCTCATCGGTCTTGGTGAGTTTGTCTTTACAGAGTTTCACCAAGGTTTTGGCACGTTTCAACTGCTCGGAGAGCTGATCAATATCGAGTTCATCATTCTCCATTCTTTCTACGATTTCTTCAAGCTCTCTTACGGCTTGTTCGTATTTCATTTCTTCTTTTTCCATATTTTTATTTTGTTTTGGGGTAACAGAGTTTTATTCAACTTTTGCCTTCACGCTGCCCTCAGCCAACCTCGTTTCGATGATGTCGCCAGACTTCAGTTCTGAGGCAGAGCGGATGCTTTTGCCATCTTTCAGCGTGATGCTGTAGCCACGTTTCAGCAACAATTCGGGGTCTTGTGCCTGGATGCGCTGGGAAAGAAGCTGCAGACGATGACTCTCGTTGAGCATCTTCCTTTCCAATATCGGCTGAATATTCTGAGAAAGAATCTCGAAATGGCGCTGGGCTTCCGATAGTTTCGACTGGACATTTGTGCTTAAACGGCTCATCAAGCGGTCGAGATAGGCTCCCTGCTTCGTCTTCACCAGCGAAAACTGAACAGGAATCGAGTTGCTCAATCTGTCGAGCCTCATCTTCTCCACCTGCAGACGGTGCTTCACATTCTGCACGATAGCCTCTTGCGCATTCACCACACGGGCATAAACCTCAGTAAGATGATTAACGAGGAAGGCGGCAGCGGCTGTCGGTGTCTTTACACGTTGGAAAGAAATCATATCCAGCACACTCTCGTCCCTTTCATGTCCTATTCCCGTGATGATAGGCAGCGGGAAGTTTGCCACATTCTCGGCAAGCGCCAGGGTGTCGAAACCCGAGAGATCGCTCGTAGCGCCACCGCCTCGGATGATGACTACGCAATCAAACTGTTCCCATTCGGCATTGATACTGTCGAGGGCAGCAATCACGCTCTGCTCTACCCCCTCGCCCTGCATCGTAGCCGGAAAGAGGCGGGTTTGAAACTGCAGACCATAATCGTTATCGGCAAGCTGGTTGCAGAAATCACCATAACCTGCTGCCGTTGCACTGGAAATGACGGCGATGCGCTGGCAGAACATCGGGAGCGCCAACTCCTTCTGCAGTTCGAATACGCCCTCAGCTTTCAGCGTATTGATGATTTCCAGCCGCTTGCGCGCCATATCGCCCATCGTATAGTTAGGGTCAATATCATCTACTATCCAGGAAAAGCCATAGTTCTCATGAAACTGCGCGTGTACCTTGAGCAGCACTTTCATTCCGGCATGAATGCGCTGTCCGGTGATGCGCTCGAAATTCGGTTTGATGAACATCCATCGGTTTCGCCAGCAGGAGGCATGCGCCTTGGCAATGGGCGTATTAGACCGTTCATCCTTCTCGATGAGTTCCAGATAGCAGTGCCCGCCGTAGCCCTCGCGAGCCTCGGAGAGTTCCGCTTCCACCCAATAGCTGTCGGGCAAGGACATCGAAATGACCTCACGGACCATCGAGTTCAATTCAAAAAGGGACAATCGAAGTCGTTCCATGCTGTTTACTGTTTAAAATTTACAGTTTATAGTTGAAAGTTTATAGCTAGCAGAGCAAGTTTGCCCTATTAACTATAAACTATCAACTATTAACTACTTAATCGCTTTCCCCGTCTGATAAGCCTTCCAGAAATCAGGCACACCATATCCGAATACATTATCGGGATGATGCTGATTATTACCAGCCAATCTCACGAGTTTCATAATCTGCTTAGCCGTCTTCTGAGGCAAAGCCTGCCAGAGACACGCTACCATTCCGGCGATGAGCGGAGAAGAGAAAGACGTTCCGTTATCATTGATGATATTTCCACGGCCCGTAATCACACAGGTAGGACTTCCGTAAGCCATCACATCAGGCTTGATTCTGCCGTCAGCAGTAGGTCCCACGGCACTGAAAGCCGCATTCTCGCCCATTTCGTTTACGCTGCCCACGGTAAGGATATTGCGTGCATCGGCAGGGAAATTGATTTTCTTCCAACTTCCCATTCCGTCGTTTCCTGCAGAATTGACACAGATGATTCCCTTGTCAGCACACATCGAAGCGGTGCGGGAGATGAGGGTAGAATTACCGTCCTGCTCATAATAATGATGGTTGGTAGACGCATCATCGAAGCCATGATAGCCTAACGAAGAGTTGATGACATCCACGCCACAACTGTCAGCATATTCAGCGGCAAAAGCCCAGTAATCCTCTTCTGCCAGACTCTCTGTGCGCTCATCTTCACAGCGCACCAGCAGATATTGAGCCTCAGGCGCCACTCCCACGAATCTTTCGGGTTCATTGGCAGCCATCGTAGAAAGCACCATCGTTCCATGCTCCATCTCGGCGAAAACATTCTTGGATTGAGGAAGCACAAAGTCCTTAACGCCCGCCAATCTGATATTATGCAGCGCCGGAATCTTATCCACATTCATGAATCCGCCGTCGAAGACAGCAATCATCATTCCTTTGCCCAAATGTCCGGTTTCATGCAGCCGCTTGCCGTTGAGCGACTGGATCTGCGCATCGGCAGCACCATATTCGCCTATTCCACCAGTCCAATCGTTCAATCCCCTGCGAACGCTACTTCTGATGCGCTGACTGACAGAATCGGGAGCAGAGAAGACCTTCATTTTCCGTGTGATGAAATCCAGATCATCCAGTTTCCGTAGTTCCTTCTCCTTATGAATGCGGACCAGCAGGGTATTGTTCCACTTGCTCTTGCCCACAATCTCGATGCCTGCCTCGCTTACAGCCTGCTCATAAGCAGGAGCCACAGGCAAATCGGTAACGTCGATGGGCAGATTCTGTCTCTTTCTGCGCTCTATGGAACGGGGAGAGAGAAAATCTGCAGGGCGACTTACCGAGAAGGGAGTGTGACTGAGGTCTTTGTCTCTGAGATAAAGACGATACATCATACACTTGCCTCCCGGATACGACACCATATCGGTTTCGGCGATGCGGGGCAACCGCATCAGTTGCTCAAAATTGCTAACCCTGTCTTCGCGAGCAAACAAAGAGAGAGCAGTCATTAAGAATGCATAAAGCATCAAAAATTTTTTCATCATTATATCGGTAGTCCGGTTTGTTATTGTTGTTGCTGCAATATTTCTGTATTGCATTTATTAATCAGTTGAATTGTTTATTCTGAAGTGCAAAAGTACAGAAATTGTACGAAAACACCAAAGGAAAAGGGAAGTTTTTATCATGAAATGCAAGTTTTTCTCATATATATAATAAGGTATCAGATATTTTTTGTACTTTTGCAGACAAGTAGCCGCTGCAATTGCATTCTGAAAGAAGCTGGGCGAGCGGCTATGAGGAAAAAACAGATATAAATGGAAAATAAACAAGCGACATTAGAATTAGGTACGAAGCCGGTGGGCAAGCTGCTCGTTCAGTATGCCCTGCCAGCGATGATTGCGATGACCGCCGCCTCACTCTACAACATCGTTGACCGAGTATTCATCGGTCAGGGTGTGGGAGCCATGGCCATCTCAGGTCTCGCCATCACCTTCCCCTTCATGAACCTCACCGCTGCCTTCGGAGCCGGTGTGGGCGTAGGAGCGTCTACTGCCATCAGCGTGAAGTTGGGACAAAAAGACTATGCCACAGCGCAAAACATTCTGGGTAACACGATTTCTCTGAATCTCATCATCGGTATCGGATTGAGCATCATCTGTCTGCTCTTCCTCGACCCTATCCTGAGATTCTTCGGAGCCAGCGACCAGACGCTCATCTATGCCCATGAGTATATGGTCATCATCCTGCTGGGCAATGTGGTGAGCCACATGTATTTCGGTATGAATGCCCTGCTCCGAGTAGCGAGCAAGCCTAAGCAGGCGATGTACGCCACCATCTTCACGGTGGTGATGAACGTGATACTGGATGCCCTCTTCATCCTCGTTTTCAAATGGGGAATACAGGGTGCCGCCATCGCCACCATCCTTTCGCAACTGATGGCGCTGATGTGGCAAATCAAGCTCTTCAGCAACAAGAATGAGCTGCTCCACTTCAAGAAAGGCATCTACAGACTGAAGAGGAAACTCGTGGATAATATCCTTGCCATCGGCATTTCGCCTTTCCTGATGAACGTGTGCGCTTGCATCATCGTCATCTTCATCAACAACCAGCTGGTGCGTTTCGGAGGCGACCTCTCCGTGGGTGCCTACGGAATAGCCAATGGTATTGCAATGGTGTTCGTGATGTTCGTATTCGGCGTAAACCAGGGAATGCAGCCTATCGCCGGCTACAATTACGGAGCACAGAAACTGGACCGACTGATTCGCGTACTGAACCTGAGCATCATTGCCGCCACCGCCATCATGGTAACGGGCTGGCTGATAGCGATGTTCCTGCCTTACTACTGCGCACGACTGTTTACAACCGATATGCAACTGATAGACTTGGGTATTAAGGCGATCAGAGTGGTGATGTTCTGCTTCCCGGTCATCGGATTCCAGATGGTTATCACCAACTTCTTCCAGTGCATCGGAAAGGTGAAGATCAGTATCTTCCTCTCCTTGTCGAGACAGTTGCTCATCCTCCTGCCGCTCCTGGCTTTCCTGCCGATGATATGGGACATTGATGGTGTATGGTACAGTATGCCTATCTCTGATTTCTCTGCAGCAGTCATCGCCGGAGTCGTCATGGTATGGTACATGAACAAACTGAAAAGACAACACCAAGAACAGCTAAAAGTTAATAGTTAATAGCAGCTTCGCCGTTTAGCAAGATTGCCCTATAAACTATAAATTATAAACTATAAATTATGAATAAGATTATCATAAACGTGGGTCGCCAGATAGGTAGCGGCGGCCATATCATCGCCGAGAAGCTGGCGGAGGATTTCGGTTGCAAATGTTACGACCGTGAGCTGCTGAATCTTGCCGCCAAGGAGAGCGGATTCTCGGAGAAATTCTTCGAGCAGAACGATGAGCAGAAGGGATTCTTCAAGTCTCTCTTCCATACCCATCTGCCCTTCCTGAGCGATAACAATTTCTATCACAACGACTTCTCGCAGGAAGGTCTGTACAAGTTCCAGAGCGACGCCATCAGAAAGGCTGCCGATGAGGGCAACTGCGTGTTTGTGGGCAGAACCGCCGACTATGTGCTGCGTGATTACAAGAACGTGATCAACATCTTCATCACCGCCAACATCGACGACCGCATCAAGGCAGTATGCAAGCGAAAGAACATCGACAGAGCCTCCGCCCGCAAGTTCATCGAAAGCCATGAGGAGCAGCGCGCCTCTTACTACGATTACTATACAGGCAAGAAGTGGGGACACAGCGAGAGCTACGACCTCTGCATCAACAGCAGCCATCTGGGAATCGAAGAAACAGAGAAGTTTATCGCAGAATTTATCAGAAAGAAGTTCGGACTTAGTGATTAATTATTAGTGATTAATTAGTAGTGATTAGTGATTAATTTTAGGGACATAAAACATTAAACATCATATAAATGAAGAAGATTATGCTTTTGGGCTCAGGCGAACTGGGCAAAGAATTTACCATCGCCGCAAAGCGAGCAGGACAGTACGTCATCGCTTGCGACAAGTATGACAATGCACCAGCCATGCAGGTAGCCGACGAGCGAGAAGTGTTCTCGATGCTCGATGGCGACGCATTGACCGCAGTGGTAGAGAAACATCACCCAGACATCATCGTGCCTGAGATTGAAGCTATCCGCACCGAGCGACTCTTCGACTTCGAGAAGGAGGGCATCCAGGTTGTGCCTTCTGCCCGTGCCGTGAACTACACCATGAACCGCCGTGCCATCCGCGACTTGGCTGCCAAGGAACTGGGTCTGCGCACAGCCAAGTATTTCTATGCCAAGACCTTCGAGGAGTTTAAGAACGCTGCCGATGAAATCGGATTCCCATGCGTAGTGAAACCTCTGATGAGTTCAAGCGGACATGGTCAGAGCTATGTTCACAACGATGATGAACTGAAGGAGGCTTACAAGGAGGCAATGGAAGAAGGTCGTGGCGACGTGAAGGAAGTAATCATCGAGGAATTTATCGACTTCGATTCTGAGTTCACCCTGCTCACCGTCACCCAGAAAGACGGTCCTACCCTCTTCTGTCCACCTATCGGCCACGTACAGAAGGGCGGCGACTACCGCGAGAGTTGGCAGCCATTCCAGATTCCAGAGGAGGCTTTGAAGAAGGCTGAGCACATTGCCGGCGAAGTAACCAAGGCATTGACTGGTGCCGGTCTCTGGGGCGTAGAGTTCTTCCTGAGCAAGCAGGGCGAAGTCATCTTCTCAGAGTTGAGTCCTCGTCCACACGATACAGGTATGGTAACCCTCGGTCACACCACCAACCTGAGCGAGTTTGAGCTCCACTTCCGTGCCGTGATGGGCTTACCTATCGCCGGAATCCATCTGGAGCACATCGGCTGTTCTGCCGTCATCCTCTCGCCAGAGGAAAGCACCGAGCCATTAAACTACAATATGCTCGATGCCCTGAAGGAAGACCACACCCGCATCCGTATCTTCGGCAAGCCAGAGGCTCACGTGGGCCGCCGCATGGGCGTCGTACTCTGCTACGGCGAAAAGGGCGATGACCTCAACCAGCTTCGCGACAAGGCAAAGCGTCTGGCAAAGACTGTATTGGGAACCGACCCATACATGAAGAAATAAGACATGAAAGAATTAGGAAGAATTATCACATTACCCAAGATATTCGACCCAAGAGGCAACCTGACAGTGGCAGAGGGAGAAACGCATATTCCCTTTGCCATTGCCCGTACCTACTGGACCTATGATGTTCCGGGCGGAGAAAGTCGCGGTGGCCATGCTCACAAGGAATGCCAGGAATTCATCATAGCAGCCAGCGGTTCCTTTTCGGTAACACTGGATAATGGAGAACAGAAGAAGACCTATCATCTCAACCACCCTTGGGAGGGACTGTTCGTGGATGTCAATATCTGGCGAACACTGGATGATTTCTCTTCCGGCTCATTGTGTCTGGTTCTGGCTTCCCAAAAGTTTAAGGAAGAAGACTACATACGCGAATATGACGAATACCTCAGATATGCAAGACATCATGTTTGAAATCATCAAATACACCCCCGAATATCGCCAGCAATGGGATGAGTATGTGGCAAAAGCCCGAAACGCTACGTTTCTCTTTTACCGCAACTATATGGATTACCATTCCGATAGGTTCAAGGACTATTCTCTCCTATTCTTCAAGAAGGGAAAGCTTCATTCCATCCTGCCAGCCCATCAGGTAGGCAAGACCCTCTGCTCACATTTCGGACTCACCTATGGCGGACTGATCATGAACATCCACGTCACGATTTCAGATGTCTGCCAACTCTTTGAGGAATTGAATGTCTATCTGCGCCTTCAGGGTTTCGAGAAGGTACAGTATCGTCCTATTCCCTGGATCTATCATCTCCATCCTTCAGAAGAAGATCTCTACGCCATCTTCTGGAAATGCAAGGCCTATCTTTCGCTCCGCAATATCGGCACAACCATCTTCATGCAGCAGAAATTGCGCTGGCGGAAAGACCACTTGCGCCGTCTGAAGAAGGCTCATCAGAATGGAGTGACCGTAGTGAGAGATGCAAGCCTGTCGGAATTCTGGGAGGTATTGAATGAGAACCTGGAAAAGCGATTTGGTGCCAAACCGGTACACACGCTTCAGGAAATGGAACTTCTGAAAAGCCGATTCCCCGAGAATATCATCCAATACAATGCTTATCGCAACGGGCACATTATAGGAGGCCTCACCTTTTATATTACCCAGCAAGTGGTACACGGACAATATAGTTCTACCAACGATGAGGGAAAGGAATTCGGAGCCATGGAGGCTATCTACGAACAGATTATGTATCATGATTACCCCGATTATCCCTATCTGGACTTCGGCAGTTCTACGGAACAGCAGGGAGCCTGGATCAACGAAGGCCTCATCGCCCACAAGGAAGGTTATGGAGGAAGAGGCGTGGTTTACGACACCTATGAATGGACAGTATAAAGAGAAATCCCGAAGTTCACAAGATAGTGAACTTCGGGATTTCTGCCTTTTACAAGAGTATAACTGTCACACCACGAGCAGCTTGCGCACCCATAACCAGAGCCTGCTCAATATCGGCAGTCTTGGAAGGACCACTGATGAAAATACCGAAATTGTACTTCGGATCCATCTCAATACGGGCATAAGCCTCATGCATATTGTTCACAATCTTCTCTTTTTCGAGGAATATCACAAGGTATTCCGAGATGAAAAGCACCGCTTTCTCCTTCATGGTCTGAGGAATCCAGATGCAGCCATTCTCGGCAACACCCACTTCACCACGAACAATACCCACATCAGTACCATTCAGATCATTAGCCTCAGCCACCGTATCAGGATTCTTCTGGGCAATCGTGATTTCTGGCAGATGAGAAGCAAAGACCTTGGCTTCCGGATAAGCCTTCTTCACCAGTTCATCCAGACTCTCACCCTCCTTAGCTTCTATCACATGGCCACCTACCGATTCCGTCATCTCAATAAATTGCTTCAAGGTATCCTCATACTGAATACCCTTCACATCTACGGCAGGCATATCGAATTGAACATGCGTATTCTTACGCAACTTGTTCAGGAAATCTTCTTTCTTCATTGAACTTTGAAATTTGAACTTTGAACTTTATGATGACCCACTACTTCACCTTTCCTTCTTTCCAAAGCTGATGGAAACTCTTCTTTGCAAACTCAGGCATGGCGTGACCGATGCCCCAGGCATTCCAATTGCTGAAGTGCGTACAGCATTCAGGAACCAGATTGACAAGCGGAGCAAACTTCAGGGCAGTGGTGTAGAGCGCAGGACGATCGAAGAGATACTTCATACCATTCGACATCGCCTTCTTCACAGGATCAGCCTTACCCAACTTCTCCAGACTCTGGCGCCAGACATAAATCTGAGAACCCGGTCCTACCTTGGAAGGACAGACATTATCGCATGACAAGCACAAAGTACATGCCGAAACATTATCGCTGTACTTCTGAGGATTCTTCAGCATACCCAGATTCACACCGATAGGACCCGGAATAAAATAGGTGTAACTGTAACCGCCTGAACGACGATAAACCGGACAGGTATTCATGCAGGCTCCGCAACGCATGCATTTCAAAGTCTGCCAGTGGTCCTTATCGGCGAGAATATCGCTTCTGCCGTTATCCACCAATACCACATGCATCTCGGCACCCGGACGAGCCTGGCGGAAATGAGAAGTGAAGGCGGTGGTAGGCTGACCGGTTCCGCAGCGGCAAAGCAGGCGCTGGAACACAGCCAATGACTTATAATCAGGAACCAGTTTCTCAATACCCATCGCTACGATGTGGAGCTTAGGCATGGAAGTGGTCATATCCGCATTACCCTCGTTGGTGCAAACCACGCAATCGCCGGTAGCAGCCACACCGAAGTTACAGCCAGTCATACCTGCTCCTGCTTCCATAAACTGGTCGCGGAGATGATGACGGGCACAGCGGGTCAGGTAAGTAGGATCATAGTTGCCGATTTCCTTGGAGATACCCTTCTCCTCGAACATCTTACCTACCTCCTCACGCTTCAGGTGGATGGCAGGCATCACGATATGACTAGGCTTCTGATGCAAGAGCTGGATGATGCGCTCACCCAGGTCGGTCTCCACCACGTCAATGCCGTGCTGCTCCAGATAAGGATTCATCTCGCACTCCTCGGTGAGCATCGACTTCGACTTCACCATCTTCTTCACGTTATGATCTTTCAGAATACCGAGCACAATCTCATTGAATTCCTGTGCATCCTTTGCCCAGTGAACCTTTACCCCGCGGCTCTCCAGATTCTTGGAAAACATATCGAGGTAATCGGCGAGATGGGTAATCGTATGCATCTTGATTTCAGACGCATGCTCGCGGAGGTCTTCCCACTCAGGAAGTTCCTGCGCCATCTTATCTCTCTTCTGACGAACAGACCAGAAGGTAGCGTCGTGCCAGGTGGTCTTCTCTACGTTCTGCGTAAACTTCGCAGCTCTCTTGGAATGTTCTGTACTCATAGTCCTGCAGCTAATATTTGAACAACATGAATAAACTTGATCGGCATATTCTCTTTCTTGGCGATTCCAGCCATGTGCATCAGACAGGAAGAATCCGGTCCGGTAACAAACTCAGCGCCTGTAGCCATGTGGCGCTTGATCTTATCTTCGCCCATACGGGTAGAAACGGCAGGTTCCTCAATAGAGAACATACCGCCAAATCCGCAACACTCATCCTTGCGCTCCGGTTCGTGGATGGTAATGCCTTCCACCATATTTAATAAGTCAATGATTTTGTTGAAAGGCTTGATGTGGCGCTCAGAAGGAGATGACAATCCCAGTTCGCGCACACCGTGACAACTGTTGTGTACACTCACCACATGCGGGAACTTGCCCGGCACATGATCCACCTTCAGCACATCGTGAAGGAACTCCACAACATCCATGATTTTCTTTGAGGAAATACACTCGTGCTTACCCTCAAGGATTTTAGGATAATACACCTTTACGTAAGCGGCACATGAGGCAGAAGGAGCTACGATATAATCGTAATCCTTGAACAGTTCATCAAACGTCTCTATGACCTTCTCCGACTTGTACTGAAAACCGGCATTAGCCATTGGCTGGCCGCAGCAAGTCTGTTTTTCGGGATAACCCACGTCTAGTCCGTAATGCTTAAGCAACTTGTATGTAGCCACACCCGCTTCAGGGTAAAGGGCATCCACATAACAAGGGACGAATAATCCGACTTTCATTGTTGTTATATTTATCTTGTTTGCTATTTTTTATTCTTTTTCTACATGACTAAAAGCCGCTGCAAAAGTAACAAAATAATTGCAAAAATACGACATTCTAGAGAAGAAATAATAATAATTGATGTTATTTAACTGTAAAGATTTGCAGAAAATTTGGAATAATCAAATAAATAGCGTAACTTTGCATCTAGAAATAGTGTGTCTACCATTTGTGAACTAACACAAATACAGTTTAGTTGCTAAAAACATAAATAACAAGACATATAAAGAACAAACTTATAGTTATATTTAATGATGAAGAAACAGCTTAAGAAAGTCCTCGTTCTGGGTTCCGGTGCTTTGAAGATCGGCCAGGCAGGCGAGTTTGACTATTCCGGTTCGCAGGCTCTCAAGGCTTTGCGCGAGGAGGGTATTAGTTCCGTCCTCATTAATCCAAACGTTGCTACAATTCAGACAAGTGAAGGTATTGCTGACAAGGTTTATTTCTTGCCGGTGACACCTTTTTTTGTAACTGAAATTATCAAGAAGGAGCGCCCAGACGGCATCATGCTGGCTTGGGGTGGACAGACGGGTTTGAACGTAGGTACAGAACTTTACCTCAACGGTGTGCTCAAGGAGTATGGTGTGGATGTGTTGGGTACCTCGGTAGAGGCAATCATGAACACAGAAGACCGCGACCTCTTCGTAAAGGAGCTCAACAAGGTTGACCTCAAGGTTCCTGTAAGCCACGCTTGCGAGAACATGGAGGAGGCTGTGGCTGCGGCACGCAACATCGGCTACCCTATCATGATCCGTTCTGCCTACGCGCTGGGTGGTCTCGGTTCTGGTGTCTGCAAGACCGAAGAGGAGTTCAAGGAGATTGCTGAATCTGCCTTCACTTTCGCACCTCAGGTACTCGTTGAGGAGAGCCTGAAGGGATGGAAGGAGATTGAGTTCGAGTGCATCCGTGATGCGAACGACCGTTGCTTCACCGTTGCCTCTATGGAAAACTTCGACCCACTCGGAATCCATACAGGTGAGTCTATCGTTGTGGCTCCAACCTGTTCTCTTACCGACGAGCAGGTGAAGATGTTGCAGGACATCGCCGTGAAGTGCGTCCGTCACCTCAACATCGTGGGTGAGTGCAACATCCAGTATGCTTTCAACGCTGAGACCAACGACTACCGTATCATCGAGATCAACGCTCGCTTGAGCCGTTCTTCAGCCCTCGCATCTAAGGCTACCGGTTATCCTTTGGCTTTCGTTGCAGCCAAGATTGCCCTCGGTTATACGCTCGACCAGATTGGCGAGATGGGTACTCCTAACTCAGCTTATGTGGCTCCATCACTCGACTATATGATCTGTAAGATTCCTCGTTGGGACCTTACCAAGTTTGCCGGTGTAAGCCGCAAGATTGGTTCTTCCATGAAGTCTGTAGGCGAAATCATGTCTATCGGCCGCTCATTCGAGGAGATGCTCCAGAAGGGTCTCCGTATGATTGGTCAGGGAATGCACGGTTTCGTTGGCAACGACCACACCAAGTTTGATAACCTGGATGAGGAACTTTCTAACCCTACCGACCTCCGTATCTTCGCCATCGCCCAGGCTTTGGAGGAAGGCTACACCATCGAGCGCATCGAGGAGTTGACCAAGATTGACCCTTGGTTTATCGAGCGCATGAAGAATATCGTAGATTACAAGCACAAGCTTTCTACATACAATACATTGGAGGAGATTCCTGCAGAGGTATTGCGCGAGGCTAAGGTATTGGGCTTCTCTGACTTCCAGATTGCCCGCTTCGTATTGAAGACCAAGGATACCAACATGGAGAAGGAGGTTCTCGCAGTTCGTGCCCAGCGCAAGAAGCTGAACATTCTTCCTGCCGTAAAGCGCATCCCTACTGTGGCAAGCGAGCATCCTGACCTTACCAACTATCTCTACATGACATACGCTGTAGAGGGTTACGACATCAACTACTACAAGAACGAGAAGTCTGTCATCGTTCTCGGTTCTGGTGCTTACCGCATCGGTTCTTCTGTAGAGTTCGACTGGTGTTCTGTAAACGCCATCAACACAGCCCGCAAGTTGGGTTACAAGTCAATCATGATCAACTACAACCCAGAGACCGTATCTACCGACTACGATATGTGCGACCGTCTCTACTTCGATGAGCTTTCATTCGAGCGTGTACTCGATGTCATCGACCTGGAGTCACCACGTGGTGTGATTGTTTCTGTGGGTGGTCAGATTCCAAACAACCTGGCTATGAAGCTCCATCGTCAGTCTGTGCCAATTCTGGGTACATCTCCTGTCAACATCGACCGTGCCGAGAACCGTGGTAAGTTCTCTGCCATGCTCGATAAGCTGGGCATCGACCAGCCTAAGTGGAGCGCCCTCACCTCTATGGAGGATGTTCAGAAGTTCATCGACGAGGTAGGCTATCCTGTTCTCGTCCGTCCATCCTACGTTCTTTCTGGTGCAGCCATGAACGTTTGCCACAATGACGACGAGTTGCGTCGCTTCCTGGAGGCAGCTTCTGAGGTTTCTAAGGAGTACCCGGTAGTTATCTCCCAGTTTATGACCGAGACCAACGAGATTGAGTTCGACGGTGTTGCCCAGAACGGTGAGATTGTAGAGTATGGCATTTCAGAGCACGTAGAGTATGCAGGTGTTCACTCCGGTGATGCCACCATGACCTTCCCTGCCCAGCAGATTTCCTTCGCTACAGCCCGTCAGATCAAGAAGATTTCACGTGCCATCGCCAAGGAGCTCAACATCTCTGGTCCTTTCAATATCCAGTACTTGGCTAAGGGTCGCGATGTGAAGGTTATCGAGTGTAACCTCCGTGCATCCCGTTCGTTCCCATTCGTGAGCAAGGTATTGAAGCGCAACTTCATCGAGACTGCTACCCGCATCATGCTCGATGCTCCATATCAGAAACCGGATAAGTCTGCTTTCGATATCGACCGTATGGGTGTGAAGGCATCACAGTTCTCATTCGCCCGCTTGCAGAACGCTGACCCAGTTTTGGGTGTGGATATGAGTTCTACCGGTGAGGTAGGTTGTATGGGTGATACTTTCGAGGAGGCATTGCTCAACTCATTGATTGCTACCGGCTACAAGATTCCTTCAAAGGACAAGGGCATTATGCTTTCAAGCGGTGGTACGAAGGAGAAGGCTTCTCTGCTCGATGCTGCCCAGGCGCTGGTGAAGAACGGTTACACCATCTACGCTACAGCCGGTACAGCGAAGTTCCTGAACGAGAACAACGTGAAGGCTACAGCCGTAGGATGGCCTGATGAGGACCACAAGGATCTTCCTAATGTGATGCAGATGATTGCCGACCACAAGTTCGACCTCATCGTCAACATCCCTAAGAATCACACCAAGCGTGAGCTGACCAATGGTTACAGAATCCGTCGTGGCGCCATCGACCACAACATTCCTCTGATCACCAATGCCCGTCTGGCTTCCGCCTTCATCGAGGCATTCTGCACATTGAGCCAGGATCAGCTTCAGATTAAGAGCTGGCAGGAGTACGAGTAATCGCACGCGGATTTATATGAAATACGCCCTGTAAGGCCCAAGCCTTACAGGGCTTTTTTATTCCCCGCCATGAGAAAAAGGAGGCGAAATGATGGCTATCTCATTATTTTATTGTACCTTTGCAAACAGAAATAAGAATAAAACATGATAGTTTGTATAGCAGAGAAACCGAGTGTGGCTAAGGATATCGCCCGAATCATCGGGGCTACCACGGCACGCGACGGTTATATGGAAGGTAATGGTTACCAAGTAACATGGACCTTCGGCCACCTTTGTGAGCTGAAGGAACCGGATGATTATACTCCGATGTGGAAACATTGGAGCCTTGCGGCGTTGCCGATGATTCCACAGCGTTTCGGTATCAAGCTCATCAACGATGAAGGCATCAAGAAGCAGTTTGCTACCATCGAGAAACTGATGCAGGCTGCCGACAGCATCATCAACTGCGGTGACGCCGGACAGGAAGGAGAGCTTATCCAGAGATGGGTGATGCAGAAGGCGCAGGCAAAATGCCCGGTCAAGAGACTGTGGATTTCGTCCATGACCGATGAGGCCATCAAGCAGGGATTCCAGGAACTGAAAGACCAGGGGGAATATCAGTCACTCTATCTTGCCGGACTTTCCCGTGCCATCGGCGACTGGATTCTCGGTATGAACGCCACCCGACTTTATACATTGAAATACGGGCAGAACCGACAGGTGCTCAGCATCGGCCGGGTGCAGACCCCTACCCTTGCCCTGATCGTAAACCGCCAGAAGGAAATCGACAACTTCGTTTCCGAACCTTACTGGGTACTCGCCACCATCTACCGCGACACCCAGTTTACCGCCACCAGCGGCAAGTTTACCAGCAAGGAGGAAGGCGAGAAGGCTTTCAGCACCATCGCTGGCAAACCCTTCACGGTTACAGATGTAAGCAAGAAGAAGGGAAACGAGGCGCCACCTCATCTCTACGACCTCACCTCGCTGCAGGTGGATTGCAACAAGAAGTTTGCTTACTCTGCCGATATTACGCTGAAGCTCATCCAGAGTCTCTACGAAAAGAAATACACCACTTATCCTCGTGTAGATACCCAGTTCCTGACCGACGATATCTATCCGAAATGTCCGCAGATTCTGAACGGAGTGAGTCAGGCAAAGATCATGAGTCAGCAGAAATACCTCCCGCTCATTCAGCAGCTCGCAACAATCAGCAAGAAATTGCCGAAGAGCAAGAAGGTTTTCGATAATAGCAAGGTAACCGACCACCACGCCATCATCCCAACCGGTGTTCCGCCAACCGGACTCACCGATATGGAGGCAAACGTGTATGATCTCATCGCCAAGCGCTTTATCAGCGTGTTCTATCCGGACTGTAAATTCTCTACCACCACCGTTTTGGGCGAAGTCATCAACGAAGACGGACCGAAAACGGAAAAGATAGAGTTCAAGGTAAGCGGTAAGGAAATTCTCGAACCAGGCTGGCGAGTAGTCTATGCCAAGGATGTAAAGAATACAGATGACGATGATGCTTCAGATAACGCCAACGGAAATGCAGACTCAGGAAACGGTGCCAAGAAGGAAGTAGTAGAAGAAAGAACCCTCCCATCCTTCACAAAAGGCGAATCGGGAGAACATCAGCCTACCCTGACGGAGAAATGGACCACGCCACCTAAGTATTATACCGAGGCAACCCTGCTGCGTGCGATGGAGACAGCCGGTAAATTCGTAGAAGACGAAGAACTTCGTGCTGCATTGAAGGAGAACGGAATCGGCCGACCATCCTCCCGTGCCGGCATCATCGAGACCCTCTTCAAGCGCCACTACATCCGTCGCCAGCGCAAGAATCTGATGGCAACCCCGACAGGCATCGAACTCATTGACACCATCCATGAGGAACTGCTGAAGAGTTGCGAGCTGACCGGTATCTGGGAGAAGAAGCTCCGCGACATCGAGCACAAGACTTACGATCCTGCCGACTTCATCAACGGACTGAAAGAACAGATCAACAAGATTGTCATCGATGTATTGTCAGACAACAGCAACCGGAGAGTGACCATCATGACAGAGGAAGACCTCAAGAAGAAACCGGCTGCCAAGAAACCGGCTGCCCGAAAGGCTCCTGCCAAGAAAGCCGATAAGGCAGCAGCAAAGAATACTGATTCTCAGAATGCTCCTGCTCAGCCGGCTCCAGCTGCCGACCCAATGGTTGGCAAACCATGTCCGCTTTGCGGCAAGGGCGTCATCATCAAGGGCAAGACAGCTTATGGCTGCAGCAACTGGAAGGCAGGCTGCCAATATCGCCAGCCATTCTCACAGATGTAATTCAATATGAAACAAATAAGATTTTATCAAATCATAACAGCAATCAGCTGCCTCTTTCTGATAAGTTGCGGCATTGAACAGAACCTGAAGAAAGCAGACAAGCATCTTTCTTTAGGCGAATACTACGATGCGGCAACCCAATATAAAAAGGTGTACACCAAAACACCTACCAAAGAGCGGGCTGCCCGGGGCAAGGTGGCTCTGAAGATGGCACGCTGCTATGATAAAATCAACAGTACGCCGAAGGCACTGGCAGCCTACAGCAATGCCATCCGATACAAGCAGGCAGACCTCAACGACCGCCTGGCTTACGCCCGGCTGCTCCTGAAGAACGGAAGTTACAGGCAGGCTGCCAAGGAATTCGAATTCCTGCTCGATTCCATGCCCGACAACGTGCTGGTAAAGAACGGACTCGAATCGGCACGAAAAGCCCCAGTCTGGAAGAAGGAAGGAAGCCGGTACAAGGTAAAGCGGATGGATGTTTTCAACTCCCGAAGAGACGACTATTCGCCGATGTTCCTCAGCGATGACTACAGTCAGCTCTATTTCACCTCAACCCGCAACGAAGCCCAGGGCAGCGACCTGAACGGAGTGACGGGAACGAAATCTGCCGACATCTTCTTCTCTGAAAAGAACGACAAAGGCAAATGGAGCAAGCCGGAAGCCATCGGAACCGGTCTCAACACCGACTACGAAGAGGGCGCATGCTGCTTTACCCCAGACGGCAAGCAGATGTACCTCACCCAGTGTGCTACCGATCCCACTTCGCCCCGCTTAGCCCAGATAGTAACCTCCAACCGCTCGGATGCAGCCTGGAGCAAGCCGTCGAATCTGGAAATCAGCAAAGATACACTCAGTTGTTTTGCCCATCCAGCCATCTCCCCTGATGGCGAATGGCTCTATTTCGTATCAGATATGCCTGGCGGTAAGGGCGGTCTCGACATCTGGCGAGTGCGCATCACTTCTGCCGGACTGGGCGGCGTAGAGAACCTGGGCGAACCTATCAACACCCCAGGCGATGAGATGTTCCCTACCTTCCGTCCTAACGGCGACTTCTACTTCAGCAGCAACGGTCATGTGGGAATGGGCGGACTCGACATCTATATCGCCAAAGTAAATTCCATCACCCGGAAATATGAACTCACCCACCCCGGCTATCCGCTGAATACAGAAGCCGATGACTTCGGAATGACTTTCGAGGGTCTCCACAACCAGGGTTTCTTCTGCTCTAACAGAAAAGACGGAAGAGGCTACGATCATATCTACTCCTTCGAGAATCCGGAGATTGTTACCACAATGAAGGGATGGGTTTACGAGAAAGACGGTTATGAACTGCCTGCCGCAGAGGTGAGAATCGTAGGCAACGACGGAACGAACAGGAAACTATCCGTCAAGGGCGACGGTTCGTTTGTCCTCCCTATCAATCCGCATGTCGACTACCTGGTGATGGCATCCTGCAAAGGCTACCTCAACCACAAGGAAGAACTTCGGGTTGATTCGGCTAAAGAGAGCAAGGAATACGTGCTCCAGTTCCCGCTGGCTTCCATCACAGCCCCTGTACTCATCGACAACATCTTCTACGATTTCGACAAGGCAACCCTTACCGAAGCCAGTACAACAGCCCTTGACCAGCTGGTAACGCTGCTGAAAGAGAACCCGCACGTTACCATCGAACTCAGCGCCCATTGCGACTACAAGGGAAACAGCGAATATAACAAGCATCTGTCTCAGCGCCGCGCCCAATCGGTAGTAGACTACCTGATAAAACACGGCATAGAGAAAGAGCGCCTCACCCCTGTGGGCTACGGCAAGGAGAAGCCGAAGAATGTGCGCAAGAAACTCACCGAGAAGTATCCTTGGCTCAAGGAAGGCGATGTGCTCAACGAAGAATTTATCCTGAAGCAGAGCAAGGAGCATCAGGAAATCTGCAACCAGCTGAACCGCCGAACCGAGTTCAAAGTGCTACGCACTACCTATAAATTGTTTTAGAAACCGATATCATAAGCATAGGTGCTCTACTGAAAAAGTAGCAGCACCTATTTGTTTTTCTATATTCAGCAATATAAAATCTTCGTTCAAAGACATTGAATGTCCGTTCAAAGTCATTGAATGTCCGTTCAAAGACACTGAACGGACATTCAAAAGCTTTGAACGGAGATTTCAAGAGCATAAAGATGATATTTATAGTAATAAAAAACTCTTTCTATTAGCACTAAAAACTATTCTGCTAATAGAAAGAGCTGATCATTCATACAATTGATATCAGGGAAGAAGCCTACTGACGTGCATCAGCCAGTTCATTATATCCCCAAACCATGATGAGGACAACGATGCCAGCCAGCACCATCAGGAGATTCTGAGAGTGGGCGATGGAATCTGCCACATGCGTAAGAGCACGCGAACCGGAAAGGAGGAAATCTATCTTCATAGAGAAAAGCCATCCCTGAATCTGCTCCCATCCCTGACAGACCACCGCTATGATGATGCCTGCTGCCACACAGGCAGCCGTCCATAAATGTTCCAGGCGCTGGCGCTTAACCAGCGACATCGCAGTATCAGTTTCGGGTAAAGCCGGCAATGCCTGCATCACCCTGTCGGAGAATCCGTCATCAGGAATCTCAGACATCTGGCAATCGGAAAAGAACATCTGCAAGAGTTCTTCATCCTGAGGGTTCAATGGTTCCCCTTTTATGCTCTCCAACTTCTTATCATTTATCTTATCGGTCATAACCATTCTGTTTTAAGTAACTTGCAAGTTTCTGTTTTCCTCGAGAGAGATGCGACTTAATGGTGCCTTGCGCCATTCCCGTCACCTCTGCAATCTTATCTATAGAGAGTCCATCCATCAGCTGCAGCGTGATGCATGTACGTTCATTTTCATTCAATATCTGTAATGCCTTGAGCAAATCCATCTTCAATCCGGCATTGGCAACCTGTGCATTCTTACCGGAAACGGCAGGCGTATCGATGTCCTGCGTCTCCTTATGGCTGCGGGTATAATCATACCATACATTATAGGCGATGCGGTAGAGCCAGGTGGAGAAAGAGGCTGTACCCCTGAAACCGGACAGATGGGTATATGCCTTGACAAAGGTATCCTGAGCCAAGTCGTCACTCAGCTGCGCATCCCCCAGCGTCTGCCGCAGGAAGAACCCACGAATGGGTGACTGATACTTCCTGACCAGCAGGTCGAACGACTTGCTGTCATGAAGCATCACCACCTTCGTGACGAGAGAGATATCGGATAACTTTTCCACCTTATATATATTAACTAATAATTGTTGTTCTTTTCCTTGTGACTTCCCCTCCTATTGAGAAGCCATTATATATTGAATGTCGGCTGCTAGACCGGAGTTCCATTATATCCCGTGCCCTGATCGCCATGACGGTTCTTCCACCAGTCTTTGATGGCAGGAAGCGAGCCGATAACGGTCTGACCGATGCCATAGAAGAAGACCAAAGCTCCGATGCCAGCCAGGAAATCAGCATCCCACCAGGCAAACATGGCACACAAGCCGGCTCCCAGAAAGGCATTTCTCAATCCCCGTTTCACGAGATACTCATCGCTCTGCTTGTCTATCGGCCGGTCGCTTTCCGGAACATTGATGCCCTTCTCCATCGCCATCTCAGCCAGTTTCATCCGGTCGTTGTGGCGGTGAATCAGATATCTGATAACCAGAAATACGATGATCAGCGGAGCAAAGACAAACAGCAGACCGAAGATGATACAGAAAATGATCATAACAGCCAGCGCTCCGCCACCAAATACCGAACCGATGAAATCGAACGGATCATCATAGTTGTCTAAACTGTATCTAGAATGAACAGACCTATTATCATTCTCATCATAATCATCATAGTTAGCCGAATCTGTACTGGTTGTATCAGAATAAGCCTCCAACGCCTCGTCGTCTTTATCCTTCGAAGCAGATGACTGTGCGGCAGATGCAGGAGCAGCCTTTGAATCTACCTGTTGGGTAGTTGGATGATAACGATGTTTTGGAGCAGAAGACGCCAAAGACACTTGGGTGGCTCCGATGCTCATAACGAGCGCTAATGCCAATATTGCTTTCTTCATATCATTATTTTTTTATTGTTTTTACCTTGTTATTTCATAAATTTCTGCTTCTTAGACGCATCTCTTCGCAATTTAGTTGCAAAGAAACGAAATTTTTCTTATTTTTGCAAATAAATTAAAGAAAAAGAGACAGAATGAAGACATTACCTGAAGATTTCAGAACATATACGCAGGCACTGATGGGCGAAAAGCTGTATCAGCGTCTGGAGCATGCTATCCTCGAAGAGGAGGCACCAACCAGTATCCGCATCAATCCTTTTAAATGCAAGGATGCTGATGGCGAACCGGTTCCCTGGTGTCCGGAAACCGGACGTTATCTCTCTACGCGTCCCGGATTCACCTTCGATCCGCTGCTGCATGCCGGCTTATATTATGTACAGGAAGCCTCATCCATGTTTGTTGATATGGCTATCCGACAGTACGTAAAAGAACCGGTGATGATGCTGGATCTCTGTGCTGCCCCTGGCGGAAAGTCGACTGCCGTAAGAGCTGCCTTGCCGGAAGGAAGTCTGCTCTTCAGCAACGAACCGATGCGCACCCGCTCGCAGATTCTTGCCGAAAACGTACAGAAGTTCGGTCATCCGGATATGATTGTTACCAACAACTATCCCCGCGATTACAAGAAATCGAAATTGCAGTTTGATGTGATTCTTACCGATGTTCCCTGCTCCGGCGAAGGAATGTTCCGCAAAGATGAAGGGGCTATCGGCGAATGGAGTACCCAGAATGTGAACAACTGCTGGCAGCTGCAGCGCGAAATCGTATCGGATATCTGGAACTGTCTGAAGCCAGGCGGTATCCTGATTTACTCTACCTGCACCTTCAATGCGCACGAAGATGAGGAGAACGTGGACTGGATATGCGAAGAACTTGGCGCTGAAGTGATGGCACTGGAGGGTGTAGAAGATGCATGGAACATCACCCGCAACCTCACGGGCAGCGACTTCCCGGTTTACCGGTTCATTCCTGGTGTTTCGCGAGGCGAAGGTCTGTTTATGGCGATTCTGAAGAAAGAGGGCGAATGGGAAGCAGGTTCTTCAGCCAAGGAGAACAGGAAGGATAAGAAAAAGAAAGACAAGAAGGTGGCTAAAGGAAAGGGACCGGAGATTCCGGACGGCTGGCTGAAGGCTGATACGGAATGGATGCCTGCAGAAAGCAACGAGACGGTTTACGCCATTCCGGGCAGATGGAAAGACATCTACGACCAGGCTAAAAAGAACCTGAAGGTGCTGCATGCAGGTGTGAAACTGGGAACAGACAAGGGAAAGGGTCTCATTCCCGACCAGGCTCTCGCTCTCTCTACGATGCTCAACAAAGATCACTTCCCACAGGTGGAGTTATCCTACGAAGATGCCATCCGCTACCTTCGCAAGGAGGCTGTTAATCTACCCGCCGATACGCCTAAGGGTTATGTACTGGTAACCTACAGACAGGTTCCGATAGGCTGGGAAAAGAACATCGGCAACCGTGCCAACAACCTCTATCCGCAGGAGTGGAAGATCAAGAGCAGCCATGGGACGGGAGAGCTGTTTATAGTTAATAGTTTATAGTTAACAGATTACAGCAAGAATGAATAATTCAACATTCAACACTCAACATTCAACATTAAAATAAAAAATGCTCAGCATCATCGCCTGTATATCAAAAGTGCATAGAGCTATCGGGTACAAGAACCGGTTGCTCTATGCCATCCCATCAGACATGTCCCGATTTCGTATGCTCACAACTGGACATACGATCATCATGGGCAGGAAGACATTTGAGTCGCTGCCTAACGGAGCCTTGCCCAACCGCCGTAATATTGTTATCTCGAAGACAAAAGAGCAGATAACAGGGTGCGAAGTATACACCTCTCTGGAAGAAGCGCTGGCAGCAAGGAAAGAAGAGGTTGGAAACAAAGAATCTGTTGGAAACAAAAAAACGGTTGGAAACAAAGAAGCATCAGATGAATGTTTCATCATAGGAGGAGCCAGCATATATGAACAGGCTTTGCCTTTTGCAGACAAGCTTTATCTCACAATCGTAGAAAAGGAGCCTGAACATGCCGATACCTTCTTTCCGGAAATCAATCCGGCAGAATGGGAAGTGACAGAAAAAGAAATGAGGAATGAAAACGGCTTACCGTTCACATTCCTCACCCTTTATAGAAAGCAGTAATCCCGCAGGGAGCTACTGCTTTTTTTCTTTTTATATCTTATTTCTCTGCTGCAGCCTCCTCATCAGTTTCCTCTTCATCATCGTTGAAACTCTTGAGATCCTGCATAGAAAGCTGACGATTGATAGATGCATTGAAAGAGATGATGGTCTCGCTGCGAGACAATCCCAGTGGCTGCAACTTATCATGGATGATTTCCAGGAGATGGTGGTTGTTCAGCGCATAAATCTTGATAAACATATCAAAACCACCTGTAGTATAGTGACACTCTACAACCTCAGGAATCTTCTTCAACTCCTCTACAACCTGGTCAAACTTCTCAGGCTCCTTCAGATAGAGTCCCATATAAGCACAAGTTTCGTAACCTATCTTTTCTGGGTCAATGATGAATTGTGAACCCTTGATGATACCAAGATTTGTAAGTTTAGCAACACGCTGATGAATGGCAGCACCGCTCACATTGCAAGCGCGTGCCACTTCCAAAAATGGAATACGGGCATCCTGAGAAATCAGCTTCAGAATCTGCCTATCTAATGAATCTAAAATTTGTTTTGACATAATACTAATAATTTGGTTGCAAAGATAATACAAAAAATTAATAAAAGCAACTTTTTAAGAGAAAAACATGATAAATTAATATTATTTTCCTTTTTCTGTGGCAGAATAACTGATTTTTAGTGCTTTTGCCTGGCGCAAAGCCTGCTTTACGTCGGTTATCACACCCATCTTGGTTTCCTGATCTGCTTTGATTGATACGGTCATCAGCTTCTGGTCTTCCGGCGACATACGCTTCTTTTCTGCCGAAATGTAATCCATCACTTCGGGAGCCGAAGCAAACTTGTCATTCAACTGGATCTGGGTACCGGTACCATACTTTGCCTGCATCTCTTTGGTTGGCTTACCTATATAGATATGGCTCACCGCCGATTTCTTGGTCAGGCGGGTGAGTTCCTTGCCTTGTGGCAAACGACAGTCTACCTTCAAGGTAACCTGGCGCATGTGGGTAACAATCATAAAGAAGAACAGTACGGAGAAAATCAGGTCTGGCAGAGAAGATGTATTCAACCCTGGCACTTCATGCGATTTCTTATGAAAATTCATCATTGTTTACCTCCTTTCTGCTGTTCTGTAGCTGTTTCTGTCGAATTTTCTTCCCCTTGCTTTTCTTCAGCATTGGCATCAACACGCTGGTCGGTTTGAGTCATTGCGTTGGCATACGACTCTGTGATGCGCTGCGGACAGATGTTGCGCACCTGTTCTTTCTGGTCATTGTTCAAGAGGGCATAATCCCTGTGATATTTCTTCTGGGCTGTTTCGTTGCGTAGCTGGCTATATGCTTCCATCAGCTGATTCTGCATCTGGAAATAGAGATTATAGTCGGCATCGCGCTCACTCTCAATAGAGATGAGATGTTTCTTGCCCAGGCGGTGTACAAAGCGGATGGTTTCTTCCTTGAGCAGGCTCACCTGCATCGGCTTGTCATTAACCAAAAGCGTATCGCCAGCTGTCAAGCGCAGCGCCATCAGGTTAGCCTTGTCTACCACCGTCTGCTGCTGCTCCTTCTTCTGCGGTTCAGGTGAAGGGAGTTGGCGCAACAGTCCCTTATCCACATCCATTGATGTGGTGACAAGGAAGAATATCAACAGCATGAACGAGATGTCGGCTGTAGATGTGGTATTCAGTCCCGGGGTTTCGTGTTGCTTCCTTCTAATCAGCATATTTAATCCTTATTTATAGAATAGAGAGCCCAAAGCACTCTCTTTAGTTTTTCTTCCGAATATAACGTGTGGCACCGAAACAGACGGCACCGATTCCTGCCAGCAGCATCAGGAGCGATGTGATGACAAACATATCTGAAAGCTTGAGCCAGAGCCAGTCGGCATAATTCTCGCCATTGATGAGCATCGGAGCAGAACCGCCCAAAAGGAAGGTAAGCAGCAAAACTGCCAAAGTTCCGATCCATGTGATGCGGAAGATGCGACGCACGGGAATGCCATTCACTACAGCCTCCGACTTGCTGCTGCGATAATCTCTGATCATCGAAAAGACTGCCAGACCCACACCTCCTATCAGGAAGAGCCACATCAGCAGGATGAGCACATCGGTAAAGAGAGGCGCATTAAAGTCGGGGTTCTCTTCGAAAGGCAAATCGTAGCCTACCAAAAAGAACAGACCGAAAACCAGCACCGCCAGTCCTATCATGATATAGAACACCTGCTGCGATATCTTTTCGGCCGACTTCGTCTTCTGCTTTGAAAATTGAAATTTAACCATTTCTCTCTTCATTTATTTATTCTTGGCAATAATATCCATTAAAGTAACCGCCGACTCCTCCATCTGGCTTGTCAGGTGCTCCACCTTAGAAAGGATGTAGTTATAGAAAACCTGAAGGATGAGGGCTACGATGATACCGAAGATGGTAGTGATGAGCGCCACTTTCATACCCGAAGCAACGATAGTAGGACTGATATCGCCCGCCTGCTGAATCTGGTCGAACGACATGACCATACCGATCACGGTTCCGAGGAATCCGAGCGATGGCGCCATAGCGATAAAGAGTTTAATCCAGGAGCATCCCTTCTCCAGGTTAGCCTCCTGAACGGTACCATATCCGCCCACCGAGCGCTCGATGTCATCAAGACTCTCGCCGATATGCATCAATCCCTGGTAGCAGATAGAAGCCACCGGTCCGCGTGTATTCCGGCAGAGCGTCTTAGCCCCTTCCACATCTCCCGCCGACACCTTCTGGTCGATATCCTGCATCAACTTCTTGGCGTTGATTTCAGAGAGACTCAGATAGATAATGCGCTCGATACAGAAAGCCATACCCACGATGAGGGCGATGGCAACGAGAGACATAAATCCCGCATTACCCTCTATAAACTTTGTCTTAAGAGCTTGATGAAATCCCATGTTCTCTTCTTGAGCCATCATAGGCAGAGAACACATCCATGTGAAAACCAATATTGCAAAACGTGCAATAGCTGTATTTTTCTTCATATACCTTATTATATATATAAAAGCGGAAAGAGGGGGATTCGAACCCCCGAACCGGTTTTGCCGGTTACACGCTTTCCAGATGTGAAGCTTTTCGATATAACTATCTTAGCCTCAATTAATTACAGAGACCCGATTTTTAATTTGCAAGCTATTTGCAAGCATGCCATTTTTTTTCGAGTTACACAATATGCGGAAATATTAATTATATTTAAATATATCCACATATATTTTGATATATCATTTTTTTCATTTATCTTTGCATTTGAATTTATAACTTAGTGCAAAGATATAAAGAAATCCTTTATTCTAGCACGCATTTAAACTATTTAACATGGTAACATCAGTTCAGCCAAACATAAGTCCAACTTCGCGATATACCATATCGGAAACCTGCAAACTGTTGGGTATACATCGCAACACCCTGCGCTCCTATGTGAACGCAGGATATATAAAGTCTATGCAAAAAGTTCACGGACAGCGTTTCAAAGGTTCTGAGATTCTTCGCTTTTGGAACACGTTTGTGTAAACATGGGACCGGTTCCAAGCAGTAGCCACTCGCATGATACACCATACCCTTCAGCGAGGTAAGCAAGATACTCTATACGAAAAGTACGCTTATCTCTGTTATGCTTTAGAGTATTCATGTTACCATAGTTCAAACCAAACTCTTTTGTAAAAGTCTGTAAGCCTTTAATTTTTCTCTGTTCTTTGAGAACATCAAGTGCTTTGAAGAACCTGTCGCTAATATCCAGGGCACAATCGGGAATATTCAGTTTCATTTCAAAGTTAATTTTTCAAGAAGATTCATGAGACGTACATTTATATCATCTTGTTTTTCGATATGCTTTGCTATCATCTCAGTCTGCCTCTTTATAATTTCTACTAAATCAGCATTACTTTGGATTCCGTTGTTCTGATTTCCAGAGCCACTGTTTACATTATTCTCTGCATTAACGAGTTGAGAAGGTTCTACCTC
The DNA here is from genome assembly GCF_026015625.1 of Segatella copri. Classification (NCBI taxonomy): domain Bacteria; kingdom Pseudomonadati; phylum Bacteroidota; class Bacteroidia; order Bacteroidales; family Prevotellaceae; genus Segatella; species Segatella copri. The sequence goes on along the minus strand of NZ_JAPDVG010000001.1, from coordinate 138,306 downwards.
GAAAGCCTTGACGTTTTCTTCTCCATACTCATCGTATAGTTTCTGAAACTGCGCAGGTGTAGGATCAATACCCTCTGTTTCGTATCTCGAAATGTTAGATTGGGAAATTCCCATAATTTCTGCAAGCTTAGACTGAAATAGTCCGTGAGCTCTTCTAAATTCTTTATATTTGAACATATCTGTATAAATTTGTTAATTTTGACTAAATCTTTTCGATATATTTGCATATATCAGAATATATTTGTATCTTTGCATAAAGATATAAAACATAGTGCAAAGATAATGGAAAATATTCAAACATCAAACACTTTTGAGGAAAAATCTCAAAAAATGACCTTAAAAGGTTTTTATCAGGGGTTACCGATGAGAAGTGCCCCGCGATACGACTTCATCACGGAAGTCGCTAGACGCTGCAAGGTTACCGAGCAGACAGTTAGGAATTGGGTTCTATATGGTATGAAGCCACAGCAGCACATCCATGTAGAAGTATTGTGTGAGCTAACAGGCATTAGCGAGGAGGACTTATGGAAGGATTAGAGTTCTATATGTTCGAGGATGAGCTATGGTGTAAGACGTCAGACGGAAAGAACTTCATGGTCGATGAGACACATACAGAGCTGGTGAAATACATCCTGGAAAAGGTTCGCGCTTGCTATCCGGAAGCATACAAGGCGTTGGAGAAGATTTACTCTAAGAGCGCACCTAACGAGAGTTATTATCAGTATCTCATGATGCGTCGATTTTGCAAATGCAACTTTTGTCGACTCGACACTACGGCTTTTGATGTCGTCGATGTTGACAAGGATGGAAGGTTCAACTTCGAGAAGGTCGAATGCCCAATGCGTGGTGAATGTCCTTATGAAGGTATCGTATGTATGCTAAGGTTTAATGCTAATCTTTCTACTGCGGAGTTGCGCGTGATGAAACTGCTTTATGAGGGACGAAGCGAGCAGGAGGCGGCAGCCGAGCTATTCAACTCCCCGAACACGATACATCAGCACGTAAAGTCTGTGTATGTGAAACTAGGAATACATAAGCTCTCTGAGTTTATCACCTATGCAAATAAGAACAATTTGTTTAACAATTAAATATTAGTTTATGCCAATTATTAGAAAGAATGACGTTGTTACAGAGCGTCCAGTGATTATCGTACTTTATGGTACTCCAGGTACCGGTAAGACATCTTTGGCTACTACAGCCAACAGTCCTTTACTCATCGACACCGACCGAGGCTTTGACCGTGCCGTTCAGCGTCCAGACATTGTTGTCACGGCTTCACGCTGGGAAGACATCTACAATGCTGAGGTTATCGGTTCCTATGTTGTTGAGGATGGCAAGCAGGTTTGGAAGCCAGGATTGATCAGTGAGTGTAAGACCATCGTAGTAGACACAGCCAAGGCTATGCTCGATGACTATCTCAACGCTTTTGCTATTCAGCAAGACCATAAGCTGGGAACTAACTCATTGAAGCGATATGGCGTGATGGGAGAATTGTTCAAGCAGTTTGTCGGCATTCTCCGTTCAAACAACTCCGATATCATCTTCATCTGTCACGACAAGGAGACACAGGAAGGAGATTACATCAAGCATTCTCCAGACTGTACAGGACAGAGCAAGGACTTGCTCATCCGTATTGCGGACCAGGTAGGTTACATCTGCAAGGAGAACGGCAATCGCGTCATCAAGTTCGAGCCACAGGACAATCGTGTTGGTAAGAATGTTGCAGACCTGCAGGACACTTGGATTCCAGCTTACGGAACAGAGGAGTTTGACACTTGCATGGCAGACATCATCAAGAAGGTGAAGAAAGCCATCGTGAATAAGTCAGATGCTCAGGCTAAGGCGCAGGAAGCCGTTGATGATGCCCGAAAGAAGCTTGCAGCCGTGGAGACTGTAGATGATGCAAATGCTCTCATCGAGGTTGCCCACGGATTGAACAAGATTCATCAGAAGGCATTCATGAATCAGATGATCAAGGAACTTGCTGTCAAAGGCATTGACTTTGACAAGAAGGGCAAGAAGTTCGTCAAGCACGAGGATGCAGCATGATGAAGCCTTTGATTAGAGTTACCCAGCTAGAGAGCTTCAGACGGTATATGTCTGGCGAATATGCTTATGTTACAGAGCAGGACGTTATAGACAATATCACTAAGAAGTTTGAGGGCAACGATTACACAAGAATAGGAACTGCCTTTCACTCCATCGTGGAGACTGGCAGTCCCCATTGCTTCAAGGAGCCGGAAGGTGTTCGTCATTTCACCTATTATAAGAAAGATAAGACAGAACCCGTTCCGAAAGGAAGAAGGTTCGTCTTTGATGAAGGTGAAGCGATTCTCGACATTCCACAATGTAAGGTTGCTTTGAAATACAGGAATGAGCATCCTGGCGCCTTTCATGAGGTTCGTGAATACAAGGATTTCGGCGATGCCGTTATCACGGGATGTGCCGATATGATTGACGGACTAGAGATAAGAGACATCAAGACTAAGTACGGACCGGTATCAGACAAAGACTATATAGATAGCTGCCAATGGCAGCTTTACCTAGAATTGTTTGAAGCTGACGTGTTCCATTTTGACTTGTTTGTCTTTGAGGGCTACAATAAGGATAAGCACAAGGGAGACGTGAGAGGTCTCAAGCTTACTCCTTATGAGCCAGCAATCACTTGTTACAGATACCCGGGGATGGAAGACAAAAACCATACATTATTGCGTAACTTCCTCAAATGGGTAGAAATGAGAGAATTATTACCATATTTACCATTAACAGAATCAGATGGCTAATACAATGACAGGAAGGGTATTACTTATCGGCAATGTCGAGGAAATACCAAGCAAGAGCGGCGGAGAGCCGTTCAAAAAGAGAGTTGTGGTTCTTAACTGTACACACTCGAACTTCGGAGAGGTGTACGAGAACTACCCAAGTTTTGAGTTCAGCGGAAAGCACGTGGATGATCCTGCTGATTTTGCAGTTGGCGAGATTGTTACTATATCTTTTGCTCTTCAAGGTACCAAGTATCAGAAGAGTGCAAATGACCCGGTAAAGTATTTCAATACCATTTCGGGTTATAAGATAGAAAAGTATCAGAGAGGTGGCCAGACGCAGCAGCAAGCTCCTCCACCACCGCAGCCACAAGGAGTTCAGTCACCGGCACCGCAGCCGGGCAAAGATGATGATTTGCCATTCTAGTTATGATTTTCAATCTCAACAATGACAAGGACAGGGCAGACTACAAGGACTATTGCAATGGCCTTTACATGGATGCCCTGAAAAGCGGAAAGGGTTTTATCGTGGAGGTGAAGAAAAAGCACCGTCCACGTTCCCTCGCCCAAAACAGCTATCTGCATGTGTGCCTTCAGTATTTCGCATCAGAGTTCGGCTACGATGAAGAATATGTGAAGTATAACATTTTCAAGCAGATAGTGAACAGAGAAATCTTTGCGAAGCAGAGAACAAACAGAAGAGGACAGCCTGTAACTTATTGGAGAAGCACGGCTGACCTTGACACAAAAGAATTAACAGACGCTATTGAGAAGTTTCGGAACTATTCAAGTATGGTTGCAGGGTTGTATATACCCGAACCTAATGAAGAAGCAGCCTTGCTTGAAGCTCAGAAACAGATAGCATTATATGAAAAGTATTTATAATTATGAAATCAGATTTGAAAAATTATGTTCCTGAGAACATTGAGTTTGTATTGGAGGAAGGTGTAAAAGACATGTTCCCAATGGAGTTGGACTTCCTTGCTTTGACCGAGGAGAACCTTTGCGGAGAGAAGCCTTTGAAGAATAAGGCAGACATCCTTAAGTTTGTCGGAAAGCACTTCACGGCGACCTTCCCTGACAATGAGTTGGTTACACGTTTCCTCGATGAGTTCGAGAAGAAGAACATCAGAGAGGAGTATTGCACACTCGAAGAGAACGTTGTGCCAGCTCGCAAGCTGGAGTTGGAGGAGGCTTTGGAAAAAGCCAAGAAGATGAAGAAGGATGCAGAAGAGGCTTATGCTTCTGTTCTTATGGAAGTAGCCAAGTACGCCGCTGAAGTGCGCCAGGGAACTGTTGATATGCGTCTTAAGTCGAAGAACGTGTTCTGTATTGCATTGGCAGGTTACTATCTCGTATATAATTGGGATGCAAATACCGAGAAGTTCTTACTTGCAAAGGCTTATGCTATCCCGGACCGTTCTGAGATTTGGGCAAATGAGGTCAAGAATCGTGAGAGCATGAAAGATGTCTTCGGATTGGAGTTCCCAGAAGAGGAGCAGCCAAAAGAAGAAGCTCAGCCAGAGCAGTCTTCAGATGATGACGATGATGAATTACCATTCGGCGAGTAATGAAGTACACTCTTAGAAATTATCAAAAGCAAGCTAGTGATGCAGCCGTAAGGCTGTTCACTAGCAAGGCTGACAAGAACGGATTGGTTATCCTGCCTACGGGTGCAGGAAAGAGCTTGGTGATAGCAGATATCGCCTCTCGTCTGGAAGGGCCGCTGTTAGTATTTCAACCTAGTAAGGAAATTCTTCAGCAGAACTTTGCCAAACTGCAAAGCTATGGTATCTTCGATTGCGGTTGCTATAGTGCCTCTGTAGGATGTAAGGACATAAACAGAATAACCTTTGCCACCATCGGAAGCGTAATGAACCATATGTCAGACTTCGATTGTTTCAAGAACATCATAATTGACGAATGTCATTACGTAAACTCTAAAGCTGGGCAGTACAAGGAGTTCATAGAAGCGAAGAACAGACAGGTTGTTGGATTAACAGCCACGCCATACCGTCTTGATCGTGCCGAAGGAGGTTCCATCTTGAAGTTCCTCACGAGAGTAAGACCTAGAATATTTTCAAAGGTCATCTATTGTTGTCAGATTGGAGAACTACTTTCTAAAGGTTATCTCGCAGACTTGCATTATTACGATTTGACGACATTGGATTTAAGAAGAGTCAGAAGCAACTCCACCGGTGCAGATTATGATGAAAGAAGTCTCCTCGCAGAGTATGAGCGTAGCGGATTCTACGATAAGTTATCAAACACAGTAGTCAAGGTTCTGCAGCCTAAAAGCGGCATTCCTAGAAAGGGAGTACTTGTATTTACCGCTTTCACAAGGGAGGCCAGGCAGCTGGTTGATAAACTCCAATCACTCGGAGTCAATGCCGCCATCGTGACAGGAGAGACACCCAAAAAGGAGCGTGAAGCCATTCTCGAAGGATTCAAGAGGAGAGAAATAAAGGTTGTTGCCAACGTTGGTGTACTGACTACGGGATTCGATTATCCAGCCTTAGACACCGTTGTCTTGGCACGCCCGACGAAATCTCTCGGGCTCTACTACCAGATGGTAGGTCGCGCTATCAGACCTTTTGAAGGCAAGGATGGGTGGATAGTTGACTTGTCGGGAAACTATAGCCGGTTCGGAAATGTCGCAGACCTCTTTATTAGCAGACCTCCAGGAACCACGAAATGGGCGGTGTATTCCAGAGGAACACAATTAACTAATGTCGTACTAAGATGAGCGTTCTAAATGAGCTTATTGAATATAAGCAAAGAGATTCCGCATTAGGAACTGAGTATTTAACTCTCTGTCCGCATTGCAGAAAGGGAGTATTTACACAAGAACCAATTTATGTAGGAAGTTTAGCTTGCCGTTTATGTGTTGATTTTGCGAACATGACGGACAAATATGTTACATGTAAATTCAAAAGAAATGTTTCCAATTTATAAGAAAAAGAAGAAATCTCCTTCTGCTCCCAAAAAGAGAAAGAAGAGTAAGCCTGATTTGGTCAAGAGACTAGACAAGGTGTTTGCATTGTATATACGTCTGAGAGACTGCATGCCAAGCGGCATGGGACAATGTATCAGCTGCGGAAAGATAAAGCCGTACAGAGAGCTTGATTGCGGTCATTTCTTCGGACGTTCCAACATGGCCACCCGATTTGATGAAGATAACTGCAATGCAGAATGTATCGGGTGCAACAGAGTGAAGTCAGACCATCTTATATACTACCAGGAGAATCTGATAAAGAAGATTGGTGTTTCCCGATTTTCCACCCTGCGAGAGCGTGCTCACTCCATCAAGAAATGGGATGACGATGAGTTGGAGAAAATGATTAAGTATTATACTAATGAAGTAAAGAGACTGAGTTATGAGAAAGGTATCACCGTTAATCTGTAAAAAATATAAGTCCCCAGTGTTTCACAACACCGAGGACTTGAACCAATTAAAATCCTATAAAGATTATACTTTAAAGGGATTTGTTTGCAAAGGTAATGAATTATTTTCAAATTGCCAAATAAATCCCAATAAAAAAAGCCTGCTCGCCAGCAGGCTAAAGAGAAACCCATACAATATTCTTTTACAGAATATAATGGAAAAAACATACTGCAAAAGTACTAAAAAAAAATGAGATAGCCAAATATATATCTAAATATATTTTGGTATTTTTGAATATTTAAGTTAATTCTTTTACATATATCGAATAAAATTCGTAATTTTGCATTAAGGAGAAACAATATAGTTATAAATAAAATATTATACAATATGGAAGAGACAGAATTTCTAAGAGATTTTGAAGGAATCAAGGACTACAGAACGTTCTTGGTAGGCTTGGACAAACAGTTCAAGTCGGCAGGTGTGTTGTATCGTGAGTTTAAGATTTTGGAGGGGATGGCTTCTATCCACAATTTTATCTCTAAGCAGCAAAGTGCTGTTTACAGTAAGTTACAGACAGAAGTTGACTCCCTGGCAAATAGTATAAAGCGAGGTAAGATATGCTTCATTAAGAACGAGGACTTGAACCAATAAGATTATGAAATATAATTGCATCAGAAATAGTGATTCTCCAGAAGTAATGAGAGCAAGGGTGAAGCACGGCATAGCTGCCTACGGCATCTACGTTGCTCTTATGCAACTATTGGAGGAAGACGAGGATCATAAGCTGTCAAAGGATTATTCTATGATAGCTTATGAGATGCGTGTTGATGTTTCCGTGGTGCAATCTGTAGTTGAGGATTTTGATTTATTCGAGGTTGAGGAAGAATATTTCTATTCTAAGGAACTTTCAGACACCATCGAGCAGGCAAGAAAAGTCAGCGAAGCTAGAGCTAGAGCCGGTCGTGCAGGTGGTGCAGCAAAGGCTAGAAATTTCGTAGCAAATGCTAAGGAATCTTCTAGCAAATGCCAAGCAAATGCTAGCGAATCTCTAGCAAATGCTACAAATTCTCTGGCAAATGCTACAGATATTCTAGCAAATGCTAGCGAATCTCTAGCAAATGCTAAGCAAATGCCAGAGTCCAAAGAAAGTTCCCCAAACCCTTCAAAGAATATATATTCCGTTCCTACGGAACGGGAAGATAATATAAAATTATCTTCTCCTTCTAGCGCGCGCACGAGGAAATCGAAACCGAAAGAGTTTACCATCTGCCACAAGGGACGGCAAATATTCGAGAAGTATTACCAAGAACTCTATGACTCTGCCTATTATTGGCAACCCAAGGATGCAAAGGCTATGAACTCTATCCTAAAGAAGATTTCTTTTGCTAGAAGTCACAAAACAGTGCCGCTTCCGATAGATGACGAGAGCTTGCTTAAGGCATTGGAAGAGTTTCTACGTCGTATCGACAAGACTTGGATAATGAACAATTTTTCGGTTAACAAAATTGATTCTCAATACAACGAGATAGTATCAGAAATGAAAAATCATAGACAAAACGTAACAGACAATGGAAACAATACAAAGACAGGATGGAAAGCTCCAGACCACAAAGACACATCAGCGTATAGGTCGGGGTTTGGAGTTGCCGTTGGAAAATAGAGAAGTCAAGAACTTTCTTTACTATGCCTACAAACGAGAGGTAGAGAAAAGAAAAAGAACGTTCGTCTTCACTGACGAGCTAAAGGAAGCAATATCGAAAGTCGGGGATTTTCTTACTATAGAGACAAACTTTTACGGGCTGTTTATGCCCGGCAGTATTGGAAACGGCAAGACTACAATGCTAAAGGCTATTCGAAATTTGCTAGTTCATCTTGTGGACTCAAACAAGATTAGCTATTGCGAGGGTGACAAATATCCGCGATTCGTCAAGGCTAGAGATATGGCTTACATGATTCACGAAGACATAAACGAGTTCAGAGCAATCATGAACACTAAGTTTCTCTTGATTGACGATTTGGGTGCTGAGCCAACGGAGATAGTCACTTACGGAATGCACTACAAGCCATTTGACGAGTTGTTGGACTATCGCTATGAGCAGATGCTGCCCACGATTATAAGCTCAAACCTAACGGCCATTGACATCGGACAGAAGTACGATGACCCAAGAATTGTAGATAGAATGCACGAAATGTTTGATATTTTAAGTTTTGAGGAGGTATCGTTCAGATGAGTTTAGCACAATCACCATATCAGAATCAGCCATTAGTGAATGACACAAAGGCTGAGCAGTATGTTATCGGAAGTCTTCTTGTTGATCCTACCGCATACACTCTAGTAAGCCAGTATCTAGATGAAGACTGTTTTTACGACCCCATGTGTAGGGATATATGGAAGGCTGTTGATAATATGGGAAAGCAAGGTATGCCGATAGATGTCATATCTGTTTCTGCCGAGCTCAGTAAGCAGAAGTCGAATGTAACAGCATTGGACTTGATGAACATTTCGGCACAGATTGCATCATCTGCGCATGTAGAATATCATGCCATCAGATTGCAGGACCTTGGTAGAAGAAGAAAACTCTGGGTTGTCGGGCAGCAGCTTTCCAAGGTTGGATTATCGGAAGAGATTCTGACCGCAGATGCCCACCAAGAGGCTATAGAAAGTATCGGAGGAGTATTTGAGAAAGCAGATGGAGTGTTCACGCTCGATGATGCAATGAATAGTCTAAATGAGATAATGGTTAAGAATGCCACCGTTGGAGGTGTCACAACAGGAACCAAGACCGGTATGGAGAGATTCGATGAAAAGGGAGGTCTGCAGAAGTCTGACTTGATTATCGTAGCCGGTGAAACTTCTCAGGGAAAGACGAGCCTCGCACTTTGCATGACAAGACACGCCATCGAGAACGGAGCAAAGGTTGCTTTCTATTCTATGGAAATGACGAAGGAGCAGCTTACGGCACGTCTGCTTTCTGCCAAGACGAACATCCCGGCCAACAATATCCTCTATTCGGGCAGTCTGGCGCCAAGCGAGATAAGGATGATTGATGATGCTAGAGGCAAGTTACCCGGAGAGAATTTATTCTTTGATGACAAGAGCACGTCAAATATAGATTCTATCCTTCTTTCCATCCGAATGCTTAAGATGCAGAAGGACATAGACGGAGCCGTAGTTGATTACTTGCAGATTCTTAACGTAAACTCTAGGAGTACGAGTTTCAGCAGGGAGCAGGCTATGGGTGATGCCGCACGAAGATTCAAGAACCTCGCAAAGGAACTGAACATATGGATCATCGCCCTAAGTCAGTTGTCTAGAGATAGTAACTGTCCGGAGCCGAATCTGAATCGACTGCGCGATAGTGGACAGATAGGAGAAGCTGCCGATGTTGTCATCCTAGTCTATCGAGCAGAGTATTACAACAGAGCGTACCCTGCCCCATTTGATAATAAGGACGATTATCCTACTGACGGAACGGCTATGATAGACGTTGCCAAGGGACGTAATATCGGAACATTCAAATTCTTTATGGGATTCAATAAAAATACGACAAATTTTTTCAAGACGAATTTAATCAACGAAGATGTACAGGTGCCTTTCGAAAAGCCAGAAGAAGCAGATGCACCATTCTGATAATCAGATAGTTATAAAGTACTACGATTTAGTATTTTTAACTAAAATAATCGTTAGTATATTTGCATATATCAGAAAATTTTCGTACCTTTGCATATAGATAAAAGGTAGTAGTTTTGACTATTCAGAGCCTACCTTATAAGTTGAACCAATTAAAATTATAAAGATTATGAATACTTCTAACGAGTTAAGAAAGAACGAAATTGAAAATGAGGTTAAGAACTTGTTTAAGCAATTTGGTGAACATGCAGAAAGTATTATTTCCGTATGCCCAGGTTGGAAGTTTGTGAACGTTCAAGATTCTCGCAATCAGATAAAAGTCAAGTTTGCCTTAACTTGCGATGAGAACAGAGAGTTGACTGTCGTGTATAATGAATGCAAATGCGGATTTCAGGGAAACGTTGAGTTCACAACAGAAATAGACGCAGCATCCAGTATTGATATAGACAGCGCAAACTGCAAAGCTATGTATTATATTGCTCTAGGCTCATTCCTGTCTAATAAAGACCTTCAAGACAAGCTGCAGTCTGAAATGAAAAGTTTCTTGCATAATATAGAAACTAAATATAACGAGTACAATAAATTAGACCAGGAGGATTAATTATTGAGACGCTTTCTGAGTACATGCTTCGCAGATTTTGTTCTGCTTATCTAACGGTTCCAATTTCGCTTTCAAAAGTCAAGGCTTATCTTGATACAGTTGATGATTGGAGAGAGTTAGACGATAGCCATTTGGCACTATTATACAATTTTAATCTTAAAAAATAGAAAGGGAATAATTATGAGAAATTCAAATTTCAATCTTATCAAGGCATTAGGCTACATTGTAGTTCTTATGTAAAGGAGGAGACGAGTATGAGTTTAATCGATGAAATCAGAGCAGCTAGAGTTTCTCAACTCACTGAGGAACACAAGGAAAAGCTTCTTGCTTATATCAAGAAGAACCTGATGCAAAATGATTACGCTTTAATCGGTGGCGCAGCACACTTTTCGTATGATTGGAAAATTCCAGACCCAGATAGTAAGGATTGGTGGAGAGACTGTTATGCTCCATACAAATTCCATCCGGCTATTACGGATTGGCTGACTAGCCTTGGCTTTACGTGCAGCCGCTATTATAACAGAGGTGGTGTTGACCAGGGAATATGTGTAAGAATATAAGCGTATAAATCAAATGAGTTATGAAATATGTAGATTATAAAGCCAAGCAACAAAAGGAGTTTAATAAGCTCCCGATGAAAGCAGCCTTTGGCGATAAGCAGTTTGAGGAAATGATGGCTGAATGGGGTCTTACCACAAGTAAGAAAGACCTGGAAAAGATATGTTCCATCGGTGCCGGTGCTTATTGCCTCAAAAAGGATTACCACTTATTTCTGGAATTCGGTGAGCGTTCCGTTAAGGAATCAGAGGAGTTTCTGAGCAGCGATGAGAATTTGGTGGATGCCTTGAAATATGAATTTGGCAATCATGAGTGTGGCCTTACCTTTGAGTTTGAAAATGGTATCATCGCTTTGGGATATACCGTTAAGGAGTTTCTTTCAGATGACAGAAAGAAGAAGCTTTTTGTAAAGGCACGTAAGGAATACATTAATAGTCTGGAGGGTTAATATGAATACAAAGAATTTCGGAAATGGATATGTAGGTATCAAGATCAACAGTATTTCAGAAATAATGAAATACAATGCTCTAAAAGAGCAATTTTCTATTTGGAACGAGAATGAAGGCACTTTTGATGACGATGTCGAGGTTACGGATGACGATGGAAACGTCACTGAACGAGAGCCGACAGAAAACGAGAAGATAGAGCGTTACCTGGAAGCTTTCAATAATGGAACCGTTTTATATGCAGTTTTCCAGCTGGATTGTGGACGAGTCTTTTCCGATTTAGCTACTACATATCAGAGCAAGTATGCTATCGGACAGCAGGTCTTCATTATGAGGGACAACAAAATTGTTTCGGGTAGAATTGTCCTTATATCTCTTTCAGACTATGAAGATGACAAAAAGCTTTATGTTGATTATCATTCTAGAGATATCGGAGAGAGAATATACAATATAGTGAGTACAAATTTGTGCCCTACAAGCTATCGAAATTATTATTCTTTCAGTGAGCGCGACCGTATAGAAAGATGTCTCAAAGCAGCACTAAATAATAATTATGTTATCCTAGATATAGACAGAAACTATGTAAGTAAAAGGCTTGGAGATATATTCTCTTCAAAAGAAGAACTTGTCAAACATTTAATGGAACAATAATTATGAACGTTATAAGAGTGACAGGAAATACAAAGAACAGAATAGATGCCATCTTTACGGGCAGCAAGTATCTGTTCTTCAGCCCAGATTTCGGATTGGTTGCTATCGCAACAAGGGTATCAATGGACGATAACTATTCGTATTTCGACGTGGAGTTGACCGAACAGATTTCTCCAAAACTGATTAACAAGGTAATCGAAAAGGAAGAGGCTTCCATGAAACGTATCTGTAGAGTCAACTGCATCAATTTAGGAGAAATGCCACAGCATACTCTTCCATACGTGATAGACTTAACATTGGAAAGGAGATAGCTATGGTTGTAAAGGAAATGGTTCAGTACAAGAGAACTGCTGATATGGAAGAACTCTATCTGATGCTCAATAATGATTCAGTCGCCTACGACCTTTGGCACGATGCTGCAGAAAAGTACGCCCTGAAGATGGTAAATGGCGAGGCGGTAATGATGGAGAATGTCGCCCATGTGATGATTGCAAGAATCATCCAGTCATGTGACAGACTGATAAACTGGCGCAGAAAGATGATTACTGATGCCCTGGATATTACCAAAGAGCAGAAGGAGATTGTCGCATGGCAGTGGTTCTATAATAGTATGATGGATTTATATACTTATTATAAAGGTAGGCAAAAGTAAGGTTTAACATAACGGGTAGTAAGGACACCCACTAGTTAGATACCTTATTCTTATCTGGCAGCCGGAAAGACGGCAGCCTACCTTCTAATAAAAATATACAATTATGAAGAATATTTATCATATACATCAGTCTTCCAATTCCTATTGGGATAGCCGTTGGACTGACACAGACTATTATCTTTGCGATAGCGAGGAAGAGTACCAGCAGAAGCTGGCAGAATATACCGAGAAGCGTAAGCAAATCGAGAAGGAGTTCAAGGAGAACCCAACGGAACTTAGCAAGAGTCGCGCACTATTCTTGCAGCTCAGCAAGGAACAGAAGGTGCATGCCAGCGAATACTACTACGGTCATGAATGGTGCGGTAAGGAGTTCGATGCTTTCGGTTTCTGCTGGAGTGAGAGGTTGGAGAGAAGCACGCATTACAAGTACTTCTTGAAGCCTGGGTCTGTAACAAATGAAAGCGTAAGTTCTGCCGTTGGCAGATTTACAGGATATGGAAGTTAAACTTAATAAGATTGGAGGTGAAACATGTAGAATTAAGTAAAAATCATCGTTAATCAATGGTCGGGGTTAAATAACAAAACAATATTTGATATTCTTTATTTTGCGACAGCTCGGAAAGACGGCACCCGACCTTTAATTTTACATCATTATGAAAAGAAGCGAATTATTTATGGCTTGCGCCAACGAGTACAGTTATAGATGCAATTCCGATTGTGACAACTGTCAGTTATACCTTCGTTACTTAAAAGAAAAGGAGGATTGACTATGAAAGGGAAAGATATTATCGTAGTTAGCGGTTTGGGTGTACAAGCGTACTATCCTATTGGGCAGAAGCTTAGTATAAATGGGAGAACTTGCGTAGTAGCGAAAAGTGGAGATTGCGTTAATTGCGCTGTTTGTGTACCTAACGTTCCGCTCCGCGACCAAGAAGTGACATGTGCGAACTTAGCTTGTACGGCTGGCGACAGAAAGGATAGAACTAGTGTTCATTTTAAAGAGATTTTATTATGACGGTATATTTAATTTATAAAGATGATGCCTGGCATTCTAAAGGAAGCGGCGAATTACTTAGAGTAGCTGATGACCTTCAGAAATGCTACGCAACAGCCGAGGCTAACGGAGCTTCGGAAGAGCAACTTAAAGATTTGCGCAATATTGGACAAAGTCAATGTAGTGGTAAAAGCTACGAGTTTTACATTGAAACATGGGAGGTAACATAATATGAAATATGATGTTTGCATTCAAGAAACTTTGAGTAAGACAATAACCGTAGAGGCAGATACAAACACGGATGCTTGCTCTATGATTAGAGAAAAGGTTAATAATGGTGAGATTGTCCTTTCTGCAGACGATTACACCGGTTGTAGAATTATAACGGCACAGGAAGCGTATGGAAGTGAAGACAACGAAGACTGAGTTCAGAGAATTGCTTAGTGTTTTGGAGAAAGCAGCTGCTTTTATTAATGAAAAAGCCACAAGGTCTAGAGACTTAGATTTGGCTAGAAGATTAACAAGGGCAAAGGGCTTGCTGGCGAAAAGGAATGGCAGTCTTCAAGGAGAAAGCGGCGATAGTCATTAACGGCATCGTGTACGTAGCGGAACCAATGGATGATTGCGAGGATTGTGCGTTTTGTACGGGCTTGGCACAATGCAGCGTAGATTTCATTTGCATCTCTATGAGAGAAGCATTCCGTAAGGGTTTTAGAGACAAGCCTATAGGTTTCAAAAAATGGAAAGGTTATGAAAGGATCAGAAACATTCAAGAAGGTAATCAAGGCATATCTTGACAAGCGTGCAGCAGAGGATGAGTTGTTCGCAAAGGATTACGCCAAGCCTGGCAAGAATATCGATGATTGCTGCGACTTTATTATCTCAGAGGTCAAGAAATCCGGAAGACAGGGGTTTGACGATGATGAGATTTATGGAATTGCAATTCACTATTATAATGAAGAAGAAGTTTCATTCACCAAGAATCAGAATTGCACCATTGTTACAAATCTCTCAGACCAGACCAAGGAGAATCTGGAGAAGAAGGCTGAGGAGGAGTTCAAGCAAGCCAAAATCATCGAACTCCAGAAGAAGGAGTCCGCTGAGAAGGAGCGCTTGAAGAAGAAAGCCGAGGCTCAGAGAAAGAAAGATGCTGAGATTGGTCAGTTGAGTTTGTTTGATTTTTAATATGTGAGTTATGAAGCCAAGAAACAAGACAGAACGTGAAGTTGTAAAACTCTCGGACAGAATTCCGGAGTTATCAGACAAGCAACGTGAGTGGGCCATCAAGACTTGCATCTCTGAAGATGATGCTTACAAGTATGGTGACAGATTTTCAAGAGGGTGTTTCTATCTAGTATGCACATTCAAGGGATGGCAGGTCCTCAGATACTTTCAGGTAAGAGCGAAGTTCCGGTTCCACAAGATGATTAAGGAGAAGATTTACTTCAAGGAGTGTATGCAGCAATGGTTGAAAGATGGGGAATATGTTTTCCTTGCCAGGCAGCGAACCAGCGGATATATAGAAGATGCTTTTTCTGCTTTCGGAAAGTTGGAAGTAAGAACGCATACTGTATGGAGTTTCTTGGGTGATCCTCGTGATATTGGATTCGATGGAGTATATTACGCTTCAGTCCAAGGCAAGTATAAATATGCTCTCAGAGACTTCGGGGAAAAGATTCTGTGTGACGAAATCTTCCGTTCCGTCAATGCTAACCCATACAATGAAACTCTCATGAGACGTGATATTGATATGTGGAAGGTGTGTAAGTACCATGAAGCTGTCTTCGACAGAGAAAAAATGTCTGCCGTCAAGATTGTTGTCAGACACGGAAAGGCTTCTTATATTTACGATAGCTTGTGGTGGGATATGCTCGACAGTATTATGTATCTTAAGAAAGATGTACGTAACCCTTCTATAGTTTGCCCGGAGAATCTTCGTGAGGCGCACGACAAGTGGCTAAAGGCAGCAGACAACAAGAAAAAGAAAATGGAGGACAGAATGACTAAGCTGCGTCTGATTGCGGAAGAGAAAATGCAACTCAGATATCTGGAGCAAGCTGCTAAAGCCGAAGAGGAGAATAAGAAAAAGGCAGAAGCAATGGCTAATGTATATGTTGACAGAAGAAAGCAGTTCTTTGACATTGACATAAAGGATGGCGCCATAGACATACAGGTTCTTAAGTCCGTCCAGGAGTTCTTTGAAGAGGGCAAGGAAATGGGGCACTGTGTATTTAGGAATGGTTATTACGATGTGAACAGAAAGCCGAACTGCCTCATACTTTCTGCCAAGGTAAACGGGCAGCGTATGGAGACAATCGAGGTAAACTTAGCCGATGTTACCGTTGTTCAATGCCAGGGCCACGGAAACATCAATTCCGCTTTTCACGATACCATTCTGAAGCTTATCAAAGATAATCTGTGGCAGATAGAATCCAGGCTCCCAAACAGGGCTAGTAGAACGGCGTAATTTTTAGTATTTTTGGCTAAAATTTCCGTTTGATATATTTGCATATATCGGGATTTTTTCGTACCTTTGCGTATGAGAAGAGCCTATTTTGCGGTGTTTTTGACTATCCAAGCCGCATATATACACAATTTTATGTTAAAATATAGTTAATTTTAGATTTTAGGTATTTAATCATTAAATATTTTATTAAATTTGCAGCGATGGAATACGATTACAGTAAGCTCAGAGAGTTCATCAAGCGTTGTAAGTGGCAATGGGCCACTTCAATGATAGACGTTCCTCATGAGTACATTCACAGAGACAAGTGCGCATTGACAAACGACGAGTTCTATTACTTCGTCAGCGCACAGCGAGACAATGGAGTCCATGAAAGATGGGGGAAGTATAATTTCCCTTACCTTTACATTGATGGTTACAAGTATTGGACGATGGGTGACCCATTCGAGACTACTTGGATTTTGAACAGACAGAAGGTTTTCAACGAGTTCGACTTCCTGGAGTGGCCGGTACCGCGAATCTATTCGAATCAGGAAATGGACGTGATGGCAAAATCTATCATGTTCACGTTCAAGGACAGAAGATTTTTCGAGGCAGGCATCGGAAACGGAGACTTCGTCGCTTTCACCAAGATAAAGCCGGAAATGTATTATGGAGTTGATCCTAGCAAGAAAGCAATCAAGCAGTTCAGGGAGAAGACCTCTGGTTTTTTCCGAAGATGTTCTACTATTTCTTTTGAGGAGGCGATAAAGAAATGGATGTCGGCAGACAGCGTTGTGGTTGCTCTTTTCGGTACCGCTTCCTACTTCATGCCTCAGTATCTCCGCAAACTGGGCGAGAGTGGTTTGGATTATTGCCTTATGTTCTACAAGGATGACTACACCCCTGCAGAGTTCGAGGAAATGCACCATTTCACCTATGACAGAATGCAGTTGAAATCGATGTTCCCGAATTGTAACATATACAATCACAAGAATTTCGTAACCATTTCAAGTAAAAAAATCACCTGGCAACAGGCAACAGTAGAAAATGAATTATTCCCAGTATGATAAAATAGCAAGTAAGTACGACACTTTGTTTCGTGATGAAATGAGTCTCGTTGAGAACCGTGAGGTGGGGCAAATGCTCCCACCTCTCAGCGGTTCAATCCTAGACATCGGATGTGGTACCGGCTTGCTGACAGAGATTGCAGAAATCGACCCAAAGGAATATCTAGGAATTGATCCTAGTAAAGGAATGTTGGAGCAGTTCACTAACAAATACCCAGCCTATAAGGATAGGGTTGTATGTGAGCCTTTCGACGGAAAGAGTTTAGATTGCAGGAATTTCAACAATATCGTAGCATTGTTCGGTTCCCCATCTTATCTTTCCCGGTACGCTGTTCTTGCTATATCACAGTGTAAGGCTCGTAAGTTTTTGATGTTCTACAAGGAGAAGTATCATCCGGTCACTTACGAGAAATGCGATGTAGAGTTCAGACATTTCTATTATT
The DNA here is from genome assembly GCF_026015625.1 of Segatella copri. Classification (NCBI taxonomy): domain Bacteria; kingdom Pseudomonadati; phylum Bacteroidota; class Bacteroidia; order Bacteroidales; family Prevotellaceae; genus Segatella; species Segatella copri. Next base: position 120,670 of record NZ_JAPDVG010000001.1, on the reverse strand, counting down.
CTAAGAAGGTTCTGTGCAGTCTTTTTGGTGAAGAAAACGTATCAGAGTATCACAATTATTTAATAGTAAATTGCGTATGACATCACAGAAAGGTTTGCGTTATGATGGCAGTATTGACAAATACCCCATCACAGAAGGCGAGATTTACAGTTTAGGCAATGGTAGCAAGATTACCATTGCCGATATTACTTTGGGGCTTCCGGAGTTTTCAAAGAATGCCGATTGTGTATTCATCGACCCGGCAGGAAGTAAAGGTGTCCTCAAAGCGTATTATACCAAGGCGGAGAAGCAATGCCCGGTTGATAATTTTGACGAGTTCGTTGCCCACATCAAGAGGTGCATCGAGCAGATTAATCCGGACAGACTATTCGTCGAGTGCTTCTACAGAAATAAGAAACAGTTGGTTCCTATGGTAGAATCGCTGTTCCCTCATGTAAAAATCTACGAGAACACCTATTATCATAAGCCAGATTGCAAGTGCTGGATTATCCAAGGCACCAAGCAGGCAGAAGACTGGGGACTCCAGGGAATGGATGAATGGGATGCGGTGTTCAAGATTTGTAAGGATGTTCCGTTCTGCTCTATCACAGACTTCTTCATGGGTCAAGGACTTGTTGCCCAAGCAGCCTATGCCGCAGGTAAGGTTTTCTATGGTAGCGATATGAACAGAAACCGTTTGGCTGTAGCCATAAGCAAGGTAGCCAAGCGAGGTGGAGAATGGACAGTTACTAAATAATTACGCATATGATTAAACTCTCTCAGATTATCATCCTCAACGTTCCGAAGCGAGAACGTGAGGGCAAATACCTTAAGAAGTTGATAGAGACCAGCACGAAGCCTTATGGTATTCCTGTCAGTATCTCTATGGACCGAGGTAAGGGTCTTTGGGACAATTATTCCCAAGCGTTGACGCAAGAGGTAGCGGAAGGAACCCATCGCATGATTATCCACGATGACATTACCTTTGACCGCAACATTCTTGCCAAGATTTTACATATTCTCTCTTTTGCTCCCGAAAACAATGTTATCAGTTTCTACAATCCTACAAATGGTGACTATACTGATTGTTACGCAAAGGGCAAGCACGTTATTTCTACAAAGACTAATTTCTGGCTGCAGGCTAGCGTATATCCAAATGACCTAGCCAAGGACTTTGTTGAAACTTCAAACAAGATGACGGATGATCAGACACGTTATGATGATTCGCGCCTTAAGGCATACCTTCAGGCAAAGGGTATCGACCTTTACGCTATCGTTCCCGGTCTGGTTCAGCATTTCGGTGCATACAGAAGCACGTTCAACAATCCAGGCGCCGTAGGTGGCATTCCTCGAAACAGCAAGACCTACGACAACCAGTTTGATGTAGAGTCTGTAGATTGGGAGAGTGAGTTCAAAAATCCTTATTTGGCTAAGTCAAGCAAGGATTGGGTTAAGGAAATCGTAAACAAGGAATTTTTCGATGAATACAAAAAACTCTAAGGAAAATCTAGCCTTGAAATTGGCAAAGGACAATATCGAGGTTGAGCAGGTGAAGCCGCTGCATATTGAATACGTTAAGGTTGATGACATTTATCCGAATGACTATAACCCTAACACGCATGATGCAGACAGCTTCGACCTTCTCATCAAATCGTTGCTATATTTCGGATTTACTCAGCCTATCGTTGTCAACCGCTCGACGATGCAGATTGTGGACGGAGAGAACAGATACCGCGCCGCCTGCGTCATCGGATATGAGATGGTTCCTGTATGCTTCGTTGACTTCGACGAAGAGAAGTTGAGATATGCAACAATCATGCACAATGCCGCTCGCGGCCACAACAATAATGAAATGATGGGTAGGCTTAAGAATTACCTTGACACCCATTTCAGTAATTCCAGCGACAAGGTATTATTAAACAATAGAAAGAAATGATATTTTACAGTGACAAAAACGTTTATGAGGCAGCTCTTGAAAGATTCAGATACATCTTTCGGGAGTTTTATGGTAAGCGTAAGATTGTCGTGACGATGTCGGGAGGAAAGGACTCTACCGTGGTTCTCAACCTTGCGCACGAGGTTATGAAGGAGATGGGAATTGAAAAGATTCCCGTCCTCTTCCTAGACCAAGAGGCAGAGACTCCAATGACTATCGAGTACATACGATACATCATGCACTTGCCGTGGGTTGAGCCGTATTGGATTCAGTCATACTTCCAGGAATGGAATGCCTCAAAGGGAGAATGGTTCAATGTATGGGGGCCGGGAGAAAAATGGATTCGTGAGAAGGAACCAGATTCTTACGGTGATTTGGAGATTCCGCACAATCAGTATTTCTCCAAGACCCTCGACCAGGTACACAGAATGCTCTTCGGCAAAGACTACCTAACTTTGGGCGGTGTCCGTATCGAGGAGTCGCCGGCACGTTTGTCTGGTCTTACTAGAGGTGAGTGCCTTCCAGGTATCACGTGGGGAGGTGGTGGCGGATATTATAAAGACGGCACACCGAGAAGTCTGGTGCTCTACCCTATTTGGGATTGGAAGGTTTATGATGTATGGTATTACATCTTCAGCAACAAGCTTCCGTACTGTAAACTCTACAACTATCAGTTCACGCAGAAGCCACTCAGAGCGTGCCGAGTTAGTTCCCTCATCCATGAGCAGGCTATCCACGACTTAGGTTTCATCAAGGAGGTTGATCCATGGTTCTACGACAAGCTGGTACGAAGAGTGGCAAACGTCAATACGTCTGTGCACGTCTTCAATGAAGTAGCAACATATTGCTATAATTTGCCACCTTATTTCAAGGATTGGGATGAATACGTTGACTATCTTGCAGATAATCTTTGTGAGGATAAGAAAAATGCAGAGACTATCAAGAAGGGTTACCGTGCTGCCAAGAAGAGAAATGCAGCTAAAGCCGGTCATTGCCAGGAGTGCATTGATTACGTAATACATCAGATTGGCTACACAAGTGCCGTCTGCGTAATTGCGGAGGATTTCGGAATGAAGCGCATTCAGAGTGTAGAGCGTTCTTTGCGTCAGTATTTGAGCGACAATTATGTTAAAATAGAAAAAGCTAATAAGGAATATGAATCTTCAAGAGAACATCAAGAAGGAGTTTGATGCTGCCAAGGATAAGGTGCAGTTTTTGAACGACCTCAGAAAGTATATCAGTTCCTTATCTCCGGAGAAAGTCAACCCTGTAGATTGCGTGCTTTGGGTTGACAAGGATATGGTTGTAGCAAACAACTACAACCCTAACCATGTGGCAGATAAGGAAATGCGTCTTCTCTATACATCCGTGAGGGAAGACGGTTACACAATGCCTATCGTTACCATTTGGGACGAGAAGTTGCAGAAGTATGTAATCATCGACGGTTTCCACAGAAACCTCGTTATCCGCAAGTTTGCGGACATCAATGAGCGATGTGGTGGAAAGCTGCCGATTGTAGTCCTAGACAAGGACATCGACCAGCGTATGGCATCAACAGTAAGACACAACCGTGCCCGTGGAAGCCATTCTGTTGACGGAATGGTTAATATCGTTTTCAATATGCTCAGAGATGGTGTATCTGAGCGTGAGATTTGCGAAAAGGTAGGTCTGGAGCAGAAAGAGCTTGTAAAGCTTAAGTATGTAACTGGCTTTGCCAAGATTTTCAAGAACTATAAGTATAATGCGGCTATCGAAAAGGTTGTCGACGAGAGACGCGTAGCAAGAGAGACAGCCAAGAAGGAGGATAAGAAATGAAAGTAAAGTCAGTTAAGCTCAGTGAAATCTTTCCTTACTATGACAACCCTCGTGACAACACGAATGCGGTTGAGCCTACGAAGGAGAGTATCAAGCGTTTTGGATTCGTTAAGCCTATCCTCGTTGATAAGGCAGGCGTAATCATTGCCGGTCACACAAGATACGTGGCTGCTTACCAGTTGGGTATGGAGTTCGTTCCTGTCGTTTACTCGGATATGGACGACGAAATGGCAAAGAAGTACCGCATTCTCGATAACAAGCTGGCAGAGAAGTCTTCTTTTGATGAAGACCAGCTTTTGGAGGAATTGCGCAATATGGAGGTTCCTACCGATATGCAGGCATTCTTCTTTGAGGATATCAACCAGATGCTCAACTTCTCCCTCGACAGCATCAACCAGCAGGCAGAAGAGTATGGTGGCTTCCAGGATGACTATTCTCAGGTGGAAGAGGAGAACTTCGAGGCTCCATCAAATGAAGAGGCTGGTGAAAGCGAGGAAGCTCCTTCGGATGAGGAGGAAGACCCTGCCAAGGATTTGTTCGTTCTCAAAGAGCGCGAGGACGGTTCACATTATATGAAGGTCGTTTGCCCATATTGCGGAAATATGGAAACAATAGAAATTGAGGATTAACAGGTATGGAAGAGATTAAGATTAATGACAAGGTAATTGAGTTACCTATTGACAGTATCGTGCCTCATGACGGTTCGCACAAGACCGACGAGACGGCAGTACAGGCAATCATGCAGTCCATCAAGGATTTCGGCATCACTCAGCCTATTTCCGTTGACAAGAACAACGTGATTGTAACCGGTAACGGTGTGTATAAGGCTGCTAAGGCTTTGGGAATGGATAAGGTTCCCTGCATCCGTGTTGACTATCTGACTGATGAGCAGATTAAGCAGTATAGAATCGCTGATGACAAGACGTCCGAGTTTGCCACTTGGAACGAGAAGAAGCTTCGCAAGGAGCTCTCCTATCTCGGTGATCCTAACAGCATTCAGTTTGCTTTCGATGAGAGCATTGCCGGTATGCTTGGACTCAACGCTAAGCCAAAGGAACAGAAACCTGCAGCCGCACCTTCAAAGGCTGAGACTAACCATACGGCTAAGAAGGTCGTAACGGAAGCCCAGAAGGACCAGAAGTTCAAGGAGGAAATGAAGGGCGTTGAGGAGAATATCCAGGTCAAACCTTCAGAGTATTATGAGTATAATTGTTCCGCTTGCGGTAAACTAGTAAAAGTTAAGAAGCCATGACAGATGAATCATCACAGCCGAAAGTAAAGTCTTTCGTACATAGAATCCCCAATCCTGTTGGAAGACCATACAAGATTAAGTCTTCTCAGGAATTATGGGATAAGTTTGTAGCTTACTGTGATGATGTTGAAAATGACCCTTGGCAGCAAAAGACTGGTAGCAATTCCATTGCAGGCGGCAGCGGCAAATCCACAAATTCCATGAGACAAGAGGTAAGGGTTTTCAGAAGAGCCTATACTCTTGTCGGATTTTGTGCTTTCTGTGGCATCGTTCAGAAATGGGCGGATTTCAAGAGAGGTAATCTTAAGAGACCAGGCTTTGAGCAGGTGATAACACAGATTGAGAATGTCGTGATGGCCCAGCAGATTGATGGTGCCATGCTTCATCAGTTTGATTCCAGTATTGTTGCAAGGCTCAACGGATTGGCAGATAAGCATATTCAAGAAGTAACCGGCAAGGATGGCGAGGACTTCAAGTTCCCTAAGCTGTCCTTGGATGATATTAAAGAATTACAGAAAATAAATGGACTTTGAGAAACAACGTTTTCTTCATAAGCAGTTAGTGGCATCGTCCCTGCTGCAATTCACTACTAAGATGTTCGCCTATACTGCTCGACGTGAGTATGTAGTAGGCGAACATCACAGGATTATATGTGATGCGCTCATGGATGTGATAAGGGGAAAGACTAACAAGCTGATTATCAACATCAGCCCTCGTTATGGAAAGACACTCTTGTGTTCACAGATGTTTATCGCATATGGTCTTGCGCTGAACCCTGCTTCAAAGTTTCTTCATATATCTTATTCCGGAAGTCTCGTCCAGGACAATTCTATGGCAGTCAAGGACACGATAACTTCCACATATTTTCAAACACTATTTCCGAATGTCAAAATCAGAAAGAACGATAACACCAGATCAAAATGGAGCACAACGGCAGGTGGTGGTGAGTATGCTACATCTACCTTGGGTCAGATCACAGGTTTTGGTGCAGGTCAGCCAGACTGGACCGAAGAAGACATAAAGAACATGGATAAGTTTATGGCTACGTTCAACCCCGGTCACTTTTCGGGAGCCATAGTTATCGATGACCCTTTACGACCGGACGATGCTTTGTCCGATAACGTCAGAGAGTCTATCAACAGACGTTTCGAGACAACCATCCGTAACCGTGTAAACTCACGTCATACGCCAATTATCATCGTCATGCAGAGGTTGCACGAGCACGACTTGTGCGGTTACCTTCAAGAGATTGAGCCGAATGAGTGGAAGGTTGTTTCCCTCCCGGTAATACAGACAGGCGAGGACGGAAAGGAGCGAGCCTTGTGGCCGTGGAAGCATACGCTGGAGGAGCTGTATAAAATCAAGCATGCCAGCGAGTTCGTATTTGAGACACAGTACATGCAGAACCCTACCCCTATGGAAGGTCTTATGTACCATGCCTTCAGAACATACGATGAGCTGCCGGACAGAAGGTATGCAAGAATGATTGGCAACTACACAGACTCGGCAGATACCGGTTTCGACTTCCTTTGCTCTATATGCTTCGATGCACACGATGACGGCTACTATGTTACCGATGTTCTATACACTAAGCGACCGATGGAATACACGGAACCAGCGCAAGCCAATATGGTTAAGCGCAATCAGACAGACGTGTGTTTCGTTGAAAGTAACAATGGTGGACGCTCTTACGCCCGCAATGTCGAGCGCATAACAAGGGAACACGGAAACAGAATTACCCAGTTCGTAACGTTCACGCAATCGAAGAACAAACAGATTAGAATATTCACTCGCTCCAGCGAGGTAAACAATAAACTAGTCTTCCCTTCTAATTGGGAACAGTTGTGGCCGGAGTTCGCCCACGATATGAAATCCTACAGAAAGGAAGGATATAACGCCCACGATGATGCGCCGGACGCTTGTACGGGCATCATAGAGAAGTGCGAGGAGTGGCTTAACAATGCTACCGATGCACAGCTCCGACGTGGCGGTTTCTTGTAATTTCTTTTTAAAACCATGTTAGCTAGGCGTTTGCTCGTGAGAGTAGGCGCCTTAACTATTTGATTACCAGCGCATTATAATTTAGTATTTTTAACTAAAATAACCCTTAGTATATTTGCATATATCAGAAAATTTTCGTACCTTTGCATATAGATAAAAGATAGTACTTTTGGTTTACCAGGTCGCTATCTTACAAGTTGAACCAATTAAAATTATAAAGATTATGAAGAATTTAGTTTATGCTCGCTTTGATGAAATGACAGTTAATGAGGTTTCAGAGCTTATGAGAATAGCATCTGGCAAGATGGCAATCAATGTAGTTTCAGTTGCACCTACATTGTTCCGAGTTTCAGCATATGGTATATTTGACGGAGACGCAGAGGACTGGGGCTTCGAGAGTGCAGACTGCGGAATGTTCCAGGGAGAAGAGGTGTTCGAGGCAACCAAGAAGTTGTACGAGACCACCATCGCTTAATATAGGAGGAGGAACTGCTATGAGTGGTCTTTTTGAAACAAAGCTTCTCAAATACAAGAAGCACATTATCCAGGTTTTTGAGGATATGTTCGGTCAGAGATACGTCTATATCGACGGCAAGACGCAGACTTATTCTATTAACAATGCAAAGAGAATGATTAGCCTATGTTGTCAACAGTAATATTCACGGATGGCGCCCAGAAGAATGTGGAGCCATCCAACGGAACGGATTTCTCATTGGAGGAGTTGAGAGGATTTGTTGGTGGGCACATTGAGTTGGTCCGACTCAGCAAGTCGCAGGTAATGGTAGTTAATGAGGAAGGCAAGGTTTACGACCTTCCTCAGAATGAGAACGCCACGATGCTTGTGAATATTGCAGGTATCAGAGACGTTATAGTAGGTAATGTATTAGTTTGTGACATTAATAAAATCAAGTAATATGGATAAGAATGATTTGATGAAGTACCTCGTAGAAGAGGCAGAGTATAGTGAGAGTGAAGTAGCCGAAATGACTAACACAGAGTTGCTGGATCATTGGCTGAAGTACAACGGAATTTGCGGTTACACAGAGGACATCAAGGATGTTATTGAAGCTGCTTTTGATGTAGATTTGGAGGACTAGCCATGTACAAAGAGAATATAGGAACAGACAGATATGGACGCACGATGCGCCTATATCACTCCTGCAACACGGTCTATTGCGACCACGTCAAGAACGATAAGGTTGTCAGGACAAATCAGATTAAGGTAGATAACGACATCATCTTAATGTTCAGTGCTTCGCATACGAGCGGAGCCTACATTTACGATGAGATTCACAGAAGATACGGGAAATGGCTATGAAACCAATGTTAGCAACAAGATATTATCCGTCACAGACGAAGTTTCCTTGCTTCGTCCAACCTAAGTATGACGGAGTTCGCTGCATCCTTCATGAAGGAGAAGGTGGCGAGGTTCACCTCACATCGAGAGGCGGTAAGGAATATGATGTCCCTCAGATTAAGGCTTGGGGAGAGAAACACCGCGGTATGCTTCCTTTGGATGGGGAGATATACAACCACCAGGAATTGACCTTCCAGCAGATATGTTCTGCCGTCAAGTGCCGTTCTGCTATGACTGACAAGCTACGTATGGTTATCTACGATGCACAGATTCCGGGAAGCTTTTCTGCCAGATGGAAAGTTCTGCAGGAGGAGTTTGCTTCCATTGATCCAAATGGACCGGTGTACCTTACGCAGACTTTCGTTGCCCATTCAGAGAAGGACATCAAGCGATGGCACAAGATATTCGTTTCCACCGGTTACGAGGGTGCCATTATCAAAAATGCAGATGGAACCTATACCGAGGGCGGAAGCAATGACCTTATGAAGCTGAAATCGTTCGACACGACAGAGTTCAAGGTGGTCGATGTTTTGGAAGCGGAGGGCAATGATGCAGGTACCGCTATATTCAAACTGAAGTGTGGAGAGTACGAGTTCTGTGCCCGCCCGGTAGGTTCAAGGTCACTCAGAGCTCAATACTTAGCCGATAAGGACGAGTTGATAGGTATGGCGGCGACTGTTCAGCATCAAGGGTATTCTGACGCTGGAGTACCGAGATTTCCAGTATTGTTGAACATTAGGGATTACGAATAATGGCAGCATTAAATATTAACGAGTATTACGGCTGCTTCTCTTGCGAGGCTGCTGACGAGCACGGAAATGGTTGCAGGCACGGTCTGCTGTTCCCGGTACTGCTTGCGATGGGAAACAAGAGAAGCTGCCCAAACTATAAATTCAAGAAGAAATAACTATGGAGTTAGAGGTTAAGCTAAAAAGAAAGTATGAGTCTAAGACAGAAACTTTCGTCCTGATTAATTACAAAAGAGACTTGCGAAGATGTGTCAACATAACTTATCCAAGAGATTGGGATTGTGAAAAGCTTGATGTGTTCATTCAGAACTTTCACGACGTGAACGTTAGAAAGCCTTTATATGTGTCGGAATGGAGTTCTTTGCTTATGAAAAACAGACTGGAGGAAATTAAGAAACTAGGCTATCGTGTTATTGCTATAAATCAGTTACATGGCTACATAGTAAGAAAGGATGGAAAGTTTCTATCCTATCAGCTTGCAAAATATACATCTGAGGGAGGAATAAGTCTCACATATCAATACGTGCCATCTCGAACACATGGAAGTGGTGCTATACAAGGTGGTGAGAGTGGCTATAATTTTGGATTCACCGAGTTTAGTAAAGAAATGCTGAACGATATGATGGACCACCCGAAGCTTTATGGTAAGGTCGAGCACTACAAAGACTTCTATGAGTACCGCCAGCTGAATGCAGGGCGAGAAAAGGCACTCAAAAAAATAATCTGATTTTTTTTGGTTCAACACAATAAAGTACCATATGATGCGTTATTAATCTGACAGACGGATTATTAACTAAAGCTTAGCTACCGGCATGACGGGCGCATCATATGGGAAATAGAAAATTTGTTCCACAGGTAGGAAACCATCTTGGAACTATCTCGAACATTTTAGCTGTTGTTTCATTTATAGCCATAATAGGTTCAATTATAACTTGGATAAACGCCTTGAATACTTCTGGCGGTTATGGATATGAAAGTTCAAGTATTAGTGGCGTACAGGCATTTGGCTACGTTATTGACTCATTGCTTTGCCTGGTAGGTTCTTTTGTACTCAGAGGATTCTCGTTTATCGTGAAAGCAGCTGTACGCTATCTTGATGAGAAAGGTGAGTTTGATGAAAAGTAGAATGTAATTGCTATGTCATCAAAGCTTATAGTAGATCAAAAGAACGTAAAGTATCTTTTTCAAGATAAAAAAGCTACGTTCTTGATTCCTGATTATCAGCGTCCGTATGCTTGGGGAGAAGACGAATGTAAGGTCTTATGGGAAGACTTATTTTCCTTTTCATTCCCGAATAACAACTGCGACAGCTTCGATTCTTCAGAGAGTTACTTTCTCGGTCCTATAGTAACATTCCGTAATGACGAAGGGAAACTTGAAATCATTGACGGTCAGCAGCGTCTTACGACCTTGCTTCTCTTACTGCGAGCTTTCTACAATCGCCTGGAGCACATGAAAGACAATCGTTCAATCAAGATGCGAGAGGATATAGAAAAGTGCATTTGGAGAGCAAACGAGTTCGGAGAATATGATCCAAACGACTTGAAGATAAATTCGGAGGTTGCAACTGATAACGACAAGGAAGAGTTTATGGATATTCTCAGAAAAGGAACATCAGAAGGGAAAAGCCGGTATGCTACCAACTTCAGATACTTTCAAGACAAGATAGGAAAATTCATTGAAGAATACCCTTCTTTCTTTGCATTATATCCAGCTCGCATTCTCAATAACTGTGTGCTACTTCCGATAGAGGCAGAATCTCAAGATACTGCTCTTAGGATATTCTCGACGCTTAATGATAGAGGTAAGCCATTGTCTGACTCAGACATCTTCAAGGCACAGCTCTATAAGTTCTACTCATCCATCGGAAAGAAAGAAGAGTTTATCACTACATGGAAAGAGCTTGACGAACTCGTTACTAAAATATTCCATCCATATCGTGGAACACCTTTAGATGAGTTGTTTACACGCTATATGTACTACGAGAGGGCTTTGCTGACGAATCGTAGTTCTATGACAGAAGGACTTAGAAAGTTCTATGAGAAAGATGGATATGTCCTACTTCGACGAGAGCAGACTTTAGAGAATCTTGTCTTGCTAGCCGACTTCTGGAAAGATGTATATTCTCAGAATGAAGACCGTTTTTCCGTGGATGTACTAAAGCGCTTGTTTATATTGAATTATGCGCCTAACAGTTTATGGACTTATATCGTATCGGTATATTTCATGCACTATAAGAATGCTGAGAATATGCTAGACAACGAGAAGTTCTATCTGTTCTTGAATCGTTTGATAGGCTTTATCTGGGCATACGCTATCAGCAACCCAGGAATAACAGCCTTGCGAGCACCGGTCTTTAACGAAATGGTGAATATCATAGAGAACAAAGAGATAGCTTTCGAGAACTATCTATTCCAAGAGGAATTGTTCCGTTCGCAATTTAACAACTTCAGTTTTTCAAACACTCGTGCGATTACGAAGTCGATGATTGTGTGGTGGGCTTTCTCTTTCGATAACCAGGAATTGCTTCCTCTTGACGCGGTATATGATATTGAGCATATCTTCCCAAGGAACAGACAAGTCAAGGAAGGTGGATTGTCGAGTGACGAGGTTCTTGAAATGCTGGGAAACAAATCGGTATTGGAGCGAAGAGTTAATATCCGGGCATCCGATTACAGATTTGCTGACAAGATTAAGTATTATAATGGTGAGTTCAAATCCACAGGCGAGAGGATTGGAACTAAGATACACGAATTACGAATGCTGTCACAGACGTTGACAGATTTTACAGAAACGGATATTAGAGAGCGAACGTCAAGAATGCTTGATAAGTTTATCGCTTACCTCAAATCTAACTCTCTGATTTCCAATAAATTAAATTCGTAATTTAGGTTAAAAGATTTGGTAATCTGACAAAATTTTCGTACCTTTGCATATAGGATAAAGGTAGTAATTTTGTCTAAGAGCCTACTAAATAGGGCAACTGCAATGTTACGACCTGCCGAAGCTGGGACGCTAGCAGAGGTGAATCTGAGGGCGTAATGAGCGGCTGCCCTTCTTTATTAAATGAGCTCGATGGTTGCTTAAACAGATTCTTATGGCAACAAACGCAGACATGAGCTTGAAAGAGTTCGCAAAGGAAATGCTGGTCGAAGTTAAAAAGGACCAGGAGTGGTTAACAAGACAGAAGGAAATCACTGGTGATCTCCAGGAGAGAATCGATGAATGCTTCAAGAGAGTGCAGAAGTGCGACATGACAAAGGGTGTCTATTCCACTACGCAGATGGCGAAGGAGTTGGGCATGAGCAGCGCACAGAAGTTGTACGAAGAGCTGAAGGAGGTTGGCCTTGCGTTCAACCAGGGTTATGAGTGGATGCTGACAAGTCCCTACTCCACCTATCAGCTAACTGAGGTGACTACACACGTCATCAAGGGCAAGTACACAAGACGACCTCTTTGGACGGAGCGAGGCAGACGCTGGCTTCTCGCATTGAAGGAGAAGAACATCATCTGCAACCTCCCGAAGCCGAGAGTGCCGAAGGCTGTTGAGAAGTGTATTGCTTCTCAGTCTGGTGAGAAGAAGGAAGAGGTCAAGGTCGAGCCGCCAACACCGCTGATAAAGAAAGCCGAGACGCTTAAGGATGAAATCAACTGCCTTTTGAGTCTCATCACAGAGGTCGGAAAGGGAGAGACGATGCTCCTTATGGGAGACATTATGACAATCTCCACCACCATCAGTGAGCACGTGAGCACATTGGCTTTCGAGGCTTACAAGACATTAAATGCACCAGCGAGGGCTTGAACCAATTAAAATTCGAAAAAAGATTTGGATTTTCCAAAATAAAATATTACCTTTGCAGCGGTAAAGGAGAAAGATAAATAGGGATTGGATAGACCTCTCACACGTCGGTCTTCGGATGCAGACTTCGGGAGGGTTTCCAATCCCTTGCTTTTTAGTTTAGTAATCTCATAGTATAAAGGATATTTTCACTTGTAAGTTTAGCCTTACATTCTATTCGTTTTCCTTGATAAGTAGCATGGAATACTTTGAACTGAAAATCATGATGGTTACCTTCCTCAATCCTGTCAAATGTTGCTGTAGGAAACCATTCGTTTACATCGGCTGCAATTTGTATTGTTTCGCTAAGTCTTCTATTTCTAATATTCTTTGCCATCGTTTCAGAAAAGAAATTTCGTCCTACCACAAATTCCTCATTATTATTATTGAGATAAAGTCTTCTAGCCGTTTGACCGTCTGGTAGCTCTACCTCTCTAAATTTTGTTTGCATTGTCTCATTAATGAATTCTCGAAGTCTTGCCCTTACCTCTGGTGAGTTCTGTGCAGCTATTCGAACTTGCCTTTGTGACCTTTCAGAGCGAGCGTATTGGGTGATATAGGATGATTGCTTCACCTTGTCTTTATTATCATTTACCCAATTTGTGAAGTTCTTAGGCATAGCATTGCTTGGCTGTTTACCGCTCCAATACTCCTTTTCGCTCATAATTACCGGGATGGCATAGCACATACAATTCACGTGCCAACCAACCCAAGGAAAATAACTCGGATAGACACCTGCAAGCAAATCACACATATCGTGCTTATGGCTAGGATTGTTGGTTGTCTTTATCTCCTTGCCTTTAATATAGTCCATCCTAGCCCATCTTTCCTGCTCGGCAGAACGGTAGGCCATGTTTATCTCGTTACGTGCCAGACGCACGCTTCTGTACTCGCAGTTCTGAATGGTTATGGCTTTGCCGTATTTCTTCTTATAGGCTTTGGCAAGTGATGGATAATCATTAAGGTATTTGCTGATCTTCTTGCTGAGTTTAACAGCACTCATACCCTTCTCTATGCCGACAGACAGAGATTTCTCCAGAGCCTCCTTTACATCAGCTCTCTGGTTCCATATTCTTTCTGAAAGACCTAGACCTTTAATCTTTCTCTCTATGAAAGCCTTCTTTGCCGCGTTGTTGTGCTCAAAGTAAGCTTTCTGCTTTGCGTCCGCTATCTTCCTAGTAAAGGTGCCGATTACCCTTTTGGCAAGTAGGTCCTGCAGGGTGTTACTATTCTTCCATTCGTCCGATATGCCATTATAGACCAATGCCTGCATATTGTTTGAATAGTAATCCAACAAGGCGTTCACCTTCCTTTCTGTTCTAGGGTAATCATCAAAAGAGAACTCGCCATCCCCATCGAAGTCGGTGGAGGTGGCGATTTTAGCGGACTCCTTGGCAAGAGTCTCATATATGGAAATGATTTTCCGGGTATAAGCGTTCAGTCTCTTGCCAAGGTCTTTATATGCCTTTTTCTGATTAGGCAGTTTTGGCTTTTTCATACAATTTCATTTTAAAGTGTTGGCAGCAATCCCAGTTGAGAAGAACGCTCCATTCTTGATATGGGCATTTGGCTAGGATAGGCTGACCTTTAAGGCTCATACTATGAAAGTCAGTAGCATGAGCACATTCACGGCAAAAGTGCAGTTTCTCTTCTTCCTTCTTCTTTCTCATGGCTATTCCTCCGAGAATAAGTTAGGCATAGAAGCTGCTGTTCTTGTGGCCTCTACTTCCTCTTCTCCTTGAATCTCGTTGAAAGTCTTGTCAGGATCATCGGAAAGACCGGCACGCTGAATAGATTCCTTCTGGCTGACGAGAGGCTTGTTGCCGTTAGCCTTAAGCCATTTGTCAATCTGGGTATTCTCATCCTCCTGGATGAATGGAGTGATGATGTGCTCTATAGTAATCTCATCCATTCTAGCTGCCCACTTCGTGTTCATCTTGGAAAGGAACGCCTTTATGACGTTGGCCTCTCTCTCAAAGCCTTCAATCCAGGCACCAGTCTCCTCTCCTATCTTAAGATGAGCATCCATGAGGAGTGTCTTTCTTGAATCATAGCCGATATTGCCAAGGCTCTTCATATTCTCGAAACTGATGTCCGGCATCTGAGACTGCATGAAGAAAAGCTTGACGAGAGTGTCAACGTGATACTTAAGAGCCTCGATAGCCTGCTGCCAAGACACGTAGCTAACATCGCCGTCTTCGCTGACTCTATACACCCTCTTGCTCTCTCCCTTTCGCTCCATTCCAACGATGGCACCGGCAATCTTCAAGACAGGAGCGGAATTGTATGCCACAACATCGCTGTTTCGGGAAATGGTGTACTCGATATTCTCACGTATAGGTTTCAATCCTTCCCAGCATGGCTTGTGACGGTACCAGAAAACGGCTGGAATCTTGTCGATAGAAATCTCATTATCATCCACCAAATTCCATCCGGACTCTTCATCGTCTGAAGACAGGTCCCATTTGTAATGATGGTCTGCAGTATATGTCTCGAAGAAGGTGTGTTCCGTGTCAGTAACCTTACGCTTATACTCGAATGACAGAGCAAGCAAGTCGTCATACTCATCAAAGTAAGGATAGATGTCAACTCCGTCCATTGGAGAGAATGTCTTGCATTTCAGTTTGTACTGACTGTCGAACCCGTAGAGCTTGTTAGGCTTCTTCTGCGTGTACCAAAGTGTGAACATCTGACAAGAGGCGTAATAGCACTTTGCTCTGTGCATGTTCACGGCATCAATGTGTGCACAGGTGTAGATTTTCTCGATGGCACGAACAATCGTCTTCAGTTCCTCGTCAGCCTGATCATACGTATATACACGCTTGACCGGTATAGCCATTGTAAATTCAGAGATTCTTCGTGTAAGAAGCTTCTCCAATCCGACAGGCAATCTAGCTGCCTTTTCTACAATTCCGTCATCAAGAGTTCTGTCCTGTCTGCCAACGTGGTCGTTTACGATTTCATGGAGCATAGGCTCATACTCAGATAACAGGGTAATCCAAAGTGGAATATCCAACACGCGTTGTTTCAGCTCTCCTATGATGCTGCCAACGTCATTTCTTTTAAAAAGTTCATTAAAATCTATCATAATCTTCGAAGTTTTGATTTGGCAAAATTACGGATATATCCGCATATATTTAATGATTTTAGTATTTTTAACTAAAATCATCGTTAGTATATTTGCATATATCAGAAAATTTTCGTACCTTTGCATATAGATAAGAGGTAGTAGTTTTGACTATTCAGAGCCTACCTTGTAAGTTGAACCAATTAAAATTATAAAGATTATGAACAATTCAGTTGAAACAAAGAAGGAAGAGGTTAGAAAGAACATCAAGAATACACTTGAGTCAGCCAAGATTAAGATTATTAATGTAATTTCAGTTTGTCCTGATTGGGAGGTAGAATATATCGATTTTGGTTTTAAGTCACTTAACGTTTGTTTGAATTTAAAAGGAGTCGAAAGAAACAGAAGCCTGGTGATTCGTTACCAGAAAAAAAATGGCTTCTTCCAGGAAGAGTCTTTCAACACCAATGTGGCAAGCTGTGGAGAATTTGACCTTATTGAGGCGAACGATAATCTTAAGTACTACACAGCGGTTGGCGACATACTCAATCACAAAGACATGGTTTCACTTTTGAAAGAAACTATGGTTTATTTCACAAACAAACTTATTGAGTTGCGTGAAGAATTTGATAAATAAAGAAAGGAGGATTAGTTATGACAAAGCAAGAAGAAATCGATATTCTACAGTCCTTGAAGGGCGATACCTATTTCGCTCAGTTCTTCGGTAGCAAGGACATTGACCAGATGTGTCAGAACATCAATAACGACTTCGCCATTGAGGGCGGATGCGGATTTAGTCAGAAAGCAGAAGCTTTAGAGCGAATTAACGCAGACCTCAAAAAGGAGTTTCAGCAGAAAATCCATGATTTGGGAATGGAGCTTATCAAGATTCTAGACAAGGGATTTGATGAGGATGCCATCTACCAGTTGGTTGAAGGCGAGGTCGGAATTGATGCTATCATCAAGTTCAAGCGTAAGAACAATCTGGATATTACAGATAAGGAGTTAGATTATATGATATCAAAACTTCCATGATTATGAAGCATATATGTAGTAATTGTATAGCTTCCGAGATATGCTATAGTGAAGGCAAGAAGCCCAATGACACTTGCCTTCATTGGGAATGGAGATATGCAGGTTTATGGTTTGACAATTAAAAGTAAGACAATGGGAAAAGAGAAAGTTACAGTAAACGATTTGAAGGTTACACTCTCAGAGATTGGTGTAACATCTGGCTTGAAGCAGGAAAAGATTATTCAACGCCTGCAGGTCAATGGCTGCTTGATTGCAATGGTAACAGATGTATTGGATCAGCTCATCAAAGAAGAACAGGGCATGTTTAGGCTGTTAAGCGTTCAGTACAAGCAAGAGCAGAAGATGCACTACACTCAGATGCAGGATGCAGCCAAAAAGTACTACTTCCATTTGAAACCCTTTAATAAGAGTTTCTTCGGTGATGAGAATATTTGCGCCAACCTGGAGGATAACGCAAATGACATCTATGAAATCATCAAGCTTCTTGCGGACCACACTAACGACCACAAGGATATGGAAGTGATTAAGAGAAACCTCAGAAAGAGAAAGTTGAACCATCATATTTTCGATTAAGATTATGGCAGATTATAAAGTTGAAGTAGATTTATCGGATTTATTCGATAATATGACCATCAGTGAACAGGAGAACTTTTTAGTTGATAAGTTCTGCTCATTACCAATAGGCTTGATGGAAGAAGTGGTTGGAGAAATGTTGGAGAACCTTAATGGCGATCAGACAGCCAAAGTTATAGAAGACGCTTTTGATAACTTGCATGAGCAAGCTCAAGAGCATGTTATCAACTATGTGAACGAAGGCTATGATGTCGGATAAACAATATAGAGTTGCTCGCAAGGGTGTTGTCGAGCAACTTAAATTAGCTCAGAGACTTCATTGCAAGCACATGGAGCAGAAGTATAAAGAGGCTTTGGAGAAGTTAGAGAAACGCTTCTTAAAGCCGGATGCCGTGGGCTGCTTCGATTTGGGCGCAAGGGTATCAAATAGTTATTATCATCTTTAAATGGTTTAGATTATGGAAAAGAAAGAATATTCTGTTGTTGAATTTATTCAATATCTTAAAGATAAGCTATATATTAAGCTTTATAAAGCTGATCGTTTAGCTGAGATTAATATAAGAAGAGAAATGAGAATATTGCGATATTCCCCGTTTTATTTAGATAGAGAATAAATGTATAAAGTATAAAATAAAGGTTATGGCTACAGCAAATTTTGAAATTGGAAATAAAGAGTTTGAGGTACGTTTCATACGAGAATCAGGTTATCCTCCAACAAAGAATGAACGTGGTTCTTCATTGGTTGAGTATGATGTAACGACATACAAAGATAATCAGCCAGTGATAAAGAAATTCAATCAAAAGCAACGAGTTTATTTCGACCTTGAAGGTAATGTTTATAAGGATAAGCAGAGCAACAAGGTGTGGTTCAATTTTTATAAAGCAAGTTGATAGATTATGAAAACAGCAAGACATATTGTAATAGACATAGAAACATTAGGTAGAAGAAATGATGCTGCTATTACTCAAATCGGCATAGTACCAGCAGATGAAAATTTCGATGTATTAGATCGTTATCTGATACAAGCAGAACCTAAAACTTGGAATACTTGTGAAAGGACATTCACTGGAGAAACTTTACTCTGGTGGATTCAGCAAAAGAACAGTCCAGAAAGTAATAAGCCTACTCATATTGTCCATAGCTACAAATTTTTAGTAGATAAGCTATATCAAATCTTTAATAGATACAATACAGAAGACACTATAGTGTGGACTAAAGGGGCAATGGACCTGTTTTGCATTAAAGACATATGTGAGTATCTTAATATGGAAGCCCCCTGGAAGTTTTGGCAACCTAGAGACATCAGAACCGCAAAGGAGTTCATTAAAGAGTGGAAGACCTTTGAGAATAATAATCATAACGCTCTCGATGATGCTTTGAACCAGTTGAGAGAGTTAAAAGCTAACTTAATTGAAAGATAGATATGGAAGAAAAGATTAATGTAGTGGAAATCCTAAAGGATAAGCCAGTAAATACGAAGTTGTGGTCTCCCTTATTTGGAGATGTATATACTTCAAGCATATGCAGCGAAGATACTATAATAATAGTAAATCACCATGCTGAATCATCTTCTTTCTATAATAATGGCAAGTACTTTAATCTTGCAGAAGCAGAACCTCTATTGTTCCCATCTAAAGAAATGCGGGACTGGTCTAAGTTCGCATGGAAGAAAGGAGACATTCTAGTTAGCAATGATAGCGACAGCCATATAATCTTTAATGGTTTCTCAAAAAATGATTATACTACATTTGAAGGTAAACACTGGATTAGTGCAAGTAAAAAGAGACATGTATCTTGTTTGGGAATGCAGAATGTACAAGACTATCATATTGAAGATAACAAAGAATTTGCTCAGACCTACATCAACACCATCGAGGAACGCTTGGGTGGTAAACTCAATCGTGAGACCTTGTAGATTGAAAAACAGCCTGAGTTCAAGGATGGAGATATAGTAATGTCTGATTCGGGTACAATAGTTCTTGTCAGAGGAATTAGTTTAACTAGAAAGATATATTATCATGCTTATATGCGTAATGAGTATATATATATCAACCAAGTAGAAGGCGAATTTTTTAGTCGTGTAAGTCGTATTAAAAGATTTGCCACGGACTCGGAAAAGCAGCAACTCTTTGATGCTCTCGCAAAGGAAGGCAAACGCTGGGATAGTGAGCATAAAATGATTGTGGACTTGAAGCCAAAGGTTGAGTTCAAGCCTTTCGATAAGGTGCTTGTTAGAAATACCGATACAGAAGAATGGTTCCCAGGGTTCTTTGAGAAGTTTGATAGTACTTGGAATAATCCATATCATATAATGAACCGCCGTAGTATGACAGATTTTGCTTTTAAGCAGTGCATTCCTTACATCGGCAACGAATCATTGTTAGGTACAACAAATAACGTGGAGGGCTAGGTATGAAAGAACTTAAAGATTTGAAAGCTGGCGATGATGTGCTAGTTACAGGTGGGTCTTACAGACGTATTACCAAAATTGATAAAGTGACAAAGACTCAAATTGTTGTTAATAACGCTAGATTTAGAAGAGATTCGGGCTGGCAATGCGGTAGTGACAGATGGAATGTTAGAAGAATATCTGTTCCTACAGAAAAGGAAATATCAGATATTGAAGAAGAGGATCTTTGTAAGGCTCTCATCTACGTTATCAGTTCTTCTGATTTTGAACGTTTATCAACAGATGAGTTAAAACAAGTGTACAATATTGTAAAAGGCAAAGAATGAACGAGATTAAAGTTGGAGAAAAGATAACTCTTGAAGTTATTGAGACAGATAAAGAATCTTGCAAAGGGTGCTTCTTTGATAGTAAGATGTTTAATTGCGAAGTATGGCGTAAATACCCTTGTAGCATCAAAATACGTTCAGACCATAAAAGTGTAATCTTTAAAGAAGTTAAGGAGTAATCGTATGAATGAGATAGAGAAAATATGTAAGGAAATCCAATGCCCACACTTTATTGTGTGGAATTTCGGATATGGTGATTGTATATCTTGTAAGCTGCAAGGGGAAAGCTACGATATAGAGTCTGTAGCCGATGATTGTCCTTACAAGGATAAGTTTAATCATCGTAAAAAGTAAAGCGTATGGATACAAACTATTTACGAATAGAAAATGGATATGATATATCTAAGATAACTGGGGCTATTCCTCAGAATATTGGAGAAGGATTTCAGTTTAATCTCTCTGGTAAAACATATACAACTATGGGTAGCTATACTAAAGACAAAAAGAGACTAATGAATATAGAAATTAGTTCTTTTTGTGGTCTTTGTGGTGGCGCAATACATTATTATGCCACATTGTATATTAAAGTAAGCAATGTGTGTGATAACAGCTCGGTAAGTGGATATTTGGGTGGAATTGAAATTCCAAATGAATATCAAACCATCAAAGGGGAGTTTGTTAGACCACTCACTCAAAAGGAGATAGATAAGCAACCAGACAGATGGGGCTATTGGTATCAAGTAGGGGATTTAGTTAATGCCTTTGAATCTCTTCAAGAGATCGAGAGTTTAATTAAAAACCTCAAAAAGAAGTTCTCTTCTAAGGAGTGGAAAGTTGAGATAATACGCAATTATTAATTGCCTTCGGGCATAAAAATATGATAGTATGCTTATAAGTGAATTTATTCAACAGCTTCAAGATGTTTACGATGAAGAGGGTGATATGGAAATTGCCATCAAGATAGATGATAACGACTTAGGTTCTGAACCTATTGTAGTGAAATCTACTGTTTATGAACAACTTTATATAGTTAAATCCTAACCGCCTTCAGGCATAAATAATAGCAGTATGGATAAAAATGTTATATTATCAAACGAAGAGTTAGAATTACTCATAACAGGCTTACATTGTGTAGATGAACGTAGTTATAATTTTTATACCACAACATATACACCTTGGAGTGAAGCTAAAGAGTTAAAAGAGAATTTGCGAATAAAGCTCAAAAGAGTATTGTTAAATGTTTAACGTCTTCGGACATAATTTTAAAGATATGACAAAAGAAGAATTAAAAGTAAAGGTTGACAAACAACTAAGCATTATCAATGATGCTAACGATGAGATTTGTTCTTACGTAAATGATTACATCGAAAGTCTTCCATACAAGGTTGGCGACAAAGTTAGCTGTTCCAGATGCGATGTTTGTTGGATTAAAAGTATTGTTCCGGAAACAAGTTGTAGTGGCTATACTGGCAAGATTGAGGTAAGAATCAACCCTGCTAAGAAAGATGGCACTCGCTCCAATAGAGAGTTTGTACTATGGAGTACGGAAATTGATAGTATCAAAAAGATTAGTTAATCATCCTGCAAAGGATATAAATAGATAGGAATATGAATACAGAAAAATTAGAAAGAGCAAATATCTTAGCAAAGAGTTTAATTCCTAAAGTAAATGAACTCTTAAATATATCTCCAAAATCAATGCGTAGTAGTCTTGCTGATGCTATTTGTGGGCTTTCAGAGTGTGATGAAGAGTTTAAAACAAAATTCAAGCAGCTTCTGAATGAAACAAAACAGAGATTTCAGAAAGAGTTTGATGAGATTTAGTAACTAAACATCCTTATAGGATTAAATATAAAGTAATATGGAACAAATTTCATTAGAAGACAAAGTTAGTAATACTTTGAAATGGCTCGCAAATCAAATTGCGTGTATCCAAGTATATAAAAAGTGGGACGAAGAATTTAAAAAGGAAAGTCTCAATGATGCTTGGCAAAAAGTTCAAGAACAGTTTAAGAAAGATATTGATTGGAATGCTCTCACAGAAAACCAATGTAAGGCTTTGCATTTTGGGGGTTGGCAATCCGAAGAAGATATTGAGAAAGAAATTTCTTGTTTACAATCTGAATTAGACAAGGGACACCTTACAAAGAAGGAATTTGATAAGAAGGTTTCCAAAGAGAAAAATACTCTTGGACTTCGTTTGATTCCGCTATATCTCTACCCTTCATTGCCTATAGGTATCACCCTAACGTCTATTGGAGGAGAAGAGAGAGTTTTTGATGGCTCAAACATTAGTACTGATGTTAGATTTGGATGCCTTGCATGGGGTATTAAGCCGAAAAAAGATTAACTAACCGCCTATCCTTTTACAGGAGAGGGTAAAAAGAATAGAATTATGATCAAGACAGTTCCAGGCCCTACTTTGATGTGTGAGGGATGTGTGTATGATGGTAAGTTTGAGTGTATTCAGCACGCATGTTGTGCAGACCCGAACAATCCCGTTAAGTACATTGAAGTAACAGAGTAACTAATAGCCCTCTCCTTGGTAACAGGGAGAGGGTAAAAAGAAGAGAATATGGCAGAGATTATTTATTTTGGAACAAATGGGTGTTCCGGCCATTATCCTATTGGCATTGACAAAACGCTGACAGGGGCAGAGTATGAGATATGGCTAGAATGCGATAATGAAACTTGGATAAATAATATCCGAAAGAATCCTGGTCGCCACGTTATCAAACATCACGGAGAGGTTTATACAAATTATGGTGTTCCGTTCTCTGTAGATGACGATAGAGGAGGCTCACATACCGAACTATTTTGGAAAGGCATTCATACGAAAGAAGAAATCGTCAACTTGATAAAGAATAATCAGTTTTTGGCAAGGCAATTCAAAATGGATGAGGCAATTAAAAAAGTGGCAACAGTTTGTGGTGTCAGGTACAGAGATATTAAATCTGCGATAAACATGGTACAAGTATTCGCAGGTGGTAAAAAGAAGAGAATATGAATGCAGATAAAATAACATTAGCTAGCTATATTGCATATCTCCAAGGTATGTATAAACGATATGGCAACATAAGTATTGCGCAATTAAAGCATATAGAAAGAAACAGAAAAAAAGGAGGATAAGCGATGAGCACAACAACAGCAATAAACGAAATCATTCATATTCGAAGAGAAGTGTATGATAGAAAAAGGAATCTCTTTGATCCATCTGTGCCTATTGACATGGTATTGGAATGGTTAGATAACATTCAAATAAAGTTGGAGGACTAAGTTATGGACAGAAATCAAGCTAAAGAATTTTATCCTTTCTTGCAAGCTTTTGCAGAAGGAAAGGCAATTGAGTGTAGGACAAAACCAAGTGCCGTAGAAGGCACAGATGTTCCGAATGATTGGACGAAAATAAAAGATATTGAGTTTTGGAATAATACAGAGTACCGTGTTAAGCCAGAACCAAAGTGCCGTCCATTCAAGGATGAAAAAGAATGCTGGGCTGAAATGCAAAAACATCAGCCTTTCGGGTGGACGTATGATTATACAAATAATATCTGGGATAGTATTACAAGAGTAACTAGTAGCGGAATTATATACGAAGAAGATATGATGTGTTTTGAAGACGTTTTTAATAGAGTAAAATTTGCCGATGGAACTCCATTCGGTATTAAAGTGGAGGAATAGTTATGGAAATTAATGAAAAAATAGATGAAATAATTCAACAAGCAAAAAGAAGAAGGAGCTTATACGGAAGATTTTGACGCATTTGAACAAGAGATATATGACCAAGGTTTTCGTAATGCAATTTCTTTTATGCTGTGGAATCCGAGCGAGCGAAGTTGTTCTAATTGTCAGTATAAGAACAGTAGAGAGCTATGTGGGGAAGATTACTGTGGAACAAAATATTGGAGCCCAAAATTGGAGGAATAGTTATGGATAAAAACGTTTGTGATAATACATTAGTCTTTGGCAGTTGCCATGCTAGAAGCTGTATTGAAGTACCTTCTTTGAACGCAGGAAAGGCTAAATGGAAGGCTTTCTATGATAAGTTCCCTTGGCTTAAAGGTCAACCTTTCTATCTTAGACGTTCATGCTTCTGGGATGGAGGTGAAAGAAATCTGAAGGCAATAAAAATAAAACTTAAAAAGATATAGTTATGTTTGGATTTTATGTTATATTTACCATAGCTGTTCTATTTATAGCTTTTATGGGTGGAGTTATCGGTTATTTAATTGGTAAATATTGGAAAAAGAAGTAGCTTATGAAAACAGAAAATATAAAGTTTAAGGCTAAAGAACTTGGAACAGGAAAATGGAAAGAAGGTTTTCTTCAAAGAGACATGGATTACAACCTATGTATTCTTATTGCCAAAAAAGAAGAACATTCTTGGTATTGGACTCAAATTGACCCTTCAACAGTCTGTATGTTCACAGGACTGAAAGACAAGAATGGAACACCTATCTATGAGGGGGATATAGTTATGCACAAAGATAACAATGCGGAAAGAAGAGGTGATATTAATTGGGATAGTAAAGCTGCTGCTTTCTGCTTTGGTCAAGATTTCTTAGTTCACTACCATTCTGAAGATATGGTAGTTGTCGGCAACAAATTCGATAAGTAGCGTATGAAGAATAAGATATTAGATTTAATCAAATCAGCCGTTTTGCTCATTTTGATTTTCTTAATAGGTGTAATTGGTTTTAGAGTTTCTTTCAGCTTAGGAACTCCACACGAAAAAGAAGAGTTTAATATAAAAATATTCACCAAGAAAGGGCATGACTACTTGTTTGTGGGCAGGGAACATGGAGCTTATGTTATTATCCACGCCAAGAGCTGCCCTTGTCATAAAAAGAAGTAGTATATGAAAGTTAGGTTGGCAAAGAAAATTATGAAGTATCACTCTGGCAGTTTTTTATATGACTTGATGCGCTTGAAAGGCTTGGACATTTCTAAAGAGCTGTCAAAGATAAAGCAATACTGGGAGCCTAGATGGGCTTTGTATTATGCCACTAAAGGTGGTTGTCATGGCAGAGTTGACCATCGTATCGTAAAGGCAGAAAAGATTACTGCAAGATATTCTCGTAAGCTAATGAATTGCCTTGCTAGGTTGGCTGGTAAAAATCCTTTCGATATTAGAGATATATTAGGTAGTTCAAATAAACTAAAAAAATATGATCATGAAACAAGAAATGCAAAAATCAATCTTAAAGATTCAAACAGCAGTCGAAACTCTGACAAGACAGAAAGTTATCGATAAAAATGTGTATGACTTTATCCATGGAGAAATCAAATCTCTTTCGGAAAGTGTGGAGAATATAGAGGAAGTAAGTAACCTAGATGAAACACTCCTTACCTTCACAGATAAGGAGGAGTATGTAAACCAGCATATCAACCTTGCTGATACATCTGTACTTTGCAAAGAGTTGAATAGAAGAAAATACATTGGTGACGATTTCTTTGTAGTAGCAACAGAGAGAAAATAAGTTAGCTTATGGAAAGATTAACTAAAGTAATGGATAAGTATTTATCAGAAGCAAAGAAGAAGGTTCTTACCCTTGCAGTCAGCAAGGAATGGTTCGATATGATAGTGTCGGGCGAAAAGAATGAAGAGTATCGGGTAATTAAAGACTTTTGGATGAGTCGCCTTCTCCTTATCAAGGATGAGGAATTCAAAGATTTCGATAAGTACGATAAGCTTCATATCGGTAAGACATTTGAGATGCTTATAGACACCAATACTATCAAGGAGAAACTGAATAATGGTACAATGAAGTTCGTACCATTCACTCACGTTCTCTTCAAGAACGGCTACTATGACGATAGCCCAAAGGTAGAAAAGGAGATTGAAAGTATCACCATCGGAAAGCCTAAGAAAGGTCTTTGCCCAGGCAAGTGGTTGGACCATGAGTTTTTCATTATTAAGTTCAAGTGATATGATTGCAATTAAAGTATCTTCCGAGAACATCCAAGAATTATGGAAATGCCCGGACGTTTCAGAGTTAGTAAAGACTGTCAGCGGAGACCGCACGAAGCAGACGTTGATAGTTAGGTTGAAAAATCGAGAGTTCTATGTCCCTGATGGATTCTATCTCGTGAAAGACGAGAATGATCAATGGAGCGCACTCAGCCCATCACTGTACGAACTTATAAAAGACAAGGTTCATGGCGAGAAGTGAGGAAGATATCCGTGAATACCATAGAAGGTACTACCAGGAGCATAAGGAACATTTATTGGCAAGAATGGAAGTCTATCGTAAAGAGAACGCTGAAAGGATTGCTGCAAACAGAAGATACAACAGAAAGAGAAAGAAAGCCTTGGGCGGCTTAATGAACCCAAATATTAAATAATGAGTAGAGGAAAACATTTTAGTGCAGAAGAGATTGAGTTCATCAAGGTTAACGCTTTGGTGATGACGACAACGGAGATTGCAAAGCAGCTCAATCGTAATTATTGGGCCATCCATCGAAAGATGAAGGAAATGGGTATCAGCAAGAGCCACGTGTTTACTGCTGACGAGGATTTCATCATTCGCAGAATGTATGGTAAGTACCCGGTAAAAGCCATTGCTACCAAGATTGGCGTGGACGAGAACGCTATTTACAACCGTTGCAAGAAGCTTAAGCTAACGAAAGGAGGTGCGCAATGATTGTCATAGTTACCGCTATGGATAAGGAATACGACCTTATCAGCGAATGGATTGCAAAGAATTGGCTTGACTACAAAAATGTTCAAAACATAGCTTTAATCAAGTCTGGTATTGGCAAGGTTAATGCGGCATCTTGCTTGACAGAATTTCTTTCGTCGAATACGTCCAGCAAAGTTACAAGAGTTATCTCGGTAGGATGTGCCGGTGCTGCCGTTGCGGGATTGAAACCTGGTAATGTCGTGATTGGCAATTCGTACTGCTACCACGATGTATATTGCGGAGAGCCGAATGCCAATGGTCAAGTTCAAGGTATGCCGGCAGTCTTTCCTTCTGATTTCTCTTGGATTGATATGGATGAAAGATTCAGATTAGGAACCATAGCTACGGGAGATAAGTTTGTCACTACGAGGGAGCAGGTATTGGCAATTAAGGAGTTTCTTCCTAATTCTTATAACGTATGTGCTATTGACATGGAGTCTGCTGCCCTCGCGCAGGTATGCTACAAGAAGGGTATTGGTTTTACGTCCATCCGAGTTATTAGCGATAATCCCCTGGAGCCGAACCAGACCGAGCAGTATGCAGGTTTTTGGGATAGTCTTGCCGAAAAGGCATTTAGTGTTGTTTGTAAATTATTAGAGAATGATACCAAGTTTTAAAGTTGATCATACGAAACTGAAGCCAGGTCTTTATGTTTCGAGAGTAGATAAATGGGGCATGGAGACTGCTACCACATTCGATATTCGCGTGTGCAAGCCAAACAAAGATATGATGTCACCTGCTGTCGCGCACACAATAGAGCATTTGATGGCGGACTACCTACGCAATGATAGTCCTTTTAGCAATTCCGTTCTGTATTTTGGTCCGATGGGATGTCTTACAGGTTTTTATCTTATCCTTAAAGGTACATGGACTTCAAAGCTAATAAAGGAAATGATAGTGGAAGCTTTTAAAGCGTGTTCGCTATCAAAGACGATTCCAGGTGCATCGGAAGTGGAATGCGGAAATTATAGGCTCAACGACTTAAAAGGAGCAAAAGAGCTATGTGATATGTTCTCCGTATATCTATCCACAGCTGGACCGGATAAGCTTAATTATCCAGACTAATATTTATATGTAACTATAAAGTATTTAATCATTAAGTATATTTCTTGTAATATATTTGGTGATTAAATACTTTTTTTATAATTTTGCAGCATTACTTATTGCTATCGCTTCGTACTGGGATATTTCTTGAATTTTATTGTTCAATTAAATATTTAGTTAGAATGAAAAAAAGAACGAAGCAAGTTTTAGTTATTCTGAAACCCAAATCAAAGGCGTTGGGGTTCAGTAGAGAGGAGTTAGAGGGTATTGCTGCCGATGTTGCCAATAACTTAGAACTCGATGAAGAAGCCTCAGACGAGGATGTAAACGCAGAGATTGAAAAGCAGGTTAATGCGGTTCTTCCTTATCTTAAGATTGCGCAAAAGACCGCGCAGCGTACTATCCAGAGTTTTAAGGATAGTCAAGACTTGGATGACGACGAGGTCGATGACGATGATGATGACCCTGCCGGCAACAAGAAACCAATCCGCAAACAGAAGAGAGAGAAAGATGAGCAGGTCCCAGCATGGGCGCAGGCACTCATTACTCAGAACAAAGCCTTGCAGACCGAAATCCTCGGTTTGAAATCAGAGCGTGAGAATGATGGCCGCCGTTCTAAGCTGAAGGCACTCCTTAAGGACAAAGGTACGTTCGGAAAGACTGTCTTGAAGAATTTCGACAAGATGAAGTTCGAGAACGAATCTGAGTTCGATGATTTCTACGACAGTGTTGTGGAGGACTTGGCAGCTATCGATCAAGAGCGTGCTAACGAAGGTCTCGGAAAACTTGGTGCTCCTGCGGCTCAGAGAAAGCCTAAGAAGGATGAGGTTGAGGTTATCAAGGACAATGAGATTGATGAGCTTGCCGAAACAATGTAATCTTTAAATTTTAAAAGTTATGTATGGCGTAAGCAAGACAGAAACGTATGATTCAGGCAAGGAGTCTGTAATCATCAGAAATTACGTGAATGGCATCATGGGTGGTGTCATTCTTGACATGACAGGTTTCTCTGGAGAGTTCATCCAGTGTGGACACATTATCATTCGTGATACCAAGTCTGGCGAGTACAAGCCTATGCCGGTAACAGGTGAGGCTTATGCTTCATTGCCGGAAAATCACGAGTATGTAGGTATCTGCATGACAACTGCTCCTGCAGATACCCCTCATGTAGGTGTTATGACGGCAGGTGAGGCTAATGATAAGGCTGTCCCTTATCCTGTCGATACGATCAAGGCAGCTTTGAAAACAGCCGTTCCTACTCTTCAGTGGGGACACGATGCAATCGGTTAAGGAGGTGATTTATGCAACAGAGTTCTTTATTTCTTAAGTATATCTTGAGTTTCTTCCCAATCCTGAAGACATTGATTGAGAAGATTAATGGTAAGCGCAAGAACGAGATGACGTATCTCCACAAAGATACATCCATTCTCCGCCGCGTTTATTCTACCGACAACAAATGGGAAGCCGATACAGTTGATACCTCTTACGTAGCTGCTGACTACGTAGCAGTGGATTCTCCGGTTCCTTTGAAGTCTCGTGACAAGATTTCAACCGCCAACGGCAAACTGCCAAAGGTTGGTATGAAGAAATTCTTGAAGGAGTCAGATATCCTCGCTCTCAGACTCATGGAAGCACAGGGCGGTCAGACAGCAGAGATTCGCCGTAAGTTGGCGCAGGACCCGGTAGCTTGTAATGTCGGTGTTGATGAGCGTAATGAGTACGCCCTTCTGTATGGTCTTTCTAACGGCTACGTAGCTGTTCGTGACGACGATAATCCAAAGGAGTTGCTCCGTATCAAGTATCAGTACTTGCCGAAAAATCAGCTCGGCATCAACAATGTTGATACTGGTATTACCGTTGCAGACTTGAAGGAATGTATCGCGAGAGCTTCGAATGATGGCAACACCATCTTGATCTTCTGGATTGGAAAGGCTAAGTTTGACGAATTGAAGAAGGCACAGGACGCTCGCGAGCTTGTTGCCAACTATAAGGGTCAGACTTATGACTCCAACACAAAGCTGCCGGTTCCTACTTCCAGCGTATTCAAGGAAGCATTCTTGGACGAGACCGGTGTATCATTCCGCATTATCAACCGTACCGTCCGCTTAGAGCATGATGGCGTGAAGAAGAGTGTTAAGCCTTGGAACAACAATATGATTATCGGTGTCTGCTCACAGATGATTGGTGCCCTCGTTTACGGTCAGGTAGCAGAGGCAACCAACAGAGTGGCAGGTGTAACCTATCAGCAGATTGATTACAAGCTTATCTCTCAGTATTCAACAACTGATCCGTTGCGTGAGACAACTGCGGTGCAGGCATACTGCTTGCCTGTCATCGAGGACGTTGACACAATCTATCAGATTAATACTAAGCTGGCAGACCCAGACGTTTCGGTTGATACCGAAAAGGAGAAAGCAGATACAGATGACGCTAAGGTAACAATCTCTGATGTGACCTACAAGAAGCCGGAGGCTATCACAACTCTCAACGCTCTTGGTGCTACACTTCCTAGTGACGCCAGCGACAAGGAGGTTATTGATGCCTATAACGAGCTTCCTCCTGTGAAGAAGAAGGAGTTCAAGGAAAAGGCAGCTAAAGCTGAGGAGTAATCATGAAGACGGTCGGACAAGCTTTGGTGGATGAGGTACACATACCTATCCCCTATGGTTTCGTGGAAAACGCCTGCATCAAGCGTGACCTCGATATCGAATCAGAGTTCACTGGTGACGTTGCCAGAAGTGACGCCTACAAAGGAACGCTTGCCGACTGTCTGCTTTCTCTCATACAAGCCGTTAGCTTCTCCGAAGCGGACAAATCAATAGGTTCTCTCTCGGAAGACCAGCGAAAGGCTATATTAGTTCAAGTCAATCGTTTATATAACTCTATCGGCGAGGAGGAGGTTTCACTTACTCCGAAGCCGACAGTTTACATTAATTGCTGATGAGTCTATTGAGTTTTCATGCCTCAAAGCTATACCGGCAGCAGAAGGTAGCTGGCTATACAGATGATGATGGAAATTATCACCAGGGCAAGACCGAGTGGAAGTTCTGCTGCACTTGTGATGTAGTTCCTGCTGGCGAGGCCAACAAGTTAGTTACATCTGACGGTTCTATTGATTACTACTCCTACGAAGTGCATAACTTGCCCGTAGGGATTGAAAAGTTCTCTTATGGGGATTTTATCAAGCTAGATATTTTAGGGGCTGAGGAGGTAATTATCAAGGTCAAGGGATTTCATCGTTATCAACTTCAGTGTAAGATATGGGCATAAGAATGACAACCAGCGCTTCCGCTCTCGATGCCTTCCTACAAAGAGCCGCAAGGAAGATACAGGAGAATGTGCTTAAAGCATTGAGCAAGCTAGGAGATGAATCTGTGGTTAGAATCCGTAACAGGTCTGCCAAGGAAAGCTGGATAGACCATACGGGCAACCTAAGAAGTTCCATAGGCTTCGCAGTGTACGAGCAGGGAAGTAAATATATGGAATCAGCCTTTTCGCAGGTTCTCAGTGGCACAGACGGCTCTGCAAAGGGCAAGAAGATGATCAATGACCTTGCAAAGGAATATTCCAGGGTTTATGCTTTGGTTGTCGTTGCCGGAATGGAATACGCAGGAGAGGTGGAAGCCTTGGAAAGCAAGGATGTCCTCGCTTCAACGAAGATATGGGCCACATCCATTGTAGAGCAGCGTGTGAAGACAGCAATAGACTCAGCAGTTAATGAAATAAACAAGTGGAAGATATGAAATCAGACGGAGCAATTAAGACAGATGTTTACCGGTACATCAACGAAAGCGGTTTCATGAACAACGTCAATGGCAAGCTGTCAAAGACGATGAGACCGCATAATTCTCATAAGGAAGATGTCGTTATCTCCATCTTGGCTAATGAGGGAACGCAGCTTCAAACGGCGATTATAAATGTAAATATATATATACAAGACCAGGATGTAGATGGGCAGTTCGAGGAGAACACTATCAGAGTTGACGAAATCTGCAAACTGGCTTGGAATCTCTTGGAAATGTTCAGAACGAGCGAATATGTTGCCCACGCTATTGAGCAGAGGGTATATGCAGCAAGCACGGGAGAACATGTAATAAATAATCAAGTTGAATATAAACTCATAAACGATTAAATTATGTCAGTAACATCATGGGGCAAATGCACTATCTACGTTCAAGAGGTAGGTAGCAAAAAGAATGAGTGGACTAAGCTCCCAACTCCAAAGGATGGCACTACTACTGTTACTCCAACGAAAGGCGATACTATGACCCAGGTTGAGGAAGGTGGCGGAATTGTTGACCGCAAGACAAAGAAGTCTACCTACGAGGCTGTATATCAGCTCTTCATCAAGAAGAACCAGTCGCAGCCATTCAAGACTATTGATGGTATCATTGATGGTAACTACCGTTTGGCTATCCAGCCAGAAGACGCCGAGCTTCCTGGCGTTTACATGGGTAATACCACCATCGGTGCCGAGGAGGGCTATACAACAGAAGAAGGTGCTTCCATCACTTATACCCACGCAGCTCTCATCCCGGAGGGTGACGTGGTGGCTAAGACTGTAAACGCAAAGGGTGAGGAAGTCTATTGTGCTTACCGCTGGCGTGTCATTACTGCCACAAAGGGAACAGGTGGAAAGTATTCCTTAACTTTCAAGAAGCCGCAGGACGGTGATACCCCTCCTGCTGAAATCACGGAAACATACGCAGAGACATAGGCATATCCTAATATCCCTTCTGCCGACTGAGGGTTATCAGCCGGCAACCTACCCAAGTAGCTCAGGGGCAGAGCGAGACCAAATAGTCCGTCGCATGAAAATCCAGGGTCTTCAAAAGCTGGTTGAAAGTCGCAGGTTCGAGTCCTGCCTTGGGTGCCAACAATTTAAATTCGAGTGATATGGAAGAGTTAGGAATCATTATATCGAATACGCTCACAGATATGCCGATAGGCTTTGATACTGAGCACGCTCACGTTAACATCTACCCTACTACACTGGGCATGATGTACCTAACGTCGCAGTTGGTAGATAGCTTGGAGCTAGACAAAGAGTTACTTCAAGCTGATCCATTCTTGGAAGCATTGCGAGTTGCAAACACCAAAAGGGAGACATGCTGCAGATTGATTGCATATCACTCACTCAATACAAAGAACGAAATACTAGACTCCAGATGTGTAAGCAAGCAGACGGAGCTAATCTTCAAAGAATGTTCCAACGAGGATATAGCCACTCTCCTCATCATCATCCTTAAGGCTAACTCATACCAGACAATAGCCAAAGAGACAGGAATGGAAGAAGAAGCGAAGCGTATGGCAAAGGTCAACGCAGCAAAGAAGTCGGAGAATAGCTTTATCTTCGGAGGCAAGACAATATGGGGAACACTCATAGACGCTGCTTGCGAAAGATACGGATGGACTTTCGATTACGTGGTATGGGGAATATCGTATAACAACCTGACTCTCATGCTCAAAGACAAGATTACTTCAATCTATCTGTCTGACGAGGAGAGGAAGAAAGCCCATATACCGGCA
The DNA here is from genome assembly GCF_026015625.1 of Segatella copri. Taxonomy (NCBI): domain Bacteria; kingdom Pseudomonadati; phylum Bacteroidota; class Bacteroidia; order Bacteroidales; family Prevotellaceae; genus Segatella; species Segatella copri. The sequence goes on along the minus strand of NZ_JAPDVG010000001.1, from coordinate 87,075 downwards.
GCAGGGGAAGAGGTCATCGATGGCAACAACAAGGAGGCAGTCATGAAGGCGGTGATAGAGTCAGAGACCGAGATTTAACCGAAGTCTTCCTGCGCGCGCATGTAAAGTTCCCATATCGAACACTCATATTTGGTGTATCCCCGGCGATTCTTTATAACAGAGTATAAATTCAAGGAAAAATAGAACATTATGCCAAGCATTAAATTCGATACAATAGTCGAGACAGCCAAGGTCGTTTCCGGTTTTCGAGACATTCAGAACGCAGTTCATCAGACTGCTGAGAGGGTTGAGAAGGACGGAAAGTCTATTGACGATGTAATCTCGAATATACAGAACAGTATGAACATTGCCATTGGCGGTTGGAGCATTGGCAAGTTCGTCAATCAGATGATGCAGGTCCGCGGTCAGTTCCAGCAGACAGAAATGGCATTCAAGACAATGTTGCAGTCTGAGGAGAAAGCTGATGCTCTCATGAAGCAGTTGATCCGCACGGCAGCCGTCACACCTTTCGGGGTTGAAGACGTTACAGAGGGAGCCAAGCAGTTGCTTGCTTTCAACGTAGCAGCCGAGGATGTCAACAAGACGCTTATCGGATTGGGAGACGTGGCAGCAGGTATGGGTCTAAACCTTAAAGACCTCGTGATGCTCTACGGCACCACCATCGCCAAGGGCAAGATGGATACTATGGACTTGTATCAGTTCCTCAACCGAGGTATTCCTATCGCAGATGAGATAGCTAAGGTTATGGGGCTTGACGTTACCAACGCCATCAAGGAGGTACAGAAGCAAATCAAGGCTGGCAAGGTTACCAGTGACATCTTCATCCAGGCAATGCAGAGTATGACCGCCGAGGGTAGCAAGTTCGGTGGCTTGATGGAGGCTCAGTCCAAGACTATTACAGGTCAGATAAGCAACATTGAGGATGCCATCGAGCAGATGTTCAATGACCTCGGCAAATCCCAGGAGGGTGTTATCAATACCGGATTGGGAGTCGTTTCCACCCTCGTTGAGAATTGGGATACAGTAGGCAAGGCTGTAATGGTCGCTGTTACAGCATACGGAGCCTACAAGGCTGTCGTGATAACTCTTGCTGCTATAGAAAAGGCTCGCATTGCGCTTAATACAGCAGTTAGGTTCATTGAGCTTGCTAAAGCAGTAAGCAATGCAACACAAGCAATGAGAGTGTTCAATTTAGCTTGCAAGACAAATATTTTAGGGTTTGTCGTAGGAACAGTATTATCCGCCATTGTCGCATTCAAGCTGTTTGGCAATAGCGCTGAAGATGCAGAAACCAAGACTTCCAAGTTTACCGAGAGTGCAAATGAAGCATCAAGCAAGGTCGAGTCGCTAATCTCCATTCTGAAGACTGCAAAGGAAGGCTCCAAGGTTTACAAGGACACCATCAAGGAGCTGTCAAACATCTATGACAACTACGGGATTGCTATTGACAAGATCAAGGAAGACGAGAGCAACCTTGTGGATGTTAAGCAGCAGGAGATAGATAAATCCAATGAACTCATCGAGCAAATTAAGCTGGAGACCACAGAGCGCAACAGAGCTAATGCAATCTCCAAGGCTAACGAAGACTACAACAACCGTTTGGATAGCGCTCAGCAAGCCCTTTTGGGTAAGTTGAAGGATTATGGAACCTCTAGCAGCGGTATAGCCGTCGGCATACAGAACATCGTATCTGACTCGGTTATCAAGCAGTTTGATGACCTAACACAGAAGATGGCTGGCTTGAATGAGCACTCCAAGGAGTATCAGACCTATCTGAAGCAATACAATCAGTTAGAGGCTTCTTTGATATCCGAATCTGAAAAGCTTGCTAATGCTTTCGGTTTTACAGGAGACAAGACAAGCGATGCCAGGAAGGCATTGATTGGTTATCTATACGAACTTCGAGCTGCAAAGAAGCTGCATACCGAGGAGGCAGATAATATCAACAAGGCGGCAGATGCAACAGAGGATTTCGGTAATAAGGCTACCTCAACCAAGAACAGGATAAATGCTTTGCAGAAGCAACTCCAGGGTGCCGGCGAGGATGTACACGTTCTCTACAACCGTGTCAAGGAGTTCATGCAGAACTATTCCGAGAACAACATCAACTTCCACGTCAACTTCGATGCCAAGATACCATCGTGGATGCAGAATATGAATATTCCGGAGCTAGGACGCTTAGGTAAATACTTCTCTGCTTTGGCACGCGACCTTGCAAACAACAAGAAGTCTGGTGCGCTGGTCAATGGTAAATGGATGTCAACAAACGATATCGCCCAGCGAGGATGGGATTATACCAATGCTGCGAACACCAAGCAGACCAAGGCAGATGACGATGCTAAGAAGAAGCGGCGTGAGAAGGAAGAGGCAGAAGCCAATGCCAAGAAGAACGCTGCCAAAGCCAAGAAAGCAGCCTCCGATGCCAAGAAGCTAGCAGAAGACCGCAAGAAGGCCCAGGAAGAACTGAATGAGGACTTGAAGCAGCTGCAGCAGGAAAATATCGACACCGATATATCTCAGATGCAGGAAGGCACGGAGAAGAAGCTTGCTCAAATCAAGAACGACTATGCCAAGCGCAATGCCGAGATTGACAAGCAGGAAGCCGAGTTCAAGAAGAAGAACAAGGAAGCTGGCAAAAAAGTAACCCTCACCTCTGCCCAGTCCAATGCCCTCAATAAGGCTAGAGACCTCGCTACCCAAGAGTATAACAAGAAGCTTGATGAGGTCAACAGGGAAGCCCTTACCTCTATGCGCGACTACTTGAAGGAGTATGGTTCTCTCTATCAGCAGAAGCAAGCCATTGCCGAGGAATATGAGGAGAAGATTGCTAAGGCTCAGACACAGGGTGAAAAGCTCTCTCTTCAGCAGCAGAGAAAGAAGGACCTCCAAACCATCGAGATAAATGCCATCAGACAGAACATCGATTGGGGAAGCGTCTTCGGAGACTTCGGCGCTATGTTCAAGGACCAACTGGAGCCTACCATTGAGAAGCTGCAAGAGCTCTCCAAGAGCACAACAGATGTCAATGAGCAGAAGACCATACAGGAACTTATCTCCAAGCTACAAGGCTCTGCCACCATCTGGAATAGTGACATCTTTAAGAAGGTTTCGGACGATATCAACTCCTATCAGTCAGCCATGCAGGGCTATATTGATGCACAGGAGCGAGAGATTGAGGCTACGGAAGCCGTTACCAAGGCACAGGAAGACCTCGCTAAGGCTAAGAAGAGCGGTGACAAGACAAGTATCAACAAGGCTGAAGCCAACCTATCTAGAGCGCAGGGCGTACTTGTTACCGCATCTAACAACGTTTTGGAGTTCGGTTCATCAGTTCAGAAGGCATCATCAGACTTGCAGACATCTGCACAGAAGGCAGTTTCTCAGTTTCAGCAGCTTGAAAATGGTTTGCAGGGTCTCACATCTGGGTCACTCAAAGGCATAGGAAACTCTATTCTAGGGCTTGACAAGCTTTTCGGTGGCACTATGCAGAAGGACGTCGCTAACACTCTAGCAAAGGGCATCCAAGGGTTGCTCGGTAAAGATAGTGACGCAGCCAAATCTCTGACGAAAGCTTTAGGGGATAGCGGTATGGCAGGTGAAATAATCTCCGCAATACTCGGCATCCTCGATATTCTGAAAGATGGTTTCGGAACACTCATCAGCAACCTCATGGACACGGTCTTTGGCGCAGTAACGGGCATCCTCGATGATGCTTTATCGGGTGACATCGTTATGAAGCCATTGAAGAGTATCGGGAACAACGTTTCTCATATCCTCAACACGCTTTCATTCGGTGGCTTTAATAGTCTGTTCGGTGGAGACGGAAATGCAAAGAAGGTCAATGATACCATCGAAAGACTGACGGATAGAAATACCCTCTTGCAGCAATCCATCGAGGATTTGACTGACGCAATGGAAAACTCCTTTGGCTCCAAGGCAACCTCATACTACGAGCAAGCCTATAAGAATCAGCAGGAGACCAATCAGAACTACCTCGACATCGCAAAGGCGCAGGCAAGCTATCACGGTTCGCACCACTCATGGAACGCTTATTGGAGCGGTTTCGGTAGTGATGAGATGGATTGGATCAAGAAGAACGTCAAATCAGACTTCAATGGCGACCTCTTCTCCCTTAGTCCAGAAGAGATGAAGCTCCTCCGTGGCAACGTTGCCATTTGGGAGCATATTGAGAACACTGGAAAGGGTAACTATGGTGGTCGTCTGACAGAGAAGTTGAATGACTACATAGACCAAGCAGGCAAGCTGGAAGAGTTGTCAGAGCAGTTCAAGGAGAACCTTACTCAGATTTCCTTCAGTGGAATGAGAGATAGCTTTTTGACGGACCTTATGGACATGAAGAAGGATGGTAGCGACTTTGCTAGCGAAATGGCAGATGATTTCGCAGAAAAGATGCAGAAGTCCCTTCTCTCTTTCAGTATGGAAGACCTTATCAATGGAGACTTGAAGAAACTCTACGATGATTGGGCAAAGGCTATGAAGGATAAAAACGGAAAGCTAACCAAGGATGATGTAGATGCATTCTACAAGCGTTACGATGATATAGTCCAGGAAGGGTTGAAGAGACGTGATGAGTGGGCAAAGGTGACAGGCTACACTGGTTCCTCATCCTCATCACAGACCGCAACAAGCGGAGGATGGGCATCTATGGGGCAAGATACCGCGGACGAGCTGAATGGTCGCTTCACCGCCCTGCAGATTGCAGGAGAGTCAATTGCTCAGAACATGACTACCACCATATCACAGATGGAGAGCATCGTTACACTCGGAATCTCAACCAATGGCGCAGTATTGGAGATTAGAAACATGATGATCATGACAAACAGCTACCTCGAAGACATCGTGAAGTATTCAAAGCTCACATATAATGACTTCGGAGCCAAGCTGGATGACATGAACAGAAGATTAAAGGATATTTGACCTCTATAGGCTTTTCGCTTGTCAACCCTTACAACTATACTCAACAATAGCAAAAGCGGCTCACAGCGAAGCCTACGAGGTTATTTAATGATTAAATAGTTATGCTTAAAGGACAACTTTACATAAATGGCAAGGATGCCTACCTTACGTGGGGCATCTTCTTAGACGAAACTGCCCTCAGCACGCTCATGACCCCTGCACCAAACAAGGAGTTCATCAGCAACAAGTATCGTTCAAAGGACGGAAAGTCAGTTATCAAGCACAATCCTAGGTTGGACGAAAGGGAGATAACGCTGCCATTCAATATGACCGCCAAGGACTCAGATACGTTCATGACGAACTATGCTAGGTTCTGCGAGGAGGTTCTTGCCAAGGGAGAGTTGGTTATCCGCACCCGATTTCAGCCTAATGTGTGGTATCGGTGCATCTATCTCTCCTGCACTCAATTCAGTCAGTTCATTCAGGAAATGGCAAAGTTCAGCCTAAAGCTCAACGAGCCAGACCCTAGTGACAGAGGTGAAACAAGTAAATACACAAGCTATGATTCAGATAAAGAGAAATAACAAGGTATTCTTCACACTAGAGGACTTCGGTGAGGGCTCTAAGCTGTCATATCAGCTTATGGACCACCACTACATCATCTTGAAGTTCACTACGGCTACTCCTATCTATTTCGAGATTGGGGACTCCGTGGAGATTCCCGACTTCGGCTACTTTGAGCTTACATCATCATACTTCCCTAAGCACAATGATAGTGATGGCTATGACTACGAAATGCAGATGGATGCCTACTATATGTCTTGGAAGAATAAGCTTTGCAAGTATCGCCCTCAGCACGGAGTAAACGAAACTTCATTCAAGCTCACCACTACGGTAGGCGTGCACATGAACGTTATACTCGGCAACCTCAAGGCGCTAGGTCTTACGTACAATGGCAAGGAGTTCTCTGTTGACTACACTACTTACAACAACAAGGCTTTCGATGTTCAGAAGAGATTCTTGATCGAGTACGGCTCCATCAGTATTCTTGATGCTCTCAACGCCATCTGTTCCGAAGACGCACTCAACTGCGAGTGGTGGATAGATGGCTCCATTATATACCTTGGATATTGCGAAATGGAAGGACAGACAACATTCGAGCAGGATGTTAATGTTCTGTCTATGTCCTATTCGGAATCCAAGTCAACTTATATCACGAGACTGTACGCATTCGGCTCAGATAGGAATATTCCGAAAGGATATTTCACTGGTGCCGATGCGGACGTCACCACCGATGGTGTTGCTACTGATTACCTCATGCTCCCTAACAAGGAAGTGGATAGTGATGGTTTCTACGCCAAGGATGGCTATCTGGAGAACGTGAATGTCGTGAAGAATGACAAGCAGGCTATCGAAGGTGTCGTTATGTTCGATGAAGAATATCCGAAGGTTGAATGCAGGGTCAGCAGTATCAAGACCTATGATAGCACCGTTGATAACGAAGACGGAACGAAGACTACACAGACATTTTGGCAGGTCACTTCTACAGACTCTTTCACTAATAACTTCAAGGAGAGTTGGATAAAGAGTAACCTCACCTTAGGCATCAAGTTCACTAGCGGTGCTCTCATGGGTATGGAGTTCGATGTCAGCTTCAAGGTTATCGACAAGGTTAACTACTTTGAGATTGTGGCAAACGATACCTACGGAAGAACTCTTCCCGATGGCGTTATGTGCCCAAAGGTTGGTGATAAGTACTTTCTGTTCAACTGGGACGCAACCAAAATTACAGATACGGACCTCATCCCTACTGCTCAGTTGTCTCTGTTCGATAGATCGAAGCAGTACTATCAGAAAACCATGATCAGCAACTCAAACTTCACCTGCACGATGGATGGCGATAAGTTCTACAATGATGGAACATACGATTACCATCCTCTCGGTGAGCAGGTAAAGCTGATTAATGATATGTTTGCGCAGGTGGACGCGGATGGCAAGCACTACCGAAACTCTCGTATCATCGGAATGGAGATACCTTTGGATATCCCTTACGACCACCCTCAGTACACTGTAGGAGAAAAGGCTGCAACAAGCCGGTTGGGTAAGTTGGAAGACAAGGTTGATTCCATCAAGGTGAATGGAATGCAGATAGGCGGCACGGGAAGCGGTAATGGTGGAGGTGTCTATGTAATTGGCATGAACGATACCACTCCTGCATCCGATAGTAACGTTTATTCTGCTAGACGCTCTAGGATGGAGTTTGTATCTAGGCTGCAGGATAACATCGCAAAGGGCACAATCACTTGGGAGAAGGTGCAGAAGTTCCTTGGTGGTTTGCTTGTCGGTAACTCCAACAATGAGAACGGAGGCTCGTGGACTCCAGACGCAGAAGGTCGTTCACACCTCAACACAGATTACTTGGAGGTAAGAATGAAGGCTATCTTCGAGGAGCTGGTCATCAATAAAACATCCACCATCGGTGGTAAGGAGATAATCTCTCCTGCTGGCGGTGTGGTGGCTCATAAGGTAGAAGAGGTTACTGTGACATATAATAATGTGTCACAGAAGGCTTATCGTTGCTATTTCTTAGCAGAGCAGGAAGGCAATGCCGTGGATAATGATTTCGCTGTTGGCGACCAGGTGCGCTCGGAATCATTCAACGTTCGCAAGGGCACTTATCACAAGGCTGGCAATCACTTTTACTGGCGATTTGTAATCGGTCGTGATGAAGACCCTGTGGAACTGGAAGGTAAGAAATATCATTATATCGACCTCTCTGATACCGATTGCGCTACGGCAAGCGATGTTCCTGCTAAAGGTGATGTGCTCAACCAGTGCGGTAATAGAACCGATGTGGAACGTCAGAACTGCCTTATCTTCTCGGCGGTAGATACCTATTCGCCATCCATCAGCCTCTATCACGGCATCAACAGCTATTCCTTTGCCAATAGGGAGTATGTGGAATATGGTGTGAATAAGCAGAATAACAAGGCATTCTTCCACGTCTACGGAGATATGTACTTCGGAGACCGACCTACTAGTGCCAATAACTACGAGGGTGAATCCTATGTCAAGTTTGATAGCGAGACGAAGAAAGTTACCATCAAGGGAGAATTGGATATAAAGTCCACCTACGATGGAAAGACCTTGGATAAGTACATCGCAGACAAGAGTTTGGATAAGGATGCCGTTGAGACCATTATCAAGAAATCGCATACGATTATCGACCTTCAAAACCAGATAGACGGAGCTATTGAGACTTGGTTCTATGACGGCGTTCCTACTTTGAAGAATGCTCCAGCCATCAGTTGGAAGACCGATGAGGATAAAGAAACCCATCTTGGCGACCTTTACTACGACAACAAGACGGGCAAGGCATACCGCTTTGCCAAGGATGGCTCTACCTATGAGTGGATTATCATCACAGATACGGAGCTGACCAAGGCACTCAAAGATTCAAGCCAAGCACTCAAAGATGCAGCCGCTGCGGATAAGAAGGCTAATGGAGCGCAAGCTACCGCCAACACCAAGAGACGCATCTTCGGCTCTCAGCCAGTTCCACCATACGATGTGAACGATATGTGGGTGAACGCAACCTATCCGAACGATGGTAGCACTTACAAGAACGAAATCTTGAAGTGTTCCACCGCCAAGGCAGAAGGCGAAAAGTTCGATATTGCCGATTGGAAATTGGCTAGCAAGTATACCGATGACACGAAGGCAGAGGAAGCCAAGAAAGCTGCTGAGAAGGCGCAAGAAGAGATTAAGACGACACAGAGCAACTTGAACGCCCTCGGAACGACTGTTACCGAAAACAAAAAGACGTTCGACAGCTACGTCAAAGATGGCTACCTAGAGCCTTCTGAGATTGCTGCAATGGCGCAGGATTCCAAGCGACTTGAAGATGCTTTCGCAGCTGCCGAGAAGTCGTACAATGAAGTGAAGGGAGCAGAGGTGTTAAAGAGTACAAAAGAACTCACCGACCTTAATACTGCTTTCACTACTCTCTCTACTGCCAAGACGGAACTCGTTACGTATCTCTCAGATATATCTACAAATTACAATAAGGCTGATACTAACGGCAAGGCTGCTATCGTCTCTGCCGTGGGAACGAAGTTCACCAACTTTCAGTCCGCATACAGCGCATTCTATGACAAACTTGGTTTGGCTAATGCCTATATCACTAGCAAGATATATGGTGACTTGAAGCAGAATATCACAGACCTCGCAGGTTACAAGTATCTCAAGGATGCGCTCGGTCAGACTACATATGTTGACGGTGGTCTTGTAATGACAACGCTCCTTGCGCTGAGAGACGGAGACGGAAACGTTCAGAGCGGTATCAACGGAGCAATAGACCCGAATAGAGGAAAGAAGAGTATCGCAACATGGTGGGGCGGTCAGATGGTGGATAAGGACTATAATAGCGGAAATCTTACCCCTGCAACCTCCCTCATCCGCTTCGATGGCTCGGGTTATCTTGCCAATGGTGCTATCTGGTGGGATGTGAGCGGAAAGGTTCACGCAGACCCTACATCGTTTATCATCAGCGAAAAGAATCTTGGCGCATACCTCACCTTCTTCGAGCCGACTTGGAAGGAAGGAAGTGCAGGAACGAGCGTTGCTGACCTTGTGTCTTTGAAGCCAAACGCTCCATTCTCTAAACTTGGCGTATCGGGCGATGCTACATTCGAAGGCGCAATCTCCTTCCATGGCATTAAGATAACGTATGATGCAACCAATAAGGCTATCAAGATTGATGGTAATCTCTATGCCACAGGTGGTATCACGGCATACGGAGCAGGAGCATCTACCACGGGCGGTGGTGGCGGATTGAACGGCAGTGTGAAGAGTTATTCAAATGCCTTGAAGCTTACATCAGAATCGCTGAGTGAGATTGCCTCTGCCTACTCCATCAAGGCTCTTGATTCTCGTATCTCTAGCCTAGAAGGAGGCTCGGCTATGGACGTTAGTGTTAGCGGTAGTGGAAACGCAGTGACAGCCATCAGTAAGAGCGGAACGACTATCATCGTGACAAAGGGAACAACGTTCTTGACTTCACATCAGAGCCTTGCGAGCTACCTTACTAAGACTGACGCTGCCAGCTTGTATCAACCGAAGGGAAACTACCTTACCGCACACCAATCGCTCGATGGTTACGTGAATGCGATAGCAGTTAGCGGAAGTGGAAATGCTATCACGTCTGTATCTAAAAGCGGAAAGGGTATTACATTTACTAAAGGTGCAACGTTCTTAATTAGTCATCAAAGTCTTGCTAACTATTATACCAAAAGTAGTGTAGATTCACTTCTTAGTGGTAAGTCGGCAACTAGTCATACTCATAGTGTAAAGATTAACGGTGTTACTAAAACCATTGCTGCTAGTGGTGGAACTGCTGTAGATTTAGGAACTTATCTTACTTCTCATCAAAGTTTAGCAGATTATGCTAAGAAGAGTGAAATACCTACAAAAGTAAGTCAACTTACTAATGATAGTGGTTATATTACTTCTAGTGGAAGTTGTGCTTATGCTACAAATGCTGACAAGGTTGATGGTGTTCACGTTACTTGGGCAGGCGTATTAACTTCTACCAATCACCTTGTGGCTTGGGAAGCTGATGGTTCAGCTCTTAGAGATATAAACCCTGCTAATGTTTCTGTAGGTAACTCTGATAAATTAGATGGTATTCATGCTAACGGACTTCTTACTGCTCTATCTAATTCTGATAAGGGAATTAGTATAACAGTTGGTGGAACAACAAAAAGTGTTAGTAATATTAGTGTTAATTATGCTAGTAGTGCAGGAAATGCAGACACTGTAGATGGTTATCATGAAAGTTCATTTCTTAGATATAGAGGTGAGTATGGAGATGCATCTGTAACTAAGGATGGAGTTGGAGTTTATGGTTGGGCTCATACTAATGAGGGACATAATAATTTTCATGAAAGCTATGGTGATATAATTAATATACAAGGTTATTCTACTTGGAGAACTAGATTTGATATAGGAACTAGTGGAAGAATTAGAATAATGCATGGTATAAATACTACTACTGCAACTCAGGTTGGTTATCTTGCTTATTTACATGATAATGTAGCTTCTGCAACTAAACTCAGAACTCCTAGAACTATTTGGGGTCAAAGTTTTGATGGAACTGGGAATGTTGATGGAACATTAACTATAACTAATAGTGGTTCAGATGATCCTCATATTATATCTACAGTAAGTAAATGGTTTCATATTGTATCTAAATATAAACTTGTTTTATATGCTGGAGAATATAATAGTAGTCAAAAAGATGCTATAAATATATTATCAAATCATAATGTAGGTATTGGAGTAGACCCTTCTTATAAACTACATGTTAAAGGTGATATATATTCATCTGCTACTATTAGAACTGCTGCTCAAAATCAAGCTATAATGTTAACTAACGATGCCAGTCCTGCTTGGATTAGTGCTCTTGAAGGTCAAGTAATATTCAATACTGGTAAGGCTATTCGTTTTGGTGAAACTGCTTGGGATTGGAATCAATGGGCTGGTCTTAAATATAATCATTCTGATAAAACTATTTATCTTGGTATAGCTGATGGTTCTGCATTTAATGCTAATACTCCTCAACTTGATGGTACACTTAGACTTGCAGGTATTAAGACTATAATTCCTAATGCTGGAGCTAGAATTGGAGGTAGTGGTGGTAATTTATATTTAGGTAATGCTAATAATACTAATTGGGTGAAAGTTCAAGACATGTGTAGTCAAGTAAGTAGTAGATATTGGAGCATAATGCAAACTGGTAGTGCTACGTTTACAAGTCTTACTGTTAATGATGTTATTAGTTGTGATAGTATTAGTGTTAGTAAAAATGCTGTTATTGCTGGTAATTTATCAGTTAACGGATTAATAAATAATAAAGGTATATTACCTACAGATTATGACGTTAATAAAAAAGGAGCGGGTTGTTATGTTTCAGCTGATGCTTTATGCTCTGGAATTACTGCTATTACTGATAGTATACCAGTCGATAATCTTTCTATAGTTTATACTAATGATAACGGTAACAGTTGGACTAATTATAATATATCAAATGATACTAAATTTAAGGCGTATGCGAATGTTGCAGGTGTTAATAGTTTATACTTAGGTAGCAATGTTATTACTGGTAATACTGATGCTGAAAAGTTAGCTCAAATAAAAAAGAACGAATTAATGTTTTCGTTTGAAATTCCTAATTCTTGTTATTCTCAAGTATATTTTGCTTGTGTTGATATAGGACAAGGTGTTGGTGTTACTTGTACTGTAGAATATTTAAATAGTAAAGGTGTTATAGTCAATACTTATATTAAATATATGACCGGATGGAACCAATTTAATTATATAAATTTATCTAATGGTAATACGGCTGTTGGTGTAGGAAATGATGATAGAAGATATATTCGTTTTAGATTTAAACATGACCAAAATACTACTGCATTACGAAATGCTTCAATAAATAAAATACGAATATTTGCTTTTACTAAGTATTCATTTCCTACTGATAGATTTATGGGTCATACAGGTCATATATATAATTATGATTATAATATGAATACTTACTTCCCTAATAGCATTCTTGCTAAAGGTGGAGTTACAGCTTATCAATCTTCTGACATCCGCTTGAAGCAGGATTTGCGGAAGCTGGACTACTTGGGTATCATCAAGGCGATGGGTGGCACTTATGGCTTCGCTTGGAAGAAGGACAACACAAGGTCTATCGGTTGGATTGCCCAACACGTCTTGCACAACCCTCAGTTAAAGGACATCGTGGAGACTGACGAGAAGGGCTACTACAAGATTAACTACTGGTCTCCGAAGCTGATTGCAACGGCATTCGGTGCTATTGAGCAGGTGGGCGATGAGGTCAGCAGGTTGAAGGCTCGGGTGATCTTCCTTGAATCAGAGGTTCAGCGATTGAGTGGAGATAAGGAAGACTGCAACAAGAAGAGATTAGATAACAAGAATATTAATTTATTAAATTAGTTAAGAAAATGGAGAATTTAAAGATTAACAAGAAGAGTGAACAGACAACCGCCACTTATACCAAGGGCGGCTATCGAGTAGAAATCACCTACAATGTTGACAAGACGGGTGGCAACATCGAGAGCATCAATATGAGTATCTATGGTGACACAAATGGTAATTATCTCGGCAATGCGAACGCAAGCTTCAACGGCAGCGAGCTGACCTACAATATCAGCGGTGTTCCGCAGAGCAAGCTCAGTGAAGTATCAGCATTGATTAAGGAGGTCAATTCCGCTATCGCTGCTAATATGGCAAGCGAGGCAGCAGAGTAAGTATTAACGCAGGGTGGCTCTTATAGAGCTGCCTTGCCTAGTGTTTTAGGTTCTAAAGATTAAGCGTATGGAACGATTTATATTATAGCTTGCGAAAGTGTTCAATGTAACAGTAGAGCGAGTTGTTACTAAAGAAGTTGTAACAGAATTAGAAACCAAAGTTGAATATTTTAAAAATAAATATTATGTCTTACAATAGTGAAACTGGAATTATTAGTGCTCCTGTTAGCATTGATGATGTTAAACGAGCTCTTGGAGAGAGTAGCAATGACCTTGCTACTCTTTGTAAGAGTGTGAATTTAAATCCTTATTCTAAATATAAACCTGTCAATCTTTATAATAAACCTTTTGTTACAGATACTTTAAATTCAGATAAACAAAGTTGGAGTTCTTCAAGTAGAGGTTGGTGGTTAGGTAATAGTAGTTTAAATGACCAAGTATACACTATTAATATAGTAAGTTCGTTTGAAGAATTAAGTATTAAAGGTGTATGGAATTATAATATGCCTTTTGGAACCAATCAATCTCCATATAGACTTAGTGATTTTATTGGTTATAATACTGAAGATTATAGTTATCAAGACCCTATACGTTTTTCTACTGGTATACGAGATACTATATATTTAGACCAAACTTATTATTTAAGATTTTATTTTGGATATGAACCTATAAATTCAAAGAATACTATATCTTTTGAAGATATACTAGCTTTATTATCTGCTTTTAATGAAGAATGGTATCCTGCTGTATGTATATATAATAAATCCAAAAAACGTATGAAATATCTTTCAGGTACTGTTCCTATAAATAATGCTTCTGTTAGTTATAATGATGAAATACCTGATAGTGAGTTTATTGTTAATTTTAAAAATCAATCCATTAGTAGTAATAATGGTAGTAGTAGTTTAGGTTTTAAAAGTGAAGTTAATGATGAAATTTATATAGCAGGACTATTATGTCCTGTTGGTGGAGTTGATGATGATTATTTTTATACATCTGTAACACCTTGCTATATAAATAATGATGTTACTGGACAAACTATAGATATTTCTGGTTTTCTATTTAATAAAGTTGTTATAAGTACTAAAGAAAAACCTACATACTATACTACAGTAGAAGTAAAAGTTACTAATTTTACTGTTAATACATATTATGGAGGACATTATTATATAGATGATAATAATGGATATATTTTATCAGCAGATAAATATATAGAATTTAGTTTTACGTTAGATTTTGGTACTACTTCATTAGTAAGTTTACGAGCTAATATAGGTTCATTTGGTCAAACTGAACTAGATAATTTGTCAGTACCTGTAGCAACTAATATAAATACTTATGCTCCAAAACGTTATTTAAAAGTAAGTACAGAAAATGTAATATTAACTGCTTATGCTACAAAAGAAGATGCAGAAAAAGAATATGGTGGGTTTACTACAACACAGATACCTATTATAAATAAGATAGAAGACTATCCTCAATATAAAATTAATAATTGGAATATAGTTTTAAATTTACATTCTGATAGAAGAGAACATGATAGTTATTATGAAGAATTTGATTTTAAATTTGTTGGAGAAGTTAGTGGAATACATAGCTTACCAATATATCAATCTTAATTATAATAATATCAAGAATGGTAATCTAACGAAGAATATTGTATAACATAAAAAAAAGAAACAATTATGAAAAAGATTAAGACAATCGAGGCTGTTGCAGCCTACAGAACATTGAAGGCATTGAAGACATCATCAATGAGCGATGATGCCGCTATGCGAGTTTGGAAGAATATGAAGGCACTGCGCCAAGTAGCCGACACTTACGACAAGGATGTGAAGGAAGCGCAGGAGAGCTTGAAGGACGATAAGTTCGAGGAGATGCAGCACAAGCTTCAGGAGTGCCAGCAGTTGGAGCAGAAGCACGCCGATGAGGGCTACGAATACACCAAGGACGATTCAGCCAAGTTCGCTGAGGTCAATGAGTACTTCTTCAATCAGAAGCAGAAGACCGAGAAGTACTTCTCAGACCTTGCCAATGCCGAGGTAGAGGTGTCCATTGAGGAAGTTGACGAGAAGGAGCTCTTCAAAGCTGCTAAGGATTGCGGCTTGAAGTTCGCTGATATGGAGACCCTTGATGTTGTGATAGGATAAATACTGATAAGTAGATATAGAAATAGCGTTAGAATTTGGCAAGAAAGCCGTTCTAACGCTATTTTTGTAGCCATCTACTTTCAGATTGTTACTTTTTATAAAGTTTAACACAGAAATATTCTCATTTCCGCTGGTTTTGTGCAAAAGAGTGTAACTTTGCAACATCATTTAATTTAAATCAATGAATTATGAACAATTAGCTATAGACAAAAGGAGGTTTATTAATATGACACTAGAACAAGAAGCCGAAGTCCAACGGTTGATAAAGGACATTGATGTGACGGAGCTGATGGATATGCTTAAGAAGCATGGTAATCGGTATAGCAGGAGAATATTAAAGTTCTTCCGCTGGTTCTGCAAGTATGTGCCTATCATTATTATGTTCTTCCACGCATACGGCATTTGGGAGTTCTCTCAGCATCCACGTGAGATGTTTATCCCATATAATGAAAATATGCCTTGCTATATCTTTATTTATTTCATGGTTTACGTCCTGCCGATGGTGACGATACTGGCAAGTAGATTTTTCTTCTTGTGCCAGTGGTATCGCATTCCATTTATGTATTACTTAGGCATCAATGCGGCTCATATTGTAGAGTGGAGTTGGTATACAACTAAAGATATGGTGGATTCCTGCTTTACGGTCATGGTCGTGACAACTATATTCTATTTGTATAGCTTTGCTAGAATGTTTGTTAATGATACGAAACTAGGACGTAAAATTTGTGCATAAGATATGGGAAAGATATTAAGTTATAAATTGCTAGGTACAGCTTTGAAGTCATTGAGCGATGCTTGCTTTAAGGCTGATGAGCAGCAGAAGAACGGCGAGAAGGTCACCGCATGCGGAATGAGCGATGATGATTTGGATAGATTGTGTGACATCATTCCAGATATGCTCAATCCTATGTTGAGCACAGAGGAAGTCAAGGAGAAACTTCACGTTTCTGATGCCACACTCAATCGAATGGTTGCTAGGGGCGATATTCCCAATGGCGAGTGCAAGAAGCGTGGGCATACCCGATATTGGAAGAAGTGGGATATTCTGCACTTTATTAAGAGCAAGAGAAAATCATAACGTATAAGCCCTATCGCAACACGGATAAGCGAGCATATATGAGTATGGATTATATGTTTTGTACTTTGATTATAGTAGCGATACTGGTAATTATCAACTGCACGTTCATAGCATACCTGTATCTTTCCTATAAGTATAAAACGATAGATAAGTTCTTCATGGCTTGGGTAACAATGTCAACTATGACATTAATAATGTGGTTCGGGGAAGGATTGTATCTGTATCTAACAAATTAATGATGAAAAATTTGGTGGTTTCGGAATTATTGTCTATCTTTGCAATACTTTATCAAGCTTCACTTTTCCGAGCGAAAATGTGATATTTCCCCTATACTACGCCAATAGTATAGGGGAATTTTGTTTCTACTTCTATCCTAATAGTTGAACATGTAAGTGTTCCTTACAAGTTGAGTAAGAGAGGTAAGTGATTGCCTCTCTTTTTTTATATGTTAGAATAAAGTTTTGCACTTTTTCGTAAAATCTATTTGATGATTAAATATTTTGTTGTATATTTGCAGCATTATTGTTTAATCATCAAATAGTTATAGTATGGCAGATAGAATTAAAGATATTGTTGTAGGCGTAGTTCTTGCACTCCTCGCCTATCTTAAACCGATTGAAGGCGAGTTGTCTTCGCTTATGATCGTCTTCACCCTCAACTTTATTTTCGGTTATCTTAGTGGCATGATTGCAAAAGGAGAGAACTTCGAGTTAAAGAAAGCAGTTGTGTGCATCGGTCACGCTACCGTGTTCTTCGTCCTTTGTGCAGCAGTATATGCAATCGGGCGATTCAAAGGACAAATGGAAGGTTCCGTTCAATGTGTTTCTTTTATCTCGTATCTAGTATTGTGGTTCTACGGATGCAATATTCTGAAGAACTTGAAACAGATATTCAAGAAGGGTACCCCTCCTTGGTATGTAGTGAGTTTCCTCTATTATCTCATGCGCTTCAAATTTATCGAGAAGATTCCATATTTGTCAGACTATCTAAATTACACGGAAAAGGAGGAAAAGATATGATGTTAGCGATTATTATGGTGGCAGCTATTATAGTAAGCATTATTGTATTTGGCTGCATTATTCAAAGAAATGATTATAGCGAGGAGGAGAAGTAAACATGGCTGATTCTAGTAAACTCGTTCCGTTTATCCTCAGTTGGGAAACGGACAAATATACAAATAACAAGAAAGATAAGGGCGGTCCAACAAAATATGGCATTACCCTTGCTACCTGGAGAAGAGTCGGGTACGACAAGAATGGTGATGGTGTTCTTAACGAAGAAGACGTGAAACGCCTTACTGAGGAAGACTTTCATCGAGTTTTTAAGCAGAACTATTGGAACGCTTGCAAAGCGGACCAAATCCAAGATCAGAGCGTAGCCAATATGCTGGTAGACTTTGCTTATAACAGCGGAGTTAGTAAAGCTGTAAAACATCTACAACTTGTATTAGGTATCACAGCAGATGGTATTATCGGTAATAAGACGCTGTATGCCATTAATAAATCCAATGGAGAAAGACTATTCGAAGCCTTCAAGAAGGATAGAAAAGCTTATCTAAAGAGAATCGCAGTCGGTGACCAGAAAGGTTTTCTTAAAGGGTGGCTTCGCAGACTTAGCTACATTACGTATGGTAATCTAAAATTGAATAAATGATGAAATGGTATGATATAAGATTTTGGAAATGGGCAACCATTACCCTAGTGGTAGGTCTTGCGCTTGTTTCTGTCTTAGGGTGCAGTACTCCTAGAGCAGTAACTACACAAACCTTCATCACAGACAAGCAGAGTGAAAAAAAGTTCGATTCCCTCTTCACTACCCGATTGTCTTATGCCTTCGAGCAATGGCAACATATCCAAAAGCGAGAAACAGAAAAGGCTACCAAAGATAGCAGCTATGTAAAAGATAGCACAGCAACCCGATATGATGCGCAAGGGAATAAGATTGGTGAAGATCGTTTTCATTACGAGAGTCACTATTTATTTGAAAAGGAACGAAGAATGCTCCTCGATACCATCAGTACATATAAAGCATACAAAGATAGCTTTATATATTACAGAGGAAGATGTGACTCCTTATCAAAGATTGGTACCTCTCAGTTCTATAAGATTGACGCTCCTTCTATAAAAGAGAAATCTCTGTCAAGTATGCAGAAGATATTCTTAAAAACGGGGCAGATGTTTTGGTTCTGCTTTATACTCATAGTTATGTACTTACTATATATATCAAGGAAGAAAAAGAAAGAATCTTAGAAAAGTTGTTTAATTAAGGTTTTGAGATTTATTTTGGATAACTAGGGCGACTACTCGTGATGAGCGGTCGCCCTTTTTGTTTGCAAAGTAAATTCTTCCGTTCTAAGAGGATTAAAAATGAGTCTACCTACTATCACCATAAACCACTGATTTAGAGCCACTAACGAAAACTATGATAGCCTTATAGCTTATTTCAAAACAATTTTCTAACTTTGCACACGTAACGTTACAAATAGTGTTAGTTAAATATTAAGGTTAAATTAAAAATTCGGGATATGGAAAGTAAAACTTACGTGTTCAATCCAGAGAGCGGCACAAGCGGCACAGGCTCTAATGGAATCTTGGCTATGCTTCCTGCACTCATGCAGAGACAGGGTGTTGACCCAGGTCTTATTGCACTCTTGAACAACCGTGGAAACGGAAATGGTTGGGGTGAAGACATCTTTGCAATCCTCCTCTTGTTCATCCTTATGGGCAATAATGGTATGGGGTTCTTCGGAGGTAATCGCTGCATGGGTTCTAACGGACAGGGCGGTGTTGTGCCAATGCTTAACAATGATGCCAATACAGCCGTTATCATGCAGGCTGTTCAGCGCAATGGTTTCGACGTTCAGAGCTTGGCTACAGCCCTCAACACATCAAGTGACGCAGTCATGGCTGCAATCAATGGCTTAGGTCATCAGATTTGCAACCTCGGCAATCAGATGGGCATGAATGCTAATCAGATTTTGACTGCTATCATGCAGGGTAACAATGCCATCGCTACTCAGTTGGCAGAATGCTGCTGCAAGACCAATAACGCCATAACTGCAATGGATGGCAACCTCAAGTTGTCTATCTGTCAGCAGACCCACGCCATCAATGATACGGCAAATGCCAATGCTTTGATGCTCCGTGACAAGGCTGATGCTAACAATCAGTCTGTCTTGGCTAAGTTGGATCAGATGCAGACACAGGCAATGCAGGATAAGCTCGATGCTTTGAGAGAGAAGAATAGTGCCCTGCTTGCTCAGATTTCAAACGAGCATCAGACACAGGCTTTGCAGGCTTATCAGGCACAGGTTATCACACCAGTAAATGCAGCTTTGGCTGCACTGCAGGCAGAGGTGGCTGGCATCAAGTGCAAGTTGCCTAATACCATCAGTGTTCAGTACCCTCAGTACGGAGTATTCAACAAGGACGTTTATACTGCTGCCGCCATGGGAGCTTATGCAGGTGATGTAGCGGCTTCTCGTTCAACTGTAGGATGCGGTTGTTAGGAAAGGAGGTAACTATGTTCCCTTTATATCCATTCAATCCATTTATTCCAATCGGTCAGAGAAACCAAATCAAACTTATTGATGTAGGCGGTATCTATGAGCTGAAGACAAATGCTCAGCAGGTCACAGATGCTAGTGTAGATTATGGTATCAATCCTTGCTACTACAATGCTTTGCCTTGCGAGTGCATTGTACTCTTGAAGATACATCAAGGAGTTGCCGCTGCAAGTGCGACACTTCCTGTTACAATCGTAACTCCAAATAGTGGTTCGACCACTGTTAACGGAACTGCTAACACTAGCGGAACTACTTCCGGCACAACAAAGGTGCCAGTTGTTGATCATGTGGGAAAGGCAGTGACGGGAGCTAACGTTTCTGAAACTACGGAGGCTTTGGCATACATCAATAAGAAGAGCGGTATTATCCGACTGCTTGGGTTTCAGCAGCCTACAGGCGGCTAACAGAGTATTAACTATGGGACAGACTGAAAAGTCTGCCCCTTTAAAAGAGAAAGAAAATGTTTCAAGGACTAAGACAGTCTTCTCTCTTCTACATCTTAGACAAGGGAGGAGAAAAGCCGACTCTAAAAATCGGTCAAGTAATATCGGTCAGCAATCCTCAGCAGAAATATCCTAGCTATATGCCAGGACAGACTCCGACATTGGAGACGACCGTTGATGTTAAGGTGCAAGTAGAGGACCAGCAGGTCAATTTCGAAAAGCTGCCATCTACGGCACAGATAGTGAACTTCGGCAATGAAGGTGTTGTTGTCAGTGACAGCAGAGAAGCTATGTGCGCAGAGATTGATGCTATGTTGCGACATTCAAAGGGAGTCGTGGAAAGTGTAGATTACCACAATGGAGTCATAAGCTCCTGCGAGGAAATGCTCACTAGAATCAACCCACAGATTGCTAAGGAAAAGCAGCAGGAAAAAGACATCAGTAACCTCAAATCAGAGGTCAGCGGCATGAAGGGAACGCTATCCAATATTGAATCCATGCTGTCTAAGGCTTTGAGCGGTAACAATTTTAAAAAGTAATTGCTATGGGATATATGGTA
This sequence comes from Segatella copri, assembly GCF_026015625.1. NCBI lineage: Bacteria > Pseudomonadati > Bacteroidota > Bacteroidia > Bacteroidales > Prevotellaceae > Segatella > Segatella copri. The sequence continues at coordinate 66,030 of NZ_JAPDVG010000001.1, read as the reverse complement.
GAAATTACGGAAAACAAGTTCGATGAGCTTGTTGACAACTGCGAGGAAATGGTTCGAGCAGGTGGCAAGGTTATGAAGTGCTTGGATAGTTTGAAGCGGGAGCGTATGGGTAATCGTATGCCAATGCCAGACTATCGTGACAAGTGGGACGATGAAGATTGGCGTGACGAAGACCGCTATGGAGAGCGACGCTACTATGGTCGTCGTGGCGGTGGACGTTACTAATGTTTAATTCGGTGGTGGGGGATTTTTCCCTGCCACCCTTAAAAGAAAGAGCTATGGGAAAATGTAGAATGCCTTTGGATGCTTACGATATGAAGCCAGAAGGAATGATAGCATATCTGAGATATAATGGCTGGCACTTCAACAAGAAGGCTTGCGAATGGGCAGTCAGTCAGATGAGAAAATACAACCCAGTCACCAAAAAGGATGAGGAGGTTGACTATATGGATAAGGAGAAGGTTGAATCCATCCTTACCAAGCAGGGAGTGACACTTGAAAATAATGTAGGCTATGATCATGTCTATGTGGCAAACATGGTTAAGGCTGATTTCTATAAGTCTTCCATCGAGGACGAAGCTCACATGGCTTTGTTCGTGAAAGATATGGTTGATGATACCGATCAGAAGGATGGCTTCATCTTTAACAGATTCTATGCCGATTGCAACCATAATGGCATCGGCATTCCATGGGATGATATTTTATGATAAGTCAAGAGATATATCTAGAAAAGTACGATTGGAAAGTTCTTGTGTTTTACGGTTTGGAATCATCAGATACCGATGAGGTATGCAACTCCCTTGTGCAGATAGGCTGCACAGAAAAGGCAGTCGAAAGCGCAAGGGAGCATTGCTTACGAGGAATGCCGAACACAGGTCTAACCTACTCCAATCTTGCAGGTAGAAAGAGTGTGGTTGCTATTAGCAGGACCACATCAGAATATGAGTTCGTGAATACTGCCACACACGAAATGTTTCATGTTGTCACTCATATCTGCGAATCACTAGGTATTGACTTGAAAGACGAAGAGCCTTGCTATATGATGGGATGGCTCTGCCAGGCAGTTAGTAGGATATTCATTTAAAATTTAGAAATATGACGGACATTAAATTAATGGTGGATGCTGCAAGGCAGCTAAACCAAACTTGGAAAATGAGTAGTAATGATTTGGAGACAGGAAATATCCCAAACGATGTGTATAATGCTTTGTGCGAAGTGGATGAAGCCGTAACCAATCTGATTGACAAAGTCGGCGAAGCTACAAAAATCATTACATTAAGCAGTATCTACAAAAGCGTATAACTCTTTGATACTCAGTGAGTTAAATTTGGTATTTTTAACTAAAATAAAGTGTGGTATATTTGCATATATCACATTTTTTTTGTATCTTTGCATATAGAAAGAGTGGTTATTTTGACTAACCACAGATTATGTTGAACCAATTAAAATCTTAAAAAGATGGAAGAAATTAAGGAAATCAAAAAGAATTATGAAATGGGATTCATTTCGTCCCATGAATTTCTTTGTGAATATGCAGGCGTTCTTTCTAAACTTGGAGCGCAGGGAGAACTGATTGATGCTATGAATACAGTATTAGCTCCGCTTGCAGATTTCATAGTGAAGGACATCTTGAATGCCAGCGATGACGAGAAGAAACAGATTAAGGACTTCTTTAATTTTAAGTAGATATGGGTACCATTCTTTTAATAAACGGATTAATTTTTCTATTTATCGTAGCGATAGTAGATTTAGCAATGAAACATTAATAAAATAAGCCCTCGACAACACGGTCAAGTCACTTATATGAAAGCTATTAAAGTAGCATTATTCTTTGAAATGATGAAGAATATGATGATTCAGTACTCATGCGACGAGTTGCAGGGCACTACTTTCAGAAGTCATTTTGGTGCAGTTGGGTTAGGTGATGCACAGGAACGAAACGGTTTCTTCCTGGCAGCCTATATCACAGACAACTCAGTATCACAGGATATTTTTATGGATTGGGTAAGAATGTATCTTGATGACGCAGTTGTATATAAGTATGATTCTCCTTATCAAGAGAAGGATGTTCCAGAGAAAGAATTAATGTACATAATTGAGATTAAAAATGAAGACTAGTAGCTTATATGTTACCCGCGATGATTCAATGTATGACACAAAGAGCGGGTTTGAGACTTACGAGGAGGCCAATGCCTATCGTGAGGAGTGTCAGAGTGGCTGGATCAATCATGCCGACTATGTTTTTCTTATAACAAGAGACTCTGCCGGGAATTTTGTCAAAGAGACAAACTTGACAAAAGCAACAAAGGAAGAGAGAATCAAGCTTCTTGAAGAAGCAGGCATTCCATTGAAATAATTTGTAACCAATTAAAATATTAAAGATTATGACAACAGCAACAAATTTGAGTAAGGCTGCCGAAGATATGGTAGCAGTTCCTTCTTCAGTTAATGAAGACAAGTTCTTTGATTTCGAGAAAGCCAAGACTCAGGCAATCACTCTCGAACAGTTGAGTCGCACACACCGAGAGGATGATGTTTACGGAAATCCGCTCCGTGGCATCTATCACTTTGACCTTTTCAATAAGGTCATTGATGAGTGTACAGAGCTCGGCTACAATGTGGAGGTTTATGATATGTTTGCAGCACAGAACAGAGACCGTCAGTCGCCTGGAGTGGTTCGCCTCCCACAAGTGGAAGCGGTCAAAGGTCAGCATGCGGTAGAGGCGCATATTCTCCGCCGAGTTTATGCCAATATTCGTATCACTGATTTTGATAATGATGAGACTACTACTAATGTGGCCGTAGCCTTCCATCAGAAAGGTATTCAGATTGGATTCGGTCCGAATGTGATGATTTGCCACAATCAGTGTATGCTCTCTCCAGAACTGTATATGTCCAGCTATTCCGAAAAGGGCAAGAAGGGTTCCGGTATGGAAGTGGCAGCAATGCTTGATACATTAAAGTCATGGCTGGTAGATGCCCGGCACATCATCGAGACTGATCGTGAGCGTATTGCCAAGATGAAGGAGACACGCATTACTGCAGAACAGATGTTCTTGCTCATTGGACTGATGACTGCTACAAGAGTAAAGGCAGATACATCACGAAAGTCTATTCGTGAGAATATCACCTACCCTCTCAATCAGTCACAGATTACACTCTTCACAGAGGATATGCTGGAGGCCTATCACGATAAGGAGTTTGTAACTGCCTGGGATATGTATAATTCTGCTACCAACTTGTATAAGGCTAACAGAATGGATATCCCTGCCCTTTTGCCACAGAACAGGGCAATGGTGAACTTCATGAAGGCCAATGGTCTGATAATTTAATTGGTTCGAAAGGAGCTTCCAAGGGTTAGTCCTTTGGTTGCTCCTTATATAGAACGTAATCCAATACTTTTCTATTTGCATCGTCTATATTGGCAACACTCTTGTCAATATAGATAGCTGTTGTCCTGTTTCCATGGGAATGTCCCAATGCTTCGGCAATGATTTCTTCGGGTATTCCTATGGAGAAGGCTATTGTTGCCCACGTATGCCTAGCCCAATACAGAGAGATATGATCAAACAGAGGATTATGCTTTGTATGATATTCCTTCTGAAAATCATGAGCTTTCTTTTTCTCGTTCCTTTCTTTAGTGACAGGGCCTATTGCCTTTAGTCCCTTGTTTGCCTTGCACACAAATTGCTTGTAGTTTCTCATGTTCTCTGAGAAATTGACTAGCTTTGTCTTTCCTCTATACCTATTTATTATCTGTATAGCTTCCGGTTCCAGTCTGATGCTATACAGTCTTCCGGTCTTCTTTCGTCTATACAGCAATCTTCCATCTACAATATTCTCATCCGTACAATCAAGAATATCGGCAGGGTTTATCCCGATCAAGAAGAATGTAAGCTTGAAATAATCCAGGTACTTCTGCTGCCATGGCTGCACATTATAATTAAATAAGGTACGTAGTTCATCTACAGAAAGAGAACGTTTTTCTGTCTGTTCCGGATTTATATCGAATGTTCTCATCGGATAATGGCTGGTTATCTCATTATCGATAGCATCGTTGAAAACGGCACGTATGTTTCTGAAATGTATATTCCTGGAGTTCTTCTTTAACCCTTGTCTTACCAACTCGGCATCCAACCTTTTCAGCCAATCCTTTGAGATATCTTCAAAAGCGTAGGTATCTACCTTGCTATCGAAATCGCGCATCTTCTTCAAAGTGGTTGCATATATTTCCCTGGTCCTTTGTGCTGAACGACTATTCATATATTCTATATACCTATTTATAAATAAGTCTTTCTTCTTAACATCAGGGTCTAGATAGGCCACAACCTTATTCTTTATCTGCGTTGAAGTCTGTTTAGTAAGTTCTCCCTTCATCTGCAGTTCCAATATAGCATTTTCAATCTCTACCAATTTGTTCTTGACAAATATTTCCAATCTCTGCTTGTTTGGCGCATCAACTATTCTTTGTTTCTTGACATCCCATTGTTCCTTTTTCAATTTGACACCAAGAGGAATATAAGCTGCCTGTCGCTTCTTCGTAATGGCAACTTTGAGCGGTGCAGGCTCTCCGTCCTTGACCGCTCTTGTATCTAAGTATAGTTTCGTTGTTATCATTTGCAAGCTATTTGCAAGCAGAATTGTGCAAAAATGTGCAAAAATGTGCAAGAATGTGCAGGATTCTACTTAGTTGGATAAAATACGATGTTTTGGAAACACCTAATTTTCAGTGATTTCTGCGGAAAGAGGGGGATTCGAACCCCCGATTCCCTTTAGGGGAATACACGCTTTCCAGGCGTGCCTCTTCAGCCACTCGAGCACCTTTCCATATTCCGAAGAACTCTTCTTAATCGCCGCAACATGCTGCTGCAACAATTTCGAAGTGCAAAATTATTGCTTTTCCTCCGAAATACCATAACTTTCATTGTTTTTTTATGTTTATTTAAGGAGTTTTGAACGCTTGCGTCCTATACTTGCGATACGGATAGCGGAAAAACCCGCTCTGCATTGAGGTTAGTCTGTCGGGCAAACTCCTCTTCGCTTATGCCATAAGCCTTGGCGAGCGTCTTCATCACTTCTACCACGAAAGCGCTTTCGTTGCGTTTTCCGCGATAAGGAACAGGCGCCATATACGGACTGTCGGTCTCCAGAACGATGCGATCCAGAGGAACTACAGCAGGCAGGTCTTCTCTGAGATGGCTGCTCTTGAAAGTAGATACGCCACCGATGCCCAATACAAACTTATCGAAGGAGAGCAGTTCTTCGGCTTCCTTCTGATTGCCCGTAAAGCAATGGAAGACGCCACCCGGCAGTTCTTTCTCATACTTTCTGAGCAGATGTACCATCTCGTTCTGCGCCTTGCGGCAATGAATCATCAGCGGGAGCTGGGTTTCTACCGACCATTTTACCTGTTCCTCGAAAGCCTCCAACTGCTCATGCTCGAACTCACGGCTCCAGTAATAATCAAGTCCTACCTCTCCGATAGCAATCAAGTCTGAAAACTGAGGAGAACCACCCACCTGACAGGCATTACCGGTCATGCGATGCTCCTCCAGTATCTTCCGGAGTTCAGCCAGCTGTTCCTTCCAGTCAGCCTTCACCTCTTCAGGATGCAGACCAATCATCGGATAAGCATAGCCCGGATATTCCTTAGCCAATGCCAGTACCGCGTGTGTGGTCTTCACGTCGATGGCAGGCAAGAACACCTTGCCTACCCCCGCTTCCTTGGCACGGGCGAAAGCCTCCGCCCTATCCTCATCAAACTCCTCCGCATCAAAATGCGTATGTGTATCTATTACTTTGAACATTGCCCTATCAACTGTCAACTATAAACTATTAACTATCAACTAGTACTGTCGCTTCATCATTTTCTGAGCATACTTTGCCAATTCCTCCTTACGCTCAGCAGGCACATTCACGGCATCCAGATACTTCTTGCTCTGCTCGAAATAATAAGCAATCTTATCCTGCGCCATTTTGTCGATACCTATCTCGTTGTAAAGACGGGTAACGGCAGCCACCTTCTCCTTGCGGTCGAAATCCTTGGCATCAACCCACTTCTGCAGTTCTGCACGCTGAGCGTCGTTGGCATGGTTGAAGGCATTGATGAGCATGTAAGTCTTCTTGTTGGATGTGATATCACCACCAATCTCCTTACCGAACACCTTGGTATCGCCGTAAACATCGAGGTAATCATCCTGCAACTGGAACGCCAATCCAATCTGCTCGCCAAACTTATACAGGTTCTCTGCATCCTCATCAGAAGCATCGGCAAGGATAGCACCCATCTTCAGGGCACAAGCCAGGAGAACGCTGGTCTTGAGGCGGATCATCTCGATATATTCCTCCTCCTTCACATCGTTACGGTTTTCAAACTCCATATCAAACTGCTGACCTTCACCAATTTCCAGGGCAGTGGTCGTAAAGAGTTTCAACACCTTGGCAAGATGCTTTTCATCACATTGAGCCATACGCTCATAAGCCAGAACGAGCATGCTGTCGCCCGAAAGGATTGCCGTATTGGCATCCCATTTCTTATGAACCGTTTCATGACCGCGACGCAAATCAGCATTGTCCATCAGGTCATCATGCAGCAAAGTATAGTTATGATAAGTTTCCAGGGCAACGGCATTCATCAGAATCTTCTCAGGATTGTCCTTGAAAAGATTGTAGCCCAGAAGCATGAGCGTAGGACGAATACGCTTGCCACCCATAGAAAGAACGTATCTGATAGGCTCATAAAGAGACTTTGGCTTTCTTTCGTAAGGCAAATTAGCCAGAAACTCATTTACCATGCTTAAAATTTCATCTGCTGTCTTCATAATAATGTATAATTTATAATGTATAATTTACAATGAATAATTTATAGCTGGAACACTACCGGGATGGCAATCATCGTGCGACAGACCTTGCCTTTATCGATGCCCGGCTTCCACTTCGGCATCATCTTCATCACCCTCAAAGCCTCGTTGTCGAGCAATGGATCTACCGAAGTGCTTACCTTAATATTGGCAACACTACCATCCTTGTTTACGATAAAGGATACCACTACGGTTCCCTGAATCCTACTCTTCTGGGCAGCTACAGGGTACTTCAGGTTCTTGGTAAGCCACTGCATGAAGGCAGACCAGCCACCAGGAAACTGCGGTATCTTCTGCACGACGGTCAGTTTGATAGGAGCCTCAACTCCTGGATTCTCAATGGGAGTTTCAGGAACCGCTTCCTTCACCTCAGATCCATCCACTACACCCGAGCCGTCGCCGATAACCAGTTCGCTGGTTGTAGAACTGATTTTCTGCGGTGCCTTCTGAGTCTGTTGCTCGGCAGCCTTCACTTCCTGGGTAATTGACTTAGAAGCAGGAGCCGAAACAGCCTCTGCACTCACCATATCTTTCTGGTCGGGTCGAGCCGACATTTCCAGATCCTGTGCAAGATCTTCCATCGATTCAGACAAGTCATCATCTCCCTGCGGACCTCTCTGATATTGGAGTCCTACGAAGATGAAAGTAAAAGCCAGCAGCAACCCCAGCAGGAAAAATGTAACCCGCTTATCTTCCAGTTGTGCGCTATTTGATTTCTTAATTTCCACAATAAAAACCGTTTAAAATCGTTATTTCCTACGAAAACATTGCAAATTTACTTCTTATTATTGAAAAAAGCAGTATCTTTGCCAAAGAATTAGAAAATTTAAATGAAAAAATATGTAATTTCCGCAATATTGACGCTTTTTGCGACAATTATTGATGCTCAAGAGAGCCAAACGGGGTATAATTTCCTTCGCTTGCCGGTGAGTGCTCACGCAGCAGCTCTGGGTGGCGACAACATCACCTTGATAGAAGATGATGAGGCACTCATATTCCATAATCCGGCTCTCCTGGCTTCGGTAAGCGACAAGACGGTCAATCTCAATTATATGAACTATATGTCGGGGGTGAATACTGCCTCGGCTAGTTTCAACCGTATTGTCAACGACAAGGCTTCGTGGGCTGTTTCGGCTCAGCTTGTTGACTACGGAAAGATGAAAGAGACGGACGAGAACAACATCCAGATGGGTGAGTTCTCGGCAAAGGATATTGCCGTTGCGGGTTACTTCTCTTATATGCTCGGTGAGAAATTCGCAGGTGGTATTGCCGCCAAATTCATCACTTCGTATATTGGCGATTACAATTCTATCGCTGTGGGAGTGGATCTGGGTATCAACTATTACGACCCGGAAACGGAATGGTCGGTTTCATGTGCGGCAAAGAATCTGGGTGGACAGCTGAAAGCCTACGATAATGAATACGAGAAGATGCCTATCGACCTGCAGTTGGGTGTGACGAAACGCTTCGCCAACGCACCGTTCAGGGTATCAGCCACACTGGTCAACCTGAACCATTGGGACAGCAGTCTTCGTGATCATGCCGTAGTAGGTGCCGACATTCTGCTTTCGGAGAGCCTGTGGATAGGTGCCGGCTACAACTTCCGGAGAGCCAACGAGATGAAAATCAGCACCTCAGAAGATGAGGAAAGCAGTCATGGAGCCGGTTTCTCTGTGGGTGGCGGTATCAACCTGGAGCGCTTCCATCTGAACGTTGCCTACGGCAAATATCACGTCAGTAGCAGCAGTCTCATGCTGAACGTAAGTTACAGATTATAAATTGTACATGATAAATTGTACATGATAAATTGTACATGATAAATTATACATTAAAATTAGTTCGAAATTATGAAGAAAATAACAATAGCAATAGACGGATACTCTTCTTGCGGTAAGAGTACGATGGCAAAGGATCTTGCCAAGGAAATAGGTTATGTTTATGTAGATACGGGCGCAATGTACCGCTCGGTAACTCTCTATGCGCTGCGTCATCAGCTCTTCGAAGCAGATGGAGCCGTAAAGACAGAAGAACTGCAGAAGGAGATGAAGAACATCAGCATCTCATTCAAGTTTAATGCAACAACCGGTCGCCCAGACTGCTATCTGAACGGCGAACTGGTAGAAAAGGAAATCCGTTCGTTAGAGGTTTCCAACCACGTTAGTCCGATTGCCGCCGTTCCTTTCGTCAGAGAGGCGCTGGTAGAACAGCAGCAGAAGATGGGCGAAGACAAGGGCATCGTGATGGATGGTCGCGATATAGGTACCACCGTGTTCCCTAATGCCGAACTGAAGATTTTCGTTACAGCCAGCTCACAGGTGAGAGCACAGCGCCGTTTCGATGAACTGAAGGAGAAAGGAATGCCAGCCGACTTCGATGCGATTCTGAAGAATGTAGAGGAGCGCGACTATATCGATACCCACCGCGAGACTTCCCCACTCAGAAAGGCTGATGATGCCATTACGCTCGACAACAGCAACATGACCATTCCTGAACAGAAGGCATGGCTGATGGAACAATATCAAAAGGCAATAGCAGAATAAGCTACAGAAAAGAGACTGCCGGGTTATTTATGCAAAAATACGTTAAAGATACTACTTTTACCGATAAATTTATTTTATTCGATGAAAAAGATTTGGGAAAAAAACTTCAATGTAGTATCTTTGCAACCATATTAACAAGGTAGTAATGATATAGATTATAAATTTTGAGTTAATTACTGTTTTTTGAAGGTGATAGGTCTTCGGGAGAAGATTTATCACCTGTTTTATTTTCAGACAGTTTATAAAAAATGAACCCACTTGACGTCGTAAAACACGACACCAAATGGGTTAACTAATTAACAACCAACATATTAAGTTTTTCAATCAACGATAGAACTATCCTATACCCTTGTTACCGCAAAACGCGGTAGCAAGGTGGTTAACTAACTAACAATCAACGCATTAAATCTTACAGTAAGAGAGCAGAACTATCGTTGATAATCTTCTCCTTGCACTCTTCCATCAGCCACTTCGGCGTACTGGTAGCGCCACAGATACCTACCGTTTCCACATCCTTGAACCAGTTCATATCTATCTCGTCGGCACTTTCTATCTGGTAGCTGTTGGCATTCACACTCTTGCATTCCTTGAAAAGCACCTTACCGTTCGAACTCTTTCTGCCACTCACAAAGAGGATGACATCATGCTTGCTGGCAAAGGCAGCGATGTTAGGCATGCGGTTAGCCACCTGACGGCAGATGGTATCGAAACTCTTGAAGACAGCACCCTCAACAATATGCTCCTGGCAGTATTCGATGATGCGGTGGAACTCATCGAGACTCTTGGTAGTCTGGGAGTAAAGATAGATATCTTTAGAGAAATCCAGCTGACCGCTTTCCTTCAACTGCTTCACATCCTCAAACTTCTCTACCACGATGGCATGACTCTCCGTCTGCCCCACCAGTCCGAGCACCTCAGCATGCCCGTTCTTGCCGAAAATCACGATCTGTGCCTCCGGATTGTTGACATATTGCTTCTTGATGCGGCGCTGCAACTGGAGCACCACAGGACAGGTAGCATCGATGATTTCAATGTTGTTTCGCTCGGCAAGGGCATAAGTTTCAGGCGGTTCACCATGAGCACGGAGCAAGACCTTTACGCCCTGCAGTTCCTCCATCTGCTCATGGTCTATCGTGATGAGTCCCGCTTCATGCAGGCGCTCCACCTCCATACCGTTATGCACAATATCGCCCAGGCAGTAAAGTTTACCGCCCTTAGCCAACTCCTCTTCAGCTTTCTTGATGGCAGTGGTTACGCCAAAGCAGAACCCACTGCCGTTATCTATTTCTATCTGCACGATATTCGTTTTTAATTCATTGTACATTAATCTTCACCACCACCTTAGCATGGTCAGGATCATTCGTAATCATGAGGATACGAGGGTGTCTGACACGCGATTTCTTCAAGTCGGCAGCCACAGCCGTCACCTTCATCTTAACGGTCTCTCCTGGCTGAATCTTACTCTTCTTCAGGTTCACCTGCAAGCCCATCGTAAACATCTGCATGCTGCGGATATCCAGTTCCGACTTACCCTTATTGGTAATCAGAATCTCACCCTTCAGTTTCTTCTTTCCATTGAAACTACCCAGATTGAGATCGGTGGCAGACATCTCTAGCTTCGGAGCCAGTGCCTTCCTGGCTGGAGTCATGTTCTCGAAACCAGGAAGAAGAACGGCTGAAACCACGATTTCCTTCTCAGGCGCAATCTTATCGCCAGGACGCTCACCGAGATAAACCGAAGTCTGGTTCAATCCCAGGTCACGCAGTTTCTTGGAATCCAGCACGAAACTGATTTCGGCAGAATGACGCGGAGCCACCTTGGAAGGCGATACGAAAGCATGAAGATAGGATGGCAGATGCATCACTACCGGCTCCAGTAATTCGTCGGTAGGATTGAAGATATGGATGCGCTGAACCGGACGGTCGCCACGGTTCACGTCATCAAACTCCACCTCCTGGGCATCACTCTTGATGACACCCAGCATCTCATCGTAAGAACCAGCGAAATCTACTACGCTGCCCACTACCTTTCCCCTCATAGAGAGGATGAACGGCTCTTCATCCGCATTGGTATAGAGGCAAACCTGCTTGGTGAAAGTACCCATCTGCTTGGCATCGTATACCGCCTTGATGACGAAACTTTCGCCGGCAGCTATGCCCGTCTTCGGATAATCTACCTCCGTACAGCCGCAGCTTTTCAACACATTGTTGATAACCAAAGGCTTGTGCCCGTCATTCTTCAGCACGAATTCGGCAGTTACAGGCTTGCGGAACACCACCTGTCCGCAGTCTACCACCTCGTGCTGGGTTGTAATCTTCTGTGCTGATGCAGGCAGCGCCAACAGCGCTGAGAGCATCCATATATTCATCCGTTTCATACTATTCTATTTTAAATTATCAATCTATAAACTATAAACTATTAATTGTTAACTCTCAACTCATACGTCTCTGTGCGGCCACCAAATTCCGGACTGTAGGTACACTCAGCGGTGCAAGTTCCGCTCTGATAGTCGCCCTTTCTATCCACGTAATACTCCATTTCTACGATGTGCTTACCTTTAGATAAACGATCGAAATAGAAATTTGTTGCATGATCTCTTGGAGAAACATAGCAGCCTATGCCCCACTGATAACCGCTCTTCTGGTTAACCGGTTCCAGACATGCCGCACGCTTATCCGTAATCTGCACAAAGTCGTAGTCGCGGTCGGCGGTAATGATGAGCGTTACCTTCACCTTCTCACCTACCTTCGCCTGCGCCTTGCCCTTGCTCTCAGATTCGGCAGGAACGATGACACGGCGCACCTTGATGCCCGACTCCATAGAACCGATTTCGCTGATAGGCTGCTTAAACTCTGCATAGACAGCACCCCAGCTGGTATAATCGCTCTTTTTGTCGATGCTCAGCTTAGATGCCTTGCCCGTCTTTTCGGTCTTCACATAGCCCAAAGTAGTGGAATCCTGCGGCATCGGCAGCAGCTTGCCATCCAGTTTCAGAACGGCATTCTCAGCCTTCCTGCTCCAGTTGCTCTCATTGCCCTTCATAAAGGCGTAAACAGCATCCACGGTGTTCACCGGCGTATCCCAAACCTGGGTGCGCTTCGACATCAGGAGCCAGCGCTGCAGTTCCTCTATGGTCTGCTTGTCGTTCGGCTTCAGCATCTGCATCGCCTCTATCACGGATACCTGGGTAGGAATCTTGTAGTTTCTCCAGCTGTAGAGTGCCTTGCGGGTATCGTAGTAGCGGCCCATCTCCTCGCGGTAAACGGCATATTCGTTCACGCTCTGCAGATATTCGCCAGCCTTCTCGCGGTAAGCAGCATTCTGCTGGCTGTTTCTGGCGAGAACCACGGCAGCACGCGCCTTGCCATAGATGGAGAAATCACCGGTCATCTTCGACATCTTATCCAGGAGATAAGCCTTATCCTGCTCCAGATTCTGTTTCATCTTTCTGCCATCCATCGAAAGGATGTAGAGATAATGCAGCGCCTGTTCGCTAGGACTCACCTTCTGCTTTTTCTCCTCCTGCTTCTTCATTTCTCTTACTTCCTGTGCTGTCTGCCAGGAGAGATAATCAATGGCGGAAGTCAGCATCTTGGCGGTTGATTTCTGCACACCTGCGATGGCATTCAATCGAACCATCATTTCGGCTACCGACGTTGTCATATACCGGCTGCCCTTCATGCCCTTCCACCAGGAGAAGGAACCGTTAGGGTTCTGCAACTTCTTCAGCTTCTCCACCTGATTCTGCAGACGGATGCTCTCCTGAGAGAGATTCTTCTGAGAATGATTATCCAAAGAGAGAGTCTTCTGGATATGGGTGGTGATGGTATTGGCATAGATGGCAGACATCAGCGAGATGGCGTTCTCCTCATCCGGATTGCTGATAGCTGGCAGCGCCTTCACCATCAGCCAACTAGGATTGTTGGTATACTCGATGGTTACCTTTGCCTCTTCAGCGCCCTTCGCCTGCTTGCCCTCCTTGTTCAGGAAGAGTTTGCTCAGGTCGAAGTTCTGCTCACCCTTCTGATGCAGGGTGATAGGCAGGGTGTTCACCACGAGTTCACGGTTGCTCAAAACCGGCAGATAGTGCTGCTCACCATCGCTGTAGCCATTACCGGCAGCCACCACCTTATTAATATATACGCCTTCTTTCAGTCCCTGGACATCAAAGGAGATGGTAGCAGAGCCCTCGGCATCGATGCTGTAGTTCTGCGTCTTCTGCCAAACCACCTTGTTGGTCTCTGGGTCGAGAATCTGCATACGGGCGTTGCCGCTCACCTTCTTGTCGGAAGTATTGAAGAGTTTCACCACGATGGTGCTCTTATCGCCCTCACGCAGGAAGCGAGGCATGTTAGGCTGCACCATCACGGTTTTCTGAGCCACAGCCTCATCCACCAGCAAACCGTTGCGCATCTCCTTGTCATGAGCCAAGCCCATGAACTTCCAGGTAGTCACGCTCTCCGGCAGGGTAAATCTGATGGCTACGTTGCCATTGTTGTCGCTCTCCAAGGCAGGATAGAAGAAGGCGGTCTCGTTCAGGTTCTCGCGCACCTGCACCTGGTCGAGGAACAGTCCTGCGTCTGAGCCTGAACCGCCAGCAAACTGCGGCATCTCCTCTACTGCATCAAAAACCTTGTTGGCAGATGGAGCAGCCGCTGCAACACGAATCATATTACTCCCACGAGTTTTCATGACTCTCCCTTCTTCCTGAACCAGCTCGTCTTTCTGTATACGAACAGCCTCAACGGTTCTGCCAGAAGAACGTTCCAACTTGCTCAGTTCCACCGCTTGCATATAAGCATAATAGCTAAAGAATTTGCCATCAAACTTATCTACATCCAGTCCCCTCTCGTCATAATACTTGGTAGGATAAACGCCATTCAAGTATAATGAACGGAAAGTGAGGTTGTCCTCCCAGTAGCAGTCTGGCAAACTCTGATAGAAGCCCAGGGAGAAATTCCAGGAATGCGGGGCTATCTGGTCGAGCGACTTGTCATAGAGTACGCTCATCAGCTGCGCCTTGGCTGGCTTGCCGTCAGGGGTGGTAATCTTCAGCGTCCACTCCTCCTTCTGTCCAGGGGTCAGACGGTTGCGGAAGGTCTTCCAGGCGATATTCAGTTTCTTCTCAGGCAAAGGACGGGCGATGCTCATCATTCGGGTATAGCACTTGCCTTGCTTCACGAAACTATAGTTCAGTACGATGCCCGACGCATATTCCTCCTTGTAGGTGAAAGGCAGGGTCACGATACTGTCGCCCAACTCCCAGGCACCCTTCTCCAGCAGTTTGTTGCCGGCGATGATGGAATATACGATGTGCGCTCCGTTCTCCGAAGAGCCCACCTGGATATAGACCGGCTTGCCATCACGAGGGAAGGTCTTCGCCGTCTGATAATACCATTCGGTAGTTGGCTCCACCGGATGGGTATCCTTCATGCTGAAAAGGGTGAACTTCTGCTGCAGGGTATCCTGTCCGCAGATTGCCTCCAGCTGATGTACGCCAGATTTCCAAACGAGGGAAGAAGAGGCAGAGGAAGAAGCATATTCCTTGATAGAAACCGGTGCATTCGCCTCGGCATCCTTCCATTCGCCTTCATCAATGCGATATTTCAACCTGCTCGAAATCGGCATTCCACTGGCATTGCGGTAAGCAAAGGTCACCGTCTTCAGACTGTCTGCCTCGATACGCTTAGGAAGATTCACCGTGAGGATGGTTGGTTTGGTGCCCAGAGGCAGACTCATTACACCCTCGTGGCTCTCACCGCTAATGTCGGTAACGATGGCTGAGACCTCGAAGTTGAAGAAACGGGCGATGCGCATGAAATCGCTCATATCAGCCTCGTCTTTTTCTGACAAGGAAGCCTCCAGCGGAATCTCTACGTCGAAGGTTCCGTCCTCACGAGTCACGCAACTGTCAGTCTTCACCAACTGTCCGGCAGAGCCTGCACCCCACCACCAGAGCTGATTTCTGCGGGTCACCTGATACTCCACCTTGGCACCCTGCACCGGCACTCCGGCATAGGTCTTGGCTGAAGCTTTCACCACCACGGTGTCGCCCCAGGTATATTTCTCGTTCACCTTCGGGAAGGTAATCTCGAAGGTTGGACGCTTGTATTCCTCAACTCTGAAATATTCGCTTGCTGTACCATTCACGGAGATGGAATACTGTCCTGTCTTTCCCTCCTTCGGGAGTTCGAAATCTACCGAAGCCGTACCATATTCATCGGTCGTAACCTTCTGTTCTGCCACCTGCTTCCAGTTGGCATCACTCAGGACAAACTTCAGTTCCATACTCTTTCCTGGCACGCTGGCATCCAACCCCTTCTTGACAGTATAGGAAATGGCTGAGGCATGTACCTTCTGCCCCGGGCGATAGATGGCACGATCGGTATAAACCTGATATTTAGTCTCGTTATCCTTCTTCTCATAATAGCGGGTACGGCTGAGATAGATGTACTTGGCTGGCGTAAACTTGTCATTGTTGGTAGAAACCAATACCTCTCCATCCACATTCTTGAAGTAAGCCTCTCCGTTCTCATCGGTTGTCAAGCGGGCATGTACCGTTCGTTTGTCCTTCTTCGTCTTGAAATCATAATCCTTTTCATAGAGTTCTATCTTCGCCCCAGCAATAGGCTGTCCGTCTGTAGCATTCACCACCACATAGCGATGTTTATCATCCGGCAACTGCTGGATCATCACCGCCAGATTGCTGACATAGAAGAGCTGTCGCTGCGGAGCGATGCCGGTATTATCCGAAGTAACCTCCATCAGATAGGCACCCAGCGGCAGATTGCCACCGATTTCGATGGAATCCTTCACCTCTTCGTAATTCGGACGACCATAGTAGTTCCTGCTGAAATCCTTCTGATGCAGCTTCGTAGTCTTTTTCAGAAGCATCTTATAGGTAGCCTCATTCTGAACATCATACTCATTATCTGCCGTGATGTTGAGGCGGGAAATGCTAACCTTCAGGTTCTGGAGATTGCGCACGTTCAGATGCACCCACTTCCTTTCTGAAGGACGAAGCACCAATGGCATATCCTTCACCCGGAACATCGGTTCGGTGAGTCGCTTCTGCGCATTTCTCAATTCGTTCATTCTCGACCATCCCCCCCAACGGCTCAGCGCATAGTTGATATAGTTGAGCTTATCCTGCGGTTTGGCATCGGTAGCCCCTTCCATGAAGCGAAAATGCTCCACGGCAAGTTCGCCTGCCTCCGGAATATCCTGATAAACCTGGATGAGCGAGTCGATGGTCTGCAGATACTTCGATTTCTTCACCTCTCTCACGTCGTCCTGGCGGTATTTCTCGATGAGCTTATAGGCACAGAGACAAGCCGCACCCCTATTTCCCACCTTATTATAATAGGTGTACAGCAGATGGTACGCCTCCTTGCTGTCTGCCTCGAATCCGATGAGATGCAGCAGATCGTTGTTAAAGGAACTGCCATCCACGCCTTTCAGCGTCAATGGAACATACTCTGTAGATGTATGTCGAGCAAGGAGTTCAGGCTGTTCCAGGGCTTTCTTGAAGAATTCCTGGCTTTTCTTTTCGTTCATATCACGATACACATTGCCCAGCACAGCATATCTCACGGCCTTCAACGCCGGGCCCTTCACCTTCAGCACCTCGGCTTCCATCCGCTTCACATGGGGCGTCAGCGAGTCGGGCGAAATCTCTCTCCAGAGTATCGCCTGCCGCATCTCAGCCGCCAGCAGCTGCCCGTAATCTTTGGCAGCCGAAGCCTTGGCGATGATTTTCTTCATCACCGCGATTTCGCTCTTAGGCTGGTCCTTCTGAGCATTGATTTCAGCTTGCTTCCACAAGTTGTCGTATGTCTGAGCCGCTACCTGCAAGGTTGCAAAGAGGGCTACCAGAAGTGATAAAATGTTTCTTTTCATAAGCCAACAGTATAAAATGTTAATGGAATGATGATAATCATCAAACTTTTCATTGCAAAAATACAAAAAAAAACTGTTTTCTAACCCCGAAACTGAAACTTTTTACTATCTTTGCACGAAAATAATATATTTTACCTAGAAATAAACATTAAAAAAACAATGGCAGAAAAAAAGTATGGTCATTTTGATGACGCCAATCGCGAATACGTGATTACTGATCCAAAGACTCCATGGCCTTGGATCAATTATTTGGGTAACGAGGATTTCTTCTCGCTCATCTCAAACACTGCAGGTGGTTATTCCTTCTACAAGGATGCCAAGTTCCGTCGCATCACTCGTTATCGCTACAATGGTGTGCCGATGGATAACGGCGGTCGCTATTTCTATATCAAAGATGGCGATACCGTATGGAACCCGGGATGGAAACCTTGCAAGACACCGCTCGACAGCTACGAGTGCCGCCACGGCATGAACTATACCCGCATCACGGGCAGCAAGAACGGCGTAGAGGCTAGTGTGCTCTTCTTCGTTCCGCTCCATACATGGGCTGAGGTGCAGAAGATGACGCTGAAGAACCAGACTAAGGAGGTGAAGACCCTCAAGGTGTTCTCCTTTGCTGAATGGTGCCTCTGGAATGCTGCTACCGACATGGAGAACTTCCAGCGCAACTTCTCAACGGGCGAGGTGGAGGTAGAAGGCTCTACCCTCTATCACAAGACCGAATATCGTGAGCGCCGCAACCACTATGCTTTCTACACAGTGAACACCGAGATTCAGGGCTACGATACCGACCGCGAGAGCTTCATCGGACTCTACAACGAGTTTTCCGAGCCTGAGGCTGTGATGGAAGGCAAGCCACGCAACAGCTTTGCCCACGGCTGGAGCCCTATCGCATCTCATTATATCGAGGTTACCCTGCAGCCAGGCGAGAGCCGCGACCTCATCTTCCTTTTGGGATATGTGGAGAACGAGCAGGACAAGAAGTTCAGCGCCAAGAAGGTAATCAACAAGGAGAAAGCTCATCAGCTTATCGCCAAGTTTGATACCACCGAAAAGGTGGATGCTGCCTTCGCAGAACTCAACCAATACTGGGATAACCTGCTGAACATCTTCACCGTGAAGAGCGGCAACGATAAGTTAGACCGTATGGTGAACATCTGGAACCAGTATCAGTGCATGATCACCTTCTGTATGTCGCGTTCGGCAAGTTTCTTCGAGAGCGGCATCGGTCGAGGCATGGGCTTCCGCGATTCCAACCAGGACCTCGTAGGTTTCGTTCATCAGATACCTACCCGTGCCCGCCAGCGCATCATCGACATCGCCAGCACCCAGTTCCCTGACGGTGGCTGCTACCACCAGTATCAGCCGCTCACCAAACGCGGCAACAACGATATCGGTGGCGGTTTCAACGACGACCCATGCTGGCTCATCTTCGGTACCGTAGCCTATATCAAGGAGACGGGCGACTTCTCTATCCTCGCTGAGCAGGTGCCTTTCGACAACCAGCCAGGCACAGAAGTAAGCCTCTTCGAGCACCTCAAGATTTCGATGAACCATGTTATCAACAACCTGGGTCCACATAAGTTGCCACTCATCGGAAGAGCCGACTGGAACGACTGTCTGAACCTGAACTGCTTCTCCTGGGACCCTAACGAGAGTTTCCAGACCACCGAAAACAAGGGCGAAGGAAGCAAGGCAGAGAGTCTGATGATAGCCGGTCTGTTCGTCGTTACCGGCAAGGATTATGTGGCTCTGTGCAAGCAGCTTGCCAAGGAAGCTATGGAAAGCAAGGAGGGCGAAATAGCCGGTCTTGCAGAGGAAGATTATTTGACAGAAGCCGAGCGCATGCAGCAGGCTGTAGATGAGATGAACGAGGCTGTGAAGCAGCATGGATGGGACGGTGAATGGTTCCTCCGCGCTTACGATTTCTTCGGCAACAAGATTGGTAGTGATGAGAACGAGGAAGGCAAAATCTTCATCGAAAGCCAGGGCTGGTGTACGATGGCTGGTATCGGTCTGGAAGAAGGACTCTGCGATAAAGCACTGGATAGCAGCAAGAAACGACTGGAATGCGAACACGGACTGGTGCTGAACAACCCAGCCTACACTACCTATCATGTAGAAATGGGTGAGATTTCTTCTTATCCTGAAGGCTACAAGGAGAACGCCGGTATCTTCTGCCACAACAATCCTTGGGTCATCATCGGAGAGACTGTAGCCGGCAGAGGCAACGATGCCTGGAGCCATTATACCAAGATTCTGCCTAGCTATGTAGAGGAAAAATATCAGACACTTCACAAGGTAGAACCTTACGTAAACTGCCAGATGGTAGCCGGTAAGGATGCAGCCAAACCGGGCGAAGGAAAGAACTCCTGGCTTACCGGTACAGCGGCATGGATGTGGTATACAGTATCAGAATTCATCCTCGGCATCAAGCCAGATTATGAAGGTTTGCTCATCGATCCTTGTCTCCCAAGCACCGCTAAGGAGTATGAGGTAACCCGCAAGTTCCGTGGTGGCGAATACCATATCACAGTAAAGAATCCTAACGGAAACCAGAAGGGCGTGAAGCAGATTACAGTGGATGGCACTCCTATCTCAGGCACCATCATTCCTTGCTCTGAAGGCAAGCATGAAGTAGTGGTTGAGATGTAAATCAGCCAGATCTCATCAAGTTACGATTTGAAAGTTCAATGTAACGAAACTCCTTTTCATACCCATACGTCGTGTTTCACGACGTATGGGTATCACAATAAACACTTGACCCCTTATTTCAGGGGGTCAAGTGTTTTTATTATCTGATAATCTGATACTTAACTTTTAACATAAGCACCTATTCAACAGTATCAAGAGTAAGATTCTAAGCTTGCTCAGTTCCTCAGTTCCTCAGTTCCTCAGTTCCTCAGTTTTTTCCTAGGGGGTATATAGCCCTTATAGTTCAAAGTTGTTTTAAATTGTTATATATTATATCACTAGTGTCCCGTTAAAACGAGACGGTTATTAAATAAGTTATTAATACTCAAAAGTTTACGGACTTTTTATAGTGTATTCGATTTGATTTTGTATCTTTGCACGCATATTTAAAATACGTGTGCGATGAACAAAGGCAAAACTATATTCTCTCAGATTATGTCACTTATACCAGAACGTGATTTCAAAACTTGTGTAGACCGTTATAAGGGAAACTACAGAGCAAGAAACTTCTCTTGCAAAGACCAATTCCTAGTAATGAGCTATGCTCAATTAACAGGTCGTGATAGTCTTCGAGATATAGAAAACTGCCTTACGGCACTCTCCAGCAAACTTTACCATTGTGGTATTAGTTATGCTGTACCACGTAATACTCTAGCAAAAGCTAACGAGAAGCGAGATTGGCATATCTATAAAGATTTTGCAGACGTTCTTTTGAAAAAAGTACGTCCTCTTTATGTCAAAGACAAGTTCAGATTAGACCTAGACAACATGGTATATGCTTTTGATAGCAGTACTATAAGTCTGTGTCTCAAATTATGTCCTTGGGCAAAGTATCGCAAAAACAAAGGTGGCATCAAAATGCACACATTAGTCGATTTGCGAGGAAATCTTCCAGTCTCAGTTTATTTGACTTCTGCATCGGTTAATGATGTAAAAGCTCTTGATGATCTCTACATAGAACCTTCTGCTATCTATTTGATGGACAGAGGATATGTAGATTTCAACAGACTCTTCAAGTTGATAACTAAGAAGAATGCATTCTTTGTTACTAGGGCAAAAGATAACATGCTTTTTGAAGTTGTATCAGAAGCCGAAGTTGACAAGAGTACTGGTATCATTTCTGATGAACGTATCAAATTAACAGGACTACATACTGCCAAATGGTATCCTGAAGAACTTAGAATGGTAACCTATGAGGACTATGCAACAAGTAAGGTGTATAGGTTTCTCACAAACAACATGGAATATGAAGCGCTTACCATATCTGAATTATATAGGGAAAGATGGAACGTGGAACTTTACTTTTATGACAAGAATAACATTATGAGAAGTGAATGGAAAAGTATTATTGAAGATCAGAACTTTAGGAGAATGCTTCTCCGTTCGACTTCTCATAATGATAACTATTTCTTCAGACCTCTGAGCCAATCTCTGAGATTTTTATTGTTTTCCCAAGATTTATCAGCCTCTCGGTTAGGTGTGAGATCTGTATACGCCTTTTCGAACGCCTCACGTTTTGCTTTAGAGTCTGCACGAGCATAAATGTCCGTTGTTTGAATAGAGACATGTCCTAGCAAATCTCTAATATAAATAAGGTTGACTCCAGCCTGTAGAAGATGCATAGCTCGACTATGACGTATAGAGTGACAACTAATCCTTTGCGGAATAAGTTCTGGAGACACCTTCCTTGCCATGTTTGCATAAGTACAAAGAATGTATGTGATACCCTCACGCGTTAGCTTTTCATTTCTGCCATTATAGAAAAGTGGAGACGCAGCTTTGTTGCAATCGTTAAGATGATTCTCTTCCATATATTCACATAGAATTGACACCTGTTCCTTTACAAGCGGTACTATTCGTGCTTTGCGTCCTTTTCCGAACAGACGTATGGTATATGGCTCATGGGTTATGCGCACACTATCCACAGTAAGATCTGCTATTTCAGAGACTCTTGCTCCCGTATCATACATTAGTGAGAGTAAAGCGAGATTTCTTCGGCCTCTCCAAGTTGATGTATCAGGCTGAGCCAGCAACAACTTGATACCTTCTATTGTCAGGTAGTTAAGTGTTGTCCCTGATGTTTTTATGGCTTTAATAGTTAGGATCTTTTGCCATTCTTCTATCATTTCTATGACGCTATATTGCAAGTAATGACAAAAAGAATGAATGGCAGCAAGCCGATAGTTACGTGTCGCTGCAGAGCATTTTCGCTTGTTAAGTAGCCATTCGAGATACTCGGTTACACTTACTCTCGTGAGATGTTTCAATTGCAATTTTTCAACTGTGATTCCTTTAATATCTTTCATGAAGTCAATAAATTGTACAAATGCATCTCTATAGGAGGATATGGTGTTAGGGCTTACATTACGCTCATGAGGCAGGTATTCTACCAGAAAGCGGCTTAAATGTTTGGCAAAGTCAGTCGTCGTAGTCATAGGCTTTACATATCTTTGGATAGACAAAAGCGTTGATTTCAGAACATTGCTCTTCCAATTCTGGATACATGTTGCATGTGAGGCGAACATACTGCTCTGTCGCTTTCAGCGAGTGATGTCCCAGGCATGTTGAGAGAATTGGCAAACTGGCATACAAGTCCATTCCTTTGTGCCCCATCTGTACAAGAGCATGTACTGCATTCGTATGTCGCAGGTCGTGAACGCGTGGTCCATGATGATTCCCCTTATGGGGAATTCCGCATGTGTCCAGCAATTTGCGCAGATGCTGATATACACTATTAGCCTTGATGCTAGTCCCGTCCGATTTTACAAACAAAAAACCATTTCCTGCAGCTATGTCTTTGATGGGCATATTGTTTCTATACTCCATATAAGATGTAAGTACCGTCTTCATCGACTCACATAAAGGTACGATCCTTTCACTTCCGTTCTTGGTTTTATCTAAGCGAATGTAACCTTCATCCAGATGAACATGTTTGTTGCGGATGGAAAGAGCCTCAGATATACGCATTCCTGTACTATATAGTAAACGAAGAAGAGCTGGCATGGCTATGAGAGCTGTACCCATGCGTATGTCATATAGTCTATATTCGTCCGCTGCAGAAAAGATTGCGCCAATCTGCTCCTTTGTGAATATATACGGAGTAAAATCAGACTTCGGTTGCTTGGGCATTCGTGGAATGAAGCATACACAGCCACACCTGCACATCAGTCTTGTCAATTGACACCATACGGAACATTTGGAATATAAAGTTCTGTCACAGTCCGCCACACGTGTAGCTCTCCACTTTTTGAAGAACACCTCTTTGATATGAGGATCCTTTAGGCACTCTGCATTGGCAAAGTCGTCAATCTCTTTCAATATCCATCTGGTACGCAACGCACTGATTCCTGCAGATATTTTAATGTCAAGAAGATGATTCATATATGAGGCTAACACGCTGGAATATTTAAATTGCTCAGCCATAGAACGCACCTCCTCTCTGTTTGTAAAAGGCATCTGGAACTGGCGGTACAGGAATGGCACACTCTATCAAAGACTTTATGTCAATCTTAAGATAAGTGAGAGTTGTTTCCGTACTGCGATGCCCTAGCGATTCGGATATGACAGGTAACGTCGTGCCTTTCTCAAGCATGACGCTTGCAAGAGAATGACGTAGAGAATGTGGACCATGATGCTTGGCCGATACATCTATTCCGGATTTACAGATGATGTTGTTTATTGCAGAGCATACCATACTTTTGGTTGCTGGCACATAAGGTGCCTTGCAAGAAAGAAATACATTCTGTGAAACTGTCTGAGGTCTTCCATGCTGCAAGTAATCTATGATGGCATTACCAACATCCGCAAGCAATGGCAACTCTATGACCTTTCCGGTCTTATGCATCACAAGGGTTAGTACATTGTTGTCCCAGTCTATATTAGAGAACTGTAGGTTGGCTATGTCCGAAGCTCGCAACCCCAAACGTGATGCAAGTAATAACATTGCATAGTTTCTCTTGCCAACGCCGCTGCTTCTATTCACGGAGTTCTCTACTATATTTACCTCTGCTGCTGTGTAAAACGAAGGAATACGCTCTTTCTTGCGCAGCTTATATGTGTCAAACAGACCATCAAACCTTCCATCTACAATATGCTCCGCTTTCCAGAAACGAAAGAGGACACGCAGGGCAGAAACTATGTTTACCTTGTTGGTCGGATGGGACGAGACAAACGACAAGATGTGTTTATCCGCAATCTCGGACACACTGTTGACACCACTGAGATTGAGATGAGTTAAGAACTCGCTTAGATACAAACGATAGTCATTTATAGTCACCAGACTTCTACGAAGAGAAGTAAGATGGATGATGAGTTTTTCCATCTCCATGCCAATCTTCCCATCGAGGGTATGGAAAACAGGAGTGAAACAACGCTTACGTATAAGCCCTAACGAAAGCATATCGTCAAGGACTTGAATACTGCGAATCATTTCACGCTCCTGGTGACGAATCTCACCATAATGATGACAGGTTGACAGGAACTCTTCACCAATAGAAGGGGAATAATTCTCAATGTCGTGAGCCGACATGTAGTGGACGATGCCTTTACGCCATAGACATTTATACACAGATATTCTATTCTCTGTGTAACAATGGTCTTCAAAGTACTTGATGCATCGATCCATTAGGACTTGAATCTTTACTTCTTGCATAATATATAATATTTAGTTTTGGGGCTTATGCCCTATACTGTAATATAACGTTATGAGAAGTATTTATGATAAGTTTTTGCTGTAAAATTCATATAATCAACAATTTTTCACAGGTCAAATCTGTCTAACTTGACATAATGATATTCTTGTCATAAAAGTAATTATGAGAAGCTTTACATAATTACTTTAAATGGATTAAGCAACACCTTCACATCAAATCCTTTTATGGAACTTCCGAGAATGCCATATATCTGCAAATCTGGATTGCCATATGCACATACTTGCTTTTAGCTTATGCAAAGAAAGTGATGCACATAGATCAATCGCTACACACTATTTCAAAGAACGTGGGTCTATTCCTTACGGACAAGACTCCTTTAAATGAATTGTTTAACAAAGCTGTTCCAACAGAAGAGACGGAGGATTGGCTATATCCTAGCCTTTTCAGGCCCGATGATTTCTAAACGGGACAGCAGTGATATTATATATTATTATATATATATATAATAAACTTCTAAATAAAGGAAAAAGTGAAGGGTCAGAGAAAAACTGAGGAACTGAGGAACTGAGTCATTGCAGTAAAAACATCACAACCATCATAAACACCTGATTTACTGCTTAACTCTATACTTTAAGAGAACAAAGCTATGAGTTGCTACCCGTAAAACTATGAGTTGTCACCCGCAAAACTATGAGTAAGGAAGTTTAACTACTTTCAATCACTACTGTCCAATAAAAAAGGGCAATTCGATCTTTGAAACAGTTGAATTATAGTCTTTTATGCAGTATTTTGCAATGAAACGGACTTGATTTTGTAACTTTGCAGCCAAAAAGAATTGGCTACTATGTTTCAAGACAAATATGTTTTCGCTCAACTTACTGCATTTCTGAATAGAACTCAGTTCAACAACTACGTACGCAAGTATGATGGCAACCGATACGTGAAACACTTCACTTGCTGGAACCAGCTTCTTGCAATGATGTTTGGGCAACTGAGCAATCGTGAGAGTTTACGTGACTTGATAGTTGCATTGGAAGCTCATCGAGCTAAGCAATATCATCTGGGACTTGGACGTAATACTATCGTAAAAGCAACTCTTGCTTATGCCAATCAGACTCGTGATTACAGGATTTTCGAAGACTTTGCATTCTATATGATGAAGGAAGCTTGCAAAAAGCGAGAAACCAACATTTTGAATATACCAGGAAAGAAGTATGCTTTTGATTCGACAACTATTCCGTTGTGTCTTGCAACTTTTCCATGGGCAAAGTTCAGAAGTAAGAAAGGAGGAGTTAAAGCACATGTCTTATATGACGTAGAAGCACAAGTTCCAGCTTTCTATACTGTGACCACAGCATCAAAGCATGATTCTACAGCAATGTCTTCAATTACGTATGAACCAAACAGTTACTACATTTTCGATAGGGCTTATGATACTTTCAAGGAACTTTATAAGATTCATCTTACAGGTTCCTACTATGTAGTCAGAGCCAAAACGAACTTGAAGTACAAAATGGTAAAATGGAAGCGAAGAATGCCAAAGAATGTACTAACTGATGCTGAAGTAAAACTAACAGGATATCTTTCCGAAAAGAAGTATCCTGAATCATTCAGATTCATTCGATACTACGATGAAGAAGATGATCGTGAGTTTACTTTTCTGACGAATGCAAAGCATCTTTCAGCGTTGGATGTCGCGAATCTATATAAAAAAAGATGGTTGGTTGAGCTATTTTTCAAATGGCTAAAGCAGCATCTTAAGATAAAGAGATTCTGGGGCACAACGAAGAATGCTGTACGCATACAGATTAGTGTTGCCATTATCACTTATTGTCTCGTGGCTATTGTGCACCATGATATGCAACTGAAACGCTCGACATATGAAGTTTTGCAGATTCTAAGCATTTCATTGACGGACAAAACCCACCTAAGAGATCTATTTGATAAGACTATTTTCAACGATGTCAAAGAACTCGATTATCCCCTTTTTAAGGGACTATTTGATTAATTAATTAACGTGTCCAATTTTTATTGGACACTAATGACTTTCAATCTGAAAGCATAGTTCAAACATTTCCTTATCACACCCCCAAATTTGGCAGTATCAGAGAAAAGTTGTATCTTTGCACGGAATTCCATCCATTCCATCCATCTCTACCATACCTTCCAACTCCTGCCATACCATCCCCATAACTCCTCCCGCCCAGCTTCAGCACGCGTCTCTCCATCCGAAGTATTAAAAGGAAAAAGATAAAAAAGGTATGGCTTTTCGAGTTATTTTTTGTACTTTTGCAGCCGATAACGCATTTTGCGAACAAAACAGGATTCTTTAAAAGAAAAGAAAGGAAATAACAATGAAGAAAATATTATACTTTGTGGCAGTCCTGGCTGCTGCATCCTTTATCACTACGACGGGTACCAGCTGCAAGTTTGCACCCGACCAGCATGACGGCGACACGGTAGCCGCCAGCGAGTTTTACCCGATAGATACCTCTGCGGCTCATGCCAAGAAGATGGCGAAGATTGCTGCTATCAAGAACGGAAAAGACAGTGTAGGCATCTATTATGTGGGCAGCAACTCTACCAAAGACCTCATCGAGCTCGTATCCTATCCTTCACGCCGCGACACGATGATGTACAGCAAGACCCGACACATCAAGGTGAAGGGCAATGCCGACATCAACCACGTGGTTCGTGTAGACTTCTATCTCCTCAATGGCAAGGATTCGCTGGTGAAATATGTGGAGGAAGTGGAGCTCAAAACAAATCATTGAGCACCACTTCATTCTGGGCTATGCCCGAATACATATTCCGCTGAAGACCATAACTGCTGATAAACGTCAGCTGTATCGACTTTCGGGTCTTTGTTTCCTCCCTAAAGCGGACAATCTTGTTTCTCAGAATCTTCTCGTAATCCTTATTGATGGCAAACTCACTTTCCGAAAACTTCATTTCACAAAGATTAATGGTATTGTCACCACGCTCTATCACCATGTCTATCTGGGCTGCCCGCTCCGCCGCCCCGGCATCACTCTTGCTTCGCCAGGAATACAACTGGGTAGACACACCAGAAATTCCCAACCGCTGCTTCACCTGGTCGATATGATTCATCGCCAATATCTCGAAAGAGACTCCAGCCCAGGCATAAAAACGGGGCGTGCGCTGCAACTTGCTCCAATACAGAAGATTACGGAATGAACTATCGCGCAGGAAACGGAAATAGAACAAGGTGAAAAAATCTACCAACTGATAGAGAGACTTTCGGGTAGAACAGCCATAGTTGACATACTTTCTGATGAAACCGCAAGATTCCAGATTGTCGAGAATCGTGGTCAACGATTTGCCCGACTTCATCCCTGTGGCATCGGCTATTTCCGAGCGCATCATGCCATAACCACGCTCGTTCAGACACTCTACCACCTTGACGTATGCCTCTGAATCCTTGAACAGAGAGCGATAGAGAATCGTAAACTCATTGTACAACTGCCCATTGGGATTGAACAGCAGACGGTCTATATTCTGAGCCAAACTTAACCGCTCGTCCAAAAGATTCAGGTAATATGGGATTCCTCCCAATATCATATAAAGTTCAGCCAGTTCATATCTGGACAACATCATCCCCTTGGTCTTCAGGAATGCTTCCGACTCCCCTAGAGAAAAAGGCTGCAGGAAAAGACGATGAGTAAGACGACCATAAAGTCCGCCATGGTTATTGATAAGTTTATCCATCATCCAGGAAGTGGCAGAGCCGCAGACAATGAGAACGATGTCGCGACGTGCAGAGGCCCATCCATTCCAAAAATGCTCCAGGGCAGAGATAAAATTAGAGCCTGCAGTATCCATCCAAGGCAGTTCATCAAGAAAAATCACCTTACGTTCTATCCCGTTCAAAGAGTCGAGATAAGAGATAAGCATCTCGAAAGCATCGAGCCAGTCGTGGGGAACAGAGGTTACATTCCTATCATAACGTCGAAGCGTATAAAAGAAGTTTTTCAACTGCTCCTGTGTGTTTCCGCCCGCCAATCCTGATGTCTGAAACACCATTTCCTGCTCAAAATATTCGCGCACAAGAAACGTTTTCCCCACTCTGCGGCGTCCGCATACTGCCACAAATTCCGACTGCCTTGACTCGTATATACGTGCCAAGGTATCCTGTTCACTCTTTCTGCCTATGATATTATTCTTCATTTCTTATTCTCCTGCTTTAATTTCTAACCATTTGCAAAAATAGCAAGAAAAAAGTAATTATTGGCTATTTCTTATATAATTTTCAGCCAATAATACCTATTTTTAAGCATTATTGGCTAAAATGAGCGGCATATTTAGCCAATAGCCAAACAATCAGCACAAAAAAGGCTAGCATGCAAAAACGCACACTAGCCTTTTCGTATTTTATCTAACCTGAATTTCAAATCACTTAATAGCCTAAGCCTATAACTATAAATTATAAACTATAAACTATAAGCTATCAACTAATCATAGAATCCCGGCTGCTTATACTCAATGCCCAGTTCATCATCTACTGTTGCGATGACACCCTGAATCTGACCCATGGCAAACATACGGCCGAGGAGAGTGTAACCGGCATTGTGACCATGATTGCTCTCATCGAATACGCCGCCTGGCTCATCAGTGAAGGTCATACCGTGGTCTACTCGCATAGGCAATCTGCGGCCCGAATTGCACTTACCTTCCTGCTCAGCCTTCTCGAAGATGCGGCAAAGTTCAATGAGATGGCCGCGACCACCCAAGTGAGAAGCCTCTGTAAAGTTGCCGTTAGGGAAGATGTAGCAGGAGCGCAGATGAACAAAATGAGTGCGGTCGGCAAACTGCTTCGCCATCGCCACACAGTCGTTGTGCTCGCCGGCAGAGAATGAACCTGCACAGAAAGTCAGACCATTGTGCTTATTTGGCACAGCATCGAGCATCCACTGGATATCCTCGGCACGACCGATGATTCTTGGCAAACCGAATACAGGATAAGGAGGATCGTCTGGGTGAACACACATGTTGATATCGTATTCATCGCAGATAGGCATGATAGCCTCCAGCCAGTACTTCATGTTCTCCTGCAACTTCTTCTTGTCGATGCCATCATAAAGCTTCAAGAGGTCGCGGAACTTCTGAACAGGAGCAGAATCGCCCTCGCTGAAGTTACCCGATACAAAGCCCTGGGTCTTGATGATGATGTTCTCAACCAAGGCATGATCCTGCTCTGGTGTAGAAGTCTTCTTGATTTCATCAGCCTCAGCCACAAGGTCTCTGCCCCACTTGTGCTCCTTAGAGAACTCAGCCCAATCCTCACGAGCGCCTTCACGCTGCAGGATATAGATATCGAAGTAGGCAAACTCGCCCCAGTTCATATAGAGGTTGTTGGCTCCGTTAGGATTCTCGTGTGCCAAATCGGTACGAGCCCAGTCTAAAACAGGCATGAAGTTGTAGCAGATGCACTTGATGCCTTCCTCGCCCAGGTTGCGAAGACTTTCCTTGTAAACCTCAATCTGATGATCACGGTCAGGACCGCCATATTTCAGGGTTTCAACCACAGGCAAAGACTCTACCACGCTCCATTTCATACCATAAGACTCGATGTACTCCTTGAGTTCATGAATCTTCTCGCGTGTCCAAACCTCGCCCAGAGGAACATCGTGCAATGCGGTAACAATGCCCTCAACACCAATCTGCTTCAACTGTGCAAGTGTAATCTTATCTTTCTTGCCAAACCAGCGCCATGTTCTTTCCATATATATATTATAATGTATAAGTTTAAAAATGAATTATCTTGCAGAAACATATTTATGCAATGTCTGTCTTACGGCACCCTTGCCGGCGAAAAGTTCCTTCACCATGCCCTCAATCTGCTCGCCGAAGCCAGCCTCGTAGAGATCGAGTCCGAACACATCCTTGCGGGAATAGAGATTCTTCAGGCAAGAGTAGTCCTGATCAGCCTTGCCTACCTCCAGAGGAGCTACGATGGCCTGTAGCTCTGCCAACAATGGGTCGGAAGATGGCTCGAATGGCTTCAGGTTATCATCCAATGCCTTGAGATAACGGGCATAACCAGCCAAAACCAAAGGAATCAACACGAGATTGCTCTTGTCGAGACCACGGTCGATATACTTCTTGATAGTCTCACCGAAACGGATAGAGAGTTTCTGGCTGGTATCGGTAGCGATACGCTGAGGAGCATCTGGCATGAATGGGTTAGGCAGACGCTTGTTGATAACGGTGCCGATAAATTCGTATGGGTTCAATACACCTGGATCTGTTACTACTGGCATTGCCTCGATATAACCAATCTTCTGGATGAAGGCACGAAGGTCCTCATCAGCCATCTCGGCAGAAATCAAGGTATAGTCGAGCATGCAACCATAGATTGACATCGCTGTATGGAGAGGGTTCAGACAGGTGGTTACCTTCATGGTCTCAACCTCATCTACAGTCTTGCGGGATGTATAGAGCGCACCGCCCAACTCCAATGGCGGACGACCGTTGGTATAAGTATCCTCGCAAACGAGATACTGCACTTCCTCGGCATTTACGAAAGGAGCGGTGAAAGTATGCTTCTCGGTAATAATCGTATTGTTATCCTCGAAACCATCCTCTGCGAGCATCGCCTGTACCTTCTCGTGTGGACGAGGAGTAATCTTATCAATCATAGACCAAGGATAGGTAATCTTGCTGCTGTCATTGATATAATCTACGAAACCAGCCTCTACGATACCATCCTGTGCCCAACGCTCAGCATAAGCCTTTACGCCAGCCTTAACATGGTCGCCATTGTGAGAACAGTTGTCGGTAGACTGAAGAGTAAGTGGCAACTTGCCTGCCTTATAACGCTCATAGAGAAGAGCGGTAAGCTTACCCATAGCAAATACTGCATCAAGACCACGTGCCAAATCGGCATCATTGAAAGAATATCCCTTCTCTGTGATGGTGAAAGTTACCATCTGCAGACTTGGTGCCTGGAAAATCTGGACCAATCGCGCCCAGTCCTCACCAAACTGCTTATCCGCCTTGAGGCTTTCTGTGATAGAAGCGATGACCTTCTTTTCGATGGTTCCGTTGCTCTGGAGGCTGACGAGAAGAGAGAGATTATTGTAAGGGCGATAAGCCTTGTCGATAATTTCGTAGTCGAAGCTTTCAGCAACAATAACACCACGATCGTACTTGCCGGTGTTAAGTGCATCGTTAAGAATAGCAGCAGGGAACGCACGGAAGATGTTACCTGCACCAAAGTGAACCCAAGTAGGCTCGTCGTGAGTCTTCTTAGCTACGGCTGCGATGTCATACTTAGGAAGCTCATAACCCTTAGCTTCCCATTCTGCAGCATTAAAGCTGCGAGAAAGAATTTCGTTCAGTTTCATGATTATACGTTTTTTTGATTGTTCCATGTATGTGCCTATCTTTCCGAATAGGCGTGGCAAAAGTACAAAGAAAAATCGAAAACCGCTCATTTTTAGAGAACTAATTTCAAAAATTGAACGATTAACAAATACTTTTGAACAATATGGTAAGACCAGGAAAAGAAAATGTTACGATTCCTCCAGCGATTTAATCTGCTTCTTCGGCGTTACGCCGAGACCTTTCAAGCTTTCCACCCTGCGCATCACGTTGCCACTTCCATCGTAAAGCTGCTTTCTTGCCTTGTCGAAGGTGCCGGAAAGGCGGGTTATCAGATCACCCACACTCATAAAGGTATCTTCGAAGCCAGCCACCTTATCATACAGGTCAGCAGCCGTCTTCACGATTTTCTCCACATTCTTGTTCTGCCGGTCATACTGCCAGAGATTATACGCCAGCTGGAGTGCCATGAGCAGATTGCTTGGTGAGATGATGATAATCTTCTTCTGATAAGCATAACGGCTGAGATCAGGCTGCTGCTTCATCGCTGCGATATAGCTGGTCTCGTTAGGGATGAACATCAGTACGAAGCCGATGGCATCATCCACCAGTTTGGAATAGTCTTTGGCTGCCAGTTCATCGATGTGCTTTCGTACGCTCAGCGCATGTGCCTTCATCAGGCGTTCCTGTTCAGCCTCATCTTCAGCTGCCAGAGCATCGGAATAGGCGGTAAGCGAAACCTTGGAATCGATGACCACACTTCTGCCTTCCGGGAATCTGACGATGACATCCGGACGATAGTTCTTTCCCTCTTCATCTTTCGTATTCTCCTGAATGAAGAATTCCTCATCTTTACGAAGTCCGCTGTTCTCCAGGATGGTTTCCAGCACCATCTCGCCCCAGTCGCCCTGCATCTTGCTGTCGCCCTTCAATGCCTTGGTCAGGTTAGCAGCATCGGAGCCAATCTTCTCGGTCTGCTCCTTCAGGTTCAGTACAGCCTGCTGCTGTTCCTGCTGGAAGAGTTTCATCGTTGCCTCGAAGGTGTTCTGCAGTTCCTTCTTGTTCACCTCGTTCTGGGTTTTGCTCTCCTCTACCGATTTCTTGAAATCAGCAAACTGTTCCTTGATAGGTTTCAGGAGTTCATCCATCTGCAGACGGTTGTTTTCCTGCAGAGCCGACTGCTTGGCAGCCAACTGCTCAGCCGCCACCTTCTGCTGTTCTATCGTCATTCGCTGCATTTCCTGCTTCAGGCTCTCGAGTTTCTGTGCCCACTGCTGGTCGCTTTCCGCCCTGAGTTTCGCCGCATACAGCCGCTCGTTCTCCATTTGAGATTTCATTGATTGAACCTCAGAAGCATGATGTAGTTTTATCTGTTCAATGTTAGCCGCCAGCACCTGAGCCTTCGCTACGAGCTGGGTTTTCTCCTCTACCGCACTTTTTGCTTCCATCAGTTTCCCCACGAAGAATCCAATGGCAAGCCCTATGATGATTCCAATTACTATTTCCATTTATCCTTGTTTTGAATGATTCTGTAAATCTGCAAAAATTATGATTTGCAAAAGTAATCATTTCAAGACATAACACCAAACATCATGGGGGATTCTTGTAGATATTTAACTCTTCTGCATTTTACTATGCAAACAAAAAGAGCGCACCACTCTTGGCACGCTCTTTTCTTTAAATCATCTTTTAAATATACATTATCGGTTGGCAGTAGGCCACTGATAAGTATCAGTGCAATGGATATCGGCACTCTGGTCGGCTATCATCAACTTGAAGTCGCCTTCCTCCAATCTCCATTTGCCATTCCAACCTACGAAGGCCAAATCGTCTGCCTTCAATTCAAATATCATGGTCTTGGTCTCACCAGGCTGAAGTTCCACCTTGTCGAAGGCACGGAGACGACGGCCATCAGGCACCATACTAGCGATGAGATCGCTACTGAACAGGAGGACACTCTCCTTGCCTGCCACCTTTCCCGTATTCTTCACATCCACGCTCACCTTGATGATGTCGCCGTGGCGGAAATCAGACTGAGAAACCTTCAGGTTGCTATATTTGTAAGAGGTATAACTCAAACCATATCCGAAGCCCCACTGCTGGGTAATCTTCGCATTGTAGTCGTAAGCACCTTCCATCGTACCCACCTCCTCACTCTTCTTGAAGTCATAGTTGGCGAGCGAATTGATTTCCTTAGGATAGGTGTAAGGCATCTTGCCACTAAAGTTTGACTTGCCCGATACCAGGTTTGCCAAGGCATCGCCGCCCATGTTGCCAGGGATAAGGATGTTGATGATGCCCTGTGCCAATGGTTCGATGTCGGCGATGAGACGAGGACGACCTTCATTCAGCACCAAGATGACAGGCTTGCCTGTCTGAGCCAAAGCCTTGACCAGATTGCGCTGGTTCTCTGAGAGCCAAAGGTCGGTCAGGTTGCCCGGAGTCTCTGTATAGGAGTTCTCGCCAATGCAAGCCACGATGACGTCGGCATCCTTCGCTGCAGCCACTGCGCCCTGAATCTGAGGTTCGTTCTCCTCCCAGTATTTTCCCTTCTCATTATAGGTAACACCCTGGTTCAAGATAACATTCTCCTTGCCATACTCATTACAGAATGCCTCATAGATGGTATTGTACTTGCCGGCAAACTCATCGGCACGATGTCCCTGCCAGGTATAGCTCCATCCACCGTCCAGACAACGCATCTGATTGGCATTAGGACCTGTAAGGAGAATCTTCTTGCCATGCTGCAAAGGAAGGATATTACCCTCGTTCTTCAGGAGCACCATACTCTCGGTAGCTCCCTCCAAGGCGAGCTTGGCAAACTCCTCGCCACCAAACTTAGGATAATTCTTCAGTTTCTGGGTTGGGTTCTTGAAGAGATCGAGACGGTACTTCATGCGAAGCACACGGCGACAGGCATCGTCGATGCGACTCATCGGAATTTTACCTTCCTTCACCAGTTCTACAAGATAGCCACAAGCATCGCAAGAATAAGGTTCCATAATCATGTCGATACCGGCATTGATGGCAATGCGGAGCGCATCCTTCTTGTCCTTTGCCACCATCTCACGAGTATAGAGATTGTTGATGTCTGCCCAGTCGGTGATGAGCACACCATCCCATCCTGTCTCTTCCTTCAGCCATCCTGTCAGGATGTCCTTGTTGGCATGCATCGGCATACCGTTAACGGAAGCGGAATTCACCATCACGGTCAAGGCTCCAGCCTGCAGACCCGCCAGGAAAGGAGCGAAGTGCTTCTCTCGCAAGTCGGCAGGAGAGATATAGGCTGGCGTACGGTCTTTACCGGTCCAAGGCACACCATAGCCCATGAAGTGCTTCATTGAAGTGGCGATGTGATACTGGTCGATGTTGTTTGGGTCCTCACCCTGGAAACCATAGACCATCGCCTTGCCCATCTCAGAACTGAGGTAGCAATCCTCGCCAAAGTTCTCCCAGATGCGAGGCCAACGGGCATCACGACCGAGGTCAACGGTAGGACTGTAAGTCCAAGGTATGCTCACCGCACGAGTCTCATAAGCGGTAGCCTCAGCCGAACGGCGAGCTATCTCACGATTGAAGGTGGCAGCCACATTGATGTTCTGCGGGAAGAGGGTTCCGCCCTGTGTATAGGTAGAGCCATGGTTCTGGTCGAGACCGAAGACACAAGGGATACCGATGCGCTTCATCGAGATCTTCTGGATTTGTGCGATGTACTTCTCCCACTGCTTGGCGGTTGGTGCGCAAGTATTTGGAGCGTTGAGGATAGAGCCAATCTTATAGCGGGAAAGGATAGAATCGGTCTTGTGCTCGTCGATATAGAACACGCCGTTCTTGTCGTTGCCCCCAAAGAGGTCGGTCACCAATTCCATCATCTGACCTATCTTTTCCTCCAAGGTGAGTTTCTTCAGGGTTTGTTCTACCTGAGCCTCTATCTTAGGGTCGCTCTTGATAACCGGAACATTGGCACTGGCTGTATAAGCCAATGCCAATAATGAAATAGATAATAAAATTTTCTTCATAAACAGTAAAGGTTTGACGCTTTATGATAAAAGCGGAAATCTTTCTAATATTTTATTCAATAGTTACTTTATCTACATAATAGCCATGTCCCACACAGATGAACCCATCCTGGGCAGCTATCTTGTCGAGTGCATCCTGGGTCAACACAAACTTCACGACATTGCCCTCACCAAACTCGTATGGAGAAGTCAAGTCTTTCCACCAGTTGGTGGCAAGCTTGATCTGATGGTATTTATCGTCATCCTTCATCGAGCAGTAAACTCGGAGGGTCTGCCCCTCCTTCCACTTAGCTACCTGGTCCTTGGTGATGAGGTTGAAGCTCTTGTTAGGGTCACCCTCTCCCAAGTCCCAAGATACATAGTGATGACCTTTCCAGAGGGTAGTCTCCATAGATGGACGTGGCTCTGTAGTTACCTTGATTTTACCGCAAGGGAACTCTACACCACTGCCATCTACCAATGTAATGTCGTAATCGCCATTGGCGAGGTCAGAAGGAGCTGTAACTTTCAATGCCTTACCCTCATCGAGAACTTCGAAGGCAGCCTCCTTACCAGCGATGAGTACTTTCTGAACGTGATCCACCAGGTTCTTGCAGTTGCGGATGGTTGTAGTTTCTCCCGGAGCTACCCAAAGCTCGCTGGCATTGGTACCCAAAGCTGGGTCATCGGCAGCAGGAATCACGGTAACGTTCAAGGTGCGGGATGTGCTCTTGCCCTTGGTGGTGGTTGCCACAATCTTCAAAGTATGATTGCCCACTGGCAAAGTCTGGTCGATGGTTGTACCCTCAGCAATCTGAGTATCATCCAAGAGCCATGTCACAGTGGTGTAGTGAACAGGAGTGACTTTAATTTCCAAGTTCAATTTGGTCTTGCGATCCAACTTCTGGTCAGCCAAGTCGGTGTTCAAGATACGAGGATTGTCATCTTCTGATACGGTGAAGAAAGGATCGTCGTCAGAGGAACAAGAAGACAGTGTAGCAGTGCCTGCGAACGCAAAGCTCATGGCGAAAAGCATCATCATTGCCTTCAAGACATTACCTTTATATTGATTCATTATCTTTTTCATCTTGATAATTATTAATAGTTATGGCGTTAGCCAATTCTTAATTGTTCATTCTAAATTCTTAATTACTTAATGTATCCTTTACCATTAACTGGAGTGAATTCTGGCTGAAGGTTGACGTTAGCCTTATCCCACCAAAGCTGCTTGTGCCAATCATCAGTACCACCCATACGCTCGATGGCAGCCTTATAGTTGACGCTGTTATACTGACCTTCCAACTCTGGATAACGCAAGCGAGTAGGCATAGCCATGTTAGA
This sequence comes from Segatella copri, assembly GCF_026015625.1. NCBI lineage: Bacteria > Pseudomonadati > Bacteroidota > Bacteroidia > Bacteroidales > Prevotellaceae > Segatella > Segatella copri. Next base: position 28,701 of record NZ_JAPDVG010000001.1, on the reverse strand, counting down.
ATCGGTATAAGTGAAACCATTGGTAAAGATGCCTAGTCGGCTTCTGTCCAGGATAGCAGGATAGTCGGAGCGACGCAAGTTAGCCCAACCCTCTGATGGGTTCATCATGTGGAGAATCCATGCCTGGGTGTTGATGGTCGCCTTAGGATTGTCACCCAACTTGTTGTTGGCAATGAACTCATTGATCTCATCCTCAGAAATCTTGTTGGACGTGAGATAATAGTTGTTGAGCATCTCCATAGAAGCACGAACACCTTCCTCATAGAGAGTCTCAGCGTCACCACTTACATTCCAACCCTTGGTCTTAGCCTCGGCCATGAGGAATTTCACCTCGGCAGAGGTAATCAGAATACCAGGGCAAGAAGGCATCTCAAAGTCGATGTTCAAGCATGGACGCATCATACGTGCACGAAAATCTGAGTTGTCATAATTGTTAGCATCCTGCTTAGCCAACTTAGCGAGAGTAGGAAATTCTGATACCTCAGGCACGTTCATCCAGTCGCTATACCAAGCAGCACCAGGATTACAAGGCTCCTCACCAATACCTTGACGCTGGAAGTAAGCCAACACCTCATCGGTCAAGTCGATGTTCTGCTCCTTGTCTGGCTTCACCTGACTACGCTTGATGTTGTAATAGTGGCGACAGATGCGATAGAGACGAGGGTCGTTGGTATTCTGCAACTGATAGAACAAGGTAGAGCATACCATGGTAGGCGATGTGGCATCCTGACCATAGAGTATCTCTCCCAAGGCATTGGCACGGAAATCGTAGTCGTTGGCTCCATCATAATAGGTAAATGGTGCATCAGCATACTTGATATAAGCATCATCGGCAGCACTGGCGATAGCACCGGCAGCTACAGCCTTCTCAAACTCCTCCTTTGCCTTCTGTGGATTAACATCGGAAATGCGCATGGCATAGCGCATACGGAGTGCATTGGCATACTTCTTCCACTTAGCTACATCACCACCCATGCTGGTGACATCACCAGAAATGTGGTCGGTACCTGTGCCAAGCTGCTTCTCGCAAGCGTCAAGTTCCTTGAAGAACCAGCTGTAGAGTTCCTCTACGGTATCATACTTAGGGTTGGAGATACCTGAGATATAACCCAGACCTGCCTCCGAACAAGGCACGTCACCGTAGATATCTGCCAAAACTGCCGTGAGATAGACACGATGGATACGAAGTACCGCATTCAAGTTTGCCTTGTCTGCAGAATTGTGGATGGCATCCACAAGGTTCTTGATACCGATTTCATAATAGCGGTCCCAAACTCGACGGGTCATATCATCTTCTCTGGAATTAGAACCAGCGTAATTGGTTACATTCCAACCACCAGCAAAATACTGTGGAAAACCAGTTATATAGTTACGGTAGGTATCCATCAGACTGAAGTCACCGTAAGTCTGCAACAAAGCTGTTGTCAACTGTGCGTTAGGGTCGAGCTCGTTCACCTTGGTCTTATCGGTATTGATGTTGCTCAAGGTATCATCAGAGCAAGAAGTCATCGCAGTGCCGGTTGCCATCAGGGCGAAAGCCATCATCAGGCTGCTCTTACCTATATATTTCTTGATTATATTGTTCATTTTCTTACCTTATTATATATTAGAACTCTTCTAAAGAAATTGATTCATTTTTTCGAGACTAGAACTTCACATTCACGTTCAAACCATAACTCTTGCGAGATGGCAGGGAACCATATTCCAGGCCGAGACCTGAGGTGTTGTAGCTGGAGTCTGGGTCGATGTTAGGAATGTTCTTCCAAACAATGAATGGGTTACGAGCCACGAAGGATACGGTCAAGCCCTTGACATACTTGCCCAGGATGCTCTCTGGGAAGGTATAGCCGAAAGTAATCTCACGACACTTCACGTAAGAGTTGTCATATACAAACTCGCTCTGTACGTTCTGAGCCATGTGCTTCCAGTAATCCTCTGGGCTCACAGCGATGTCGTTCTTACGATAAGTACCATCACCATTGTCGATAACACCATCCACTACGAGTCCCTTGCAGTTGCCAGACTCACGCCATGCCGAGATGTCCTTACCTGCTGCCTGACGAGCCTCCTCAGAAGCGTACCACTCCTCACGGCCTGCCAATGTTCCCTTTGCCTTACCAGTCTGGTATGCAGAGCGCATAGACATAGAGTAGATATCAGCACCCACCTTCACATCGAAAGATGCAGAGAGGCGGAAGTTCTTGTAAGAGAATGTGGTATAGAAACCACCAGTCCAATCCCAAGAAGAGTTGCCGATGGTCTTCACGTTCTGGTCAACCTTTGGAAGTCCTGTGGCTGCATCGATGACAACTTGTCCCTGCTCATTGCGAACAACATCGTGTCCACGGATAGCACCATAATTCTCGCCAACCTGAGCACCTACTGATACACCGCACCATGTGGCCTTGGCAAGCTCAAAATAGTCCATACCATCTACGAGCGACTTCACCTTGTTGGTATTCTTGGAGAAGTTGACACCCAAGTCCCAAGCGAAGTCCTTGATCTGCAAGGCACGGGCATTGAGGGCAATCTCGATACCCTGGTTCTGAATCTCACCGGCATTGATGAGGCGGTAAGCATAGCCAGAGGTGGTGGTTGAAGCCAAACTCAAAATCTGGTTCTTGGAGTTCTGGTTGTAATAGGTGGCATCCAAGCCCAAGCGTCCGTTGAGGAACTTCATCTCCAAACCTACCTCGTAAGAACCTGTCATTGTAGGCTTCAAATCCTTGTTTGGCTGTGTTGAGTTGGCTATCATACCGATGGTATAACCCGAGTAGCTATACTTGCCTGTGGAGTAGTTGAGTGCAAGCTGGTAAGGGTCGGTATCGCTACCTACCTTTGCCCAAGATGCGCGAATCTTACCATAATTGATGAACTTCTTGTTCTTGATAAACTCGGAGAAAACCAAACTACCCGATACAGATGGATATACGTATGTATTGTTATTTGTAGGGAGCGTAGACGACTTATCGCCACGGAGGGTTCCCTCCAAATAGTAAGTATGCTTGTAGCCGAGGCTCGCGCTGGCATAAAGAGAGCTGATCTGCTTCTTGTACATACTCTCACGAGTGTTCTGCTCCTGATAGTTCATGATGTTCTGGATGCCATTCATCTGCTGGTTAAGACCGGTATTGGTGATGGTCTTGTTGTTCACCTTGAAGATGTTGCCACCCGCTGTGGCATTGACATCGAAATCGCCCCATGAGTTGTTGTAGAGGGCAAGGAGCTCTGCGTTCAGTGTTCTGTTATTGAAGATTTGGTCGGTAAGCTTTCCTGCTGGTGTACCTGGAGTTGTCTTGGCGATGAAGTCCTCGAAGTTCATGCTGTTGATGTCGGTACCGATGGTACCCTGCAACTTCAAGTGCTTGTTGATGTTCCAGATTGCCTTACCTGTCAAGCGGAACACATCTTTCTTAGAAGTATTGCCATTCTTATAGAGATCCCAGTATGGGTTCTTGTTATACTGGTCGTTAGCATTCCAGTTGGAGTAGTTGCCGTCGGCATCCTCATAGTGCTTCAACCAAGCCTGGTTGTAGGTACCAGCCAAAGTCATGAGGTTCTTACCTACATTGCTCTGAGAATCACCAAGGGCAGGACGGTTCTTCACGTTCTCACGAGTATAGTTGGCGGTGAAGTCGAAGTCAACAGGACCAGCTGAGGTATTCACACGGAGGTTGAAGTTGTCACGACTCATGTTGGTGTTAGGCAAGATGTCCTTATTGCGCATATCGGTAACAGAGAAACGCATACCCGTCTTACCAGAATTAACTGAGAGGATGGCAGAGTTCTGGGCGGTGAAACCTGTGCGGAAGAAATCGGAGGCGTTGTTGGGATACATCATGAATGGACGCTCCTCGCCATCGAAATACTTGAAGACGAAATCATCAGCCTTAGGACCCCAACTGGAGTTGGTACCAGCTGTACTGGATGTAGGAAGGGCACCATTGTAGCCCATACCATAAGTTGTCTGCACATCATCCCACTTAGCCAACTGGGTATCGATGGTGAAAGAACCATTGTACTCTACACCAATCTTATCCTTCTCCGCCTTCTTGGTCGTAATCAAGATAACACCGTGGGAAGCACGGCTACCATAGAGGGCAGAGGCAGCAGGACCTTTCAATACGGTCATCGTCTCGATGTCGTCAGGATTGATGGCAGAGATACCATCACCGAGGTCATAACCACCAGCTTCACCAGCACTGCCAAAGTTGGTATTATCCAAAGGCACACCATCCACCACGTAGAGAGGCTGGTTATTGCCTGCCATTTCTGTATTACCACGAAGAAGCACGCGGGTAGAACCAGAAGCACCGCCAGCGGTGTTCTGCACAACGAGACCAGCCACCTTACCTGAAAGAGAGTTGATGACGTTGGTTTCCTTCGCCTTGGTAAGTTCCTCACCTTTAACCTCCTCCAAGCCATAGCCCAAAGCCTTGCGGTCGCGCTTGATACCAAGGGCGGTAACAACGACCTCATTCAAGGCCTTACCATCCTCTTGCATCGTGATTTTCATGCCATTAGCAGCTTTCACGGTCATCGTCTTGTAACCGATGTAGCTCACTTCGAGCGTTGCTCCAGGCTTGCAGTTCAACGTAAAGTTACCATCTATATCGGTAACGGCACCGTTGGTTGTACCAGCCACCTTCACGCTAGCGCCAATCAAGGTTTCGCCAGTGGCATCCACCACTGTACCCTTGATGCCTTGGTTCTGCTGAACGCTCATCGCTGCATTGTTCATCTGGGCAGCGAGAATGGCAGAAGCAGGCATCCACATCAAACCTGCACCGAGCAGGCCGAGAAACATAGTTTTCTTTCTCATAATTGATATATTGTTTTTAGTTTAACATTATTCTTTCCCAAAGATTCCTTCGAGAATCCAAGGAGCATTCACCTTCATACTCTTGAAACGGTCGAAGATGCCATACTTCTCAGAGCCGTTGCCGAAGTGGTTGTTGTCCCAAACGAAAGTAGAGAAGCCTCGTTTGCGAGCCTCCGTAGTCAAGAACTTACAGTAGTAGGTCATGTTTTCATGCACTTTCTCTGAGTTTGACTTATAGTGATCGGTTACTCCCCACTCTCCTATTACGATACCCAGTCCTTTGTTGCTCCAGGTATTCACCGCCTTGTCGAAGAAATCCGTCATCGTCTTCTCGTTGTCTGCAGGTATCTTGCCAGCATCCTTGTAGGCATCACCCCAGTAATCGTAGGTGCAATCGCCGGCGTAGCTCCATGGCTGATAGTAGTGAAATTCCACACTCATATAGTTGTTGCCATTGCCTTCGGCATCCTTCGGAATGATGAAATCTCCATTCTCGATGCCAAACCATGGGTTACAAACGTAAGTCTGTAAGATGAGGTGGCGCTTGGCATTGTTGCCGCCTGTGGCACGAACCACATCCACGAATATCTGATTGTAAGCATTCTGCACTTCGAGATTCTCGGCAGTAGGCTTGCCCCAATTATCTTTGATATGCACTTCGTTAGTTCCTGCGAAAGCAAGACGATAATCATAATTGGCAAACTCAGAAGCGATATTCATCCAGAGGAGCGCAAGCTTCTGGCAGTTTTCTTCCTTATATTGATAGGTAGGACGACTTTCGAGCCATTTTTCATGATGCACATTGATGATAACCTTGAGGTCATTATCCAGACACCAGCCCACCACTTCCTTGATACGGGCAATCCAAGCCTTGTCGATGCTCATCGCCTGAGCGTTGGTAATGTGGCACTGCCAACGGATTGGAATACGGATGGCATTGAAACCTGCCTTCTTCACGGCTTGTATCATCTTCTTGGTAACAACGGGATTGCCCCAGGCTGTCTCTGCATGGATAGAACCATCAGGGTTGCCAATCTGCATCGACTCACCATCCTGTCCAGGAGCTGAACACTCGAATTCATTGCCAAGATTCCACCCCACAACATCTTTATTCCATTGCTGGGCAGTAGGTATGGATTCGCCTACGCCATCAGAACTGCCGGATGAGGGCAACGTACTTGCTTCGCATGAGAAACATGTGAAGACGCCTATTAAAAAGAGGCTAATTTTCAAAAAGTTCCTTTTCATTTTTATGTTTATATTGTTATTGTTTCGTTTTTTAAATAACTGTTTGACTTACTTAACAGAATCTGGTTGCAAAGATAAAGAAAAGGAACTTTCAGAGGGTTAGATAACAAACAAAAAAAGGTTTCAATTCAGACATATCGTCTAAACAGAAACCTTTTCTTTGAATTTAAAACTCTAATTTACAGATACTTACTTGGAGAAACTCCAAAGTGCTTTTTAAATACAGTACTAAAGTACTTCACATTTACAAAACCGGCTTTCACAGATACATCCAGCACACTATCCCCCTGTTTCAGGAAGATTGCAGCCTGCTCCAGACGTATCAAACGCATAAAATCCTGCGGACTTTGACCCGTAAGAGTCTTCAGCCTACCATAGAAAAGCGTTCTACTCATCGCCATCTCTCTACAGAGTCGGTCGATATTAAAGTCTGTATCGCTCAGATGAGCCAACACCAAACGAGTAGCTTTATCTACAAAAGCCTGGTCTTGTGGATCCAGAACAGCTTCTGCCACATTTTCGAATGTCTGGCCTTGCTTATTCAAGACAGTATCATCCTTTTTCTCTTCAGAAGTTCCAGTAGGTTCCAAGTGTTCATCGGAAGAATCAGAACCCACAATCTGCTCGGAAGAAGCAGACCCAGAAGCAACCTCTCCTCTAACAAGAGCAAGGCTTCTGTCCATATAATACTGACTCAACCGGCGACGATTCTTCAAAATACTGGCAACCTTACTCGCAAGAATAGCAGTATCGAATGGCTTGGCTATATAGTCATCAGCACCCAATCCGAGTCCCTCTATCATAAAGTCACGACCAGCCTTAGCAGTCAGCAGGATAACAGGCAGCCATGATGTTTCCTTATTTTCCTTGATGCTGCGACAGAACTCATCTCCGTGCATTCCCGGCATCATGACATCAGAAACAACGATATCACATACCCCGCCCTCTTTCAAATATTTCAAGGCAGCCTCTGCACTCTCCACATCAACTACTTGATAAGAATCACCAAAAGTCATTCTGATATATTTGCGAAGATCTTCATTGTCATCGACAAAAAGAAGTGTATCCGTTGAAACATCAGCATCCTGCAGAACCGCAGAAGACACTGTCTGGCTAGTTTCATCATGCTTATCTTCAGCTAAAGAAGATTCAGTTGCAACATTTTTCTTTTCTCCAACAAGCCGGACTGAAGAATCTGTCACATTACCTAATGGCATCTTCACACAGAAAGTAGTACCCTTTCCTTCCTCACTTACGAAACTAAGCTTTCCTCCTAATTTCTCTACAAGCTTTCGTGTAAGCATCAGTCCTAATCCACTTCCCATTTCCTGAGAATTTATCGCATTAGAAGCCCTGAAGAAGGTCTTGAAGATACTCTTAATTTCGGCCTTTGGAATACCTATACCTGTATCACATACATGAATCATAGCCATCTTACCTTCAACAGAAGCCGACAACGTAACCTTTCCACCTTGAGGTGTATATTTGATAGCATTCGAGAGAAGATTTTCCAATATCAGATCCATCATTTTGACATCAGAATGAATCTGTTGCTGCGGACACGTTTCAATACACAGTTGAATATGCTTCTCCTGAGCTGCCAATACAAACTTTTCCAACTGCACACGTAAAAGCATCGGCAATTCTATATCTTGCAGGCGAACCTGTTCGGCAGACTGCTCTACCTTTTGGAAGTCAAGCAATTCTGTAACCATCTTCAATAGTTTGTTGCCGTTGCGATGCGCCATATCCAAGAATCCACGACTTTTCTCACTCAAGCTGGAATCATTAGCCAGATTATCAAGAGGAGCCAACACGAGACTCAAAGGAGTACGTATGTTATGGGCTGTATTAACGAAGAAATTGATTTTCTCATCATAATACTTTCGCTGTAAGCGCTCTTTGTAATACTGCCAGACAAAATATAAGATGGCAGCAAAAATACAGAGATAGATAATCCATGCCCACCAGGTATTCCACCAAGGTTGGGCTATATGAATTTCCAAAGTTGTTTCTCCCAATTCTCTACCATTACTTCTGCAGATAGCCTTTACATGAAGCACATAACTGCCCGAAGGCAAATTTACAAATCGTGCCAACTGATTAGAAGATGGTTTACTCCAATTACGGTCGTATCCTTCCAAATAATATTGATATTGAATATCATACTGGTATTGATAATTGATACTCTCAAAAGAAACAACCAGCGTATTCTCATTATGGCTAAGTTTCAATTTGCCTTCCTTCAACATTTCAAAGAGACATTCATTCCAGTAATCGGAACGTTCGACACCTTCAACCTCAACACTATGAATACGAAGTGGAGCAGCATAATTCAAACCTTTGGCAAACATAGGAGTCAAAGCGACAACTCCATCGTTGCTGCCAAAAAGCACCCTGCCATCTGAAGTACACGCAACAGACATTCGGTTATACTCACGTTCCATTCCCTTAAAGATGTTGAGGTTTACTATCTTACCCTGTTTCATGAACGCCAATCCTTTATCCGTACTGATCCACAAATTGCCATTAATACCTCTTATAAGTCCATAAACTGTATTAGAAGGCAAAGCGTCCTGATTGGTATAACGCTTAAACTTCTTTGTCAGTAAATCATAATCATAGAGTCCTCCTCCATCCGTTCCAATCCAGATATGACGGGAATCCTGAAAAGCCATACTGTTGACAAACAAATTAATGTCTTTTTCGGGATACTGTTCAGGATAAAAGAAACGATGAGGATGCAAAGGTTCACGCTTATCAATCAAATAGCCTCCATGCGAAGTTCCTACAGCAATAAAACGCTTATCCAGTGATTCCGTGATGCATTGCACTTCGTTGACAGGCAGATAGAATACCGACTTTCCCGTTCCATTCAAATTATATTTATCAGAAGGGAAACAAGCCATATCTCCATCCAAACATCCCACCCAAACATTACCATCGCTATCAGTAAAAAGACTGAATACGTAATCACTCTTCAACATTCCTGTTTCCACAGAATAAGCAGGCATACTAGTGCCATCAGCATGAACCTGATATACGCCATTACCATAGGTACCAACCAGAATTCTGCCGTCTACAGTCTGACAAATCGTAAGCGCCACTTTATTATATAATCCATGATGCCAAAGACGAGTCTGCGCATCATAAACACTTACTCCTTTATCTGTGGCATACCATATTTTCCCATCACGGCTTTGGAAAACATCGTTCACACAATTATCTATCAGTGATTGACTGTTGAGATATTCATGTGTGATATATTCCAATGTATGTTTCATCGGTATTGCCAAATCTACTCCTCCCGAGTAAGAGCCTGTCCATAAATCGCCAAAACGATCGCAGCACAAGGTATATAATCCATTACCATTCAGCACGTTACCCGGACGTCCATCTGTATCAAGCAAGAGCTTGGTTTGTTTATTCGAACTGTCATAAGCATATATTCCTGCTCCATCTACAGCCATCAGAAGAGTCTGCTTATCATATAAAATGATTGAACGTACGGGAATTTTAGGAATGTTTTGCAAAGATTGGAAATCAGCAGATTTTATCAGCTTCCAAGTACGATCATCCACCACTTTAACTCCTTCGTGAAAAGTACCCAGCCAGATACGATGTCCCACAATATCATGATAAGAGGATACTACAGAACTGCCACTAATCTTCTTTTCTAACTTCCGGGCAGACATCGAATAGCAATAAACATCTTTAAAAGTTCCTATCAAGAGTTTCTGACCTATAAATTGGATATGATTAATATAGGTATTTTTCAATACAAACCTACCCTTAGCTGTCTCCCGAACTATCTCCTTTCCATCAGTAGCTGCTGACAAGCAATAAATGCCTCTATCCATAGCTAACCAGAAATTACCCTTTTCGTCTACCAACAGTTCGTTCAACACGATACTTCCACCTAAAATTTTCTGAAGATTACATTTCAAGACAAATGTATCTTTCCTCTTATCATATATATACACCTTTCCCTTGTTGTCGTAGGCGTAAATCAGATGTTGCGCATCCTTAGTCAGTTTAATACATCTACCACTAGCATCACTATACGGCATCTCTGTGTATAAAGTATAATTGGTTACTTGTTGCCCATTATATCGGTCAACTCCACGCTTAGTACTTATCCACATGGCACCATCCTCTGCCTCGACAATAGAATAAACTCGAGGGCTGGAAAGACCATTGTCAGCATTGAGATTGGAAAGCATGAACATATTTCTGGAAACATGCGCATATGCCTGAAGAGCCGATGCCAACAGCAGCAATATAATGAGAGTACAGGATTTATATCGTTTCATAATTCTTTCATTGATCTTATTTGGGGACAAAGATAATACAAAAAAATGAAAAACAAATAGAATAATGAGATAAAATGAAAAAAATCTATTATCTTTGCAAGATATTAATATAAAGATATAGACTATGATCAAAAGATTATTATCCTTTCTAGACGCATCGCCAGTGAATTTCCTGGCAGTAAAGAATATCTCCGAGGAATTGGAGAAGAACGGGTTCCGCCGTATGAACCCACAGGAGCCTTTGGGTAAGATTGAAGCGGGTGAAAAGTTCTTCGTTACCAAGAACGACTCTTCCATCTACGCCTTCCAAATCGGAAAGAAGCCTTTGGCAGATGCCGGTTTCCACATGATCTGCGCCCACTGCGATTCGCCTACCTTCCGCATCAAGCCAAATGCTGAGATGCTTTGCGAGGGCGGTATCGTAAAACTGAATACCGAGGTTTATGGTGGTCCTATCATGTCAACCTGGTTCGACCGTCCGCTCACCCTGGCAGGTAGAGTTATCGTGAAGGGTGAGAATGCGATGAATCCCCAGACGCTCCTTCTTCATGTGAAGCGCCCATTGCTGCAGATCAGCAATCTCGCTATCCACTTCAACCGTCAGGTGAATGATGGTGTGAAGTTGAGCAAGCAGAAGGATGTACTTCCTATCCTCGGCATCATCAATGATGAACTGGAGAAGGGTAATCTCCTGATGAATGTGATAACCGGCGAACTGAATATCCAGAAAGAGGATGTTCTTGATTTCGATCTTTATCTGGCTGATGCCACTCCAGCCTGCACCTTCGGTGTACACGATGAGTTTATCTCTTCAGGCAGACTCGATGACCTGTCTATGTGCTGGGCTGGTGTAGAGGCGATGATTGCAGCAGATGCCAATGATACCACCCAGGTTCTCGCCATCTTCGATAATGAAGAAACGGGGTCTCAGACCAAGCAGGGTGCCGGAAGTCCATTCCTTTCATATATGCTCCAGCGTATCGCCCTGGCACAGAGCCATACAGAAGAGGCTTATTATCAGGCAGTAGAGCGTGCCTTCATGATATCAGCCGATAATGCGCATGCCTGGCATCCTAACTATAGCGAAAAGTTTGACCCTACGAATCATCCTAAACTGGGTGGTGGTCCGGTCATCAAGTTCAATGCAGCCCAGAAGTATGCGAGCGATGCTGTATCAGCAGCCATCTTCGCCAACATCTGCGATGCAGCCGGTGTACCATGCCAGCGTTTCGTAAACCACAGCGATGTAGCAGGTGGCAGCACATTGGGCAACATCCTCGCCTCTTCCATCCCATTGAAGGGTGTGGATATGGGCAATGCCATCCTCGCTATGCACAGTTGCCGCGAAACCGGTAGTGTTATCGACCACGAATATTGCGTGAAGGCTTTCACCAAGTTCTATCAGTTGTAATCAATCCCGATTTATCTCTTCACTCTTCACCTTCTTGCCCGTAACCCCTCTGTTTATCGGGTTTTCGGGAGGTGAAGAGTTTTCTTTATCTCTTCACCCACTCTTCACCCCTCTTCACCCATATAGAAATACACTATACGCAATATGGGAAGAAAAAAACGAGAAAAAGCATGGCGGTTTGGGAAAATAATCGTAAATTTGCAATTGGAAAACAAAGATTAGGAATTATGATAGAGACTAACGATAGAAAATTGCCGGTAGGCATCCAGTCTTTCGAGGAAATCAGAAAGGGTGGATATCTTTATGTTGACAAGACAGATATCATCTGGCAACTTGCCAACAGAGGGAAAAAGTATAATTACCTGAGCCGCCCACGCCGCTTTGGTAAATCCGTTCTTGTAGATACGCTCGAAGCCTACTTCATGGGTAAGAAGGAACTCTTTGAGGGGTTGAAGATCATGCAGATGGAGACGGAATGGGTGAAGCGACCTGTCATCAGACTGGATATGAGCCGTGCGGGCGCAGAGCCGGAAACATTGCGCTCTTATCTCAATAATATATTCAGACAATACGAAAAAGAATATTCATTGGTCCCTGACCCTGCAGATAGTCTTGCCGACCGCTTCAATGCAATAATCGTGGGGGCGTATGAGCAAACCGGACAGCAGGTTGCCATTCTCATCGATGAATACGACTCGCCATTACAGCATTCCTGGAAGACTCCTTATCACGAAGCATGTACCGCTATCTATAGGGAGGTGTTTGCCATTCTCAAAGCAGACGACAAATACGAGAAGTTTGTCTTCATCACCGGTATTACCAAGTTTACGCAGATATCTCTCTTCTCAGTGCTCAACAATCTGAGCAACATCAGTTTCGAGCCGGAATATGCGGCTCTCTGCGGTATCACCAAGGAAGAAGTTTTGCGTGATTTCAAGCCGGAAATCAACAAGTTGGCAACAAGCAAGGGATGGACTTTCGACGAAGCCGTTGCACAATTGACAGCCTATTATGATGGCTATCATTTCTGTTATGAAAATATGGTTGATGTCTTCAATCCATTCAGTCTTATCAATGCACTCGCTGATTCCAAACTGAAAAACTACTGGGCTTCATCGGGCGCAACCTCGCTACTCCCTAAATTTGTGGATAATATAGAAATGAGACTGAAAGATTTTGAGAATTGTCCGATAGACAGCGATACACTGGAGACTTCCGACGTAACAGGTGGCGGAGCGGAACTTTTCCTCTATCAGTCGGGGTATCTTACGATAAAGGGGTATATGGATGAGATTTATCTGCTAGGCATTCCAAACTATGAAGTTCGAAAGGCTCTATACAAGATTGTATTGCCAGCCTTGACACTACAATCGAATGCACTGGTAATATCAACCCAGAATATGTTGTTGTACTCCCTAAAGCTTGGCAATCTCCCCGAAGCCATGAAATGCCTGAAGGCGCTTATTGCGGATGTACCTTACAGCAACAAGAAGCTTGCCAGCATGGATATGGAAGAGCGCTACCGCCTGATTCTGAGCACCATCTTCAATGCCATCGGCTGCCGGGTGGAAGTAGAGAAGATGATTGCTACGGGCAGGATTGATATGGTGGTAGAAACTACCAACTTTATCTATGTGCTTGAATTGAAGCTGAGCAACAACGGTGGCGTGGATGCTGCCACGGAGCAGATAAAAGCCAAGCAGTATGCCGAGCCATTCAAGGCTGATAAGCGAAAAGTAATTGCCCTTGCCATAGAACTGGATGATAAGGGAAAAGGATTGGCAGATTGGAAGGAAGTATAAAAGAAGATTGGAAGGAAATATAAAGAAGAATAAAGAAGGAAACGGAAAAAAGCCCCCGGTGCCATACGCATCGGGAGCTTTTTTATGCACCAGGCAGCAAAGGTGCTGCCTGGTGGGGGTACGATAGAGATTCCGTTTGTCTGTATCTCACTTACCGCTTTTATTCGGGCTTTGTATCAAAGAAACCGATAAACTCATCAAAATCTCGAAGGATGTCAGTCAACTTAGGATTACTCTTTTGAACTATAATAGCTATGTAATTGTCAACTTCTTCATCTCTAAGAATAGAAACCTTGACACAAAACCGATCTCGTTTATCGAATTCGTTAAACCATCTGGTAAAAAGACGAGCTCGCATAGCCTGTCTGCTATCACCCGTTTCACATTGATATAAAAGAATGTCCGGATTCGTGAGAAAGAACTCTTCAATAATACTTTGTACAGTCTCTTTTACTTTAGAATCGTTAGGAGAATTCTTCTTGTTTTCATTGAGAATACCGAATTCATACGCTTTTTCATCCTCCCAGATATTATTATTTTCAACAAATTCTATTCGATACTGAACACCATAATCTGTCAAGAACTTATATGAGCCATTATCTATCCAGACCTTATAAGGAGAATGAAAATTGAGGCGCGTTAAGTTAAAGGCCTGCATAGCAGTTTGCAGCCTCCTTACGTGCTTTAGCAAAGTCTATTTGAGCCTTTGCCTCCATTTCTCTTTTACGTTTAACCATGTCTCGTAATACAGCAATTGCTTCTTCACGAGTTTTAATTTTTAAAGCCATATTTATCCATTTAAAAGTTCTACTTCTATTTGTCTGCAAAGATAAGCTTTTATTTTGAAAATGCAAAGAAAACAGGAGAAAAGTTTCGAAAAAATATGGTGGTAGTTCTTGAACCCACCTATCACAGTGACACATAGAAAACGGTAGCGTTATCGACCACGAATACTGCGTGAAGGCTTTCACCAAGTTCTATCAGTTGTAGGCAATCCCGATTTATCTCTTCACTCTTCACCTTCTCGCCCGTATCCCCTCTGTTTATCGGGGTTTCGGGAGGTGAAGAGTTTTCTTTATCTCTTCACCCACTCTTCACCCCTCTTCACCCATATAGAAATACACTATACGCAATATGGGAAGAAAAAAAGCGGAAAAAGCCCCCGAAGCGTAATAGCTCCGGGGGCTTTTTGTTCAGCAGCAAACGCCAGCATATAACTTATCTATAGGGAATATCAAATCCCAATTTTTTCCCCAAACGATATTTCCAAACTCTATCTTGAACTTTTTGAATTTGTTTTCATTCAAGTAAGAGTTATATTGCGGATGTGGGTGATTTCTAATAAAAGCCCCAACATCTATCGTCTTAACAGTGTCATCATTAAAGTGTAATTCAACTTTTAATGGTGCCACATATTTTGCAGAAACGATACTTAAATTCATAATTTCTTCGTTATTTTAGTTGAACGTATTCTTTTCTTATAAATAAAGAAGTTTACCCATTTATCAACTATATTCTTATAGTACTTCTTCACAAAGGCCTCTGCTGTAGCAGCATCCTTCTCACTTAAAGGTGGTATCTTGCTAGAAGTTCTTCTGTGAATTTCAACAAGTTCACCATTTTCTAATATTATCTCGAAAATAGCTTCATGTCCATCCTTCATTACATGAACGTGTATCGGTTCATGCTCATTCGAATAGAACAGAAAGATAAATCCGAAGTATTCAAATATCTTTGGCATCGCAACCTCCTTTTTTAACCTATCTTGATTGCAAAGTTACGACTTTATTTTGAAAGTGCAAAGAAAATAGGAGAAAAGTTTCGGAAAAAATGTTGTGGATGTTCATGAACTTACCTATCAACATGATACCTAGAAAGCGGAAAAAGCCCCCGAAGCGTAATAGCTCCGGGGGCTTTTTATTTTGCCCCAGGCATCAGAAGTGCTGTCGTGGAATACGAAAGAGAATCAGGGGCTAGTCTGCCCAAATTCCCTTATTTGTATCCCAGAAATCCTTCACATTTTCATCGCTGTAATCCTCATCTGACGCCTTCCGGATAACAGAGCCGGCGAGGATGGCTGTGGTTTCCATTTCCATGACGCTAACCACTGGCTTGATATATCTTTTCTTTTTCATATCTATTTTTATTACTATTTTTTATTACTTGATGATAACCTTCATGGTCTTGCCGCCACGCTTCACGATGTTTATGCCCTTCTGCAAATCCTGGAGGCGACGACCCTGGAGGTCGTAGTATTCTGCCTTGCTATCTGCTGTAGACTCCAACTGCTCGATGGCTGTGGTGCTACCGCCGACGCTGATGCTGAACATTCTGGCACCTGCTGCAGGAGCAGAAGAGTTATCTACCATGTAAGCACGGAAAGGCTTGCTGCCCACAGACTCTGTTGCTGTTTTATCCAACAGTTTGGCTGGGTTCATCAGCTTGGAGCCCTTCACGATGTAGCAGTTGTTGTCAGTATCCTTGCTGAACTCCTTTTTGGTGTAGATGCCCTGGAGCTGATAGTTGCCATTAGCTGTTTCAGCAGTCTGAACGTCTTTTGCAATCTCCTTGTTGGCTACAGTGAAGTCGAGCTTTGTTGCTCCATCCTTCATCTTGATGATAACAGGAGTACCAGCTGCGATGCTTCCCTCTATCTCTTCGAGTTCTACGGTTTCTGTAACATCATCAGCTGAAAGGAGTTTGAAGGCACGGAAGTTCTGATTTGCGAGCGATACCTCGAATGGCAGGCAGAGCGTTCCCCAGGTGGTGCCAGCATTCATTGTGCGGTTGTAAGATGCAGCCTTGGCTACGAATGGCTCGTAAGCCACGAAGTCCTTGCCATCGTCAAGAACGAGATTATCCGTAGCAAGAGGTTCTCCCGTTGCTCCTATCTTCTCATCGCCATTCTTGCCTACCAGCTTGGTGAAGTAGCCAGTCTTGTAGTTGGCGTTATCAATTCCCGTTTTATTTTTATCGAAAGCATTGGCTCCCTTGAGTTTTTTGCATTCCAGGAACATCGTGCCATCACCAGTACCGCGTGTTCCTACAGCAAACTTATCGCTCACGAAAATGGTAGTAAGTTCTTTACACGTATTAAACATGTCGTCCATAGCACAAGTTTTTTCCCGAGTATCAAAACCAGACAAGTCAAGTGTCTTTAGGGATATGCATTTTTCGAACATATGATCCATACTTCCTACATTCCTAGTATCCCAACCCGACAAATTAACAGACAAAAGGTTACTACATAATTGGAACATCGAAATCATAATAGACACTTTTGATGTATTAAAATGAGAGAGATCAAGTGACGTCAGCCCTATACAATGATAAAACATGTTTCTCATATTCGTCACTTCCGACGTATTGAAATTTGAAATATCCAGTGATTTCAAACTACCACAGTTGTAAAACATATTACTCATATCCTTTACTTTTCGAGTGTCGAAGCCAGAAAAATCTGTTGTTTGGAGATGATAACAATTATAGAACATATTATGCATATCAGTAACCTGTGATGTATTCAAATATTCGATACCCTCTATGCTCGTGAGGTTTACGTAGTTTTGGAACCATTCATTACATTTGGTTGGTCGGGCATTTGCAAAGGCGGGATCAAACACTACCTTGGTAACGTTGGTAACGTTAGGGTTTTGCCACACCCAGTCAGGTGTCGCCCACCCATCATAGATTCCATACTCATTTTCTCCCAAAGTCTCCTTGGATGCGAGAAAGAAGGTCAGCGTGCCATCAGCATATTTTACCCTAGGGATTGCACGACTAAAATATCCACCTTCTATTTTGGCAAAGGTCTTGTCGGTAGCCTTGTCTTTTGTCCATACTTCTTCACCTTTGAGTTTTTCACATTTATTGAACATGCCGCTACTCTTAGTTACCTGGGTTGTTACAAACTTACTGCTGGCGTAGATGGTGGTGAGAGCTTGGCAGCCAGAAAACATGTTTTCCATATTCGTCACCTTCTCTGTATTGAAGTTAGTGAGGTAGAGAGAGGTGAGAGATGAGCAGCTAGAGAACATGTAGCTCATAACCTTCACATTCGCTGTATTGAAATGAGCAACATCTAGCGAGGTGAGAGATGAGCAGTTATAGAACATGTATCCCATATTCGTTACATTCTCTGTGTTGAAATGAGTAACATCTAGCAAGGCGAGAGATGAGCAGCTATAGAACATACCGTACATATCCTCCACCTTCGCTGTATTGAAATGAGTAACATCTAGCGAGGTGAGAGATGAGCAGCTAGAGAACATATTGTGCATATTCTTCACCTTCGCAGTATTGAAATGAGTAACATCTAGCGAGGTGAGTTTTGAGCAGCCAGAGAAGATGTAACTCATATTCGTCACATTCGCGGTATTGAAATGAGTAACATCTAGCGAGGTAAGAGATGAGCAGTTATAGAACATACGTCCCATATTCGTTACATTCTCTGTATTCAGATATTCCAGGCCTGTAATTGTTTCCAGCTTTGTGAGACTTTCAAAGAAACGGTACAACGATGTAGGAGTGTATGTGCTAAAGCTCTTATCGAAAACAATGTGCACAATTGTGCCATTTCCTAATCTCTTATTGATACCATCCACCGTCATCTTATCTTCCACCCAAGCACTATTTTCAGGAAGGGTTTCACCCACATTTTTCTTGAAAGTCAAGGTTTGGGTGGAGGATTCATACGTTGCTATATACTTAGAACTGGAAGCTGCCTTCTGCGCCACCATGCCGGCTGGCAGAAGCAACAACATGAGCAACATCAATGGGAACAGAGCGAATCTACAAAACTTCGCCCCCCCATTGTACATACGGCCGGCTTGCGACCCATTGGATTGATTTGTAAATCTTTTCATCATAAATGTTATGCTTTGTTATTATTTTTTATCAAGAAATTACTGAATACTGATTGCCATCAGACTGACTACCAGACATACGAACGTGATAAACACTACGCCGAGAATGAGGCAGATATAGAAACGCCCTCTCCTGATGAAATCACCCAAGCTGAAATGATACATCGGGTAATCATCAAGATAGGCCCTATATTCCCTCACCATGACATTAATCATGATACCAACATAAATGAGGAGAAACAAAGCTACTATCAGGATAGCCTGTTCTTCTTTGGCTAATGATTCTATTATACTTTTCATGGTGCAAAGATAGTGTTTTTCTTTGAAACAAGGTGTCGCATTCCCCCACATAGGTGTCGCATTCCTACAAAAAAGGTGTCTCATTCGTGGGGAATGCGACACCTAATACATACTTTTTAACAGTTTTCCTCTCTCCAAGCCGTCGGAGAGCAGCCTTCTTTCTCTTTGAACATACGGTAGAGATGGGTACGGGAAGAGAAGCCACACTCGGCAGAAATGATGTCATTACCGAAGTCGGGGTTATCCAACATCATCTTCTTGGCAGCCTCAAAACGCACCTCGGCAAGCCAGGGGCGGAAGGTGGTATTGAGACAGGATGAGAGGTAGCGCGACAACTCGTATCTGCTGATATTCAACGAACGTGACAGGGTAATCATATTCAGCGACGTATCCCTATAACCATTGGCAGCACACCATTCATCCAACTTCTTACGGATGATCTTCTTCCGTCTTTCTGAACGCTGCGATTGTAAAGTTTCTTTCCTATCATCCAGTTCTTCATCCTGCAGTTCTAAACAGGTATTGTCTTCCACACATTCCATGGCAGCCTCCTCTTCTTCCTCCTTATCCAGAAGTTCTTCGGAAGGTACGTAATTATAGCCCAAAGCCATGAAACTGAGCGTGAAGAAAAAGACAGCAAGCAGTCCCAGAGGTCCGATTACATATAGAGATTTGGTGGAAAGAACTGCAAAAGGCAGGGCTACTGCAGGGAAAAAGACAATGAATACACTGGCTCGCGCATATCTCACGTAAGGCAGGATATCATAACCAGCCATCACCTCCAGCATTCTTCTGCGCTTTCTGATTTCCACTATTATCATATAGATGCAATAGGCTACGCTGAAGGCGAACAGGACTATCATCACATAAATCCAGCTGCCGATATGGAAGTTTCCGCTCTGGATAAAGCCGATGCAGAAGGCAGCCAATATGGCGGCATAAATGCTGGCGCAAACGATGCTCATCTTCCGGCGGTTGGCATGCGTTGCCTCGATATTGTAAATGCCAATAGAGATGAGCGAGAAGCAAGGGGGATAGACCAGAATGTTGAAAACGGCTCCCACAGCAGCGTCTTGAGCCCGGAAGCCCAGAAGCATCTGCATGAGAAATTGTATGGCTAATCCTACCATGGCTCCGATAATCAGCCATCGTGACACTTCATATCGCCGGTTCATCCACTTCATGTGCAGTCGGGTAATACCCAGGATGAGGATATTGACGAGCATAAATAGGAAACAGGCGAACTGCAATAAATATAATGTATCCATTTCGTTCTTATTTTTGTATTTGGCATCTGCCAAGATTATCGTTAACACGTTAATACGCATGCAAAAGTACAAATTTTATTTTTAAATGAGGATGGGAAAAGGAAAAAAGTGATTTTTAAAAAGGAAAAAAATGGTTTTATTTATCGGGGACAGCTGACGAGTGAAACAAGAACAGCAGACTGGAGAAACGGAAACAGGGGACAAGTGCAACAAGAACAGCGAACTAGCGAAACTAGAACAGCAGACTAGCGATAGGAAGAACAGTGGGCTGTCTGAGCCAAACAGCGAATGAAAACGCGTTTATCAGTTTTTTAAATAACCGACAGAACTTTCGCAAGTTTTGCCCCACACGCCCTGAAAGGGCAGAAGCTCCTAGCCCAGGGAGGGCACTGAAAAAGGTACCCAATTTTAAGTTGCATAGCTTGTTTTTGAACTTTAATTCTTGTCCAAGACGCATTTCATCTTTTAAAAGTGAAATACTTTTTTGGACAGGAATATAGTCTCAAACAGCTTTCTATAGCGTTTCTGGCGTTTAATTCGGCAATATATAGAGAAATCTACTTCCCCCCTTATGCATTTTGCATCAATTTGATGATTCTCTTCACATTTGCAGCGAAAATAGTCAAAGCTCCCTGCATTTCCATGCACGACAAACCGTATGACAGGGCTCTGTCATATCCTAAGACATTCTTAAGTTCGGAGTTTTTGGCTTCTATCTTGTATCGTTTCCTCTGAAGATTTATAAACTCTTCTGTTTTTTGATATTCGATTTGCTCCAACTGTTCATCCGATTTGATGGTAACCGCATATGTTTTTGTCTTGGCTCCTTCCTTGTAGCAACCTTCACGTAATGGACAGACCTTGCATTTGTCCACATCAAAATAATAGGTAATGCTGGAGTTTCTGTGACGCTTGTCATTTTTGCGATAATTCATCTCTTTCCATTTCGCCAGATGCCCTGCTGGGCAGACGTACAGATCTGCATCCTTGTTGTATTCAAAAGGGAGTTTGTTTGTTCGATTACCGTCAATTACAGAGCTTAAACGAGCAGAGAGGCGCATATTGTTTTCCTTTGCCATTTTGAGATTCTCCTTGCTGGAATATGCCTTATCTGCTACTATGGAATCAACTTCCATTCCTGCTTCCTCTGTCTTTTTTATCAATTCTGGCAATTGCTGTCCATCACCCTTCTCGCCGGAGGTGACGGTAGCTGCGGTGATAATTCTCTCATCGCTCATAGCTATATGCGTCTTATAGCCAAAGAATGAAGAATGCGCTGTTTTATGTCCTGTACGGGCATCTGCATCTTTTGATATTACGCCTCGGGTCTCTGCGTCTGAAATGGTTTCTTTCAGCATATTGAGACGCTCCTTGACTGCAGGCATATTGGCAGTTGCAGCATCAGCTTCCACCGTAGCAACTATCGTTTTGGCTGCAGTCATGATAGAAGAATACTTCTTTTCTTTTGGAAGCTCAGGCAATTCCATGCTGTCATCCACAGAATTAACGACCTTGATTACGGCCTTGCAATAATACTCCAAACTCTTTGCTGCACTGATAGGGTTGGAACGAGAATGCGTATGGGTTGCATCAACAATGATGGTTCTAGACTTGAGGACACCTGCTTCTATAGCAATAGAAACAGTCTTCTTGATAAGAAGATCCAACAGGTCCATATCCTTCAGACGAAGTCGACGGAATTTGGTCAAGGAACTAGGATTAATCAGATTAGTCTCCTCAGGAGTTAATCCCAAGAAGTACTTAAACGACATATCATAGCGAGTACGTTCAACAACATCAACATCCGATATGTCATAGATTACCTTTAAAAGAAGATACTTAAACATACGGATAGGACTCTCTGCTGTACGACCATTGTCATGACAATACTTGTCCTGCAATTCCTGGTATACGAAACGAAAGTCCACCAGGTCAGTAATCTGGCGGAGCAGGTTGTCTTTTGGGATAATCAAGTCATACAAACTTGAATAATCACTGAATGATATGGTCTGTTGTTGCTCTAGCATAATCCTTGTATTTTTCTACAAAGATACAAAAAATATTGCACATATGCAACTTTTGGGTACACTATTTCAAAGATCGAATGTTAAACTAACATAACCCATGAAGGGACTTTTTCAGTGCCCTCCCAGGGCATCGCCCTGGGTTATTATGGGCGCAAACCTGTCGCCCTGTAAGGGCAAAAGCTTTCAAATACCAGGCAATTAACAAAGCTTTTGCCCTTACAGGGCGCCTTGCTGACTGCTATTATACCCAGGGCGATGCCCTGGGCTAGGAGCTTCTGCCCTTTCAGGGCGTATTGGGTAATTAAACCGTACAGGTCGAATTGATTTTACTCTTCACTCTTCACCCAATCGCTGGGAATGCCTTTATATAAAGGGGATTCGAGAGGTGAAGAGTGGGTGAAGAGAGGTGAAGAGTTACAAAAAACTCTTCACCCTCCGCAGCGCCTTTATATAAAGGGGATTCGAGCTATCGGGTGAAGAGTGAAGAGTTTTTGGCTATTCCATTGCCTCATATCCTTTATTCTGTACCAACTTGCCATTGAAGGCAAGACTTCGCTGAGGTATCGGGAAGACGATGGAACAGAACGAGAGAGCGGACTGAACAGAACGGCGAAGATGCGAGGACTTGAGGAACTTGCCGAAACGGATAAGGTCCTGACGGTGACAGGTCTCGTCCGCCAGCACAACCTGACGGTCTTCCAGAATATTGGCAAGCGAAGACTTGCGCGCAGACAAACCGGCATGCGCACGAACCATATTATACTCTGCCCTGCCATCCCCATCGTTGCGCTCCATCGCCTCAGCCTTCATCAGCAAAACATCGGTATAGCGGAAACGGAACAGAGGTTTGGCTGGCCGGGAATGCTGAACAGAATCAGCCTCATCCATCACCAGCGCATCCTTCGGCATCAGATAACGCGCAGAACTGTTGAAGATTTCATCCTCCTCTAAACTGTAGCCTTCATCAGCCAGTCTGTTGCAATAGAAGATACAGGTTTCCCAAGCATTCAATATCTTGCTGCGGTTCTCACTCGCCTTGCCGCCCGTAATGAGCGAGGCACCATCGGCAGTACGCACCATAAATTCCAGGTCCCTACCCTTCGGACGCTTCCTGTAACCCTGCGCCCAATCGTTGTACATATAGATTTCAGCATTCAGCGCCAGCTTAGCCAGCAGGAAGTTGACCACAGGCTGCGTGATGCGCCCATAATGAGAGCCTTCCTCCAAACTGGACGTCTGAGGAAGATAAGGCAACACCTGCTGCAATTCGCTGAAGATGAAATGGAAGATTTCGCTCCGTTCGCTCTGAGCCGACAGCTTTTCATCGGTAACCGAAGAGCCCGAAGCCGGTTCATAGATGAGTGATTCTGCCGAAGACAGGAGTACCGGAATCCTGCCATACAAATCCATCGCCTCATAATACATCATGGCTCTGATGGCACGCACCTCAGCCTTGAACTGCGCCTTCTGGTTATCGGTAAGGCGTACTGACTGTAAATCAATCATATCCAGCGACTTGTTGCACATACCGATAGCCCGATAAAGATATTGCCAGGAAGAATAAAGCTGCTCATCATCAGGAGAAAGAGAAAGCAGACTGTCAAGACGCTGAATATCGCTGATGCCTTCCCCATCTATCGTTCCACCCATAAAATCATATAAAGGAGCTATGGTCGTATCGAATATTTCAGACGCAGAACCATTGCTGCCACCCCCATCGAGCTGATCCTTAGGATGCTCATTCAAGCACGATGAGAATGCCAACAGGGTCAGGAAAGAGATGACCCACGTGAACAAATGTGAAATATATCGTCTCATAATCCTATCACATGAAGTTTAGGTTTCAAACTGTCAAGACTGCGAATAACAGCAATCCGACTGCAAATATAAGAAAAAAGAATGATAAAAGGACACAAATATAGTAAAAATCTACGTAAATTTTGCGGTTATCAAATTTATTTGTACCTTTGCACCCGGTTAGCAGAGAGCTAACTAAGGGGTGCTACCGCCGGAAAAGAGAAAAAAGCGGATGCTGAGAATATACCCATCGACCTGAACCAGGTAATGCTGGCGTAGGAAAATAAGGCACATTCCCCCCTTATATGATGTTTTTAATTTAAATAAATGAAAAGATTCAACGGGATCGCACTCAGTGTAGCGTTTTGCTCTTTGGCAAGCCAGGCTGCACTGGCACAGACAAAAATCGACACCTTGAAGGTGCAGAATTTGAATGAAGTGATTGTAAAAGGCGTACGTGCCGCAAAGGAAGCTCCATACGCCGTGGCTAACATCAGGAAATCAGAACTCAAACAATTCTCTTGCTCAGGTCAGGAATTGCCATTTCTCCTTTCTCGTACACCGGGCATTCTCGCCTGGAGTGAGAACGGTATCGGCACCGGTACTACCTATATGCGCATTCGTGGCGCTGCCGGAAGCCGCATCAATGTAACACTCGACGGAGTGGCTCTCAACTCACCGGAAGACCAGACCGTTTTCTGGGCTAACATGAACAGTTATTCTTCGCTCCTGGGCAGCATCCAGGTACAGCGCGGCGTAGGCTCTTCTACCAATGGCGACGGTGCCTTCGGTGGAAGCATCTCTATGGCTACAGCTGCTCCTTCGCTCACCCCTACAGCAGAAGTTACCGGTTCTTTCGGTTCTTACAATACCTATCATACAGGCGCCAGCTTCTCTACAGGTCTGCTCGGCAAGCATCTGATTTTTGACGGTGCTTATCACGAGACAGCTACCGACGGTTATGTAGACGGCACAGCAGGCCGTTCAGGTTCTTACTATGGCGGACTGACCTGGCTGGGCGATAACTTCAAGATAAGCTACAAGAACATCGGCAACTTCGAGAAGACCGGTCAGGCTTGGAGCGGTGTGCTGGGCGGAGATTACAACTCTAACTTCACCCTCCTTGAGGATGGCATCCGCACTTATAAAGATATGTATAAGGCAGGTCTGGATAAGTTTAACGTGCTGACAGGTGATTTGGTTCGCAACGGCAAGGGCGATTATACCATCACTCCTTATACCCTGCGCGACGGAAGCAAATGGGACAAGACTACTGATAACTTCTATCAGAACCACAACATCCTTTCGGCTACCTGGACACCAAGCAGCCACTGGAGCCACAGCCTCTCACTGCATTACACCTATGGCTACGGCTACTACAAGGAGTTTAAGAACAACGCCAAGTTTGCCAAGTTCGGACTCGTTTACAAGGATGCAGAAGGCAACAAGGTTAAGAAGTCTGACTTCATCCGCAAGAAGGGACTCACCCAGCATACCTACGGCATGGTATACAATACCAACTACAAGGATGAGCACTGGGATGTTATCGGCGGATTGAACCTGCAGCAGTTCCGCGGCAACCACTGGGGATACCTTACTTATATCGCCAACCAGGATGCCGAGAAGAAATTCTTCGGCAGCAACGGAAAGTATAAGTACTATGACTCTGATGCCCACAAGTATGACTACAGCGCCTTCGCCAAGGCAAGCTATCGCTTTGCTGACTACTGGAATGCCTTCGCTGACCTGCAGTATCGCCGTGTAGAATACAAGACCGACGGTATCAACGATAAATTTATCGCCCAGGCAGATGGCAGCTACAAGAACCAGGAGCTGAACATCAACGAGAAGTACAACTTCTTCAACCCTAAGGCAGGTATCAGCTTCAACAAGGATGGCCACAAGGCATACGCATCTGTAGCCTACAGCAACCGCGAGCCAGAGCGCAACAACTTTACCGACAACTTCAACTATCCATTCCCTAAAGAGGAGAAGCTGCTCGATGTAGAGTTCGGCTATCAGTATCAGGGCGACAACTGGCATGCAGGCGCCAACTTCTACTATATGGATTATGACAACCAGCTGGCTCAGACCGGACAGTTGAGTGACATCGGCGAGGCGCTGACCACCAACATCAAGGATTCTTACCGTATGGGCGTAGAGCTGACAGCCGGCTGGGCACCATTGTCATGGTTGTCTGTAGAAGGAAATGCCGCTTTGAGCAAGAACAAGATTAAGGACTTTGATGAGTATGTAAGCAACTGGGAAGATGATACGAAGCCAGGCGTAGTACATTACGACAACTCAACCCTGTCTTATTCTCCATCAGCTATCCTGAACGGATTCATCGACATCCACTATGCCGGTTTCTCAGCTACCTGGCACACCAACTTTGTAAGTCGCCAGTATATTACCAACACAGAAGACCGCGACTTCTCGCTGCCATGCTATTCACAGAGCGACCTGAGCCTCAACTATAGCGCTAAGGTAACCAAGGCACTCGGCATCAAGGAGGTAAGCTTCGGTGTAGACATCAACAATATCTTCAACCGCCACTATGCAGCCAGCGCATTCACCTGGGGCAATGCTACCGGTTACGGATATACATTGGACAAACGATTCAAGCAGATAGCCTACATCCCAATGGCAGATACCACCTGGATGACGCATCTTACATTGAAGTTCTAATCAGAAATCATCATGATGGATTATATTGCATCACATGGTTTAGACATCTTTACCACGGTACTCGGACTGGTTTATATCCTGTTGGAGTACCGTGCCAGTATCTGGCTCTGGCTGGTAGGCATCATCATGCCCGCCCTGGACGTATGGCTCTATTGGAGTCATGGTCTTTACGGCGATGCGGGTATGGCGGTCTACTATACGATAGCCGGTATATATGGTTATGCCGTATGGAAATATGGCAAGAAGCACAACCAGAAGGAGAAAGAAGAACTTCCGATTACCTATATGAAGAAGTCGCTCTATCTCCCTACTCTTCTGTTCTTCCTGGCAGCCTGGGGCATCACCTATTATATACTGATAACTTTCACCAACTCTACAGTTCCTCTGCAAGACAGTTTCACCAATGCCCTGAGCTTTGTGGGTCTCTGGGCGCTGGCACGCAAATATATCGAGCAGTGGTTCTTCTGGATTATCGTAGATGCCGTTTGCTTCTATCTCTATATCGTCAAAGGCATCCCATTCAAGGCAGGACTTTACGGTCTCTACGTCATCATCGCCGTAGCCGGATACTTTAAATGGAAGAAGATGATGAAAGGCAGTTTATAGTTAATAGTTTATAGACGGAAAAAGGAAGCCAAGGCAAAAACAAACTTGCCAGGCTTCCTTTATTTCATTTATATAAACAAGAACCACTATACCAAGGTTCCGCGCTTAAACTTATCCTATCAGCGAAAAGCACATTCTTTATGCCCTTTTCACCTTTAATCCGTTTTCGATACTAACCAGTTCATCGCTGAATCCAGCATCAATCTTCAGTCTTTCTTCCACTTTTGAACAACTGTGGATAACTGTGCTATGATCACGATTACCAACGAGTTTGCCGATTCTCGAAGCAGGCATTTTGGTATATTTCTGTGCCAGATACATCGTTACCTGTCTTGCCACTACATAATCACGCTTACGGCTCTTGCTGTTCACGGCAGTAACCGTTACATTATAATGATGGCAAACCGTTTCAACAATATCATCGATGGTAAGCGGCTTATCATCCACCTTCACCGCACGCTTGATGACGCGCTCGGCAAGACGGATATCAATGCTGCTGTTATAAACGATGCTGTAAGCCAGAAGACCATTGATGGCTCCCTGCAAATCGCGCACACTTCCGTTACAGGTCTGGGCGATGAAAGAGATGACATCTACCGGAATCTTCAAACCGTCACGACGGATCTTATTGCTCAGGATATCCACACACAACTGGATGTTCGGCTTCTCCAACTCGCAGACAAGACCGCAAGAGAAACGGGTGAGCAGACGGTCTGGCATATCCTTCAACTCTACCGGAGGGCGGTCGCACGCCAGGATAATACGCTTTCCGTTGCGGAAGAGGTGGTTGAAGATATGGAAGAAGGTATTCAGCGTCTTCGCCTTACCAGCCCACTCCTGGATATCATCCACAATCAGCATATCGATAGACTGATAGAAGTTGATGAAATCATTGCTCGCATTATGGAGCACGGCATCAGTATACTGGGTCTGGAAAAGACGGGCACTCACATAGAGCACACGCTTCTGAAGATACATCTGCTTCGCTTTCAGGCCGATGGCATTCACCAGATGCGTCTTACCGCTACCCGAAGGTCCGTAAATGAACATTGGGTTAAACTGGGTGGTATTGGGATGCTCGGCAATAGACAATCCTACGGAACGAGGCAGCTTATTGCTGTCACCCTCCATATAATTGTTGAAAGTAAGCTTCGGGTCTAACTGTGTATCAATGT
The DNA here is from genome assembly GCF_026015625.1 of Segatella copri. NCBI lineage: Bacteria > Pseudomonadati > Bacteroidota > Bacteroidia > Bacteroidales > Prevotellaceae > Segatella > Segatella copri. The sequence continues at coordinate 379 of NZ_JAPDVG010000001.1, read as the reverse complement.
CTTCCTGCTGCTGGGGAGCGGCAGGCTGGGCAGCCGTCTGCTGGGCACGCTCACGAGTTTGCTTTGCCATATCAGCATCGTCTGGATCTGCCTCTATATCTTGAGAAAGCTTATGCTCCTTATCGGTTACAACACGATAAGTGAGACGGATTCCATCACCAAAATTACGATGCAGCACCTTACTTAACAAGTCAACGAAGTTCTGTTCCAAGTACTCGTATACGAATGGACTCGGAACCTGCACCAACAAAGTCTTTGTCGACGGCTTGTACGATTCAAAGACGATTGGCTTGAACCATGTGTTATATTGCTGCTCTGTTACACTGTCCTTTATGAGCAAAAGACTGTTGTCCCAGAGGGCTTTTGGACTTGCTAACAT